>CAVSPU010000004.1:0-1274462 GCA_963729815.1 uncultured Acidobacteriota bacterium
GGCGCGCTACCAGGCTGCGCTACGCCCCGACATGAAGTGCTCTTGTGATTCTAAAGCATTTTCCGAGTGGCACCAATCATTCTGAACAAGGGCGTCAGTCTTAGTCCGAACGAGTAATGCCGGTGCCGGACGCAAGGTCGAAATCCATTCTCAATCTGTGCGAAATCTTCTGCGCCGGGATTTGCTGCGGGCGACATAAACACATCTCAATGGCACGAGGAGTCGATTGCGACGCGTGGCTAGAACGGCCCTGAGAGACGGATGACGCCTTCGCCGAATGTGGTGGCGTATAGATAGCCGCTATCCCAAGTGGCACTTGTGAACGTGTATGGAATCGCCGTGGAACGAATGCTGACCCAGTTGGCGCCATTGTCGCTCGACAAGTAGATTCCGCTGAAACGCGTGGCGACAGCCATGCCGGAGCCGGCCGGATCGTAACTCAGGCGGAAAATCGAATCCGGCCAGGGCTGCGGATTATTTGGATCGAGACCGTTATTGGCTTGAAGGAATGTGTTGCCGCCGTCCGTGCTGCGCAGCACACCTCCGCCCGCACCGGGCGGCCCGGACATTCCGACGAGGACGACGTTTGGCGTAACGGGATTTACGGTGAGCGTAACGGGCCACCAAATTTGACCGTTGGTTTGGCCGATCGGATTCGCCTTCCAGTCCTGGCCACCGTTGTGAGAGACCTGCAAATTGCCGTCGGCCTGGCCCACGAAAATGTTCTGGTCGCTGGTGGGATCGATCGCGATCATGACAGGCTGACTGATGGGCCAATTCAAGAGCGACCAAGTTTGACCATAGTTCGAACTCTTGTAAATTCCCTGCTGGACGCCGATGCTGCTGTCGGCTTGCGCAGCGGCGTAGACGACGGAAGAATTCTGCGGATCTACGGCGATGAATTGAGAATTGCCGCCGTAGCCGGGGAAGGCATTGTTCGTCCAGCTGCCGGTGACCTGATAATTGTAGCCGCCATCATTCGAAAACTGAAAACCCGCGGCCGTGTAGATATAAGCATATTGCGGGTTTCCAGGGTTGATGACGGTCGTTCCGCCCTCGAGATAGCCCGGATTGTTGCTTTGGTGCGAGTCCCAGGTCTGGCCACCATCGAAACTGCTGACAGGACCAAGGTCCTGCATGGTGCAAATGATCGTGCTGCCGTGGACCGCGGCAACATAGACGATCGATGTGGTGAGGTTTCCGTTCAGACTTTGCCAGGTGTTGCCGCCGTCGGTGGTGAGATACAGGCCCTGGTCCGCAGTGACCATGACGTCCCCAGAGATGCCGCCCGCGGCTGGAACGATAAGCCGCTCGTCGTACCATGCGCCGGGATTTGTGGGCCCCGGAGCGGCCATTTGCGCCCAAGAGTTTCCGCCGTCGGTGGATTTGCCGAAGTAAACGTCCGCACCAATATAGATCGCGCCGGAGAATGGATCGAAGGCAGTCACTTGAACTGGCACGTTCAGAGCACTCGTGTTGATGGCGGACCAAAGGCTGCCGCTATTGGCGGTGACATAGTAATCCGGGACGTTGTAGTAGCCCATTTCGACTGAGTAGGCGTCCTGGGGATTGAGTGGATTTACGGCGATGGATTCGGATGTGAGTCCGCCGGAAGTGTTTGGAGTATTCGTCTGCCAAGAGCCAGAAGGAGTGGTTTGCACGGCGACGCTGCCGTCGTCGAGGCCGGCGTAGATCGTCGTGCCCGATGCAGCGAGCGAGCGCACGGGCACGGAGGTTGGCTCGAGTTCCGTCCAGGTCGCGCCGCTGTCAGCTGATGTGTAAATTCCCTGGCCCGTGCCAGCGTAGAGAGTACTGCCGATTTGAAGCAGCGCAGTGGATGAGCCGTAAGGGCCTGTCAACGTCCAGGTTTGGCCGCCGTCCGTGCTTTGAAAAAGTCCTTGAGTCCAACTGGCAGCGACGAGCGTGTTGCCGTTGCTCTGATCCAGCCAAAGCGCACCGACCGCAGGGTCGGTGAGACCGTTGCTCGATTGTGTCCAGGTGACGCCGCCGTCAGTCGTCTTATAGACGCCGGATTCTGTAGAAGGACCGTTGTAAATGCCTCCAGCGACGTACATGACGGAGTGAATTTGCGTGCCCCCAACCGTGACGAGAGGGCTGCTGTTGTCGATCGCCAACGCGTCGAGCTTGCCGGCAGCGGGAATGCCGTTGAGGATATGAATGGCGCGCGGGCCGACGGGCTGCCAGACGGTCGAGAGGCTGTTGAAAGACACGCTGGAGGTAGCTGTCGCATTCGCGGCGACTGTAACAGGATTGCCGATTATCGAAGGGACGTAAACCAAATTGCTTCCGGACGCACCAGGAATGGTCGCGGCGACCACACTGTATGCACCGACTTCCAGGTTGGTCAGCGTGGTGGTCTGGCTGAGCGTTTGACTAAAGTTGCCAGGGCCAGAAACTGTAACGGTTGGAGTGCCGGAGGACGGGGCTGTGACAGTTACGGTGAGCGAGCCTACGGCTGGAGGCGACGGAGGTGCAGAGGACGCGCCATTGCCACCGCAGGAGACTATGGCTGCTGATAAAAGAAGATAGATGAACGGCAGGCAAGAATTGCGTCTGTGCATGGGCAAATTATCGCGACCGAGCCTTCAAGCACGCCAAAATCTAAACCTGAGGCGCGGGGAAAGCGAACGCGCGAAATCTTAGCATTTGAAGTAAACGTTTACAAGAATTCAGGGGCAAACATTTTGCGGAGAATTCCGGGAGAGGTTTAAACGGTCTTGTCCTTGGAATAACACAGGCGCTCTAGATTGCATTCGACGCAGCGCGGCTTGCGCGCCTGGCAAACTCGCCTGCCGTGCCAAATGAGTTGATGCGAGAAAAGAATCCAGCGGTCCTGTGGAATCACTTTCATCAGGTCCTGTTCGATTTTTTTCGGGTCGGTGTTCTTCGTCAGATCGAGCCGCGCGGACAAACGCTGGACATGCGTGTCGACGACGACTCCCGAGGCGATCCCGAACGCCGTACCCAAAACAACATTCGCAGTCTTCCGCGCCACGCCAGGGAGCGTCAACAGTTCATCCATCGACTGGGGCACTTTGCCGCCGAACTCCTCGACGATTTTCTTGCTCGCACCCATGATGGATTTCGTCTTGTTGCGGAAAAATCCCGTTGGCCGTATGTCTTTTTCGAGTTCGCTGGGATTCGCGTGGGCAAAATCTTTCGGCATCGGATACTTGGGGAAAAGTGTCTTCGTCACGATATTGACGCGCTCGTCGGTGCACTGCGCGGAGAGAATCGTGGAGATCAGGAGCTGAAACGGATTTTCGTGATGCAGCGCGCAGGTCGCCGCGGGATAGGCTTGATCAAGCTTTTCGAGGATCGCGTGGACGCGTCTTGGATCGACACCGCGAGATGATAATACCTTGGCGCCCGCCTTCGCGCCGCTGGCGCTTTTTCGCTTTGCAGCCTTTGATTTTGCCTTCTTCTTCGCCATTAGCCTTGGGCCAGGAATATAACACAGTCGCGCAGATGGCTGGCCCGTAACCGGCCAGCGATCCGCCCACCCTGTTACTCGGATTTGCGGAAATCCGCGATTCCCACGCGGACAATCGAAGACACACAGCCTAATGTCTTAAGAAGAAGACTTGCGGATCGGCGTCGGTCGCGTTCGTCGGTATCGCGCGAATGTCGGTCTGCGACAAGACATACAAGATGAACTGCGTCGGAACACCTGCCTGTGAGGTTACGGTCATCGTGCCGCGGCCATTCGCGGCGATCGTGTAAGTCGCCGCGAAGGTAATGTCCCCGCCAGGATTTGTAGTTGGGCCACCCTCATCCAATTTGCCGGACATATTTGCCACGCCATTGGACAAGAGCGAGCCCGTGAAATCAAAGGCCGACTTGTCGGTCACGGCCGGAGTGCCCAGCAAAGGCGGGCCAAAACTGAAGTAGCTGGTTGCGGAGGCAGCGCTGAACGGTCCGGCCGACTGCGGCTCCACAAGACCCGCGGAGGCACCCGCGTCCTGCCCGATGACGAAAGCTTCGTTGGGAGAAATCAAATACAGAACAGCGAACTGGGTTCCGATGCCGCTGGTTGTGGCCCGACCGTTGGACGCAACCCCGTACGAGCCGCTCGAATTCGCGTTCAATGTGATGGTGCCCCCGCTATTCGAATCGATCGCCGCGCTAATCGAGGTTCCACCATTCGCCGATATCAAACCTCCCAACGCGATTGCATTTCCTGCTGCCGTTTGACCAGTCTCCGTGACGACCATCGATCCATTAAGTGACGTCGAATCAAACGAAGACTGCGATTGCAGCACAGCCTCGCCGGTTGTCGTCGGAGTGGACGTGCCAAGCAGATCCATTCCGCCGAACAACACATCCGAGGGCGTAACCATGTAGAAAACGAAATTCAGCGTGCCGGTGGGCAATGTAAGAGATGCCGTGCCGCGCCCATTCTGGCCAACTAAGTATGTGCCTGTGACGCCCGTCAGATTCGTACTCGCCGAGCCCCCGTCGTTCACGTCGACGTTGCCGTTTTGCAACAGACTGGCGCCATCCGCATGAAACACTCCAGCCGCAACATACCGTTTGCCTACGGAGTCGGGGCCGGCAAGCTCAAAGGCGTAATTCCCGCTGAAGTTCGTCGCCGAGAAAATCAAAATGGCCTGCTTTCGCAATATGCCCGTGCCATCGGTACCAGTGTGATCAGATTCGACGAATTGAGCATCGCCGCTCGCATTCAACACAAAGCGGTATGTTGAAGTGATGCCTTCGACAGTCAATGTGAAACTTCCGCGTCCATCGGACCCTATGGCATAGCTTCCAAAACTGAGCGCATTATCAGCACTGGGCCCAGGTACGTTGTCATTCTGCGTCGTTCCAATGCTGTTGTTAATGTCCTCGAAGCCTTGCACGACATTTCCATTGCCATCGAAGGTCAGCGTGCCACCAATCATAATTGGGCTGCTGCCAGTGAAACCATTGAACGTGAAGACATAGTTGCCACTAAGAAGCGAATCATTCGTTGGCGAAGCAACAACAGACAAGGTCAATGTCTGCGTGGCCTGCTGCGCGGGCGATTCAGAATCGGTGACTTGCACGGTGAAAGTATTTGTGGAGACTGCGGTCGGAACGCCTGAAATGACCCCCTCGGCCGAATCCAAGGAGAGGCCAGAGGGCAGAATACCGCTGGTGATCACCCAGGTGAATGGCCCGATTCCACCGGTGACATGGATCGGGACGCTATATGCTGTCGCCGTATCTGCGGAGGAAAGCGTAGTCGTCGCAATTGATAACGGATTGGGTGGCCCGACAGTGAGCGTCAATGGCTGCTGGGCAACTTGTGCGGTGCCATTGGGTGGCAAGAGGGATGAATCTGTGGCCTGCACCGTAAATCCAAAGGTCCCCTGTGTGGTTGGCGTCCCGGAAATCTGTCCAGTTGTGGGAGCCAAACTGAGCCCCGGCGGCAACGATCCAGTGACTATTCCCCATGTGATGGGCGGGACACCACCTATCGCCGTGAAGGGGAAACTATATGGGCTTCCTTGAGCAGCATTTGGCATTGAGACTGTGCCAACCGAAAGAGGCGGCGCGGCACCCACGGCGATCGTGTAAGACTGCATTGCCGTCAGTGGCGGCGTGCCTTGATCAGTAACCAGGACTGTGAAATTGAAGTTCCCGCCATCCACGGTCGGTCGGCCGGTGACAAAACCATTCGTGTTCAAATGAAGACCCGGAGGCAGGCTCCCGCTGGAAATCGAGAAGACAAGCGGCGCGACGCCTCCATTGGCAATAATCTGTTGATTGTAATTCGCTCCATTCAGGACCCCGGGCAAGGAAGTCGTGGCGATCACGGGAGCAGGGCTGACAGTAATGTTCAACGTCGTGGTGACGCTGTTGCTTACGTTGGCGGTGATCGTCAAAATAACGGACAGAAGTTTACCTGTCGATTTGGGGGCCACGTAGGTCATCGAGGAGCTTGTGACGTTGTTCAGGATGCCGCACGCAGCCGCGGCGCAATGCGGACCCGAAAGGCTCCATGTGACCCCTGAATTTGAAGTGTCATTTTGAACGAAAGCAGTAAACAGAATCGATTGACCTTGGTCCACCGATTGGCTTGTGCTGGGGTTTAAAACAATGAAATACACCGAGGCTCCGCCCCCACAGCCAGCGAACAGGCTGCCCGCGACCAGCGCACCAAGAGTCAGGAACAATTGACGCATTCTCATCATAAGTCCTCGCCGCGCCTGGGGCGCGTCATTCCCGTGCGAGGACCAATCCTCCATCGCTTGATCGATACGCTGCCTTGTGGAAGGCCGGGATAGCTCGAGGGCTTCACTCCCGGCATATGGCTGGCTCTGAAGTCTTGAGTGCACAAAGCAAACAGGTTGAATAACAAAATGATGCGACAGTGTCAACGCGCATCTTCGATGTCACGAGAGACGGAACATTCCCCTTCGCGTTCCCCAGCATACTCTTGACGCATGTACCCCCGAAAATCCGGCGTGCACCCCAGCCGTTCTTGATGCGGCTTTCGCGACTCTCGTTGCCCAAGCAGGACTGCGCGGCTCGCTCCGGCCAGTAGAGAAAACTATTTCCTGTACACTGTAACCGTGGGCCACGAGTCCCAACAGCTATTCTACCTGATAATGTTCCGGCTGACTCGCAGCCTGGCTGCCGGCATCATAATTCTCATTATTCCGTATTACGTTCTGGGTTACCTACACTACACGGCGTTTACGCTCGGCCTGCTTTACACTGCGGCTACTCTGGGGACGGCCGTTTTCGCATTGCTCTTTGGCTTCCTCACGGACCTGTGGGGGCGGAAGGGAAGTCTACTGCTCGCGGGTATCCTCCTTCCGCTGGGCGCTATCTTGGCTTTCTGGTCCGGGCGACTTCCGGTGCTGTTCCTAGCCGCAATGCTCGGGGGATTCTCAGCGACGGGCTCGCGCGCCGCAGGAAGCGTCGGAGGCGCCGCGCAACCGATTCAAAACGCGGTGATCGCCGAACTCACTACACTCCACAACCGCACATTTTGGTTTTCACTCTTCACATTCTTGAGCGGATTGCTTGGCGCCGCCGGCATGCTGGCGGCGCGGTTGTTCAATGCGCGAGACGCTTTCCTCGCCGCAGCCGTGGCCAGCGGAATTGGCCTGCTATTCCTTCTACCCATGAAGCTGGCACCCGCGGCAGGTGGCCGCTGGCGACTCAAGAGTGGAAAAGTCGTCAGTCAGTTTTCACTGACCGCCGCTCTGAATGGGCTTTCTCAAGGGTTGATAATGCCTTTCTTGATTCCCTTCTTCGTGATCGTCTATGGCGTTCCGAAGTCGCGTATGTCGGTGTACGGATTCGCCAGTGAACTGGTGGCCGCGGCCGCAATTCTCATCTCGCCGCAGATCGAGCGGCGATTTGGCTTCGTCAAAGGCGTCGCCGTCACACGCGGAGTCGGGGCTCTACTCTTGCTCCTGTTGCCGCTCACACGAATTTTCGACTTGGCCCTCGTTGTTTACATGCTTACGCCGGCGCTTCGCGTCGCGGCGGTGCCCGCGCAGCAGACAGCGCTTACCGCGATGGTTCGCGAAAGCGACATGGGCCGCGCGCTGGCCATGAACCAAGTCGCACGGCTGACGACCTCCGCCGGCGCCGTTGGACTCACCGGATATATGTTCGACCTATCCGATATCGGCCTGCCTTTTTATGCGTATGCGGCCGTGACGGCCGTGAGTCTGGTTCTCTATTTTCAATTTTTTGGCGCGAATCCGGACCTGCGCCCCGAGTAGCACGGGCGATCAAGATTGCAGCGCCGAGGACGGAGAAGCGGCCGGCAGATCGCCTTCCCATTGGCCAACGACGACGGTGGCGAGACAATTGCCGACCACGTTTACGGTGGTGCGCACCATGTCCATGAGTGGATCGACGGCAAATAGCAGATAGAATGATTCCATCGGCAGATGAAATGAAGTTGCCGCCGCAAGCACAATCACGAGTCCGGCACGAGCGACGCCCGCCGTGCCCTTGCTTGTAAGGAGCAGCGTCAACATCATCAGCGATTCCTGGCCGATCGTCAGGTGAATTCCGGCCGCCTGGGCCATGAAAATCAGGCCCAATGACTCGTAGAGGCTCGAGCCGGTCAAGTTGAAGCTGTAGCCCGTCGGCATTACGAATGCGACGACGGCCCGCGGGACACCAATGCTTTCCATGTTCTCCATGGCGCAGGGCAGGGCAGCTTCGGAACTGCTCGTCCCGAAAGCGATGGTGGCGGGTTCAGCAATGGCACGCAGAAATTGCCGCAACGGGATGCGCACGAGCAGGGCGATTGGCAAGAGCACAAGAAAAACAAATACAGCCAGCGCTGCATAGAGCGTGGCCAGCAATTTGAGCAGCGGGAGCATTACGCCGAGGCCCAAATGTCCCGTAGTGTAAGCGATTGCACCGAACACACCCAACGGTGCCAAGTACATAACGATATTCGTGAACTTGAACATCGTTTCCGAGAGGCTCTCGGCAAACGAAAGCATCGGTCGGCGCTTCGGTTCCTTGACAAGCGCCAGCCCCATTCCAAACAAAATGCTAAAAATCACCACCTGCAGGATTTGGCCGTCCGCCACCGACTTCGCGATGTTTTCCGGGAACACGTTGAGAATGAGCTGCTCGGGTGTCTGCATCGGCGTAGCCACCGACTGCACCTTCGCCTCGACAGGCAACTGCACGCCAACTCCCGCGCGGCTCACGTTGATTGCAATCACACCGATGACCAGCGCGATGGTCGACACGATTTCAAAAAAAACCAGCGACTTAACCGCCATGCGGCCGACCTTCTTCAACTCCGCGTGGCCCGCAATTCCGACTACAAGCGTCCCGAACAGGAGTGGCGCGATGATGACTTTAATCAGTCGAAGGAAAATTGTGCCGAGGATTTGTAACCGTACGGCAGTTGCCGGAGCGTCATGACCGAGCTCAACGCCAGCAACAAGCCCCACGAGAATCCACAGCGTGAGAGAACGCCGGGCCGTTGCATAACAGGCCAGGAGCGCAATCGCCAAGCAGCGGACCGTCACCAGCATCTGGCTCGGTATGTGCAGAAAGCCAGCTTGGCTCGACAGAGTCAACAATGCGACCATCGCGCACACGGCCAGAAATGCAATCAATAAACGGTTCTTCAGCATTGGCGGACTTGCTCGCTCATTGGCTGTTTCATTTGCCGTATGATCACTCAGCTCATTGGCGGCGAACGTTATGCTTTCGCCGGGCACAAGTCAATCTCGAAGCGCTTGTGGAGCGGACAGATAAATGAGGCAACCTTATCGTGACGAGTTGATTCTGTGCAAAGGGATTCGTTTGGCATATCTTTGACACTTCAAGGGGTGATTCAGTCAAGACCGTAATCGTGCGCGGGAGGCGTCTCTCGGTATGAGAATGAACGCGAGCAGTTTCTTTTCGTGGCTAGTAATGCTTGCGCCTTTGGTTGTCATGGCCGCTCCCTTGCGGGGGCAGACGGCGAGCAGCAGTTTGTCCGGCACGGTCACGGATGCATCCGGAAAAGCGATTCGCGGCGCCACAGTCACGGTGAAGAATGAGGCCACGGGCAAATCCACGGAGATCCAGACCGATGCGGCCGGGGCCTACGACGTGCGAAACATTGCCGCGGGCGATTACGAAGTTTCCGCCTCGGCGGAAGGCATGAAGATCAAGGTCATCAAAGTCTCCGTCACGTCAGGGATCGATAAGACGTTGAACATCGCTTTGAGCGTTGCGGGAACGCCTGAGAAAATTCAGAACAACAAGACGGAAACTACGCCGGGTAACGGGACGAAAGCGCCTCCCGGGAGTGGTGCAGAGCCTTCGCTGAGCGATCTCGGCTTTCCGTCGACTCAGACCCAAGGAAATGCAAAGGAGCAAGCGAGGCTCGACAAGCGGTCGCACATGCTGCAGGTTCACCAACGGCTCGGCTTGATAACGACGATCCCTCTGGCCGCGACGGTCATCAGCGGCGCGTTCGCCGGCGGGAAAACCACGAGCTCGACCGACCGCTACTTACATGCGGCACTGGGCACGACGACGGCGGGTTTGTACTTTGCAAGCGCTTACTACGCGATTTTCGCGCCGAAGATACCGGGGACGAAGGTCGAGGGGCCGATCCGCTGGCATAAGGCGCTGGCCTGGATTCACGGCCCAGGAATGATCTTGACGCCGATCCTAGGGGAAATGGCTTTCTCCCAGCGAAGCAACGGAGAGAAAGTTCATGGGATCGCAAAATTGCACGGGCAGGTGGCGATCATTACGGCTTCGGCGTATGGGGCAGCGATTTTGTCCGTATCGATTAAGTCGGGGCCCATCTCCCGATCGGCACACAAAGTTACCGCAGCGCTGGGCCTGGGACGCGCCAAATCGACCAGCACATTCACAGACCGTGAGTCATCGGCAAATCAATGAAAAGGCTGTGAAAACTTTCATGATCTGCAGGAGCGCGCCACGGCTGGATAGATGGCGCGTGATTGAATTGAGGATGAGTTGCGGTTCAAAGAAAAGGACAGACTTGTGAACAAGAAAATGCTGATTGCGTTCTTGCTTCTGGCGATCCCTCAGCTTGCCCGTTCCGACAGCCAATGGATTCTCAAACAATCCAGTCTCACATATCATGTTTCCCATCCACTGCATGAGGCCGACGGCGTCAGCCATGCGGCGCGTGGCAAGGGCGTGTGCCACGCCGGGGAATGCGACTTCTTGATCGCGGCACCGGTTAAGTCGTTTGACTCAGGAGACAGCAACCGCGACCTTCACATGCTTGAGGCGACGCATGGGGCGCAATTTCCGATGGTGGTGGTGCGCACGCGCCTGCCTGAATCCGCGTTCACATCCACAACCATCCATGCCGATCTGGAGGTCCAGTTTGATGGCCAGACGGTCAACTACAAACAAGTTCCCTTCCAGCTAGTGAAAGAAGGAAATGACATCAAGCTAACAGGAACGATTCCGGCAACGGTGTCCGATTTCAAGATTGACCCACCGAAGCTCTTGATGATGCCCATCAAGAACGAAATACCAGTGCGCGTGGAGATGACATGGAGCCCGCAGTGAACGCCTGGTTGCACACGCTGGTGGAAAGTAGCGGGAGCGTGCGAAGAAAGACTGACGCTGACAGATTTTCTCTGTACATCAAAGGCGTGATTCTATTTTTTAGTTCTTTAGTGACCGGTCTTGGCGTCGTGGCTCAAATTTTAGTATAAAGATGGGTTCGAAGAAGCGCGTTATGCGCCTCCAGTCCAAATCAGCGCAAAGGAACTGCGCGAAATCTGAATTGAAGGAGGTGGCTGATTGATCGAAGTACAAGATTTAACGAAGTCCTTCGGAAGCAAGACTGCAGTCGACCATATTTCTTTTTCCGTAAAAAAAGGCGAAATCCTGGGTTTTCTCGGTCCGAACGGCGCGGGCAAAACCACAACCATGCGCGTCCTCACGGGCTATTTGCCCGCAACGACCGGGACGGCGAAAATCGCCGGCTTCGACGTATTCGACGATTCTATGGAAGTGCGGCGCCGTATCGGCTATTTGCCGGAAAATCCGCCTCTCTATTTCGACATGACCGTGAGCGCGTACCTCGATTTCGTGGCGAGGATCAAGAACGTCGCAGCCGAAAAACGCGCGCAGAGCGTGGAAGCGGCAATGGAGATGGCCAATATCACCGACAAGCGCGACGAACTGATCAAGCGCCTCTCGCGCGGCTACAAGCAACGCGTCGGTCTTGCGCAGGCAATTGTGCACGACCCCGACGTGATCATTCTGGATGAGCCAACCGTGGGTCTCGATCCCAAGCAAATCATCGAAGTCCGCAATCTGATCAAGGGCCTTGCCGGAAGCCACACCATCATTCTTTCCACGCACATCTTGCCGGAAGTGAGCATGACGTGTGACCGCGTGGTGATCATCAACAACGGCAAAATCGTCGCCGTTGACACGCCAGAAAACCTTACGCACCAACTCAAGGGCGGCGGGCGCATTCGCGTCGAGGTGCAAGCACCGGAAAAAGCGCTTCGCGACGCCCTCACGCAGATTTCCGGCGTGCGCAAGGTGCAGATTGATTCCGTCGCTTCTTCCGGTCGCATGATCGCGATCGTGGAGGCGAATCAAGGCCAGGATCTGCGCAGCCAGATCGCCGCGAAGGTCGTGGGACAAGGCTGGTCGCTTTACGAACTGCGCGGCATGAGCTTGAGTCTCGAAGAAATTTTCCTGCAACTCACCACCGAAGACCCGGCGCACAAAACGCCTACAAAATCGGAGGAGCGAAACTGACATGCGCGGTTTCTACGCTATTTTTCGCAAGGAGATGAGCCATTATTTTGTGTCGCCAGTCGCCTACATCATTGTTTTCGTGTTCCTCGGCCTGAGCGGAATCTTTTTCACGAATGCCCTGACGGAGGTCACGAATTACGCGAATTCCATGGCGATGGAGAGCATGCAAATGGGCCAATCGGCCAATATCGATGTGCCTGGCGTCTTGTTGCGAGTCTTCCTGGGCACGGTCGGGATCGTGGTCCTGTTTCTGACGCCCATGCTGACCATGGGTATTTATTCCGAAGAGCGTAAGCGCGGCACCATGGAATTGCTGATGACTTCGCCAATCACCGATGCACAAATCGTACTGGGGAAATTCTTCGCGTCGCTCAGCCTTCTCGTCATCATGCTACTGCCCACAGTTTTTTACATGATGTATATCTTCGCGCACAGCGATCCGACGCCTCCGTGGCGAATCATCGCCGGCGCCTACCTCGGACTGATTCTTCTGGGGGCGTCTCTGCTGGCGCTGGGCGGGTTCCTGTCGTCGCTGACGGAGAACCAAATCATCGCTGCCGTATCGATCTTCGGGATTTCGCTGGTCCTCTGGCTGCTCGATGTCTTCGCACAGGGCAACGGCCCGATCGCGCAAGCCCTTCAATATGCCGCCATCTTGCAGCACTACGACCCGTTCGTCCGCGGCGTCATCGATACGACCGGATTGATTTTCTTCGGCAGTTGGATCTTCCTGGGAATCTTCCTCACCATGCGCGCGGTTGAATCGATGCGCTGGAGGAGAGCCTAGATGAAATTGGAGCGGAAAGAACTGGCTCAACTCGGCGGCGTGCTCGGTCTGGCGCTTTTGCTGGCCGGCTACATTCGGTACACTTCACGGGAACTGCTTGACCTTCCGAGTGAAATTCTTCTCATCACCGGCGGAGTGCTTTTCCTCGCGTGGATTGCGCTCGACTTCCGCAGTCTCATCGGGTTTTTCTCGAAGCGCTCTTCAAAGCTTGGCGCGAACACAGGTGTGCTGGTCGCCGCTGTCGTGGCGATTTTGGTTTTTCTCAATTATCTCGGCTTCCGGCATCACAAGACGTTCGATTTGACCACCGAGAAGCTATATTCGCTTTCCGATCAAACAAAGAAGATCGTCGAGCCCATCAAATCGGACGTAGACATTTTTCTCTTCGCCAAATCGAGCGACCCACAAGCGCAGCAGCTCAAGGACCAGATAGCGGAATACCAGAATTTGAATCACCATATTCATTTTCAGGTGGTCGATCCCACCGAGCAGCCCGGTCTGGCCAAGGAATACGAAATTACGCGGCTGGACCAACTGATCTTGGTCAGCGGCTCGCACACTGAACGGCCGGACGATACCAGCGAGCAGGACATCACGTCCTCCATCCTGAAGGCCGTGGCCACCACGGTGAAATCCGTCTGCTTTCTCGAAGGGCATGGCGAGAAATCCATTGAAGACACAAGCGGCAAGGGCTATAGCGGCGTGGTTGATGAACTTAAGAAGGAAAATTACCTCGTTCGAAGCGTCAATCTGGTGACTTCGGGCAGCGTCCCGCAAGATTGCAGCGTCATCGCCGACGCGGGACCCACAAAATCCTTTTTCCCGCAGGAAGTGCAGATGATCGAAAAGTATCTCGATGGCGGGGGCAAGGCGATATTTCTCTTAGATCCCGGTACGAACCCGGAGCTCGATTCGATCATACAAGCCTGGAATGTAAAGGTTGGTGACAACTACGTGATCGATGTCAGCGGAGTGGGGCGGTTGATCGGCGCGGGGCCAGGGATTCCTCTGGTCGTCAATTACGGGCCGAGCCCGATCGTGAAGAACTTCGAAAACATGATGACGTTTTTTCCTCTGGCGCGCACGGTTTCGGCTGCGGATTCATCGAAGGCTGATCCGGTGACCGTTGAGCTTTTGAAGACTTCGCCGAACAGCTTCACTGTGCCCAATCTGGGCAACGGAACCGTGAAATTTGACGCGGCGAAGGATGAGCGTGGCCCGCTTTCGCTGGGCGTGTCGGCCGAGAAAAAATCGGGGAGCTCGGATGCGCGACTGGTCGTCATCGGCAATTCTGAGTTCGCCAGCAATCAATGGTTCGGCCAACAACGCAACGGCGATCTCTTCTTCAATGCCATCAATTGGCTCACCGAAGAAGAGAACTTGATCTCGATTCGGCCGAAAGAGCCCACGAACCGGCGCGTCACACTGACTCAGGCGCAGCAGCGCGAGCTGTCCTGGCTTAGCATGCTGATTCTGCCGTTGTTTGTAATACTTGGGGGAATCTACGTCTGGATCAAGCGTCGTTAACCGGCCATGAAAAAAAGCACATTGATCGTCGTCGTGGCCGCCATCGCGTTGGGCGCGTTCGTTTATTTTTACGACAGCAAACACAACCCCGCGCCGCCTTCGGACGAGGCATCCTGGAAGCCGGCTTTCGCTATTAAGGCGGCCGACATCACCAGGTTCACACTCGAAAGCAAGAGCGGCAACATTGCTTTCGCGAAAGAGGGAAATTCGTGGCTGATTACGCAGCCGGTGCAAACGCGCGCCGATCAATCCGCGATCGGCGGGATCGTGAACGATTTGAGCAGTGCAAAAATCCACCGTTCCTTCCCGCCGAGCGACAGCCTTTCAAAATATGGACTCGACGAACCTGCTGTGACCATCGAATTTCAGCCTAAGGGTGGGGAGAGGCACACGGTGGCGCTGGGCGGTAAAGATTTTTCCAGCAGCCTCGTTTATGCGCGGATCGACGGTTCGAAAAATATCGACACGCTTCCCGTTTCGCTTCTCGACGAAACCGCGCAACCGCTTTCAAAACTGCGCGATTCGTCGGTTCTGGATTTTAACGGGGCCGAGATCAGCAGTATCACGCTGAATGACCCCAACGGCGGCGTCAGCCTGGCAAAGCAAGCCTCGGGCTGGCAAATCAGCAAGCCAAAGCAACTCACCGCCGATTCTGACGCAGTCGATTCCTTCACCAGTTCGCTGTCAAGCGGCAAGTTTGGCCAGGTCGCCAGCGAGACGCCCGATGACCTGGCGAAGTACGGCCTTGTTCACCCTGCGATTACACTCGACCTAAACACACAAAGCGGCCAGCAATTTCATCTTCTCGTCGGCAAAAAGAACGCAGACAACAACTACTTTGCTCGCGACACTTCGCGGCCCATGATTTTCGTGGTGGCCTCGAGTCTCTACGACTCGATTAACAAGACACTCTTCGATTTTCGCGACAAAGCAATCCTGCATTTCGATCCTTCGAACATCACGAGCATGCAAATTCAAAACGCGAATGGAACGATCGAGTGCTCGCAGGGCAAAGACGGTCAGTGGGCCATCGTCCAGCCCGCAGGCAGCAAAGGCAAGTCTGTTCAATATTGGAAGATTCTGGACCCGCTCCAGAACGCGCGCGCAACACAGATTTACGATTCACCCTCCGCAGGCATTTTGCAGCACTTGAAAAAGCCTGCGATCACGATCACGCTCACGGAGAAATCGGGCAGGACCACTACCGTCGAAATTTCCGGCGCTCAGGGCGATTCGATATACGCGCGTAGCACAGCGGCGCCAGAGGTCTACGAATTGAAGACACAGATCCTCACGGACCTGGACTTAAAGGCCTCAGATTTAGTACTGCAATAAATACTTTATACAGCTGGATTTCTACAGTTGTGCTACGCGAGCTGGATTGCGGCGTGCACTTCGTCCCCGGGAACTCCATCCTTCGGCCATGCGGCCAACAGGAGGATTTTCCCAGAGATGGGCGAAATGTGGATGTAGTAAATGTCGGAGCCGCTTTCCACCTCATAGAAATCGGGCCGCTTCGGGTCAGGCTCAACGCGTGCTCCGCCCGCCAGCAATTGCCGGAGGACTTCTATGCGCTCCTGCGAATGGTGCCGCGGATCTTCAATGTTCATTGTCTGTTCAAATCTCATCACCATGGCCCTAACTCCCCTCCCTTTACTTTCCAGCTCCCTACTGTGAAATACGCCCCAAGAGCCTCAAAAGTTCCACTGCGTTTGGCAGTTTTTTTGCTCTCCAATATTAGACGCAAGTTGGCCGAAAACGTCTCAAGTTCTGGCGGAGGTGTTCCATTAGGGGTAAGCTACTTGGCCATCTTTCAATTGCATCAAAAGACCCGGCGACGAGGCCATTGATTAACTTGGGACTTGCGCGGCAACGCCGAAGTTGCGATACTCCCGCGACTTAGACTAGGACGCCAGTGAAGAAAAAAACAAGGGCAAGCACCAAAGCGAAAAACAAAAAGGGTTCATCCCGTTTCAGCCGTGACCGGCGCCGGAAGCACCATCACTGGCAGGTGACGGTTTATTACCACGACGGCGAGAAGTTCGCCCGGGTCTACATTGACCGCGAGCGGGCTACGCGTTTTGCCGAGCGACAAAAGAAGTCTCCGGTCGTCAAGGCTACGCGCATCCTGGAAGTCAATTAGACGACTTTTCTCCCGGAGGAGCCTCTCTCCGCGCGCGCATTACACCTGTGCGCAGGTGTGTCTTCCGGGGCCTTGTCCGCTCATAAGCGGGCATGTTATAAAAGAATCGCTGCAAACCTTCCGTTTGAGCGGCCGTAGTATAGGGGTAGTACGACAGCTTGCCAAGCTGTAGGCGGGGGTTCGAGTCCCCTCGGCCGCTCCAGAATATCTCCCGTTCACCATTTCCGGACTCACTTGATTGGCCCTTCCCTCGCCGAGCGAAATGTTGCAGGGGGCGCGTTCCGTTGCCTCGCGCATCGCGTCATGCTAGAGTTTGCTCCGCCTGGACCCTCATGCTTGCATATCTTTGCGGACCCATCGAATTCGCCGACGGCGGGGGTAAGCTCTGGCGCCAGAAGCTTTCTCCCTTCCTGCGAGACCATCTTGGCCATCGTGTCTACGATCCTGCGGAAGATGAAAAGAAGAATCTCACGGACGAAGAAGTCGCGCACTTCCGCGAATGGAAGACAGCGGATATCGAACGCTTCCGCCGGGTCGTTCGCAAGATCATCCAGTTCGATCTCGATCTGATTGAGAACAAAGCTGACTATGTAGTGTGTTTCTGGGGTGATCCTAATGCGCTTAGCGGCGGCACACCGGCCGAACTGACCATCGCGTATCGCAAAGGCATTCCTGTTTATATGGTCACGCCGCTCGCGCATGAGCAGATCAGCGGTTGGATGCTCGCCTGCGCCGACCAGGTTTTCAACTCGGTCGACGATCTGAAGAGATTCCTCAATGCCCGTTTCGGCCGCGAAAAACAATCCCAACTCTGGAAAGAGTGAGGCTGGGCATCTGCCCTCGGAATAATTCGACAAGAGAGGACGCATGGCGAGAATCCCTTTGGGCATCCTTTGCGGACTTATTTTCGGCGCAGTTGACGCCGCGGCGATGATCCCGCTGCCGCATCCCAACAAATCCACGGCGATGCTCGGGGCCTTCCTGGCTCGGTTCGCTCTAGGATTTGTAATCTGCAACATACGGCTGCCGTGGCCGGGATGGGCTGTGGGACTTTTTCTCGGAATCCTGCTCAGTCTACCTGACGCAATCATTACAAAAGCCATGGTCCCGATCCTCGCGTCCGGCGCCATCGGCGGCGTGATCATTGGTGTGATTGCCGCCAGGTTTGGGCGTTAGGCCATACGGCCCGGAACGCGTGGTCGTATTTAGCGATGGCAATTCACGCCAAGCTTCGACTGCGACAGGCTGGCGCGGACGCCTCCTTGCACTATAATAGCCTGCCGATGGAGAAGATTCTTGTCGCTGTCGGAAGCACGCGCCGCCCGAAGCTCGAAGCCGTCCGGGAGGCACTGCAGATTTTTGGCCCTTCACTGGACCCCAGCGCTCCGTTCGAGGTCGTTGGAGTCGAGACGGAGAGTGGCGTGAGCCACACACCTCTGTCGCGACTTGAAATGATGGCTGGTGCCCGCAAGCGCGCGGAGACTTTGGCGAAGCAGGCACGCGAAGGCAATTTGCCGTGGAAGTATTTCGTCGGGCTCGAAGGCGGACTGGATATTGTTGTGGACAAAATGACCCGCAATAGCTCCCGCCTGGTGTTCCTGGAAAACTGGGCGTATGTCGCCGACAGATCGGGCCGCAGTTCCTTCGGCCAATCGGGGGCTGTCCTCTTGCCGGAAGAGCTAGTTCGCCAGGTCGTGGATGAAGGCGTGGAGCTCAGCGCCGCCGTCGATGCATTCGCTGGCGGCCAGAGCATCCGCGACTCGCAAGGCGCATGGGGTGTCCTGACGCGCAACTTCATCACGCGCCAAGCCGCTTTCCGCACGGCGGTCATCAATGCCTTCGCGCCATTCTTCAATGCCGCTCTTTACGGCTCCTCGCGATGAGCCTCCACTTTTTCGATTAGCCACGCCCGCCCGCGATGCGCACCGCCTCTGGTGAACGCATCAGCTTCAACATTGCCACGACGCCCATCGCAGGTCCTGGCGCCAGAAGCGCGAACGCCCACGCCCATCCATGCGCGTCACGCACGATGGGAACGAGCCAGATGGTCGCGGCTGTCAGCGTAAATCCCACAGCGAGGAGCAGGGTCAGCGCTGTGCCCACATAGCTCTGGTCGGCAATTTCGGTGATCATCGTCGAAAACTGCGCCGAATCCCCCACGACCGCAAACCCCCACACAATTCCCACCGCTAATGCGAGCGCGAACGAATGCATCGCGACAAGCCCGATTACGACGGCGCAACTGCCGCTCACGGCCATCGAGGCAGCTGCAGTGCGGCTTCGCCCCCAGCTGTCGGCAATTCTTCCACCGGCCCAGCATCCCACGGCACCGATGCCGATCGTCGCAAAGCCCGCAAATGCCGCGTCTCGCAAAGGGTCGCGCGCGCCTTTTGCGCGCAGCGTATCGGCATAAAATGCGGCGCACCAGGTCCACATTGCGTAGATCTCCCACATATGGCCGAAGTAGCCCAGCGTCACCAGCCGTACGCCGCGATCGGAGAGCATCTGCAAGCTCTCGCGCGGATTGAACACTGCTCCGGGGAATGCATACGGCCCGTCATGTCCCACAAATTCCGCCAGCAGTCCGCCGATCAGCGTCAACACGGAGGTCGTCACGATCACCCATGTCCAGTGCACACCGCCCAGTCCATTTAGCAGCTGTGGGAGTGCGGACCCCAGCGTCAGCCCGCCCACCATAACGCCCAGAGCCGCTCCACGCTCGCGACGGAACCATGTCGCCATCGCCTTGAGGCTTGGCGGATACACAAGTGCCAGAGACGCGCCCGTTGCGAATCGCAGTGGCAGCGCCGACGCGACGCCGTGACTTGCCAGCAGCCCCAGATTGAACAGCGCTGCCGCACCACCGCCATAGAGCATCAGCCGTCGAGGTTTCACTAAATCAGCGACATTGAAAGCAGCCGAAACCAATGCGCCGGCGACGAAACCAAACTGGACGGTAATCGTGAGCCACGCTCCTGCGGCCGTGCTCAGTCCCCACACCGCTCGCAGCTGCGCCAGCACCGACGACGCCGAAAACCACGGGCTCATTTCGAGAAATGACGCTGTGGCGAGTAACGCCAGAGCACCCCAGCGTTCGCTGGGGGCGTCATCAAGAGCATTCGTGGGGGAAAAAATCATGCGTGCGTCGCGGGTCTAATTCCTATCTAGCGAACCTTTCATTCGGGAATGAGATGGTTCCAGGCAAGAGAAGATCGAATTGTTGGTTCATGCTGTGCCAAACAGGTTGTCCTGCATGAGTCACCCTATCATTTTTCGGGCGCCCGCAGAACTGTGACGCCGTAAATGTTTTGTGATGGCAGAGGTCGCGGGACCGGGCGCGACCTTCCTTGCGGAGGGTCACACGGGTTCGTTCATTTGGTTTCTATCGACGGACCGTTGCGTTGCAGCCGCCAGCCAGCGAAACAAGAGCGTCGCCGCTAGAGCGCCGAAAAGCTCGGCGACCAGGAAACCGGGCGCGTCCCCTGGCCGGATTCCCGCAAAGGTGTTACTTGCGGCGCGGGCGAGCGTAACCGCTGGATTGGCAAAGGACGTGGATGCCGTAAACCAGTACGCGGCAGTAATGTAGCCTCCCACCGCAAAGCTCACCATCGAGGGGCGAAAACGGACGCATCCCCAAATGACCATGAGCAACCCAAACGTGGCTACAAATTCGCTCCAAAGTTGCGCTGCGCCGTGCCGGGCATGAGTCGATGCGAAAAACAGCGGCAAGCCGAACATCATGTGCGCCATCGCTACCCCCACAAACGCGCCCGCCAGCTGTGCCGTGAGATACGCTGGCACTTCGCGCCATCTCATCACTTTTTCAATCGCCATCGACAACGTCACTGCCGGATTGAAATGCGCGCCGGAGACGGACTCAAATGTCAGGATGAGAACAACGAGAATCGTGCCGGTCGCGAGCGTGTTGGCCAGCAAGGCGATAGCGACGTTTCCTCCTGCGAGCCGCTCGCCCATGATTCCTGAACCCACCACAGCCGCAAGAAGAAATGCCGTTCCCAAGAACTCGGCCACGACGCGTGCACACAGATTCGGTTTCATTGGTGGCCGATGCGATCGATTTCTCTCTTCATCGCCAATTGATCCAGGCTGGCAATGGGCAGGCATAAAAACAAGCCAATTCTACGGTCAAGAACAGTGAACGCATCGCGATAGGCGCGCTCGATCCGTTCTTGCGAGCCCACGACTGTGGCTGGATCAGGAATGCCCCAGTGCGCGGTCATGGGCTGGCCCGGCCAAATTGGGCAGATTTCTTTCGCGGCGTTGTCGCAAACCGTGAAAACAAAATCCAATTTTGGCGCATCCGGCATTGAAAATTCCCCCCAACTCTTGCTTCGAAGACCAGCAACCGGGATGTGTGCCATTTCAAGCTGGCGTAGAGCCTCGGTGCGAACGTGGCCTACCGGATGGCTGCCAGCGCTGTAGGCCGCAAAAATCGGGCGGCCCTTATGATTGAGAATGGCTTCTGCCATGATCGAGCGGGCGGAATTACCGGTGCACAAGAAAAGCACGTTGTAACGGTTTGTCACTGGCAGCATCAGCCGTCCGTTCGTTCGTTTCTTTACTTTGGTGGTGCGCAGCAGTCCGGGCCGCAGCAGGATTTTCCGGCGATGCCATCCTGCCGGGCGGGTTTCGTGGCTCGAATGAACGCGCTCATGAACTTCCCATCAACTTCAGGTGCAATCGTGTCCGCATCGATTCCCGCAGAGGAGAGAAATTCGCGCGCGTCGGCGGCGCGATATATCCGCGTCGGCTCGACGGAAATTTGCCCAAAGCCTGCCTCGGCGAGCTTGGTCAGATAAGCACCTTCTTCAAGAGCACCCGCAACGCATCCAATCCACAGCAGGACGCTTTCGCGAATCTCCGGCTGGATTTCTCCGCGCGTCACCACGTCGGAAACGGCAAATCTTCCACCCGGTCTGAGCAGACGAAACGCTTCGCGCAGCACTTGATCTTTGTCCGCCGAAAGATTGATGACGCAATTCGAAATGACCACGTCCACCGAATTATCGGGCAGAGGAATATGTTCGATTTCGCCCTTCAGGAATTCGACATTCTCAATGCTGGATTTTTTCTTGTTTTCGTTTGCGAGCGCCAGCATGTCATCCGTCATGTCAAGGCCAAAAGCTTTGCCGGTTGGCCCAACGCGCTTCGCGGAAAGCAATACATCGATGCCGCCGCCAGAGCCGAGATCGAGCACGATCTCGCCCGGATTCAGTTTCGCGAGCGCGGTCGGATTGCCGCAGCCAAGCGATGCCAGCAGCGCTTCTTCGGGAATATCGTTCGTCTGCGGCGCACCGTAAAGATTTGACGTTATCGGGTCGCAACAGCCGCTGGCCGCTGTAGCTCCACAGCACGAACTGCCGCCTGCCTTCACGCGCCGTGCGGCCTCGCCGTATTTTTCCTTCACCACTTCTCTGATATTCGAACCGTTTGTAATTTGCGGACCGCTCATCGCTAGTTCTCCTCTCAGCGGGCACCTATCTGCAGATTTGGATGACCTCTCTGGCATCGAGCGCCTTGTTTCGCGTGCAGCATTCGGCATGCAAGAAACCGAGCAATTCCTGTAGTGCTTCTGTATTTGCCGTGTAACGCAGAAATGTGCCCTCGCGTCGCACATTGACAAGATTTTCGGCCTTAAGCTTTTCCAGGTGGTGCGAAAGCGTGGAATTCGGTATGTCGACTTGCTCCTGAATGTCACCGACCACGAGCCCCTCCGGGTGTGCCGAGAGCAACAGTTGCATGATGCGCAGCCGCGGCTCGGTTCCCATGGCGGAAAACATGTCCGCGTACCGCGCGACGTGCTTCGGGTCTGCCTTGGCTGCGCTTTGGCTGGTCATCGATTTGAGTTCCCGCCTCTCATATATTTCCATATTAGTAGTAATATGGAATTATGTCAAGATGCAAAATCTCGAACCGGACATGATTCAGATGAAGATCGCGAATGATTGTTATTTCTTCTTCAGACTTGGGAGGAGCACTACTGGGGGGTCCGGTCATGGCTCGGAAATGCAAAAAAATAACCGGCGGAAGTGGCTGAGGGACCCGCATCCGCCGGCTGCTTCTTACCCAACTCCGAAAAGGATGGGCAAGAACCTGTTACGCGAGGGCTTCGCCGTCGCGTAAGAATTCGTAGCGTTCAATGGCCGCCGCAACACCAATGTCCTGTTCGCGCTCGGAATCCGTGCGGACAACGTGCCCGAGGCAACGAACCTTCACGGGTCCGGCGAGCGTGACTTCGTGCGGCAACGTCATGACAATCTCAAGTGGTGCACCGCTCTTCAAATCTTTCGAGAGAAAAAAATAAATTCCGCGCGAGCTGACTTCCCGTGTCTCGGAAGAGGCCTCGCCGATGGACGTTTCGCTTGTCCAGCGGACCTTCAAAGGCAATCGCATCAGAAAACGACGGCTCGTTCTACGTTCTTTTTGCGCCAAGGGCCACCTTCCGAATTCGCTAATGTACATAGCATAGGCGCTGAACCCGCATAGCCTCAATAGACTGCAAGGCACATTTTGTCGAGAAGCAGCGTGGTACAAAAGTACTAGCCTGTCCAAATCACGCAAAGGTCAAGAGTTACGATAGGCCCGCAGGATATCGTCGAGAGAGAGGACACCTTCCAATTTATCGATATTGGCGCGATTGACCACAGGCACGATAGGCCAATCCCCGATAAGGCGGAGTGCTTCGTCGAGATGCTGATCAGGATAGAGCTGGGGCAGCGGGCCGCGAGCGGGTATTTCCGGTGGCGCTGAGCCAGTGCGAAGTGCTTCGGCGCGGCGACGCAAATCGTCGCCCGACGCGATTCGCCAACCGTCATCTCGGTGCCAGAGCAGGAATGGCGTCGCAGCAGAAACTGCATCCGCGCCCGATAATTCGGCGGGATCCTCATTGCGCCACACATTCCCCCCGCCCGGCCGCATGGCATCCTCCACGCGTAATGCAGTCTGCTCGCGCAGCTCTTCGATGGAAGGAAGGAAAAAGCCATCCTGCCGGGCGAGGAAATCAAAAAGCGGGACTTTCTGATATCGATGGGAAATGAAATAGGCAATCATATTGGAAATGATGGCGGGGACAATGATCGAGTAATTGCCGCTGACCTCGAGGACCATGAAAACAGACGTGATGGGCACACGCAGAAAGCCTGCAAAAAACGTCCCCATGCCAACCAGCGCAAACGCGGCAATGGATTCGACCGGCCTGTGAACAACATAGTGCTCAAAACCGCCCACAGCGCCGCCAAGCATCGCACCGATGAAAAGCGTCGGCGCAAACATTCCACCGGGCGTACCGCTGACAAAAGAAATGCCTGTCGCAAGAATCTTGAACAATCCAAGCAGGAGCAACATCCGCCAGACGAACTGGTCGTGGAGCGCCTGGTCGATGATCGGATATCCACTGCCCATGACTTGCGGTAACCACAGACCGATAATGCCGACGAGCAATCCGGCCGCGGCGGGTTGCAGATATTGAGTCCAGCGCGGGAGGCGCATCAGGACGGGCCGCAAATAGGCGATGAACTTCAAGAAAGTGAGGGATGCAACACCGCTGATGACACCAAGAACAGCGTAACCGATCAGTTCGACTGGACTCCGGAATTCCAGCGAAGGAACTCGAAACATAGGAGCGTTGCCCAGAAATTCGCGCATCACAACAACGCTCGAAATAGCGGCCAAAATGACCGCGCCCAGAACCCCGCCGCTCCAGGTGCCGATGATCTCCTCGATCACGAAGATTACGGCCGAGATTGGCGCGTTGAACGCGGCAGCGAGGCCGGCGGCGGCTCCAATTGGAGCGATCAGGCGCTGTTTTTCGCGCGAGAGTTTCAGGCCGCGTCCCAGCGCCGAGGCGATTCCAGCTCCCATCTGCAAGGACGGATCTTCCGGACCCAAAGACTGGCCGCTGCCGATCGCCAGCGCGCAAGTGACGAATTTTCCGATAACGGTGCGAAATGGCACGTGGCCGTCGAAGATAAAGACGGCGGCTTTCGTCTGGTTTACTCCACTGCCACGCGAACGTTTGAAGACATGTAACACGAGCAGAGCAATCACAAATCCGGAGAGTGTCGGCGCGAGAAGAACTCGAAGATGCGAGGGCTGCATCGACGAGCCAAGCAACCAGAACCGTGTCCATTCAATGGTGATGCGGAAGCAGACGACAATCAGACCGGAAAATAAACCGATGATGACCGCCAGCAAGAGAAAAAGCTGACCTTCACGGAGCGTTAGGGCTTTCCGCCGCCAAATGGTCCAAAGGCGCTCGATTCGGCTTTTAACTCGCGGAGCCGCGGCAGCAGGCTGGGACGGCACGAGGGAATTGCCGGACGTCGCGCTCATTGTTGGACGTTCCGCGGAGATTTCCCAATCAGGACAAGGACTTGATCAAACCCCTTCGGAGGACCGCACTGTTGCGCTACGAGATTCTCAATATTGAACACGAGGTTCATGGTTGCGTCGAATAGCCCCGGATCGCGGCGAAAGCCCTGTTCCGTCAATTGTGGGCGCAAGGAAACCGCTTTGGCATAAAGCGTTGCGAGGTCGGACTGTGGGACAGGCTTCACAGAAACATTCACATCATTCTGTCGAGCGCACGATTGCAAGCGCGAGAATGCCTGCTCGAAGTCGTGACGAGCGCGATCGGCGCGTTCCGTGGCGCTGAGACCAGTTGCATACGGGTTCCACACAAGAACGAGCCGCGACATTGTGAGCGATTGGGAAACCATGGGGTCATCTTTGCGGATGCGCGAGGCGCGATCGAGGTACCGTTCAGCCTGAAAATAATCGCCGAGTTGAAACGCCGCAAGACCAGCGCCGCGCAACGATCCCGCCGGTGGATGCGGCGCAGCGAGTGCGCGGCGAAATTCGACCAACGCGCGGTTCGCATCGCCGACAGTGAGAAACAGCTCACCTGCTTGCTCATCAAGTGTGCCGCCGCCTTCGTTGGGGATTTCTGCGGCAAATGCAATGAGTTCCGCCTCGGCGCCGGAAGTGTCGTGGCGTGCAATCAAAAATTGACAGAGCTCGAGACGAGTCTTTAGGCGATTTGTTTCGCCATCTCGCGGCCAAACACCATAAATCGCACTGTGATAGTAGCGCATCGCATCGGCCTCGGGGCCCCCGGCAGCCGAGATTCGAGCGAGGGCAAGATTGACGGGGGCGTCGGCAGGGGCGCGAGCGAGGAGACCCAACAGATACGCATTCGCTTCGTTGTCTCGGCCGCTGGCCGCCAAAGCAAGGGCGAGGCGCAACTGAATCTGACTATCATCCGGCGCATAAACGAGAGCGTTGCGAAAATCAGCAAGAGCCCCGGTCGCGTGGCCTAATTTTAGTTCCTGTTCGCCCGCTGCCAACCACTGCTGAGCGAGCGCCGCCAATTTCTGGTGGTAAGCACGGGTGACGATCCCGGTGAGAAAAATTTGAACGACAAGAAGCGCCGCACATAACAAAATGACCGTTTCCCTTGTGCGTAGGAGAGGAAACAATCGCCGCTCGCAATGAGGACACCGCGTGGCGCCAGGCGGTGACGAATTCCCGCAGTGAGGACACGCCCTGTCGTTTTGTCCTTCAGCCACCGGCAATACCCGCCCTTAGAATATCGCGGAGGACGCGGCGCGAGCAAATTAATCCGGGCATGCGTGGGGAAAATAGTACGGCTAAGGCCAGCAGAAACGAGCGGAGAAGCTTAAGTCTGATCGATCAGGCGATGATGAATGGCGTAGAGAGCAAGTTCGAGCCGATCGGAAACGCCGAGTTTATCGAAAATATTGTGCAAATGGTTTTTAACTGTCTGTTCGCTAATGAAAAGCTTTTCGCCGATTTCGCGATTGCGAAAGCCCTGAGCAACGAGTTGAACAATCTCCTTTTCGCGGTCACTGAGCAGTGGTTTGTCGCGGCGCTGGCCAGTTTCCGCGGAACGTTTGAATGCATCAATCACTTCCGCGGTCATGCGATTGTCCAGCCAGATTTCACCGTCGTGAACTTTCTTGATGCTCTTCAGAAGCAGGTCGCTGGCAGATTGCTTCAGAACGACACCGCGGGCCCCGAGCCGCATGGCGCGAACCACGTCGCGGTCGTCTTCGGCGGCGGTCACGACAATGACGCGCGTAGAGACCGAGTCAAAGTTGATTTCCTCGAGAACGCCGAGGCCGTCCTTCTCGGGCATGCGAAGATCGAGCAGGAGAATATCCGGCTTGAGTTTCGCCAGCATACGGATGCATTCATTTCCATTCGAAGCCTCGCCGACAATCGTCACTTCGTCGGAGCCTTCAAATAGTTTGCGTAGACCATCGCGAAAGATGGCGTGGTCGTCGGCGATCAGGACGCGGACAGGCGGTTTGCCTTTTGTCATCTCAGTTCAATGGGATTTCAATTGTTAAACGCGCACCATGTCCCGGGTTCGATTCCACCGTCAGGACACCCCCCACGCTTCGTGTCCGCTCCTTAATCGAGATCGGACCCAGGCGCAGACGATCCAGCTCCTCACTGCTATATCGGCCCGAAAAACTGAATCCCTGCCCGTTATCATCGACGACGAGGAAGATTTTCGTGTCGTCCTGCCATAGTTTTACCACGACGTGGCTGGCACGTGCATGCTTTTTTATATTATTGAGTGACTCACGATATATCTGGAAGACTTCGCGGCAAACACGGTCTGGCGCGCGCAAATCGTTCTCTTCCAGGAACAGATCGACGGCGAGACCCGATTCGTCGTGACAACGCTCGGCGAAACCGAACATCATTTCGCGCAAGTCGGCGCTTTCCAGCCGCAAGGGCCTAAGGTCCTTGACCATTTGGCGAAGTTCTTCGCCCTCCTCGCGGACGGTTTTCTCCAGAGCGCCGAGGTCATTACCGACCTGTTCCGGAGATAGCGGCAGTTTGCGGCGGAGAACGCCGAGCTGAATATTGAGGCTCAAGAGTGTCTGGAGAATGCCGTCGTGCAGATCGCGAGAAATACGGCTGCGCTCGCCTTCGACAGCGCGGGTGCGGAGGCTGCGCAAGAGAAAAATATTTTCGAGCGGAACATTTAATTGACGAACGATGCGCTCGAACAGCCGCAAATCGCGGCGCACGAAAATATTCCGGGCGTTGAGGAGCAACATGCGGCCTGCAGGATGGCCGGAGGACAGCACTGTCGCCGCCATCGCGGAGCGTGCGCCAAGTTCCTGACGAGTTGCCGCCGGGGGAGCTTCCATTTGCTTCAGGGGAGTGCCGGCATCCCGCTCCCAGCCAAAACCCCTGCCCGCCCTTTCGAGTGAATTCCAGCAGATCGTCTGCGATAAGTCCTCGGCGAGATAGGCGCCTGTGCGCGTGAGCGGGAGAACTTCGGGAGGAATCACGTGGCGGCGGTCCTGGTCTGCTTTCCACACAAAGAGGCGGTCGATCTCTTCATCGCAAATCACCAAGACAGCTTGCTCACAGTCAAACTCGCGAGCTAGTTCACTCAAGACAAGGCGAACCGATTCCGCGACGCCTTTTTCCACGCGAATTGCGCCGAGCAGGGATTCGATCAGCCGATGTTCGCTGATCAGAGTTCTTTCCCGAATTCCAAACCACGCAACACAGAGGCCAGCGAAGTAGGTCCCGATTCCAAGGCCCAGCCAGCGAAGCAGTCCTGTGCCGGGTTGATGCCATGCAGCACGAACGACGACAGCGACAGCGGCGCCAGCGCTGAGCAGTCCGGCATCACTGGCGAACAAGCTATTGGGACGCGACTGAAATGGGGAAGCGACTCCGCTCAAGCGACCCCGGAGGGCCAAGGCAAATACCGCGAAGAGATAGAATAGCCAGAACGAAGCAAGCGACGGGGTGAGCGCAATGAAGACGGCCAGAACCACGGCATCGAGCTCAACAGGAAACCGGGCCCATTCGAAGCGCGTAACATTCTTGATGG
This sequence comes from uncultured Acidobacteriota bacterium, assembly GCA_963729815.1. Lineage (GTDB taxonomy): Bacteria > Acidobacteriota > Terriglobia > Acidiferrales > UBA7541 > DAHUXN01. Next base: position 28,618 of record CAVSPU010000004.1, read on the forward strand.
CCAGAAGCGCGAGCCCCGCGACGAGGTAGGCGGACAAGAAAATCGTGGCTGCCCGGCTGCTGCCCGGCGCAGTTTCTTTGAGAGCGAGAAGCGCGAGAAGGAGAGCAACCGGGCGAGCAACGCTAATGAGTTGCCCAAGCTGACGATCTTCAAACTTCTCTTCCCGCATCTCGAACGGCAAGCCCCCGTAGGAAGTCTAGCAAGACCCCTCCGGGCTGCAACGGGCGGGTGCTTACCAGTAACGGAGGAAACGTTCAATCGACGTGGATTTTCTCCGGTGTAAGATTTGACAAGGGGGGCATAATCATCGTCAGATAAGCATGCGCGACCCGCGGGTCTCGATGGCCGCGCGCGAGGAAGCGAGCGGATTGCCCGAGCGTTACACGCAAAGAGAAACGAGTCGAATCGTCGGGGTGGAGCCCGGCCGGCTGCGCTACTGGCAGAGGCTCCGGCTTGTTGTACCGCAATCCCGGTGGGGTGAACGCTTCTACAATTTTCGTGATTTAGTCGCCTTGCGCTCAATTAAGGCGATAACGGAGCGCAAGATTCCAGCGAGAAAACTTTGCCGGGCAGTCGCTATCCTGCGCAAGGGTTATGCCGGCGACGGGACCGCGATCGGTGAATTGCGGTTATTCGCAAGCGGGCGAGAGATCGCGGCGATTCCGCCCAACGCGGCTGGCGCAGCCATCGAACCCCTCACTGGGCAGTTGCTATTGCCATTTCACGCAGCGATCAGCAGCGCGAAAATTCGCCAAATGGAGTCGCGGGCCGCTGACGAATTGTTCGAATATGCAATACGGTGTGAGGCGAGGCGCGACGGCCTGCACGAGGCGATGCGGCTTTACCGCCAAGTGATCGAAATGCAGCCTAAGTGGTGCGAACCTCATGTAAACCTCGGATGCGTTTTCTATCAGCTTGGGGAACTGGAGAATGCGCAAAAGGCCTTTCGCGACGCGCTTGAGCTCGAACCAGGGAATGCCATCGCGCATTTCAATCTGGGTTGTGTACTCGACGAATTGGGCGATATGGATCAGGCGATCCAGCATTTGCGCCGCGCCACAGAAATCGAGCCACATCACGGAGACGCGCACTTCAACCTTGCATCCGCGTATGAGAAACACGGACAGAAAAAACTCGCGCTGCATCATTGGATCTCTTATCTTCAAATCGAATCCAAAGGGCCATGGGCTGACTATGCGCGCGCCCAGTTAAACAGGAATCCTAACCCGCGAATTCCCGCCGCGCCGATTCCCTTCCGGCCGCGCGATCCAACGTCGGGGCCTGCGCGCTCGTAGAGTTGTTCGCACAGCAGCGCTGGCCAATTGTGCGACCACATTTTGCTTATTGCGGACGAGAATCTCGTGTTGCGCTGCGCGCCGGGGGCAATTTGCAAAAAGGGAATTTCATCAGGAGAGTTAAGCTGACAAAACGAAAGGAAGGAAAGAGACCTGCGGGAAATTAATTGCTCGTGCGGGATCAGAAAGCCATTGAAACAACCCCCATCCTGTTGGACAAGGGTCTCGATTTCCTTAATCAAGAGAATATTTGGAGAGGTGGGTCAACTGAAGAGAAATCTTCCAGAGGAATTTTGGATTGTTTACCAGGTATCGCTTCCACAAGCGGCCGGGATCTTGAATGAGCCGATGCAACCATTGCAGTCCCGCCCTTTTTACCCAATCAGGAGCATCCTTCATTAGACCTGCATGCAGGTCAAAAGCGGCGCCAACTCCCACCATGAGTTTGGATGGAATCTTGTGACTATATTCCGCCATAAATCTTTCTTGCTTTGGTGTGCTGAGGCCCACCCAAATAATGTCGGGCTTTTTTTCAACAACGAGTTCGAGCAGGCGATCTTCCTCCTGGCGGCTCAAAGGTCCAAACGGAGGCGTCCAAGCTCCCACTATTTTGAGTAGCGGGAACCGGTTGGTCATTACTGCTTTCAGTTGATCGGCGACTCCCGGCCGGCCGCCATAGAAAAAATGGCTGTACCCATTATCAACGGATAAGCGACAAACCTCATACATGAGGTCCGGACCGAAGACTCTGTCCATTTTCTTGAATCCTTGGAGCTTTCCAACCCAGACGGTAGGCATGCCATCCGGTGTGGTGAGGAGAGAGTCATTCAGGATGCGCCGGAAATTCGGATCCTTTTGCGCCTCCATCACTCCGTGCACGCCCGTCACGCACACGTATCCCTTTCCGCCATTCCCGAGCCAGGATTCGAACAGGCTCAGCGCCTGAGCCATGTTGATGGCACTTACTCCAACGCCCAGGACATTCGCGCGGGGAACTTCATAGCGCAGCATCCTTCTTCTCCTGGACTGGAATGCATCCTGCCTTGCGGAGTTCGCTCTGAATCCACAGATAGGTAGCCTTCAACCCATCTTCCAAGGGCGTGGAGGGCTCCCACCCTAGAACTTGGCGGAGGCGAGTGTTGTCGCTGTTGCGACCACGAACTCCCTGCGGTTTTGTCAAGTCATGGCGCGCACGGAGCTTCTTGCCTGCGATGTGGGCAATAATTTCGAGCAGCTGATTGATGGACACCATGCGGTCAGTGCCCAAGTTGAGAGGTTCGTGATGAGACGAGGCCATGAGCCGCGTCAGGCCTTCCACACAATCCTGGATGTACATGTAAGAACGCGTTTGTTCACCATCACCCCAGATTTCTACGTCATCCCCATTGGTTGCCAGGGCAATCTTTCGGCAAAGCGCCGCCGGGGATTTTTCTTTGCCGCCTTCGTACGTACCCAGAGGGCCATACACATTATGGAAGCGCACGACTCGGGTCTGCATTTCGTAGTCCCGACGGAAGTACTTGCAGAGTTCTTCGGTGAAAAGCTTCTCCCAGCCATAGCCGGGCTCGGGATCGGCCGGATACGCATCTTCTTCTCGAAGGGGAATCACGTCCGGAGTATTCTGCTTCGATTGCGCATAAACGCACGCAGAGGAGGAAAATAGAAATTTGTCGACTCCGCCTAAGTGGCTCGCTTCGAGCATGTGGGTGTTAATAAGAATATTGTTTCGCGAAATGTCCGCATGGGAGCTGGTGATATAGCCGATGCCGCCCATGTCCGCGGCCAGGTTGTAGACCTGGTGGATGCCTCGCGTGGCTTCGAGGCAATTATCCCACCGGCGCAGATCGAGAATGGCAAACTCATCTGCGAGGGTGGGCTCGTACTCCGGATTTTTCAAATCCACGCCGCGGACCCAATAACCATCAGCCTTCAGCCTGCGAACAAGATGATGGCCGATGAATCCCCCGGCCCCAGTAACGAGTACGTTTATTTTTGAAGTCATTATTTTGGTTTTCCTCCGATGGCGTTCGGCTAAGTCAGGTGAGAAATCCGGAAATCTTCATGAAGATCTAAAATCACGCAGCGCTTGAACCAGACCTCATACGAATGACGCGGTCATAAAGCTCCATCAGCAATTGGTAATTCCGCTCTGGCGTGTACTTCAATAGATACTCGGCCCTCGCCTCACAGCGCATCCGCGCCATTTCGGCCGAATGATCCACCACCCACTCGATCTTCGTTGCCAAATCTTCAGGATCACCAGCGCAAAAATGAAGCCCCGTGCGCCCATCCTCGATTATTTCGGCCATCGCGCCCAACCGTGAAGCGATCACTGGCACCCCGTTGGCAAACGCTTCGACGATCGCTAATGGGAAATTCTCGTAACAGAGGGAAGGGAAAACCAGGAACGAAGCCTCACGCATGAGCGATTGGACCTTCTCACGTGGCAATGCGCCGAGGTATTCGACACGTCCTCCGTCGGCGCGCCGCGTTACTTCCTCTCGCAGCGGGCCATCGCCGGCTACTTTCAAACGGAGCGACGAACCATTGAGGCGATCCCATGCCGAGAGCAGCGTCGCGATTCCTTTCTCCGGCGAAAGCCGTCCGGCGAAAAGAGCAAATCGGCCGCTGGCGTCACCTGAATCACCAGGATCAGGAGCGAAGCTGGGGATAATGGCGATTTTTTCCGCCGGTAGGCCGCCCTCGATCAGCTTGTCGCGACTGAAATTCGTGCGCGCAATGTACGCGTCAACGGTTTTCTCCCACGTTCCCAGAAGACGGTGAGTGGCAATCATCGTTGCCACCACCGCCGTGCCCGTCCAGCTATTTCGATAGCATGCATGCAGAACGCCCGGCCAGGGAATAGTTTTGCCGACGCAGTCTTCGCATACGCGCCCGTCGCGCAACAGCAGTGCGCTGGGGCAGATGAGCCGGAAGTTCGATATCTTCTGAACGACAGGCACGCCGGCTTCCCAGCAGGCGTAGTGAATTGACGGTGAGAGCAAGGGAAAGAAATTGAGAACATGAACCACGCTCGGCTTGGAGGATTGGATTCTCGCCGCCAATCTCTTCTTGAAGGCGGGCGAATAGACCGTTCCCAGCGCCGCCTTAGTTTTCCCGGCCAATCCCAGGATCTCGGCGTTGTCCGCTTCGAACAGATCAATCGTGTGTCCATGCTTTTCCAAAAGCTCCCTCTCAACCCTGGCTGCCAAATCTTCTCCGCCGAGATGCTGGTAACGGTTGTGGGCGAACAGTATCCTCATGCGTCACAACGAGCGATGCGATAAAGAGCAACGTTAATGGTGTCCGAAGGGAACGAGCGCGGAATTCGGAACACAGGGCACTGACCGCAGTGCTCGCATCTCACCGAAGACGGATTCAAGTTGCGGCCACTGTTGCTGTTCTTCGATTTCCCAGGAATGTCCCCACAAATGGAAAACGCCTCCGCGCTGGGCCACGATCTGCAGCATCGAGTGAGCCGTTTCCACCCAATTTGGCGATCGAGCGTGGAGGATGAAGTTAACCATGTTTCTCCAAGTGAGCCTCTTGGCGGAATTCTTCACATGAGCAGTCCAAGGATGGGGGCTGGCTTGGACGGTGGTCGGAATTAGAAAGATGCCCGCTTGGCAAATGGGGAATCGAGTCGATAGAAGCTCAACCGTGCGGGCACAACGAAAGCCGGCTCGGCGCACCATATCCAAGTGAGAAGTGCGGAAACGGCCCTTCGGAAAACAGAAAGTCTCGCATGAGATTCCCGTGGTATCTTCCAATCTTCTCTTTGATTCACGGATTTGGCGTTCAGCTGTTTGCTCGGACACTTCTGTCAGAACCACATGATCGACGGTGTGCGCGCCTACCTCGAAGGTCTCGCTCAATCGGCGAATTTCCTCCACGGTCATCACCGGGCGGGAATTCTGCATGGGAACGTAAAATGTTCCCGTCAGGCTGTGCTTCGCCAGCAGGTCGGCAATGCGCTGGTCCAGAGGATGGCCGTCGTCCCAGCTTGTAGTGCAAATTGCCGAGCTTCGCGTCTTTGCTTTCACCTGACGGTCCAAAGCTCACAAGCCATGGTTATCTTGGTATCCGCACTTGCGCCGCGATCGAGTCGTGTCCGTCTCGCAATCTCCAAAAAGACACGGGATGCACGATGTTGGTCCACAAATGCCGGGGAGATGGCCAACGATCATATAGCTCCAGCCATTTCATTCCCGTGAGAACGCGTTCGTGGACCGGGTTCACGTACACAATCTTGATGTCTCGAGGGTTCGTTCGAAGTCCTTTGTCAAGCTGAGAGAGAACGGCGGCAAGGGTTTTCGGGCCAAGAGAATGGAACATATAGATCACCGTGCCTTTCGTGAATTCGAACTCCTCGGCCCTGCCGTGAACAATTCTCGCTGGCGCGCGCTTGCCGCGCAAAAGCCTCAGGTTCTTCTCAGCAGTCGTGCACAATTCCTGGATGTCCTCTATGCCAATGACTTCGCATATGGGATAGAGGGATGCGCAACAGGTTACCCGCCCCTTTCCGCATCCAAGATCAATGAACGTGTCGGACGGCCCTAGGCGTAAGGCGTCAAGAATACGAAACACTCGCCGGTAAGAACTTGCATAGTAATAAAGATGTTCATTCTGACTACAATCGCCAGGCTTCCAGTTGTAAAGGCCGTGGGTCGCTATCCCGAACCGATATTCGTAGAAGGCATTTTCGAGTCTGAGCATATTGCGGGCAACGTGATTCACGGCAGCGCGTAGCCTCGGTAACTTTGCCGCTGAACTGAGCGTATTCACCGCGGCATCCGCAGATTGCGAATTATTCGGCATGATGCCCTAGGCCACCTCTTTTGATCGCAACGGTACGGGGCCGCAACATTTTTTCGTAAACAAAGTTACCGAGCTTTGCCACCCATTGCATTCCACTGACCAGGTAATAGTGCTCAGTTACGACAGCGCCCCCGAAAGACAATTTGAATCGAGAGAAGTTATCCTCGAGATGCCGGATCCCGCCGAAATCAAAAATGGCAAATCCCCGGGAGTGATAGCGCTGCATCTCATGCCAATGCAGGTATCGGTTGAGCGCCCCGCACGCGGCAGCATCTTCTGGGTTTTGTAGCCGCCGGCTCCCGGAATAAAGCAGCCTGACGATTCTGGCCTGAGAATCGCAAAGCAAGAAGTGGCAGCAAAGAGGTTCTCCGTTCAGGTAAAGCACGAGCGTTTCGCCGTGAGTTGCGTATTCCCTTAGCCATGCAGCGGGGAATCTGGGCAGGCCCTTGGTCTTAGCAAAGTCGTTGTACACACCCAAGAAGTCGCGGTGGGCTTTTGGAGAATTGAGTTCAATCTCGACCCTGTCCAGCATTTTCTCAGCGCGCCGAATCTCGTAACGGCAGCTTTTCTTTTTCATCCCCTGCAGGATTCCATCGGGTCCGGCCGACAGGTCCACCCAAGCGGTCCGCAACTGTCGATGCTTGACCAGACTCGGGAACATTCCAAGATCTGCGGAAGCGCCGAAAAAGCGCACGACGTCGTTTGGCCGCAAGGATTGGCTGATCTCGTGTACCGCTTCATGACTTGGAAACCAGACCTTGCGATAGCGAAGCAACCCGCCCACTCGTCGTTCGATAGTCACCATGTCAGTGCGGGCCTCGGGACCGAGCTGAGTGCGCAGGCCCGTTGGCCTGCCAGATGGCGATGAGGGACTTGGTGAGGCCAAGGAGGCCCTCCCGGACAATCTTCGCCTCGGAGAGAAGCTGGCTCATCTTCCTCGCTTCGCGCGAGTGGATCTCTTCGCACATCGATTTCTCACGTCGTCGGTCGGCGCTCTGGAGGTGAACATGGCTGAAGCCATGCCGGGCTGCGAGCGTTAACGTCTTTGACGGAAATGCCGATTGCAACGACTGACCACGCCTCCTCTCGTAGCCGCCTGTGACGCCGCCCAGGCAGCCCGGTTTCCACGGTATCTCCACTACATCCGACATCGCGGAGCGTTGGGGGGCTTGATCCACGCGAAGATCACGTCCGCTCGCAACATGAGTATCGATGCGTCCGTTAGGTGGGTTGGGCTTCCGGGCAACCGGGCAACGGTGCACGCCGGCAATTCGGACTTGAACGCCGCCGTGCGATGAGAGCGGGAGCGATCGCGGCTCCCAGCAGCAGGAAGAAAGGGATCGCATTGATGGGAGTTTCGAAGAAGTCCTCGAACATCGACATCGCCAAGAAGGCTGACCAGCACATGAGTCCAAACGGGAGGCCTGTAATTCGATTACTGCGCCAAAGGAGCCGTGCGATCTCAATCTGCAAGAGAGCGAAGAGAGTAACTCCCAGCCAGCCGGAGAACGCGAGCGCATAAAAGAAATCGCTGTGCGGAGTCTGGATAAAGGTGCCGGCAGCAATATCCGGATTCAGATTTCCGATGGGATAACCGTACCCGAATCCGAGCAGTGCGCTAGACAGTCGAGCGTGAACCTCCTCCCAGATGGCCGCCCACCAGACCAGTCGCCATTCCGCCGTGCCCGCAGCGTAACTGACGTCCTCGGGTGTTGCCAGCCGCGCCGCAAGACCCTGGCTCAACGGGGCGATCGCCCGAGCCACTAGGTAATCCGCCGAAATCCTGGTTCCAGTTCCAACATTATCTCCACGGCCCTTAGGTGACTGAAGGCTAAGATGTGTCACGTACATGAATCCCAAGAGGATAACGATGACGCTCGCAGCTATCGCCACCTGTTTGAATTTTTTTGTGAGCCATGCGAACACGAGGACGCCGACAGCGAAACCCACCCATTCTCCCCGGACCTGCAGGCCCAACAGAACCAACGCGTTCAGCGCGATTAAGTGCCAAACCTTTCGCAGTCGTGGCTCGAGAACAATAAGGCCCAAGAGGACAATCGCGGACGCGCCGGAAGGCTCCGAGAAGAGAAGCACAGGCTTAGGTGCGTCAGCAGTTCCCGGCATCGTCCACGGTATCCGACTTAGGAAAAGTACGCAGGCGAGTCCGTAGCACCCGTTGAACCACGCCAGGGTACGAACAACGCGGCGCAGAAAGTCTCGGTCCTTCAGGCCAACCCAGACTCCGAGGAAGAAGAAAAGGGGATAATAATTGAACGCTGTGTCCCGAACGGCCGTTAAGGCAGGATATCCCTGCAGGATTCCCCGCAGCGCCTCGAACCCGCCATACAAGAGGAGAAGCAATACCAGCCAGTCGAAACGCTTCAACTGCGGAACGCGATGTGCAAGACACAGCCACAAACCCTGCTTCGTTCTTGGCCCGAACATCAAGAACGCGGCGAGAGCCATCTCGCCGATGTAAATGCTGAACCACGGCAGACCCAAGTAGGCAAAGGCCCGGCCTATGCCTAGATAGCCGACAACCAAGAAGGCGGCAAGTTCCGGCCACTTGCGGCTGGGCTGCACTGCAGGACTGGGGAGGAATAACGCTTGGGTCTGGTCCGTCATTCTTCAGGTTTCAAGTTAAAGCGGGACGCGTGCCCGGCTTGTGCAGTTTTGTCAGCCTTCGTGCCGCAGGGTCTATGTAATGTAGCCGGACCTTAATGGCCTTTCGATCAAAAAACTCATCCACAGCTTTTTTGCAGCCCTGCCATTCACCGTAGTCATCGATCTGCACGATCCCGCCCTCGGAAACGCGATCCCAGAGATTTTCGAGGCAAGCTTTAGTGCTCTCGTACCAATCGCCGTCAATGTGCAGAAGGCTGATCTTCCCCGTGTCGGTCATGGGCAAAGTCTCCTGAAACATTCCCTTGACGAGCCGATAGTTGCGAAGCCTCAGACAGCGAAGCAGGTTATCAACTTCGCTAAATTCACCCCGACATTTTCCAATCAACTGAACCGCGCGTTCGTAGTCGGGATTTTCGCGTGACGGTGCGGGAAGCCCCTGGAAAGTATCAAATAAAAAGACCTGACGGCCGGGGTCAGCCTCACTCAGGGCAGTGGCTATCGTCGCTCCACTGCCGCCCTTCGCCACGCCGCATTCCACCGCACTGCCTTTTATGCCGTGTTTGACGACATAAAGTGCAGCCTCATACAGGGAGCGCAACGTTTCATAACGAAGAAGTGTGTGTTCTCGGACCACAGGGTAAACGCGCTTGGCGAAGTGGTCCGGCCAAATGATGGCTCTTGCCCGCAATGTGAAGCGGGGGATGTCCCGGAATGTACGGCTGCGCATCAGTCCTCCCCTTCGTGCCAACTCGTAAAGCCGGCCATTATGCAGACTCCGGAGTTTGAATGTGTTCGCCTGAGGTTGCCAGATAGCCAGTCCTCGCACAGCTATCCACAGGACCCTGCCGACCGAAGTCTCTGATAGAAAAACCACAACGCACCAGCGAACGTTGCGTACGATGCAAGATACCCGGCGACCGCCCCGAGTACTCCCCAAGTCGCTGTCAACCAAAGGCCGAAACTCACGGCAACGGCGCTCGCCGGCACGTTTGCCCAAAATAATCGGTCGGGACGCTCGAAAGCGCGCAGAGCGCCTCCAAAGGTGACGCTGCAAGCTGTCACTAGCGGCACCAGTCCAACCAAGAGCACCGGCAGCCCGGAGTATTCCAGATATTTTCCCCCGTAGAGGAGATTGATGATTGGGATACGAAAAAACCACAAGATCATCAAATAGACCGCAGCTCCCGCAACAAAGACGCTCGTGACGCACCGCACCGTCTGGCGCAAAAGACGGGGACCGCCTCCGTCGAGATGGCGAACAAGGAGCGGAATCGTGAGCACCCCGAAGGCGGTCAGGCTCTGGATTCCAGGCATTGCTATGTTCATGATTGCCTTCAGCGCACCAGCCCCTTTGAGGCCGAACCATACCGGCAGCGCCAAGTAGTAAAGATTCAAGAGGGTCCATGATGGAAAAACGGCCGCAAGCACCCACCGGCCGTAGGCCCAGTGCTCGGAAGTGGCCCTTCTTGCGGATAGTTTCCACGATGCATGAGACCACTGGGGGCGCAGCCACATCAGGTGCAAACCGGCAGCGAGCAAAGCCGCCACTCCCATCGCGAGGATTGCGGTCGCCGGCGTGAGGATCTGTTCTGCATGCAAACCGCAGACGAGTATCGGAAGGCTACAAAAGAAAACCGCACCGCCTGCGGCGGCACGGCCGGGTTGCAGTTCGATGTAGAACGCCCGGCGAGTCAGCCACGCGAGCAATACCAATGGCAGTACAAAGCCTAAGGCGCATAAAGCGTGCCCGACAGGTTGCGAGTACAGCTGCCCGACTAAAAAGCCGCCTCCGCATAGGATCAAGCCGGTGGGTATTGTCAAAAGCCAATGTCCACAGAGCACGATTCCGAGGTAGCTTCGCCGCTTTTCGAGATACCGGCCCGAACCGAAGACGAGCATCGGTTCGATTAAGAGCGCAACGTGGACAGCGCCCGCCAGCAAGAACACGGAATAAGCAACAGCGAAGGCGCCGTAACCTGCCGGATCCAGCCACCGCGCGAGCAGGATATTCAGTGCAAACTGCGCTCCTGCAAACAGTGCTTGATCCGCGAGGGCCAGACTGCCCTTGGTTCCCCAGGCAAGTAGCCAAGTTAGTCGTGGCGAGAGGCGCCCTGTCCGTGAAGTTTCTACGACCGGACGGGGCGGGGCTGCGATCGTCTCGACCAAGCGTGAACGAGTCAGCGCGGGAGTTTCGTCGGCCGGGCATGCGTCCTTTCCCGAAAGCCAGGCGCCTTTCATAGGCATCGAGCGTGCGCCCCGGACCACTCGTGGAACCATTTCATCGTCATTTGCAGGCCTCGCCTCAGGCCGACTTTCGGTTCCCAAGCGAGAACGCGCCGGATCTTCTTGATTGAGGAATAATTCTTCCGGATATCAGCTTGGCGTGGAGGACCGTAAGCTATGGCAACATCCGAGCGACTCGTAAGCTTCACCATCTCGGCCAACTGCCCGATGGTTGTCTCGGTGCCCGTTGCCACCTGAAAAACCTCGCCGCAAACGCCGCTTTCGAGGGCAAGAAGAATTGCGCGGCAAAGATCGCCGACATAAATGAAATCTCGCGTCTGGTGGCCGTCGCCGTCAACAATTGCTCTACCCTCAGCCGAGATGTCCTTGAAAAACTTGGTCACCACGCTTCCCTTATGCTCCGAGAAAGGCCCATAGACATTGCCAAAGCGCAGCACGACAGTTCCCAAACCCCACGAGCCGTGGTAGGCGAGGCAGTAGGCTTCGCCAGCGAGCTTGCTGGCTCCATAAGGCGAAATGGGCAGTGGCGCTTTGTCCTCGGTGGCAGGCGGGGGTTGGCGCCCGAGGGGGGCATTCGACGAAGCAAAAATGACTCGTGGACCGCAACCAGCCGCGCCATCAGCCTGCGCCGCCGCCCGTCCTTTTTCCGCTCGACAAGCTTCCAGTATATTGAGCGTGCCGAGAACGTTGATTTCGCAATCCTTTCTCGGATCGCTCAACGAACCTGGCACGCCGGTTTGCGCGGCGAGATGAACGACGCCGTCCTTGCCGGAGACGGCCCGTTCGACTGTCGTCCGGTCGAGGATGTCGCCGTGAATGAGTTCCACGGACAAGCCGTCGAGATACTCGCGTCGTCCGGCGGTGAGGGTGTCGAGCACCGTGACCCGGTAGCCGCGCTCGAGCAGCAACCGAACGAGATTCGCACCGATGAAACCGGCGCCGCCGGTGACAAGAAGACGTCGGAGATGCAATCCGCCGGGACGACGCGGCTCAGGTTTTTTGCCTTTGACCGACATCTGGGCGCTTACTTTCCCGTTGGAGTTGCGTCTTGCCATGATTGACGCGACGTCGCCGAGTAAAACTTTACTCGCCTGAGTCGCGAGTTATGCTCCGGCCCACATCAACTTCAATTCGTCCATTTCTTTCGCGTGGCCATCCCACTTGACACGGGGCGATATGATGTCGCGTTTAATGCGCGATTGGAACGTCTTAATGCGCTCAAGAACACTGTTGATAAGCACGTCGGAGAGAAGATGAGGTTCCAGGCCGAGCTCCAGTAATTTGGTGTGGGCCGGATTGTAGTAGTGCTCTTCGAGCTCAACGCGGGGGTTCTCCACGCGTTCGACCACCGCTGAGATTCCCAGCTTTCCGGCTTGTTGAACAACCACCTCCGCGAGCTGAGTGATGCTGAACGTCTCGGTGAATTGATTGAACACCCGGTATTCTCCAGGTTCCGCCGGATTCAAGATTGCCAATTCGATGCAGCGTAGCGTGTCACGAATATTCAGGAAGCCGCGCTTCTGACCTCCCTTTCCGTACACGCTGATGGGAATTCCGGCAATGGCTTGCACGCAGAAACGGTTGAGTGCGGTGCCGAAGACCTCGTCGTAGTGGAAACTGGTGTCCAGGCGATCATCCAATTTGGTTTCGTCCGTCTCGATGCCGTACACAACGCCCTGGTGCAGGTCCGTGGCTGCGAGGTTCCATATCTTGCAAGCCAAGCGCATGTTGTGGCTGTCATGCACCTTGGAAAGGTGATAGAAAGAGCCGGGCTGGCAGGGAAAAGGAAGCACGTCACGTCTTCCCTTGTGTTCGATGTGGATGAAGCCCTCTTCAATGTCAATATTCGGTGTACCGTATTCGCCCATTGTGCCGAGCTTCACGAGCCGGCACTCTGGAGCAATCTTTCTCATTGCCCAAAGCACATTGAGCGTGCCGGTGACGTTATTTACTTGCGTGAATACCGCGCGGTTGTGGTCAATCATGGAATAAGGAGCCGACGGCTGCTCGCCGTAATGGACGATGGCGTCCGGCTGGAATTTTTCCAGAACCCCTTCAACAACGCCGTAATTTCGGAGGTCGCCGACAAATAGTTCGATTTGCTCGCCGCTCGCCTCTCGCCACGCCTTCACGCGATCGTGCAAGGTGTGAATAGGGATTAAGGGCTCGACGTTCAGTTCCATTTCCCAGCGGCGTTTGGCGAAATTGTCCAACACGGCCACGGTGTGGCCGCAGCGCGACAAATACATCGCCGTGGGCCATCCGAGATATCCGTCGCCGCCCAAAATCAAAATCCTCATATTTCCTCCTAGTTGATTGGGATCAATCTGTTGATGGACATGAGCCGTCAGAGGGGTCAGACACAGAACTCGCCTCTACGCGAGCTATCACGAGGGATGTCTGTGGTCATGGAACTCCGCCGCGAGTCTGGCGATCCGAGCTCCTCCCGCCGGAGCTTTCAAAGCTGCGTTACTGGGATCCATGTTGTAACCAAACCATTTATTATTTTCTGAGGAGGCTTATGAGCCGGTGCCCTTCAACAAGACCGGCAAAGTCCGCAGGAGAATCTTGAGGTCGAGCAGGTAGCTCCAGTTTTCGATGTACTTGCTGTCCAGGGCGATGTTCTTTTCAAATGAAGGATCACCTCTAGCCTCCGTCTGCCACAAACAGGTGATGCCAGGGGTCACATCGAGCCGGCGGAAGTGCTCGAGCGTGTAGTTCTTGACGTCGTCCAGGGGATGCGGCCGAGGCCCGACGAGGCTCATTTCACCCTTGAACACGTTCCATAACTGCGGCATCTCGTCTAGGCTGTATTTGCGCAGAAATCCGCCGATGCGTGTCAATCGCGGATCGTTCGAAATCTTGAAAAACGGTCCTTCGCGTTCATTCAAGTGTCTCAAGTCATCTTTCTTGTCATCGGCATCCGCCACCATCGTGCGGAACTTGAGGCAGGAGAATTCGCGACCCTTTTTCCCCATACGGCAGGAGCGATAAAGAAACGGGCCGGGCGAGTCAATCTTGATCGCCAAAGCAATAAGAATAAGGAAGGGCGAAAGTAAAATCAGCCCAACCCCCGCTCCGACCACATCCGTCATGCGCTTCAAGAAAAGACCGAACGCGGGAATCGGCTCGCGATGCAGCACTCGGACGGGAACGTCGCCAACGAATTCCAGCGGGCACTGCCAGGCCATGCCGTCGTAGAGCTCCGGGACCACCTTGACGCCCAGGTTCAATTGCATCGCTTCGAGCGCCAATTGCTTCACCAATTCGCGCTCCGATGGGAGTGTGATGAAAACCTCATCGATGAATTGCTGCCGCGCCACCCTTGCGAGATCATGCGTGGTTCCCAGAATCCGTGAATCGCCGTGGTGATTTGAATCGAGGAATCCTCGAACGTCGTATCCCAGGGTGGGACTTGCTTGCAGGTACTCCGCCAGCAGTGCTCCCGCTCTCTCCGCCCCAATGATGATCGCGTGCTGGAGACCGATCCCCTTCGCCAGCCTCCGCCGTATCCAGTACTGCCGACACAGCCGCCAGCCGCTCAAGAAGAGAAGGGTGCACACGGCTGTCGAACCCACGACGACCCGAGAGACTGTTTTGATTCCTGAAAGATAGATGAAAGCAGTTAGGATGACCGTGGCAATGGCCACCGCTTGCACCACGAGCAAGCCTTCCATCAGAGGCGACCGACCAGGATCGAAACTGTACAGTCTTTGCGCATAGGCAACGAGCACGAGAAGAGCTGCGTAAACCAGAAGAAATCCGGGGTATGCTCCGGCCATCCCATGCGGGACCACCCGGAGGTGATCCGGGAAACTCAGGTTCGAGAAGGGTATAGGACCAGAGAAGCGCATACGATACGCCATCAGCGCACTTGCGCCGACCAGCAGGATATCCAGCAGCACTGGACCAAGAACATTCCAGCGGGGCGCGCCATTTTGCCAATGGTTGTCCCGTCGAATGGTTTCGATCGGAGCAGGAGAATGCTGATGTAGTTTCGGAGCCTGAGCAGGAGCTTGGGCTGCGCTCATTCCCTATCTTTCTCTATCGTCTTGATTTTTCAAATTCAGTGAGCGGGACTGGGTCTCAGCCGTTGCTCGTGCGGCACCGAAGGCCAGAGTCAGGATCGCCTTGCGTCAGATATCCAGCAGATATTTGCAAGGGAGAGCAGCGAACCGATGAGTTGAGCACGGGTTCGATCGAATATGCGTCGACCTCAACGGCCACCGAGCGTTGAATCAAATCGATCGACAGGACGACACGCACGACTCCTTTTCGTCGCACCAGGATACCTTCGCGACCGGCCAGTGCCCCAGCGGTGATGCGTACGCGCCGGCCAATGGTGAGATAGGGGTGCGGCGCAGCATTCAATCCGGATGAGATTGCTTGCCGCAAGCTTTCCACTTCTTCGTCGTCGAGCGGGGTTGGCGTGCCACCGAAACCTACGAGTCGCACCACGCCGGGAACTTCAAGGACGCGCAGGCGATTCACCAGTGAGATGCGGACAAACGTGTAACCGGGAAAGAGCGGCAATTCGACGCGATGGTCGCCGTTTTCCCAGCGCCGAACTGTTCCGTAGAGTGGAAGGAACGTATCAACCTGTTTGCGCTGGAGCAGGTGCGCAACGGACTTTTCGTGACGCGAACGCGTGTAGGCCGCATACCACCGTGACTCGATCCTTGTGCCTAAGACGTTTTCGCTCACAACTCGCAACCCCCTTCGCTCATCACCTTCGACCACTTGTTCCAGCATGCCCGTAGCTCCGCTCTGTCACTTCGTGGGGCACATGTGACCTAAGCCGCATTACGTCAGCAAGTTGCCGACAAATTTGTGCTAACCTTCACTCACCAGAACTACGTTCGCGGTTCCCACTAGACCGGCTCCAAAACCAAAGCTTTCGGCCATTACTTGGCGAACCGTTTCTTGCATGCCAGGGCAGGCTAGCATGTATGTCCGCCCAAACTTCCTGTGCCATCACTTTGCGTGGATCATTCGAATTGACTGCTTCCCACGCTGAACTACTGAGAACCCAAGCGATCCCGAAACCCAAAGCCAAAATCGGGCCGAGTAAAATGATTGAAGGCCGTGGTGGGTATGATTTTTTCTGAGGGACCTGGGGTGGATCAAGAACCTTTACGCTTGGAGTCTCCTTGGCCTCTTCCACTTTGGCCATTTCATCTTCCTGGGTCAAAGCTTCAAATACAGCCTCCTGGACCTTCGTGCGACGCAGTAAGTCCGCGTATTCCACCCCAAGCAGGGGAAGTTCCCGGAGCGAAGGATAGAACTGCTGCGCGGAAGTATTCTCATTCGAGCCTTTGCCGCCGATTTTATCCAGCGCTTTGTGCAAATCGTCGACACGGGCCTGGAGCGAACGGACGCGAACGTTATTGTCAGTGTAGATCTGGCGCAAGCCCTGCAATTCCGATTCGGCTGCGATCAACTGGCCTTGCAGTGTGGCAGCAGCAGTCACCATCGCTTTGCCCTGCTCTGCAATATCAATCGCGCCCTTCTGACTGGCAAACTGGCTGAATTGTTTCTCGTCCGCCTCCAGATTGTCTTTCACCTGATCCAAACGTTGATCAAGGAAAACGCGTTCGCGGTGAGCCGAGGACGTACTCAAATTATTGACCACCCAATTCAACTCGTTGACGTATTCCAGCGTCATCGCCGTAGAGCGTCTTGGGTCGTGATCGGTGACTTCCACCGTGATGATTCCGCTCTTTGTGTCTTCCGAGATGCCCGTGTTCTTCGCCAAATCCTTGCGAGCATCTTCGACATACGGATCATGGTAAAGTTTCTGCAAGTCGAATTTCTGAACGATGTCGTCTTGCACGGTGCCGCTCTTAAGAACTCCGATAAAGAGGTCGCCTGTAGTCTTCATCCCCAGAGCGTTCGCCGCCAAACCCGTCAGGGTCTCGCCTGCGCGACCGGCAAGCGCGGCGAGCATGGCAGTTCCCTGGCCGGAATTTTGGTCCGGAGGCATCAGTCTTGCAATCGACGTAAACTGCTTCGGAATCAAGAAGGCGATGATTGTGGCTGCAACCAGGCCGATAAACGTGGTATGCGCGAGGAACTTCCGTTGAGTCCAGAGGAGACGGAACCTCGCGATCCTTCTTTCCCGGCGCTCCTGGACGGTCTCCTCGTCTTCCAGAGGCAGAAGAGATCCGCCAAGCTCGAGCTCTTCTTCGTGTGTGCGTTCCGAGTTGTCGACGTCGTTTGCCATTGCAATTGTCCCGACATTACTTACCTAACGTATGGAGCATCTCCCATCTGGCTCGCTGCGTCGCCGCGTGCATCGCGGAATTTTGGCCAGAAAGTGAATTGAACTGAGGCGCTCACATTTGTTTCTCTCGTCGGAGAAATAACGGGGAAATCCCATTTCTCGTACTGAACTAAACCCGACACGCTAAACATCGAGCGAAGCCAGTAGTTCGCGTTGATGCCACCATCCGTTAAAGTCCCTCCGAAGGGCACGAATTGCTGGCTCACTTTTTGGTGGCGGAAGCTGAACTGCAGGCTGTCTTTTGGCGTAAACCAATAAGTCGTCCACGCCCGTGCGCCTTGCCCCTGCCTGCCAACCCAACTGCCCATCAGATTTCCGGAGTTTGTGTATCCGTTCGGATATGATGAGCCAATATAAAAGAACCCGCGGGAAACCGTGCCGCCCATGGGCGGATCGCTATAGAGACCCTCCACTCGAAAATCCATTTTGGGAATACCTGATATTCGCGGAAGGTAGATTCCCGCCGTCCACGCTGCCTTATCCCAAGCTCCCAGCACGGGTGACGGCTCATCGCCCGTGAACCCATCCGCATAAAGAGTCAAGCAATTCCGTAACCACGGCACTCGATAAGTGAAATCCACTTCTGAATGTCCGTTTCCGAAATAATTGGGGGTTCCCGCAGCGCCACCTCCCTCAGGGGCGATCGCCTCCAGGAATTTCTTGAACGTAAACGGATCGCCCGGTCCTCCCGTGATTGTGGTTAGGCCGAGTCCGATCTCCAGATTTGGAGTCGGTTTGAAATTTACCTTCTCACCCACCAGGAAAGGTTGCGGATTGAGCGGTGTCGTATATGAGCCCGTAATGCCCTTGCCGTTGATCAGCACAAGGTGCTGGCCAGTCAGCTGTCCGAGGAAGAACTCACCTCGAATTGGCCCTAGGACTCCAAGAATGCTCGGCAACTTGAAAGGCGAAACGCGATTGATTTGCAGCATGTCAATTGGCTCGGCATTCGTGCTGAATAGCATCGGGCCACTGGCATCGGGGCCCCACCACTGGGACTGTCTGCCGAAAGTTATCTGCCAATTATCGAAGGCCATCCCCACATAGGAGTCGAGCAATTGGAATCGATCCGTGGACGGAATCGGCGTTGCAGGCGGAATAAGCGAAGCGGGCAGATGGTCTTCCTGTGCGATTGTCTGAAGAGCGGGCGCAGGCAAGGCAGGCGCCGACGGCGCATGCTGATACTCGCCCTGTACGTATCCGATGAATGGCCCATCCGTCGCCCACCCCGAAAATCCGGTAATGTTGTTGAAGCCTTCCTCGTATGGCCGGCCGTCATCGTTGATGATGGTCTGGCCAAAATGGTATCCATCGGTCAATGGTTGGCCTGAGATTTTGGTTGCGCGCGTATAAACTGACTCAAGTGCAGCGTCTCGATTATTTCCGCCGCCGAGCAAGTCAATTTCCTTGCCGAATTCTTTTTCAAGTGCATCGTAGAGTTGGCTGGGTTCGTTTCCCGTTGATTGGCTTTCTCCAATTTGATCCGCTGCTTCTTCCACGAGTCGCGCGCATTCCATGCGGGTCCAAGGCCGCATGCCTTCCATATCGGTCTTGATATAGCCCAGCGCCACAAGCCGGAGCAGGGCAGGGTAAACCCAGCTATCGAGCGGCACGTACGGTGAACCCATGAACTTCGGTTCCCAATGCGAAGGCCTTTCTGGCCGGACGCCAAGCTCTTCCCATCCACCTCCGGCAAGGTCTGGATTGTGGTGGTCGCGGTAAACATATTCCGAAACGAGCCAGCCGATGGCGCTCCCCGCCAGAGCATCCGAGGGAAAATGCTCACGACCTGTAACGCGTGCCGCGCTGATCGCTGAGGCCAGTCCATACGCCGCAATCTTCGGGAGTGGTCCTGGATATTCGTGCGCCACGATTCCAGCGATCGCCCAAGCCGTGGCAGCGTGCTCTGAGGGGAACGAATCCCCCCCACGCCAGAAACTCCCATTTGCGTTATCCGTGCCCGGACGCTCCCTGCCAGTCACGTATTTCAACGCTTCGACTGCGACTAAGCTGTCGATAGCGGCTTCGCCGCTCAGGAAGCCCGTTTCGCGTTGATGTTCGTTGTGCGTCGTCAACCCGAGGATATAAGAGCCAGCCGCCGCGCCTACCATCGTTCCGACGCCGTAATTGGAGAATTGTTGGTAACGATGCAACGTGTCCGGAGCGTCATTGAGGTGCCGGCTGACTTCTGTATCTGTGGCGAAAAGGCCTGCCGCGAATCCTCCCAGCGGCACGAGCCATGTGGCTTCGGGCAATCGAACTCGCGCGGGACTTGTCCACATCGCTTTCTGGTCGAGCAGGAAGTGTTTCGGTGCTGAATTGAAAGAGTTCACTTTACTGTCGTCTTCGCTTGACGAGTTGTAAATAAAATTGTTCGACTCAACTCCTTGTGTACTGCTCGTTTTCTTGGCCACTGGTTTCTTCACGACGGTGCTTGAGGGAGCAGATTTCGACGCCTGTGGCGAGGCCAACTGCCCGCTGGCCGTCATCGTGGCGCTGGCAACTAAGACTGTCGCTGTCATGCAAACCAACCGAAAGCGCCTGGTCACTAAGAAAATTCCTCAGTAATGGGCCGCAAGAATCGCACTCGTGGTAACCCCGCTCAGAACCTGCGCCATTTGGAAAAACGCCTGCCAATTCCTTGGTCCGCCGAGTGCTTTTTCCGGAACCACGACTGTATCGCCGGGCTGAAGGGATTGATCGAGACCGCCGCCCATCCACAAAGAAGACCCGTGCGATCCGATCACTGTGCCGTCCGCGCGGATTACGAAAGTCGCCCTCTTGTTCGCGAGGTTGGTTGGACCCCCCGCCTGGCTTAAGTACCACTTCGCACTCCTGCCTGGCCGGTACGACACCGCCGTCGCATTGTAGACTTGCCCTTGCACCATCACGTAGCTCGGACGCTTGGGAATGATCAGCGTATCTCCGGCCCTGACGGCGATATCCCGCGAGGTGTTTTTCCAGCTGTTTACATTCGAAGAGATCTGAATCGTGACGCGGCCGATTGGTGGACTATCCGCCAAGTCTTGAAGTGCCGTCTGCCATTGTTGATAAGCGGTTTCCTGGGCAGCTTTTTGATCAGGGTCCGTCGTTGAGGCAAGTTTCAGTTGTGTCTGCATCCCCTTGATGCGTTCATAGAGTTGCTGCTGCGAGTTGGCTTCAAGATCGCGGACAGAATCTCGCTGCAGGAGCGCACCGTAAGGATAGGCATCAGGCATCAAGCCGCCGGCGCGCATCAAGATTGAACTCAATCGCTCGCCAGGCTTGATTCCGTAGCTCCCAGGATGTGTGACTTCTCCCCGGACTGTTATTGCTGCTCCGAGGTCGTTCCATCCGGGCAATTGCCGGATCGTCAAGACATCCCCGTTGTGCAGTGGAATATTTGCACTGGCGTCGCCAGCCATCGCTGCATTCAGCGCAATCTGTTTGTGATCCCCCGTGATTTGCGTCTGCCCTTTCCATTGATAGCGAGTTAAGTCCGCCTCATTCAAATCTGCGCTTTGCTGCAGGCTGCCAGCGGCCCGAATCAGATCGGCGACAGTCATGTTGCTTGTCAGAGGGTAGCGCCCCGGCCTTGCCACTTCTCCCTTGACGTAAACCGTCGCCGGATCTACTTCCGCTGGATTTCGATGGACTAAGATTCGGTCACGAGAATTCAAAAGAATGTTGTCGACAGAATCGCCACCGAGAGCCTCATTGAGCTTCACACTGAAGATTTTGAGCTGGCCATCAGGCAGATATCGAAAGACTTGAGCATCTTCTGTTTCGGCATCAGGTGCCAGCCCTCCGGCCATGTGCACTGCATCACTCAGATGAATCTGGCCTGACGTGCGGTACGTCCCGGGCTCTCGCACATCTCCCCAAACAGATACAGTCGGCGGATTCTCGAAATCGTAGCGCCCGAAAATCTGCACTGTATCGAGCGGATCAAGCAGAGGCGCGCTTCCGGGACGGCTCAGCGCGTCCGCGAGATTGAAACTCTCGACCGTCGGACGATAATCCGGGGGATTCAGTCGAATGATCTCAGCGTATTGGTTAGCCGGTTCCGGCAAAATGTCTTTGTAGGAGGAAATCAGATCGGTGACGCGCATGCCGTGGTGATAGGAGTACCGCCCTGGCCGCAGAACATGTCCCTCCAGGTACACCGTGTCCTGGTTGTAAGGCGCAATGGGGAATATCCGTATCTTGTCGCCATCTTGAATTGGAAATGAATCAAACTGCTTGGTAATCGAAACGGAATCCGCGCCAGGTGGGATATCCAGGCTCAGCATCGTGCGCTTTTCGTGCGCGACGACGCGCTGCACTTCAACATGACGTAATGTGGCCGTGGGCAGGAGACCCCCGGCGAGCGTGAGTACGTCAGAGAGAGATTTCTCGTTCTTCAGTTCGTAGACGGCTGGCCGCCGAACCATCCCTTCTACCGTAATTTCCGGGCCGATCGGCGGGACCAGAACCGTGTCCCCATTTTCCAATCGCTGGATGTCCGTCTTTACTCCGTGAAGGAGCAGGTCATACACATCAACGCTCTGGATCAATTGATTTCCACGGTTGTGCTCGAGAATTCGCAGTGAGCCTTGACTTGTCGGACCATCTGCGGCGAATAGGGCATTGAGAGGCGTCGAAAGTGAACTGATATCGTATGCACCCGGGTTCACAACGTCGCCGACGACGTAGACTCGAATCGTACGCAGGCGAGCCAGGGACACGTCCGCCGAGACATCGCGAAATTGTGATCGAAGTGTCTGCTGGACCGACTGCTGCACATCCGCCAACGATTTTCCAGCGACGAGCACAGGTCCTACCTCCGGAAGGCTCAGCCGGCCCTCTTTGTCGACTGTGCGGAGGAGTCGTTGAGAAACCCCGCCCCAGAGGTCGATTGCCAAACCGTCCCCAGGGCCAACGACGTAATCCGGTCCCACGGGAAGATCGAATGGAATCATCTGAGAATCGCGCGTGCCATTCTCGAAAATCTCCATCCCAAATCGTTCCGGCGCGGGCGATTGTGGTGCAGCCTGCAAGTACATGTCGTAGAGCGAGGGGACATCAAGATACGGGTCAGGCCGGCGAACCATCGTCTGGCTCGGGCTCAGTTCCGCGGGCATGTAACGTCGTTGTGTTGGATTGTAGGTTGTGGCTCCGTATGGTGCCGGACTTGACCGGGAAGATCCGGGGAGATTGTTTGTTTCGGGAAGCGATCCCACATTGGCGTAGGGATATTCTTGTGGGTTAGTTTCCAGATTCGCGCTATTCAAATTCCCAGAGACAGCTTCGCCCTGCGTTGCGGTCTGTCCCACGGTGGCAATTTGCGGGAATTGTCCTTGCATTTCATTGGTGGCTTCAGGCTGCACAAGTGTCCCAGCTCCGGCCGCGACGGGCGCACTTACCAGCGCGTCCAAAGAACTGTGCGGGCTTCCAAGCGGGAGTTGCGCACTGCTGATTGGTGTCTCCGCACCTGTCTGCATAAGCTCGGTCTCTTCAAGTGTAGGCAATCCGCGCTGCGGCGATCTGGGCACACTCGGCGCGTTGGGTGAGAAATTCTGTGGCGCGTTTGGCGCTCCAATTTGGTGCGGTTGCTGGTTCGCCGGAGTGGTGCGCTGCTCGGTGTTGCACTCCTGATTCACTCGCAAATCGCAGTCTCGTGTTTGTTCCAGGTTGCGGTTTGTTTGTTGGCGTGCCTGCGTGAGCTGCTCCTCTTCGTCCTGTGCGAGCCATTTCGCTCGTTCCTGGATCAGCAGTTCCTGTTCCTTCCCCTGCGCGGAATCGGGATTTACTTGCGGCAGGAGATAGCCGTATTGTTGAAGCAGCACGGTAGCTACGAAGCGAAAATGCAGATCGGTCTGCAACCGGTCGTAGATTGCTTGATCGGCCAGATCGGCATCACTGATCAATTGGCCGTGACTTGTCGCGTCCTTTGCCACCCATCGCTTCAGCTCCACCAGTAACCCCGTGTCCTTATGAAGGATGCTTTCGATTTGGGCCGCCGACGCAGCCACCTGTTCCAGATTCTGCCTTGCGAGGTCGGAGGGTGGCATAGCTGCCGTTTGACGGTTCTGCGCCAGCCCGGGTGAACAGGCGAGCATGGACAGAACGAAAACAATGACGGCCATCCCGCCGAATTGTTTTCGAAGGACGCTTGCCATCACGGAACGAATAAACTCTCGAACTTTCATTGAATTTCCCCTGCCGTCGTCATGCCGCGCAGTGCGCCCAATACGCCATCCTCGGAAGCTTCGATTCGATTTGACTTGATCTCCATCGAGGCCCAGTAAAACATCGAGCTGTTCCGGTCTGGAGATATCGCAATCACTTTCATGAGCGGGTGACTCTGCAGGATCAAATCGCACACTGCGGGGAGGCGATTGGATTTTTCCAGCGAAACAATCAAGAAGTCCGGCTGTGTGGTGTTCACAGCTTTCTCAATTTCAGCCTCGTCCTTGATTTCACCGACGATTTCAATGTCCGATTGATCCGCGATCGTTGCCAAGATGAGTTCTCGCATGAGCCGTGGGCGATTAGCCACAAGTACACGGATATTCTTCATAGCCGCTCCAGCGGGCAAACGATACGTGGCAAGTGAAAATTGCGGGAGGCTCAATTAAAGGGCAAAGCGTAGCCTACAAAACGAGTGAGAAAAGTACTAAAGGCGAGGTAGAACCAGTACTGCGTTTTCGGAGCCGTACCAAGAAAGTACCACCCCTCAGCAAGTACATGTGGGCTAATTAAGTAAGTCCCAGGAGTTAGAAGCACCCAAAATACTCAGCCGGTTTTCAACTCCCACCTTGTGGAGGATTCGGTGAACATGGTTCTTGACCGTTTGCTCGGACAGATTCAAGTGGCTGGCGATCTCTTTGTTGGTGAGTCCGCGTCCGATCATCGGAATCAGTTGCTGCTCGCGGCGCGTGAGCCCCAGGCGCAACTTAACGCAGCTGTTTGGAAACTCGACCGCCTGAGCCGCGACGAAGTCGAAAAGGAATTTGCATAGGCGCGGCGGGCAGACGGCTTCTCCGCGCGCCACTGCACGCACTGCGGCCACAACATCCAATGCGGACGCATCCTTGGGTATGAACCCGAGAACACCGGCGCGGATGGCTCGCAGGAAAAGTCGTTCGTCTTCCTCCATCGCAACCAACAGAATTTTCAGCGAGGTTCCTTGATTGTCTTGCGCTTTCGGCCAGCAGGCGTTTGAGAAGAGATACAGGGGCGAATCCAGAACCAGAACATCCGCTCCGGAACCTTTCGCTTCTTCATAGGGCTTTGCAGATGCTCCTTGAGACGAAGCGATCTCCAAATCGCTTCGCTTCGAGAGAATACGGCCGAGCGACTCCCGGAGCAGCCGATTGTCTGAAAGTATGTGTACTTTGACCCTTTGATTCATCTTTGCCCTCGGCGCATTAACGGTGTTGGTTGTTAGCAGAGATATAATGCGTCACTCATATCCTAAGTAATCCGGCGAGGCAAGTACTAATTGAATAATTCTGTTCTGATGATAAGCCTACTGTGCCAACCTGAACCGCGGCAATCTCTTCCTATTAGTAACCAAATATATCGTATACAGAGGCACTAACAAGCTGGCTCATATACCTGTTCTATGCGATGCAACGCTTCTAACTCCTTCCTGACTGGCAAAATGAGGCATCAAATCATTAAGGAATACCCTGAGCAAACAGTTCACCGGCCAAGTCGGCTACAGTCGGGGTGTATCCTTAGACCTTTCAGAATCAATCTATTAGCCATGGGCTGCGGAAAGTTGCAGCGCCAGGCACATCCAGCCAGTGCGATTGAGTGTCGGTCATCGCGGAGTGTAACCGTAGCGCCCGTATACGCTGGCCAGCGCCACGATCTCTCGTGCCAGCGCATCTTCGTCCGTTCGGTCGATCCCCTCGTAGCGTTGCGTTCCTCTCCACTGCCCCAGCAGCCGGCAGGCATGCCGCTCCGATACCCGGTAACTCTCGAGTGCATGGATGACCGCGCCACGCCCCGCTCAGGGCCTAGAAGTTTCCCTCCGCGACGTCCTTCAGAATTTGCTTCTCCCAAGACAACTCTGCCACCAGACGCTTCAGCTTGACGTTTCCCCGTTCCAGGTCCTTGAGACGTTTGGCCTGATCGAGTTTTAATCCGCCGAATTCCTTCCGCCAGCGGTAGTAGGTCTGTGCGATGATCTCAGCTTCTTTGCAGGCTTGCGGAGTGGTTTTCCCGTTGGCGAGTTCCGCTTCAACCTGCCGTAACAACGTCACAATCTGCTCCGGCTTGTATTTCTTCATTGGCATAACAGCTTCCCTCCAGAGTGAATTCTCTCGCACTCCCGCGCGTACAAATAATCCCGGCTAGGTCAGAGAGTTGTGTGGTCTAAGAGTCGAGGACGTGGATTTGGATAGGTGCATCATTTCTGTACGGCGATCCGCTTGGGAAGGGAGAGAACAGACTCCAAGACTAGAAATGCGGCGCGGAAAATCGGAATAGACCCCGAACTTGTCCGCATCCTTCGGAAGCACATCGGCCAACTCAAGTATGGCTATGCTTTCCAAGCCCAGAATGGAAGCCCACCGCGAGAGAGCAATATCCTACGCAGAGAACTTCGCCCTATTCCGAAGCAACTGAAAATCCCGAAGTGCGGTTTACACGCTTTCAGGCATCGTCGGGTTTCGCTCCTAATTGAAAACAATGTTTCACTTCCGATGATTCGCCTATGGATTGGTCATGGTAGCGATAAGATGGTGGCTCGATACACCCATGCCCGTCGTCGGTTCCCTGCCCTCGATTGCAAACAAGCAAACAGAGGCGGCCTGAGAGAAGTAATGGTAAACTGTTCACAATCTTACGGTGGTGAGCGTAGCTCAGCTGGTAGAGCATCGGTCTGTGGCACCGAGGGTCGCGGGTTCAAACCCCGTCGCTCACCCCACTCAATTTATTCCATCGGCTTTAAAGGCGGGATGAACTACTTTGCCGTAGGGACTTCTGGGGCCTTCGTGGCCTGCCAAGCGACGACCTGCCAGCGGCCATTGCGCAGCAGAAACGTTCCCGTATTGCGATAGTGAGTTACTTCGGTCTTGCCATCGAGGTGCTGGGTTCGAGCAACGAGGCGGAACGCAACAATCGCAGCGTCTGTATAGCTGTGAACCGTAACGTCCTCTGCCGTATAAACAGTCTTGCTCTCCGGCGTTGGCTTCATGCCGCCAACGCTCTTCATGATTCCAGCTTTCGTTCGAACTGCGCCGTTCGAGCCCGTGTAGATAAGGTCGGCGGCGAAAAAGCGGTCAAAGCCGGCGCGATTGCCATCTCCAGCGTCAACCAGAAATTGACGGAGAAGGGTTCTAACCTCACGCACCTTTGTGGAATCAACGGGCTCCTGCGCTCTGACAACCGGCGCAAGCAAAAGGGCAACCACTAAAAGCTTTGCGATCATCATCGTTAGCTCCAAGTATTTCTTCAACGCGATTTGGGACAATATCTGGGCGACGATTATCACACGGCATCGGTAAGAATAAGACTGGAGCATTCCGAATCCGTGCGATGTATTTCGATCAGTAGCGGTTGTTTCAATTCTGTCAGTGTGCGGTTCATACCTTCCAAGAAGCCCTCCTGGGCCGTTCAACGTCGGGACAGAACTAGAATTGTACGGATAGGAATCTGTTAAGTGCGTTGCTTCCGTTCGCACAAGCCTTTTGACTTATCATCCACAGGCTCGATAGAATCCGTGCGCCATAGTTTAGAGCAAGTAATTTTCCTAAAGGGAGTTCGACGATGAAAAGGACGATCGGTACAAGCACGCTTGCTTTTTTCGCGGCCATTTTCCTGTTTTTGTCCGGCGCATCCGTGACGCGAGTGAGCGCGCAAGAACCGCCGAATGAATCGAAGGCTCAGCAGCCAAAAACTTCGGCACCAGAGGAAAATGCGAAGGAGCAGTCGTCCGTCACCGAACACAGCATTCGCATCGGCGGCCAAACGATTCCCTACAAGGCGACGGCAGGAACGATTATCTTGAAGAATGACAAGGGCGAGCCGACCGGCAGCATGTTCTATGTGGCATACACCAGAAGCGACGTGCAGGACATGAGCCGACGCCCGGTTGCATTCTTTTACAACGGCGGTCCGGGATCGTCGACGATCTGGCTGCACATGGGCGCATACGGTCCCAAGCGCATCGTTACGACCGATGCCGCATCTACACCACCCGCTCCGTACAAACTCGTGGACAATCAGGATTCACTGCTCGACGCGACCGACGAAGTATTCATCGATGCGATGGGGACCGGATTCAGCCACGCGCTCGGCAAGGCGCAAGACAAGGATTTCTGGGGCGTGGATCAGGACGTTCACGCGTTTGCGCAATTTATTACCACATATGTCACGGAGAATAGCCGCTGGAATTCGCCGAAATTTCTAATCGGAGAAAGCTACGGGACGTTTCGGTCGGCTGCGCTCGGAAATTACTTGCAGTCGCACGACAATATGGACCTCAACGGAATCGTGCTGATGTCGTCGGTACTTGATCTGGGCACGATTTCGTTCTATCCGGGCGAGGATCTCGCGTACATCCTTTATGTTCCGAGCTACGCCGCGACGGCCTGCTATCACAAGGTCCTGAGTTGTCCCGCCAATTTGGACGGATTCTTGGACCAAGCAAGGCAGTTCGCGATGATGGACTATGCTGACGCTTTACTCAAGGGCGACCGTTTGGGCCAAAGCGACCGGGAAAATGTTGCGAAGAAACTCTCCCAATTCACCGGCTTGAGCGAGGACTACATACTTAAGGCAGACCTTCGGGTCAATCTCCCACAGTTCATGCAGGAGCTGCAGATTGCCAAAGGAATGACGACCGGCCGGCTTGACTCCCGTTTCTCTGGCTACACTATCGACCCGCTTGCAGAATATGCGTTCTCTGATCCGCAATCGAGCGCCCTCAGCGGCGCATATACTGCGGCCTTTAACGATTATATCCGGAAGGACCTGAACTTTGGCCAGGGCATGACGTACAAAGTTTCAGCCAACTTCGCCGGGGCGAGTTGGGACTGGAAGCATGGTGGCGGAGGATACGGCTTCCCGGGCGCGCCAAACGTCGAGGAGGACCTGGTGCAGGCTCTCGTAGACAATCCTGACCTGCGCGTCGAGGTGGAGAATGGGATTTACGACCTAGCGACGCCGTTCTTTGAAACGGAGTACACCATGGACCATCTCGGCTTGCCGACGGCGCTCCGCAGCCACGTCACGCTGAAGTATTACGATGCGGGCCACATGATGTATGTGAACGATGCGGCTCATGCGAAGCTGAAAGCCAATGTGTCGGCGTTCATTGAGAACACTCTGAAGGGCCAACAATAATCGCGATTCAACCTTGCGGGCTGGCTTCAATCCTACCAACGAGCCAGCCCATTTTCTGTCTTGGTATCCGGAATACGAAGTCCTCGAACAGCCCTTGCAGCACGCTTCGTCATTGCATAACGTAGAAAAATGAGAGGATCCTGACGAAAGCGAGGTCTTTAACGGAAGCCGGCCGATTGCCGGAACAATCGCGGAACGGTCTTTTCAGTGCGAACTAGACCGCGTGGCGCCAGTACCGATGGATAAGCGTACTCCGGCACAATCTCCTTGAGGCGGCCACGCAAGACATCTTCGCCATCCGCGGCGAGCGAAGATCGCAGCGCCCTGAGCTGTGGCTCCACGCAGCTCCAGATAAACGAATGGTTGCGCACGACATGAATTTTGGGGCTGGACGTTGGAGAAACCTTCTCCGATGCCGAGAAAAGCTGCTCATTCATTTTTTCGCCGGGCCGCAATCCGGTGAAGCGAATTCTTACTTCATTTGCCGACTTACCCGAAAATCTGATTAGGTTTTGGGCAAGATCGAGAATGCGAATGGGCCGGCTCATGTCGAGAACAAGGATGTCACCATGGCTTCCAATAGCGCTCGCATGAAGGACCAGAGACACCGCTTCGCGGGTTGTCATGAAGAAACGACTGACCTCCGGATGCGTTAATGTAAGCTCTTCGTTGTTGCGTAGTTGCTCCTGGAGAATTCGGACGACGCTGCCCTTGGAGCCCAGGACATTGCCGAACCGAACGGAAATGCAACGCATATTTGGGCTCGGCCAGGCACGCAAGAATTAATTCGCCAGCGCGCTTTGTGGCACCCATGACGGTCGTAGGCTCGACAGCTTTGTCGGAAGACACGAAGACAAAAGAGTCGCACCCACTTTCATCAGCAGAATTGAGAACATTCAACAATCCGAAGATATTGTTCTTGATTGCCTCGCGAGCATTGGATTCCATGAGTGGGGCGTGCTTGTACGCCGCAGCGTGAAGCGTCATGTCGGGGCGATGTTCAGCGAAGACGCGGCGCATGCGTCCGAAATCCCGCACGTCCGCGACACAACAGATAATTTGTGCCGGGCTGCGCCGCTTGGAAAGTTCGAGTTGAACGTAAAACATCCCTGTCTCGGATTGGTCCAGACACACGAGCTTGCTCGGTGCATATTCGAGGATCTGGCGGCACAGCTCGGACCCGATCGATCCTGCAGCTCCTGTTACTAACACCGTCTTGCCTTGAATTTGGCCTCGAACTGACGCGAGGTCGATTTGAACAGGGTCTCTTCCCAGAAGATCGTCGAGATTTACGTCTCGAAGCTGGCGAAATGGGGATTGGTCCGCAATTAGCTCCTTAAGCGCGGGAATGGTTCTAAACTTGAGCTTGGTTTCCTCGCAGATTGCTACAAAACGCTGCATCTGGGAAGCAGACGCCGAGGGAACAGCAATCAGAATTTCGTCGACGAGATGTTTTTTGACAATGCATGGCAACTCGTCAACTGTCCCCATGACCGGCACGCCCTGCACTTTGAGATTTCTCTTGGTTGGATCATCGTCCACGCACGCAACGGACACATAATCCTTGCGGTAATGTCTTATCTCTCTGAGGAGCATTTGCGCCGCGAAACCGGCCCCGACGACGGCGATCTTTTTCGAAGAAAAGATATTTTCACGAACCGAATCCGCAAATGCGCGTGACAAAAAGCGGACGCCCACGAGGAGGCAAAAAGTGAGTATGGGTTCCAAGATGTAGATCGAGCGGGGAAACTTCGTGACGCCCAAGACTATGTAAACTCCACCAACGAACGCACAAGAACCTGTCACCACTGCTTTCAGGACATCGAACACGTCATTGATCCCCGTGTAGATCCACCAACCGTGCATCAGACCAAACGATGCCAGAGCGGCAAGACGAATCACAATCAAAATCGGTGCGGCGGAAAACAACAAAACACGATACGGAACCGCAAAATTGAATCGCAGCAGCCAAGCCAGCATGAGCGAAAGGAAAATAAGAAACGCCTGCGCCAGCGCGACAAACCAGGCGCTTCGCTGCAAGAGAACTCGCGACAGAATCTTAGATTCCCGCATGCTCACAGTGAAATGGAATGAAGTTTACACACAAGATGGTTAGTTGAAGTTCTCAGACGCTCAAACGGCTCGAAGAGCATGTGCGCGCACGGGCCGATAAAAACTCCGAATGCGATCGACTACGATCTCGACTTGCTCGAACGTGGTCTCGATCTCTGGTGGGCAAGCGACCGCCATCTCAAGCAAGAACTCCCTGAAGAACCGACACCTCCGAACCAAGTGAGACCCTCTCGCCGCGTTTCCTATCTTCGGCCGGCAGTTTACGTTTTGATCGCTCTAGTCATCGTCTCAGTCTCGCCGGAAATCAAACACCTAATCTCGCGGCCCTCTCGTCTCCCTTCCGCTCACTCGCGCGAAGATGTCAAGGTAGCTATCCTCCCCTTTGAGGGCCTTTCCAATGGGGTCAAGGACAACGAGTTGGCAGAGGGACTTGCGAAGGCCCTTGCTGCGGATATTGGCGACGGGCGCGGCGTGCAGGTCATTCCGGTTTCGCCGACGGCGTCATCCCCAAAGAACGATGACGCTTTGCGCCAGGCAGCATCGAAACTTCACCCTCAGGGTGTGATCCGGGGGAGCGTCAAATACTCCGGACACGAACTTGAATTGACCGTTGAGCTGATTGATGGCGCCAGCGGCCTGCGTCTTTGGTCAAATCAATACCAGCAAAGCGGCTCTGATCTTTCTTCCTTGGAAAAGGAGGCCGCCGCCAAGATCGCAGCAGAAGTGGAAAGGGCTATGACATCTGATCTTGTGCAACGCCCGGAAAACCCCAATGCTCGATGACCCAAACAAGAGCATCGCTGGACTACATGGAAAGGGTTCCAGATAGCTCAGCCCGTACCTAAAGCGTTTGGGTCACGATTTTCAGTGACCGTGGGCTGTCGGGGTCGAGCCCCTTCACTTCCGCCAGATGCGCAGCGAAAAGTTGGCCAGGAATGATGTACGGAATCGGCGTGTAAATCTCTGGGATTTTTCCCGGCACTCGAATCAGGCGGGTCGATCGGGGCACCCGCACACCCTCTGACGAAATCGCCACCGTTTCTGCATGCAGCCCGCTCAAACGTTGAATCAATGCTCGCTGCCCAGCCAAAGTCTTCCCCGGGGGCGCGAAAAGAAGTACCGGGAAATCGCGTTCGATCATCGCGATCGGGCCATGCAGAAAATCCGCCGAAGAAAACCGTTCGGCAACGATATAGCAGGTTTCCATGAGCTTCAACGAGAGTTCGAACGCATTCGCGTAATTCAATCCACGCGCCACCACGGCACACTGTCGCATATACCTGTATCGCTCGACGATTCCTCTTATTTCTGCCGACAAGCGCAACGCTTCGCCCGCTTGGCCGGGAATTTCACTGATGTCCTCGAGGGCGATCTGCTTACTGAGCGCCGAAGCCAATAAATATAAGACTGCCAGCTGGCCCGTGTACGTCTTCGTCGCGGCAACCGATCTTTGCTTACCCGCCCTGACCAGAAAGCTTTCGTCGACCACATGCGTCATGGCGGATTTGGCTTCGTTCGTCACCGCAACCGTGTAAGCCCCTTGCCGCCCCGCATTTTTCAGCACCATGTTGACGTCTGTTCCCTCGCCAGATTGCGAAATCCCGATGACAAGAGCTTGCCGCAGACCCAAGTTCGCTCCATAGACCGTGTGAACAGATGGAGCGCAGAGTGAGACAGGTATTCCGGTGGTAATTTCCAGCAGATAGCGTCCGAACAGCGCAGCATTGTCCGATGTGCCGCGCGCCACAAGCACGATGAGTCGAAAGTTTCTCTTCGAAACGAATTTCTTGAAATCGGCCGCGTGATCCCGTTCGCCTTCGAATGTTCGGCACAACACCTTCGGCTGCTCTCGAATTTCGTCCATCATCCGCGACATCAGGCTTGATTCACCTCCGAATCACGTCCCAGGGCCGGTTTCCTCACCGGTGCCAGCCAGGCCCGCGTAGCGGCTGCCCTGCCGTCACGCCCGTCAATTTGCCTTTTTCAAATTCGAGTCGCCCATTCACGATCACGTACTCGACTCCCACTGATTCTTGATTCGGATCCGCGTACGTGGCTTTATCGATGATGGTCGCCCGATCGAAAATTGTCACGTCCGCGAAGAATCCGGGCTTCAAGAGGCCCCGATCGGCAAGATGTTCTTGTTGCGCGGGCATTGATGTAATTTTGCGTACCGCCTCGGGTAGCGGCGTCAAATGCAGATCGCGGACGTAATGTCCCAGAAATCGCGGCATGGACCCCCACGCACGCGGATGATTATGTGGTTCATAGATCGGCCCATCCATTGAAGTCTCGTTGGCGTCGAGTCCAATGCTCGTCCATCGCTGTTTCAATCCATACTGAAGATCCTGTTCGTTGGCGATGAAATACATGGCACCAGTCTGCGCCCCGTCGGCGAGAATGAAATCGAACATGGCATCGAGCGGATCTTTTTTCTCTGCATCCGCCATTTGCGCCACGGTCTTGCCGTCATATTTTTTCAAGTCCGAATTCACGACGCCTGAAATCATCACGCCCGATGGTCCTCCGCTGTCGAAGTACAAATTCTCCCAACCCGGGTGATCGGCGGCCATCTCCGTCTTGATCCGGTGGCGTATCGCGGGGTCGCGCAGCCGCGCCAGCAATTTATCGGTTCCGCCGTCCGCCACCCAGGGCGGCAGGCAGGAAGCCAGCGCCGTAGCCCCCGCGAGGTAGGGATACATGTTCGCGGCGATGTCGAGGCCGGAATCCCTCGCGCTCTGGATTTTCGCAACTACTTTCGGCATTGAGCCCCAGCGCGATTTTCCGCTGACTTTGAGATGGAAAACTTCCACTGGCAAATGCGCCTCGCGGCCGATGCGAATCGCCTCGTCGAGCGCCTGCATTTCCGTCTGCCCTTCGCTGCGCATATGCGTCGCGTAAATCCCTCCATACTTTCCAGCGACGCTCGCCAGCGCGATCAACTCATCCATTTTCGCATAATGTCCCGGCGGGTAAATCAGCGCCGTCGAAATCCCCATCGCACCCTGCTGCATCGCTTGCGCCACCAACGCCTTCATTTTTTCGAGTTCCGCCGCCGTCGGTGCGCGGTCGTTGTCGCCAATCACAGCTTCGCGCACCTGCGCCGCACCGACATACGTGCCCAGATTCAGCGGCGTGCCCGATTTTTCCAGCCGCCCGAAATATCCGTCGAGATCGCTCCAATCGACTGTCAAATGAAAATGATCCAGAAAAGGCTTCATCGGCGCCAGCGTGAGCGCATCCTGCGGCGCAATCGAACCGCCTTCGCCCGTAATTTCCGTCGTGATTCCCTGCGAAATCTTGCTTAGTGAACGGTTGTCGATCAGCAGTGAAGTTTCGGACTGTCCCAGCATGTCGATGAATCCCGGCGCCACTACGTATCCCGTAGCATCAATCAGCCGCGTTGCTGTGGCGTTCTCGAGCTTGCCGATGGCTGCGATGCGGTCGCCGCGAATTCCAATGTCAGCCGCATACCATGGATTTCCGGTGCCGTCCAGAATGTGCCCGCCTCGAATAATCACGTCGTAGCTGTCTGCACCACCATTCGCATCTTGCCGCGCCAAAGAGCGCATTCCAATTGCGGCCATGCCCACCAGAAAAAGTACTCCCGCACCAATCATCACTCGCCGCATGATTCCCGCCCCTCCATTCTCGCGTTTCAGTCCGCTACCTCTCAGCATTTGCTCCCGCTCTTTCGAACTCGATTCCCGCCAGCGTCAATTTCGAGACATCCCCATCTTCATCCAGACTGAACATCGCCGGCGCATTGCCAAACGCGCCCAAATCGCCGACAAACGTATCGTATTGAAAATGCCTCAGAGTCCCGCTGAACGAATGAAATTGAATCCGCAGCGCATTGCCTTGGAACGTCACCACCGCATCGCCATACGCCTTATTGCGATACGTTCCCGCATACGCCGCAAGTTCGTGCGACGGATGCGTGTTCGGATGTTTTGGAGTTTTTGAACCTTCTTCCGCCTTTTTCTCCATCGCCGTGAACTGGTCCGCCACTTTCGTAAAGTGCGCGGTCCAATCCTGCTGCGGCAGCCCCAAAAATTCGTCGATCAAGTGCCAGCCGAGCCCGGCGCGTAGTGCCGTATGATCCAAATTGGTCAATATCACGAAACCCGTCTTCACCTCCGGAATCAGCACCACCAGCGACGCAAACCCGTCAATGTCTCCCGGATGCAGCCAAATCTGATGCCCGCCATAATCCTGAATGAACCAGCCCATTCCATAGCTCATTTGCAGCGACTTCGGAAAGAACAGATCGAACTCCCCTCCTTGCGGCACCACGATCTGCGGCGTGTGCATCTCTTGCAGGCTCTTCGTGGAAACAATCTGCTGCCCATTCGCCTTTCCATCGTTCAACTGCATCGCGATCCATTTCGTCATGTCTCCCACGCCAGCATTGATCGATCCCGCTGGCGCAACGTCGTCGATATTTCGCCACGGAATCGCCGCCACTTTTCCGTCCTTCAGATCATGCGGCGTGGCATGGTCCGGCGCGTTTTGCGCATCCGTCGCGCTGAAATCCGCTCCATTCATTCCCAGCGGCTCAAAAATATGCTGCCGCACGAAATCTTGCCACGTCCCTCCGCTCGCCTGCCCCACCGCGTAACCCGCCGTCGCGTACATCACATTCTGGTATTCGAACCTTGCGCGAAAGCCGAACTCTGGCGGAATGTAGCGCACGCGCCGGATAATCTGCTCCAGCGAAAGTGATCCGCCGTACCACAGCAAATCCGTTCCACCCATTCCGGTGCGATGCGTCAGCAAGTCCCTCATGGTCACATTTTCGTCCGCCAACGAGTCATATAAATGAAAGAACGGAATGTACTCATCCACGCGATCGTCCCATTGCATCTTCCCTTCATCCACCAGGATTCCGACCGCCGCCGCCGTAAACGCCTTGGTGCACGAACCAATGTCAAATAACGTCTCCGGCGTGACTGGCTGCTGCGTGTTGATGTCGCGAACGCCGAAGCCCTTCACGTAGACCGGGTGGCCATTTTGCACGATCCCTACGGCCAGCCCTGGCACTTTCCCGTCGTGCATCGCGGTCTGGATATAGCTGTCGAGCGCGTCCCATCGCGCATCATTGGCCTGAGGCCGCGCGCTCGCGGCCATTCCCAGCATGCAGGCAATCAGTACGGCCATGCGTCCGAGGCGATTTGTCATTTCGCGTCTCCCGTTCTATACGAGCGCGCGAATGTTACCACAGACTTTGCACCTGGGCCGTCGGGGGAAGCGCAACGAGAGGAAATCAAGAATTAACACAGGAGGAAAGCCCCTCGCATCCGTGGCGGGAAAATCCATTCGGAGAGATGGGCGCGTCGTGAAAAAGAAAAAGCGGGCAGAACTCGGGTTCCACCCGCTTCAGCTCCGAATTGGCAAATGCACACTCAGCTCGCCGGTTTGGCTGCGGGCGCTTTTGCCGCAATCATCTTGACCGACGTCACATGGATCGTATCCCCATCTACGGTGCCATACACGCGCACATGATGGCTGGCGTGGTCAGTTACAGCCGACTGCGGGTCAAGCTGATACACCTTCTTGGTGGCCGTATCATAGAGAACCAGCGCGGAGCCGGCAGCAACGCACTTCTTGATGCATGCTTCATTCGTCGCCATCTTCAGGCCCATCGGAGCGCACTTGGCGTCCATGACGTAGCCAGCACGGTAGGTCGTCTTTGCGGCCGGAGCCTGCGTAGCAGCCAGGCCGGCTCCCGCAGCAAATAAAAACGCTGCCGTACACAACACTGTACGCTTAATCATGATCATCGCATCCTCCTCAGCGTGAAACATTGAATCGGTCGATTAACGCCCGAGTCGCCAATAATGTGTCACATCTCGCCCACGTTTGTCGAGGCTTCCGTGATTTCAACACTGCGTCCTGGCTCGGAGACACTCGCGTGCCGTCTCCACCGCCAAGATTGAAACGATTCCCAATCCATTTCGGGAATAGAAGATTAAAATCAGCTTGCAAGAAAACACATGGATGAGACATTGCCTAACAGGCGTGGTGATTTCGCCTGAGGAGCCCAAAATCCACAACCGCTGCCCCTTGACCTCTCAGAGCTTCGTGCTAGCCTTTTGGCAGGCTAGAACAGGAAAATGAGAAACGCCACGACGCGTCGCAAGGCAGCCCGCACCGCATCACCCGTCTCGGCAATCTTCGAACTGCCCGCGTCGTCGACTCACAAGCAAGTGACACCTCTTGCCAGACTCGCATTAGTCGCTCTTGGTGGTCTTTTCGGGTCGTTCGATTGTCGCTTCCCATTCTCCGGTGAAAGCCCGAACTCTCTTCCCTCGCGAAAAACATCCGGCGGAGAATCGCCTGATGTCATTTCTAATCGCCACAAGCCAGAATTAGAATTGCCTGTAACTTACAGAAAACAAAGGGTCGCGTCATTTCTAATCGCCACATTTCGCACCCTGTTTCGTGTTGCCACTCTTGCGTCGAAGCTCTTTGCGCATTGCCTCCCGCAATTCTCGCAACGCCCGGCCAGCATTCATCGTCCTACTCGTTTCGGATTGGCGGCGAGTCCCACTGTTGCTACAATGGGAAACTAAATCATGCCTGCGCTGACGCTTTACGAAAAAATCTGGAATGCGCACACGGTCCGCGAAGTCCCCGGCCAGCCCTCCCTGATTTATATCGACCGCCACCTGATCCACGAAGGCACTTCGCCTCAGGCGTTCGGCGGCCTGAAGGCCGCGGGACGCAAAGTCCGCCGTCCCGAATTGACCTTCGCTGTGATGGATCATTCCGTCTCGACGAAAAATCGCGACCTGCCCGTCCTCGACGCTGATGCAGCTGGCCAGTTCAAGGCCCTGGCCGAGAATTGCCGCGAGAGTGGCGTTCGCCTTTTCGATATGCACAGCCACAATCAGGGCATCGTGCACATCATCGGCCCGGAGCTGGGCATCACGCAGCCGGGCTTCACGATTGTCTGTGGCGACAGTCACACTTCCACGCATGGCGCCATGGGCGCTCTTGCTTTCGGCATCGGTACCAGCGAAATCGAGCATGTGCTTGCCACGCAGTGCCTCTCGCAATTCAAATCCAAGACCACGCGCATCGAAGTCAAGGGCCGCCTGCATCCTGGCCTCGCCTCCAAGGACATTATTCTCGCGATCATCGGAAAAATCGGCATCGCCGGCGGCAATGGCCACGTTTTCGAATATACGGGCGAAGCCATTCGTGCGCTGTCTATGGAAGCGCGCATGACCATCTGCAATATGTCCATCGAAGGCGGTGCGCGCGCCGGAATGGTCGCACCGGATGAAACCACGTTCGCCTACCTCGAAGGCAAGCCCTTCGTCGCACGCGGCAAGGATTTTCAGCGCCTCGTCGAGCATTGGAAGACACTGCCATCCGATTCCGGCGCGAAATTCGACGAAACGATCGAGCTCGATGCCGCCGCGCTTGCACCGCAGGTCACCTGGGGCACAAATCCTGGAATGGTCACGGACGTCACCGCGCGCGTTCCCGATCCCAATTCATTTCCGAACGACGTGGACCGCCAGGCCGCCGAGCGCGCCCTCGTTTACATGGATTTGAAGCCCGGCACGCCCATCACCGACATTCGACTCGACCGCGTCTTCATCGGCTCATGCACAAATTCGCGCCTCGAGGATTTGCGCCTCGCCGCGAAGCTCGTTGCTGGCCAGCACGTTTCGAAGTCGCTGAAACAAGCGCTCGTTGTGCCCGGCTCGCGCCGCGTGAAGGCCCAGGCGGAAGCTGAAGGCCTCGACAAGATTTTCCGCGACGCCGGATTCGAATGGCGCGACGCGGGCTGCAGCATGTGCATCGGCATGAACGACGACGTTCTTCAGCCGCACGAACGCTGCGCCAGCACTTCCAATCGCAATTTTGAAGGCCGCCAGGGCAAGGATGGCCGCACACATCTCGTCAGTCCGCTCATGGCCGCCGCCGCAGCCATCGAAGGCCATTTCGTCGACGTCCGCCACTGGCGCAACGGGAGCAAGAATTGAGTAGGGGCGAGGCTTCAGCCTCGCCCGGGCGGGCCTGAAGGCCCACCCCTACGGAGAAGGCGCGAAAGATCATGAAGCCATTCACAAAACATACCGGGCTGGTGGCGCCGATGGATCGCGTCAACGTGGACACGGACCAAATGGTGCCGAAGCAGTTCCTGAAATTCCTGACGCGCGAGGGCTATGGCCGCGTGCTGTTCTACGATTGGCGCTATTTGCCCGGCGAAAAATCAAATCCCGATTTTGTGTTGAACAAACCACGCTACAAAGGCGCATCAGTCTTGCTGGCGCGCGCCAATTTCGGATGCGGCTCCAGCCGCGAACATGCTCCATGGGCCATCGGCGATTACGGATTCCGCGCCATCATAGCGCCCAGCTATGCCGACATTTTTTACAACAATTGCTTCAAGAACGGCATCCTGCCGGTCACGCTTCCGGACAAGGACATCGACGAACTTTTCTCGCGCAACGAAAAAAATGAAGGCTACACACTTACCGTCGACCTCGAAAATCAGACCGTCTCAGATGGAAAAGGGTTCGAGCGCTCCTTCGAAATCGATCCCTTCCGCAAACGCTGCCTGCTCAAGGGCCTCGACGACATCGGCCTGACCCTCGAACACGAATCCGACATCTCTGCCTACGAAAAAAAGGGCCTGCCCATCCCGCAGATGGTCGATCCTGTCGACATCAAGTTCTATTCCTCCAAAAACTGAAGAGTTGAATTTTCGATTTTTTCTTTAGTGTTGAGTTTCAGCGGACATCTGGCAGGTGAAAACGCAGGCGGGCGGCAGGTTGCGCCAAACAATCTTTGACTGCACCGAGCCGAAATAACGGCTAAGCGTTGGCCGCAAGCTCAACCGGCGCAGCCGGCCATTGGCGAATTGCATTCCATGGATATATTGATATTGCGTGAGGATTGTGTTCTCGCGAACGAAGGGCATGAGGCGCTCGAAAATCGTGCGGCGCTGATCTTCGGACATGAAGCCTAGTCCGAGCGACGACGCCACGGCGTCGACATGCTCGAAACCCCGTTTGGTCAGCTCAGCGTCCATGTTGGCAACGTTCGCATTGATGAGCACCAGACGCGGATCCGCAAAACTCCTCCTCAGGTGCTTCCAGAAGCGCCGATTGATTTCGAATACAACCAATGTGGATGAGGCAGGCATTGCGCTTAGCAAGGATTGCGTGATGACGCCCGTGCCGGCGCCTAATTCGAGCACCACGCGCGCGCGTGACAGATGCAGCGGCGCAAGCATGGCAGAAGCGAGATGGGGCGAGCTCGGTGCGATGGCCGCTGTTGTATAAAAATCGGCCAGCGCTTCGGCTGCAAATACACGAAAGCTCATGTGTCAGTGGCCCCCGACGAGATCAGCGCACGCCCGCGAGCCAGAGTTCTTCGCGTTTACATGCGGCTTGCAATATACACCCATTGCGAGTTGCGGCAGTGCGCTTTTCTCAATAAGTTCATGATTCCGCTCGGTGTGGTTCGCCGCGGCAAATCACTCGCGGGCCGCATGCTATTGGGGCATGGGAGGTTTAAGAAGACCGAAATCGATGAGGCCGTTAGCGACGAATTGCACAGCCAGCGCAACGAGAAGCAATCCCATGAGCCGCATGAGAATGCGAATTCCCGTTTGCCCCATGTAGCGTCCTACGCGATCGGCTCCCGCCAGAACTAGGTATGCGGCAGTCGAAGACACGATGATCGCGCCGTAAACGACACCGTGTTGCCACCACGTGTGCGATTCACCAACGAGTACCATCACAGTGGAAATCGCGCCGGGACCTGCGAGCATGGGCATCCCGAGCGGAATGATGCTCGCGTCTTCTTTCGCCGTTCCCTCCTGAGTCTCTTCCGGCGTGGTGCGCTGGCCGGATTGCTTCGCTTGCAGCATGTCGATGCCAATCTGGAGAAGAATGATTCCACCCGCGATCTTGAACGCTGGCAGCGTGATCCCAAACAGGCGGAAAATAAGGCTGCCCGCAACCGCAAACGCGCAGAGGACGATGGCGCACGTCCATGCCGAGCGTTGCGCCATGCGACGGCGTTCGCTGTGCGGCGAATCCACAGTCATGGCAAGAAACAGCGGAATCACGGCGAATGGGTCGACGAGGAAAAAGATGGAAGTCAGCGCGAGAAGCGCGAATTCGAGGACGCTTGTGAGCGAGTGTGGCACCTACGAATTGCCCCCGAGCCATACTTTTCGAGATGCGATGAAGCCACCAGGTGCAAAAATAACATCTTCACACATCGCTGTATAGCCAGTTCCACGCCTCGAAAGAAACAATCAAGCGAAAGCAGATTGCCTAGGCGTCCGTCGTCTTGAGCTGGACGGCCCATGCGGAACGGCCGCGCCAGAGGAGCCAGAAAACGGTGGCGATCATGCCGAGCCAGCCCATGGCGCGCACGAATGCAGCGATGGACGTATCGTGATTCAAGACGCCGAGGCTCGAGAAAAGATAGTTCCAGTCGTGAATGACGTAATCGCCGTCGCCAACCGTGAGTAGCGGGAGTTCCTGAGCGCGAGCGTCGGCCATGTACGTCGCAATGGGAAGACACTGTTCAAAAAAGAAGAACGCACAGAAGGCTGTGCCCGTAACATGGCGTTTGAGAGCGAAATAAACCGCCAGCGCGAACGGCGCGAACAATTGCAGAAATGTTCCTCCGAGGATGTAGAGCCATTGCCCAAACCAGCGAAACAGGAGATGGCCGCCCTCATGAATCGGAACAAAAACGACGTCGATCATAAGCATGGGACCGTGTCCGCGGTACGCTTGATAGAGAAATGTGAGATAGAAAGCAAGCCAGACGATGAGAGCCCAACGCGCAACAGGTTCCCAGTCGTCCTCAAGGGCTTCCAGGAACGGCAAGCGTTCCGTGAGCGAGTCAGGTAGATGCATTCGAGATTGGGCCAAATTTACAGCCAAAAGGATGACATGAAGGAATTCTTCACGAGCAGAGTGCGCGATAAGAAACTATTGATCGTAGACTCCGAAAACCCAGGGAATGCCGACGAAACCGCCTTCGACGCGCACTTCGACGCGATCACTATCGTGGAAACGATCGAAGTCCTGGCGCGTGACGGCGACGCGCTCAAGACTCCGGCCGTCGCGCCACGAGTTCACGATGAGCTGGTGCATGGGAAGAAGACCAGGCATGGCGAAACGACTGACCACGCTCGTCTCGTGGTTTTGCGGAGGCGAATGATCCAGAGAACCGTTGATGAAAAGCAGCGCGCCGAGCAGCCAGGGAATGGGCACAAGAGCATGAAAAACGCGCTTGAGCAACTCGATTTCCTGATGGCGCAAGGTGAGGCGCTCGACCCACATAGCCAGAGCAATCGTCGCGAAAAAAACAATGCCGATGAAGATGAGGATACCGTCCAGTTCCAAAGGCGGATAAAGGACACAGGGAACGAAAAATGCAATCGTGCCAAGCAGGAAAATGCCCAGGCGATTGACAAGATTGCGGCGAACAGAACGCCCCGCTTCGATGGAGTTCATACCGCAATGTTCGCAGACGTCAGCCGCGCGGTCTGCCCCGCAGTTCGCACAACGGATCACGGGTGGGAAAGTTTCCAGATAAGATGACTGAGGTTCATCCGTGTTTCCTGACTCATCTCCGTGAATTCGACCGTCATACCCACATTCGCATCGGCCCGGCGCACAATGCATTTTACCTGAAGAACTTCCGGGAGCTGAACGCGGGCGGAGAATTCAGCCCGCGCCCAAAGCGGTTCGTGGGTTTCAAGGTACATTCCGGACAGACTGATATCACGCAGAGTAGCGTCGAGCACGACGCTGCCCCAGGAGATTTGAACTTTGGCGCTACACGCGTAGCGCTTGTGCCGACGCCGTTCGGATCCGTTCACTCACTTACCATCGGAATGCAAGATTGGGTCCCGCAGCGCTTACTGCAGAGTTATGCTATGCACGCGCCCAGGACGTGTCAATGGCCATGAAGGATTCGTAGGGAATAATCCGCGAAATGCAGGGCGCAATGCGAAACGACCTCGATTGATATTTATCGCGGATCGGTGCGGACTTGCCGGCTCGCTCTGCTGTCTTGCGCCAATTTACTGCGGCGTTTGTCCGGCAGGGGCGTGTTTGCGCCACCGAGCGTAGAAAATTAGCCCGACCAGCATTACGACGAGACCCAGACTTGAGCTCAACGGCGTGTGCACCAATGAATTGACGGTCAACGCCACGGCGCTGATGATAAACACGATCGGCACCACGGGATAACCCCAGGTACGGTACGGCCGCGGCATCTCCGGCTCCTTGAAACGCAGCACAATCACGCCGGCGGTCTGCGCCGCATAGAAAATCCACACCAGGAAGACATATAGTTCGGAGAGGCTTTCGAAGGTTCCGGTCAGAGCTAACATGGAGGCGAGAATTCCTTGAAAGACAAGCGCGTTTGCGGGCGTGCGAAAGCGCGGATGGACGCCGCGAACGATACGAAAGAACAGGCCATCGCGCGCCATGGCGTAGTCGACACGCGCGTTGGTCAGAATCGAGGAATTGAGCGTACCGAGCGCACAGATAATCATGACAATGGTGAGCCAGGTGGCCGCGTCGGCCCCGGTGGCGCGAGCGATGACGTCGGAGGCGATGTGCTGGGACGCAGCGACCTTCGAAAATGGCAGCACGTAAAAGCAAGCCGTGCTCATCGCAGTGTAAACGCCGCAAACCAGCAGGACGCCGAAAATCAGCGAGAGGGGGATGTTGCGTCCAGGATTCTTGATTTCGGAGCCGACGAAGGTG
This sequence comes from uncultured Acidobacteriota bacterium, assembly GCA_963729815.1. GTDB lineage: Bacteria > Acidobacteriota > Terriglobia > Acidiferrales > UBA7541 > DAHUXN01. The sequence goes on from CAVSPU010000004.1 coordinate 72,042, forward strand.
AGATTGATCCAACCATCGTAGGCCCACAGGCTGCTTGTGATGGCCAGCAGGAACGCGGAGGCGACGCCTAGCCGGCCCATGGAGACGGCGGAAGCGGTGTGAAAGTTCGCCACGCTGCCTTTACCGAAGAAAAACCCAATGACGATGACGGCGAGGACGGCGGCGATCTTGATGACCGTCAGCACGACTTGCACACGCCCGCCGAGCCTTACGCCGAAATAATTGATGAGCGTCACCAGCGCAATGGCCACTACGGCGAGCGGCTGCGCCCACGTGAAAGTAAAATGAATGGGCGTATGAGTGAGAGGAAAGGAAAAGCGTAGCATCCAAAGGGGCGCCGCAATCACAGGGAAGAGATAGCCGGCAAATTGCAGCAATCCTGCAGCGATCGTGGCGATGGAAGTGGGCGCGCCAATAATGGAATACGTCCAGCCGAATACGAAACCCCAAACCTGCCCATACGCGCGGTTCATGTAGGCGTAAGTTCCGCCGGCTTCGGGCATGGCCGCGCCAAGTTCCGCCGCGCAGAGCGCGCCAAGGAGAGAAAGTATGCCGCCGATGATCCATGCGAGTGTGACCAAGCCCACAGTTCCGACGATTTGGGCCATATTGGCGGGCTTGATGAAAATGCCCGTACCGATCATGGTTCCCACGACGATCGCCGCCGCCGCCCACGGTCCCAAGCCACGAATCAATTCCGGCTGTTGTTTGTTCGTCGTGTTCATGTCGACGCTGCCGCCGGGAAATCCGACGAAGACGCATCCGGATTGGTATCGGGTTGCCCGGTCATGCTGACCATAGAGCCTACACCAAACGTAATGATGGTTCCCGTCAACACATACCACGTCCATGCCAGCGGGGTTAGAAAGTGTATAGCGGTCATTCCAATCAGGCCCGCAATCATGCCGGCGATGGCGCCGCGAGCGGTAGCGCGACGGTTCCAAATCACGAGAAGGAATGCACCGAGCAAGCTGCCGTAGGTGATCGAAGCAATCGTGAGGCCAGCGACGAGCACCGGCCCCCAATGGATCAGGCCAAACAGGCCGAGGAGTATGCCCCAGAAAATGGTCCACCGCCGGGAATGGCGCAACTGCCTGGCAGGATCGACCGTGGAAACGCAGCGCACGCGGGAGAAGTCGATCATGCTCGACGAGGCAAGCGAGTTGAGCGAACCGCTCGCGTTGGACATGGCCACGGCAAAAATCGCGGCGAGCACGATGCCAACGAGACCAACGGGCATTTGTGTGACGATGAACTCGGGAAAAATGCGATCTGGATCATTGCCCGGAACATTGAAAGGAATACGCTGTCTGTAAACATAGAGCATCACGCCGATGACGAGGAACAACGCGAATTGAAAGAAAATAATTACACCGCTGGCGAGAAGCGCCTTTTTGCTATCACGCTCGTTGCGCGCCGCGAGGAGCCGCTGCACCATGGTCTGATCCGTGCCGTGACTGGCCATGGTGAGGAATGTTCCGCCAATCAAGCCGGACCAAAACGTATAGCTCTGCGTCAGACTAAAGTGAAAATCGAAGATGCGAAGTTTATCGCCGGCGGCAGCAGCCGTATGAACGACTCCAGCCCAGCCAAACGGGATGCGATGGAGCAGGAGGAAAAAGGCGGCGATGGAGCCGGCGATGTACAAGAAGAACTGGATCACATCGGTCCAAATGACCGCGCGCATGCCTCCCTGAAACGTATAAAAAACAGTGAGCAGCGTGATGACGACGACCGAAACGCGATCGCCGGCTCCCAGAATGATGCTCACAACCTTACCGATGGCCGCAAATCGAACGCCTTCAGCGAGAGCGCGCGTCACGACAAATACGCTCGCCGCGGCGGACTTGGTGCGAGTGCCGAAACGCTTTTCCAAGAGTTGGTAAGCGGTATAAAATTCGCCGCGAAAATACTGTGGTATTAGAATAATGCAGAGAATGACGCGAGCTACGAGGTATCCCATCACCAGTTGCAGGAATGCCATGTTGCCACCGTAAGCGATTCCCGGCGTACTGATGATGGTGAGCGTGGAAGTCTCTGTGGCAACGATCGAACAGGCCAAGGCCCACCACGGGGCGGTGCGGCCACCGAGGAAATAATCACGAATCGTCTGCTGGCCGCGGCGGTAGTGGGCGCCGAACAGCGTGACACCGACCAAATAGAGGACGATGATAATGAGGTCAACTGTGCCGATGCGCATGCGCGACGTCCGTGAAAGCGGCGCGATGCTAACTGGCTTGTCTCGCGAGTGTCAAGCAACGTAAAAGGAAGTGGCAAGCCGAAGGAGCGAGCAAAACCATGGGAATTTTTCTCGGCCTTGATGCGGGCGCGACGAAGACGGATTGTGTTTTGATCGATAGCGGCGGACGCATTCTCGGTGAAACGCGGGGAGGCGGCGCGAATCCGCTGCGCTCCGGTTTTGCGAAGGCCTGCGCCGTGCTCGGAGAAACCGCGCGACACGCACTCGCCGAGGCGAAGCAGCCGGCAGAAGCGGTTCGGGCGCTTTGCGCCGGAGTTGCGGGTGCCGGAAGACCGCGGGTGGCGCGAAGGATAAAATCATACTTCAGCCACGCATTTCCGCAGTCGGTGATTCTGGTTACGACAGATATTGAAATCGCGCTGGAAGCTGGATTGGGTGACGGACCTGGAATTGTAGTGATTGCGGGAACTGGCTCCGCAGCCTGTGGGCGAAATTTCGCGTCTCAGACTGCGCGCGCCGGGGGCTGGGGACCCTGGATCGGTGACGAGGGCAGTGCGTATGAAATTGGGCGCCGCGCCGTATATGCCGCACTTCGCGCGCGCGACAGCGCCGGACCGGAAACGAATCTTGGCGAGAGAATTCTTCTCGCGGAAGGAGTGCGCGACTGGGATGGCTTGATTGAACGGCTGGCGAAGCGCCCAGACAAGGTTTTCCCTGAACTTTTCCCAACAGTATGTGAAGCCGCATCAGAGGGCGACAGTGTTGCGCAGGAAATTCTGGCGGCGTCGGCGAAATCGCTGGCAGCGCTGGCGCGAGGCGTGATTGAACAACTCGGCTTGCGAGGTCAATCCTTCCCGCTGGCGAGATCGGGAGGCGTTTTCGGACGCACCCCGTATTTCGATTCGGCGTTCGACGAGGAATTGTCGCGGATCGCTCCGGACGCGCATCCGGTATCGTTGCGGGTTTCGCCGGCGCGAGCCGCTGCCGAGATGGCTCAGAAGAGCATCGCAAACGCGGCGGCACATGGAGCCTGACTCAAAACGACGTATTGCCGAAGCGAGAACCGCTGCGAGTGATGCGCTGCGCACGTTTCTCAACGACACGAACGAAGAGGTTCTGGCCGCAGTACTCGCAAACCCAAATCTGACGGAGAGCGATGCATGCATCATGCTCGAGCGGCTAGACCTGCCTCCATCGCTGCTGGGCGCAATCGCACAATATCCATCGTGGAGGAAAAATGAAGGCGTGCGGCTGCGGCTCGCGCGCCATCCGCATTGCCCGCGGCGCGTGGCTCTGAGCCTGCTGCGCCAGCTCTTCCTTTTTGATTTGGTTGAGATAAGCTTGCTACCCTCGGCGCCGGCTGAAATCCGACGAGTGGGGGAAGAGATTATTCTGCAACGGCTGCCGCATTTGCCGATTGGCGAAAAACTGACGCTCGCGCGGCGAGGTACGGCGCGCGTCGCTGGAGGAATTCTCGGCGAAGGCCATCCGCAGGCAGCGTCACTGGCGTTGAATAACCCATTCCTCAATGAGGCGCAGGTCCTTCGTGTCCTTGCGCGCATTGGCGTGCACGAACGCGTAATCGCGGCGATCGCAAAGCACCCGCGGTGGTCGCTCGAATACGACGTGCGGATGGCGCTTATCCGGCATCCGTTGGCGCCGCTCGCAGCTGTCTTGCACTTTTTACCCGACATCACCATGCGCGACCTCCATGAACTATCGGCTGCCGCGACGCTGCCGAAAAATCTTCGCACATACATTCGCCGAGAAGTGGCACGGCGTGCGGGCACAAGCAAACTACCCGGCAAGGCAAAAATATAGTTCCAAATTCCCATGTGGTTGGTTTACCGCGAGCGTGATAAAAAGAAGAGACCATGGCTGAAGCAAGAAAGCGGCTCAACATGAAGTGGTACATCGTGATTGCCGGGGCGGCTTTCGTCGCGCTGCTTGTTTACTCGTCCTTCCACCAAAGTGTTTACCATTACGAAGTATGCGTCGATTTTCATGGGCGCTCGCATTGCGCGGAAGCTTCAGGGACAAAGCGCGCCGATGCGATTCGGACTGCGCAAGAAATCGATTGCGAACTTGTGGCCAATGGCCGCGAAGAGAATATAGCCTGTCTCGATCAACAGCCCTCAAGCGTGCAGACAATTCCTGCCAAGTAACTCTTAGCAACTCGCGGATCGAACGGCGAGATCCGAGTCAAAGTGGCGCAATCTCAACTCAGGACACGGGCAGCTGAAACCGGGAGAAGATCGGCAAAGACGAACCCGTCACGCTGGATGACTTCACCGGGCTCAACGGAGATTGATGCGGAAAACATCGGGCCAGCGCAGGCAAAGCTATGAAATTCGCCGTTTTCGCCGCACGGGTCAACCGAGGAAGGCAGATCGGCGAGGAGTTTAGCGTCGAAAGCACGGCCAGCGAAACTGGCATCGAGTTTTTTCGGATCGACGCACGTGAGGTAGGCGCGAAGGCCGCCGGCGATCATTTCCTGTGCGAGAAGGCACGTATCACAGCCCCAAAGCGGAAAAACAGGCGTCATGCCACATTTTGCGAGATTTTCTTCGCGATATTTGCGGATGTCTTGCAGAAACAAATCGCCGAAGATTACGTGCGTGACATCTTCAGTCCGCGCTTGCGTCATTGCTTCGGCCATGGCGCGTTCGTAAACCTCGTTGGGGCACGGCGAAGGAATCGGAACCTTCACGAGAGGGAGACCAGCCGCGGCAGCTTGTGCTTCGAGAAGCGCCTCGCGAACGGCGTGCATGGCGACGCGGCCATGAGTTCGATTAATGGTCGTGAGCAGCGCCGTAATCTCGAGCTCGGCGTGCTGGCGCGCAACATGCAGGGACCAGGCGCTGTCTTTCCCGCTGCTCCAAGCGAGCCAGGCTTTCGGTTTCGGTTGATTGGCTGCGCTACTGAGTTTGGCCATGAAATTCACTCAGGGTAGATGAGGTACTTTGCGCGCATCTTGCGGAATTGAGCGAGATCAACCTCCCAGTCCCAAACAATACGCGTCGGAACTTCGCCTGATTTCAATTTGGCGATAGTGTCAGCGTTGCCGACAAGCTCGATCATCTTGTCGAGCGAAAAATGATCCGGGTAGAGCTTGTTCAGAGCTGAGGCGATTTGGAGACCCATGAGCGTGGAATTGAGCGACGCACGGTCGGTGATGATGAGAGAAATGGCCTGGCAAGGTTCGCCCGCATACGGACCTGAAGTTGGCGTGAATTGCATGGGGACGAAGCGCACACCGGGGACAAAATCGTGATTGAGTTCGTCGGCGAGCTGTGAGCTGTTGATCCATGGCGCGCCGAAGAGTTCGAAGGGCGTATCCGTGCCACGGCCGACGGAAACACCGCCAGCCTGCAAAATCTCGATGCCGGGATAAAGCAGGGCGGCATTGAGCGAACGCAGGTTCGGCGAGGGTGCAGTCCACGCAAGGCCGGTCGCCTCAAAAGGATCTTCGCGATGCCAATCCTTCATGGCGATGACGTGCAGATCGGAACCGATCTTGTTCTCGGCGTTGAACATTTGCGCGAGCTCGCCGAGCGTCATCGCATAGCGAACGGGCATTGGGAAATATCCGACGAAATTCAGCTTGTCGCGATCGAGCATCGGCCCTTCGATGGTAATGCCATCGAGAGGATCTGGACGATCGAGAACGTAAAAGGAAATGTGCTGCCGCGCGGCGGCTTCCATCGAATATCCCATCGTTGTGATGAACGTATAAAAACGGACGCCTGCGTCTTGAATGTCATAAACGAGTGCGTCGATGCCGTGCAGCATTTCATCGGTCGGCCGTGACGTCTGACCGTAGAGGCTGTAAATCGGCAGGCCGGTGGCGGAGTCCGTGCCGGACGCGACATTCGAATCTTCCTTACCGAAAATGCCATGCTCGGGGCTGAAAATGGCGACGAGCTTGACGCCAGGGGCGTGCGCCAAAACATCAATCGTGCGCCGGCCTTCGCGGTCCACGCCAGTCTGATTGGTGATCAGACCGATGTGCTTGCCCGCGAGTTGCGCGAAATTGTCCTGCTCGAGAACGTCGATGCCGGTGAGCGTTGCGTCACTGCGATGATAAATACCGTCGAGGCCATACGGACGGTTGGCGTAAATGCTGCGCTCGACCTTGGATGTGAAACCATGTGTGTCGCCGACATTGAGCGCTGCAACGACGGCGGTCGCTACCTTGGCGCGAAGGCTCGAAATCGCAGGCCGCTCATACGGATGAACGGCGTTGGCAAGCAAAATAATAAACGTTTGGCTCGCAGGATCCATCCAGACAGAAGTGCCCGTGAAACCTGTGTGGCCATATGAGCCGAGCGGAAAAAGATCACCGCGCGGCGAAGAATATGCTGTGTCGATGTCCCATCCGAGACCGCGTACGTTGGGACTCCAGGGAGGCGTTTGCGGAGTCGTCATTTTGTGAACGGTAGCCGCAGAGAGAATGCGATGTGTGCTTCCGGGAATGCGCCCGCCATCGAGGAGCATTTGGCAAAAGATCGCCATGTCATCGGCGGTGGAGAAAAGTCCTGCGTGGCCTGCAACGCCACCAATCGCGCGCGAACGAGGATCATGCACGACGCCGCGTAGCACGTGGCCCAGGCCCGAACCTGGCTTCGCGCCGGGAGGCAGGTCGATTTCTTCCGTCGGCGCAATTCGCGGAATCCACGACGCGGGCGGGAGGAAGCGAGTGTGCGTCATGCCAAGCGGACGGTAGAAATTCACGGCGGCGAATTCATCCAGGCGCTTGCCGGTGAGGCGTTTCACAAGTTCGCCGAGCAGAATAAAGTTCGTATCACTGTAAATGAAGCGGTCGCCGGGCGGCGCCATTAAAGTCTCACTGTCGATTTCCTTCATGAGCGCGTCTTCACCCGCGAGCGCAGCGGGGAGAGGCGGATCGGGCGCGAGGCCGGAAGTGTGAGTAAGGAGCATGCGAATGGTGATCTGGGACTTGATATCATCCGGGCCGTTTGAAGCAAACTCCGGCATATAGCACACGAGAGGATCGTTGAGGCGAATCTTGCCTTCCTCGAGTAGGCGCATAATGGAGGGCGTGGTGGCGAAAAGCTTTGTGAGCGAGGCCAGATCGAAAATTGTGCCGACTGTCATGCGCTCACGATGCGGAACGAGCGCGCGATGGCCAAAGGCCTTGCGATAAATCACGCGGCCACGATGGCTGACGAGGAGGACCGCACCGGGAATTTCGTCGTCAGCGACGGCATCGTTGACAATAGAATCGAGGGCGGAAAGATTTGGAGCAATTGGTCTTGAAGGTGCAATCGCGTGGGCTTTGTGAGTCTGCGCGAGCAAGGATGACGTTACGAGTGCAAGAAACGCGAAAAATATCGCAATCCGAATTCGAAACATTGGATGTGAGGGTTTATTGTGCGCCATGGAACCGTGTGCTATATACAGCGGCGACATGAAAGCGTCAACCGATGAATGCGCATCGCGAAATCGCGCGGTTGTGCTGAATCGAATTGATTTTGCAATTCTCCTCTCATGACCCCACGCACGACTGCTCACAAAAAGAAGACGGTGATGCGGGCCAAGCCGCGCTCTGACGATAAGTGGGTCGAGAACACGCTGAAAGCGATGACGCTCGAGGAGAAGCTCGGGCAAGTCGTGATGATCAATTTCTGGGGCCGGCTCACTTCAATCGAAAGCCCGGAATACAAGGAACTCCTGCGGTTGGTACGAGAGAAGCACGTTGGCGGGATCATGCTGCAGGCGAAACGAACGCCGACAGGGATCGAACGCAGCCAGGCATACCCCACTGCAGCGCTGACAAATGAGCTCCAAAGCGTGACGAAGATTCCTTTGCTGGTTGCAGCCGACTTCGAAAGTAGTACTGCGATGCGGCTGTCGGATGGCACGGCGTTTCCTTCTGCGATGGCGGTTGCCGCAACCTGCGAGCCGCACGATGCGTACACAACCGGCAGAATAACTGCGCTGGAGGCGCGGGCGGCTGGACTGAACTGGATATTTGCGCCCGTCGCGGATGTCAACTCTAATCCGGATAATCCCATCATCAACATCCGCTCGTTTGGGGAAGACCCGAAGCGCGCCGCGGAATTCGTAACGCAGTACATTCGCGGCGTGCAGGAAAATCACGCTCTGGCGACGGCGAAACACTTCCCAGGCCACGGCGATGTGAACGTCGACTCGCATCTGACGTTGCCTGTTGTGGCGCACAGCATCGATGAATTGAATCGCACGGAGCTAGTACCCTTCCGCGCCGCGATTGATGCGGGCGTCGCCACGATTATGTCCGGGCACCTAGCCGTGCCGGCACTCGAACCCGACACAAACCTGCCTGCAACGCTCTCGCGCCGCGTGCTGACGGATCTACTTCGGAAGAAACTCGGATTTGGCGGAATCGCGGTGACGGATGCGCTCGACATGGGCGGCGTGACGACGATAGCTTCCGGGGCGGAAGTCGCCGTGCGCGCGATCGCGGCGGGGATGGATGTGCTGTTGATTCCGCCGAACCCGGACGCGGCAATTGCGGAATTGAAACGCGCGATCGAATCGGGCGAGCTGCCGATGGCAAGAGTGGATGATGCAGTGCGCCGGATATTGCGCGGCAAGAAATGGCTCGGGCTCGAAAAACGGCGGTTGATCGATTTGAGCAAGCTGAGCTCTGTCGTCGGCGCACCAGAATTCAAGTCCGCGGCACAGGACATTGCGGACCGCGGGATCACGCTCCTTCGAGATGCTCAGGGGCTATTGCCACTCGATGCGACGCGGCCGTTGCGTGTGCTGCTCGTCGTGATTTCTGGCGACCCCGATCCGTATCCGGGCGTGCTTATCGAGAAGGAATTGGCCGGGCACGTGGATGGCTTGCACACCATGCGTGCGGACACGAAGTTTTTGCCGGCCGGCGCCGTGCAATTGCCTGCTCCAGAAAGCTACGATGTGGCGATTGCAACTGTGTTTGTGCGCGTGGCAGACCGGAAAGGCTCGGTCGGGCTGCCAGAAGGTCAGGTCGCGCTGCTCAACAAGGTGCTTAGCACGGGAAAGCCTTCTATCGTCGCGTGCTTTGGTAGCCCATACATCGTGAGTCTGTTTCCGGGTGCCAAGACGTGGATTGCTGGATTTGGAACACAGGATGCAGTGCAGCAAGCGATGATTCGCGCGCTGTTTGGACAGATCGCCATTCGCGGGAAAATTCCAGTGAGCGTTCCCGGCGTTGCGAAGCTGGGCGACGGTATGCGGGTGGCAGCAAACCAGATGAAGCTCGCAGCAGCACCGGATGCGTTGGATGAAACAATGAATCCGGCGTTCGATGTTTTGAAGCGCGCCGTGGCGGAACGCGCGTTTCCTGGAGGTGTCCTTGCTGTCGGACACAAAAGAGAACTGCTCGTGCACCCGTTTGGGCGGTTGACGTACGACGCTAAATCGCCACGCGTGGAGAGAGAGACGATTTATGACGTGGCATCGCTGACGAAGCCGATTGTAACCACGTCGGCTGTCATGATGCTTGCAGCCGAAGGCCACGTGGATATTGATGCACCAGTTTCGCACTATTTGACCGACTGGCTGAACGGGCCTGATCCGGGCCGACGCAAGAAAGTGGCCGTGCGCGACCTGCTGTTGCACACGTCCGGACTACCTGCTCACAGGGATTTTTTCGAGTCCTCGAAAACGTCAAGAGAGGTGCTGAAACGCGTCTACGCAGAATCGCTCCTTGCGGAACCGGGAACAAGAATCGAGTACTCCGACCTGGGCTTCATGCTGCTCGGCGAAATTATTGAAAGACTAACGGGCGAGACGCTGGATCGATTTGCGCGAGAACGAGTTTTTGCACCACTGGAAATGAATCATTCTTGCTTCAATCCGCCGCGAAACATGCGCGCGCGGATCGCACCGACGGAGAACGACACAGCGTTTCGCAAGCGCCAATTGCGCGCCGAAGTCGACGACGCGAATGCTTTCGCGATGGGCGGAATCGCGGGACACGCGGGGTTATTTTCCACGGCAACGGATTTGGCGATTTTCGCGCAGATGATGCTGAATGGTGGAGTATATGCGCACCGGCAAATGTTCCCGCGTGCAACGGTAAACGGGTTCACGGCGCGCATAAACGTAGGCGATTCGGCACGCGCGCTGGGATGGGACGTGCCTACAGTTGACTCATCGAGTGGCCGCTATTTTTCGAAGGAGAGTTTCGGCCATAATGGATTCACTGGGACTTCCATTTGGATCGATCCGAAAAAGGACCTGTTCGTGATTCTGTTGACCAATCGCGTTTATCCATCAGCGGCGAATGACAAGATCCGCCAGGTGCGTCCGATTTTGCACAATGCCATACTCGAAGCATTGAGGTTGACCCCGGAAAGCGCAGCCGCCGGATAACTGCCACGGCACAATCCTGGCACCTTTGCTCACGTTGGCGTTTTCGTTGCTTCGCGTCCGGCTATAATCTCTCGCGTGAAATCAACCACCTCGCGATTGGCTGAAACCGAAGAGCGGAACCCGCACTCGCGAAATCTCGACCAAAAATCGACGCGCGAAGTCCTTCGCATGATCAGCCGCGAAGACGCACACGTTGCGCCGGCAGTGAAGCAGGAACTTCCTAAAATCGCACGCGCAGTGGATGAGATTGTTGCACGGCTGAAAAAGGGTGGCCGGTTATTTTATGCGGGAGCGGGAACAAGCGGGCGGCTCGGTGTCCTCGACGCATCGGAATGCCCGCCAACTTTCGGCGTACCGCGAACACTGGTGCAAGGAATCATCGCTGGCGGCCGGCGAGCCGTAACGGAATCAGTGGAAGGCGCTGAGGATGACGCCACCGCTGGCGCGCGGGAGCTGCGAGCGCGGCGATTGACGAGCCGTGACGTTGTTGTCGGCCTGGCCGCGAGTGGGTCGACGCCATACGTGCTCGGATCCTTGATATTCGCGCGGAAGCACGGGGCGTATACGATAGGTATAACAACGAATCGCAGGACACCGATTTCGCGCATCGCGCATTTGACGATTGCTCCGGTGGTGGGCCCAGAAGTAATTGCTGGATCAACGAGGATGAAGTCAGGGACGGCACAAAAGATGGTCCTGAACATGCTCTCCACAACGGTGATGGTTCGTCTTGGCCACATCTATGACAATTGGATGATCAACGTGGCGAAGACAAATCAGAAGTTACGGCAGAGAGCACTGAGGAATCTTGCAGAGGCCACCAGTGCAGATGCGTCTACGGCTGAACACGCACTGCGTCAAGCGGGAGACGATCTGCGCGTGGCGCTGGTGATGCTGAAATCCGGCCTGGATGCCGGGCAAGCACGAGTCAGATTGGCGGCTCATCATGGGAACGTCCGTAAAGCCATTGCGAGTGCGAGTGGCCCCGCGCGCGGCGCGGCGCGGAACTGAGAAAGCGATGGACAGATTCAAGATCGAGGGCGGGCGACGGCTGGAAGGCACGGTGCAAATCGGAGGCGCAAAAAATGCGGCCTTGCCGATCATGGCGGCGGCACTGTTGACTTCGGAAAAGGTACATCTCGACAACGTGCCGCGGGTGCGGGACATCATCACCATGGCGAAGCTGCTCGCGCACATGAAGGCGCACGTCGTGGCACAGGATTTGCCGCCATCGGCCATGACGATTCAGACGGAAGAGATTTCGCATGCCGAAGCGCCCTACGAATTGGTGAAAACAATGCGTGCGTCGGTGTTGACACTGGGGCCCCTGGTCGCGCGATTCGGGTATGCACGCGTTTCACTGCCTGGTGGGTGCGCCATTGGGGCGCGACCGATCGATTTGCATATTCAAGCGCTCGAAAAGATGGGCGCACAAATAACAATCGATCATGGTTATGTGGAGGCGCGGGCGGAGCGGCTGCGCGGCGCGGAAATTCACTTCGATAAAATAACCGTTACAGGAACGGAAAACATTTTGATGGCGGCGACGCTGGCCGAGGGCAAGACAGTACTGACCAACTCCGCACGCGAGCCTGAAGTCACCGACTTGGCCGATCTACTCATCAAAATGGGCGCGAAGATCGAGGGAGCGGGCACTTCAACAATTCGTGTTCTTGGCGTGGAAAAACTCTACGGTGCGACCCACGAGATTATTCCCGACCGCATCGAGGCTGGAACTTTCCTGATTGCGGGAGCCATCACGGGCGGCGAGATCCTGCTGACGAGCTGCGAGCCGAGTCACCTCGGCGCCTTAATCAGCAAACTCGAGGAATGCGGCGTGGAAATTATACCGGAGGGCAAGAAGGGTTTGCGCGTGCGCGTCCTCGGAAAGTTGCGCGGTGCCGATGTGACAACCGAGGAATACCCAGGTTTCGCGACTGACATGCAGGCGCAGTACATGGCGCTGGCGACGCAAGCGGAAGGCACATCCGTGATCACGGAGACAATTTTCGAGAATCGATTCATGCACGCAAGCGAGATTCTGCGGATGGGTGCAAACATTGAAATCGACGGACGCAAAGCTACTGTGCACGGACCAACACCCTTAAGTGGCACAACCATCATCGCTTCGGACTTGCGCGCGAGCGCTTCGCTCGTGCTGGCTGGACTGATCGCGAGCAACACCACCCACATCGACCGCGTCTATCACATTGATCGCGGGTACGAACGGATTGAGAACAAGCTCCGTGCGCTTGGCGCGCGGATCGAACGGCTCAGTTAAACCGTCAATTTTCCTCGCGGCGGCTTGGCCAGTTCCGTTGGCTGCAAACTGGGGTGACAGGAGGGAAATGGAAACTGGAGACGGAAAAAGGGGAGCGAAATGTCTCTCCCCCTTGCTTTTTTTGCCACTCTTCGGTGAATGTGGTTTTTCAGTTTCCCGCGTCAGCTGTGGAGGCCTGTCCCGCGCTGGCCGATTCAGCAGGCTTCTGTTTGTCGCGAGCTTCGCGCACAAGGGCCTTGCGGCTCAGGCGAATTTTATTGCCTTCAATGGCTAGGACCTTCACCATCACCTGATCGCCTTCCTTGAGCGCGTCGCGAACCGAGCGGATGCGCTGCTCCGCGATTTCACTGATGTGGAGCAGGCCATCCGTACCCGGAAAGAGCTCGACGAACGCACCGAATTCAGCGATGCGAACCACTTTGCCAAGATAAGTCTTGCCGATTTCAGCGGTCGCCGTAACCATGCGCACCCGATTGAGCGCCTCCTCGGCGGCTTTGCCGTTGACGCCAAAGATGTGCACGGTGCCATCGTCCAACACATCGATTTTGCAACCGGTCGATTCCGTGATGGCGCGAATGTTCTTGCCGCCAGGACCGATCAAGTCGCGGATCTTATCCGTGGGAATCGTGAGCATTGAAAGATGAGGCGCGTAGGCTGAGATTTCAGTGCGTGGCGACGAGATGGCTGCTTCCATCGTGTCGAGAATCTCGAGACGAGCCTTGCGAGCCTGAGCCAACGCCTCACGCATCATCGCGATGCTGACTCCCGCGACCTTGATGTCCATCTGCAACGCTGTGATTCCCTGGCGCGTGCCCGCGACCTTGAAATCCATGTCGCCGTAGTGATCTTCAGCACCTGCAATGTCAGTGAGGATGGCGTACTTGTCGCCCTCGACCACCAGGCCCATCGCGATACCGGCGCACGGGGCCTTGATCGGTACACCGGCGTCCATCAAAGCGAGACAGCCACCGCAGACGGAGGCCATTGACGACGAGCCGTTCGATTCCAAAATATCGGACACGACGCGGACGGCATACGGGAACTCCGCTTCAGAAGGAATGAGGTTTGCGAGGGCGCGTTCCGCCAGCGCACCGTGACCCACTTCACGCCGTCCCGGCCCACGCAGCATCTTTACCTCGCCGACCGAGAATGGCGGAAAGTTATAATGCAGCATGAAGCGCTTGAAGACGTCTTCTTCAAAAAGCAAATCGAGGCGTTGCATGTCGTCTTTCGTCCCTAGCGTCACCGTAGCGAGAGATTGCGTCTCGCCGCGTGTGAAAAGCGCGGAACCATGGACACGAGGCAGCAAGCTGACTTCGCATGTGATCTGGCGAATTTGGTCGAAGGCACGCGCATCGGGCCGGCGATGTTTTTTGATCACGTCGTCGCGGAAAATACGTTCGCGGAGACGCTCAAACGCACGAGCGGCAAGCTTGCGCTTGTCCTCCTCCTCTTCAGGAATCGCATCACGCATCTCTTTTTCAATGGCAGAGACGCGGACATGACTTTCAAGCTTGGGATACTTAGCCGTATCCAGCGCATCTTGTAGGCGATCCCCGTACTTTGACTCAATCTGCTTGGCCAGCGCCTCGTCGAATGCCGGAGGATCGACCTGGCCCTTTTGCGGTTTAATTGCATTGTGAAGCTCGCGAATCGCGCCGATGATCTTCTTGATTTGGTCATGGCCGAATGCCAGAGCGTCGGCTACGGTCTCCTCGGAAACTTCGAGCGAACCTGCCTCGACCATCACAATGGCTTCTTCCAGCCGGCGACAACGATGTTGAGAAGGCTGGTCTTCTGTTCGGCAACAGTTGGGTTGACGGTCAAGCGCCCCTCAAGCAAACCGACACGCACGGCGGCAATGGGACTCTTGAAAGGAATGTTCGAGCAATAAAGGGCAGCGGAGGCCGCAGTGACGCCGAGAACATCCGGGTCATTCTCGCTGTCGGCGGAAAGCACCATGCTCACGATTTGAGTTTCCGTCGACCAGCCTTCCGGGAACAAAGGCCGGAGCGGGCGGTCGATGAGCCGTGAAACAAGGATCTCGCGTTCGGTTGGACGGCCTTCGCGCTTGAAGAAGCCGCCGGGAATTTTGCCGGCCGAGTAGGTATATTCGCGATAATCGACAGTCAACGGGAGAAAATCTTTTTCGGTCGGTTTGCTGTCCATGCATGCAGTCGACAGCACCACCGTATCGCCGTACCGGAGCACTACGGCTCCGTTCGCTTGACGAGCCATCTTGCCCGTCTCGAAGCTCATCTGGCGTCCGCCAATTTCCACACTAGTTTGATGTGCCATTAAAATTTATCCTTTGCACCCCGTTCGCCGGAGCGCGTTTGCGTTACAGGGAAAAATCCCCGTTTTTTAGGAAGAGAACGCGGCCGAGAAGCGAATGAAAACTGGTCTACGAGCTTGTGGGAATAGGTTTGCGCACACGTTTGCCCACGCAGCCCCACAAGTTGGTTGGATGCGGAGAAAGTACTTCCGGGCGGGCGTTCAATCGGCCAGCTGCAGCAGCCGTCCTATTTGCGCAAACTGAGTCTTTCCACAATCTCGCGGTACCGATCTGGGTCGCGGCGGTTCAGGTATTCCAAAAGCCGGCGGCGACGGTTCACCATCATGATGAGGCCGCGCCGTGACGAATGATCCTTGACGTGGGATTTGAGATGGGTGGTCAAATAGCTGATGCGTTCACTGAGTAGTGCAATCTGCACTTCCGGAGAACCCGTGTCTTTCTCGGCCCGCCGGTACTGCTCGATGACGCCTACCTTGGCCTCGCTCAACTCAAATCCCTCCTGAATCTCCACACCCTGCTCTAAGCGTTGTCTCCTCTATGTCCTAAAAATCCTAGCACAGACACACGTGAGTTCGATAGAAGAATTTCAAGAGAAAGGGCTTCGACCTGAGGTTCCTGACAAGAACATTACTTAGGGCCACGGAACGCAACCGGATCAAGTGCGCTTGCTGTTGACAAGCGCGAGGAATTCATCGCGCGTTTGCTTGTTTTCGCGGAAAGCGCCAAGCATCGCGCTGGTGACAGCGGATGAGTGTTGCTTTTCAACGCCTCGCATGACCATGCAAAGGTGCTTCGCCTCAATGATGACGCCCACGCCTTCAGGGCTCAGGCGTTGCTGTATGGCTTCTGCGATTTGATTGGTCAAGCGTTCTTGGATCTGCAGACGGCGCGCAAACATGTTAACCAATCGTGCGATCTTGCTGAGGCCGATGACTTTTTTCGATGGAATGTAAGCAACGTGGCATTTCCCGAAGAACGGCAACAAATGATGCTCGCAAAGGCTGTGAACTTCAATATCCTTCACAACCACCATCTCGTCGTAGCACACGCTGAACATGGCGCCATTCAAGAGTTTATCGGGGTCCTGACGGTATCCGCTCGTCAAATAGCGCAAGGCTTTCTCGAAACGCTCGGGCGTGCGGCGCAGGCCCTCACGATTCGGATCTTCGCCAAGCAAGAGGATCATGCGGCGAACAAGGTCGGCAATCGTTTCAGCCTCTGTGCCTGCCAGATGGATCGTGTCAGTGTCAGTCGAGTCGTTGCGCATCTGAGCTCCTTGGTCTATTCGTGTTCATCGGCATTGTATTCAAAGCTGTTTCTGGCTGTTTCTTCGATTCGCACGCGAACAACCCGCGCATGAGAGAAATTCGAGAGCCGGTGAAAAATCACGCGACAGAGATTTTCCGTAGTCGGCACGCAATCGCGAAATTCAGCGATTTGTTCGTTCAAGTACACATGGTCAAATTCATCGAGCACGTTTTCGCGGACGAAACCGTCCAGGTCCGCAAGGTTCGCCACCATTCCTGTCGCCGGATTGATCGGGCCACTGACGGCTACTTCGAGAGTGTAATTGTGGCCGTGGCCATGCGGATTCGCGCATTTGCCGAAGACTTGCATGTTCTGCTCTTGCGTCCATTCGGAACGGAATAGCCGGTGCGAGGCCGGAAACGAATAGCGGCGGGCGAGCGATACCTTCATGCGCCGTTCCTCGTACAATCCACGAACAAGTCCGGAGACTCATACAAACGAATACGATCCAGCCGACCGCGATGGATTCTGGGTTCGAGGATTTTCCAGAGTACCGCGGCGATTTCTTCGCATGTCGGAATCTTGCCCGCGAGCTCGGGCACTTCATAATTCAAATGGCGATGATCCAGGCGCTGCGTGACTTCGCGGTCGAGAATTTCCTTCAGTTCCTTCAGGTCGAGAATCATGCCCGTTTTCGGATCGGGATCGCCGGCAATCGTCACTTCGAGAACGTAATTGTGGCCGTGGCCATGCGGATTATTGCACTTGCCGAAGACTCTACGATTCTCTTCGAGAGACAAATCCGGATTATGATAAAAGTGCGCAGCCGAAAATTCGAGCTTTCGCGTGATACGGATCATGGCTCTTCGACAGGATACTCCCGGCCCTTCCAGGCCACCTTACCGCGACGGTACTTCAATGTAGAGGCGATTACGGCCGCAGCGTAGAGAAAGACTCCAGCTACGTAGTATATGATGAACCGCGCGGAATAACGATTCGAGGTTAATTCGCGTCCATACACCACATGCCTCACCAGCAGCTCGACGGCCGCAATAGCAATAAGCCATCGGCCCACTTCACCGCGCAGGATGATTGCTGCCAAGATTAGCATCGCGGCGAGCCATGGGATGGCAGTCACAAGCTCCCGCTGTGCGCTGCGGCGTGTTCCGCCAAGGAGAAGATACAGGTTCTTCGCCCAGCCTTCCCACATGGCGCGAGAGTCTCGATACATGCGCGTGCGAGCAATCCCCTGGCCGGACGCGAAATGGAGACGGAACCCCGCTTGCTTGACGCGGCGCGCCAGGGCAACATCTTCAAGCACAGAATTCGCAACAGAACGGTGTCCGTCTATTTTTTCGTATGCGTCGCGACGAATGAGTAGGAACTGCCCGTTTGCAGCAGCATCGGGGAAAGATGGATCGTTTACGCGCGCGAAATTGAATTTGCGCGCCAGGCGGCAATAGATAAATGGGATCAATGACCTCTCAGCAAAAGTCCGCGTGACTTGCTCCGGCGAATAGGACACAAGAGCGGCATGGTAGATGCGAGCGTCTTCAAGAGCACGATGCGCGGAGCCGGCAAGATGAACGGTGTCTGCGTCAGAAAAGAGAAACCAATCGCACCGCGCCACTCGTGCGCCTAGCCAGACCGCGTGATTCTTTCCTACCCAGCCCTCGGGAAGAGCGCCGGCCTCGAGAATTTTCAACTGCGGCAACGTATTTGCCAAACGGGCAAGTATTTCTCCTGTGTGGTCCGTGGATTGGTCATTAATCACGATAATCTCAGCGATTTCCGGCTGCGCGGAAAGGCTCACCACGGATGCTTCGATATTCACTTCCTCATTCCGCGCCGGCACGATCGCTGAAATTCGAATCATTTGCGAGCTGCAAGAAGAGCAGTGCAGATCAGATGGTCAAACGCCCACGAAAAATATATCATTAGTGGCATAGGTTCTGGGCAGAAGGTAGGCATGAAAAGAAAGATTTTGAGCGGGATCACGTTGGGAGCTGTGGCGGGCCTGTTGATTATATTCGCGACTCCCAGCTACAAGTATGGCGAAGCGAGCCCGGCTGGAACCACAGCAAAGCCATTCTCGATTGAGCTGAACGGGAGGCCAACGCAACTCGCCGATTTTCGTGGCAAAGTGGTTGTGCTTAACTTCTGGGCAACCTGGTGCCCCCCGTGTGTCGACGAAACACCCTCTCTTGTCGCGCTTCAGCGGGAAATCGAGCCGAAAGGCGGCATGGTCCTCGGAATCAGCGTTGACACCGACGCCCAAGCCTACGCCCAGTTCTTGCAGTCCAATGGGATTGATTTCCCCACTTACCGCGACCCGACGATGAAGATTTCCGCAAATTACGGTACGTTCGTATACCCCGAAACATACATCATCGATCGCCAGGGAAAAATCGCGCGGAAGCTCGTCGGCGCACAAGATTGGACGAGCCCTGACATGACGGCATATTTCAACGATCTCCTCAGCAGGAATTAACTTCTGACTGTTTAGCATCCGCCGCATCGCTCTGCTCACTTGTTATAGGGGGAGGGGGTATGCTATCTTGTTTGGCGAAACGAATCTCGCGATGCCACACAATCACAAAGAGAAGGCAGCATGCGGCAGTGGAACTCAATTGCCTTTCCGGAAGGCCATCGGCGTTGATCCGGAGATCAAACGGTCAAATCTAAAGCGGCTGCGACGCATTGAAGGACAGGTACGCGGCCTAGGAAAAATGGTGGAGGCGGATCGCTATTGCGCCGACATTCTTGTGCAGATCTCATCCGTGCAGGAAGCGTTGCGCGGCGTGGGACGCAACTTGATGAGGAATCATCTACGACACTGCGCGACCGATACCATTCGCAAAGGCGGCGCACGGCGAGCAGAAGCAGTTTATGACGAGCTGCTCGATTTGATTTACCGCTATTCTCGCTGAGCGAAGAAAGGAGCGAGATGCTGACGGAAGCTCGATTGAGCAGCCTTCGTAAGGGGACGACTAACTTCGCGATGCTCGTCGCAGTTGTCACGGGCATATGCATACCAGCTAACGCTGCGCGTGCAAGTCGGAGTTGTTTTCCCCGCTCGATGTCGCCCTCGCAGTGCGCAGCGATTTGCGCGGTGAATCTTCCTGTTTCGAGGCGCCCCGCAAGTGAATCGACTTCCCAGCGAGACAATCAAGCGCAAGATATGAAGAAAATGGCAATGCCGCAAACTCCAGAGGCCGAACTGCTGATGAACGAAGCATCGGGGACAAGCATGAATCCGGCTTTAACTTCGATGTCGATGCGGATGTCCATGGTAGGACAATGGAATCTTGGTTACATGGCGGACGCTTTCGTGACCGACACACAGCAAACGGGTCCGCGCGGTGGCGACAAACTTTACTCGACGAATGTCTTTATGGGCTCCGCGGAACACGCCGTCGGCCACGGCGTTTTTCTTTTTGACGCAATGCTCAGCCTCGAGCCGGCCACCATCACGGACAGGGAATATCCACTTCTGTTTCAGACGGGCGAGACCGCGTATGGATTGCCGATCGAAGACGCGCAACATCCGCACAATTTCATCATGGCTCTTGGATTGCACTTCGCGCGACCCATTGGAGAAAACACGACTCTCGAGGCTTACTTCGCGCCTGTCGGCGATCCGGCGCTCGGGCCCATAGCATATCCGCACCGCGTCTCTGCGTCAGAAATTCCGCAAGCGCCGATAGGACATCACTGGGAAGATTCCACGCACATCTCTTATGAAGTCGCAACCGTCGGTCTGAAATACAAAATCGTGCGCTTGGAAACGAGCGGCTTTCACGGCGGCGAGCCCAATGAGAATCGTTGGAATATTGGCGCCGGCGCCATGGATTCGTGGTCAACGCGATTGTCCTTTTTCCCCACGGCGAATTGGAGCGCGCAGGTTTCTGTTGGCAGACTCACGCACCCTGAGGCACCTGAGCCGGGCGACATTGTACGCACCACCGCCTCCGTTGAGTATTCGCGTCCCATGGCCCATTCGGACTGGTCCACAAGTTTTGTATTCGGCAGAAACCACGAAACAGCGACAGGCAGCGGCACAAACGCATTTCTGATCGAGTCTGTTGCTCCTCTACACAAAAATAATTTTCTCACGGGCCGCTGGGAATCGGTGGCTAAGGACGACTTATTCGCCGCGCAGCCTGCCATCGAACAGCAACTCGAAAGCGCTGTGGGAACCACCACGTTTCGCATCGGCGCCTACACTCTCGGATACACGCGCTATTTTCCTCTTTGGTTGCCGCTCGAAACCGGCTTCGGCATGAATTTCTCAACGTACACTCTTCCAACAGCCATTGTGCCGTTCTATGGCACGCATCCTTTCGGCGTGAACGTATATTTGCATTTCCGTCTGCGAGCAAGTCACTGAAGAGCGTTTCTTAAATATGCGCCAGAAACATCCAGGTTCACCTATCACAGGAGTCGCGAGTCTTGCCATTGACCCTGTATGCGGAATGAAAGTGGATTCCCAGCGAGCCAAGGCCACGCGCGTACTCGGCGAAAGAACGCATTACTTCTGCTGCGAAGGTTGCGCGGTAAAATTTGCGGCTGACCCTGAAAAATACGCTGCGAAAACGCCCGCGGCAACTCCAGCACCCATCGCGATGAATCAAGCTGTCATTTCCATCGCTCCGGCAACGCCTCCGACGTCATCCTCCGACCCATGGAATCAATCGAAGGAGAGCACCGGGCAAGTTTACGTTTGCCCGATGGATGGCAAAGTGCGCACTGGAAAACCGGGACACTGTCCAAAATGCGGAATGGCCTTGGAGCCGCAAAATGCGGCTGCGCCTCACATGAAAACGGAATACACGTGTCCGATGCACCCGGAAATTGTGCGCGGAGAGCCGGGAGCGTGTCCCATATGCGGGATGGCGCTGGAACCTCGATCTATCGCCGCTGAGGAAGAATCGAGCCCCGAGCTGAAGAGGATGACGCGGCGATTTTGGACAAGCGCCGTGCTCACGGCACCGCTAATTCTTGTGGACATGGCGGGCGGCATGCTCCTGCGCGAGCGAATCCTCACGGTAAATCTCGAGTGGATTGAACTGGCACTCGCAACGCCGGTCGTACTCTGGGGCGGCTGGCCATTTTTTCAGCTCGGCTGGGCGTCGATCCGAAACCGCGGCTTGAATATGTTCACGCTGATCGCGATGGGCACTGGTGCGGCATATCTTTACAGCCTGATAGCAACTCTGTTCCCCGCCATTTTTCCTGCGCAATTTCGCGA
This sequence comes from uncultured Acidobacteriota bacterium, assembly GCA_963729815.1. Classification (GTDB taxonomy): domain Bacteria; phylum Acidobacteriota; class Terriglobia; order Acidiferrales; family UBA7541; genus DAHUXN01. Next base: position 93,685 of record CAVSPU010000004.1, read on the forward strand.
CGCGTCAGGCATTTTGCCCGTTTACTTCGAGGCCGCCGCAACGATTACGACGCTCGTGCTTCTTGGGCAGGTCCTCGAATTGCGTGCGCGCCAACGCACTGGCGACGCCATTCGGGCGCTGCTCCAACTGGCGCCAAAAACAGCCCGCCTTATTCTGCCAGGATGCGAAGAGCGAGACGTCACGCCCGGAACAATTCAGCGGGGCGACCGCTTGCGCGTGCGGCCCGGAGAGAAGATCCCGGTTGATGGTGTCGTGATCGAGGGGAGAAGCTCAGTCGACGAATCCATGGTGACCGGAGAACCGATTCCCGCGGAAAAATCAGCTGGCGGCCAGGTGACTGGCGCAACGGTGAACGGAACGGGCAGCTTCGTTATGCGCGCCGAACGCGTAGGAAGTGAGACGCTGCTGGCGCGCATCGTGCAGATGGTCGGTGAAGCGCAGCGCAGCCGTGCACCAATTCAAAGGCTGGCCGACTTGGTTGCATCGTATTTTGTGCCGGTGGTGATCCTGGCCGCGGTAATCGCGTTTGTAGTTTGGGCGATCTTCGGTCCTTCCCCACGGCTGGCACATGCGTTGATCAACGCAATCGCAGTGCTAATCATTGCGTGTCCATGCGCGCTGGGATTGGCCACGCCGATGGCAATCATGGTTGGAACGGGACGCGGGGCGATGGCGGGCGTGCTGATTAAGAATGCCGAAGCACTGGAAACGATCGAGAAAATTGACACGCTCGTATTCGACAAGACCGGGACACTCACCGAAGGCAAACCGCGGGTAGTAGCAATCGAGCCAGCGGCGGGTTGGTCCGCGCAAGACGTGCTGCGATTCGCGGCGAGCCTTGAGCAGGGCAGCGAGCATCCACTGGCGGCAGCGGTACTCGCAGAAGCCATGCGTCAAAATATGAACCTCGCAGTTGTGAGCGATTTTCGCGCAATGCCTGGCAAAGGAATTACCGGGATCATCAACGGCCGGCAAATTGCGCTGGGGAATGAAGCGCTGCTGGATGAACTGGGAGTGGCGGCCTTCAGCTTAAAAGCGCGAGCTGCCACATTGCGCGCAGATGGTCACACCGTCATTCATCTTGCTGTCGATGGACGAGACCAAGGGATCATTGCAGTCACAGACCCGGTGAAACAAACAACGCCGGAGGCGATTGCGCTGCTGCGCCGTGAAGGATTGCGCTTGGTCATGCTCACAGGTGACAACCCCGCGAGCGCCCAAGCTGTTGCACAGAAATTGGGAATCGCTGAAGTGATTGCGGGGGTGCTGCCCGAAGACAAAGCTGAAATTGTGAAACACCTGAAGGACGAAGGCCGCCGCGTCGCCATGGCCGGCGACGGGATCAATGACGCGCCCGCGCTCGCCGTAGCCGACGTCGGCATCGCCATGGGTGCAGGTACCGACGTGGCAATCGAGTCCGCGGGAATCACGCTCGTTCGAGGGGACTTGCGCTCTATTGTCCGCGCCCGAAGATTGAGCCGTGCAACCATGCGGAACATTCGCCAGAATCTTTTTTTTGCTTTCGCCTACAACATAATCGGCGTACCTGTCGCGGCGGGCGTTTTGTATCCATTCTTTGGCATATTGCTGAGTCCGATCATCGCCAGCGCGGCCATGACGTTTAGTTCTGTCTCTGTCATCGCGAACGCTCTGCGCCTCCGCCATGTGGTCTTATGAAGCAAGGGCCACGCGCAGTTCGCCTCCGAAATTTTCTTTGCTATAATGCCGGCATGACATTTATGAGCATGACGTATCAATTACAGGAACCGCTCAAGAACGAGCAGTTGCGAGCGCTGGCGCAGTTCGCCAATACGTACGGATTGCAGAAATTTCGTCTGGACGAAAAGAAGAACTGGTTGCAGTTCGATTACGACGCGTCGCGACTCAAAGAAACCGAAGTCGAGCACGTGCTGCGGATGGCCAAGATTCCCGTGATCGGACGAGTTTCGCAGAATTAGCCTCGAGGAAACTTCCGCTAGGAATCAACTTGAAAAAAAGAGGGGCCGCCGCTTGGGATCGGCAGCCCCGAAAGGCCACGTTCCGGTGATCCGGCCTAGGCGAGACCGGGTCTTGGGGTCATCCATCCTAGCTTCCCTCTCAGAGGCAGGTGGGAAACGTATCTCAGCGCTCCGTGACCGAGCCCCTTCCTCCTCTGCCACAGTGCGATAAGCCACGTTTTGGAACGCGACCCGCAAAACTCAAGAGCACGCTCTTGGCCACGATTCGCCGCTGTCAACGCATCTTCCCGCCGACTGAAACAAAGAGGGTTATAGCGGAGCACTTCCTGAGTTTCTGTTTTGGAAGGGTCAAATCGGGAACCCCTGTCCCGGTTTGAATGACCTCAGTTGTTCCCTCCTGCTGTTCCCGGGCATCCAATCCCAGTAAGCAACTTGCAGCTTGCAACTTATGGTCGTTTCGCACAACCTGTCCAATTGAAATGCAGACGCTTCTTGATTTCCTGGTTCGGCACGGCTATCTGCTCCTGTTCGCTTGGGTCCTCCTCGAACAGGGCGGTATTCCGGTTCCATCGATGCCACTCCTGTTAGCGGTCGGTGCGCTCGCCGGCGCCGGAAAACTGAATCTCGCTTTGTGCATTGCGCTGGCCGTCGGCGCCACAGAAATCAGCGACGTCTGCTGGTACGAGCTTGGACGCTGGCGCGGAGTGGCCATTCTGAATTTGCTGTGCCGGATTTCGCTCGAGCCAGACTCGTGCGCGCGACGAACGACAGACCTCTACGCGCGCCTGGGGGCGAAGTCACTTCTTGTTGCCAAATTCGTTCCTGGCCTGACGACGGTCGCCCCACCGCTTGCCGGCATTTTCCGCATGCGATTGCGGCGGTTTTTGGTTTTCGATACGTTGGGTTCGCTAATGTGGTCCACAACATTTCTTGGTTTGGGATTCATATTTTCGAACCGGCTCAAAGAAATCGCCAACTATACCCTGCGCTTTGGCGAGATGCTGACCATACTGGTTGTCGGCGGATTTGCAGCCTACATCGCATACAAGTACATTGACCGGCGAAAGTTCTTGCGCGATTTGAGCGGCGCGCGAATCACCCCCGAAGAACTCAAGTTGCTTCTCGATTCGGGCGAGCAAATACAGATTGTCGATCTCCGCCATTCAATCGAGTTCGAAGCGGAGCCATTGATGCTACCCGGGGCGTTGCGCATGGACCCGAAGGAATTGGAACAAAGGCAGACGGAGATTCCGCGGGACCGCGACATTGTTCTCTATTGTACTTGACCGAACGAAGCGACCAGCGCCCGTGTGGCGTTGCTGCTTAGAAGCAAAGGCATCACGCGCGTCCGACCGCTAGCCGGAGGGCTCGCCGCTTGGAAAGAGAGTGGTTTCGCGCTTCAGAATTACTCAGAACTTGGCCGGATTCCACTCTGACCAACCTTCGACTGAGCCTTCGACCTGATTTTGGCGCCCTTCGTGGAATCGAATGGGCTATCGAGAATCCAAAACCGCCCTTGCGCTTGTACTCCTTATGTTTCAGACCCATAATGAATAGCGTGGAGACATAAGACGTTGCGTGTAACAGTGACAAAGATTGCGGTTGCCTTGGGGACGCTTGCGGTTTTCGCGACGGCTTTGGCTGGGCTGCATGCGCGAGCCCGGAATCGACGAGCTGAACTCAACGCTTCGGCGACAAAGCCAACTGTCGCTACGCAGGCTGGGAAATCTGCTCAGGGTGCGACTGCCGAAGAAAAGCCGACGGTTTTGTATTTCGCCAAAAACCCAGAGCCTGTTCCGCCATTTCTCGTGCAAGACCTCTCGGGCAGAGTAATTTCGACAGCAACCCTGAAAGGTAAAGTTATCATTCTTAATTTTTGGGCCACATGGTGCGGGCCCTGCCGCGAAGAAATCCCCGAACTGATCGCTCTGCAGGCCCAATACCCAGACCAGTTGATGATCATAGGCATCTCAGAAGACGAAGCGCCCCCCGCGCAAGTTGCAAAGTTCGCAGAGAAAATGGGCATCAACTATCCGATCATCATGGCGAGCCGGCAGCTCGATAGCGAATATGGCGGCGTTGCTGCGTTCCCTACATCGTTTTTGATCAATCCGGACGGCCGAGTGGTTCAGAAGGACGTCGGGGTCTACCCATTCGAGTATTACAACATGCAAGTGCGAGCACTGCTCGGACTCCCCGTGAACGCCCACATCGAAACATTTGAAGACGTGGGCCAGATTTTCTTGAAGAATGCCGCGCATGCGTCGGCGCTGCCGGGCGTGAGTTTCGCCGGCTTAACGGCGAGTCAGAAAAAGATCGCTCTGCACCGCCTGAATGCGCAGTCCTGCACGTGCGGTTGCAGACTAACGCTGGCTGAGTGCCGCATCAACGACACCAGTTGTCCAATTAGCAGCGGCATCGCCAACAAAGTTGTCAAAGACATCGCCAAGGGAATTACGCCTACGAATGTCTTTTCTCCTAAAGCTCGGTCGGAAGACCACTAAGCGTGAACTCCGAATCCCCCAAAAGATCCCGCGTACAAATGAGGAGAGTGGCGTATCTCATCTTGTCTAACTCCAAGAAAGTACGCCGCTCGCTATTCGAATGATTCGCGGAACCGGAAGAAGTTCAGCGAATCAAGATCTGTCTAGTGCGTGTCGGCGTACTTCAGGGCTGCGTTGAGTTCACCAAGAGCGTCTCCAATTGCGTGCCGAGCTTTGTCGCGATGCCCACCGAAATCATGCGCCGCGTGAGCAAGACGATTGTCTGCTTGCCTCAGGAGGCGTATGGCATCGTCGATTTCCGGATGCGGCCCAGGGGCGGGTAGCGCCGTAGTGGCCGTCGTTCTTGCCGGACCCGGCTCCGCTGAAGTCGCCAATGGGAACGAAAGAGCAATGCCAAAAGCTGCGACGGCTAGGATAGTCATAATGCGCTTGGTAATTGTCATCATAAAATTCCTCCTCGTCCGATTTTCGGCTCGGACAGCCGAAATCACTTCACCGCAAGCTCAAATCGACAGAGGGCAGAATCCGTCCCTGCTTATGTGACAGGCCTGACCGCAACTTAACAACAGACACCGGCAGCAGCGACAAAGATTCTACTGCGCGACACGCAGCGGGCCTTTGGCATCAATCGTGAGTGCGAACAAAAAGTTATCCTCACGAGAAACGCATTCAATCCGCATACAACGATAGAACACCATCGCAGGGGGTTTCCTTCACTTAAGACTTTGGAATACAGCCTCTAATTACCGTTTGACCGTTCACTCGTCGGCAGATATTCTTAGGCGTTCGCTTTTGAAACAGAACAGATTGGGGAATCCTTGCTCATACACTTCCTGCACGCCTCGATCGCTGTCATTCTCGCCGTTCAGCTATCCGCTTTCGCGACTAGCATTTATCTCCACCGCACGCTGGCGCATCGTGGTGTCTATTTGAGTCCCGTCGTTGCGTTTCCCATGCGTCTGCAATTGTGGCTATGGACAGGAATTAATACAAAAGAGTGGGTTGCAGTGCACCGTAAGCATCATCGTCACACGGACGTGGAAGGCGACCCTCACAGCCCGGTTCTCGAAGGCTTGTGGCGGATCCTTCTGGGGAATGTCTATTACTACGCGCGGGAAGCGAAAAATTCCGACACGCTCGCGACATTCGCGCCGGATATCGGCAACGATTGGCTCGATCGCCACGTTTTCGGCTTCGGACTTGCCGGCGTAATCCTTGGGATTGCCATTTTCATGCTTATCCTGGGCCCGGCATGGGGCGGCGTTGCATATCTTGTCCAGGCTGCGACGTACATTTTCCTCAACGCAGTCATCAATGGCGCAAATCACGCAATTGGTAAACATAATTTCGACAATACCGCGACGAATCTGGGCTTCATCGCTTTGCTCACTGCTGGAGAAGGCTGGCACAATAACCACCACGCATATCCAACATCGGCGCGATTTAGCGTGTCCCGCGGCGAATTTGATCCCTCCTGGCCAGTGATTAAACTGCTGACCTGGATGCATCTCGCGCGCCCGTTGAAATTGGCGCCGAAAATGGAGTAGGCCGGCCTGCCATGGCAGGCGAATGGAATCCCGAGCAATACTTGAAGTTCGCTGACGAGCGCACGCAGCCGTGCCGCGACTTGGCAATGCGCATTTCCCTTCCCCACCCCCGCCGTGTGATCGACCTCGGCTGTGGCCCCGGAAACAGCACGCAAGTACTTGTGGAACGCTGGCCGGATGCTGAAATCACCGCACTCGACGGTTCAGCCGAAATGATCCAACAAGCGATCGAAGCGCACCCACACGGTCGCTGGATCGTCGGTGACATTGAGAAATGGGCCGCGGAACCTTTGGAGCAGGATCAGACCTACGATGTCGTCTTTTCGAATGCGGCGATTCAATGGCTGCCAGAACACGGAAACCTCTTGCCGCGACTGCTTTCACATGTGGCGCCCGGCGGCGCGCTCGCCTTTCAGATCCCAAGCAGCTTAGATCGTCCCGCTTATCGACTGCTGCGCGAAATGGCCGCCTCTATCGGCTGGCGCAAGTGGTTTCCCACAGGGCGCGTCCGCACCTGGCATGCGCAGGATTGGGAATTTTATTACGATCTACTCGCACCCTTGACCACGCGTGTCAATGTGTGGCAAACGGAATATTTTCACGTGATGCCCAATGCCGAGACCATCGTTGAATGGTACAAAGCTACCGGCATGCGTCCGTACTTGCAGCCAATCGAAGACGAAACCGACCAGCAGCGATTCATCGCAGAATATGTCGAAAAGATTCGCGCCGCCTACCCGCCGCGCTCAAGCGGTCAGGTCCTTTTTTCTTTTTTACGAATCTTTCTGATCGCCTACCGATAATACCTCGATGCTTGCCTCAATGTAAGCAGCAAGGACGGTGCATGCTCGTCATATTTCAAGCTTCGGGTGCTTGAGGTGAAAGCCCGTCGTGTTCTGGTAAGCTCGACCGAACGCGAGCAGTTTGCTTTCACCATATAACTGGCCGAGAAACGTCAGACTGACGGGAGTGCCTGGACCACCGTAGTTTCCAACCATGCCATCTTTGCCTTTGACGGCAGGCGGAGCGTCGTCGCCACGGAAACCATTGGGCAGAATCAGCGCCGGATGACCCGTGAGATTTGTTACTGTGAGCTGCTCGCCATTCGTAGGCGCGACAATCACATCGAAGTCTTCAAAAGCCTTGCCCACTGCTTGTATCGCAAGGAATTTTGCGCGGTTCGCCTGAACGTATTCAACGGCCGGAACGAAACGCGCGACACGGAACGTGTTGGGCCACGCGCCCGGTCCTTGATCGACCATCAGTTTGTCGCGGCCGGTGCGGGTTAGTTCATCGAAAGCCGCAGCAGCTTCAACATTGAGAATCGTCACCATGGGTTGATAGGGGAGCTTCGGCAGCTCGACGGGTACCATTTTCACGCCCATCTGGCGAAGTTTCTGCAATGCTGCATCGTTAAATTTTTGATCAGATTCGGCGGATGCGAGGAATTGTTGCCGCTCTTCATCCGTGATCCCTCGAAAACCCTTCAAGCGCTCTTCGAGGGCCGCGCGATCAAATTTGAATTCCGACTCAAGATAGCCGATACGGAATTTTCGCCAGTCCTGGTGAGCATTCCAGTTGAATACCGCGGGCTGAACTGAGCGATCCTCGCCATCGGGGCCGGAAATCACATCCAGCACCAGCGCGCAATCCTCAACAGCGCGGCAAATTGGGCCGAGCTTGTCCTGGCTCCACGACAGGGCCATCGCACCTGTGCGTGGCACGTGACCAAATGTCGGCCGCAGACCCGTGCAGCCGCAGCGCGTACTCGGCGAGGAAATCGACCCGAGCGTTTCGGACCCGACTGCGAATCCGACGCAGCCAGCCGCCGTTGCAGACGCCGGTCCCGCCGAAGAACCACTCGATCCTTGATCGGGATTCCAAGGATTGCGCGTAACGCCCCCGAACCAATGGTCCCCCTCGGCGAGAGCCCCGAGCGTAAGTTTCGCAACGAGGACAGCTCCGGCTGCATCGAGCCGCTTCACGACAGTTGCGTCCTCGTCAATCGTCTGAGCCTTGTAAGGCGCGGCGCCCCAGGTCGTCGGATAACCCTTAGCCGCGAGCAAATCCTTCGCACCCCATGGGATTCCGTGCAAGGGGCCGCGATATTTCCCGGCGGCAATTTCGTGATCCGCTTCCTTTGCCTTAGCAATCGCCCGGTCTTCGGTGAGCGTGATTACAAAATGCAGTAGCGGGTCATAACGCTTCAGGCGGGTGAGATACATCTGGGTTAACGCCATGGACGAAACTTTCTTTGTTCTCACAATCTCGGCCAGCTCGCGAACCGTGGAGAAAGCAATTTCCTCCAGATTTTTCGGCACGCCGTGCGCAGCCACAACCGACGCAGCAGACATCTCCGGAGGGCGCTTCACTTTTTCGAAATGTGTGCTCGTGCCGGTCAGCGGGTCAAAAACCATCGCGGGCTGCACGTCATTCGCGATGTGCAGTTTATAGATATCGTCATAGCCTTTTGCGGCGGTTTCCAGATCGCGTAGCATTATGTCGCGGTCTTCCGCGGGGATCGCCACATCGGCGATGACCGCGGCCTCAGTAATCATGTCGGGCGTGAATTTTTGAGCATCGCCTTCGGACATAGCCCAAAGCACGCCCGGGAAAAGCGTCCCGGCGAGTCCAAATTTCGAGCATGCAGTAAGGAAACTTCGACGATCTACGGTTACTTTTGGCATTTTATTCGCCTCGGCGAGATCACGTGATCAGAATGTTGCACGAATTCAGTTGATAGATCCCGGCGGCGCATTCTCCAACTGCAGGCGCTGCGAGTCAAGAGGAACGCTGCACACTTTTCTCGGCAGAGTGTGAGGATTGGAAGTCCGAAGGAATCAGGGTGCGACTACTGAACGGTCAGGACTAGAGTGGCAGTCTTTTTCTCGCCGGAGGAATTGATGGCCGTCAAAGTATATGTTGTGGTTTTCGCTGGCGAAACCGAAACGCATCGTTCAAGCGCGGGCCAGACACCTTCAGAAGGCTTGGGCGTGAGTGTGACGTCCTTCGCATTGGAGACGCCATAGCACACTTGCGCTGACTCACCACGATGGATAGCGCCAGGCGCGGCATAGAAATTCATGATTTCGAAATTGTTGCCGCCGAGCCCCTCGGCCAGTTGCCGAGCGCGTTCGCTCTCCGCCTGTTCAGCTTTTTCCTCGATCGCTTGATTTTCTTCATGTCGCGAGTAGAAAATCCCAGCGACGACAAACGCAACGACTACTACAATGACCCACGAGAATTTGAGCAATGTCGCGAGCCCGGACTTCCCATCTGAATCGATTCCCATGCACCATTTTCTCCTGTACTCACTCTAGATGTCTCGGGCGCACTTCGCGTTAGGCCTCTTTGGCCCTCAGCCGGCCCGTCCGAATTGCTTTCACCAAGGCAGCGTAGTCACGCTCAGTCTGGTCAGCGTAAGCGACGGCAAACTTCCGAATCGCTTCATCGAAGGCTTCGTTCTTGCCGAGGTAGCCGGCGATTTTCGCGGAATCGCCAGTGCGAGCGTGCGCTCGCGCCAAAGTCCAGCCACAAACCGACACATACTCCTTCCACTCCTGCTTGGAAAGCGTGGAAAAGTCGACTGTCATTTTCATGTCGCGCAACTGACGAAAATAATAGTCGCGGCCGTTATCGTCGCGGGTCCAGCCGAGGAAAACATCGCTCGCGGCTTGAAGCATCCGCTGACCAGTGACGACCCGTTGGCCGTGATTCTCATAGCAGCTGCGCCCGGCGTAAGGTTCGAGAATGGACGCCCGGGCTTCCTTGAATTGCAGGAAAAGCGGATCATTCTCGCCGGCCATAAGTAACGCGACCGCGCAACGCGTGCCAACGCTGCCGATTCCTACAACTTTCCGGGCAATGTCCACAATATGATAGCGATCGAGAATCACACGCCGTTCTTCTGGGAGCGTCTCTCGATAACGGCGAAAAATATCGCGGATCGTCTTTTCGACTTTCGCGAGCTGGCGGGAATGATAAACGAGTGGGGGGCGGTCGATAATGCGGCGGCGGCCCTTTGAAACCTCTGTGATTCGGGGCAGAGCGTGCGTGGCAGTCTGCGATTTGGCTTCTTCTTCGACGTCTATCCATCGTTTTCGGGCAGCGCTACCCCGGGAGTCGTCAATCAGAATCGACGCCTCGAGATGCGAATACCAGACATCGATTGCAGGCATACGCGCGTACTCTCGCATGTGATTTCGATAGGACTCGACTGCTATGCGCGCGGCATCGTCACAGTCGTGCTCGCGCATATCACGAACGCGGCCAGCAAGCACTATGCTTGCTGCCAGCCTCTTTACGTCCCATTCCCACGGTGCCGGCAACGTCTCGTCGAAGTCGTTGATGTCGAAAACCAGAGTACGCTCAGGCGATCCGAACCCGCCGAAATTGGCGACGTGGCAATCCCCGCACCCCTGCACTCGCAATCCAGTTGCTGGCGTCTTAGAGATGTCGAAGGCCATGAGCGCGCCGGCGCCACGATAAAATGCGAACGGCGATTGGCGCATGCGGCCATAGCGAATTGGCAGGAGGTCGGCCAACAGACCCTGGTCGGTCTTGATCAGCAGGGAAACCGGATCAGGACGACGGAGGGATGCTTTCCACGTTGCATGCGAACTACGTGGCGTGCGTTTGCGCAGAGATCTACCTTCAGCCACGCGTTCTTCCACCGTGCGCCCGTGGGGTTCGGGCTTGTGGTGTGATTTGCTTTCGATTTCCTGTCGTGACTCGCGCTGCATTCCCGAGACGATTCTCGTATTTCCAGGCCTCTATCTCAAGCGCAACTTATGAATCGGAGGTCAGGCGTCTGCAGCACTTGCCCTGTGTGTTCGTTCAAATATTGACTCCAAAAACTTGGGAATCTCAAATACAGCCCGATTAGGCTCGCGGGCCGTGTTCTCCCGACATTCGGCGAGTTTTTCGGGTCGCAGCAGGTCTGTTACTGCTGGCACGACATGGTGAAAGCTAGAAAGTACAATCCCCACTCCGCGCTCGCGGACCCATTCGGCGTTGTACCGTTCTTGTGGAAGCGTCCAGGCGTTGCATTCGACGATTACCGGCAACCCCTTCGCGACAGCTTCGGAAATGCTTCCGGGCCCTGGTTTGCCGATGAAGAAATCCGAAAGGTTCATGTAGTACGGAATCTCATTCGTGAACCCTTCGACAAAATAGCGAATGCGAGAACTGTTCTCTCGAAACCTCTTCGCGAGGTCCTGGTTTTTTCCGCAGATCAAGATCATCTGCAGATCGAGGTCAGAGCGATTCAATCGATCGACTATTTCAAGCATGACCCGATTTCCGTGGCCGCCGAACAACATCAGAGCCGTTGGCAAATCCGGCAGGAGGCCCATGCGATGACGTTCCTGTGCAACCTCCGTGGATTGCGGATCATAGAAACGCGGATGAAGAATCATCCCCGAAGCGCGAAATATGTGGTCGCGCGCATGCCCCAGTGCAACCGCTTGGGCGACAGCCTTCTCCGATCCGCAAATCAGAAACTGCTCCTGGCGCTCGATCCAGAAGTGCGGCGGATAATCGGCCAAGTCGGTAAGAATCGTCACAAACGGCCGCTCCGGAAATATGTTTCTGTAGCTTTCGCAAAGCGCGCGATTGAAGTGCGGAATGAAAGAAACCACCATGTCCGGTTGCGTTTTCTCCCAATGCCTCTCCAGCAGCCGAACGATGGGGCGATGATAAGCGCGAATGACGAGCTGTAAAGCTCTCATGAGTTGCGGACTGCCAAGCGTCCAACCGCTGCGCAGCATCGCGTTATAGAAGTCCTGTATCCGAATGCCGGCATATTTCTTGAGGATGTCAATCTCATCGAGGAGTTCTTGCAAATTCGTAAGCTGGATTTCCCAGGGATGGCGCTGCGCTCGGATGGCCATTTGAAGGGCCGTGGCGGCCGCGCGGTGCCCGCCGCCGGCGTCGAAGAAACAAAATTCAATTCGCTCCATGCAGGGGCATGGTGACAAAGCGAGGGCCGCAGCATGCTACAGTTTTGTTAAATGTCCGTTACTATGCTGAAAGAGTTAAGTGCCGTAGTTTTGCAGAACTTTAGCGCCGTCGTCATGCCACTGTAATACAAGTTCCCTACCGTATGAGTCGTGAAGTGCGACATGCACGTCCATTCATACTTCTCGGGCCACTGCACCACACCCCTTATTTCCTTAATTTGCCGTGAGAGCTATAGCGAACCCGAAGAAGTTTATTCTCGACTGCGCCACCGCGGCATGAGTCTTTTTACTCTGACGGATCATGACTCGATCGAGGGCGCCGAACGACTGTTGCGGTATCCGGACTTCTTCATGAGTGAGGAGGTCACATGCCGCATGCCCAGCGGCACGATTGCCCATATCGGTGTTTTCGATATCACCGAAAAGCAGCACACACAAATTCGGCAGCGGCGCGACGATTTGGTCGCGCTGCTTGTTTATCTGACGGAGCGTCGAATCCTATTCAGTATCAACCATGTGTTTTCCGGATTGACTGGCTCCCGCGCCGACGCGGATTTCCAGTGGTTCGAAAAATATTTTCCGGCGATTGAAACGCATAACAGTCACATGCTCGCGGCACAGAATGCAAGCGCGGCACTATTCGCACAGCGGTGGTCAAAGATAAAAGTTGGAGGCAGCGACGCCCATGCTTTGCCGTCGGTTGGCACCGCATTTACTGACGTGCCCGGCGCACGGTGCAAGGAAGACTTTTTCGCTGGATTGCGAGCGGGAATGGCGCGAACAGGAGGTGAATCGGGCGGCACTCGCAAACTGACGCGTGATTTGTTCCTCATCGGACTTGAAATGATGCGCGAGGATCCATGGACCGCGCTGCTCCTACCCGTTGCCATTCTTGTCCCACTCGCTGCTTTTCTGAACTACCGTGGCGAATGCAAGTTTGGTAGGTATTGGTCGGGGAAAATCCTTGGCGGACCAGAACCCCGCAAACTTCCCTATTGGATCAATACGCCGCAGCGAGCGACGGAGGAATGGACATGACCGTAGCCAGAGCGGTATGGAACCAGATTCAATCCAACGACCTCCGCCTAATGAAGCGAGTCCACCGTTGGCGCGCGCCGCGCTGGTTCCGTCTTTTCATGATCTTTGCAACACGGCTCGGGGACGGATGGCTATGGTACGCAATCGGCATAATTCTCGTGTTTTTTGGCGGGCCCTCGCGGCTCTCGGCAATCGGGTCCGCCGGTTTAGCGGCGATTTTAGGAATTTTTCTATTCCGTCTTCTCAAGCAAGTCAGTAAGAGGTCGAGGCCGTGTGAGCTCGAGCCTCATTGCTGGTCCATGATTTTGCCTCCGGACCAGTTCTCGTTCCCTTCGGGACATTCGATCACGGCATTCGCTATCGCGGTAGTTCTCGGCTCGTTTTATCCAGACCTGCAATTATGCCTGCTTTTCGCAGCGGCCAGTATCGCCGCTTCGCGCATCATTTTGGGGATGCACTTCCTGAGCGACGTGCTTGCTGGTTCGGCAATCGGAGCCCTGCTTGGTTTTGCCTGCTTCCATTTCTTCGCAGGCGCCAGATAGCCCAACCGACCGATGGCCGCTGCCTTGCGTCCATGCATCAACTGCTCCAACGTGCAGGCGAGGTTTCGAGGATCGTATTTACAGCGACTCTTCTTCGCGCGCCCACTCTTGAGCCAGTGGCTTCGGCTTCTATATCGAGGAAACTCACGCGGAAATTGAATTAGTCAGTGGACCTTCGGTGAGTATATGCGCTTCCGACATTTAAGGCGTGGTTCATTTCAGTACTGCATTGACACGATTCAACTTCTTAGTGTCCATAACGCGAAATTGCAAGAGGGCGAAGGTTCGCGGCAATTCCGTAGCGAATCCTATGGACTCTTTCGCTTTCGAACTCTCGCCAAACGAGAGGAAGCCTTCGGCCCTTGGTTTTCCCACAGGCGAAAGCCGCCGCGGAATGCATTGCGGTTATCTCCGAGCTCCGCGCCGGCAGGAAGCTTCTTCAGTTTTTTTGAGTTTCCACCGCCCAAGACAACATAGTCGGGCTCCATCGCCAATTTCAATTTTTCCACAATATCTGCAACATGCCGGCGCCACTTTTTCTTACCGTACCGTTGCAGTCCACCCAAACCGATGTAATCCTCGTACGTTCGGCCCTTCTTGTATGGCAAGTGCGCAATTTCCATCGGCTCGGTAACGCCATCAACGATCATTGCCGAGCCAAGCCCGGTTCCCAATCCTAGAAAAAGCATGCGGCCACCGCGGTAGCTGCCCAAGGCCTGCATCGCGGCATCGTTGATCAAACGTACAGGGCGGCCAAATGCCTTGCTGAATTGAAAGCCGACCCAACCACGGCCCAAATTGGGTGGCTCTCGCAATGGACGGCCGTGCACCGCGGGACCTGGATAGCCGATTGAAACTGCATCGTACTTCCAGCCTTGCGCCAGGCGCTTGACGTCGCGAACCATCTTTTGCGGCGTCATAGTCGGGCCAGAATCAATCTTGCGTTCTCCGTGCTGGCCTGTCGCCAGGATCTTGACGTGTGTTCCTCCGACGTCAATCACGAGGACGCTCAACTTTCGCTTGCCCTTAGAAGCTTTCACAGCATCTCGCCGCAATTGCATCACCTGAGTTACGAATCACTAAATTATCCACTGTAATTTCGCTGAACACAATCCGGATGGGCGCTCACGAGCTAAGCTGGTGTCGATTACCTCGATTTGCCATGCCCACATGAGTGGGGGTAAGATTGCCCTCCCCGGTACCTCTGGCCAGGACCCCATGGAGGTAAGTGCCATTTTGAAGGATCAGGAGCACGATGCTGGAGTCCCCGCAACCGGCTTGGCACGCTGGATGCCGAGCGTTCTGCGGGAACACAGCAAGGCCATCAAGGAACCGAGTGGTGACCGCATCCATGATCTGCGGACCGCCCTGCGCCGATGCTTGACGATCGAAGACGTGCTGTCGGAGTTCGATCCTCATCCCGGATGGAAGAAAATGAAACGCGCCGCCAAGAAGTTGATGAAGGGAATAGGCCCGCTGCGCGATTCCGAAGTACTTCTTGGCTGGCTCGAAAAATTCGAGCGTCCCAATCGAAACATCGGGCAAATTTTGAAGAACTCTCTGCAACTTGAGTGCGAGGCCGCCCAGGCGGAAGCTTCGGCGGCTCTTAGGAATTTCGATCTTCAAAAATGGGCGTCATGGCAAGAACTGCTGCTCGAACGCGGCGCGGCATTACAGCCTGAGACCCTGCCAGCGCAATATGTGACGCTTGAGCGCTGGGATGAAGCGTACAAGCGGCATCGATTCGCGCTGCGAAGCCGTTCCAAGATCGGTTATCACCGGGCACGAGCCAGCCTCAAGAGCTTTCGCTATACCGTGGAAAGTTTCCTGCCAAGGCTGAAGGTCAAATGGGATGACGACTTGAAACAGCTCCAGGACTTGCTGGGTGAGGTCCACGATCTTGACACGCTCTGGGGAAAGATTGTTGCGCTCAAGTCTGCGGGAGACCGAGCTGCGCGAATGGAATGGAAAGCGACTATCGAGATCGAAAGAAAAAAGCGGCTGGCGCAATATGCATCCAAGACAACGGGCAAGAACTCGGTATGGCGAACGTGGCGCGCCGCATTGCCTGAAGGTCAAAAACTTGAAGAGGCTGCGGTGACGAAACTGTCCATTTGGTCGTCGTTTCGAACGCCTGACTTCGCTCGCGCCCGGCGTGTGGCCGCACGCAGCGTGGAGCTGTACGACTTGCTGGCTGCTCACGGATTCACCGTTGGACTGCCAACGGAGCGCGGACGTTTTATCGTGCAATCGGCTGCATTGCTCCAAGATGTGGGGCGTGTGCGCAGCGACAAAGGGCATCACAAGGAATCGTACCGCCTGATTCGCGAACAGCCCCTTCCAATTGGATGGAAACCGGCCGAGTTGCAATTGCTGGCGCTGGTGGCGCGCTATCACCGCAAAGCGTTGCCGCAGCCGAAACACAAAGAATTCACCTCGCTCCCCTCCCCTTTTCGGCAAGCGACGCTTCTTCTGGCCGGTATCTTACGGCTTGCCAATTGTTATGAACAGGCACCCAAGGAAATTCGAAAACTGGAATTGGAAGTCACGCTCGAGGGTCTGCTGATTCGTGCTTACGGCTTCGACGGAGAAGAGCCGCTGCTTTCGAAGCTCGCCACTGCCAAACACCTGCTCGAAATCGCTTGCCGCAGGCCCATCGTTACGCTTCCAGGGGCTTCCGGTGCTGCACTCCGCACAACCACGGCAAAAGCGAAAACCGCCGCAGCCTGAAGGCGGCTGCTTTATCGCGTGGATTCAGAACCAGAGCTAGTCTGCCAGCAGCCGGAGAGTTCTCGGCAGGTACACGCTAACAATCGAGCCGCGCATCGGGGAAAAACTCTCCATGTCCAGAGACGCGCACCCAGCTTTCTTGAGTGCGGTGACTGCGGAATGACTGCCAACTCCCAGAGCAATCACTAAGTCCAAATTCGGAGCATGACCGACACAGAGGATTTCGTTGGCGCTGAGCGCGGAGATTTCGTCGAATAGGTCGGCGGGTTTGCTCTCCGGCTTCAGCGCTTCGGTATGGCGCAGCTTCTTCACCGGATAGCCCAAAACCTCGCACACAATCTCCGCCGTCTGTACCGCGCGTAGCAACGGGCTTGTAAGGATAAGGCTCGGCTTGATTCCGATCGTGCGTAGGCCGCGGGCGGCGGCTTCCGTTTTCGCAATGCCTCTGGGCGTAAGGAATCGATCCGCTTCAGATGGACAGGCAGGATCGGTCCGATCGATCGCGATCCCGTGCCTCATGAGAAATAGTTTCATACCGTTTTCACTTTCCGCCGGGTCGCTCGTAGCGCCAATCCACGGAGTAGCTCTTCATGGAGCGAAACAATTACGCGGCGCGGTGTGTATGCCCCAGCAGTTTTTCAAGAGCTGGAGCGCGACGTGCATTTCGCGCCCGGCCGAAACGAACCTTGCATCCGGAAACCTCTTCGAACAATTTAGCTGCCCGCCGGCATTCGCCGACCGGTAAACGGTAACGGCCCACGCAATGCAGCCGGAGATGAATTGTTTTGCGTTGAATTATCACGTCGACGCTTTGAACCATCCGCTTACGATCCTTATCAAGAGCTATGGCAATGCGCAGGATGCCGGCGAGCAAGCTGATCTCTTCACGGCGACGAGCGCCGAATAAGGAATAAAGTTTGTGTCTCGGATCCGGATTCGCCTTCCCATGATAGCGAACGAGGCAAGCCGCCAGAACCTGATCCACTTCGCTGAGACCCGGAATCGACGCGTTGCGGACAATGTACTCGCCATGTTTGTGATGTGCAGTCGAATTGATCGCGTACCCGACGTCGTGCAGAATGGACGCCATTTCAAGCGGCAGCCGAAGTTCATGAGGCAGCCCGTGAACCGGAGTGAGCCGTTCAAAGAGGTAGCTGGCCAGGCTCCGCACATGCTCCGCATGCAACGGCTCGTAGTGGAAGCTTGACGCGACCCGGCGCGCCTCGCGCAACAGCGGGTCAGCCACTTCGGCATAATTCCTGGGCGCGGTGCCGGAAAAATGCGACGACGCCAAGTCCCACAGTATTCCTTCCTTAACGCCCACTCCCGGGACGAGCATGGCCCGCAAGCGCAGCCACTGTGCGAGTGAACTGAAAACCACGGCGGCGATACCTATGACTTCCGCGCGATCTCTGCGAACGCCCAACGATTTCATCCGTTCGGCCAAACTCAAGCCAAGAATGCCCCAGAGTCGCTCGCGCAGCAGCCGCAGATTGATCGTGGGAACGCCTCCCACGCGAGGTCCTGGCGTCAGCCGCGCGAGAACTTCGGCATTCCCTCCAGACGCGATTGCGATAGCGCCGGAGAAATCCGGCGGATTCGGCCAAACGCTTTGCAGCATCGAAAGCACGCGATGCTGAACGCGTTCGCATTCGTCCTCGCTGAAAGCCCCATAGATGCCCAGAGTTTCCATCAGGCGGACTGTCCCCAGTGGCAGCGCAAGAATCTTCTCCGGGACGCGCTTGCGCAGCAAACTGACTTCCAAGCTCCCGCCCCCCAAATCCACGATCAAGCGCGGTGCGAAGCGCTCGCCGACCGCTCCCAGGATCGCCGAACGGACCAGGCGCGCTTCTTCCGTCGAGTCAATCACCTCCAGCTCGATGCCTGTGGTTCGGTAAATGCGGCGGAGTAGATCCGCGCGATTGCGCGCTTCTCGAGCGGCACTCGTCGCCACGGCCCGGTAACGCACCACGCCATAGCGGTCGAGCAACATCTTGAATCGGCGAAAGGCCTGCGAGGCTTGCAGGATCGTCAGGCGGCTGAACCGGCGCTTCGTGAACGCGCGGTGACCCAGACGGACGGGCCAGCGCTCCGATTCGAGGATTTGAATTTCAGATGCCGAGATCGCTTGTCCAATGACCAGGCGGATTGCATTTGAGCCTGCATCGATGCCCGCGATTCGGACAGGAGCAGCCAAGGCTATTGCCAGAGGTGCACCAGAGCATGCGAAGGACGATAGCGAATGTTCCGGATGCCCAGGTAAGAAGCGATTCGTTTGCGAAGGTCCGCGTTGACCGTACGGATCGTGTTCTCGCCGTTCAATGTCGCGAACCCGTGATGTTTGGCCAGACTCACAAATTCCTTTCGGACCATCGTCTGATAGCCAATGAAAGAATCGTAGAGATCGTCGGATAGATGCAAGTCCCGGCCAGCTTCCCAAAAGCTGATGGCGGGCGATTTCTGAAATTCGCGCTCGAAGGCGACTTGCGGCCGGACATTGAGGAAGAAAGTCAAGTCGGGCGGAAGCGCAAGATCATATATGCGGTGAAGATACTGATGGTCCAAGCCACGAACCGCCGCGCGAGCGATCAGCGTGTAGTAATACCGGTCCGCGAGCACAATCATTCCTGAACGCAGGGCTGGAAGGATGCGATTCTCGAGCTGGTCGAAAAAATCCGTGGCGTACATCAGCGCAAGCGTATAGCGGGTCACGGAGTTCTTCGCCAGCAAGCTGTCGATGTCCTTGGCGATCAAAAAAGATCGGCGAAGCCCCATCGTCTGCACGGCAAAACCCTGCGATTCGAGCCACTCCGTTAGCAGAGCAATTTGCGTGGACCGGCCCGAACCATCCGTCCCCTCGAGAACGATCAAGTGGCCGCTCAACTCGCTGCGATCCATCGTCGGCAAGCCCACCGACGCACGCGTGACGATCGATTCGCCAATCCACGGTTGCACACCCGACGACGCGGACGTCGCGCCCATATATTCCTCGATCTGATCTACGGTCTTAGCGGTATCTGACATGCCTTCTTCAGCCTTTGAAGCGTTTCAATTCAATATGCTCGGAAACAACCTCGCGCATCTTCTGCTGGAGTTGATGCACAGGTAGAGTTCCGTCCATCAGCACAAAATTGTCGGTCTGGACCATCTGGTCGTAGCGCGCCAGCGTGATTCCCTGAAACTTGGTGAAACTCTCAATGGGATCGAGAGATAGCCCCAGATCCATGCCGGCTTCATAGTACTTCAGGCGCGGCCGCCCGCTGAGGATTCGCCGAATAGCAATTTCGAGCGGCGCGCGAAAATAAAACGTGACATCCGGAACCACGGCGTACTGGTACAGGTTCCTCAGCCAGTCGACAGGGCACCCGCGCGCACCGTCACGTGCAAAGGCCGTGTAAACGTAACGGTCAGCGAGAACGAGATGTCCGCTTCGGAGCAGTGGGAGAATTTGGCGTTCGTATCGATCCGCGAAGTCCGCCGCGTGAATCAATGAAAAAGTAACCGGGGTCAGAAGGCGGCGGCGTTTGCCCCGTCGTGTCGCTGATTTGACCAAAGGCGAAGAATTCCACTCGGTGAAGTATGTCCGGTAACCGCCCACTTCGAGCCAGCGCTTCAACAGGTGGAGTTGAGTGCTTTTGCCGGAGCCGTCGATCCCCTCAACGACCACGAGCGCACCGGAGTACGCGCGCCCCGACTGCTTGGGCCGCTTTTCTTCAGGCTGCACGGCCTGGTCCACAGTTACACTTGGAGTTCCCATTCGCTGTGACAAACTCTACTAGTCTGGGCCGAAAGTGTAAATACCGCGTGACAATTTCTTTAAAATTGCAACAAACTACTCTTGCCGCCCCGCGACCTGCTGGTTCGTGTCATAGAGCGGCCCAGTGGGAGTTACTGCTCCGCTTTCCTCCGCCACAGTGATTGCCATTATCCGGATTTTGTCATTGTCCGGCAGAATCAGGGACTTCGCTCCGGCGGGGACGCTCAGCGAATACGCAAAAAGATACGAATAGGAGTAAGGCACATTGGCACCGTCGGCAGTGTGGTGGTGCGAAGCGAACCACGCAATCGGCGCGCGTTTGATAAAGCCCGGCTCTATGCCTGCGAAGTGCGGCAGCATGATCGGCCCGTTTTTTTGAACGTAAGCAATGAACCGGCGAGTGCGTCCTGCGGTTTCGCTCGTATCACTCGGATCGGGAGCAGCAGGCATTGCCAGCGCCTTCATGGTGAAACTGCGATCGTACCATTGGCCAATAAAGCCGCCCCAGTTTTGTATCGTCAAATCTGTACTCTGATCACCCACGCGGAAAGTACCCTGTTGATCTGCATCGGCCGAAGCCGCCAGGATGTAGACACGATTGTATCGGCCAGCAGGAAGTGAAATTGTCTGCCCATGGGCAACAACCGCGTCCGGCTTTCCGCTGCCCGCAGGCGCCAATCGAAAATGTACGCCCGCATATGGAATATCTGTCGGTAGCATCTCGGCCGGTATTGCGTTGCCAGCCGCGTCGAACCCTCCGACGGACTTCGTACTGTCATTGCTCGTGACCGCCAGATCGTAATGCAGCGGGACGGCGCGCGAAAGCGGCGGAGTCACGCGGGCGTGCGGCGGAGTAAGCGCAACTTCGTAGCTCTTGATTTCGTATGGCTCCAGACTTGTGACCAGCTCGCCGGCCTTAACCTCAGCCACTCCCTTGACCGGTAATTCCTGGCCATTGACTTCGCGCGCGCTGATGACTGGGGCGGCGAACGAGACATGCACGCCGGTTGACGCCTTTCCTGTCATCTCAACGAGCCGCACAACCTCATCGTTCCCGTCCTCAGCCTTCTTGAAGGCCATAACGCGCACGTCGCTATCGCTCACCTTCAACAGGGAAAGCGTCCTGCCTAACGTTCCACCGTGCTTTTCACTCTGAAAAGCAATCAATGGATCATCCAGACGATAGGCTTGCCACGGCGTGTCCGATTTGCTCCAATCTCCGGCGTGACTTGCAAGGCCGTATGTGAATTCGTGGTGGCCCCAATCCTGGGTCGCTTGGTCGCGATAGTCCTCCCCGTTGGGGCTGATGCCCGGCGTGTAAAGCAAAGTCAGGCGCAAAGTATTGTCGTCGGGCTTGTCGGACCCGGTTTTCGCTCCCGAAAGAATTGTCACGCCAAAGTCGCCAGCCTTTTCGGTCAGATCGAACCAACGATGCGAGGCCATTTCGAAGGTTTTTTCGTTGTCATTTGAACGCTGGATCGTTCCGGCGCCCCAGTTGTACGTCGCCATGGGATTTGACGCGGTCAGCGGGAAAGTCGCCTTCAGCGCAGCTTCGCGCGTTTTCCAGTCAATGACGTTGCCAAATTCGACGCGATTGCCCCCGTCGCCCGCGGAGAGGCGAATCGTCTGAACGAATTGTGAACCTTCGGTTTCGCGTTCCACGCGCAAGGCGACACGCACAGGGCCCTTCTCCGCCACTGTGATCTTTGCGACGCCCTCGACGTATCCACGTGGCGGCTGATTCTGATCGGACCAGTCCATGTTCCACGCCGGCCACTGCGAGGGCTTCTCCGTTTGAAACGCCAACCGCGCCGGCGAGGAAAGAAGTTCTCGATTAAGTTTCTTGTCGTAGATGCTGGAGATGTCGCCATCCTGATTCAATTCGACGCGATAGCGCGCATTTTCCAGTGAAGTGCCCGTAACTTTCAAATCCGAAGTAGCCGATGAAACTGGCGAATCCGAAGTCTCAACATCATAGATCGCGAAGCCAACAGACGGCGCCTTCGCTAGAAATAACACTTTGGACGCACCGTGGTCTTCGCCGTCCAACTGCGCGGGCACTTCCCGGCCATCGGGACCATATACGCGAACACTTTGTGGCGCGCCATCTGCGAAATTGATATTCGCTTCGACAACGTCCTCACGCTCAATTGACAACGGATTGTAAACGATAATCGGCGTTCCCTTGACCTCGGTATTCAGATCAGAGGCGATCGCATCGGTTGCGCTCGTCAAGACGCTGGCAAACTGATTCATGGCAATCACATCGTCATTCCACGAATACGTATAAGCCTTCGGCGTTGCCGTCCCGGCCATGATGTCGTGAAACTGGCCGCCGAGTACCAACCGCCACGCATAATTAATCCGCACGAATGGATACGGCCTGCTGCCAAACCAGTCCGCAGCAACGGAAGCGGCTTCAGCCGCGCGAGCCAGGTTTTCGTTCTCGCGGTTCCAGCGCTTGTGAACCGCTTCCGAGGTCAATGAGCCTGCCGAGTGATTCGTCAGTTCGAGGTCCCCCCGGTACTGAGGTAAGCCCGCTGTTAGGTTCTCCGCGATGATGTCTTTGAACATTTGGTCAGCAGGAGACGAAATAACGTGCAATGGGCCAGTTCCCATCCGCACTTCGTGCCCTGTAGCCGGCGGAGCTTCCTCGTGCTGGTCCTCATCATCGTCACGCCTCTGCGGCGGAACGATGCCCATGCTTTTATTGATCATTTCCTCAATCAATTTGACCGAGGCCTCGTCGGGTGACCCTCCGATGTCGCCGGTGCCGTAATAATGGTAATCCGTGTAGACGCCGCTCACTTTGCCATCCAAATCGACCCGATGCGGCCAATCCACGAAATTGTGCGCTCCGAGCGGTGGAGTGGAAGTGGTCAGGTCGTAGTGCACGGGAGCGCTGTAGCTGCCCGGGTTCAATGCGGCAATCACACCGTGGCCATCAGGACCGATCCACATCCCTACATTGAATGGCGTGCCCACTGGTGTTTGTTCCGGGGAATCGGGGCCGCCAACCGGCGCGGAAGAGCCCCAAGTAAGTTTTTGCGTCGAAAAACCTTTCACACCTGCAGCATAGAGAATACTCGGCAAATCCGCGGGAAAACCGAAACAGTCCGGGAGCATGTATTCCTCGCTGGCTTTCCCAAATTCGCGGCGGAAATATTCGTTGCCATAAAGCACCTGCCGAATGATCGATTCCGGCGAAGGTGAATTGACGTCATTTTCTTCCATTGACGACCCGGCCGGAAACCACTGCCCGGTCGCGACGTAGTGCCTTATTTTGGCGTAGTCCGCTGGATAATACTCCTTCATCATCATGTACCTGTTTGCTCCGGTCCAATTGAAGATGTAATGCGCATATTTCGGGAAGAGAGCGAAATTCTCCTTCATTGTATTGAGCAGATACTCTGAAATTACCTGTGGATATTCCCACCGCCACTCCGTATCGAGGTGAGCGTAGCCTATCAGATAAAGCGTGGGCTGCTTTCGCAAATTTGGTGCCTTTGATGACGCACCGGTCGCTGAATGTCGGGTGGTTGTATGTTGTGCAGGTATTCTTGGCGATTGCGCAACGGCAGTTCTGCCATACCAGCCAAGAACGATCAGTAAAGTGCCAACCGTCGCGGCTGTCTTCCACCGTTTCCAGTCCTTGCCCCAAGAACACAATGCTTTGAGATGCGAATTTGTCATGTGCTTTCCTTGTGCTTGGGCGCCATAGGAAGCGGCTCCCGAGATATCAAGTCAATTCGAAATCGGAATTATCGTAAGCACCGTCACGAACCGCAACGCCAAGCTTTACCGCAGCGCAATACTATACGCGTTTCGCAATCCAAGTCTCAACGGTGCTTCGAACCGAGAGCATTGCTCGTCTTTAGCTTACTTGCTCTGCTGCTGATTCGGCAGCGCCCGGAGGCATTTCCAATCCGCTGCGCCCGAGCTGTCGCGAGAGCGCCCCGGCAAATATAATCGCGAGCACTGACAGCAGCGCGCCTAGCGCCCACCGATGCAGCAGCAATTTGCCTGCGCCGAATAACGCGCAGTAAACCATCGCGGAGCCGAGGACCCAGCAATAGAGGTTCCTTCCCAATTCGCGGGTTTCAGCAATTTCCGGGGCTTGAGCGGCAATCCTCCTCCAGCCATTCACTTGCGGCCGCACCTTGCGGTAAAACGAAACAAGAATCGTATCCGGTTCGGGCCTTGTGAGTAGGGTCACAATTACCCACACCAAAGTCGTAATCAGCGTCGTCGTTAGCGCATCCTCGGCGAATTGCACAGTACTGTCACCGGTGAACGGCGTCGGACGATTCACAAGATGAATCCACATTCCCTTGAAGTCCAATACAACGGACACCACGAGCGACGATACCATCGCGGAAATCTCACTCCACGCGTTGATCCGCCACCAAAACCAGCGCAGGATGTAAACGGCTCCCGTGCCCGCGCCCAGTTGGAGCACGTCCTCCCATCCTGAACGAATCGATCCCAGGTGCGCGGCAACGTAGCCCGTGATCACCACCAGCAGGAGCGTCACCGCTTGCGACACGTGCACGTAGTGGCGTTCGCTGCCGTCGCGCTTCAGGAAGCGGCGATACACGTCTCCAATCAAATATGACGTGCCCCAATTCAGCTGTGTGGCGATCGTCGACATGAAAGCCGCCAAAAAACCTGCCAGGATGATGCCCCGCAGCGCGTGCGGCACGTAATCATTCACAATCATCATGTAGCTGGTTTCCGGATGCGAAAGCCCGGGATACAGAACGATTGCCGCGAGCGCGGTCAAAATCCACGGCCACGGCCGCAGCGCGTAATGCGCGATGTTGAACCACAGCACGGAATAAAGTCCCTGCTTTTCATCGCGCGCGCTAAAAATTCGCTGCGCAATATATCCGCCACCGCCGGGCTCCGCCCCCGGATACCAGAACGCCCACCACTGAATTCCAAGATAGGTCACAAATGTAATCACCGGCAGCGTCCACAGCGCTTCACTGGAAAAGCCATGCGAGAAATCGGGAAAAAATGCCAGCGGATCCGAACCGCCGTTCACGCCTCGCATCGCTTCGATTTTCGAAATCATGTGAGTCGTTCCGCCCGCTGCAACCACGGCGTAATAAGCCACTATGATCACGATGCCCATCTTCAGCACAAATTGAAATAAGTCCGTCCATAAGACTCCCGAGAGCCCGCCGAGCGAGACATAAATGCCGGTGAACGGAATCAGAAAGAAAATACAAATGATCAGCGCCCGGCCATCTGAGCCGGCGAACATCGAACCAAGAATGCTCGTCAGGCCGTGTCCGAACAAATTCAAGAACCGCCAGCCCTGCATCGTAGGCCCCATGGTCGTTGCCACGATTCCGATCATCGCTTTCGTGACCCAGCCGAGTATCAAACAATTCATCAGCAGTCCGAGATATAGAGCGCGAAACCCTCGAAGAAATGCGGCAGGCTTTCCGGCGTAGCGAATTTCCGCGAATTGCACGTCGGTCATCAGTCCTGAGCGCCGCCAGAGTCGCGCAAATAAAAATACGGTAAGCATTCCGGAAAGCAGGAACGCCCACCAGAGCCAGTTCCCAGCGATTCCCTGTGTGTAGACGAGGCCCGCTACTAGCAACGGAGTATCGGCGGCGAAAGTCGTCGCGACCATCGAAGTTCCGGCCAACCACCACGGCACGTTTCGTCCCGAAATGAAGTAGTCGTCGACGCTCTTGCCGGCGCTGCGGCGAAAATAGAGTCCCAACAGCAGTGTGACGAGGAGATATCCCAGAATTGCGGACCAATCCAGCAGGGTGAACTTCACTGGGGCCCTCCCTGCAGGCTACTGAGGATCCTATAGCAGGCATGCATGCTGCGGGAGTCTATCGCTTGCCGTATTCAAGGGAAAGTAAGAAAGAGAAAGCAAGAATTGAGACTGCGCAGACCGAACCCACCCGAGGGGTCCTCCTTCCCAGAAGCCGGAAGATTGGGAATCAACGGAGATCAAAGTTTATTTGGAGTGGCGTGCCCAAGGAGGCCATCTTAGGTCTTTTCTCGATGATTTCGAGGCATCCCTGCCACAAATTGAGCTTTCTGTGTGATTGAGCCCATGGCGCGCGGAGCCGAGTGCACTCGCCCGAAAAGCCGGCCATTGGGTAGTGGGTTGTCAGCACGCATGCATCTAGGGAATCGGCTCGGAGGCAGCGCAAAATCCGCTGAGGTTCCGATTCTGCCTTGCGGTCTAGATAACCAACTTTCTTACTACAATCTCCGAAGATCAGCGCCGATTGGGAGATAACCCATCGCCGCGCGCCGTCGAAAAAGCCGTTGACATCCAATCTGCGGACGAGTAGCGTCGCGGTAAAGTTACCTCAGTCGTAATGAATGTTGCGGCTATCAGAGTCTTGGTCGTCCGAGGTTAGCTCTTACCTGTGAGGATGTGAAATGGGCGCCAGGCGATATTTATCCGCGTCGTTCTTCTTGATACTCTTTGTATGCTCCGTGCTCGTCATTCCCAGCGACGCACCTGGAGACGATGATTGGCTGCCCATCAATCCTGCCGACCTCGCCCTCAAAGACAACCCGGCCAGCCCTGGCGCAAATGCCATGATTCTATACCGCCAGGAGTTCACCGACGCCTCAAACGCCTTCACCACCGAATACTACCGCATCAAGATTTTCACCGAAGAGGGGAAGAAGGAAGGTGATGTCGAGATTCCCCTCGTAAAAGGCCGCGACACTGTGGAAGACATCCGCGCGCGCACAATCCGCTCCGATGGCAGCATTGTTCCCTTCACCGGCCAAATCTTCGAAAAGGAAATCGTCAAGGCTGGCGACTTCAAGGTTCTGGAAAAGACTTTCACCATGCCTGACATCCAGCCCGGCTGCATTATCGAATACAAATATAAAGTCCAGAGAGACAGAGAGCTTTACTGGAGTGTTGGGTGGGACGTTCAGCAGGACTTGTTTACCCGCGACGCCGACTTCTCCATTCATCCGCCCAGCGGTGCATTTGCTCCCGCCACCTACGTTCACACCATGGGACTTGGCCAAGAGGCCAAGCCAGTGAAACAGAAGAACGGCGACTACACCCTCGTCTTGCAGGACATTCCCGGCATGGCGGAGGAAGACTACATGATGCCTAAGGAGATGCTGAGGGGGCGCGTCGAGTTCATATTCAAAAACGCCAACCTCTCGAAGCAATCAACCGAACAGTACTGGAAGCAAACGGACGAGATCATCAATCAGAGCGTCGATAACTACGTCAATAAGAAAAACGCACTTCAGCAGGTCGTTGCCGCAACCACGGCCCCATCCGATTCGCCCGAAACCAAACTCCGCAAGCTTTACGCTCGCGTCCAGAGCATTCGTAACCTGTCCTATGAGGATCGCACCAGTCAGGAATGGAAGCGCGAGAAAATCCAGATCAACAACAATGTCGAAGATGTCCTCAAGCGCAATTATGGCTATATCCGTGAAATCAATGATGCATTTATCGGGTTGGCGCGAGCAGCCGGCTTTGAGGCAAACCAGGTCTTGATCGCGCCCCGCGACGAACGGTATTTCTACCCCAACTTTAGCGACGTCTCAGAGCTCGACGATGACATCGTCCGCGTTAAGCTCTCCGGACAGAATCTTTTCCTCGATCCCGCCGCAAAGTATTATCCCTATGGAATTCTGCCCTGGAACGAAACCGGCGTCACCGGCCTCCTCGTCAACAAAGAAGGCGGTCAATTCACCGATATCCCCTTCTCAAAGAGCTCCGACGCCGTCACCGAACGCCGCGCCACCTTGCGACTCGGCGAAGATGGCACGCTCTCCGGCATTCTCGAAGTCGATTTCACCGGCATTCGAGCTTGCGCCCTGCGCAACGACGAGCGCACTGAAGACGAAGCCGGGCGTAAGAAAGACTCCACGGACGAGATCACCTCATGGCTTCCGGCAGGCGCGAAATTCGAAATCACCAAGATTTCTGGCTGGGACGACCCCTCTGCTCCGCTTGTTATCTCTGGCAACCTCACCATTTCCGATTATGCAACTTCTGCCGGACACAGGTTGCTTTTGCCATTCACCCCCTTCATCGCTCCTGAGCCGCGCTCTTTCCAGTCTGCCACCCGCGTCAACGCTATTTACTTTCATTTTCCCTATCAGCAGCGGGATGATGTTTCCATCGTCCTGCCTTCGAACTATGTGATCGAAAGTCTTCCGCAGAACCTTCCCAATGTTGCCGGCGCCATCCAGTACACGATTTCCCCCTCCAAACAGGGGAATACTCTGGAAGTGAAGCGTACTCTCGACATCCGGGGCGTTATGTTCCCGGCATCTATTTATGACTCAGTACGCCACGTATTCAGTTTGGTGAAAACAGGTGACGATGAACAAGCCGTCTTGGAATCGGCCGCATCCGCTCATCAGAATTAGCGCGATGGTTGTTTTTCTGCTCCTCGCCGCGTTGGCCGATTCTTCCCCAGCGCGCTCGGCCAATGCTCCGGACTGGCTTGCCGCCGCGACCCAGCAGCCCCTTCCTGCTTCTTTGCCCAAGGATGCCGTAGCCGTCGTCCTCTACTCCGAGCAGCAAACCACGGTTAAGCCCAACGGCGATATCGAAACCCACTATCGCGAGGCTTACAAAATTCTGCGGCCGGAAGGAAAGGATTACGGAACCGCTTACATTTACTTCTCCAAACTCACGCCAATCACTTATCTCAAGGCCTGGAGCATTCCTGCCGACGGCAAGGTCTACGAAGTCAAGGATCACGACTCTGCAGAAACTCAATTAGCTGGCGGGGAATTTTACGGCGACCTGAAGATGAAAGTGCTCGTAATCCCCGCTGCCGAACCAGGCAACGTCGTCGGCTACGAATACGTGCAAAAGGGCCGGCCTTACATTTTCCAGGACGTCTGGGACTTTCAGGAACGCATCCCCGTGCTCCGCGCGGCCTACACCCTTCAGATTCCAGGCGGCTGGAAATGCACGTCCCACTGGGCCAACTTCAATGAGATCCAGCCGCAATCCTCTGGACCCAATCAGTACAACTGGCAGGTCACTGATGTCCCCGCCGTGGCTGTCGAAGACGATATGCCGCCGTGGCGCGCCGTCGCCGGCCGCCTCGACGTTAAGTATTTCTCGCCTCAGAAGTCACCGCAAGTCGAACAAGCTGGTTCTTGGCACGACTTGGGCCTTTGGTATTCCTCTGTAGTTGCACCAAGTCGCCAGAGCACTCCCGAAATCAACGCCGAAGTTGCCACTTTGACCGCTCAGACCAAGACCCCCCTCGATAAAATCGAGGCCATCACCTCCTACTTGCAGCGCCAGATTCGCTACGTGGCCATCGAAATCGGAATCGGTGGTTACCAGCCTCATGCCGCCGCGGACGTTTTCAAGAATCAGTACGGTGATTGTAAGGATAAAGTGACCCTGCTCAGCGTCATGCTGAAAGACGCAGGGATAGACTCCTACTACGCCGTTGCGCAAATCAGCCGCGGCATCGTTCAGCCGCAGTTCGCCTCCGTGTTGAGTTTCAACCACATGATTCTGGCGATTCGTCTGCCCGCCGATGTTCCAACGCAGAATCTGTACTCCGTCGTCGACGATCCCAAACTCGGAAAACTCCTGTTCTTCGATCCAACCGACCAATACACGCCGCTCGGGTATCTCCCCGATTCGGAGCAGGACAACGACGTCCTCCTTGTTGCGCCTGACGGCGGCCAGCTTGTTCACCTCCCAGTTTTGTCGCCAGCCACGAACCGCCTAATGCGCATTGGCCAGTTCACGCTCAGCCCCACAGGCAGCCTTGTCGGCCAGGTCAAGGAAATCCGTTGGGGCGGGCCGGCAGTCGATAGCCGCGCTCAGTATCTTCAGGCCGCTCCAAAGGACCGCGCCAAGGTCATCGATCAATTTCTGGGCACTTTTCTCGACAATTTTCAGTTGCAGTCCGCTACCGTTGGCAACCTGACTGACTTCTCCCAGAGTTTCGTTCTGGATTATCAACTTGCGGCGCAAAGCTACGCAAAAGAGGTCGGCGACCTGATTATTTTGCGCCCCCGCATCCTCGGCGAAAAGGGCTCGCCCGATCTTGCCGCCGCCGACCGCAAGTATCCCGTGGAATTTTCCGAGGCAACGCTGCAAACCGATGAATTCGATTTTACACTGCCTCCCGGCTACAAAGTGAACGAACTCCCTCCGCCCGTGAAGGTCGATTGCGGATTCATCTCTTATCAAAGCCAAATGGCTGTCGACGGAAACGTCCTGCGCTACACTCGCTCCTACCAAGTCAACAAAGTCATGGTCCCCGTCCAGAGCCTCAAGGACCTCCGCTCGGCTCTTGGGGCCATCGCCACCGATGAACGCAAGAGCGTCATCCTCAAACACGCCCCTGGCTAATTTCCCTCTCCTCAATCAGTGCTGATTCGCGTCTAAGACTGGCGCGCCAGGAGGGATTCGCCCCCCGACCAGATTTATGAGACCCGCGATGGGCAGCCAGCCGTCTACACCAGCAGAGAGGCAGGGGAGCGAGCGCGCTCTCGGTTTCTAAGTGTCGGATCCACGCGCAAAATTCACCGGCGATCCAGATCTTCATCGTGGACTAAGTTAGACAGGGCCTTCTCCACGAGCCATGACTTAAGCCGCATGGGTGGCAAAACTTGAGATAGTAAGCCTTGCTTTGCTTCCGGCTGCTCCATGGTTCGAGGTCGTCGACGGAGAACGCTCATCGCAAACAAAATCCAAAGGAAGATGCAAGTTGCATTCTTGGACTACACTGAAATTTGAAGGTTCACGAATGTGCTGACAACCACATCATGCCTTTCGGCTTCTTCCGATCACTGGGTGGATTCCCACGACCAGTGGCTGTTTCTGCACATGGCTCGGCTCGAGAATGAAAGTGCCAAAGATATTCATTGCGAACGCGGTGATCCCCGCCAATTCGAGGAAGGCTGAGACCGGTAAGACAGGCCACGCCCAGCCGGCATATTCCTGATAGGCGAGAATCTCGCTCGAAACACGAAGGGTACATCCGACGGTGAGGAGGATGAGGCCCGCGAACATCAAGCGAGTACTCCACAATAACCGCATCCCCGCGAACGCGGGTAGAATGCGCTGGCCTACGCACAACACCATGACGGCGATGAATCCAACCGTCAGTGCATGCCGAGAGGCGCCCCAAATTCCTCCTGAGGAATCCCAGAGTACCGCTCCTACGCCAAGCAAGGCCGCCACCAGCAGCCAGCCGTAGGCCATGCGAACGAAGAATGGGAAACTCGAATGCACGCCACGTGTTTTTGGTTCTTGTTGCGTCGCTTCGAACATCCGAAGCGCCGCGATGGCAAAACCCGTCCCTACAACAAAGAACACCGTTGCTTCAGCGCCCCATCCCTCCAGCGTCAATACGACTCCCACAAAATTCACCACGAGCGCGCTCAAAAGCAGTCTCGGACGAACCGGTTTGAGACCGAGGAATACGGGCATCCATTTCGTACTAAATCCCCAGACAAATGGCACCAAGAAGCCCCATGTCATTAGTGTCAGATACCGTTGATCTAGGATATGTGGCAACGCGGGGCTTTCGCTCCGTAATGCGAGATAGATGCAAGCGGCCAAATTCGCGATGAGCGTGAGCATCAGTCCCGCACTTGCGCTGATCACGACCCACACCCACGGCTCCAGTCGACCCTTGCCGGAACTCTCCGGCCGGTGCTGCGACACCATCCTGAAGAAAATCAAGAAGGCTGCGAGCTCTAGTGCGGCTGAAAGTGGAAGCAACAGACGCCACTGCACCAAATAGATATTCGCCACCCAGCGCGTCGCGACTCCGATTGTCCACATTGTCCAACATGCCCAAGCTGCTCCGAGGGCCGGCTTCGTCGTACCCTGCAGCTTCAGAATCGAGTAGAAACCAATGCCAATAATGAAGCTGCCGATCCAGCCGAATACCTGAGCATGGCCGTGCGCTTGCAGCCACGCTGGCGAAACCAACGCCACGCTCTTGCGCCCGCTGATCTGGAGTAGATTCCATACCCCGAGGAACGTGCCCGGGAGGAGCATGAACACAAGCCCCGAGCTGACATAGGTAATCAGAAGACGCGCAAGCGAGGCCTCACGCGTCCGGGAAATTTCCATGATCTCGGCGGGAGAGAGCGAGGAATTCCGCCCGCTCTTGCCCCATATAACGGGAGCTTCGAGTGGAATCGACATTGCGCCTCTTTAGGTAGTCGCGGCTTCCATCTCCACCGCGCGAGGAAAGAGGATGTTATTTTCTAGGTGCACATGTTGGTGGAGATCCGCTTCGAATCCCTCCAAATCCTGGTACAGCGCCTTATAACTTGTGCATGCATCCGCGGGAGGCGTGTACTCAAAACTGGCTTTGCGGATCTGCTTCACGAGATTCCCGGCCGAATCGTGTTCCTGCATCATTGCCTGAACCGGGTTCGCCACCGTCTGGAAAAAGGGAGGCTCCACAGAGCCATGTGTGATTTTCGCCCTCTCCAGTGCATCGATATAAGGAAACAAAATCTGTTCCTCTTTCTGCATGTGCATGATCATCTCTTGGCCAACTTCGATGAAGAGCGTTTGGATACCCTTAATTTCGAGGTGTTTCTCTCCATGCTTTGCTCCCACCTTTTCCAGCAGGGTTCGAATGCGAGGGATTGCCTCACGGACGTATCGATGATGCCTTTCGCGGATATGTCGCATCAGATCACTCAGCGGCGCCGATGTCCAATTCGCGTCGTCGGGATTTATATCCCTGCTGTTTTCGCGCAGACGCTTCAGGATATCTTCGGCCGGAACATCTGCATGCAGGCAAGCCTCATGCAGTGATTTTCCTCCGCCACAGCAGTAGTCGAGTCCGGCATCTTCGAGCACTTGTCTCGCCGCTGGGCTTGAAAGCGCAATATCTTTCATCTTGGTTTCGTTCGTGAAACTCATGGTCGCCTCCACGCATCTCGGATTCTGGACTACCGGTCACGAGGAGGCAGTGACAAAAGTCACTACGGGCTGGCAAAGAATTGAGGACGGGAACTATTCGGTTGACGCTTGTTCATGCTTCAGGGCCGCGAGGTCTTTCACAATGATCTTGCGGCCATCGACCTCCAGGAATGCCTCGGCCTGCAGCCGTGTAAGATTGCGGGACACAAGTTCCCGTACGGTGCCCAATTCCGACGCCAGATCTTGATGAGTCATGGGTAGCTCCACATGAACTCCTTCCTTCGTAGCGGTTCCGCTCGTTTGCGCGAGCCGCAGGATCAGGGCAATCAAGCGCTGCCTCACCGTGGTGAACGACAGTTCCTCGATGATTCCTACCAAGCGGCGCAGCCGGGACCCGACAACTGCGATGACCTTAAGAGCGACATCAGGATGCTCGCGGCAAAAATTCTGGAAATCCTTGCGCGAGATGAAGAGGACCTCGGCGTCCTCCAACGCAGACGCCGACGCGGGATAATTACCCCCGTCAAACACAGGAAGCTCGGCGAAAGAACTCCCGGGACCTTCCACGGCCAAGACTTGTTCCCGCCCTGCGGGCGACAATTTGAAAATGCGAATCTTGCCCAGGGCTACAAGGAAGAGGCCAGTACAGGAGTCTCCTTCGCTGAATAACATTTCGCCTCGTTGGAAATGCTTCTTAGTTACGCGGCCAACGAGCGATTGCATTTCTTTTTGCGTCAGGCTCGCAAACAGCGGTGTCTTCCGCAGTATCGCTTCCGCGCCATCTGTCATCGCCATGCCTCATTCACCACATGTGCCATCCTGCAGACGACACGTGCGAATTCTACAGGCTTTCGGCACAGTGACCAACCATATAAGCCGTTCGTGGGAATGCGACTTTTGTTCTAATTCGCGCGGAGAGACACCAGGGCGGAGTGTCGGAATTTAAGCGCGTTCCAGCGATCTTCTAGAAAACAATTCGGTACGTAAGAATCAAGCCGTGGTTGTAGGTGTGGAAATGCGAGGTTGCGATTTGTTCTCCAATGCCAAAAACGACTGCAAGGCGATTCGTGGCTTTGCGGCTGAGTTTGATCTTGCTGACCATGAGGCCGGGCGTCACGAAGTTTTGCATTTTGCCGTCATTCGGACCGCCGTGAAAATATGTCGCATTGCTTTCAACTTCAGGCCAGAACATTTTGCCGATCCGATATTGAGCCACAACGTTCCATCCCACCGGTCTTCCGAGTTTCGCCGTGTCCCCCGCGGGAAGAGTCACTGACAAACTCGACTGCGCGTCGAATCTTCCGAACCCTTTGCCTCCGTATATGGTGGGCACGATTGTCGCATTCGTGCTTCCGTTCTTGTAGCTCCCGCTCGGAATCGTTCCCGCGACGGAAGCGCTCATCGAATAGAAACCATGCTGTTCGTTCGCGGAAACAATTCGATACTTCAGGAGCATCATGAAATCGCCAAAGCCGTCCTGAGCTGAGGAATTGTGTTGAATGTAGGGCGGAACGGCAATATCAAGTTCCGTTCGGTACCAGGGAATGGTGTCCAGCCCCTTGCTATTGCCATAATTCCAGGTTGTTGTCTCGCTCGGCGTGATTTGCCGAACGAAGTCGCTGCGAAATAGTTGAACTATCCCCGAAGAAGGAGCCACCAGAGGGACAGCCCATCCCGGTTGTTCCGCCGTGGTCGTGCGGACGCGATTTTCCCACGAGGCGAAAAACCCGTCCTGCGCGTGCACGAATTGCGGGAGAGCGAGAACCGCGAACATCATTGCAAGTGCGCTCAGTCGCTTCATATGCCTCCCCTCGAAGAGACAAGATGATCCTGTCCGGGATTTCTTCTCTGAAATCCCGGGCGCAAAACCTGCAAGTGCTATTTTATTTTTTGGTAGATCGCGGGCGCGTCCGGGCCATCCACGTTTAGCATTCCCATCGCGCCACGTTCCGTCCGAAAGATACTGTGATCCAGCAGCGTATAATGCCCTGGCACGAGCACTTGGAATTCAGCTATCGCCGTTGATCCCGGTGCGATCAGCGTTGTCTGGATGTCTTCATCTGGATGTTTCAACCCGCCATCGCGATATAAACGGTTGAACGAAGTACCCACGACGTGAAATGCGGAAATCTTGTTCGGCCCGGCGTTACCAAAAAAGATGCGCACAGTCTCGCCAACCTCGGCCTGCAACATGTTTGAGCCCATCAGCGAGCCAGTATTGCCGTTGAAAACGACGTATTCGGGAGTTTCCGCGGCGGCCTTGCTGGATGAATATGCCTGAAGCCCGGGTTTGCCGACTGTGCCCTCGGTATAAAGCTCGCTCTGCATGACGTAGTACTCGCGGTCAACCTTGGGCAAACCTCCTTCTGGTTCGACAAGCACCATGCCGTAAAGGCCATTCGACATATGGGCAGGCATCGGATTCGCGGCACAGTGATACACATAGAGGCCTGGATGAAGCATCTTGAACGCGCCAACAGTTTCCTGGCCCGGGTTGGCCATCAAAACTGGCGCACCACCACCGGGCCCTGTAACCGCGTGAAAATCCACCGTGTGAGTCTTATCGGGCGAAAGGTTTTTCAGGTGAATCTCGACCGTGTCGCCCACACGAACGCGGATGAATGGACCGGGCACATGTCCGTTGTACATCCAAAAGTTATAGGTGATGCCCGGCGCGAGCTCGGCGGTTTTTTCCTGCGTTTCAAGGTCAACAATGACGTGGGCAGGCGCTGTTCGCGTGATGGGCTGCGGCACATTTGGCGCGTACGCCAACTCCGCAGTGATGGTCTGCTGCGGCGCCGAGGATGTAGAACCGGATTCAGTGCTGGATAGAGTCCCTTTTTTGCATCCCGCGATAATAGACAGGAAAAGCATGGCCGATGAAACCGATAGGATCCAGTGAAGATGACCACGTCGTGGATGTCTTGTGTTTGCGCGCATGGTCACCGCACCTCTGCTCTTTCGGGAACCGCTGAATTCAAGCTGAAGTTCACCTTGACGGTTTTTCCGGCTTCGACGGTGATGGTTTGTGTGACTTCGCCGAGAGTTTCCTGCCACACTTTCAAGTGGTATGTGCCCGGAGGGACGTCTCGCAGTTGAAACGTACCGCCCTTCTGTGTCACGGCGTAATAAGGGTTGCCGGCGACAATAATAAACGCCTCCATCCATCCGTGGAGATCGCACTTGAAGGTGACACGCTCCGGATGCGCGAAATGCAGAGTCATCTCACGATTGAGCGGATTCATGGATTCGTTGTAGCTGCGATTGGCTTCTGAGTAACTGTGAATGTTGTGCGGAACAGGGTCGCTGGTCGTGACTTTCAAATCGCCGGGCTGCATAAGAACAACGTGCGGGTCATAGGTGCACTTCTTTTGGTCAAGCACGGCCGGCGCGAAATCGTACGCCTTGCCTTCATGAATATCGTCAATCCAGACGACCGCATCAACGATTCCGCCCTCTTCGACCTTGACGGGATAGACTTCGCGGTGAGAACCACACACACTGGCGTCCTGATTTACAACCACGGGACGCAGCGGGATCGGTTTGCCACTCAGAATAATCCGGCCTTCGATTGCGCCGCCATTCGTTGGTTCCCGGACGGTGTACACCGAAGGGCTCTCCGCAGGCGTTGCCGCTGGCGTCGCGGCGGGCGCAGCGGTCGCTTCGCTGGGCGTTTCCGTAGCTGTCGATTTCGACGCACTGCAACCGGTGAGAGCCATGGGGATGAGAGTCAAAATTGCACAACCGGCCGTCAAAAACGAGACGCGAAACTTGCCGCTAAGAGAACCGAAGCTAATATTATTCCTCTTGAACATCACTCCTCCTCGGACCGTTCGCACAGACTGAATATCGGCCCTTCCACGATCGGACTTATTTTCACCGGAATTTCGCAATGGAGCAGTGACCAAAGTCACTCCACCCGAAAAGACTTGAAAGGAAAGAGATTACTCGGAGGAGGGCTGCTAGGACTTGAAGCCGACGATGTGCTTCACTATAATCCTACAATCGTCTGTTTCTGGAACCATTTTGCTCGGATTTGGCTCAAACTACCTGAGAGGATTTCCCGTAATGTCCCGAATTCCGCCGCTAGGTCTTGATGGGCCTTCGTGAGTAATTCCACACGCCAACGAATTTCTCCTTTGCAAAATTTCCAGCTCCTATCACACCCACGGTAACGGCGCTCTGAGAACAGGAGCATCAGCAAAGCAGCAGTCTGCCGGTCTTTGGCCTGCGGTTCTAGGTCCGATGACAGACGGGTCCGAGTTCTTCCAAAGCGTAGGCGACACTGCGCAAGCGGATTTTCAGGCTCGAGGAGATCTCCTGTATTTCCTTGCGATGACTCTCCAGTCGGGAGGATGAGATGTCTTCTATGCGGCCAGCAAATCGGTCTAGCGCAGCGTGGCATTCGGCGTTCACCAGGGCGCGGTTCTGCGCCGCGCGATCGGACATGACCGAACCGAGTGCTTCGGTCAACAGACGATTCAAGACCTCGCAAAAGTGGCGAACGACCTCTTCAGAGAGGACGTCGAGGCGCAACGCGGTCTGCTCATAAAAGGAATCCAGTCGGCGCTCCAAACGGATCGAGAATTCTTCGCACTTATTGGTCAACACTTCCTCCAACTGAAAGGCTAGTTTCTGGTCTGCGGCACTCTTGCGCTCCGCAGACGCTTTGTTCTCCGTCGTCGAGGAGAGCGCGGTCTGCGCATTTTTCCTGGCCTGTTCGCGGGCTTCGGCATCGAATACAGGCATGCTTTGCATGGCATGGCTGAGTCGGGAAGAAAGACTGCCGGGTCGCGTGAATGCAATTGGCTGAGTTGGAGCAGACTGTGGAGAGCAGGCTTCCGCAATGGACCTCAAGGATACACTTACTGGCCGCGGATCACCCCGGAGAGGTACGCCAGCCGCAGGATTATAGCTCGTGCTGAGGTCCGCGCGGCCGTAAGAGGGCTTGTGCTTGCTGCCCCATGACGCGGTGAGAAATCCGCCGCTCGCACGCGCCAGAACTCGCAGACTACGGCCGGCGCTTTCCCATCTCGGTTGGCCCCATTGCGTCCAGCCGGTTGAAACCGCCTGACGCCAGCGGTTCCCTGTGGCCATTAATTGCGAATGATGTTCCTGCATCCAGCTTCGAAGACTCCTGTTTGGACTCGCCATAGCCGATGTCACCTCGCCAAGAAAGATCCCCGATTCCGTATTGTCGCATTTTGTTCCATAAGATCTTAGTACTAATTTATACAGCGCAAGCCATTTCTGTGCGGTTCCAGCGGCTTTTTCTAAGGCGTTCCTCGATTCAGTGGAGAGGAATCTCCGAATCGTTCAACCCTCGTTTCGCCAAAAAGTCGCTATAACGGAATATTATTGAATTAAGACGCCTGGAGTTCGGTCATAGGTGTGAGCGCGCGGGCTGAGCTTTTCTTTAGTTGGCGTACTTGCGCTACAAAATGCTTTGCCGATTGATTCAGTGAAGGCAGCGCAAACCCAATGTGGGGCAGAGATTAAAGTGGCGCGCCCAAGGAGACGATCTTAGAACTTTTCTCGCCGATTTCGTGGTAGCCGTGCCACAAATCGAGTTTCCCTGCGAGCTAGATCTTGCCGGA
This sequence comes from uncultured Acidobacteriota bacterium, assembly GCA_963729815.1. GTDB lineage: Bacteria > Acidobacteriota > Terriglobia > Acidiferrales > UBA7541 > DAHUXN01. The sequence continues at coordinate 132,220 of CAVSPU010000004.1, forward strand.
AACTACCTCTAGTTTCCCATGTGTCACTTTTCGGGTTTTGAGTCAGAGTAGGTTGGTAAATGTCGGTATTCGGTCCGTTACTAAACACCACCCGATTGCCCAGGATCGAATCAACGACTCGTGGAAGGGGACTTCAGTAATTTCAAGAGTTCTGGCATGTAGTCAGGCGGTCGGATACCGTTCTCCTGAAGTTGCTTGGCCATCTCCAGAGCGATGGAATACCCCGTGCTACCCAACGTCGTTTGCCTACTAATGTCGGCTCCGGAAGTAACCAAAAGTTTCATGTTGCTCACATTCAAGGTTCCGACCGCCTCCATCAGGGGTGTTAATCCGTTGGCTCGTTGTGCATTCACATCAGCCCCCGCCCCAAGGAGAAGCGAAATAACATCTGTGTTGTCGGAAGGGTATTTTACGGCCTCAAACAGCGCACCATTTAGGTCATCTTTTGTGAAGCGGTGAGAGGCGAGCAAGTTTACGACAGTCAGCCTGTCCCCAACTGCTGCTGCTGACACCAAGGGAAACTGCTCGGGGTCATAACGACCGATGCCTGGGAACTTGTTCGAAACAAAGTCGTCTGCGAGCCATTCGTGGTCGAAGAGGTAAATATTTACGAAACACCTCTCCCCCTCACGCGGGGGAGAGTCGATGCCGATCCAAATCGCCTTCCTTGATTTGTCAAAGGCGGCTTTCCGCAGCTCCTCCTCCAAACCCGTAACCCTAATTCGCTTCAGTTGAGTCGGATTGGTGATTTGTGAGTTTGGGCCGTCGTAAGCGCGCCGATAGACTACGCGGTCCACCGATTCGGGCTGAAAACCCAGTGCCATACGCCAAGTGCCGTGGACTTCGAACATGGACATCTTAACGCCAGCCTGTTGCATTGCGTCCATCCACGGATAGTGAATGCTGCTTCCTAGGCGTCCAGCTTCCAAGGATCGACGAAGGGAACTATCCGACGGCAAAGAATTCACAACTTGACGGATATACGCTTCTGCCGCTGCGTCGGGCTTCATCTGTGCCCAAAGTCGGCTGGGGCAACCCCATAGCAGGGTGACGATGGCAAGAAGACAAAAGTGATTGCGCGTCTTTTTGTTCATGTCAATAGCGTATATTCCAAAATGCAGACCACTTTACCTTAACTGAGACAGCGAGAAACGGACCGAATGTGCCGAAATTCCCACCACAAGCCGGCCATCGATGGCCAAGATATAGCAGCCGTCGACCGAAAGAGCGAAATTGCTGAGAATTGTGCTTTCGAACTGCACTGTAGATTCCGGAAGTGTTTATCCCACATACAGAAAACCATTCGACCTTATCTTTCAACATGCGAAAAATGAGGAGTGGCGCGCCCAAGGGGACGATCTTAGAACTTTTCTGGGTGGATTCGTGGCAGGTATGTTGCAATTTGAGCTCCCTGCCGGACTTAGCCTGTAGCCTGTCCGGAACCCCTAGGGAACTTTTCAGGTATGCTTATGTTAGAGTTCGGGAGCCAGACACGGTAGCTGTCGCTAGGAAAAGAAGCCACAGGAGAAAATGCCTTCTCAATGTTCGTTTATGAGAGGAGGGCCCTCGTAGCTCGTTAGGGCGAGCGAAGGATTGCCCTGCTGGGATAGCTGAAGAAGTAATCCAGAATCCGAAAGCCACAAATCTTCTGGGGTCGCGCTTTGGGGAATACTGATTCGGAACTTATGGGAGAGCACTGTCCGACCAGCAACTTCGATTTTCTCTCGACCGAGATACTCCACTTGCTCAACTTCCTGAATTTTTAGCGTTGCGCTGTCCGCCGTGTCGCCGTCTTCAATGGCGACAAGCGGTATAGCGGACTTTTGTCCAATCGAGCGTCCGGCCTGTGACGCGATTGTCTGAAAAAACCACGGAAGGTCCAGCGAGGGCGCTTCAGCCGTCGGCATAAAAACATACGGTATCTTTTGAACCAATGTAGGAGAGGCAGTCACGCCGCCACCTACCGTGTGGCATGTGATCTTCTCTGAGTCAAAATCGCAAGAAATCGTAACCGACTCGCCGCTCGCATTACTGTTCTTGCTGGACACGATCAGCGAAAATGATTTCGGCTTCAGATCGGTTGTAAGTACGTAGTGTTCTTCCATCATCGGCGATTGAGCCGCCGCTTCGATATCAACAGAATATGAACCATCCTTGTCTGCGTACATGCGCCATTCGTCCAGCTTGCTGACCTTTCTAGCTCCGTTGGCGTCATTGCCCACCATGGAATATGCGCCCTGAGAAACCAAAGTCCTTTCGCCTTGTTTTTGAATGGCTAGGGCCCAGGCAAGTAATGCGATTCCTGTGACAACAGCCAAGCTCTTCATGCCTTTTCTCCCCGATACACGCCTGTATAGCTGCTAAATAGCGTAGAACATGAGCGTGGAGTCGATAAGTACGGCTAACAATTTTCCGTCCGGCGAAAGGGCCACGGCAAAATCATCCATTCCGCGGACCTCACTTCCCGTCTCTTTTTGAGAAAAAGCCAGTTTCTGGATTTCGCGAGGTGGATCAAGGTTTAGGTCCCATAAACGGATTCTGAGTTCCGCTGGCATCGCCCTTGTGAATAAAGATGTGCGGCCAAGGCTTCGCTCACTTATGGCGATGCGGTTTCCCGAGAGCGAGGTCGCATCCACTTCACCGTTGTTGATTCCGGGGAGATCCAACAACACACGGCAGCGGTTGTCTACTAGCGCGTACCTAACTTCCTTATGGATCGAATACTTCGCTAAGAGCTTGTCTTCGCTGGCAAAGATTGCTTGAGAAAAGGGTTCAATGGAGGAACAAAAAGGCTGCCAGCTTCCGTCGTCGTATGCGATCATCGTGTAGCCGCGACCATTGTAAGTCACCGCCTGTGAGGCGGAAAGAATGGAACCGTGGTGCTGCATTCTTTCTGGAGCAAAAGAGCCGACAGTACGGGTTGGCGGAAGGTCTATGTTGTTCGCATAGCCCACGACGCTCAGAGAGTCGGGATTAAGCCAGAAGTAACTCATGTTCTCCCGGACGGAATGAATAAGCGTCACAACTTGCTCCTGTGGGTCTTCTTGCGCTCTCCAGTGCGCGATCTGATAAACGGCTGCATCGTGGTAAGGTTCGAACTCTTCTTCTGTCGCATTCATCGGATCCGGAGGAACGTGAGCCTCTTTCTGCACCTGGAAATCAGACGAGTAACGTACGAGTTGCTCGCCTGCCAAAATGATGAAGCCGCCGTGGGCAAGCGGCAGAAGCACTGAGTCATCATCCGGCGTCGGCCAAGAGAGGGTTGGGCCTGTTAGCGCATGTTTTTCTGTATCAATGAAAAAAGTCCGGAAGTGAAAGAGTCCCCTCGGAGTGTTGACTGTGTAGTCTTGCCAGGAACCATCGGCAAAGGATACGGCGAGAGTGTTCGCGTTGAGAAATGCCAGTTGAGGACGCGGCAAACGCGGGCCAACCTGCCTCACCCGCTCCATTCGAACCGCGTATAGAGAGCTGCGCTGCAGATCGAAGGTCCACACCGGCTTTTGGGACCACTTGATCGGCATTTGCCCTGAAATACTCGTCGAGACCAACAATGCAGCGCATGATGCTAGCAGAGCGTTCCTCATTGCTTTAGCTGAACCTATGCCGAGTTAATTGGCCTGAGAAAAGGTCAGCATTCTGTGTTGTCTGCATCGAAAGGCCGTCATCCTGACCTATCGCAAGGGCCGAGAATTTCAATAACGTAAGACGGCCACACCTCTGAAGGATACCACGCCTACCGACTCTCAGAAGAAGAGAGGAAGGCAGTGGGTAATGTATGTCGGGCCGCCAGCGTAAGAGACCCAAAAGCATATCCACCAAGACCCACCACCACCGCCGCCGCCTCCTCCTCCTCCAAACCCGTAACCCTAATTCGCTTCAGTTGAGTCGGATTGGTGATTTGTGAGTTTGGGCCGTCGTAAGCGCGCCGATAGACTACGCGGTCCACCGATTCGGGCTGAAAACCCAGTGCCATACGCCAAGTGCCGTGGACTTCGAACATGGACATCTTAACGCCAGCCTGTTGCATTGCGTCCATCCACGGATAGTGAATGCTGCTTCCTAGGCGTCCAGCTTCCAAGGATCGACGAAGGGAACTATCCGACGGCAAAGAATTCACAACTTGACGGATATACGCTTCTGCCGCTGCGTCGGGCTTCATCTGTGCCCAAAGTCGGCTGGGGCAACCCCATAGCAGGGTGACGATGGCAAGAAGACAAAAGTGATTGCGCGTCTTTTTGTTCATGTCAATAGCGTATATTCCAAAATGCAGACCACTTTACCTTAACTGAGACAGCGAGAAACGGACCGAATGTGCCGAAATTCCCACCACAAGCCGGCCATCGATGGCCAAGATATAGCAGCCGTCGACCGAAAGAGCGAAATTGCTGAGAATTGTGCTTTCGAACTGCACTGTAGATTCCGGAAGTGTTTATCCCACATACAGAAAACCATTCGACCTTATCTTTCAACATGCGAAAAATGAGGAGTGGCGCGCCCGGAGGGATTCGAACCCCCGACCCCTAGCTCCGGAGGCTAGTGCTCTATCCATCTGAGCTACGGGCGCGCAGCGATGTGCGCGAAAGAAAAAATATCACGCCACCCGATTTCATTCTATCGCGCAACGCATGCTCTACCAAACAAAACAACCGCGCCAATCCATGCCGCGCTCAAAAACGGGCCAAGTCGCGAATCTTTTTCGCGAGTTTTTCGATTTGCTCGGTTTTGTCGACGAAAGTCACAGAAAGCACTTGCGACGAATCCGTCTTTTCCGTCTGCGTCTTCAAATCCTGAGCCAGCGAAAACAGTTGATCCACGTCCTTTTTGATTTCCTTCTGATTTGCCTCCAGCACCGTTTTCATGGGAACCCTAGGGGAACCCGGCGTAGTTCCCGGCTGGTTCGGGTCCGGCGGAGGCAGGATCCGAGGGTCGGTTGGCACGGGGTGGCCACTCTGCGCTCCGACAAACGGCGTGGCCAGCAAAGCCGCGCCAGCAAACATCGCGCTCGGGATTACTGCAGTCAAGAAAAAGCGCCTCTGGTCATTCATGTGTCGCACCTCCTGCATAGCAATCCATCAAATGCCATCCCAACCCCAATGATATAATCTCTCGTTTTCTGATCATAGATTATATATGACTCCACTCTTCGAATCCTGGCTGGATACGGTAAAGCAGCGCGGTCCACGTGTGTTTTTCGACGTCGTCGCTGCCGCCATCTCGATCATCCTGTGGCGAGCCGTGACGCTGCACCTGATTGTCAAGGCACATGAGCAAACACGCGGGGCACAGGCGCGAGAGGACCAGACGCGAACCATAGCCGGCGTACTCTACAGCGTTGGCTTGGTGATCATCGTGCTTGTCACGATCTTGATGATCCTGCCGGAGTTCGGCTTTCCCATCGCGCCGGTTGCGGCCGTAGCGGGACTATCCAGCTTGGCGCTTGGGTTCGGCGCACAATACCTGGTGCGCGACATAATTAATGGCTTCTTCATCATATTCGAAGACCAGTACGAGGTCGGCGAAGTCATCAAGCTAAACAACGAAACGGGGCGCGTCGAACACATCACGCTCAAGCGCACGGTCCTGCGCAACTCGCAAGGCGCGCTCGTAACGATTCCCAACGGCCAGGTTGGCCAAGTCGCGAATCTGAGCCGCGACTGGTCGCAGTATTTTCTGGATGTCACAATCCCCAGCGAGGCCGGCGTTCCGCAGGCTCTTGCAGCTCTCGAAAAGTGCGCGAAGGAACTCCACAACGATCCGGCGTGGTCCCCGCTTCTTATCGATGGGCCAAACGTCCTCGGCGTTGAATCCCTTGCCTTAACCGGCACGACGCTTCGCATGCAGTTCAGGAGTATCCCGGCACGCAACGACGACGTGGCGCGCGAGCTTCGCCGCCGGATTCTCTCGGAAATCGAACGCACTGGAGTCAAACTTGTCAGCGCCAATCGCGTTGTTCTTCTTAGTCCCGAGGACACTTCAAAAACTTCCCCGCAAGCAAGCGGAAACACTCAAGGAGGATAGTTATGAGTACAGTCACGCACGACCAGGTCAATTTAATGCTGCAATTGTATGAAATGCGACGCGAGCCAAGGCTGCGCCAGGCCCGTGCTTGGTTCGTGTCAAATTTCCATCCGGCTGGCCCCGAGGATGTCACGAAGATCGCCCCTCCCGGGAGCGAAGCGAATGCTTCTATGCGCATGGTCACAAGCTACTGGGAAATGGTGGCGAATATCGTCAGCCGTGGATTGATCGACGAAGAGTTCTTCTTCGAGACTTCGGGCGAACAATGGATCGTTTGGGACCGCCTTAAGCCAATCGTCGGGCCGATGCGCGCGATGATGAAGAACCCTCACGCATGGGAAAAACTCGAACAGCATGTCGCGCGCTTCGAAGCGTGGCGAGAACGGCGGGCGCCCGGCCACAATGAAGTCATACGCCAGATGATGAAGCAGATGACCGCGCAAGCGTTGCCGTCAAAATCCGCGGCAGCCGGAGGAAAACGGGCCAAGAAACGCCGCCGATAACGGAATCAACACTTCAACTCAAGATTCTCGCGTCTGCACGCTGGGCTCGATGCTAGGCTTTTGGTAATGAGCCGTTGAAATGCGGCTTTTACCTGAGGAGCCCAACAATGTTGATCAGAAACCGTCTATTTATGCCGGCAGCGGTTGCTCTCGTTATTGCCGGGATCGCCGTTCCCCCTGATGTGGCAGCGGCTGCGACCGCTCAAGCTCCTTCGGGAGCACAGCACGCTGGTAGCATATCGTTAATCTTGCCCAAGGTTGAGTTGGTGCGTGGCGGGCAATCCACGGATGCGAAACCTCCTGCACCTGTCTTTTGGGGCGACGTGGTCAGCACCGGACACATGGCTCGCGCGCGCGTCAAGCTGGACGACGGTTCCGTATTGAATGTCGGCTCCGATTCTAGCTTAACCGTCGTGAAGCACGACGCCTCGCAGCAACAATCGCAGATCGACATCACTTACGGCGAAGTCCGCTCAAAAGTCGTGCACATCACCAAACCGGGCGGAAGCTTTCAGGTTCGCACGCCGACCGGCGTGGCGGGCGTGGTAGGCACAGATTTCTACTTGGCTTACGACAATTCCATCACGCGTCTGGTCGTGTTCGAGGGAACCGTGAAATTCTGCAACCTCGCCGGGCAGTGCGTGATGGTTGGCGCCGGACAGATGTCGAGCATTCGCGATCAGAATTCAGCGCCTGATGTTCCCATCATCGCACCGAATCAGGATGTAACTGACGCCACAAACAATACGATCATCAAGGGTGGACACACGGGAGTCGCGGGGTTTGTGACTACTCATCCGATTTGGTTCACTGTAATCGTCGGCGCCGCCGTCGGAGGAACAATCGGGATTGTAAAGGGATTGAACGGCGGCAGCACGTCGTCGAACCCCACTGGCTCCGCTCCCCCCGTCGCGGGCCGGCCGCGTGGCTTGCCACCGGGCAATTGAGGACGATTTAGCGCTGTTACCGGGCAGGCGCGCAGCACAGCCGGCCCGTTTTTATTTCACTTCATTGACGCTTGACACTTCAAAAGTGCTCCGTATATCCTTTCGTTGCTGCTTCGACAGCAGCGCTTATCCAGAGTGGCTGAGGGGACAGGCCCTGCGAAGCCACAGCAACCTGGCGCAATTGCCAAGGTGCTAATTCCTGCCCGATGGGGAGCGATAAGATCCTCGGCAATCGATTCCTGATCGCTTGAAGATTCTGGCTCTCAATTAGTTTCGCAGGCGCGTCACGCCGCCCGCTCGCTGGAGGTCACTTGTATTTTCGCATTGCTCCTTATGGGGCGATTGATTTGCGGTTTTGATCGGCCAACGGCTGCGCGAGCAAACAGCAATTCTCAATGCGAGGAGGATTTTCTTTGTCATACGAATCGAGAGCCACCGGAGTTGCCGTCATTAAAATCGGCGGCTCCATTTTCACTGACACTGCTTCTTACAGTCGCGCCGCCGATTTCATTGCTCGCCGGCTAACTGCGGCGCCGGATGAAAGCTTGGTTGTCGTCGTATCGGCGCGAAATGGCGTGACCGACTTCCTGCTGCAAGAAGCACAGACGATCGTCTCCAAGCCACATGCGGCTGCGCTCGACTTGCTTTGGTCGACCGGCGAACTGCATTCTGTTGCTCTGCTTGCTTTGCATTTGCAAGCAATGGGCATTGCGGCCGCGCCTTTGAACGTGCATCAGGCGGGCCTAAGTTCGCGCGCGAGCGGATTCGACGCCGCGAACGCGGAATTCGACCCGGCGATAATTTTGGCGGCGCTCAGGACACATCGCGTCGTGATCGTGCCCGGATTTCTCGCGGTGGATCATGCCAATGCCATCGTGAGTCTGGGGCGAGGCGGCTCCGATTTGACCGCCGTCCTTCTTGCAACAGGTCTCGGCGCTTCGCGGTGCGAACTCATCAAGGATGTGCCAGGTTATTTTTCCGGCGACCCTCACTTGGACGGCCACGCACGGCACCTTCCGGCTCTTTCCTTTGCGCGTGCAGTTGCAATGGCCGAAGCGGGATGCAATCTCGTGCAAAAGCAGGCCCTGGAAGCTGCTGGACGCTCCGACTTGCCGCTGGTGATTCGGAGTCTCGCCGAAAACGCATCCGAGACTTGGATCACCTCGGAAGCGCGCACCAGCCATCAGCAAGGCGTGTCTGCAGGCAGCTGAGCCGGCGCTGCCTTCTTTCATTTTCGTGGAAGCGGTTCATTCCGATTTCTTTAGAGATTTTCCTCCGCCCGGCGAATTCAGCGATAGAATCTCGCATTCAAGTCAAAAGGAGGAAGCGACAGTATGCGGCTCAACGCTTTTCGTTTACGAATTGAGATCGGATTCTTATTCCTCGCGGCACTGATGGCCTGCGGAATCGCATCGGGGCAAACGCTCGATAAAAATTCCTTATCCGGCATGAGTTATCGTTTCGTTGGACCTTTTCGCGGCGGGCGCGTGGAAGCGGTTCTGGGAATGCCCGGAAATCCTTATGTTTTTTATTTTGGCGCGGCCGCCGGCGGCGTATGGAAAACGACGGACGGAGGGCTCAATTGGACGCCGATGTTTGACCACGAACCGGTTGCTTCGATCGGCGCGATTGCTGTAGCTCCTTCCGACCCAAACATCATTTACGTGGGAACGGGAGAGCCCTGTTTCCGCGGAGACATTACGTATGGCGACGGCATGTACAAATCGGTGGATGGCGGTAAGACCTGGACACATATTGGACTCGATGATACTCGCCACATTTCTCACGTGCTGATTGATCCGCACGATCCGAATATTGTTTTCGTCGCTGCCGAAGGGCACGCATTTGGACCAACCGCAGAGCGCGGAGTCTTTCGCACAACAGATGGCGGAAAAACGTGGCAGAAAGTTTTGTATAAGGACGACAAAACTGGCGCAGTTGATCTCACGTTTGACGGCAATAATTCACATGTTCTCTTCGCCGCGCTCTACCAAGTGGTGCGCAAACCATGGGACATCGTCAGCGGCGGCCCAGGAAGCGGAATCTACAAATCGTCGGATGGCGGCACAACGTGGAAACATCTCGAAGGCCACGGCCTGCCCGATGGAATCCTGGGACGCATCGGGATTTCCATATCGGCTGCGCAGCCCGATCGAGTCTACGCCCTCATCGAAGCTGAAAAAGGTGGAGTTTACGTCTCGAACGACGCCGGAGAATCCTGGCAACTCGTGACCGGCGATCATCGATTCCTCCAGCGCGCTTTTTATTACACGCATATCTTTTCCGATCCCAGCCACGCCGACACGATTTACATCCTCAACGTTGGTGCTTACAAGTCGACAGACGCCGGAAAAACCTGGATTACCCTCCGCCCTCCCCATGGCGACAATCACGCGCTGTGGATTGACCCCGAAAATTCTGACCGCATGATTACAGGCGACGACGGCGGCGCAGCCATTTCCAACGATGGAGGAAACACGTGGACGCCGGAAGACAATCAACCGACCGCGCAGTTTTATCACGTTGCCGCTGACAATCAGTTCCACTACTACCTCTACGGCGCGCAGCAAGACAATTCGACCGTGGCGATCGCGAGCAGCACGGACCACGGCGTTATCGGTCGGCAGGACTGGTATCCCGTTGGGGGCGGTGAGAGCGGCTATATTGTGTCGGACCCCGACGGCGGAACTGTTTATGCGGGCGGAAACTACGGAATCATCACGCGGTGGACGCGAGAGACAGACCAAGAACACTTGATCACTCCGGCTCCAGTCATCATGGATGGCTCGGCCGCCGCGGACCAGAAGTATCGCTTCCAGTGGACCGCACCAATCGTCGTTTCGCCCTTTGACGAGCACACGCTTTACATTGGCGCCCAGGTGCTTTTCAAAACCACCGATGGCGGCCAAAGCTGGGCGATCATCAGCCCGGATCTCACGCGCAACGACAAGAGCAAGCAGCAATTGCCGGGCGGACCCATCACCAAGGACAGCACTAGCGTCGAATTCTACGACACGATTTTTACCGTCGCTGAATCGCCCGTGGAAAAGGGTCTGATCTGGACCGGCAGCGACGATGGGTTGGTGCATATCACTCGCGACGGAGGGAAGAATTGGGAGGACGTCACGCCCAAACAGATGCCCGAATGGAGCAAGATCAGCCTCATCGAAGCATCTCCATTCGATGCCGGCACGGCGTACATCGCGGTGGATCGGCACATGCTCGACGATCTGAATCCGTACATTTACAAAACTTCCGATTTCGGCAAGACATGGAGTGAAATTATCAACGGAATCCCGAACGGATCGTTTGTTCACGCTGTGCGGGAGGATACCAAGAGGAAAGGCTTGCTATTTGCGGGAACCGAAACGCGCGTCATGGTTTCGTTCGACGATGGCGAACACTGGCAATCGCTGCAGCTGAACCTGCCAACCGTCCCGGTGCACGATTTGATCATCAAGAACGATGATTTGGCCATTGCAACGCATGGCCGGGCATTTTGGATTCTGGATGACATCACGCCGCTTCGCGAGCTTCGTCCGGATTCGCTTGACCAATCGGTGCATCTGTTCGAACCCGCGCCTGCTTATCACACGCACAGCGGCGGCGGATTTTTCCGTGCGAGAGGATCCGTTGGCTCGAATCCGCCGGGCGGCGTAATCATCGACTATGCGTTGAAGTCGCCCTCAAAAGGCGACGTCACACTGGAAATCGTGGATAGCAGCGGCCACACGGTCCGGAAGTATTCCAGCAACAAACAAACTCAAGCCGCGCCATCGGAATTTCCGCGCGGACGAACGGCGGAGTCTTTGCCGAACAAAGCAGGGCTCAATCGGATCGTTTGGAATATGCGATACGAATCTCCGCGGGAGGTTCCCGGAGCGGTGTACGACAATGGCCCTCCCGAGGGAGTCCTCGCGCTACCCGGGAAATATCAGGTCAAATTGACGGTGGATGGACAGAGCTACACCGCGCCAATTCAAATTACTCCCGATCCCCGCGTGAAAACGTCCATGGCGGACATGCAGAAGCAATTCAATTTGGCAACTCAAGTCAGGAACCTGGAGGAGGGTGACCACGACACCGTCCTGGCGATCCGCGATTTGAGAAGCCAATTGCAGGCGCTCGAGAAACGATTAGGACAAAGCACGGAAGAAAAAGATGTGGTCGCGGAAGCGCAGGTAATTGAAAAGAAAATGTCGGCCATCGAGGAGCAGCTTATCGAACCCAAAGCCATCGCCAACGAAGACCAGCTCAATTACGGCAACATGCTGAGCAGCCAGTTGGCTTATTTGGAAAACAGCGTGGATGCGTCCGACGAGCCGCCGACACAGCCCGAATACGAGCAGTACGCGACCTATCAGGAGCAGGTGGGCAAGCTCGTGTCCGATTGGAAAGCGATCCTGAACAAGGACGTGCTTGAACTCAATAACTTGATGCGGCGATCGAAAACTCCGCCGATTGGCGTTACGGCTGAGAGCGCGCGAACCGATTAGGCGATGGCCACGCTTGCGCCCGCGACCGGTAAAATTTCCCCGGCCGCGAGGCGCGCAAATCTCAGAAGGGCTGGCCATTTTCAGCCGGCGGCCGCATTTCATATTCTTTTGGGGGCTCGGCGCCGAGGAGATAACGGACAAAATAATCCCAGCGGCGGCGAGTCATGTAGGCGGTATCGTCGGCGTAGCCGTGGTGCTCGTTGGGCAAGAGAAGCAAATCGAAATCCTTATTTGCCTTGATGAGCGCATCGACGACGAGAAACGTATTGTAAGGCGGCACGTTGTCGTCGATGGTTCCATGTGCGAGAAGCAAATGGCCTTTTAGATTCTTGGCGACAAGCTCGTTGGCCTGATTATCGTAGTTCGTCGTGCCGTCAGGATTTTGCGTGAGAAGCCCTTGCCACTTTTCCCCCCAATCATCTTCGTATTCGCGGTTGTCGTGGTTTCCGGATTCCGATATGCCGACCTTAAAGAAATCGGGATAGCGGAACATGGCGTCGGCAGTCGCGAAGCCGCCGCCCGAGTGGCCATAGATTCCCGCGCGATTGATGTCGATCCACGGATATCGCTGCGCAAGCTGCTTCATGCCCGCGACCTGGTCGGGCAAAGTGTTGTCGCCCATGTCGCCGTAATACGCCTCGTGAAACTTCTTTGAGCGCCAGGGGGTGCCCATGCCGTCGATTTCGACAACGATGAAGCCAAGCTCCGCAAGGGACTGGCAGTCACCTCGCGCGGCGGAAAAGCTGCGGCTCCCGACACTGCCGGTCTGAGGGCCGGGATAAATGTGATTGACGATGGGATATTTTTTCGCGGGATCAAAGTTCCTCGGTCTGAACATCAAACCGTAGAGATCGGTTACTCCATCGCGCGCCTTGACGGTAAAAGGAATCGGCGGCTTCCATCCGGTCGCGATGAGGTGCGAAATATCAGCCTTTTCGATGGTCGTGATCAGCTTCCCATCGCTGTCGCGCAAGACGGCAACAGGCGGTACATCGGGCTGTGAATAGCTGTCGACAAAATATTGCCCGGAGGGTGATAGCGTTATTTCGTGATTCGCGTTTTCCGGCGTCAATAACTGGAGATTCTTGCCGTCGAAACCGATGTGGTAGAAATGGATGTAATACGGATTGCGGCCTTTCTCCTTGCCCACGGCCTCAAAATAAAGCATGCGGTTCTTTTCATCGACACGCAGAAGTTGAGTCACATTCCCTTCGCCGGTGGTGATTTGATTCTTGAGCTGGCCGGTCTGGAGGTCGTAAAGATAGAGCTGACCCCAGTTGTCGCGCTCTGAAAACCAAATGACCTCATTCGATTCTGGCAAGTACCGCCAGTTCACGGCGCCGTTTCCGGATTCATAAAACGTCGACGTCGTCTCTTCGAGGACGTCGCGAACTTCGCCAGTAGCGGCGTCCGCGACGCGAAGCTGCTCGCGCTTGTGATCGCGCGAAGTTGAGACGAATGCGATGTGGGCCGAATCCGGATTCCATTGGACATCGGACCAATCGCCTGGGCGGCAAGCGATATCGTCACACAGCGTCGAGCGATGCTGATCCGGTGGCATTTTGAAGCGAATCACGCGCGGCCCATCGAGATCGATCACGACACGCTGAATCGTGGTGACGACTTTGTCGCCCGGGAGCGGGTATTTCCATTCCTCGAGAGTCGGATGGCCGACCTGCGTGCGGACGAGATACATCTCGCCGACGCCGCGCTGGTCCTGCTGGTAGGTGGCGATCTTCTTCGAATCCGGCGACCAGAGAACGATGGGGCGGCCACTGTGGGTCCATCCGGCATTGTCCGTCGCGTAACCGAAATCCTTCACGCCATCAGTGGTGAGCTGCGTTTCCTGTCCGGAGGAAAGGTCACGGACCCACAAATTGTAATCACGGATGAAAACTGCTTTCGTCTTGTCTGGGGACAATGATTCCGGCGGATTGCTGGCTTCCGCGCCGCGCCCTTGCTGAGCTGATGGCGCGGGATTGGTGTCGATCTGGCAGCGGTTCGATTGCAAATCGCATTTCCAGTCACGGCCGCTCGCACGGAAAGAAATCGTGTGGCCATCCTCGGAGAGATCGAAGGTCGTGAATGGCAGATGGCCGGCGTTGTAGGTTTTGCCGGATGCGGCAGAAAGCGCGGTGGCCAACGCGGCGTGATCGAAAGCCGGTGCGCGCGTGCCGTTCGTCGCATCGACGATGACGAACTCGCTTCCTTCAGCCTCAATCCCAGCAGTCGTGAGGCGATACCAAAAACGATTTCCCGGCAACCACGTAGGGCGGACAGTGCGATAGACCAACCGCGTAGTGTTATACGGCATGAATTTCTCGGCACGAGCGTAATCGGCGTCCGTTAGCGCCTGAGGATGCGCGGAGGGAGTGGCACCTGCGGGCGCGGAGGATTGGGGCGAGCGCGCGGAGGCGGCTGGAACGAGCAAAACGGAAACGGCGAAGATGGCGATGAGCATTTTACGCATGGGCACTCCCTTCATAACTCGAAAATGGGCGTTGTGAGCGGCAGCATCATCGCTGAGTTGCAGACAAGAGTAAAGAGTTTGCGTTTTCGGCGACGGATGTAGCATAAGCAAAAGAGGGCTCCAAAAGGCGCCAAACCAGCAAAACGAAATATGCGCCATTTGTGGCGATTAGAATTGCCTCGGTCTTTTGTTTTCTGTAACTTACGCCGATTTCTAATTCCGGGCTGTGGCGATTAGAAATCACCGGGCGAGTCCGATACCGAGATTCAAGATCAACGGCGGCGGTCCATGTCCCATGGCCACAAGTTAATTGCGGCGCTCTAAACGGCGACGCGGTGCTACCTCCCGCACTAGTCGTTATCTTTTCGTTCAACGTTCATTATCCTTTTAGGCCTAGCCCTTTGTAGCAGAGGCGCCCGGGCAGCAAAAAACATGCGGCGCGCAGAAAAATCATGAGGAGTTACGCGAGGAAATGCAAGGTGTAGTGGTTGTGGGAAGTCGGCCAGATTCGGAATGGCTGGAAGGCCGTGACCCGGCTGCATAAACCTGTCCGGTTCTGCGACAGCCTTCTCCCGCAAGCGGACAATTGCGGGCGGTGTCTTCGTACTAATAGACTGATAAACCTAGATAAAAGAGAGACTTAACTAACGTGCGGTTCGGAAGGATATCTGCGCTTAATTCTGCGGATTTTAGGGGTGTGCCTATGCAAGTGCTTTGGCAGGACATACGCTACGGCCTGAGAATGCTGGCAAAATCGCCGGGATTCACGATAATTGCGATACTGACGCTGGCGCTCGGAATTGGCGCGAATACGGCGATATTCTCGTTCACGGACCAAGTCCTCCTGCGGATGCTGCCCGTGCCGAATCCTCAGCAGCTCGTCGTGCTGCGGTCGCCGGGGCCCAGTCCGGGCCGCACGTCGAGCGACATCTCCGACGGCGCGCAGATATTTTCGTATCCCATGTACAAGGATTTGCGCGACCGCAGCACGGTTTTTTCTGGTCTGCTGGCATGCTTTCGCGTGGACGTCAATGTCACGGGGCACGGCTCGACGCAGAGCGGGAGCGGCGAGCTGGTGAGCGGGAATTATTTTCAGACGCTCGAAGTGCAGCCCGCGCTGGGCCGCGTCTTCGATGCGAACGACGAAACGGCGCCGGGCGCGAATCCCGTTGCCGTGCTGAGCTACGGATATTGGACGCGCAAGTTTGGCGCGGACCCGTCGATTTTGGACAAAACGCTCACGGTGAATGGAACGGCGCTGACCGTGGTTGGCGTGGCGCGCAAGGGATTCGACGGCGTGCAAATCGGATCGCTGCCGGATATTTTTATTCCTATCACGATGCTGACGCAAATGGCGCCGACCAGCGGACTGGATATGGGAAAGCGTACAGACCACTTCGTCGCGATTCTCGGAAGACTGAAGTCCGGAGTTTCACGCGCGCAGGCGCAGGCGTCGCTGCAACCGATTTACGCGCCGCTGCTGGAAGAGGACGCGAAGCTGCTGAAGATTCCCAGCACGAGCCCGCGTAGAAAACAGTTCCTCGATAAGCCACTGCAATTGACGGACGGAGCGCAGGGCAGGCAGGTGGTGCAGCCGGGAGCGGAGGAACCGCTGCTGGTTTTGCTGGGCATGGTTGCGCTGGTGCTGCTGATTGCATGCGCGAATCTGGCGAGTTTGCTCGTGGCACGCGGCGAAGCGCGGCAGCGGGAAATTGCCGTGCGGCTGGCGCTGGGCGCGGGACGCGGAAGGCTGGTGCGGCAACTGCTGACGGAAAGCTTGATGATTGGCATTGCGGGCGGAGTGGCCGGAGTGGCGTTCGCGTCGTGGTGCCTGAACACGATGGTGAGCGCGATTCCGTCGGGCACGGGAATGGTGGGGCTGACCGCGAAGCTGGATCCGCGCGTGCTTTGGTTTGCCGCGGCGGTCACCATTGTGACGAGTGTGCTTTTCGGACTTGCTCCGGCGCTGCGCGCGACGCGGGTGAATTTGCAGTCGACGCTGAAGGATCAGGGCTCGAGCGTTTCGGAGGGGCGCTCGAATATTCGCCTGCGAAAAGTATTGATCATCGCGCAAGTGGCGTTGACGGCGGTGCTGCTGGTGGGCGCGGGATTGCTGGCGCGAACTTTGGGCAACCTGGAGCACGCGAATCTCGGCGTAAGGACGGAAAACATTTTGCAATTCTCCGTGGAGCCCGATTTGAACGGCGACAAACCGCCGCAAACGCTGGCCCTTGGACAGCAAGCACGGCAAGCGATTGCGGCGCTGCCGGGCGTGCGCTCTGTCACGGTATCCGAGGAAGCGGCGTTTGCGAATGACGACAACAGTTCCAACATAACGCCGGAGGGCTACACCGTACGGCCAGATGAAGAGACAGACGTCTTTTGGGCTTACATCAGCCCGAATTATTTTTCAACGATGGGAATTCCGCTGGTTGCGGGGCGCGAATTCACGGATGCAGACACGACGACGAGCCAGAAAGTAATCATCATCAATCAAAAGCTGGCGCAGCGATTCTTTGCAGGACGCAATCCGATTGGAATGCACATCGCGCGCGGCGGCGGGAACAACGTTCATCCGGACATGGAAATTGTGGGCGTGGTGGCGGACAGCAAATGGGACGGCCCGCGCGCCAACATTGTGCCGTTCATGTACGAGCCGTATACGCAAGACCCGGAGCTTGGCACGCTGGTGTTCTATGTGCGCACTGAACGCGATCCAGGGCAGATGGCAGCGACGCTGCATGCGACCATCGAGCGGCTGGATCCAAATTTGCCGATTAATGATGTGCGCACGCTCACCGAGCAGCTCAGCGACGAAATGTTTAATGACCGGCTGGTGGCGATTCTTTCGATTTCGCTGGCGTTGCTGGCGGCACTGCTGGCGGCGCTGGGACTTTACGGCGTGCTGGCATACGTGGTGGCGCGGCGGACACGCGAGATCGGCATTCGGATGGCTCTCGGCGGACAGCGCGACGATATTTTGCGCCTCGTTTTGGGGCAGGGCGCGCGGCTGACGCTGATAGGCGGAGCGGTGGGCATTGTGGTGGCGCTGGCAGTGACACGATTGATGGCCAGTTTGCTGTATGGTGTGAGCGCGACCGATCCGTTGACGTTCGTCGCGGTTGCGATTTTGCTCGCACTCGTTTCCGGCGCCGCCTGCTACATCCCGGCGCGGCGAGCGATGCGCGTCGATCCGATGGTGGCGCTGCGGTACGAATAGAAAACCCGTGAAAACCCCGCGCGGACTGCGATTTCACGGAAAGAGTGCGCTCAGAGTATGCCGGACACGGCGGTGCCGACGGCGGCAAAAACGGCGGACATTTCGGCGCGGGCGAGCGGAAGAAAACATTTGATGACGCCGGGATCGAATTGCGTGCCACTTCCCTGCACCAGGCGGCGCACTGCTTCTTCGACAGGCAAGCCATCGCGGTACGGACGCGAAGAAACCATGGCGTCAAATGCATCGATGACGGAAACGATGCGCGAACCGATAGGAATTTCCTCGCCTTTCAAGCCGCCCGGGTAACCGTTGCCGTCGAAATTCTCGTGATGATGAAGGATGAGCAGACTCGCACGCTCAAATCCCGGAATCTGGCGAAGAACGACCCAGCCATATTCGGGATGTTTTTTCATCAGGTCGTATTCTTCCTTAGTGAGGCGAGAAGGCTTATTGAGAATCGCGTCGGGGATGCCGACCTTGCCGATGTCGTGCAAGAGGGCGGCAACTTCAATGTCGGCGAGAGAATTTTGATCGAGGCCGAGCTCTCCGGCGACGTGAAGGGCCCACTCCGCAAGACGCGTGCTGTGAACGCCCGTGTTGAGGTCCTTCAGGTCGAGGAGCTGGTTCAAGGCACAGACGAGAGAACTGCGCAGCGCGACAATTTCTTCCTCAGCGACTTTGATGCGAATGGGGACGACGGACGAAGGCTGGAAAGAACGCGCGATCGACGCCGCGGCGAGAAGAGACGCCTCAGAAACCAGCGAGGGGCTGGATTCGGGAGCGTCTGCCTCGAAATGAAGCGTTGTCAGCATCGAGCGGTGTCTGTTGTGCTGGCGTAGTTAGTTGTTCCCTTTTACAGAAGACAACGTCTGGAATACGTCGAGCTCACCGTTGCCCATATTGGCACCAATCCAATGTGCGTTAGCGATAGCGCTGGC
This sequence comes from uncultured Acidobacteriota bacterium, assembly GCA_963729815.1. Classification (GTDB taxonomy): domain Bacteria; phylum Acidobacteriota; class Terriglobia; order Acidiferrales; family UBA7541; genus DAHUXN01. Next base: position 150,812 of record CAVSPU010000004.1, read on the forward strand.
GGCTGTCGATTGATTCAATCCCGATTGCAGATTGAAGAGAAGCGCCGCGGTGCCGGCGACCATCGGGGATGTGAACGAAGTTCCCGATGTCGCCGAGTAGGTACCAAACGGATAGGTCGTGACAATATTTTCGCCCGGGGCAGCGACCCAGACAACCTGGTCGCCGTAATTGGAGAAGCTGGAACGCTGGTCGAAGTCATTCGTGGAAGCCACGCCCATGACATTCGACAGGCCAGCGGGGTAAACCACTTCCTCTTCGCCATCGTTGCCGGACGACGCTGCGCAGACGACATTGTTCGACGAGGCGTAGTTGATAGCGTCAGTCAATTCGGTCGAACTTGAGGACAGCTCGAAACTCATGTTGATGACGTTGACGTGATTCTGCACGGCGTAGTAAATGGCGCTGATAATGTTCGAGAGAGTGCCCGTTCCATTCGCGCTGAAGGCTTTCAGAGGCATCAGGTGTGCGGTGGGGGCGACGAGGTGAATGACGCCCATAACTTCGGTGCCGTGACCAAAGGCAGAATCGGGAGAACCGTCGAGCATGGCAGCGGTATGCTGATCCAGCATGGCAGCGGTGTGCTGGTCGACAAAAGCGGCCTGGCAAGAGCTGCAAGCCGAGCCCGTTGCGCCGTTCAAGTCCGTCATTTCCGAACCGCCGGGCTGGTTGCGCGTGAAGTCATAGCCCTGAAGTAGAACGCGCCTGAGGGCCGGATGGTTCGGATCAACTCCCGTATCGATGTCCGCAACGATTCCAGAGCCGCTCACATGAAAGGCGCTCTGAGCTTGCGCGACGCGAATGATTTGAGCTGCAGGCTGATTGACGTAGCCGTTCCAGACTATCGTGCCGAAATAATTGACGGGAGTTTCTTGGTAGAGGTAGGTCGGCGCCGTGGTTTGGAACGGGCCGGCACCGGTGCTCACGGGAAGAGTGAGAAGCTGATCCGGTTCGGCGTCGAGGATCCCGTCGACCAACCGCAAGACCGTGGAAAGGACATCAGGCAGAAGTCCCTGCGCTGGCTGGACGAGGAATACCTGGCCCTGGTTTCCATCCAAGTTGCGGACCACCGTGCAAGCGTTGACGAGGCAAACATTCTGCAAACCGGCGAGGCCGAGGTTCGTACGGACGATGACGGCTTGCGGCTGCCCTAGAACTGCGTCCACCGTGTTCGTGAGGGTTTGCGTGATACCGGAAAGCAGGCCACCGAGAAGGCCCTGTGCCGCGGCTGGACGAGCCCACAGCGTTACAATGAGAAGTGTGAAAAGGCAAATTGGACGCTTCATGGTTGCGACTGCTCCTTTTGGCGGTTCCGGCGGTTGCCAAGTCCTAGACTGCCTGTTACACCGGAATCGCTCAATGGTACGGAGGTATATTTTGAGGCTCCGTACAAGCTAAACTCTCTTCCTAGTACGTTTTGCCGTACGAGATAAAGCCCTACTAACATCTCCAGAATCAGCATCTTCCAGATTGCCTGTCACCGCGCCGATGGAAGGTTCAATCAGAGGGATCTTGATCGCCATTCCGCGAGGGAGCACAAGCTGCAACTCGAGGCGGCCTGCCAAATCGCACTCAAGGTGAAACTCCCCGAATTCGTTCGTTAGCGATTTGGCAAGCACTTTGCGCCCTCTGAGAAGCATCACGGGCACCTGAAATGCTGTCTCCGCAGACTTCGCAGAATTAAGGACCTGGCCGACAAGCGACACCTTGTCGCTGTTGAATTGGGGCTCCATGCGAAGGTCGATTCGATAGTTGCCGTGGCCATAAAGTAGCTGGCGGGCAACGGCGGCCGTCGAGCGAATCCCCTCCGCAGCAGGACTTCGAAAACTATCAAACAGAAGCTGGGCAATAGGGGCTTTGGCTGGACGGCCGTTAATGGCCAGCAGGCCTTTTACGGAGCGCACAGCGGTGTCCGGCGGCTGGAAGGCCCGCTCACGGCTTGCGACGTCACTGACGCGCATCCAGGTGCTCAATGCGCTCGCGCATCGCTTGCAGCCGGTTTCAAGGTGAGCCTGCATCTCCATTTTGTCCTTTCCTTCCAGTATGTTGCGGGCGAAATCGGCCCATTGCTCCAGCGAAAAATGCTCCATTTCACCTTCCCCCGTCTTTGAGATTACGGCGTCTGACAATCGGCTGGCGCCGCCCCGGTTTCCATGCCTGTGCATAAGGGTGGGGAGGGAGTCAAAAAATATAGGGGATGAAAGAAAAATTGCAGGGGTCAGGCTGGGGCTATCTTGCCAGTCAGCGTAAATGGCGCCCAGTAATAGGGGTGCGGGTAACGCTCGCGCAATTCGAGCATGGCTCCCTGCAAAGCGGAGGGCTTGGAAACGTTGGTCTGCAAACGCTGGTAAAAAGCAGTCATGAATTCGGCGGTGCTGCGGTCATGCACATTCCAGAGAGTCAGCAGAAGGGATTGGGCGCCGGCGTAGAGAAGGCCGCGAACTAGGCCCAGCAATTCATCACCGGCCGTGACGACGTTCAAGCCTGTGGCGCAACCGCTTAAAGTTACGAGTTCCGCTTCGAGTTTCAATTGGTAGAGATCGTAGAGGCTGAGATAGGAGTTGCCGAGGCGAATGCCGGAGAACATGGGATTGTCCTGGCGGAAAGTGCCGTGCGTGGCGATGTGAATCGTGCGGCTGTGCAGGCCCTTCTTGCGCAAGATCTCCTGGCTGGCATCCCGGCCAAGAAACAACTCGGCACCCGGCAGCATTTTGGCGACAGCCTGAACTTCGTCGAGGATGAGAGGGGCTTGCGCGTCTGGCACACCCATGACGAGGGGTGCACCCGGAGCGGAGGCTGATTTTTCCTGGGAAATGGCGAATATGGCGGCGCTCGGCGCGTAGGAGACGGTGAAGGAGTCGATCAGGTAACGGTCGCCGTCCAAGAGCGCGTGAAAGGGCAAGTAATGCAGAACGCCGTGCGGCACGATTACCAAGTGACGGCCACGCAGAAGAGCGCGGAGCGGCGCCATCACTTCGGCGCAAAGATTGCGCAGATGGGCTTGCGCCGAGTCGAAGAGGGGCTTTTCGAATTCGCGTATGTAGTCACCCGCCAGGTGAAACTTGGCGATCTGAAAGTGAAACATGCGAAGGAGGTTGACCACGCGCGAAACGGGCGTGAGAGGAACCAGGTCGAGCCAGTCGCGCGTGAGCACGGCGGCGATAAATTGATCCTTTACGCTGAAATATTCGACAAGGACGGCATCCGAGGGCAACGAAGCGCGGATGCGGTCAAGAGAGGCCAGCGCGGGATCGTGGCCGATGGTTTGCGGAGTGGGAAGATCCCGCAGGGCGCGAAGCAATTCGTTTTCATGCTCGAGCGCCTGCTTCTGTAACTTCTGGATGCGTTCGGGCGAGGGCTCGTCGGCGCGCAATTGTTCAATCTCAATGCGGCGGTAATACCAATTTAATTCCTCGCGCATTTCGCGGATGCGGCGCACCAAGCCGCTCTGCCCGGCGGCAGCTTCGGGAAGGGCCTGCGCATGATGGACGAGAAGCTCGGCGAGACTGCGCGACTTGGCCATCTCCATGTAACCGAAGGATTCCTCCGCGGAGTTTTGCCGCGCGGCGCCATTCATGCAGATGTCGACGAGGCGCTCGTAAACCTCGAGACGATTTTTCATGAAGGCGATTTTCAGTTCCTCGCCATGAAGGCTGCTGCGAAGGGTTTCCAAAGCTTCGCGCGCGCGCTGAAAGGATTGGTAGGCCGCGGCGGAGTCGCTGGAAGCCTCGTGAATCTGACCGAAGAGAAACTCGGCCTGGAAGCGCAGCACAGGCGCTTCGAGAGAAGCGAGGCGTTCCAAGGCGCGAGAGCATTCTTTTCTTGCGGAGGCGAGGTCGCCGGTTCGCAGAGAAAGACGCGCGAGCAGCAGTTGGCAGAGAACGGCCTTGCCCGGTAGAAAAGAAGTGTCGAAAAAGGCGGCCGCGCGAGCGCAAAGGCTGCGGGCCTCGAAAAAACGGCCTTCGTTGTAGAGGACGAGGGCGTGATAGAGATCAATCAGCCACGGCCAGACAAGATTGTTTTCGTGGACAAATTTTGCACGGGCCTGTTCAAACAGTTCGAGTGCACGGAGCGCTTTGCCAATTTGGCTCAGGGCCATGGCTTCGTTGGCCTGACATTTCGCTTCCTCATAACCCATGCCGAGCTTTTGAAAACGCTCGTAGCCCTCATGGGCGACGTCCCGAGCTTCCGCGCTGAGATTCAATTCGAGATAAATTTCGGACAGGTCGAGATAGCAAAGCGCGAGGACGTGAGCGTCTCCATTTTCCTCGCACTTGGCGCGCGTGGCGCGCAGCATCTCGATGGCGCGACTGTATTCGCCGCGAAGGTAATAGAGGTAGGCGATGTTGTAGTCGCTTTGCGTAACGAGCAGGGTCATGCCGTGCTGAACGCACATTTCGCGGGCACGCTGATAGGTGGCGAGAGCGCGAGGGAAATCATTCAAGGTGATGAGGCAAACGGCCATGTTGTAAAGCGCGACAGCGAGGCCTTCGGAATCGCGAAAGGGTAGAAGGGTTTCATAGGCGCGTTCATAACAGGCGAGACCTTCTTCGAAACGATCCTGCCGGTGATAGATATTTCCGACGTTGATTTCGAGATGTCCGAGGCGCTGCTGGTCACCCAGCCGCTCGAAGATTTTTCTTGCGGCAGCCGCCGCCTCGAAGGCGCGATTGTATTCGCCGAGCAAAATCAGCGGTTGGATGGACGGAATGAGCGTGCGGGCCTCTTCCTGAGCATTGGCGATTTCCCGAAAGATACGCAACGCTTCGGCGTGGATTTCCAGCGCTGCCTGATTGTCGCCAATCATGTAGAGGGCGTTTGCCTTGGAACGCAAACTTCGGCCGAGGGCTTCTTGGTTCGGCACCTTGCGCGCAATGGCGACGGCGGCTTCGGCAAGCGCAAGCGCCTGGCGCGTGTCGGCGCGCAATTGCGCTCGCACGACTTCGTTCAGATACAGAACCACGCTCTTGCGGCAAAGTCGCGGACGGCGCGCAAGATACCGCGCACGGCTGGCGTCGTCCTTCAAACTGGCAAGGCTACGGAGGACGTCCTTGGGAATCGGATCCGCTTTGTCGCGCTGCTTCACGAAAAACCCACTTCCGCGAGGCTTTTGCGCAGGCGCTCGAGGCAGCGCTGCCGGATGAAACCGATGGAGCCAACGGAAAGGCCAAGCTCGGACGCGATAGCTTGATAAGGACGGACGGGTTCCTCGAAGAAAAGCATGTGAACCAGCTGGCGGCACCGCGGAGGCAAATTTGACATCGCCTGGCGAAGGCTTTGCTCCTCCTCCGCTTGGCGCAAGATTCCTTCCGCGATGGCGGGCGTGCTGCGTTCGGGCAGTGTCCCGTCGGGATCGGATGGCGCCATGCGTAACAACTGCCGTTTATGGTGAAAACATTTATGAGCAGTCACCTGGATAATCCATTTGGGGAGGGCCTTGGGTTTGCGCAATTTCGGAAGCTCGGAAAGCATTTCGAGGCAAACAGATTGGAAAATGTCGGTGGCGTCGTCTGGAGAAAAGCCGTACTTGATGGGAATGGAGAAAATGAGGTTCTTATACTTGTCGATCAGAGCGGACCAGGCAGCTTGCGTGCCGCGGAGGCATTCGCGGACCAGACGCGTATCTGTCCAGGCGATGGCCTCGGCTTCGGTGTCCAGTTTAGTGGACATATAACTGGTCGACATTCCACAACGCGTAGGGATCGAGAATCGCGGGACGAAAATTGCCGATTTGGTTCTTTGTGCCAACAAGGATGTCGGGACTGGCGAGACAGATGATGGGCAATTGCTGCGCGACGATCTGCTGAACCTGGTCGTAGAGTTGTTTGCGCTTCGCATAGTTCAGGGTTACGAGCTGCTCGTTCATGAGGCGATCGAGTTCGGCTTCCCACGGCGTGGCTGGATGGGTTTCATTTAGGTGCCAAAGGTGCGTTTCGCCCGTGGAGAGCCAGACGTTCATCTCGGTGTTTGGATCGGCATCGCCGTCGGCAAGGCCCATGATGGCGGCTTCATAATCGAAGGAATTGAGGAGACGATCAACCATGGCGCCAAAGTCGAGAGAAACGACATGGACGTTCATGCCGAGGTGACTGAGATCGTCTTGAATGATGGTAGCCATTTTCGTGCGCTGGGCATTGGACGAGCTGGTGAGAATCGAGAACTCGACGGGATTTCCTTGCGGATCGACGAGCGAGCCGTCGCTCTTCCACGAGAAACCCGCGCTCTTCAACAATTCGCGCGCATGGTCCGGCGAATGATTCGGAAGCGGGAGCGATGGATCGACCCATAGTCTATTTCCCGGCGTGACCTGGCTAGCCAACGGCGTCGCGCGGCCTTCGTAAACCAGGCGAACGATGTCCTCGCGGTCGATCGCGGAGGAAATGGCCTGGCGGAAGCGGAGATCGCGAAACCAAGCTTGTTTGCTTGCGATTTGCGGGAGATTTTTCCCAGCAAGATCGTTCAGATTAAAGAACAGGAAATTGTATTCGAGGCCTGGTCCAAGGTCATAAAGATGATAACCGCGCGCGGCTTGCTGGCGCTCAAGGACAGGAAAATTTTCGGCGCTGAAGCGGCTGAGAATATCCGTGTCGCCGGACTCGAAGCGAACCACCTGAGCGTCTTCGCTGGGAACGAAGAGAAAGATGATTTCATCGAGATACGGCAGACGCTTTCTGGCGGTATCCTCTTTCCAATAATATGGATTGCGTTCGAGGACGAGGCGCTGACCGGGAACATACTCCTTCAGGCGGTAAGGACCGAGGCCGGCGAATTGACTGGGCGGCATGGAGATGCCCCACGCGTGAGAGAAATTGCCGCTGCGATAAGAAGTTTCGAGAAGATGCCTGGGAAGAACCGGAAAGCCATCGAAGAGGCGCTCGGCGGCGGCATAGGGTTGAGCTAGGTGGAAACGCACGGTATAGTCATTAATTTTTTCAACGGAAATGGGCTTGCCGCCAACGATGAGCAAGTCGCGCTGTGGAGAATGAACGTTTTCGTCGAGATAAACCTGGAAACTGAAAATGACGTCGTCCGCGTCGAAAGGCTGTCCGTCGGAAAAGCGCAGGCCACGGCGAAGAAGAAGCGTGTACGTGAGGCCGTCGTGAGAAACGCTCCAGGACTTGGCGAGGCCCGACTCGGTTTTTTGCGTTTCGCGGTTGATGTGGATCAGATCGGCGTTCATGCAGTAAATGACGTTCTGCGAAGAGGCGTCGGCGGCAAGAGCCGGATTCAACGTCTTAGGCTCGGAGCGCAGGGCGATGGTGAGCGTTCCGCCAAAGCGGCCCGGCGAACCACCAGCGACCATTCGCTCTTCCGCAGCTTGTGCGAATAGAGCAACCGGCACAGAAAGGATGCACGCCGTCAAAAGAACACAGGCGGCAGAGAGGTGCCTCAAAGGCCGAGCCTCGCGCATAGTGAAATTCTTAGCAGAGAACCGTTTGTTTTTACAGCGGGATGGACTTCAAGCGTTCCTGGAGAGCATCGGCCATCAAATAGTAGGCGAGAAAAACCGGGACGAGGAGCACGGCCGGCAAGAACATCCACCAGTAAGAAGAAAGAACGTAGTATTGCTGCAAGACCGACAGGAGGCTACCCCAACTCGGCATCGGCTCGCCGACTCCGAGGCCGAGAAAAGTCAGAGTGACTTCAGCGAGAATATATTGCGGGATGAGGAGCGTCATCTGCGTGAGGATGATGCTGTAGGTTTGCGGTAGGACGTGGCGGCGCAGGAGATAAAAATCGGAGGCGCCGAAACCCCGAGCGGCGGCGACGAAATTGCGTTCTTTGGCGCTGAGAACCGCGCCGCGAATCAAGCGCGCGGGCCGAGCCCAACCTATCAATCCGATCACGGCGACCAACAGAAGAAAGACCTGCCATTGAGCGATATGGAGCGGCAAGGCCGCGCGCACGGCAAACAGGATATACAGCCAGGGCAAAGCCATGAAGATGTCGCCGCCGCGCATGAGGGCATCGTCGATCCAGCCGCCATAAAATCCGGCCAACGAGCCAACGACGATTCCGAGCAAGAGGGAAAGTGCAGCGGCAATCAAGCCAGCGGCAAGCGAGATTTGGCCGCCATAGAGGAAGCGAGTGAATTGGTCGCGGCCATAGCCGTCGGTGCCCATGAGGAAAACGTGTCCCGGATCGTCGACGTCGAAAAGATGCAGACGCGATGAAAACAAGCCGGCCACTTGATAGGACGAGCCGTGAACGAAGAATCGGAGAGGATAAACCTGGCGCGAATCAATCAGGTAGGCGTCAAAGGTCTTGGGGGCATTTTTCCAGCCGTAAACAAACGGGCGCGCGTGAAACTTCCCCCGCGCATCGACAAAATGAATTCGCGACGGCGGAGCAAAAGGCAAATCGCGATTCTGCGTGGAGAAACTATAGGGAGCGAAAAAGCCGGCAAACAACACGAGGGCGTGAAACCCCGCGAGCAGGATCAGGAGCGCCCAGAGTTTGTGTCGATGGTTCACAATGTCACTCGACGCGAATCCGAGGGTCGCTGGCAAACAGGAGAACATCAGCGAGCAGGTTGCCTGCGACCAGGAAAACAGACGAAAGCATGACGATGGCGATCACAACATAAATGTCGCGCGCCAGGATCGACTGGACCATCAAGGGGCCGAGGCCGGGCCAGCTCAGGATGACTTCGATGATTACGGAGGCGCTCAACATGGTGGCGACGGAAAATCCCAGGAGCGAGATCAAGGGATTCGAGGCCGCAGGAAGCGCGTAGCGCCAAAGCAGTCGCGAGCGCGGGATGCCGTGGCCGCGCGCGGCGCGAATGAAGGGAGACTCGAGCGCTTCAATCATCGCCGCGCGGATGTGGCGGAGCAGAATCGGCAACGTGACGACAGCAAGGCCGAGCGATGGCAATGCAAAATGGAACAAAGCGTCCTTCGCCTTAGCCCAAAAACCAAGATCGTCAAAGCCAGGCGAGAGCATTCCGCCGGCGGGAAACCATCCCGTGCGCACAGCGAACAAGAGAAGGAGCAAGAAAAGGAGCAGGTCAGGAATGGTCAAGAGCGCGGAAGTGGCGACGCCGCAAGCACGGTCGGCCCATCGGCCTTTTCTTGCTGCGGTCCAAATGCCGAGGGGAATAGCGAGCAGCCACGCGAGCAGAGTCGAGGAACTGGCGAGCAGCAAAGTGTTTCGCGCGCGCGGCCAAAGGAGCGGGCCAACGGGGCTGTTATAGGAAAATGAAAAGCCCATGTCACCTTTGAGGACGGAGCGCATCCAGAGCGCATAACGCACAGGAAACGGGCGGTCCATGCCATACTCCGAACGCATTCCGTTGATCGTCTGCGCGGAAATGCGCGGATTCATTCGCATGGAGTCAAAAAAATCTCCCGGCGCCCATTGAAGAAGGGCGAAGGAGAGAAAAGAGATGGCGAGCAGCAACAGGATTGCGTGAATGAACCGCCGGGCGATGTATCTCATCGAGAAACCCCGATGGCATACTCCTCGCAGAGCATTCCGAGTGGGTCGATTGCGCCAAGCAGCGCCAGCGTGTAAGGGTGCTCTGGATGCGCGAACAGGACCGCATTGGGCTTGCGCTCGACGATTCTTCCCTCGTGCATCACGGCAACTTCGCCGGTCAATTCCGAAACCATGCGCAAATCGTGCGAAACGTGAACGTACGTGAGCGAATGCACGGCCTGGAGTTCACGCAGGAGTTGCAAAATCGACTCCTGGGTTGCGAGATCGAGATTCGACAACGCTTCGTCGAGAATCAACAGTTTTGGCTGGAGGGCGAGTGCTCGAGCGATGGCCAGGCGCTGGCGCTGGCCGCCACTGAATTCGAGCGACAATTTTTGCGCCGACGACGCAGGCAAGCCGACATGGTCCATGAGTTCCAAGGCTCGGCGACGCCTGCTGGTTTTCGTGCCCTCGCGCTGAATCGCGAGGGGCTCGGCGATGACTTCCGCGGCAGTCATGCCGGGATTCAATGAGGAGGTTGGGTCCTGGAAAATGAGCTGAATCTGGCGGCGTATCTGAAACAACGCCTTGCGATCGAGGGAGAGGAGATCAATACCCTCGAATCGAATTGTGCCGCGCGTGGGCGGCTCAAGAAGCGACAAGCAACGGGCCAGCGTGGACTTGCCTGCGCCCGATTCACCGACCAGCGCAAGAGTGGCTCCGTGTTCAATGGTCAGGCTCACATCATTAAGCGCGTCGATGGTGAACTTGGATCCGCTGAATGGACGCTTCTGCACGTAGCGCTTGCTAAGGCTGGAAATGGAGACAAGCGCGTTTATGGGTAGGGAGGTCATCTGGTGAGTTGCTCCTCAAGGGGAACTTCGGTTGCAATCTTGGGGTATGCGCGTTCTTGAAGGCCCGAATGTAGAATCCTGCGCGTGTAATCGTGAGACGGATCTCGATATAGTTGCGCGAAGCGCCCGTGCTCGATAATCTTACCCGCCTTCATTACGAGCAGGCGATCGGAGAGGCGCGCCTGGATTTCGGGCGTGTGGCTGATCAGGAGCATCGAAATGCGCGATTGCTTTTTCAGAGTTTGCAGCAGGTCGAGAAAATCGGCCCGGCCGCGCGCGTCGAGGTGAGCGGTCGGCTCGTCGGCGATCAAGAGAGTAGGATCGCACGCGAGGGCTTGCGCGAGGACGACGCGCTGGCACTGGCCTCCGCTCAACTGGTGCGGATAAGCGGAAAAAATTCGGTCGGTTTGGCTCAGGCCGACGCGCCCGAGCATGGCCTGCGCTTCAGTGCGGCAGCACTTCCATGGCCGGTGACGATGAGCGTGAATGACCTCGGCAACCTGCTCCCCGACGCGCATCACGGGGCTCAGGGCGATTCCCGGCTCCTGATAAACAATAGAGATTGCCGATCCGCGGACTCTCTGGAAAGCGCGTTCATCGAGCGCGAGCAAGTCCAGGCCGCCGAATCGAGCGGAACCGGAGACTTCCACGCGATCATTCTGAAGCAAGCCAAGCAGGGCCAAAGCAGTGGTGGATTTGCCGCAGCCGGATTCGCCCATGAGGCCCAGGGTTTCGCCCGGGGCGATGTCGAAAGAAAGGGCATTTACGGCAGCATCCTGCTGCCGGCCATTCGAGCGATAGTGGACTGTCAAGTTGCGAACCTGGAGCAGGCTTTCCATAAGAATTTGGTTGTTGCGCTCGACCGTGCGAGAGCCAAATAGTGCGCGCAGGGGAAACGTGTGAAAGAGCAACCCCAAACGACGCCCCGAGCCGCGCGATCGATGCTTTTCCAGCCTCGAATCTCAAGGATAGGCAGCACGCGCGCAAGTGCACATAGTCACTCATGGCTATTTGCTTGGGCGGGAAGTACTAGAGCGAAAGCACTAAAACGAGCCGATTGATATTCGGCCCGGGATGGAATATGTACACTCAGGGTGAATGATGCCGAAAACGCGTCTCATCTGCTTTTTTCTTGCGGTGTCTCTTACGTGCCTCCGCGCTTCGGCGCAAAGCCGGAGTAATCAAGAGGAGCAAATTCCTTTGCAGAGCGGCTGGCAATTGCAGTCCTCGTGCAAGATGGAGGCGACGGGGCAGGAAATTTCGAGGCTGACGTTTCACGCGGGCGGGTGGCACCAGACGAGCGTGCCTTCGACCGTATTGGCCGCGCTGGTCGCCGACAAGACGTTTCCTGATCCTTACTTTGGAATGAACCTGCGGAAAATTCCTGGCACGACGTATCCCATTGGAACGATCTTTGCCAAGCAGCCGATGCCGAAGGACAGCCCGTTTGCATGCTCGTGGTGGTATCGGAAGGAATTCAGTCTGGCGAAGGAATCGGCAGGGCGACAATTGTGGCTGCATTTTGACGGCATCAACTACCGCGCGAACGTCTGGATCAACGGAATGAAGCTGGCTGATGCGAACGACGCTGCCGGGTCGTATCGAATTTACGAATTCAATGCCACGAAGTTCGTGCGCGCGGGCGAAAGAAACGTTTTGGCCGTGGAGGTGTTTGCGCCGACGGAGAACGATCTGGCGATGAACTGGGTCGATTGGAACCCCGCGCCGCCGGACAAAGACATGGGATTGTGGGGTGCCGTTTATCTGACGACGAGCGGAGCAGTGGCGCTGCGGCATCCGGAGGTGGTCACGCATTTCACGGACGCGACGCTCAAAGAAGCCGACCTGACTATCGTCGCGGAAGTCGAAAATGCCACGGACACTGCGGTGAGCGGGGACGCGGGGGCAACGTTCGATAGCGTCCACGTAGAACAGGCCTTTGCGTTGCAGCCTCGCGAGAGGCGCACTGTTACGTTCGCGCCGGAGCAGTTCCCCCAGTTGCGCATTGCGAATCCGAAAGCCTGGTGGCCGAACGGACTGGGGGCGCAGACGTTCCACGCGCTCACGATGCAAGCCGTAGTGAATAGAACCGTGTCCGATGAAGAGCGAACACGTTTCGGAATTCGGGAGATTACGTCAGAACTGAACAAGCTGGGGTATCGCGTTTTCCGCATCAACGGCCGGCGAATTCTGATCCGCGGCGGAGGCTGGGCGCCGGACATGCTGTTGCGGGAATCGCATGAGCGGCTGGAAGCGCAGTTTGACTACGTGCGCGAGATGGGACTGAACACGATTCGTCTGGAGGGAAAACTCGAGCCGGACGATTTTTTCAATTTGGCGGACGAACGCGGCGTGCTGGTGATGGCGGGCTGGTGCTGCTGCAGCATCTGGGAAGAATGGAACAAATGGAAGCCGGGCGACCTGGAGATCGCAACGGCACAGTTGCGTTCGCAAATTTTGCGGCTGCGCGGACATCCCAGCCTGCTCGCATGGCTCAACGGAAGCGATGAACCGCCGCCTGCGGACGTCGAGCGCACGTACATTGGAGTGCTGGAAGACGAACACTGGCCAAATCCATATATTTCTTCGGCGTCGGCGAAGGAGACTACGGTCACGGGGCTTTCAGGAATGAAAATGACCGGACCGTATGATTATGTCCCTCCTCCATATTGGCTGGAAGACAAGGACAACGGAGGCGCTTACGGATTCAATACAGAAACGAGTCCGGGACCGGCCCCGATGGTTGAGGAGAGTTTGCGAAAGATGATGCCTGCCAGCGAGATTTGGCCGCCAAATCGATATTGGCACTTTCATTCCGCCTCGGGCAGGTTTCAGAATCTGTCGGCGTTCGACGATGCGATGGCGGAAATGTACGGCGCGGCGAAGAGTCTGGACGACTACGAGAAAAAAGCTCAGACGATGGCGTATGAAGGGGAGCGAGCAATGTTCGAGGCGTACGCGCGCAACAAGTACGAATCGACCGGCGTGATCCAGTGGATGCTGAACAACGCTTGGCCTTCGCTGTTCTGGCATTTGTACGATTATTATTTGCAGCCGGCAGGCGGATATTTTGGCGCGAAAAAGGCGAACGAACTGGTGCACGTTCAATATTCCTATGACGACCGCAGCGTAGTGGTGGTGAACAGCCTCTATAGGCCGCTGGCGGGTTTGAAAGTGGCCGCGGAAGTTTTCGATCTGAATCTGAAGCCGATTTTTTCGCGCTCGGCCGAAGTGAATGCGCCGGCGGATAGCAGCACGCGACTACTCAAGATTCCCCCCTTTCCGAAAACCGCAAAGCCAGAGGTTTATTTTGTGAAGCTCACGCTGCACGACCGCGAGGGGAAAATGCTAAGCTCGAATTTTTATTGGCTTTCGAGCAAGCCGCCAGAATTCAATTGGTTTTGGAGCACATACGAGCGCACGGAAGTTTATTCTTACGCGGACTTGACGAAGCTGGCGGAATTGCCTCGCGTGAAGCTGGAGGTGAGCGCAAGCCGGGAAACCATCGATTCTGATTCGGCTGTACGAGTGCAGCTGCGCAATCCGAGCACGCATCTGGCGTTTCAGGTGCGGCTGGAAGTGAGCAGTAAGAACGGAGATGAAATCCTGCCGGTTTTCTGGGAGGACAACTATCTGGAATTGATGCCGGACGAAACGCGAACGATTACGGCGCGCTATCCGCAATGGATCAAATTGGGCGGCCAAGCCCAACTTGTCGTTACCGGCTGGAATTTAGAACCAGTAAGTCTGTCCCTGTCATCCACTCAAGCAGAAGGCACGGAGCCCAGTAAGGCAGGCCACTGATGCCGGGAGAGCCGTCGCAACCGCTCGTGCACGGAGTGGGGCTGCGGCGGACGCTCGGGCTGTGGGACCTGATCCTCTACGGTATCATCATCATCCAGCCGGTGGCGCCCATGCCGTCATTTGGCGTGGTGAGCGACGCGGCGCACGGGCACGTGGTCACGGCAATCCTGATCGCCATGGTCGCGATGCTGTTCACGGCGATCAGTTACGGACGAATGGCGCGCGTCTACCCGAGCGCGGGTTCGGCATTCACGTATGTGGGCCGCGAGCTTCATCCGGCGCTGGGCTACATCACCGGATGGAGCATGGCAATGGATTACATCCTGAATCCGCTGATTTGCACGATTTGGTGCAGCAAAGCGGCGCAAAACTTCGACGCTCATGTGCCCTATTTTGCATGGGCGATTTTTTTCGCGGCGCTCTTCACGTGGCTGAATCTGCGCGGAGTGGAGACTTCCGCGCGAATCAATGCGTTTCTTGCGGCAGGAATGGGAATTGTGATCGTGATTTTCGTTTTCGAAGCGATGCGTTACATTTTTCACTTGTCGCATTATGGCCCGGGATTTTTCACTCATCCCTTTTACAACCCACAGACGTTTTCCTCTTCGGCATTGTTTCGCGGCACCTCGATCGCGGTGCTCACGTACATCGGCTTCGACGGAATTTCGACGCTTTCGGAAGAGGTGAAAAATCCGCGGCGGAACATCCTGCTCGCGACGGTTCTGGTTTGCGTCATCACGGGCGCGCTGGCGTCAGTGGAAGTTTACCTGGCGCAGCTCGCGTGGCCGGCGTCGCAGCCGTTTCCTGATGTGGATACGGCGTTCGTTCACATTTCGGGGCGAGTGGGCGGAATTTTTCTTTTCGGCCTGGTGAACTTGACGCTGCTCGTGGCAAACATCGGGTCCGGCATGGGCTCGCAGCTCGGCGCGGCAAGGTTGCTTTACGGCATGGGGCGAAGCGACGCCTTACCGCGAAAATTCTTTGGTGCGATCGAGCCCCGGAATCGCGTACCGCGAAACAATGTGGTGCTGATTGGGATCATTGCGCTCGCGGGCGCGGGCGCGATGAGCTATGAATTGGGCGCGGAAATGCTGAATTTTGGCGCGCTGATTGCGTTTATGGGCGTGAACGCGGCGGCATTTGTGCATTACTACATCCGCGAAGACAAGAGACTCTGGACCAACTTGTTTCCCCCGGTGCTGGGGTTCCTGATTTGTCTTTTCATTTGGCTGCATCTCGGATGGCCAGCAAAATTGGCTGGCGGAGTTTGGATGGCCGTAGGGATTTTGTACGGCGCGATTAAAACAAAGGGGTTCCAGCGGGAATTGGTGCACTTCGATTTTCCGACGGACGCGGGCTGAGAATTGGAACGAGTGCGTATATGCCTTTGTTGACTTGATTTGCGGCGAAGATTAAGATGACGCCGCAAAAAGGCGGTGGCCCGTGGCGGAGCTTCGAACCATAGGGACCCTGAGTCGGCTCGGCGCAACCGAGCGGCGGGATATGTGGTGGATTCAGCCGCTGGTGGTGTTTATTGGGCTTGGCCTATTTGCAGTTTATGCGACCGTGCGGGCCTTCCAAGGGCATTTCTACGAATGGGGGCCGTATCTCTCGCCGTTCTATTCACCTCTGATTGATCCGGAACACCACTGGTGGCCATTTTCTCCGGCGGTGCTGATTTTGGGCGGGCCGCTGGGCTTTCGAGCAACGTGCTACTACTACCGGAAGGCATACTACCGAGCATTTTTTCTGGATCCGCCGGCATGCGGCGTGGGCGAGTTGCGGCATAACTACAGCGGCGAGACAAAATTTCCGCTCATTCTGCAAAATATTCATCGGTACTTTTTCTATATCTCATTCCTGTATTTGCCCTCCTTGTGGCATGACGCCGTGCGGGGATTCATTTGGAGCGGGCACTTTGGCGCGGGAGTTGGCTCATTCATCCTGCTCATCAATGCGAGCCTGCTGACGACCTACACTCTATCGTGCCACTCCTGCCGGCATCTCGTGGGCGGAAACCTTAATTGTTTCTCGTGCGCAAAACTGGGAGGAACGCGGTTTGGGATCTGGCGGAAAATAACCGCATTGAACGAGCGCCACATGCTGATCGCGTGGACTAGCCTCTTCTTCGTGGCATTCACGGACCTGTACGTCATGCTGGTCGCTGCAGGAAACATCCGGGACCTGAGGCTCTTTTGACCGAAAAATACGAAACGCACGAACACGATGTGCTGATCATCGGAGCAGGCGGCGCAGGCTTGCGCGCGGCAGTCGAAGCGCTCAATCAAGGAGCGTCGGTGGGGGTGGTGTGTAAGTCGCTGCTTGGCAAGGCGCACACCGTGATGGCCGAAGGCGGAATCGCCGCGGCGATGGGGCATGTCGACGCGGCGGACAATTGGCGGACGCATTTCCGCGATACGATGCGCGGCGGAAAATTTCTGAACAACTGGCGCATGGCACAACTGCATGCACAGGAGGCCCCGGACGCGGTGCGAGAGTTGGAGCAGTGGGGCGCTCTGTTCGATCGCACGGAATCGGGCGAGATTATGCAGCGCGCGTTCGGCGGGCACACGTTCAAGCGGCTATGCCACGTCGGAGATCGCACAGGCCTTGAAATCATCCGCACGCTGCAGGATCGCGGCGTGCATCTGGGAATTGACGTGTACATGGAGTGCACAGTCACACGACTGCTGAAAGACGGCGAAAGAATTGCAGGAGCATTTGGGTACTGGCGCGAACAAGGGCGATTCGTTGTTTTCAAAGCGAAGTCGATTGTGATCGCAACCGGAGGCGTCGGCAAAGCGTGGAAGATCACGTCCAATTCCTGGGAATACACGGGCGACGGCATGGCGCTGGCGTATGAGGCTGGCGCGGAGTTGATGGATCTCGAATTCGTACAATTCCACCCCACAGGAATGGTCTGGCCTCCCGGAGTTCAGGGAATCCTGGTGACGGAAGCGGTGCGCGGCGAAGGCGGCATCTTGCGCAACAAGCTTGGCGAACGCTTCATGGAGAAGTACGACCCAAAAAAAATGGAGTTGTCTACGCGAGACGTGGTGGCGCGGTCGATTTACACCGAGGTGCGCGAAGGGCGCGGCACGGAGCACGGCGGGGCGTATCTGGACATTTCGCACAAGCCCGCTGAATACGTGAAGCGCAAGTTGCCGGGAATGTATCACCAGTTCAAGGAACTTGCGGACGTGGACATCACAAAACAGCCGATGGAAGTCGGGCCAACGTGCCATTACACAATGGGGGGCATTCGCGTGGATGCGGAAACAGCGCAATCCACTGTGCCCGGATTGTTCGCGGCGGGCGAAGCGGCGGCGGGATTGCATGGCGCGAACCGGCTTGGCGGCAATTCCCTCTCCGATTTGCTTGTGTTTGGCAAGCGAGCGGGAGCGGCTGCGGCATCGCATGCAAAGAAAACAGCCGCGCCGACGATCGATCCGAAGCAAGTCGAGGATGCAGAGCGAGAAATGCTCGCGCCATTTGGACGGAGCGGTGGACCAAATCCGTATGAAATCCACCGCGAGCTGCAGGATACGCTTCAAAGCCTTGTAGGGATCTTCAGGAATGAAGACGATCTGAAGCGAGCGCTTGCCGAAATCGAGCGCTTCAAGGAGCGAGCTGCGACCGTTTCGGTGGAAGGCTCGCGGCTGTTCAACCCAGGATGGCATCTCGCGCGAGACCTAAAGTCCATGCTTACTGTCGCGGAGGGCGTAACGCGCTGCGCGCTGGCGCGCAAAGAGAGCCGCGGGGCGCACAGCCGAATCGATTTCGCGGAGCCCGATGCGCAGTGGGGGAAAAAGAACCACATCATCGTTCGTGACGACGCGGAAATGGCGTTGCGCCAGAGGCCCGTGCCGGAGATGCCGGAAGAATTGAAGCAAGGTCTGGCAGAGGATAAGTAGAAGCCAAATAGCGGAGGCTGGGCGTGGCAGAAGCCGTGTTGTCCGTATACCGTGGCGACAGCAAGAGCGGAAAAGGAGTGGAATACAAGGTGCCGCTTGCGCCCGGCATGGTGGTACTTGACGCGCTCCACTACATTCAGGGCCACCTCTCACCAGATCTCGCCGTGCGATGGAACTGCAAAGCCGGGCGGTGCGGCTCATGCTCGGCGGAAGTCAACGGCCGACCGCGGCTGACTTGCAAGACGCGCATGGATTCCCTGCCGCAGGACAGTCCGATCACGGTTTCACCTCTGAAAGCATTCCCGGTGATCAAAGATCTGGTAACCGACGTTTCGTGGAATTACGAAGTGAATAAGAAGATTCCGGCATTCACTCCGCGGCCCGGCGTGCAATGGAAGATGCTTCAGAAAGACGTGGATCGTCCCCAGGAATTCCGCAAGTGCATCGAATGTTTCTTGTGCCAGGACATTTGCCACGTGCTCCGCGACCACGGGAAGCAAGCGCAATACGGAGGACCGAGGTTTTTCGTGCGCGTGGCGGGGCTGGAGATGCACCCGCTGGATGGAGTTCCGCGTACAAAAATCCTCAAGGAGCAGCTCGGCTTGGGCTTGTGCAACATCACGAAATGCTGCACGGAAGTCTGCCCGGAGAGCATTCACATCACGGACAACGCCATCATTCCATTGAAAGAACGAATCGTGGATGAATTTTACGACCCGCTATTCTGGATCGTCCGCAAGATCAAGAAGGCCGGCTGAAGCTGACGATTGGAAGGAGGCGACATGAGCCAGACCCTCAAGGCAATTTCGAGAGCTGGAATCCCCGAGGCCATCGCAAAGACCGAGCTTTACCGTTATCTCAACGAACCGGAGGAGGCAGAGTCGATCTGCCACGACATTCTCGTCATCGAGCCAAATCACCAGCTTGCGCTGCGCATGCTGGGATTATCGATCACGGACCAATTTAGCGGCGCTCCTGCCGACCGCTACGCGGAAGTGCAGAGCATTTTCGAGCGGCTGAGTGATCCGTACGAGCGATTCTATTATCTCGGCCTGCTCCACGAGCGCCGCGCGAAAGTCCAGCTCCGCGCGGGCCGGCTACCGCACACTGTGCGCGTGCTATTGGAAGAGGCCATGCGCTGCTTCGAGGAAGCGGAGAAGATTCGTCCCAAAGGCAACGACGATTCTATTCTTCGCTGGAATCGCTGCGCGCGTTTGTTGCAGAACTACGCGGGCGCGGAAGACCACCCGGCCGTGGAACTCTTCGACGTAGGCGACAGCAAGCCATATTGAAACAAGCGACCACTCCGCGACGTCGGGGTGTAGAAGCCTATCGCGAAGGAATGAACAGCTCCAGTCTGACATGCCATGAAACAGACTGGCCCGGTTGCAGAAACACCATGCCCGTATTTCTCTTGCCCCAAATTTTCGTATTGAAGGGGTCCGCCAAATTGAACTGGGGCTCGACAACGACGAACTCCTTGTCTGGAGGCGCGTAAACTTGGATGGCCTTGATTTGCGGCGAAAGGGCTGTAAGGCGCAGGCCGTAGTGAGCCGCTGGATCGGTGATCTCGATGACAGCGTTGCCAGCCGCATTGCGCTTTAGATCCGTAAAACAATCGTCCATGTACAACGTGGGCCCAAGCGCAGCGCCACTCGGCGCAGTGAAATCATAAGGCGTGCCCTTCACCGAAACAATCTTGCCGGTTGGGAAAACGTCGTCGTAGTTGTTAACAAGTGTGCGCATATCGGCAGGCAAGTGCAACCTTGCCTGCGCCCGGTCGCCGCTGGGAAACCGGAAATAGGGATGAAAGCTGACGGCCATCGGCAGCCGCTCCGTGCCGACGTTCTTCGCCGTGACGATAATGTCGAGTGCGTCGTTCTTCAGAATCATGCGCACGCCAACGTCGGTTTTCGAGGGCCAGTGGCCGTCGAAATTTCCTCCATGCAGAATCGCGGAAACGGTCGATTCGAGCGGGCCGTTGTGCTCATGCACATCCAGGAAATGAGAAGACATGATCAAGCCGTGCATGGCGTGGACTTCTGCGCCGGGTTTCTTCCCTTTCCAGTTCGCGGGCAGAGACATCATTTTGCCGTCAATCATCGTTTCGAGCGTCTTGCCGTCGGCGGAGAGAGTTCCTCGGATGCGATTGGGATAGGGCAAGAGGATCGCACCACCCATCGAAAAACTCTTGTTGCCGAAGGCATCGTTCTGGTTTTCGAGGAGATCCTTGGCGCCCTGCAAATCAGGGGCATTGAGAAGGTCAATATCGCCCTTGCCCGGCAGATAGGCCTTCACTTGAAGCAAATTCATGCCGTTGCCCGGCAAAACAGTCGCGTCGAGGAACTGCGGTTTGCTGCGGTCGACCGGCTGGGGCCGGGAGAGCGTTACAGACGGTTCTCCGCCGATCGAAACGGACGAATCGTCCGCAGCCAGCGCAGAGTGCGGCGCGGCGGTGTCGGTCTTAGAATTGTGGCGCACGGCCCCCTCTGCGGCGATGAAAGCAACCGCAGCGAATAAACCACAAATAACGACTGGCTTCCACATACAAAGCCTCCGTTTCTCGGTAAAGAAAACGTTTTCTCATGGAAAGTCTCGTAACCGATTGACTCATTAGCACGTTCGGGAACTTTATACCGATAATTCAGTCGGCGAGGCAAGGACTTTTTCAGTGAATCGCCAGGCCGTCGCGAAAGAAACTTGGTTGTCCCGTTTATTCGACGCGGGCGATTCTAACGGCAGCGCCCATGCCATCCAAGGGAACGAGAATGCGCTCCTTTTCGCCGTCCCTGACTATGAACTGCGGCAGAGAGCGATGATCCACCGTGACTTGATAGCTCCCGGCCGGCAGCCCGGCGACGTCGACAGGCGTCTCGTGGGCGCTGCCTGCGCGATTCTCCAACGTGAACGCAATGCGACGGAGCGAGCGGTCAAACGTGATCGGTTGACTCTTGGCGAAGCCATCGCGCTCGAGTAGAACGTGCACGCGTTCGGAACCGCGAAGGATATGAAAGCGGGCGCGCAGACCATCCTTGGGGATCACTTCGGTCAGTCCTCCACGGCTCTTCAGATCACCGCCGTAAGCAAAAAGCCCGAAGATGGGATCGTCCACGACCACGGTCGCGGCGCTGCGAAGCGCCCCGGTGAATCCGAGATCGATTTCACCTGAATACCACCACGGCCCGCGACCCATTTCCTTATTGCCCAGCCACGCACGGCCCCAGGGGCGCGGTTCGAATCCGCCGCTTGCGCCACCGTCGTTGTTTTCTCCCGGATACCAGTAGCCGTAGTTGGATTTCGGCGTGCCACTGTTCAGCAACGCCCACGAACTGAGATACGACGCGAAACCGAGCCGCATGTAAGTCGCGGGATCCTTCGCGAAATTAAGCGCGTAGTCCATGACAGCCCAACCGCCCATCTGGGCCATGTAGCTCAGTGTGTAGCTGGCGTTTCCGCTGGCGCGATAATCGCTGCCCAAATCGTAATACGCGGTTTCGAGCCAGCCACGACATGCGATGTTGAGTTTCATTTGCTCGCTCAAGAAAGATACCGCGTCATCGTATTTGACTTGCTGGCTGAAGCCGTCCGCAGATACATCCGCCGGGGCAGATTCATCGGGCGCAACGACGTGGGCCATCGCGTACTTGGCAAATGCTTCGGTTGATTCGAATCCGGTGGAATCGAAAGGATATTCGGAGCCGAAAAGATACGGATGATCGTTAATGAAGTACTCGACTTTTTTCTCCCAGGCAGCCCTCAACCAAGCAGCTTGATCCTTGTGGCCGTTATCGTCGAGAGACTGAATCAGCGATGGGATGACTATCTCATCGTAAGTGCCGGTCTGGTACGCGGACCACTTGATGAGTTCTTCGGGTACCGTGAAAAATGCTTTGGCGGTGCCGAATGCGCGTTCGAGGTAACCGTCACTGTCGAGGTACTTCGTCATGGCCGGGTAAAACTGCGCGACCTCATACATGTAGTAATACATGGCGACGACGTGCGGGTAATCGTATATCCGCCATACATGCTTCTTGCCGCGCGGATCGTTGTAAGGACTGTCACGATTTACTTTCCAGTTCGGTATGCCATACATTGCGTACGGATACTCTTCTTTGTCGGTCTCCTGCAATCCACCCCAGACATAGTGCTCGATGTAATACTCGACCGCGGAAATTTCCGTCTGGGATGGATAGAACACATTCTTGCCGGCAACGTACATGGCCTTGCCGAGAATTGGGTCGTCGCAAGCCACGGCATAGGATTGCAGGCCATCGAGGTCATCCGGACTGCGCAGAATTTGATGCTTCATGTCCCACTGCGAAAAAAGGCCGTTGTACCACTGGCTCGGATCGCGATGCTGTTCATGCGTGACGATAAACGAAGCGCGTTTCTTAAAAAGCGTTTCGAGCGGCTGAGTGACGAAGAACTCTAGAGAAAGATATTCTCCGTTGCCATACTCGACTTTCAAGAGATTCTCGCCAAGGTGAGAGAACTGAACTCGGTAGACGCGCACGTCTTTGCCACGTTCGCCTAGGTATTTGAGCTGGGTACTTTCGGGATGCTCAGCAACGATGGCGTGGATGTGATTAAGCGTGTGAAGCGAAAACATCGCGGAGAGATCCGTCGGAACGGTCATTCCGGGCACGACATTGACGTCGAAAAGCCCTTCTTCATAGAGCACTTCGCGGACACCGGCATAGTTCGGCGCCCAACGAAAACGGAATCCGTTCTGCGCGGAATCGCCCGGGTGACCCCTTGGCTGAAGTAGGAGCCGCGTATTCGGTAAGCGCCAGGTGCCTCCCTTGGCGCGCAATTCTTCGGCGCTCGCGGCGGAGTGGATGTAGGCGGCGTAGCCACGGCTGAGACGGGAGAAGTCAAAATATTCGAGGCCGGTGCCGGAAACCGGAGTCATCACGAGATAAGGGCCTTCGGTGTTGGTGCGCATCAGGAATACGAAGGAGCCGTTGCCGCCTATGAAACTGTGCCGGATCAAACGTTTGGTGTACGTTTCAGTCTTGTCCCAAACGTACTGTGTGTTGAATGGGAGAGGCAGGGCCAGATCGCCGATTTCGATTTCGTGATCGGTGTTATTGCGCAGGGAGATAGTCCAACGAAGTGCGTCGCCCTCGAGATGAAAGCTTTCGGTGGCTTCCAGGCCGTCGATGGGATTGATTTTGTCGCCGGCATCACCGTTGATGCGCCATTGGAAAATGCCTGCCGTGGCATGGTCATCGAGTTGCGCTTCGATACGGAGCGCGGAGGTCGTAACCGGCTGAAATTCCGCATCATTGAATCGATCCGCATCGACGGGAAAGCTATTGGTTGCGCTTACTTCCTTCCAGTTTTCACCGTCGCGGTAAAGAACACGCCATTTTTTGGGCAGCTTGCAGGGCGCATCCGGATTGTCGTCTTCCGCCCAGTAGACTTGCGTGGACCAGACTTTCTCAGAATTTGCGAAGTCGTATTCAACCCATTCGACAGTTCCTTTGCGGCCGCGCCACACGAATTGAGGCACGCCCATATCGTGCGAAGTTCGAGGAACTATCTGGTCGTTCAGCGCAAATACGGCGGGCGAGGGAACCGAAGCGGTTGCCCGGCTGGAGGTGGCAATCGTGGGGATCGACGTCCCGATGGTGTAGGTTACTTCCGAGTCGCCGGGCTGATGGTCGCCGTTCATCCGGACTGCCGAAGCCTGCTTCCAGTCGTGCTCACCGAGTGTCCGATAGCGAATCAGGACATTGCCCAAGGAGCGGCCGGAGGCAATATAGTCCGTGTCGTATTTGTCTTGAACGCGCTTCAGGCTCGCGATTCCCGAAGTCGTCAAGCGAATTTGAAACTGAGAATTCGAAAGGGCCTGCTGGGCAAACGCTGGAGACAAAATGCCAAGCGCTGCAACGAAGAATGCGAATGCATGAGTGCGCAAAGAACGATCCTCTCTTTCCAACAACGCCCAGCCAGGATGGCCGAAGACGCAATGTCGGCAGCTGCGACTGGAGACCCTGCATACCGGGCTGGACTAAATACTACTATTGACGAGTAAACGTTTTCAGCATAAATACAGTTCGGAGCCTGCGATGCGTCCATCTCGGCGTCGCGGTAAGGCTGGCGGGGCTTTGTGAGTACTCGATGGGAGACTTCCGAATGACACGCAAGAATCTTGGCAGGCGCGATTTCCTGAAGAGCGGAACAACAGCAATTCTAGGAGCCTCGGCTGTTCCCCTGGCCTGGCCGTCGCTGGACTGGGCACGATCGATGCCGCAAGAGCAGGCTGGGATGCCAGCCGCCGCAGCTCGAATTAAAATCGACCTCGACAGAAAAATTGGCACGATCGATCGCAACATTTACGGCAACTTCACCGAGCACCTGGGCCGCTGCATCTACGGTGGGATTTACGACGAAGGCTCGTCACTCTCCGGCGCCGACGGGTTCCGCAAGGATGTGCTTGAGGCGGCGCGCGGCATGCACGTTTCGGTGTTGCGCTGGCCGGGCGGGAATTTTTCGTCGGGATATAACTGGAAGGATGGGATTGGACCCAAAGACGCACGGCCGCGGCGCTGGGACACGGCGTGGCAGGAAGAGGAGTCGAATCGGTTCGGGACAGATGAGTTTATCGAGTATTGCCGGAAGCTGGGCGCGGAGCCGTATATCTGCGTAAACATGGGCACCGGCACCATGCAGGACGCAGCCGACTGGGTGGAATACTGCAACGCCACCACGGACACCTATTGGGCGAATCTGCGCAAGAAGAACGGCCATCCCGAACCTTACAACGTCAAGTATTGGGCACTGGGCAACGAAGTCTATGGAAGCTGGCAGGCCGGACACAAAGACGTGGCCGATTATGCCGCGGATGCGCTGGAGTTCGGCAAGATGATGCGGTGGGTGGATCCGTCGATCAAACTGATTGCCTGCGGAGGTCCCGGCGTCGACTGGAATCTTCCCGTTCTCGAGAAGCTAGTTTACCTGGTGGATTACATTTCGCTGCACCATTACGGCGGCACCCTGGACACGGCGAAGGAATTCAACGATGCGCACGAATTCGAAAATCAGATTCGCACACTGGATGCGGTGATTACGGCGGCGATGTCGAGGACGGACAAAAAAGAGCGCGTGGCGATTGCCGTCGACGAATGGAATATCTGGTTCCGCTCGTGGTTCCATCGCGGAAACAATCACATGCTGGAAGAGGTGTACAACCTGCGAGACGCGTTGTGGATCGCGTCCGGCCTCAACGCGTTTCACCGGAACTGCCGGACCGTGAAACTGGCAGACGTGGCGCAACTCGTGAACGTCATCGCGCCGATCATGAGCAGTCCGACCGGAATTGTACTGCAAACGACATATTATCCGTTGAAGCTATACACCGAGCATTGCGGGACCGTGGTGCTCGATGCTCTGGTGCGCTCGGATACTTTTCCCGGATTGCCAGAAGTCCCCTATCTAGATGTTTCAGCGACGACGGATGAAGGAAATCAAAAACTGACCTTGGCCGTCGTGAATCGCCATCCCACGGCCGATATTTCAGTGGAGATTGAGATCGAGGGATTCAAGCCGCAGGCTTCGGGCGACCTGTATGAAATCAACGGGCCGAGCTTGGACGCGACGAACACCTTTGCCGATCCAAATCAGGTGACAGCGAAGCGCAAGGCGTTCACGGGCGCCGACGGAACGTTCCGCCAAACATTCGCGGCGCACTCCGTGAGCGTCATGGCGATGCGCGCTTAATCCTGATCACTTCAGTGCTGTCGCGGGCTCTTTGACTTGGAGCGCAAGCGCCAGCTTGCCTTCGCGAACCTCTGCAGCAACCAGCGAGATCGCGCTGCAATCCTTCACCACCCAGTCAGCGCCCGCATTTCGCAGGTCGGCTTCGGGCATCGTGGTGCAAAGGGCGATGACTCGGCATCCCGCGGCCTTTCCTGAACGCACGCCCGCAGGGACATCCTCCACAACAATGCAGTCCGAGGGATTCAAGCCCAGCATCTCTGCGCCTTTCAAATACGGGTCAGGAGCCGGCTTGCCATTCCGAATGTCGTCCGAAGTTATGAAGAACCTGGGGCGCGGCAGACCTCCGGCGCGAATCCGTACCTCGGCCAACGGGCGTGTGCAGGAAGTCACGATGGCCCATCGGTCCGGTGGAAGCGATTTCAGCAAGCCAATCGCGCCGGGCCAGGGCGCGATTCCTTCCAAGTCGGCAAGCTCGCGCCGCTCGACTTCTCGATTCTCGACCTCGTAATCCGAACCGGGCAGGTAATCGCGGATCGTCGAAATGCTGGGGCGGCCGTGCGCGGCACGCACAACTTCTTCGGGATTTAATCCGTGCTCGATGGCCCATTGATGCCACACACGAGCTACAGCGGGAGTCGAATCGAGAAGCACGCCATCCATGTCGAATAAGAGTCCGCTGCATGAAATCTGAGTCTGGATTTGCTTCAACGCTTTCCCTTCCTCACGCCAATTCCTGTCTCGCACACAGTGTTCCACCCGAAATCGGAAGATTGCGATTGATTTTCGGGCTTTCTATGAAACTCTCGTACACGATCCGAGGTGTGGCATGTGGGCGGCAATTGTAGCAGGAGAATTCGTCACGCTTTCAAAGCCTGCGATTGCGGCTGTTGCGACTGCTCCGAAGCAACCAACGTTTGTTCCTTTGCGATGCCGATGAGTTGTGGCAAGACATCGCCGAAGGCTGTGCTGTCCGCGGGTCTGCCAAAATCGAAATATAGCCGCCGGTAGAGCCCGTAGAGGCGGTCGTAGACTTTTTCGGCGTCGGGCTGCGGGTGGTAAGTGATATGCGGAGGGCAAACCTTCTCCTGGGCTTCTTCGATGGTCTTGAATGTGCCCGCTGCGAGGAAAGCGAAAATCGCAGAACCGAGGCTCGTGACTTTCTTGCTCGGGACGAGCACCGGGCGGCGAAGAACGTTGGCGTACACCTGGTTGAGCACTGGATTGTTCTGCGGTATGCCTCCTGAATTGATCACTCGCTCGATGCGCGCGCCGTGCTCGGCCATGCGGTCCAATATGACACGCGTATGAAACGCGGTGCCCTCGATCGCCGCAAAGAGTTCGTCCTGAGCTGTGGTCTGCAGATTCCATCCGAGCGTGATGCCTCGAAGATTCGCATTTACAAGCACGGTGCGGTCACCGTTGTCCCACGTCATGCGCAGTAAGCCAGTTTGGCCAGCTGTGTATTTTTCAAGGCCTGCGCTCAGCTGCGAAATTGTGGTATTTGCGCGCCGAGCGATGGCGTCGAAAATGTCGCCGGTCGCCGAGAGTCCCGCTTCGATGCCGGTATATCCCGGGTGTACACTCCCCTTCACTACGCCGCAGACGCCCGGAACAAGCTGCGTCTCGCGCGTGATCCCGATGATGCACGTTGAGGTGCCGACAACGTTGACGATGTCTTTCTCCTGCGCGCCCGCGCCAATCGCGTCCCAATGAGCATCGAAAGCGCCCACGGGAAT
This sequence comes from uncultured Acidobacteriota bacterium, assembly GCA_963729815.1. Lineage (GTDB taxonomy): Bacteria > Acidobacteriota > Terriglobia > Acidiferrales > UBA7541 > DAHUXN01. The sequence goes on from CAVSPU010000004.1 coordinate 178,263, forward strand.
CGGAATTCCCGCGCGCAGTCCGAGCTTTTCAGCCCAGAACGGCGACAATTTCCCCGCGATTTTGTCCGAAGTCTCGTAGGAGCCTTGCAATTTCTGCCGCACACCCGCAAGCAGCGGATCAACCTTGACCAGAAACTCCTCCGGCGGCAAGCCGCCGAAATCTGGGTGCCACAGCCATTTGTGGCCCATCGCGCAGACACTGCGCTTGACCTGAGATGGTTGCGTGATGCCGCACAGCGTGGCGGCGACCATGTCGCAGTGCTCAAAGGCGCTGGCGAATTTGCCGCGCTCGGACGGATTGTGCCGGAGCCAGTGCAGCAGCTTGGCGAAGCCCCATTCCGACGAATACACGCCGCCGCACCAGCGAATCGCCTCGAGATTCTCTCGACGGGCCATCTCCGTAATTTCGGCCGCTTCGGATTTGGCACGGTGATCACACCATAAGTAATACTCCCCGAGAGGAATCATCCCTGCGCCGACGGGAATGACAGACGATCCGGTGGTGTCGAGAGCGATGGCTTCGACTTTTTCACCAGGAACGGCGGCCTGCTTCAGAGCCTCCCGAGTCGCCGAGGCAAGCGCACGCATGTGGTCTTCGTGACATTGCGTGGCGAGTTCCGGGTCTTCGCGCTTGCGATGCAGGGGATATTCGGAAACAGCGGAGGCAAGCATGCCCTTTTCGCTGTCCACGATAGACGCGCGGACACTCAACGTTCCGAAATCAACACCCACTACGATGGCCATGCGTCTCTGCCCCGGTCCTTAATTTGCGTGCCAGTATGTGTCCCACCCGAGATAACGAGTGGCCGCCTCGTGGACTGCACCGGCAACTGTGGAGAAGTTTGCGGCGACGTGGTGTTCAAAACCATTCTCGCAGATGTAGCGCAACAATTTCTGCATTCTGGGGATTTCGACCACGCCCGCGCCGCCGAATGTTTCGAGGGGATCGTCGGTGAACTTCCCACCGCCAACGTAACCGCGTACATGTCCCGCGCGATCATCCGTGGAGAAGCGCGCGTAGGACATCGCGCCGGGCTTCACCAGCCCCACACAAGTGCCGAAGGTGTTCTCTTTACCAACGGTTCCGGCGATGATTGCCTGATAGTCCATTTTAACGGTCTTCAGAAACTGCTTGGGCAAATTGCTGCAGTGGAAGCAGACGGCTTTGTCAGGATTGTCGCCATAATTATTGTTCCAATCGAGCAGCGCGCTGGGCGTCTGTGAGGCAAGCCGCAACGCGTGCATGCTGAGCACGCCGCAGATATCGACTTCGCAGGCGCTCGACATCAAGTCGTCGCTCATCATGCTCATCACCGTGCATGGGACGACGCCGAGGTTTTCCTCGATGGAAGTCCAGCACTGAATGGCGCTGATGGTGACGTCCGTCTGCTTCATCCATTGGTCGATCACGACTCCGAGTTTGGCCATTTTGAGAAGAGCAGGCTTGGGCACGTCGTTTGTGGATACGTACTTTTCAATGGACTGGAGTTTGGCCTGAGCGGCATCGTCGGAATCCTTCATTCGCTGAATGCGGCCGATCACTTCGGAGAGATCAAGCGTCTCGACAGAAATTCCTTGCGATTCCAGAATCTTCTCGCTGTAACGAACCGTGTTGAATGCGGCGGGGCGAGCACCGATGCTGCCGATGCGCAGGTCCCGCAAGCCCTTCACGACCCGGCAAACCCCTGCAAACCATTCCAGGTCTTTCTTGAATTCCGCGGTCGCGGGCGTGACTGTATGAGAGGAAGTCAGCGAATAAGGAATGCCGTATTGCGCCAGATTGTTGCAGGCCGACATCTTTCCGCAGAAACTGTCCCGCCGATGGGAAATGGACATCTTCGATGGCGTATCCGGAGTGGCTTGCACTAGCACAGGAACGCGCAACCTCGACAGTCGCAGCGTGTCGGCAATGGCACGCTCGTCGCCGAAATTGGGGAGCGTTACGATGACTCCGTCGATTTTATCGGCGTGGGCGCGAAATAGCTCCGCGCAGCGCTTTGCCTCTTCGTGCGTCTCGACGGCACCATAGCGGCTTTGTTCAGGAGTAAGCGAGACGACGTCCATACAAGCTTCCTGGAGGACCTGAATCATTTCCTGACGCCCAGACTCGGCCAAATGGCCCGGAAAGAAGCCACGATTCCCTACAATCAAACCCATGGTCATTTCCTTCTTGGTTGACATTCATCGCCTCGTAAACATGTGTCCCACTGATGGCCCAAACTCACTTCTTCCCTGACACCTGACCGTAATAAGCCTTGCTCCCATGCTTCCGCAGGAAGTGCTTGTCGTGGAGCGACGTCGGCAGGGGTTCGACATCGCTCGCCAGCGCTACGGTGTAGTAAGCCATGCGTGCAACTGCCTCAAGAATGACCGAATTGTGGGCGGCTTCCGTCACACTGGCCCCCCAGCAAAACGAGGCGTGGCCTCGCACGAGAACCGCCGGAATCTCGACCGGATCAAGGCCCTCGAAGGCACGGCAGATGGCGACTCCCGTGTTTTTCTCATAGTCATCGGCGATCTCTGGCGCTGTAAGCGCGGACGTCACCGGGACAGGGCCGTGAAAGTAATCGGCGTGCGTCGTTCCCAAGCAAGGGATTGGCCGACCCGCTTGCGCCCAAGCTGTTGCAAATTCCGAGTGAGTATGTGTGACACCGCCAATGCTCGAAAAGTTCCTGTACAGATGAAGATGTGTGGGCAAATCGGATGAGGCTCGGTAACTTCCTTCCACAGTCGCTCCGGACAAGTCCGTAACGACAAGGTCTGCGGGCTTCAGTTTCTCGTACGGCACGCCGCTGGGCTTGATGACGACCAAGCCTTCGTCGCGAGCGATGCCACTGGCATTCCCAAAAGTGTAAAGAACCAAACCCCGGCGCACCAATTCGAGGTTGGCTTCAAGAACTTCGCTTCGCAGGCGTTCCAGTAGCATTCGGGACGTTACCCGGCACACAATTTAATTTCAGCAAACCTTATACTCGGGATCGAGAAATCACCGGCTCGCCCCAAGTGAGTTAATGGCGCATCCGCCTAAAGCATTACGTTACTCGCGCACCGCCCCAGCGTTTCCCCGAACGCTCGAGCGATTCAGACGGCCGCGCTGTGGCGGCGATTTCGGGGCCATCGCGGTGGAATCACGCAACACAAGACTAGTTCGAAGCAAGTAATCGCTGCCGGCAGGCGTCGGTGCCTTGCGCTGCACTTCGGCAAGCAACGCATGAAAGGCCAGGCGGGCAATTTCCGTCTGGGACATCTTGACCGTAGTCAGAGGCGGAATGATGAACTGGGCCAGCCGGATATCATCGAAGCCGATGACCGAGAGATCGCGAGGAACATCAATTCCCTCTTCGTAGCTCTGGCGCATCACGCCGATCGCCGTCATATCATTCGAACACAGAACGGCCGTGGGAGCTTTCGGGAGCATCAAAATTCTTTTCAGCGCCTCAATCCCGCCTTCCATCGTGTGGTTTCCTTCAATCTGATACTTTGGCTCGATCGGCAGACCAATTTCTTCCATGGCTTGCAGGAAGGCGTGTTGCCGGGCAACCGCCGTCTTCAAGACGAGCGGCCCGGAAATGAATGCGATGCGCTCGTGGCGCAGGGCCGCGAGGTGCTGAACTGCCTGGCGAATTCCATGCACATAGTCAATTCGGATATTGCTCATCCTCGGCAACGGAGGCGCGACATCGATGAAAACCAGTGGAACTTGCCGCGACTTCAGGTCGTCGAAGAGCTCCTCTTCCATACCGAAGGTGACGATCGCAACGCCTTCGACGCGCCGCTCGATCATGCGCCGTACCGACAGAGCCATGCGCTTCGGATCGTGGACCGTGGACGTAGTCAAAATTTCATAATTGTGCTGGACGGCGATATCTTCAAAACCTTGAACGATTTCCGGGAAAAATGGATTCGTAATCTCCGAAACGATCAGGCCGAAAATGCGGCTGCGGCCCGAAACGAGAGATCTGGCCTGTGTATTGGGATAGTAGCCGAGCTCTTCGACGACCTTCCAAACACGGCGGGAAAGCTGCGGAGTCACCGTGGGCACGCCGTTGATAGTGCGCGAAACCGTAGCTATGGAAACCTTTGCGCGTCTTGCGACTTCATGAATGCTCAACGATTCTCTCCACGGATCCGCAAAATAAACCTGCTAGTCGTCGCGATGCCCTAAATTAAACATCCTCAAATTAGGTTCAAGAAAAACTTGCTGACTGCCTTCGCGAAAGGCGAATCCATCCGACAAAGAGGCTGTTTCAGGCAATGGCCTAAAGGATTCTGATGACCTTTGAGTTCGTTGTCAATCAAGGCACGATCAGCTCATCCACCAAGCCCGACGGTTCACCTTCCAATAGACGCCGTATCTTTCGCCGAAGACTCGATGCAATGGAATCAGAGTCGTGGCGTTGGGTTGCCCAACGGTCCGGAACGTCATTGGTTCGCCCTGCACTGGCTCGACCCATGCGGCAGATCGCACCTCTTCGGTGGACTTAACGTCCACTGCCATCGTTCCCGACGGCGCGCCGCGAGGCCCCAGATCTGTTGGGCCATTATCGACATCATACTGCATTTGCTCAGTCAGGCCGTTTTGACCCAAGCGCCCCGCGAGCACGATCGGCCCGTACATCACGGCTTGCTGGGTGGGATCGCCAAGCAGCCCTTCGGTGTGCAGGCGCATGGGAAGTTTAACATCTAGTCGATCACCATCCGCCCACGTGCGGTCAATCTTAATATAGCTGCCTGGACTTGAAAACGCCGAGAGCGGCTGGCCATTGAGCGTGACCGAGCCGCCATCAACCGCCCAACTCGGTATCCTTATGTTGATCCCGGCTTCGACAGGCGTAGTTGCCTTGACGATGAGAGCTGTGCTGTCCTGGTCAGGGAAGCTCGTGTCCTGGTGAATCGTCAATCCCTTTTCAGGCCACCGGACTTCCGATGCAATGAAGAGATTGACGAACGCTTCGTGGTCATTGCGGAAATAAATCGAATCTCCCAATTTGGAGAATTCCTCTGCTCCTGTCCCCGTGCAACACCAAAACGAATTGAAGCGTGAGTTGAAGTACTTCCAATAGCCGGTTTCAAGCGGAAGATAATACATCTTGAAACCGTTCTCCGGATGCTGCGTGCCGAGCCTTGAATTGAAGAGCGTGCGCTCGTAATAATCCATATAGCGCGGGTCGGCCGTCCACTGATGCAAATGACGCGTGAGTTTCAGCATGTTGTAGCCGCAGCAGCACTCTTCTGAAGAGACACTCAACTCGGTCGACAGATTGCCGGGATCGGTGCGCCAGCCTTCGCCGTTGCTTGTGCCACCGGTTGCATAGCTGCGTTCCTCGGTGACTTCATCCCAGAAATACTTCGCCACTTCGTGATAGTAAGGCTCACCGGTCAATTCGTAGCGACGCGCCGCGCCAATCACTTGCGGTATGTGTGTATTGACGTGAAGGCCTTTGAGTTCGTCGCGATGGCCCGCCAGCGGATCTAGAAATGCAGTTTTCTCGAAGCGGCGAGCGATGCCGAAATACTCCCCCTTGCCGGTTAGCGCAAATAGATTGAGCAGCGACTCGTTCAGGCCGCCAAATTCCGTTTGAAGGATGCGCTGCATCTGCGCGTCACTAATGCCACCGCTCCAATGTCCGATCCATCGAGCCATGCCTTCCGCAATGGCCAATGCCTGTTCGTTGTGGCAATAGGTGTACATGTCCAGATTTCCTGCCATGATTTTGTGCAGGGTGTAAAAGGGCGCCCAGACTCCTCGCCCTTCGCTAAGGCGATCGAAGAAATCATCGGGAAAAGCACTCAAGTAGCCATTGGGCGATTTTTCCTGGCATTGCGCCAGGGCGGTTACAATCGCGTCGCCCTTGGCCTTGATCGAGTCATCCCCCGTGGCTGCATAAGTAAGCCCGCAGGCAGAGAGGAAATGTCCCGTGAAGTGCCCACGAAGCTCGCACTTGGGATCCTCCCAACCACCCAGAGGCTCAGCCGAGCTCGGCAAGCCAGCCGTAACGCGAAAATTGTGCACCAAGCGGTCTTCGGGCAAAGAAGCGAGGTATTGCTGATTCGTCTTGGCCGCCTCCAGGAACGGGCCGTCAAGCAATCGCACCTGGTCAAGCGGAAAGGGCGTGGCGAGCATGGGAATGCGATTCTGGCCCATTCGCGGCCGCTGGGCGGCCTGAAGAACACCCGAAACTCCTGGGGGTATTGCACCCGAAACAAGCCGGGGCATACACGCAACAGCCGCCGAAGAGAGCATGCCAGAGACGAATTGCCGACGCGAAATACGATTCCGAGATTTCATATGACCGGCACCTCGCTATATTTACATCCCCAAGAAGAGAGTAAATCTCCCGCGCCGCAGTGAAGACCGTGGCAATATTATGTTAACTTCAATACCGTGAAAACGTTTTCTCCGAATCCACATATAGAACACCTACCGTCCTCTGTCAAGAAACCATGCTGAGTAGCACATTTTCCCGAATGCACATTACTAAATCGGTTAACTTAGCATGCATCGTTATGCTAGAGTCGCCTGAAAATCATTTCGCACCCGAGCACAGATCATTCCAATGTAAATCCTTTAACCTCGCGAATCGTTTCGAGGCAAAAAACGATAACAGTAGAACACTCCCACAAGGAACAGAACTGCGCCCCACCAAACGCTGGCATGAAGGCGATAAAGCACCACTGGATTCCGGGGCGGATACGCGAATTCGTAGAGGCCGGTTCCAAATATTAGCAGGCCGTTCACGAGCAACGAGATGCCGATGAAAAACCAGATTGAAATCGAGCCCCTTTGTTCCATGACCTCACCAGAAAATGACGTTCAAGGCAACGAATACAATCCCTACCACTACTGCCCAAAACGCGGGGCGTTGGTAGAGCGGAGCGTAATCCTCCGACGGTATTTGAGTTGCTCCATAGACCAGCCCATTCAATTCCGCAATCGGTCTTGGCCGAGTGAACAGACTGACAGTGATTGTGACTACCATGCACACGATCCATGACCACAGAGCGCGGTACATGTCCGCAGCCATGGGGCTGGCGCGACTCGATAACGCAACATACTGCACCGCTGTCGGATTTACTTCGATCCATCCGAACATGGCGGCTGCGGATACCGTCCCTGTTAGCAGCCCCCAGAAACCGCCTGCGGCGGTCGTACGTTTCCACAACATGCCAAGAATCACCGTTCCAAAAAGCGGCGCGATGAAAATACTGAATAGGGCCTGGACATAATCCATGATGCTTAGGAACTGCATTACGAAATAGGCAGTGCCGATGCTGATGAGAACTCCGAGAATCGTGCACCACCGCCCCATGGAGACGTAGTGGGCATCCGTCGCGTCCTTCTTGATCAGTGCCCGATATATATCGTAGGTCCAGACAGTGGAGAACGCGCTCACGTTGCCCGCCATCCCGGACATGAACCCGGCAATGAGCGCCGTTACGCCGAGTCCAAGCAGACCCGGTCCGCAATAGCGAGCCAGCATCAAAGGCAAGACCTCGTTGTAGCTGTGCCCGCCTGTCGCGGCCGCGACACTCGCCCCGGTCAACTTAAAGGGCAGGACTGCCAGCGCCAACAAACCCGGCAGGATGACAATGAATGGCACGAACATCTTGAATGCGGCACCAATGATCGGCGCCATCTTCGCCGACCGTAAATCCTTTGCGGCGAGCAATCGCTGCACCACCAGAAAGTCTGTTGTCCAGTAACCGAACGATATGACGAGGCCCTGTCCGAAGAGAACGCCCGTCCAATGGATACCCTCCGGATTCGTGCTGAATGAGCCGAGGTATCGCCACAGATGCACGTATTCGATCGACGTGTTGTGGATGATTTGAGCCTTCAGAGGGCCCCAACCACCGACTTCAATCAACCCAAGAATCGGAATCAGAAGCGCGCCGGCCCATATGAGCACGAATTGAAGCACTTCATTGAAAATCGCCGAGCGAAGCCCCCCAAGCGCAACGTAAATCGCAACCGTGACCGCCGAAATCCAGATGCTGAAGCTCATGTTCCAGCCCAGAACAATCTTCAGCACGAGAGCCATCGAATACATATTGATGCCGCTCATCAGGACCGTCATGAACGCGAAGGAAACAGCGGCGAGACCACGGCTCGATTCGCCGAATCGCAGTTTCAGGTAGCCCGGAACGGAGTGGGTCTTGGAAATGTAATAGAACGGCATCATGAAGACGCCCAAGAAGAGCATTGCAGGAATCGCGGCGATCCAATAAGCGTGGGTAGCCAGAATGCCGTACTCATAAGCTGAAGAGGCCCATCCCATCAGTTCGAGCGCTCCTAGATTTGCAGAGAGAAAGCTGAGACCGGCAATCCACGCCGTCATCTCGCGGCCGGCCATGAAGAAATCCTCGCCGGTGCTCGAGCGCCTCTTCAGATAAAAGCCGATTGCCAGGACAAGTGCGAAATAAAAAACAACGATGATGAGATCTACTGGGGAGAGATGGACGAGCCGAGAGGGAACAACTGAAACCAGGGCGAGCGTCATGACTGTCTCGCCACGATGTGTGCGAGTTCTTGCTCTGGCGCGAAACGCGAGAGCGCCAATGCACCTAGCTGGTTCACTGAAATCAGGGAACGATGGAGATTTTGTAGACCAAGGGCGAGCGTGTCAGCGGTTTGACATCGCGGGTGATTCAATTTCTATCCGATCCGCAACTTACCTCGATTTGATCCTGACCAGTACGACGCCGTGCATCGGCACATAAGCGGTGAATTTATCCGTGAATGTGCCGAGATCTTTTCTCAGCCACAAATCGCGCACTGTAGCGCCCCCGGTGATGCCGATTTCCGCGAAGTTGACCGTCATTTGTTCTGTGTTCCGTTGCCGGTTGAACAACCCGACTACCTTACTGCCGTCGGCCATCGGTTTCATCCAAATCTCAAACGGCCCTTCTTGAGCGATCCGGTAACCTTGCTTGCCGAGCGGATCCTGGTCGACGGCAATCACTTCGGGATTCGTAAGCAATTCGACCGTATACGGAGTCATCTGGGAGAGATCGTTCCCTGCCATCAGAGGGGCAGCAAGAATGGCCCACAAGCCCATATGCGTGCGGTACTCATCTTCCGACATTCCGCCATTGCCGACTTCGAGCATGTCCGGATCGTTCCAATGGCCAGGGCCGGCATATTTCTCAAGCCCATTTTGGCCGAAGCCGATTTCTGCCATGACGAAATAGCGGTCGCTGATGTCGTTAGTCGTTCGCCACAAATTGCCGCCAACAGATGCTCCCCACTCCCAAACTTTGTGCCATCCATATTGGCAAAGGCTAAGAACGATTGGGCGGCCGGTCTTTTGCAACGCGTCGTGCATTTTCGTATAGGCGGCTTCCATATCGTCGAGGCTTCCGCCCGATTGGCACCAGTCGTACTTCAGGTAATCCATTCCCCATTTTGCGTAGGTCTGAGCGTCCTGCTCCTCATGGTCCAGACTACCTTCATAACCCGCGCAGGTTTTCGCCGCCGGCGAAGAATAAATACCTAGCTTGAGCCCTTTGCTGTGGACGTAATCGGCGAGTGCCTTCATGTCGGGAAATTTTGCGTTTGGTTGGATAAACCCATCGGCGTCGCGCTGTCCGGCCCAGGTGTCGTCGATGACGATATAAGTGTATCCTGCGGCTTTCATTCCGCTGGAGAGCATCGCATCCGCTTCGGCCCGAACGATCTTGTCATCGATTCGATCGGCGAAGTGGTTCCAGCTATTCCAGCCCATGGGCGGCGTCGGGGCCAGATTGGTTTGTTGAGCAATACAAGGAAGTGCAAAAAAAAGACAGTACAAAAGAGCCCAGAGGCATCCGAAGATTTTCTTATTCACTCTCTTACCTTCCGCCGGCCGGTTGAAGTGACAGGAGAGAACCCGGATGCGCAGGCGGCCTTTCGATCGAGAAGTTTAACGCATTCACTGGACGCGGTGAGAAACTTGCATCCAGTGAATGCGTCTGAGAGCGAATACACACCAATCCTGGCCTAGAAGTCAATGCTCGCGCGCAATTCGATAATACGCGGGCCGCTGAGACCACCCGTACCAGACTGTCCGAAAGTGGCACCATCCTGTATGTTGTCGGAACCGAACGTGCTGGCACCGTTTGGATTGGCCCACTCAGGGTGGTTGAAGGCATTGAGGAACTCACCCTGCAACATAAATCGGATGCTCTCCCGAATCGGTACAACCTTGGTGATCGACAAATCGTCGTTCCATAGGTGAGGCCCGTACAGGTACGGATCGCCGGAAAGCGTGCCTGGATTCAAGTTCTGGCAAACGCCCACCAATCCGCTGTTACAGTTTGCCGGAGTATTGTAGCCCGACGGCTGGGCGGCCACGAGCAGTTTTGGATTAATGGCGTATGCCCAAGCTCCCAGCGGGAGATTGGTACTACCATATTGGCTAGCACTGGGATGGAAAACGCCGACATTGGCCTGCAACTGAGACAGGGTCACGCCGTTGAGAACCACGCCGCCATCCGCGTAGTCGTTATACGTGTTATAACCTCCAGCCAGTGCAAAGGGGAATCCGGTTTCGTACGTAAAGATGGTTCCCAATGTCCAACCACCGACGAACTTGTCCATTAGACCGGAATGGTTAAGGAACCTCTTGCCGCTGCCGAACGGAAGGTCGAAGGTTCCGCTGGCATGCAGCACCTGCCGGATGTCGAACAGTGTTGGACCGTAGCTCAATCGCAGATCGCGCATCGTAAAGTTATTGAACGTGCCCAGCCACTGCTCATCCGGCTGTACGCCTAGAGTGTGGCTCCACGTGTAGTTCGCGTCGAACTGCATGCCATGCCATTCTTTTTGCCGGAAATCGACCTGCAAGCCCTCGTACATGCTGTAGCCGCCATTGGTCATGAATTCCTGAGGTGGACCATAAACGGGTCCGGCACCATATGGATTGGCCTGGAAGAAGTTCGCCGGGTATTTCCCCGGAGCGGTGAAGCTCCCGAAGCTGCCATTCGCGCAAGGGCTCACATTTGACCCGACGAGGTTACAGATATAAGGCACCGGGCCGCTGGGAGTTGACAACGCATGAGCCAAGGCGCCAGCCGCTCCCTGCTGCAGGTTGGTAATGAAACCGCCATTCGCGTAATCGGTGAACGGTACGCCAGGACCTCCAGATGCCTCACCGGCGAACGCCGTGTCGAAAATCGGCAGCGGTTGCTGTCCAGCGTATCCATTGTTGGCAAACGAAGTTATTCCGTTCTGAGCGTTGATTGCCAAGTTCGTTTGCGCAGCTTGGAATTCGTTCAGGAACCCATTCTCAAAAATGTTGATTTCGTTGGGGTCCTGGGCAATCCATTGGTGCACACTTCGCGAGCCGACATACCGGACTTCAAGGACGTTGCTGTGGCCAATTTCTCGCTGAACGCCCAAGTTCCATTCCTGAACGTACGGCTCCAGAATGTTCGGGTCAAAACCGGCTTCTCCATAGTAGTAGTTCCAAGCCAACTCGCTCTGAGGGACTGCTTTTCCATAGAACGGCGGTTCCTCATTATAGGGAACAGGCGTGTTCGGGCCAAACAGAGTCCCGAGCGTCAGACTCCCCGGCGTGAAGTTTCCCGTCCCTGGGCTACCGTTGGCCGCAAGAGAAAAGGTTTGGAAGTACCCGATACCGTGGTTCGTGCCGAAGTTCCAGAAATATTGATTCGACTCTGTAAAACGTTTCAGGTCAAAGCCAGCTCGGACAACCGTCTTGCCGCTATCGCCGAAGAGTTTGTTCAATATCCCTTCCGTGTAGCTGGGATTCCAAGCAACGCCAACCGTCGGCTGCGGGGTTACATCCCACGACCCGTACTGATGAGACCCGGCAAGATAGGTGGGCGTGTTCGTTCCAAACTCGACACCCGGGTCGAAGATGTTGCCGACGCCAGAAGGCCCCCAAAATGAATCGAGCGGGGTGCCAAGGTATTGGTGTGCCAAGTCGTGATCGTCGCCGACGAAGTCCCAGCGCAGGCCCAAATTGACCGTCAAGGTCGGCCTGAAGTGATAAGAGTCGTGCGCGAATAATCCCCACGATCTCTGGAGTTCATCGAGATTGACAGTGGACCCCGGAGTAGTGCCGTATTCTCCCGTAGCGGGATTGTACGGGAAACCGCTGCCGGTTGGCCCGACGCTGGAAATTCTGCCCACGAGTGTCGCGTAGAGCGCTTCCGCCTCGGACTTATCCACGGAGTCCGCATTGGCAAAGTAGTTGTTAAAGTCAGTATATGCCGGGTCGCCGTTGGCAAGTCCCAGGGTGATTTGCGGAATGCCATCCGGAGGATTGTAGTAATGGTCCTGCTCGCGCGAATAGTCAAAGCCGAAATAGATAGTGTGGGCGCCGTGCAACCACGTCAAAGTGTCCTCGGCGGTAATCCGAGGATAATAATTACCAGCCGCCAGATTATACTCTTGGCCCGAATTTCCTAAGCCCCAGTTTACTGCGGGCGCGGTGGTCCAAGTGGGCGTCTCGCCAAACCCGCCATAAGCCCAAGTCATACAGATAGCCGCCACGGAATTCGTTCACCAGATTGGGCGAAATGGTCCAGCCAATACCAACCGAACTAGTGTAGTTCTTTATACCCTCAGCACCGTACTGGCCTGCGAAGTCCGAACCTGGGTAGTAAGGGAAAGTATTACCGTTGTAGGTTGACTTTGTTTCCTCGAATGCGAAGTTGACTCTAAGGTTCTGCGTGGCGTTGTAGTCCAAGCGTACCGCCGGAAAATACTGAATGACAGGGGTAGCTACAGCCCAGTTCACGATTTCTGTGTTTGGGTCGCCGCTTGGCGTAATGATGGCGTTCGTGGCAGTGAGGTCCTTATTGATCAAAGCAAGCTCTGAGGTGATGTTCGCATACGTGTTATTTGGACAAGGATTTTCACCCGCAGAGCAGGCAGCCGGAGTGGCAGGATTATTTATAGTCGTCGGAATACCACCATAGGAAGCCGCCACAGTCGACAAGAGATTAACTTGCTGCCCCACCGCGAATCCAGCGCTCCCGGGCTGATGGATAGTATAAACACCTGTCTGCGCAAGCGGCGACAAGAAAGTCTGCGTCTCAGTAGTGCCGCCCGGCTGTCTCCACGTTGAGAAGGAGCCGAAGAAAAAGAGCTTGTTTTTCTTGATCGGTCCTCCCACAGTGCCGCCAAACTGATTGAGGATGAGCTGATTTCTTGGCAGGCCAACAGCATTGTTATACCAACTATTGGCGTCCAGATCGGAATTGCGGAAATCCTCGAACACCTGGCCGTGGTAGGAGTTCGTGCCTCCTTTGGTCAAGTAGCTGGCGCCCATGGATCCCGCCCCGAAGCCCTCATTCACGTCTGTCTGGCTCGTTTGGATCGTCATTTCCTGAATGTCCTCGAGCCGCGCTGCATTGCAGGAGTGAGGATTACCCCCGAATTTCATGCGGTTGGTAGTTCGCGGCAACACCGTCCACCGTGTTGCTCTCAGCGATCAGAGGCAGGCCGTTCCACGATCCCATAGCCAGCAGTCCCTGAATATCCCGGAGTTAGGAACACGAGCTGGCTCACATCGCGACCCCGCTAGAGGCAGATCATTGATCTGTTTCATGTCGATGGTCGAGCCGAGAGCGTTGACGAAGTCTGCAGCAAAGGCGTCGCGCTGGCGGTTACCACCACTTTCTCCGTCGCCGCGCCGATCTTCAGGGTGACCTTGATGTCGGTCACGCGTCCGCCCTGGACGATCACGGAGCTGAGAACCTGCATTTCAAACCCCGCTTTCGTAATCGTCAGCTCATACGTTCCAAACGGCACGCTGGCAAACGTGTACTAGGCCTCCGCTTTCCGTCGTGCCATTGATGACACTATTCGTGTCCAGATTCCTTAGCGCGACACGGCAGCACCAGCAATAGAAGCCGCGCTGGGGTCCAACACCGTGATTTTCACCGTTCCCACAGTGCCGCCCTGCCCCCAAACCGGCAGAGCCGTCAGCGCGAAAAACACGGCCAAGCAAATCGCCACGCTGCTGATGAAAGCGCGAGAAAAACTCCGCGACATAAACTCCTCCTTAAGCACACCCAAACTTTATTTTCATCCCTGAACCGCGAATCCAAATACCGGCCTGCACAACGGATGACTTGACCCCTGCTGAAAACAGCCAGTTAATTATGACCATGCTTCTGAAAAAAACGTGAGATCCGTTCGTGAAAGAACCAGACGGAAAAAGTGAGAACGAAACGGACCGTGGCGACAAAACGGAAGTGGGCACGCGCCGGAGCACCGGGCGCGACGCTGAACCTCGAAGTAAACGTTTACTCATACTACCCACCCCAATGACACTGTCCCCGCAACGATGACTGACTTTTATAATTCATTAATACTACTTGTCAAGCCCAATTTTAAAGATTTTGCGGCGCGGATGTAAAATTTGCGGCGTGCTAGTTCGTGAGGTCCGGTCTCGGGGTCGGATCTGAACAGACTTCTACGTAAAATGGTAAACGTTTACAGATTACCGTCGTCGTCCCGAAACCGAACAGTCGCCACGAATCTTCCGCAAGAGGGCGGCTGGCTGTGGTAGAACAGGTCTAACGGTTATGAATGTAACGCTAGGACGTTCTGGGCATGAGGTCGACCAAAAACTGGCGAGCAACTCTTACCCTTATACACTACTGCGCGGTGGCGACTCTGCCGCTGGTCTTCTGGGCGGGCGGATCGGCAAGGGCCTTGGTCAAAACGGATACCGTCTGGGGCAGTTCACCAAGCCAATCGAGCCAGTCCAGCGAAGCGGAATCAAAGCTTCAGACAGGGATTACACTCACTCGGCAAGGCAGATTTTCCGAAGCGATTCCATATTTTCTGGCTGCGCGCGGCCATGTTACGGATGAGTACGCTGCCAGCTTTAATCTTGCCTTGTGCTATCTGGGAACAAATCAATTCGATCAGGCAATTCAAATCCTCGACTCCTTGACGAAGGACGGACACGAAACAGCCGACGTAAATGATCTTTTGGCACAGGCTTACGTGGGTTCCGCACAACCGAAGAAGGCGCTCGCCGCCTTTCAGCAAGCCGCCGAACAGAACCCGCAAAACGAAAGGCTCTACCTTTTTGTAACTGACGCCTGCATGGATCACCAGGCTTACGATCTCGGCATCGAAATCCTGAATCTCGGGCTACAACGACTCCCTCATTCGGCGCGATTGCATTACGAGCGAGGCGTTTTCTTTACATTTGAAAATCAGCCTGACCAAGCGAAGTCCGATTTCAATGCGGCAAGAGAGCTCGCCCCGGGCAGCGAAATTTTTTATATGGCGGCGGGCCAAGCAGCCCTTCTGGAGGGCAACATTGCAGAAGCAATAAGGATTACGCACCAGGGAATCCAAAATGGCCACGAGAACTACATTCTACTAGCTATATTCGGGGCCGCAGTCGCTCGCTCCGGCGCAACGCCTAGCCAACGGGAGTTCGCGGAGGCGCAAAAGGCGCTGGAAAAATCCGCGGCAGAACGCCCCGATTACGAAGTTTCGCAGATCGCGCTTGGCGAACTTTACCTCGCGGCAGGACGTCTCGATGATGCGATCGCGCGCCTCCAGAATGCGCGGCTACTCGCACCGACGGACACCGCGATCTATTCACATTTGGCAATTGCATATCGACGCCGAGGAAACCTTGACGAAGAAAAGCAGATGCTAACAATCCTCTCTAAATTGAATCAAGAGCAAGCCGAAAAATACAAGACGGATTCACCCAACAAGGCAGGTTACGTTGCGTCAGGACGAGGCATTCAAAAAAATCCACAGCAATAAATACGTTCTACTTCCACTTGGTCAAAGGCAAATCTATTTTCGCAGATTGAGGTGGGGGAAAGGCCGTTCGACGGGCCCCTGCCCTTCCTTAATCGCGATGACTTGGTCAGCCTTGAGATTCTTCAGGACCGTGGTGATTCCGCTCGGCCAGAGAACCTCCACTGAATCCACCCTAATGCGGTGACCCAATCCAAAATGGAGCCGTGGATCCTGCGCGGACTGGTAACTCATCCCGCCCTTCCTCTGGTCGTAGAGAATCAAGTCGCTCGCCACGACCTTGATGCGTGCACCCACGCCGTCCCGATTCGATTTTGTTCCAATCAGAAAAATCTGTATCCAGTGATTTGCGTTTCCGCCGTCGTTGCGCAGCAATTGCGGCGCTTCGCCATTATTGTTCACAAGAATGTCGAGGTCGCCATCATTGTCAAAATCCCCAACGGCGGCGCCGCGGCTCACGCGAGGAAGAACAAAGTCAGCTCCCAAACGATCACTGACGTTGTCGAAGACACCATGGCCGAGGTTACGAAACATGAGCTTGGGCTCCGCGTAGTGAACGGCTGCGTTATAACGTTCGATGTTGTCGAGAACATGACCGTTCGCCATGAAAATGTCGCATGCGCCATCGTTGTCGTAATCCATGATTCGCGCGCCAAACCCACTCATATGAAATGTCGTGTAGCCAAGTTGAGACCGCAAAGTCGCGTCGTCAAATGTTCCGTCACCCATATTTTTATACAAACGTGCGAGCTGCGAATCGAGGTGCGTGACGACAAGGTCCATTCGGCCGTCGCCTGTTGTGTCGGCCGCATCGGTCCCCATCCCCGCTTCTGGCAAACCATCGGCGCTCACAGCAACACCTGCGGAGTATCCGACTTCGCGAAACGATCCATCCCTGTTGTTGTGGAACAAGAAGTTGGCCATCGAATCGTTCGCGATAAAAATATCCTGCCAGCCATCATAGTCATAATCGAACGTGACAATCCCCAGCCCATTGCCCGGTTTCAAGCCCACGCCGGATTGTTTGCTGACATCCGTGAAGGTTCCGTCGCCGTTGTTATGGAAGAGGGTAGGCGGTGTGCCGTTGTAGTCGTCAGGATGGCAATAGCTGCGCATGCCGGGCCCGTGGTCGCCACACCAGAAATTGCGATCCGGCGACCAGTCAATATAATTGGCGATCACCAAGTCGAGATGACCGTCGTTGTCGTAATCGAACCAGGCTGCGCTGGACGCCCAACGACCGGGATTCTGCACTCCCGCCCGAACCGTAACATCAGTGAAAGTTCCATTGCCGTTGTTGTGGTAGAGAATACATCGCCCATAGCCGAGGACGAGCAGATCCGGAAATCCGTCGTTGTCATAATCACCTACGGCTACGCCCATGCCAAACAAGCCCTCTGCAGCGACGCCCGCCTGCGAAGTGACGTCGGTGAAGGTTCCGTCTCCATCATTGTGGTAGAGAGCACTGCGCAAAGAATGCGACGGAGTGTAAACGCGCGTCGCCGCTCCGTTCACAAGATATAAGTCGAGTAGGCCATCCTGGTCGTAGTCAATCCACCCGCAACCAGATCCCATGGTTTCGATTAGATATTTCTCTGGTGACGCAGCATTGTCATGGCGAAAGTGAATTCCCGCAGATTGCGCAACGTCGACGAATTTGACAGGCAATACTGAAGACGTGCGTCCGCGAGATAGCGAAGGGGCCGCCAGCGCCAGGCCCATATATTTCAGCATGTCTCTTCTAGAAATTCCGGAGAACGTTTTCACGAAAGAATCTCAGTCCTGATTAGAATTCACCGAAATCAAATGCGCTCCAAGCCTATATCAGCAAAAATTGGTGTCGCTAAGAGAAATCCGCGCTGTCTGAATGCGAGCGCCACGGCTTGTTGGTATTCTTTTCCCGTTGACTGTAGCAGGAAAACGTTTTCAGGTGGATAGTGTCGAGGGTGCGGAAAGGGGAAGGAACACGAGTGTCTAAGCCATCAGGGGATCGACGCCTCGCATTTTCCCGCCGGCGCTTGCTTCAAATTCTCGGGTGGTCCGGGCTCGCGGCAGGTACCTTGCCCAACGGCGGGCTCACTTTCGGGAGAGCAAGGAGTTCTGCAAACGGCCTCCCTGCCTTCGAAGAAATCCCAAGTTCCGTCAGTGGAATCAAGTGGTCTCATGTGGCGGGACTCTCGCCCGAAATGTACGAACCGGAAACGGAAGGTCCCGGTTGCGCGTTCCTAGATTACGACAACGACGGCTGGATGGACATCTATCTAGTCAACAGTGGTAAGTGCGATTTTTATAATCCCGTTCAGCCGCTGCGAAACGCACTCTATCACAACAATCGCGACGGGACATTCACGGATGTAACAGAACGGGCCGGGGTGGTTGGCGGCGCTTACGGCATGGGTGTTGCCGTGGGCGACTACGATCGCGACGGGTTCCCCGATCTTTACGTCACGCAGTATCCTCGCAGCATTCTTTACCACAACAACAGAGACGGCACTTTTACCGACGTCACGGCAAAAGCTGGAGTCGTGTCGCCGGGATGGGCTAGCAGCGCGGTTTGGTTCGACTATGACAATGACGGGCGCTTGGACCTGTTTGTGTGCCAATTCGCGAAATGGGATAAATCCAAGAATAAATTCTGTGGAAATACTTTGACCGGCGAACGCTGGTACTGCAAGCCGGACGTCTACGACCCAATGCAGTCGTGGCTGTATCACAATAACGGCGACGGGACGTTCACCGACGTCAGCAAGGAATCGGGCATCGCCGCATCTCCTTCTAAGGCGTGGGGAGTTGTTGCGTGTGATATCAACAATGACGGATGGATGGATCTCTTCGTGTCCAACGATACGGTCGCAAATTCTCTGTTCGTCAACAGCGGCAAGGGCAAATTCTCGGACATCGGATTGCTCTCGGGCATTGGC
This sequence comes from uncultured Acidobacteriota bacterium, assembly GCA_963729815.1. Taxonomy (GTDB): domain Bacteria; phylum Acidobacteriota; class Terriglobia; order Acidiferrales; family UBA7541; genus DAHUXN01. The sequence continues at coordinate 196,932 of CAVSPU010000004.1, forward strand.
TACAACACATTCGGACGCGCACGCTCGGGCATGGGCGTGGACGCTGCCGATTACGATCAAGATGGTTGGACTGATCTATGCGTGTCGAACGTCGATCATGAAATGTATTCGCTCTACCACAATAACAAGGATGAAACTTTCACGGACGTGGCGCTGTCCGACGCAATTGGCTCGACGACCAGACTCATGAGCGGTTGGGGTTTAAAGTTTCTTGACTTCGACAACGACGGCGAACTTGACCTTCTCCTCTGCAATGGTCACCCTGACATCACCGTCGAGAAGCATACGCAGGATGTGAAGTATCGCGAACCTATGCTTCTCTTTCGCAATGCTGGGCACGAATTCCGCAATATCAGCGCCGAGAGCGGGCCGATTTTTTCACGGCCCATCGCGGGACGCGGGATGGCGCTTGGAGATTTCGATAACGATGGTTCGGTTGACGTGCTTGTTGCCGTGAATGACGGCCCGCCGATTCTGTTGCGAAATAACGCTGGCCCGCAGAATCATCGACTGGGCATCCGCTTAATCGGCCGCAAAGCGAATATCGACGCGATCGGCGCGCGGATCACGTATCAGGCCGACGACTTGAAACGCCACCGCTTCAAGGTTGGCGGCGGGAGCTACCTTTCCTCGCACGACCCGCGAATGGTCCTGGGAATCGGGCAACGTACCAAGATTGATTGGCTCGAAGTAAAGTGGCCTCTCCCGGGAGGCGAGACCGAGCGATTCACCGATCTTCCCATCGATCGATACATCACGATTGTCGAAGGCGAGGGAAAGTGGCGATGAGCGTGGCGGCTAGACGCGGCGAAATTCGATGAACGTTCCGAGGGTCAGTATTGCGAGCGCGGATCCTGCGGCGCAGATTGCGCTTTCTTTTCGGTCTCGTGTTGGAGAGCAATCTCACGATTCGCCTCTTGCATGCGTCCCGTCCGAGCATAAGCGATCGCTAGCTGATAGTGACCAGCGGGATCCGAGGGCTCCATTTTCACGTATTTTTGCAACGGCGCTACGGCCTCCGCGTGTTTCCCGCCAGCATTGAGAGACAACCCAAGCCCTAGGTAAGCTTCCGAGAACCCCTCATCCAACTTTGCCGCGCGGCCAAAGTGTTCGACGGCTTGATCCCACTGCTGAGCTTGCCGGGCAAGGTCTCCCAACATGAATTCGGCAGAAGCAGCTGTCGGGTCGATCCTTAGCTCCTCCTCGAACTCTTTCTTGGCGTCGTCGGCAGAAGTCGCCGTGGGCGGTTCCGAGATAATGATGCGACCGAGCCGGTAATGAATGCCCGGCTGTTCGGGGTATTGCTGCAAAATCTGACGATATGCTTTCTCAGCCTCGTCCCACTTCCCTTGCGACTCGAGCGCCTCCGCATTCAGTTCCTGCACCTCGGCCGAATGGGGAGCGGTCGCAGCAAGTCTGTGAGCAGCGCGCGACGCGAGTTCGGAATAGAAGTGCGTCGCGGTATATAGAACTCTAGGATCATTGGGAAATTCGCGTTGCAGCAGGGTGAGAGCTTCCACAGCGGCATCTTCCTGATCGACGCTCATTCCGCATTGAGCCATGGCCATGGCAGCGTCATAGGTAAGTTTCTTGTCGGTGATATGCGGAAGCGCCTTCCTCAAAATCGGCAGCGCTTCATTACATGCCCCGCCCGCGGCAAGCTGAATTCCTTTATGCGCGGAAGCTAAAGGATCGGTGGGCGAAGCTGTCTTGGCCGTCTGCGCGCCCGATGCCGCGGGAAATATGCCAAACCCTATCGCCAGCAGTGCCCCTAAGCTGATAGGTAACAGATTCTTCGTCATTAAGACCGATAGTCGCATAGCCGATTATAGCGTCACGTACGCGCGCTTAGCATAGTCCCAAGTCTGACCTTACTTAAGGATACCTCCACGGGGTGCCCTTCAAAAACGATTTGCCGCGTTTCCTGGCCGACTTTGATTTCAATATTTCGTCGCAACGGCGCCAGCATGCGCGAGCCCGGAGCGAGATGAAGTCGTAGGAGGCGTTTTGAATCATTCCACTGCATCTGAATGCCCATCCACTCCCCTCCGCGATAGTTAAAAGATTTGCCGTCGTCTTCATAGAGCAGGAAGGAACCGTCAGCACCGGGATAAACCGTGATGTTCAAGGGCCCATCCACTTTCTCGCCTGTATGCTGTTTCACTGGGCCGAGCGGCAGAATCGCTCCCGCGCGGACGTACAGCGGCAGCGCTTCGAGATCAACGCTGCGGCTGATTTCGCGGCCGCCTTCCGTGCGCTCGCCGGTCCAGAAATCGTACCAGCTGCCGCGCGGAAGATAGACACGGCGCGAAGTCGCTCCCTTCTCGCATACCGGCGCAACCAAGATGTCTCGGCCCCACAAGTACTCGTCGTCGCGCGCCACAGCGACGGGATCGTCGGGATAGTGAAGCCACAGCGCCCGCATGATCGGCATGCCCGTAGTGGCGCATTCGTGGACTGCGCTGTACAAATACGGTAGCATTCGGTAACGAAGCTCAAGATATTTCCGGCAAATCGGTTCGACCTGCGCGTTATGCAACTGGCTCGCGTCGGGAATGGCTGCGCCGCCATAGTTGCTGATTTCGATTGGCCCCGGATCGCCGGTGTCCCAGCCCCACGGAAGGCGCAGTTTCCATGTGCGACCGTGGCAACGAAACAGCGTGCAGAAGGCGCCAAACTGAAACCACCGCAGATACAACTCAGCAGTGAATTCCTTTGTGGGCACGAAGCCGCCGATGTCTGTGCCCCAATACGGAATGCCCGACAGCGCCGTATTGATGGCGTTCGGAACATGAACCTTCAGCGTTTCCCAGGTCGAGTAGACGTCACCTGACCACAAGAAAGAGGCATACCGCTGCATGCCGGCGTAGCCATTGCGGTGCAAGGCGTACGGGCGCTCGTTTGGACGGTCAATCTGCGGCCCTTCCCAATACATGCGGTTGCGCGTCAATCGAGACGCGATGTCGAGCGGATCGCCTTCGTCCGGCCACCAGCCGTCCACTCCGAGCGCGAAGTCTTTGCGGTGCGCGTCCCAATAGCAGCCAGCCTCTTCCTCATCAAAACGTGCAACGACGCAACCGTCGCGCGCGTTCCCGCGGAGTTTGCGCGTCAAAATGACTGCATGCAGGACAGCGTGAAAATTGTCTTGATGGAACTGGTCGAGAATTTCCTTTGGATCGGGAAAAACGCGCGAGTTCCACGCGAAGGAACCGTTTTCCGTGTTCCACCCCGAAGGACAGAAGCCGGTGCCCAAATAAATCAATGCATCGCACGGTAGTTTCTTTTCACGAAACGTCTTTGCTTCGTCTAGGATTTCTTCCCGGCTGGCCAGCGTGCGGTGAGATTGTTGATAGCCGAGGCTCCACAATGGCGGCATTTCAGCATGGCCCGTGAGACGTGCATATTCCGCCATAATTGTCGCGGGCTCACGCGCCGCGACGAAAAAGATGTCCAGCGGAAGCGCGGTATCCGGGCTTTCCGGCTGGAACTTGCTGTCAGGTCCAGTGAAATCAAAGGTGCCGAAGGGTTGGTGGATGAACATCGCCCAGCCCGCTGTCCCGATGAGCCAGGGAATGGGAACGCGTCCGCCGTGTGTCGCGAGTTTGTAGCCGCCCTGACCGCTGCGCATCGCGTCCGTCGATCCGCGTCGATCGAATTGCGGGCCACCTTCGCCGAGTGCAAGCAATGGAGAATTTCCAGTGTCGAATGAGACGATGCCACTCTCTTGGTCTATCTTGATCTGCTGGATTTGCTCGGTCCCGCCGGAGTCGAACACGAAAGTCAATGGGTTAGGATTGATCCGAATCGTCGCGTCGCCGGATTTCACTGTTTGAGCGCCGACCGCCCCGCGTAATTTCACGATTGGCTTGCCCCAAGACAGTCGCACAAGCGAACCATCAGACGGGATTGTAACCGGTTCACCATTCTTCAGAGGGAGGATGCTCAGCCGAAACGTGTGCGCGCTGACAGCGGAAATATGAATCTCGACTTCTTGTCCCGCCGCGCGGAGACTCTGCGCAGATGATTCTTCTTGCCCTGGCAGTAGATAGGCCGCACATGCAGCGCTCATGCCTTTCAAGACTTCCCTGCGATCGTATCGTTTGCTCATTTGGCGGTTACTCTCGGCTCCTCGTTCGCACCTAGTGATTCGCGGTGAGTTCGACCCAAGTCGTGTCCTTGTGGAGAGGCACGACATACGCATCGCGCGCGAGTTGAAATGACTCGGATGGGCGATACGACCCTACACCTGGAATCTTCGCTGGTTGCTCCACGCGCAGAAAGGCTGTCGGTGTATAGCTCGTCGCTGGAGCTAATCCGACCCGAACAGCGCCAGTCTTGGGATTCACTTCCACGCCATCGAACTCGCCTGCATCCAGTGTCAGCCAAAGCCCGACCGATGCGACGTATACGCGCATGCGAAAGGAATCGAGCGGCGTGACCCGGATTGTATCGCCTTTGATCTTGAGGTTGCCGCCGAATGCGAGCCATCCGAATTCCGGCTGATGGACAATGTAGGTAGCCGTGTTGAGCGCGTGTCCGAAAAAGTTCGGGCCGTAGTCACCCGAGTACGGATCAAATTTCAACATGTCCGGAAACGCGTGGAATGCGACAGACCCAAATCCTTCCTGATCGATGTCGGTGAGCGCTCCCATCGTTCCGCCATAACCGACACGAAGAAGATAAAAGTCGCCGGGATGTTCGCGGTACTGAGCGAGCAGCGGAATGGCGTTGATGCCCGAGCCATAATGGTGAAGCTGGCGTTCGAGCCGCTGGATTTTGCCGGCGTAGATAAAGTCCCAGTAGCGACGGGCGCTGCCGTTGTAGCCCCAGCTCGGTATCGTTGGATCATAACCGAGGATTGCATTGAGCGTGACGTCGGCTTTGTCCTGGTACCCGAAGTACTTCATCCACGCATAAACCTCTTCCTGACCGGTCGAATCCCACGGCATTTCACTGCCAAATGGGTAGGCCTCTTGTTTCCAGCGATCGGCGCGCTGGCGCATTATGCCTTCCAGGTTCTCGGCCTCAACCGTCATACCTTCCCGCTTGAGATCCTGCAAAATCTTCAGGAAGATATCGCCTTCCATTTGTCCAAACTGAGCCAAACCGGCGCCATACTTCGTCATAGCCATTGACGTTTGGTAAGCGTGCATCAGATACCATTGCCACGGATGATCGGTGACCAACCCTTGGTGGTCGCGTGCCAGGCGGTAGAGCACCCAGTACGCCGCTGCGACGTGCGGGTAATTGAATGAACGGTCGACTGCTTCCGATTCTTTCTTGTCCCAGCTCGTCCAACTGCCCCAATCGAGATCGTTGCGATAATAACTGCCCCGTACGAGGCCGGGCTGATAGTAGAACAGGCTTTTCCTCACGCCGTATCGATATGGCCCGTACTTGTACTGGATGCCGCCCCACAAGACGCCGTCGACGAACTGCTGATATTTATGGAGCTCTTCTTTGTCCGGCTGCCCGAATTCTTTCATAATCGTGGCGAGCCACGAACCCGCGCCGCCTTCGTCGCTCAGTCCGGCGATCCAGACGCGGCTATCTTGCGTCACGATCGCGTTCGCCTGGCGGTCGTACGTCATCGCCGACGGGCTGCGATGGAACGGATCACTCGGATCCAGAAACCATTGCTTGGTGGTCAAGAAATGGCCCAGGTCGGAAACCGCCTGTGATTCTGGTTTGATCACGAAGTAGTTGATGGTCTGCACCAAGCCATTCTGGTAAGTGATCGTCAGCCGCGAACGGCCCCATGTGTGCCCTTGCAACGCGAAGGCTTTCCAGCCACCGGCCGTCAGTCTATCTTTGTGGATCGTGATCGCTCCGGCAGGCTCGACGACCATCGAACGGACGGTCTTCGGATATTTCAAGAATAGGCGTGCGTCGATGTCCATTGGCAACACATAACCAGGGATGCCAACAGCGACGGGCCTGGCATTGGTGGTAAGCGTTTTCTCGATATCTCGAATGGAATCGGAGAGCAGGAACTTTACTCCGTAAGTCTTCGACTCTCCCGGGGCGAGGCTGAGCATGCTGGGCGGGTTCCACGGTTGCGCGTTTTTCCACTCATTCTCGGCGTATGCTTCGCTGTGAATCATCCAGTCATAGAAACCCTCGAATGTCACGCCTCGCGGCGTGGGATCGTTGAAAATCTGCACAGCTCCGTTCGGGCCGCGTTCATCGAGGATCGGATTGTAGGCTTCAAAAGGAGTTTTCCCGTCGGGCACGACCAACAATGCTGGCCCATGACCGTTCAGCCGAGTCACCTGTAAATATCCAGCGTCTTCGCCAATGTAGGGATCATAGAAGGAACATTTTGCGTGGGCTTCTTCGAGCGATCGGCCATTCAGCACATTATTGAAAATCATCGGAATGCCGAGTGAGCCAATCTGAACAACCCGGGCTGTCTTGTTTTTCAGCGTGAATCGCAGAACGAGCTTGCCATCTTCCAACGCCCAAGTGCGAGTAACATGTAACGGCAAATCAGATGGCAGGGTGGGCGTAAGATCCGCTGCGGCCAAAACTCCAGGAGATGTGGGCAAGGCGTCGATGGGTGTGCGCGAAAAAGCAGTGGAATAGTTTTGCCAATCTCCGGTGGTTCCTTCGCGCACGCGCAAATCAATGTCGCCGAGGTGATAGTAGCCATTCTGCGACCGCTCGATGAGCAAGTCGCCCGGCGTGAAGTCGAAACCGTCCGCACCTTTTGGTTTGAGCGCAGCAATCGTTTGTGACGAACGCACCAGGCTCAAATCAAAGTCGGGAGTCTCGAAGTTGACGATTCCTTGTGCGAGCATCGGGCCAGGTGTTGGAGCCACCTGAACTCTTCGTCCCTGGGCGGCCGCTTCATGCCTCAATGCGGGAGCGAGGCTGAGCACCAGCAGGCACGATGAAATTCTGCTCGCGAATCGAAGTCTGCCGCTTCTCATTTCTGCGTCCTCGTTTCCTGCTGGCTGCGGGGCCCCGTGCTGTTGCCGCTCATCTTTGAAACCACTGCCAGCCGCATCTTAACCGAAAATCGGGAAAACGTTTACCAGCGCGTCCTGGATTGTGATACAACTCCCCCGAAAGAAGCAAAAAAATCAAATCGACGCCTCGACGAAGTCAGTTGAGGGACGAGCCGGGGAATCAATCATGGACCGACGCCGTTTCCTAAAGAACTTGGCTGTAACGACCGCCGCAGCGCGGTATCTTCCGAAGACCACTTCCGCCGCTATCATTGAAAGTGAGAAGATCCCGTCAAACAACGCTGCGGTGTCTGTGGCCCCACCGACGCCCAACGTCGAAGGCCACACGCAGCTCTGTGAGTTCAAAGTCGACGGGATAAACTGGAAAGTCTTTGAGGATCTCCGAACCCGCGATGGAGCGATCACATTCATCTCCTCGAACGGAAACAGCAGAGTTCTACCGAAAAATGCCGAGGCGGTCTTCGCTGAGGCCAACCCTCCTTATTTGGGGCTGAGCTTAAAAGACGTTGGAATGTCCGGTCCTGATTTGTTGGCCGAAAAACTTCTGCAAAATGGCGACCCGGATCCTGAATTAGTGAAATCGGCGGCTCCGCCGATGGGGTCCGCCACGGGAGGACGCCCCGTTTTCTTCCGTCTGCCATGGAACACGTTCGTTGGAACCAAGGAATGCTTCGACACGATGCCGGTCTATCCCAGTGGAAGCACGCGGACCTATCATCCGGGACAGTATTTCCCCGAACTCAATTCTCAAATTGCTGAGAAGCGATTCGAAGGACTGATTGGCGGCTGGATGCCGGCAGTCCGAAAAATAATGCCAATTTCGGACACAGCCTACGACGAAATCGTCGTCTTTGGCGACGTGGAGGCGCACGACAAGTTCATCGTGCAAACTTGGCACCGCACTTCGCGCATCGCGGATGGAAAAATCAGCAACGTTGTCTACGGTCACAGTTATCCGGCGTTTCCTCCGGGTCGGGAGGATCCGCATGCCGAAGAGTTCTATCGTGCGCTGTTGGTGTTCGCCGGCTATTGGGAAAAGCAACTGCACGATGTCGCCTCAGCCTCACTTCCGCAAAATGCATGGATCGATATGTCCCGCTACGCTTTCGCAAAAGAACTGATGGTCCGCCCTGGCGGCGTTTATCCGAAATACGGAGCCGTTGATCGTGATTATTACGGCTCGGAATACGATGGCTTCCAGGACATTTTCACCATGTCTGTCGGTGCAAATCTCGAGTGGGGTCGCTTTGAGATGGCCCGCGCGGTTATAGATAATTACCTCACCGATTTCACAGACGCAAAAGGCATGATCAATATGCGCGGCCCGGAAACCGCGCAGTTCGGCATGGAACTCATGCTATTCGCGAGGTATTTCAACTACACTCGCGACAGCGCATTGCTCTTGAAGCATCAGGAAAAGATCGCCGCGACGGCTAAGCTCCTTTGCGAAATGCACGACGAAAGCTTGCGTTTGCCGCCGGCCGATCCAGGCTATGGCTTGATTCATGGCTGGAGCGAGTCCGACTCCTGTTTGGCGCCAAAACCGGAAACCTGGTGGCTTCCGTATTTTGCAAACAGCGCGTTTGCGGCGCGCGGCCTAAAAGACATCAGCCGAACGTGGCGGAGCATCAAAACCGGTCCGGAAATCGAAAAAGTCACGAGCGATTGGCTGCGTCGCAGCAAGATTCTGCAAGACGCCGTTGCCACCAGCATCAAGAAGAACGTGCGCAGCGACGTAAATCCTCCGTACATTGGAACCTATCCCGGAACGACACTCACATTTTGGGAGTCCATGGAAAAGGAGCGGCCGAGCCCGCAGCAGTGGCCGCATCGGCCCTACGCCGAGTTATTGCATGCGGACATGTTGCCGCCCGAATTGGCAAATCTGGTGATCGATTGCATGCGCGCGTATGGTGCCACTACGCTCGGCGTGGTTGCCAATGTGGAGCGGCCGCATCCCACCGGACGAGACATTCTCGGCTTCATTTCCTACGGCTACGCGCTGATGCTGCTGCGTCTCGATCGCATTGAGGAATACTTGCTGTTCCTTTACTCCCATCGCTTCCATGATCATACGCGCGGAAGCTGGACCGCTGGCGAGGTTTCCGGCATCGATGGCGACACGGCAATTTTTTGTATTCCCGCGCAGCAAACGATTCCATTGCTCGTTCGCTGGATGCTGGTGCTCGAAGATTCAGACGAAGATCGGCTCTATCTGGCGAAGGGCATTCCCAGAGATTGGCTGGGTTCCGGGAAAGAAATCAGAATTGATCAGACGCCCACCCGCTGGGGCAGGGTGAATCTGCAAATGGCGGCTGATAACACCGCCAAGAAGGTCACCGCAAATGTCGTGCTCGCCCGGCCCGGCGCTCCAAGTGAGTTGCATGTAAAGTTCCGCCTGCCGAAAGAGAATACGTTGCAGAGTGTGACCGTCAACGGCCGGCCAGCCAAGCTCGGTGGCACATACAACGACGTCGCCATTTTCTCAACAGCGGATGGAAGGCATTTCGAGGTAATCGGAACGTACGTTTGATTCATCACAACTGGCCAACTGCGAGAGAAAACCACAATGACCTGGATTCGAACCATTCCGTTGTCGGAAGCGAGCGAGTCGTTGCGCCGGGCGATGCAGGAACAGCGGCAGCTCTACCCGGTCGAATACGCTACACCGGTTTTCCCGACGAAAGACGGACCATCCTCAATCGTGGCGTCGCATACGCTCATTCCCGAAGCGCTCTTCCATGCCTTTTCTACCTTCGGTGCCCTGATGTCGCCCGATTTGCCGCTCTCCCGGCGGCAGCATGAGATGATCGCAACGGTCGTGTCTATCACGAATCGGTGCTCGTATTGAATAGACTCACACGCAGAGTTTCTGCGTAGAGTAACGCTGGATTCGAATTTGGTGGAAGCATTACGCCGCAACTACCGAACCGCGCCCATCTCCGAACAAGATAGGGTGATGCTGGATTACGCTGTGAGGCTCACAAAAGACGCAACGGCAATCAGTCGTGATCATCACGAAAAGCTGAGAGCCACCGGATTCGACGACACTGCCATTCTTCAGATCACGCTGATTGCGTCATGGTTCAATTATATAAATCGGGTGGCGGATGCGCTGGGTGTGGGGAGGGAGTGACAACCTCAATCGGGACGTTGCTGGCATTTATTCGCGTATTCTTGGTTGACCGCGTTTAGAGCGGCGGCTCTCCCAAATCGCCGCAACTCGATTCGATCTCTTGCGCCACCGCAAGGACCATTTCTTCCTCGAACGGTCGCCCAACAACTTGCACGCCAATCGGAAGCCCCTCGGGCGAATGTCCGACCGGTACGACCACTGCCGGATTTCCGAGCACGTTAAACCACTGGCAGTAGCTCATGGCGTCGAGATACTCGACGGTACGGCCCCCGATTTTCCATTGCCTCTCACCATGAACGAAGGCCGGTATCGCGCAACCCGGGCAAAGAAGGATCGGATACCGTTCCATCTGGCGAAGAAACCGCGCGCGAATGGCGTCGCGCTCGAGCAGTGTGCCCATGAACTCGGACAGCGTCAACTCGGGCTCGGCGTGCACGATACCGATGAACTCCCTCAAGATCGGACTCAGCTCCGCTTCCCTTCCTTTGTACAACGGTCCGAGCGCAACCTGTCCAGCACGGCCGAAGAGATCCCACCAAATCCGCCGCACTGATTCCAATTCGTCCGGCAGAAACGGCTCGACAACGTGCCCCGCCGCCTGCAAGGCGCTCGCCGCAGTTCGCACCGCCGAGTTCGTCTCTGGCGTCACCGGGATTCGGCCATCGTCCCTGAAGTAGCCAATTCTTAATTGACGTATTTCCGAGTTACTCGGGGTTTGCAGCAGTACGGGTGCGGACATCGGATCACCAGAATCAGGGCCCGCCATCACCCCGAAAAGCAACTTCAAATCCGAAACAGTCCGAGCCATGGGGCCCACAACCCCGAGCGACGCGAACGGGCCCGCTGATTCCGGAAAGTGGCCCGTCGCGGGAATGCGCCCAGGAGTTGGCTTTAGGCCGCAGATGCCGCTGTAATGCGCGGGCACTCGAATCGACCCGCCTCCGTCGCTGCCCACGCCGCCAGCTGAGCACCGCGCCGCGATCGCGGCAGCTTCTCCGCCGCTCGAGCCGCCCGGCGTCCTCGTCAGGTCCCATGGGTTGTTCGTACGCCCCGTAAGAAGATTGTCCGTCTCGTATGCCATGAGGAATTCAGGCGCATTCGTATTCCCAAGCAGAATCGCCCCAGCGCGACGGAGGCGCGAAACTAGCGGAGGATCACTTTGGGCGACATAATCTGCTCGCAGGCGAGAACCGCAGCTGCACGGCCAGCACGCAACATCAATTGAACTCTTGACGGTGATCGGCACTCCGTGGAGCGGTCCAAGGACGTCGCCAACTCTTAGAGCGGCCTCGGCTGCAACAGCCTGGCGGCGCGCTCCGTCAAAGTCGATGTGAACAAATGCATTCAGTCGCGGATTCAATAGCGCAATGCGTTCCAAATGCGCTTCGACCAACGCCGTGGGCTTTACCCGCCGCTTCCGAACTGCTGCTGCCATTTCCACGGCGGAAAGAAACGTTAAGCTTTTCTGGCGCTGCTCTGTACCTTGCATGATTTCTCCGTCGAAAGTGAGGGCGCCCAGTTTAGCACTCAATTTGCTGTAGACCGCCTGCAGGGAATTCGTCGCAAGTGTGAACAAAACGTGGGCATAGTATTTTCATATTATTGCAACCCGGATTCCCCTCGGATAGTCTCGGGCACGTTCTGGGATGTCGTGTCTCTGAAGTTCGCGGCCTCCTCTGGTTAGCTATCGACTCGCAAAATAACGATGAAGAAAATTGCCCTCGGCTTGCTCTTGCTGCTTCTCCTCACAGCGACTTACGAGTACGCCTGGCCGAGCGCCACCATTCATTACTACGCTTTCGTTGTTTTGCACCTGGTCGCGGGAATCGTGTTCCTTGCGGTTTTATTCTTACTTTTTGGCAGGATTTGGCGCAACTCTCGAATTATTGAGCGCGTTGGATGGTGCTTCCTTTCTCTGGGCGGTTGCATTGGCATCGGGCTGATTTTCACAGGTACTCTGCGAAACGATTTTCCTTTTCTTTACATCCACATCCTGGGATGCCTCATCGGTGTTGTTCTGTTGGTCGGCGCCTGGTTAAGCCGCAAGTTTAACTTCTTGGGCAGGGGCCCTTCGGGGGCCCTGTGCTGGCTCACCGTCATGATTGTGTCCGTCGCCGTTTGCTACGGCGCCTGGTGGGCGCGCAACACACGCTGGCAGGCTGCCTACACAATCGAAAACCCGAAAATCGCCCCCGCTACGATGAATGACGAGGGTGGTGGATCAGCAGGCCCGTTTTTTCCGGGGTCGGTCCAAGTGGCGAACAATGCCAAGATCCCCAACAAATTCTTCATGGAATCCGACACCTGCAAGCAATGTCATGCGGACATTTATCGCCAGTGGGAAAGCTCGGCCCATCATTTCTCATCCTTCAACAATCAGTGGTACCGCAAAAGCATTGAATATATGCAGGACACCGTGGGTATCCGACCATCGAAGTGGTGCGCCGGCTGTCACGATCCCGCGTTGCTCTTGACTGGAATGTTCGACCGGCCAGTCCGTGAAATTGAAAACACTCCAGAAGGTCAAGCCGGTCTGGGTTGCGTGATGTGCCACTCGATTGTTGCAGTCCAGTCCACGATGGGTCAGAACAATTACGTCCTCGAATATCCGCCGTTGAATGACCTGGCCACAAGTAAGAACCCTGTCGTCCATCATTTGGTTGATTTTCTATTGCAGCTTAACCCAGAACCGCATCGCCGCATATTCATGAAGCCATTCGTGAAAAATCAAACGGCGGAGTTCTGCTCGGCGTGTCATAAAGTGCACCTCGACTTCCCAGTGAACCATTACCGCTGGACCCGCGGCTTCAATGAATACGACAACTGGCAGGCGAGCGGTGTTTCGGGCGAAGGCGCGCGGTCGTTCTACTATCCGGCGCATCCGCAGATGTGCACCGATTGTCACATGCCCGAAGTTCGCTCCAACGATTTCGGCAACTACGCGGGTATCATCCATTCGCACCGCTTCCCGGCTGCCAATACTGCGCTACCTTACGAAAACGAGGATACGGAACAGCTCGATACTGTCGAAAACTTCTTGAAAGCCAATCAAGTCAGCGTCGACATCTTTGGAATTTCGCCGGAGCAACGGGAATCCGAGAGTGCGAATGCCTTGCCCTCAAGAGAATCCCCTGGTGGTATGCCTCAAATCCAGACCACGTTTGGCGTTGGCGAGGAAGCGGAGTTTCAAGCGCCGACAGGACAACAAGGATTCGCTACTCGCGCGTCGCAGCTCACGGCGCCATTTGGCCGCTTCCCTGTTCAAGTTCGCCGTGGAGACACCGAGCGCATCGACGTGGTTGTTCGCACGCGTGGCGTTGGCCATTTCTTCCCGGGGGGCACTGTCGATGCCTTCGATTTGTGGCTTGAACTCCGTGCCCAAGATGAAAACGGGCGCACGATCTTCTGGAGTGGCGAGGCAGGGCCGAATGGAAACGGGGACGGCCCCGTCGACTCTGCTGCACAGTTTTATCGGGCTCTGCTCATCGATTCGCACGGCAACCCAATCAACAAACGTAACGCGTGGGCCGAGCGCGCCGTCGTTTACGTGCGCCTAATTCCACCGGGTGCGGCCGATACGATTCACTATCGTTTGTACATTCCGAAAAATGCCGGCAATCGCATCACGCTCACGGCGAAGCTGAATTATCGCAAGTTCAGCTGGTGGTTCACGCAGTTTTCGTTTGCAGGGATTCATGATCCGAACCAGCAAAAGCCCTCTGTTTCCACAGATTTCGACGATACGAAATGGGCCTTCACAGGAAGCACGAAGGACGATTCCGGCAAGCGCCCCGGCATTCCAAATGCACCCATTGTCGTTATGGGGCAAGACAAAGCCGAATTGCAGGTGCTGCCGGCGGATGCCCCCTTGCCCAAACCGAAGATTGACGTTGAAGGAGCTGACTGGGGGCGCTGGAATGACTATGGCATTGGGCTGCTGTTGCAGGGCGATTTGCAGGGCTCCGAATCCGCCTTCGAGAGAGTCGCCCAGGCCGCGCCAAATCGTGGCGACGGTTGGGTCAACATGGCCCGCGTACGTTTGCAGGAGGGCAATCTGCCCGGTGCCGAGCAGGTGCTCAAGCAAGCCCTCAAGGTGGCGCCTACTCTTGCCAGCGCGCACTTCTTCTACGCAAGTCTGCTGCGCGACGAAGGAAAATATGATCCGGCGATCGCGGAACTGAAAATCGCCCTTCAGCAATACCCAAACGACCGAGTAGCGCGAAACGATCTTGGCCGCACATTATTCCTTAAGCGACGTTACCCCGAAGCGATTCGCGAATTTCAGGTTGTGCTTCAAATCGACCCAGAGGACGTGGAGGCGAATTACAACCTCATGCTTTGCTATAACGGACTCGGCCAACCCAGCCGCGCCCACGACTACGAGTTGCGTTATCTGCGCTTCAAGGCGAACGAAGCGGAAGACTCGTTGACCGGGCCCTATCTTCGCGCGCACCCGGATGACAACAACGAACGGCAGCCCATCCACGAAATTGAATCAGCGCCATTGCAACCGACAGCTTCTCATTATGGCGATTCGCTGAAGGCAAAAGGCTCTCGTTAATGAACAACCCTCTCGTCCGCAAATTCTGGTTGGCTGTGACTGTTCTAACTGTCGCTGCTCCCCTTGCTGCCTTATACGCGCAAAAACCCTCCACACCCCCAATCTACTTTCAGGATGTGACTCGCGCAGCAGGCATTCATTTCGTTCACAACAATGGCGCGTTTGGAAAAATGTGGTTGCCCGAAGCCATGGGCTCGGGCGTTGCCTTCATTGATTACAACAATGACGGCTGGCCCGACATCCTTCTGATCAATGGAACCGACTGGCCCGGCCATGGAAACCGCCGCTCGCACATGACTCTCTACCGCAACAACCACAACGGCACATTCACGGACGTGACGCGACAAGCGGGCCTCGATGTCGAAATGTACGGCATGGGCGTTACTGTCGGCGATTACAACAACGACGGGTGCGACGACATTTTTGTCACTGCCCTCGGCCAAAGCCATCTCTTCCGCAACAATTGTAACGGAACCTTTACCGATGTCACGAAGCAGGCTGGACTCTGGGGCCCCAATGAATTCAGTACGAGCGCGGCCTGGATTGATTATGACCGTGACGGCCGTCTGGATCTCCTTGTCGCCAATTACGTTCAGTGGACACCTCAAACCGACATCTATTGCACCCTCGACGGCCGCACGAAATCCTATTGCACGCCACAATCGTACAAAGGCGCGTCTTTGCGCCTTTGGCACAACAATGGCAACGGAACTTTCACCGATGTCACCAAGCAGGCTGGCCTATACGATCCAACCTCAAAGAGTCTCGGCGTCACTGTTCTTGATGCCAACAACGACGGATGGCCGGATGTTTTTGTCAGCAACGACACCGAACCCAACAAGCTCTACATCAACAATCATAATGGAACTTTCACCGAGAAAGCCGTGATGTCCGGTGTTGGTTTCAGCGAAAATGGCGTCGCTCGCGCAGGCATGGGCACCGCCGCCGCGGATTACGACCATTCGGGCTATTCAAGCATTCTTGTTTCTAATTTTTCAAACCAGATGCTCGCTCTCTACCACAATGAAGGCAACGGCCTCTTTGTCGATGAAGCACCTCATTCCGAGATCGGTCGCTCCAGTCTGCTCACGCTAGGCTTCGGCTGCTTTTTCTTCGACTACGACAACGATGGCTGGCCCGACGTTTTCGTCGCCAATGGTCACATTCAGCACGATATCCAGGTGGTTCAGCACCAGGTTCACTATGCAGAGCCGCCGCTGCTGTTTCGAAACCTTGGCGACGGAAAATTTTCCGACGTAACTGCGCGAATGGGCGCGTCCTTCAATATCCCGCGCGTTGCGCGCGGCGCTGCTTACGCCGATGTTTACAACGACGGCAAACTCGACATTCTAATGTCAACGAATTCGGGCCCGGTCGCACTTTTTCGCAATGAGGGCGGTTCCAATCGCAGCCTGCGCATCAAACTGATCGGCACGCGATCGAATCGTGATGGCATTGGCTCCAGCGTTCGCATAACCTCAGGGGGCATGATGCAGGACAAAATGCTCACCAGCGGCTCGAGCTATTTGTCTTCCAGCGAGCTTGTCCTCACCTTCGGCCTCGGCCAGAATACGAGAGCGCAGGAAGTGGAAATTCACTGGCCAAGCGGCCAAGTGGACCATCTCACAAATATTTCGGCGGGCCAGACCGTCACCGTGAAGGAAGGTATCGGAATTGTTGCAGTCCAGCCCTACCAAAGAGATTGACTCGCGCCGAATGACTTCAAAGCGGTGGCGCGTTGAACTCGCTGGCTTTATTTTCGTTGCACTCTCGATTCCTTTTCTCGTACACAGATCCGTCTCGGCTCAATCCGGCGCCGCGACGGTCCAGGCGCAGGCGGCCCAGCACAACAATCTTGGCGTCGCCTACATGAATCGCCAGCAACAGAAAACCGCACTCGCAGAATTCAAGAAAGCCTATGCGCTGGATCCCGATCGCTATGCAGCACGGTTGAATCAGGCCATCGCGCTTCTGAACCTGCAGCAGTTTCCTGAGGCCCAATCAATCTTGAATGAAGCCGCTGCGCGCGAGCCGAAGAATCCACGAGTCTGGTACAACCTCGGTCTTCTGGAGAAATCGCTTGGCCATCCCGATATTTCCGCACAAAATTTTGAGCGTGTGATAACGCTTGATCCAGATGATGCCGATTCGCAGTATTTCCTCGGCCAGGATTACATGGCGCTTCATGAATACGTGAAGGCCATTGCTGCTTTCGACGCCGCTTTAGAGCTGAGTCCATTTCACGCCTCGGCGGCATTCGCAATTGCCCAAGCTTATCAACGCTCCGGCGACACTTCCCGAGCGCGCGAATTTCTGGCGCGCTTTCAGGATGAAACACAAAAGAAAATCGGGACACCGATGAGTATGATCTACGGCGATCAAGGAAAATATTCGCTTGTCGAGGAGGTTCCGCCCGGCCTCGAACCCGTTCCGCCCGCGAGCACTGTCCATTTCACAGACATGACCTCTGAATCTGGTTTGCCCACACGTCCGGCACCACTGGATGCTTCATTGCACCAGAATCCCGCAACTGCCTCCTTCGGCTCGGGCGCTTGCGTGATCGACTTCGACGGCGATGGTCGTCCGGGCATTTTTCTCGTCAATGCCGACGGCAGCGGTCGCCCAGCCCTCTATCGCAATCTGGGCAATGGCCGATTCGAAGATGTCACGCAACACTCTGGCATCAAAATACCCGGAGTCGGCATGGCATGCACTGCCGGCGACTACGACAACGATGGCCGCCCCGATCTGGCCTTGAGTTATGGTGGTGGAGTCGTGCTCTTTCACAATGAAGGCAATGGAACGTTTCGCGACGTCACCGCGTCCGCTGGCATTCGCGTCACTGGCCCGGCCATGGGGCTGACGTTCGTCGATTACGACCACGATGGCGACCTCGATCTTTATGTCACCCGGGCATCCGAGCCCATCCAATCCTCGTCCAATTCGGAATCCTCTTCAAAATCTGCAAATGAGCTTTGGCGCAACAACGGCAACGGAACTTTCACCGAAGTCACCTCGCAAACCGGTCTCGGCGGCCCAGGTCCTGCTTGGGGAGCGACGGCAAGCGACATTAATAACGACCGGGCCGTCGATCTAATCGTTGCCGCTATGGGTGGACCTCCCATCATCTATCTGAATCCTCGCGAAGGACTTTTCCGCGCCACGCGGCCCTGGACTTCCGCAATTTCACCCGCTGTCGGCGCGGCGGCCTTCGATTTCAATAAAGACGACTGGATGGATCTCGCCTTCACTCATGCGGCCGCGCCCGCGCTTTCTTTGTGGCGCAATATCGACGGCAAAAATTTTGTCCGCGTCGATTTGCCACAGCTTAATTGGACTCGCGCCTGGGGCCTTGCCGCCCTCGATTACGACGACGATGGTTGGATTGATCTCGCTGCCGTCGGCGAGGATTCATCCGGCGGCGGCCATATCGCTCTCTTGCGCAACGAAGGCCCTGCAGGTTTTCGCGATGTATCGAAAGACGTCGGTTTGGATAGCGTTCGCTTGACGCGGCCACGTTCGATCGTTGCTGCCGATTTCTTCGGCGACGGCGCAACGAGTCTGCTGATCACGCAAAATGACGGGCCTCCGGTGCTGCTTCAAAATGAGCGGGGAAATCGAAATCATTGGCTGAAAATTGCATTTCAGGGTCTCAACGACAACAAGAGCGCCGTTGGGACAAAGGTAAGCGTGTTCGCCGGCACGCTTCGGCAGAAGTTCGAAATCCCTGCGGCGTCCGGCTATCTTGGGCAGAGCGACACTGCCGTCACAGTTGGCCTCGATGGCGCTAGCCAGGCCGACATCGTTCGGATGTTGTGGCCCACAGGCGTCCTACAGGACGAGATCAACATTCCCGCGAATTCGAAGCAGACAATCACCGAACTCGACCGTCGCGGCAGCTCTTGCCCCATTTTGTTCGCGTGGAATGGCCATAGTTTCCAATTCATCTCCGATATTCTTGGCCCAGGTATCCTCGGCCATTGGATCGCGCCAGGTCAGCGGAATATCCCGAACCCGAAGGAGTATCTCAAGGTCGACGCTTCAGCGGTTCAAGCGAAAGACGGCCTTTTGAATTTTCGCCTTCTGGAGCCGATGGAGGAATTGGATTATCTCAATCAGGTTCGTCTCCTCGCTGTAGACCATCCCGGGGATGTCGAAGTCTATCCCAACGCGCGTTTCGCCATGAATCCGCCATTCCCCGCGTTTCGCGTGATCGCCAGTCGCGATGCGCATCCACCGGTTGGCGCGTGGGACGATCGCGGACAAGATGTCTTGCCGCTGCTCCTCAAACGCGACCATCGGTTCGTCGAGGGTTTTACCGGCCTGCCATACGCGGGCTTCGCAAAACTGCATTGGATTGAGCTGGATCTTGGCTCGTGGAACCCGCATCATTCGCTGCGGCTTCTGCTCGATGGCTTCACGGATTATTTTTCCGCCAGCTCACTCTATGGCGCTTGGCAAGCCGGGAAGAAACCAATCCCGCCGTATGTTGAGGCCCTGGATTCTTCGGGCCGCTGGCGACGCGTGGTGGACGATATGGGATTCCCCGCTGGCCTCGAACGCACGATGACCGCGGACTTGACCGGCAAGCTCCCTCCGGGTACGCAGCGAATTCGCATTGTGACCAATCTGAAGATTTATTGGGACCGCATTCTCATCGAAAATTCGCCTGCTACCACTCCGTACCGCGTTTCAGAAATCCCGCTCGCCGCAGCAAAACTCCAATTTCGCGGCTATCCGAAATACGCCGAAGGCAGCACGCCAGGCGACCTCACTTACATCTACAACGAAGTCAGCTCCACGGGCCCCTACGCACAACAAGCCGGCAACTACACACGATATGGCGACGTCCGCGCCCTTCTCACGCGTGGCGATGAAGAATACGTGGTCTTCGGCTCAGGCGACGAAGTCGCGCTTAGTTTTGATCCCTCATCTCTTCGCAAACTCCCGCCCGGCTGGGTGCGCGATTATTTCTTCTACGCGGATGGCTTTGACAAAGACATGGATTTTTACGCAGACTTCGGCGGAACAGTCGCGCCCCTGCCTATTCACACGCTCCGTTCGTATCCTTATCCGAGAGGCATTGGGTATCCGTTCGATCTCCGCCACCTCGAATATCTTTTGTTCTACAACACTCGCGCCGTCTCCGGCGCTCCGCCGACTAGCTATCGCTTCCGCTACGGCAAGGACGGGCCGTAGCGTTCCGTCGGCGCTGCAGGCAGGCATGAATGAGCGCGGAAAATGGGCGCGACACTGGCAATTAGCAAATCGTCGTTATACTCTCGAACCGTGCCCCGCGCTTTGCACCGCTCTCCCACTTTCGGCCTCTTCCTCGGCTTGATCATCACTCTCGCCGCCGTGGCCGCCTATTCATGGTATATCGCCGTCCAGATCTCGCGTCTGCGTGAGCTGCAAACGAATCTTGCCGATCAATACCGCAGGGATTCCCTGCAGCTCTTGCGCATACAGAATGATTTGAACTCTCTCGGCTTGGCGATGCGCGACATGCTGGCCAACGACGAACCTTATCCTCTCACTGCTTGGTCAGCGCAATTTCAGCGTGTGCATGACGATCTCGACGATGCTCTTCGGCTCGAAGGCCAATTCGCGTCCGTCCAACGCACGCCGGACCAGAAAAAATATCTCCTGACCTCCTTTGCCCAATTCTGGAACGCGGTCGATCACGCGTTTTCTTTGGCTCGCGAGGGCAACGACGCAGCCGTCCTCGAGCAAATCCACGTTTCACTGCAAGCCCGCCAAGCATCGCTATCGACAGCCGTCGCTCGCCAGCTCGTCGAGAACAACGAGGGAGAAGAGCAGGCTGCGCTGCAAATCGGCGGCATTTATGATCGCGTCCAACGGCGACTTTATTGGTTTCTGGCGGCGATTCTGGCCGCCATTCTTCTCACCAGCCTCTATTTGATCCGCTCCAATCGCCTGCTGTTTGCCCAGATCGCCGCGCTTTCAAATCAACGCAGCGAGCTTGCTCAAAAATTGATTGCCACGCAGGAATCCACTTTACGTTACATCTCCCGCGAGCTACATGACGAATTCGGCCAAGTCCTGACCGCTATCGGTTCCCTTCTCAGCCGCTCGGAAAGACAAATTCCGGAGAGCTCTTCGCTTCGGTCGGACTTACATGAGGTGCGCGACATAACCGAACACGCGCTCCAGACTGTGCGCACGCTTTCGCAATCGCTGCATCCGGTCATGCTCGACGAGGCCGGCCTCGAAAGTACGATCGATTGGTATCTTTCGACCGTCGAGAAACAAACAGGCGTGGCCGTAATGTACGAGAAAAGCGGCACGGCAGTCCCGCTCAGCAGCGCCGCCACTGTGAATATTTACCGAATCTTGCAGGAAGCGTTGAACAACGTCACGCGGCACTCTGGAGCAAGTCAGGCGTGGGTGCGTTTGAGATACATAGGAAACGCTTTGGAACTCGAAGTCGAAGACAACGGCAGTGGACTTGTCACACAATCAAAAAGCCCCGGCATCGGTTTGGTTGCGATGCGCGAGCGCGCGGGACTCTTGAATGGCTCTATCGAATTTGTTCAACCTGCGAAGGGTGGAACGCTGGTGCGGCTGCGCGTGCCTGCAGAGGCGGCTGATCCAAATGCCCAATAAAATTTCAGTGTTGCTTGTCGATGATCATGCCCTCGTGCGCCGCGGCTTCCGTCGCATACTCGAAGACGAGGCGGATATTATCGTCAGTGGCGAAGCCAGTTCCGGTGAAGATGCAATTCGGCTCGCTCACGAACTCAAACCTCAAGTAATCGTCATGGACTGCGCGCTCCCGGGGATGAGCGGCTTGGATGCGACACGACGCATCTTGGAGATGTTGCCTCAAACTCTGGTCCTCATGCTGAGCATGCACTCGGAGAACACGCTGGTTCGCCAGGCGCTCGAGGCCGGAGCCCGTGGTTACATCCTCAAGAGTGCTTTGGATCTGGAATTGGTCGCGGCTATCCGGCGAATCATGGAAGGAGAAATCGTTTTGGCCCCGAAGCTGGTCGTCACCGCCGCCTTGAAGGGCAAGCACAACGCGGCGCTTACTCCACGCGAGTTCGAAGTCTTGGGATTGATCGCCAATGGCAAGTCGAATAAGGAGATTGCCTCTCAGCTCAATCTCAGCGTCAATACTGTAGCCGTCCATCGCGCCAACATCATGGACACCTTGGGAATCCACAAAACTGCGGAGTTGGTCGTGTATGCGATCCGCAACGGCTTGGTGAATATTTCATGAATCGCCGGGCATTTCTTCTCGGTTTGGCTGGCTTGGTGTCCGTTTCTGATTTGCGTCTCCCGCGACTCTCATCCAATCGCGCGGCAGAAGCTTCTAATCCTGGTTTTCGCTTGGTCGATGTCACTTCGCCAGCAGGGATTCAGTTTCGCCACTACACCGGCGCGTATGGAGGAAAACTTCTCCCCGAGACGATGGGTTCTGGGTGCGCTTTCATTGATTACGATGCAGACGGCTGGCCCGATATCCTCTTGATTAATGGGATGGACTGGCCGGGCCACCGGCGCCAGCGTTCAACCATGAAGCTTTATCGAAATAATCGCAACGGGACCTTCACCGACGTCACGCGCCGCGCAGGCCTCGACACGGAACTCTATGGCATGGGCGTCGCCGTCGGCGACTACAACAACGACGGCTTTCCCGACATTTTTGTCACCTGCGTCGGGCAAAATCGCCTGTTTAAGAACACCGGTCATGGAGCTTTTGTGGACGTCACGCATGCGAGTGGCTTGGCCAGTCGGGAGAGTTTCAGTACTTCGGCGCTTTGGTTCGACTTCGATCGCGACGGCCTGCTCGACCTCTTTGTGTGCAACTATGTGAAGTGGTCCGTTGCGGAAGACGTACTCTGCAGTCTCGACGGAGTTCACAAGTCCTATTGCACACCGGAAGCCTATCGCGGCGAGACCTGTTGGCTATTTCACAATCGTGGAAACGGAACGTTCGAGGACGTTACAGCTTCGAGCGGCATTTTCGACACGAGCTCGAAATCGCTCGGCGTCGCCATGCTTGACTACGATCGCAATGGCTGGATAAGCCTGCTTGTGACCAATGACACTCAACCCAACAAGTTGTACCGGAATCTTCGAAATGGCACATTTAAGGACGTTGGCGTCGAAGCCGGCGTGGCGTTCAGCAACGAAGGCAAAGCCCGAGCTGGAATGGGAGTGGATGTCGCCGATTTCGAAGGTTCAGGCGTCCCGGGTATTGCTATCACGAACTTCGACGACGAGATGATCGGACTCTACCGCGCGCTTGGGCACGGCATGTATGAAGACGTCGCCATTCAGGCCGGTGTTGGCCAGCCCTCGAAGAACACCCTCGGGTTCGGTTGTGTGTTCGCGGACATCGATCTCGACGGCGCCACGGATTTGATCGTCGCGAACGGTCACATCGATGAAACGGTTCGCAACATTCGCGGCAATGTCGGTTACGCTCAGCCCCCCCAGCTCTTCCTAAACAACGGCCACGGTGCTTTCCGTGACGCCGCGGCCCAGGTGGGCGAATCCTTCGCGCAGCCGATCGTTGGGCGCGGCCTCTGCTATGGAGATTTCGACCGCGACGGTGATCTCGATCTCCTCATAACCACCAATAACAGCTACGCCCGACTGTTTCGGAATGATCAGCTTTCCGGCAACCGGAGCATTCGTTTTCGGTTGATTGGCACGAAATCAAATCGCGATGCCATCGGTGCGCGCGTGGAAATCTCGAATGGCGGCGCATCCCAATCACGGATGGTGAAAACGGGGTCGAGCTATCTGTCGCAATCCGAGCTGCCGGTTACGTTTGGTCTCGGCAAACGCGACCGCATCGAACGCGTCGTAATCGGCTGGCCCAGTGGAAGAACGGAAGAATACAAGGATCTCGCGGCTGGCAAACTTTACGAGTGTACCGAAGGCAAAGGAGTCGCGGCCTCTCCAGGCTTCTAGCTTCTCAGCCCGCCGCAGGGCGAGCAGACCGTTCCTGCATGAATTTGCTTAAGGTTTCACACACTTCGCCGATTTGCTCTTCCGTGATTTGATTGTAGAAAGGCAGTGCGAGACATCGCGCCGCAACGTGCTCGGTGATCGAAAGGTCACACTTTCGGAATTCTGCCGACTTGTACGCAGGCTGCAAATGGATCGGCGCAAAATATCTTCCGCAACCGATTCCACGTTTCGTCATTTCCTTCACGATCCAGTCGCGATCGTTCTGCGTGAATCGGTCGCTTAGCCGTACGACATAAACAAACCAGCTGATCCGCCGTCCCGGTGGACCAGAGATTAGTTTTAGATCGGGATTGCCGGCTAATTTTTTTTCGTAACTTTTCGCAATGGATTCCCGCCGGGGCAGAATAGCATCAATGCGCTTGAGCTGTTCAATTCCCAGCGCGCAGTTCATTTCGGACAGGCGATAGCTGTAGCCCAACTCGCTATGCTGATACCAGTCGTCGCAGTCCCTTCGACCCTGGTTGCGAAGCGCTCGCGCCGTTGCGGCCAATTCAGAATCCTTCGTGACCATCACTCCACCTTCGCCCGTCGTGATTTGCTTGTTGGGATAAAAAGCAAAGACGCCTGTGTCTCCGAGGCCGCCAACTCTCTGCCCGATGTATTCCGCTCCGAATGACTCGCACGCGTCCTCGATCACTCGCAAGCGATGGCGTCGCGCAATTCCGAGAATTTCACACATAGCCGCAGGACATCCGAATGTATGCACCACTAGGATCGCGCGCGTTCTCGGAGTGATCGCCGCTTCGATCTTCCGCGGATCGAGAGTCAACGTTTCCGCGTCGATCTCGACGAATACAGGAACTGCTCGTTCATAACGGATGACGTTTGCAGCCGCCACGAATGCAAACGAGGGGACGATCACTTCGTCGCCGGCACCGAGGCCGAGCGCGCGGATGCAAATGTGCAATCCGCTCGTGCCTGAATTTGTGGCGATGGCGAATGGCGTGCCAACATATTCCGCAACCTTGCGCTCGAACTCTTCCAGCCTCGGCCCAAGACTCAGGCGTGATGTCCTGAGCACTTCGCTCACGGCATCAATCTCCCCTTGGCTGATATCCGGGGCGGACAGTGGAATTCTTATTTCGCGGGCATCAGTGCGCGTCCGGAAATGACTGTCAGGAAGCGTCGAATGTTTCATCAGGAGGTTCTCGCCAAGCACGACGCTGGTCAGCACACCCACGATTCGTTCCGAAGCGCGGCCGTCTCCATACGGATTCGTCATTCCTTCGAGCGATCTGCGAAATTCGGAGCTACTCGCTACCCTCACTTTTTCCAGAATTGAACTCTTCTCAGCAGAAGCATCGAGAATGTTTCGGGCGCGTTCTCGCCCATGCTGGCGCAGGCCGACATTAACAGTCGGCAAGGCGAGCGACGGAGTCTCCATAATCCCGCTGCTGGAATTGCCCACCATCACATCCACTGTTTTCAGTAGACTCCAATACGTAATGCTGTCCAAATTCACGAACACGCTGCCGTTTCTACCCGTGGACAAAAACTGCTTCGTGCGCTCAATCAGGTTTCGGCTTCCCGCGTCGGCGTTCGGATAGCAGAACAGAATTTGCTGCGGCAGCTCCGCGAGCGCGGCAAACAGCGCATCCGCTTCTCTTACCGTGTCCTGCGCGATCGTCACCGGATGAAATGCGACGAGGACTGTCGGTCGCTTTAGATCGACGCCAAGCCGGGATTCGATTTCTTCGCGGCCAAGAAGGCGCTGCCGCCGCAGGTGGTCGATCGAGGGAGCGCCGGCCCGGTGCACACGCCATTCTTCTTCTCCCAGCGCAATAACTCGCCGGCGCGCTAATTCCGTTGAAGTGAAGTGCACATGCGCCATTTTCGTCAGCGCATTTCGGACAGCGTCATCAATCGCGCCTTCACTGATTTCGCCGCCCTCGATGTGCGCGATTGGAATTCGCAATGCCAACGCCACCGACGCCGGCGCCAACATCTCGTATCGATCGGCGATGAGCAGCAGCAAGTCGGGCCGCATCTGCCCCAAAGTGTCCGCGAGGCTCAGCGTCGCCACTCCGATTGTCTTCGCCATGCCAACGTCGGAATCGGAACTGAGCAGGCACTCGATCCGGGCCGCGATTTCGAAGCCGTCCCTTTCGATCTCCTCAATCGTTTTCCCAAACTCGGGCGAAAGATGGGGCCCCAGCGCAAGTATTTTCAGATCGACTGCGGGATGCTGCGATAGCTCGCGCAAAGGCCAATATAGATGTCCATAGTCCGCCCGCGACGTTGTAACAACCGCGATCTTTCTCTTCATGAATGATTCCCCGCCACGTGGCACGCGGTGCCATATATATTCAGCGATTTCAGCAATTCCTCGCTGGGCCGATATTCCGGGACAATGCGGCAGATGTTTTCCATCAGCGCGGGAGCATCGCGCCTCTCAAGATTCTTCAGCAAATCCGTCGCAAACTCGTCCACCTCCTGTGCCGACAATTTCGGCGTCGTAACGCGATAGAGGTGGCCACACATTTTGCCTTTTCTTCGTTCGGCCGACGCGACGAGCTTTTCTCC
The DNA here is from genome assembly GCA_963729815.1 of uncultured Acidobacteriota bacterium. Lineage (GTDB taxonomy): Bacteria > Acidobacteriota > Terriglobia > Acidiferrales > UBA7541 > DAHUXN01. The sequence goes on from CAVSPU010000004.1 coordinate 223,132, forward strand.
CATCTTGTCCCCGGGCCGCAGCCCTGTGAACGCAATCGCGATTCCCTCTTGTGGCTTGAATCCAGCCTCGCGAATCAGGTACTCCGCGAGTTCCACAATCCGAATCGCCTTTCCCATATCAGGCACAAAGATACTCCCGCCTTCCGCGCACGACGCTACCGTCATCACAAATTCCACTGCTTCGTCGACCGTCAGGAAATATCGGCGAGCTTCCGGGTGGGTCACCGTCACTGGCCCACCCTGCGCGATCTGTTCGACGAACCGCGGGACCACGCTGCCAACCGTACCGAGCACGTTGCCGAACCGAATCGAGTTCATTCTTGTTCTTTCGTTGTTCAGGCCCACCAGTATCAGTTCCGCGATGCGCTTTGAAGCGCCCAGCACGCTCCGAGGATCGGCGGCTTTGTCGGTTGAAATCGAGAGAAGTTGCGCGACTCCATAGCGAGCTGCTGCTTTCGCAAGAACGTATGTGCCGATGGCATTGTTCCGAATAGCGGCCAGCGGATTCAATTCCAAAAGAGGCACTTGCTTGAACGCAGCCGCATGGTAAATCACCTCCACGCGATGCTGATCAAACACGTCCTCCAGGGCAGCGGCATCGCAAATGTCCGCAAGCACTCCGACAATTGGCGTCTCGCCCGTCCACATGGTCAAGGTCGTGCAAATTTGGTGAAGGTTTTGCTCGGAAATATCCAGGAGAACCAGCCGCTGCGGTCCCGCTTCGAAAATTGTACGAGCCACCTGCGAGCCGATTGAACCGCCGGCGCCGGTCAATAAAATGGTCTTGCCGGCGATCATCGATTTCCAGGCGGACGAGTCTGTTTTGATCGCGGGTCGCCGAAGGAAGTCCTGCCAATCCTCATTCGTCGTGCTGGACGAAACCGAGGCATAGGTATGCCTTGGTGGGGTCGTGTTCGTTGATTGCTCGCTAGCGCTTGCGGCTCGATCTGTCACATGTCTCGCCAACTCGAACGCCTATATTACAGGCCGGCGAACAATCTTGCGAGACCCGCATTACTTTCACTTTGATTGTTGTCTTACAGGTTCGGTTAAACGCGCGCCACAATTGGAACGGAGACGCAGAGTGGACAAAACATTAGGGGGCCACGCCGCGCAATTTCATCGCTCACTGAGCGCCACTCGGCAACGGCAACGAGGATTGGCCAAACGCATATTTCCACCCTGATGGCGTACGCACATAGGTGTCACTAAACCAAAGTTTGTGATCGAATGACTTCCCGTTGTCCGTACCTTTTTCCCACAGTTTAGCCGTGACGACAGCTGTGTCGCTCCACACGCGAACTGTTTGGACATCTTCATCATTGTGCTCATAGATTGTGTCTCCGTTCGCATCGTTGAGCATATCCGCCTTGGTGTATGTCTTACCGGAACCAGTCACCAAAACGAAATCATCCGCCAGAATGCGAGCCATCGTGGCGGCATCATTCACCTTTACTGCTGCTTGGTATTCCGTGTCCAACGCAGAGACTGCTTTTCGATCATCGGCTGCGGATGCGCCCGCGCCGTGCGCTGCCGTTGCCAAAATTATGCCAAACGTCAATGCTGTCGCAAGAAGCAAGTACAATGACAGACAGAAAAAACGAATGTGGCCCGTCATTTTCGCATCGGCGCTCCGCGCGAGTGCGTTTGCCGGTATTGAAAGTGTTCTTTTCATGTCCATCTCCTCGTTTGGCTCGAATGTGGGATTGAAAAGGGTTCTCGTGCCGTTTCGACCGCGAACTCATCGCCGCAATCAATCGCCCACATTTCGCACCTCTGCTCTGGATTGTCCAAATGCAACCTCAGCGTGCTTGGGCTTTCGTCTGGCGAGCGGAGAAGCGTGTTCAACGCTCTTCGGCAAGCACTGCGTCGCCCCTTGCCAGAGATACATCGCTGCATAGGCCCGCCACGGGCGCCAGGCGATCGATCGTTTTTCAAGTTCGCTTGGATGAAGTATCGAGGCGGCTCGCAAGAGGCCGAGATCGCTCGAAGGAAATGCGTCGGGGTCGCCGAACGCCCTCATTGCCACGTATTGCGCCGTCCACTCGCCGATTCCTGGCAATGCGCGGAACCGAGCAAGAAACGCGCTCACGTCGGCCGCACCTGCAAATGAGATATGGCCGTTAGCAACCGCGCGCGCCAACATGCGAATGGATTCTGCTCGCGCTCCCGGTAAACCAATATTCGCAACGTTCGCGTGCGCCAGCGCCTGGGGAGTCGGAAATAGATGCGTCAAACCATGGCTCGCTTTCACCGGCGTCCCAAATTCATGTGCCAGCCGTCCCGCCAGAGTCGTTGCACCTTTCACTGTGACCTGCTGTCCGAGTATCGCTCGCACGGCAAGTTCAAAACCGTCCCAGCAACCTGGCACTCGCAGGCCCGGATTCCTAGCAGCTTGTCTTTTCAGGAGGAGATCGCTTCCCAATCGGCATTCGATCTCGAATGGATCGGCGTTGAGGTCAAACATGTACCGCATGCGCTCAACCACAAGAAAGAGCCACCGAGGATCCGCCAAACGAATGCGTGCAGCAATGGCGCTGTTGCCTTCATCCAGCGAAGCCTCGATGGAGCCATTGCACCCATCTACAGAAATTGTCCTGCGGTAGCAGCCCTGCTCCACAACTTCAACGCCTGGTGTCGCGCGCGGGCCGAGAAATGCCAGCATCCCGTTCCAATCGAATGGAGAGCGAAAGCGCAGACGAAACACATACTCATTTTCGGGCTCAGCCGGGATGCGTTGTGCAAGCTTTCGAATTTGCGTCGGAGTGCGGTCATAGACCCTGCGAATCGTGGCGTTGAAACGCCGAACGGTCTTGAAGCCTCCCGCGAGAGCCACTTCCTGCATGGGTAGCGCGGTCTCGTCGATCAGCTTCTTGACGAAATGCAACCGGCGTGTCTGCGCCATCTGATTGGGCGGCGCTCCGAGATGCTGCACAAATAATCGCCGAAGATGCCGCGAACTGACGCCCAGCCGGCTCGCTAGCCCATCTAGGCCGCCGTCTTCCAGAGGGCTTTCACTGATCAGCCGCAGCGCCCGCGAAACCGTCGTGGAACTGCCCATCCATGCGGGCGTTCCGGGAGAGCATTCTGGACGGCAACGCAGGCAAGGGCGGAAGCCAGCTTCGGCTGCTGCCGCGGCGGAAGCGAAGTAACGCACATTTTTTTCTTTACAATGGGGCGTGGGGCAGATTGGTCGGCAGTAGACGCCGCTCGTGAGGACTGCGATGAAAATTCGCCCGTCGAAGCGCGCGTCACGCGTCATTCGCGCCCGGTAACACGTCCTGTGATCTAGCTGCATTTCGTTTCTTTCAAAATAGTCGAATCCCGAAACAAACGATGGACGTTATCGGACCTGATTCCGCGACCATGAAATTCCAACGGAACCGTTAATCGAATGCACAGCCCAACACAAAAGGTGGCCCGGTATACCCCCGCAAATCACGGCCGATGAGGCCGGAATAACATGTCAAACCAAGGTTTCCAAGTCTTGCCGCCATCGGTCGAGATCACTGCGGTCTCGCGAACGCCTTCCATCACTGATTTCCAGGTGCCGCGAACCTGCCTCTTCGGTCCGTTCGCCAGGCGGTCGACGCCTCTCAAGACCATTTCTCCATTTTGGACATTACCTTCGATGACAAGCAACTTGCCGCGGTTGGTTACCCAAGTCTGGTGCCAGACCTTCCTTGTCGCATCGTAGATCGTGAAACTTTGCCCTTCGGATCCATCCATGCCGCGGTAATCCTCGCGCAAGACGCAGCCATCGAGGATGCGGTCGACGTGATTGCGCGCGGCAACAACGCCTGGCTTGTCCACATCGAATCCGTCCCAATCTCCAATCCAGAAATCGAATTGGTGATACTCAGGCGCCGCACACGGCGTTTGCTGCTGCAGTGCTTCAGAAACCAAGGCCAGTGGCGGCTCTTGAATTCCTGCGGAAACTGCCCCAGCCGCGAAAATGCAGGCCGTCAACCATACGCCGAAACGAATCATTTCAATTTTCTCCAAGTCGCGCGGGAGGTGATGGTCAAGGAGGCGAGGGCAGGGGGTAGACTGCCCTCATCCCTGAGTCGCGCTGCTCCACTATGCATGCCGGAGCAACTCGAACGACAGCTGTCCTACTCCGGCGCTTCCTGCGGTTTCACCGTTAGCAGGAAATGGCCAACCTTAACGCGCTTGGTCATTTGCCTTCCCTCATCTCCCTGCGCCGCAAACCTCTGGGTTTGGCCATATGCCACTGGATCGCCGGGTGCGCAAGGAACCAACAAGACCGCATGCGCAACGGAAAAATTGACCGCTCCATCGGCGACCGGGTTGGCTTGCGCTGCGATCACCCCGCTGTCATTGATGCCTCCCGTGGAAGATATGTCCCAATTCGCGCTCGCCGAACCGATTAGATCGTTGAGCGGCGTCATCGTCCCATTTTGGTAGATGAACGCGCGCGCCCCGTCGAACTCGTAATCGGCGTAAGACACGCCAACGATCTGGCTTTCGTCGTTTATGTCCGTGGCTTCGCTCATGGCATCGGAACCGCTGCCGCGTAGGCTGGGCAGCGTTCCAAGCGACACCATGCCGCCCCCTTTCGTCCAGATGTATGCCAGAAATCGGAACTGGAGCTGGCCGCTGATGACATCGTTCGGCCCGTTGTCGAATCCCACCACTACGCCGCGGTTGTTGATTGATTCTGGCGTGTTCCACGCGCTGCCTCCGAGACCGCCCAGGCTGATCGGTTTACCGTTTTGCCAGAGCACGGAGTGAATCGCGCTGTAGGAACCAAGAGCAACATCGCAGCGGCCAGAGATGCCGACGATCTGCCCCAAATCATTGATCGCCGTCGCCGCCGAGTCAGAATCGGCTCCATACGGAGAAAGCTGCTTTACCTGCCACTTCCCTTGAAGGTCTCGTTGCCAAAGGGTTGCTTCAAACTGCAGAAACTGCGTTCCTGGAGGGTCAGCGCCGTTGCCTGCGCTTACGCCAGCGCAAGTCGGGTCGTGGACGGTATTCTCCGCCCAGCCTACGATTTCGCCACGATCGTTATCGCCTCCGCCAACCGAGTTGTTGCCGCCGAGCCCAGGCAACTGCGTCATCATGCCGAATTGCCACGCAAACGCGACGCAGGAATTGCCGCTGCCAAAACCAAACGCTGGGCAAGAGAACGTCTCGTTTAGGGGGTCGTGCTTGCCGTTTTCCGTGATGCCAGAGATCAGCCCGAAATTATTCTTGACTGGCCACGAAACGTTGCTGTTCGGTCCGCCGAGTGTCCCGAGAGGGATTTGCAGTCCATATAGCCAGAGGGTCGCGAGCTGAACTCCGCTTGCCTCCGTGGAGCCGCCCGTTGCCCACCCCAAATTGTTGATGGCATTGGCTGAGCTCACGGTTCCGCCCAGAGTGCCAAGATCAATTACGCGATAGTGCGTCGGTCCCGGTGGGTTTTGCGCAGAGAGCCGCGCCGGAATCGCCATTGCAGCAAACAGAGTCATCGCCACGATCCATTTCGTTGTCCTGGATTTCATGTTGCCTCCTGTCTCGTTTCTTTTTCGATCCGGGCAACCGACTCGCTGGTCTGCGCTTTTTCCTTCCCTCACCGCTGATCGCTGCGATGCCCCTAAGAAAAGAGCAAACTGACGCCCCGGGAATCTGCTGCACCACTTATGGCGCAAGATAGCTCCAATGACTGGGCGGCGTTGGACGTTTTCGGACGTGACTACCAAAGCAGTCGGCCTATCTGCGCGGCCCAACCAATTGCCGCTTGGGACGAGTACCGTCGCTTAAGCCGATTCAGGGAAGTCAGTTGCGCGCGAGGCAGGAATTGCGTTGTGGGGGAATCGAAACGGATGGACTTCCAGCGTTAGTTCGAGGGACTGCATATGGAAGGTGCTCGTCAGTCCTTAGGGCAATTCAGATTTCCTTATAGTGAGCCGTCGAGGAAGACTCGAAACTGGCTCGACCGCGACGGGTGGCGCAGCTTCCGCAACACTTTCGCTTCGATTTGCCGGATGCGCTCACGAGTAACAGCGAAAGTTCGTCCGACTTCCTCGAGCGTGTGCTCGCTCCCATCGTCCAGCCCAAATCGCATCTTGATGATTTTCTCCTCGCGAGGTGTGAGCGTCCTTAGCATCGTCCCCAATCTTTCCTTCAGATTGAGGTTGATGGCCGCGTCCGATGGCGAAACAACAGCCTTATCCTCGATGAAATCGCGCAAATGCGAATCGTCGCCTTCGCCAATCGGGGTCTCGAACGACACAGGTTGCTGGGCAATTTTCTTGTTCCCGCGCACCTTTTCGACGGGTACCTCCATGCGCTGCGCGATTTCTTCCGAAGTGGGCTCGCGGCCAAGCTCCTGGACGAGCTGCCTGCTGGTCCGCAACTGCTTATTGATCGCCTCGAACATGTGAACCGGCACTCGAATCGTGCGTGCCTTATCGGCAATCGCGCGCGAGACCGCCTGGCGAATCCACCAGGTGGCATACGTTGAGAATTTATACCCGCGGCGCCATTCGAACTTTTCGGCCCCTCTCATCAATCCGATATTCCCCTCTTGAATCAAATCCAGAAATTCCAGGCCTCGGTTCGTGTACTTCTTGGCGATGGACACAACCAGGCGGAGATTTGCCTCAGTGAGCTCCTTCTTTGCGCGTTCTGCGTCGGCCTCCCCGCGCAGAACCAGCGTGAGCGAGCGCTTCATCGCTGTCGGCCCCACCAAGCTCGACTCTTCGATTTCTTTCATTTGTGTGCGGCGCATGCGTAGCTCGCGGCGTGCTTCGACGGCTGCGTTTCCGCGAGAGTTGCTGGCGCGACGCTCCAATCGGCTACATTCGCGCTCAAGAAAATGAAGCTGCTCCACCGTGTGGCGTAGCTTGTCAATCAGGCGCTTTTTCTCCACTGCATGAAAATCGAGTGAGCGAACCAGGAGCGACATTTCGATTCGCGTCCGCAACAACTGACGCTTGACCCGCAGATACACGCGCTTATTGGCCCTCGGCGCCTTCTTTAGCCGAGCTGCCTGTTTAAGTCCCGCGCTATAGAGTTCCTCGATTTTATCGATGACCCGCAGTGTGCGGCGGGTCGTATCTGCAATTTGTTCAGGGGTCAACTCTTCTTCGTCGAAATGCACGATCTCCTTGATCGAGCGCGCCCCATTGCGCAACTCCCCGCCAATTGCAATGAGCTCCCTGAGAATAATCGGAGATCGAGAGATCGTCTTGAGCACAAGCCCGTGCCCGCGCTCCATGCGTTGAGCGAGCGCCACCTCGCCTTCGCGTTTTAGAAGGGGCACGCTACCCATCTCGCGGAGATATAGCCGGACCGGATCGTTCGTCTTATCCAAGACGCCGGGCGTCTCGTCGAGATTGGCTTTTTCGCTGCGCGCATCTTCCGCGTGCGCGCTCGGATCACGCACATCAATTTCGGCCTCTTCTGCGATGGCCAGCACACCCGGCGCAACGCCCCTCACGAAGGCATCTTCGCCGATGTGACTGCCGTCGCGTTCGAACGCGGAAAACAAGCCGTTGATTTCTTCCGATGAGTTCGCCTCGGCCGGCAGAACGCCACTTGCTTCGCCATGGAGCAGATCATCGCGCTCCTTGTCCAGGTTGAGGAGGCTGCCGAACTGATCATCTTTTTCTCGAATCACGAGCGACAAGGTTTCTCCTTCTGAGGCGGCTGGCAAAATTGATCGTCGCGCCTCAAGCCCATACCAGCAAAGGAAACTCGGCCTTGAATTCCGCGCCGGCGTTAAGTTTCCATCTGCACCTGCAGGAATTCTCCCGGCAACTGAACCATTTGGCTCTTGAAAACCGATGGCACGCCATTGATGTGTCCTTGGGATTCGCGCTTCTTCTCCTGGGGTGAACTCATGTCCACTGGCATCCGCTCGACCCGTATGCCGAGCGCGCGTTCCAATTGAAGCAATTCCGTTCTCTGCTCTCTCACAAAGAGAGTCGAGGCAACGCCCAACTGGCCTGCTCGCCCCGTGCGCCCTACTCGATGGATGAAATTCTCCGCTATGTCTGGCAAGTCGTAATTGATGACGTGAGCGATGTCCTGCACGTGGATCCCGCGCGAGGCCACGTCCGTCGCCACAAGCACGCGGTAACGTCCTTGCTGAAAGCCTTCGAGCGCCGCAGTTCTCTGGGGCTGTGAACGGTCGCCATGAATCATGGCCGCGTTGACGCCCTGGCGAACCAATCCCTTGGCAATTCGCTCCGCTCCGCGCTTCGTGCGTGAAAACACAAGGCATCGTCCGGTTTCTTGAACGACGAGCCGATGCAACATTTCCTGCTTTCCGTCGATGGCCACCTCGAACGCCTGCAGACGCACATTTCCTGAAGGCTTCAGGATGTCCCCGAATTTCAAACGCACGGGGTTTCTCACGTAATCCTTCACCAGGTGCGATACGGACGCTTCGAGAGTCGCGGAAAAGCACATCGTCTGCCGCTCTTTTGGCAGGCTCGCCGTAATTCTGCGAATCGAGGGCAGAAATCCCATATCCAACATGCGGTCCACTTCATCGAGCACAAGCGTTTCCAAAGCGCCGAATTGGACCAACCTTCGGCTCATGAAATCTTCCAGCCGTCCTGGAGTGGCGACGACCACGCGAGCTCCCTTGCGGATGGCGTTCAACTGCTGCACTTCGGATAAGCCACCCACAACGAGGGCCGCGGCTGCGAGTTTTTTCCCCCGCAAGACATTGTATTGCTCCACCACTTGCATGGCGAGTTCGCGCGTTGGGACCAGCACCAGCGCCGCGATTCCCGGCTTGTCTTGCCGGAGGAGTTTCTCGATCACTGGGATCAGAAACGCCAGGGTCTTGCCGGTTCCCGTTTGCGCCGTCGCGAGCACATCCTTGCCTTCCATCGCTTCCGGAATCGTCGCAGCCTGTACGGGCGTTGGAACGGAGAAGCGTGCTGCTGCCAGTCTCTCCTTCATATAGGGAGAGATGGGTAATTCTGAGAAATTTTCCATTTTGCTTTCTTGCTGGTAGAAGTGATTGAAGCGCCCACACCAAAGTACGCACGATTGCTTCTAGATCTTCTTGTCCAGTCTTCTTTTAGATTACGCTGAAAACGTACGGAGATAACTGATGGCGGGTATTCTCAGATCACACATCCAACCAGAGCAACCGCGCAACACAACCGAACTATTAAGCGCGAACCCACTATAACACATTCCCGGGCAAAGTGAAATGGGTCTCAGGGGGCTTGCCCGGAGAGCAACAATTCGCATCATCATTATTCCTTCGACCGCGGCGCCTGGAAGTGCTATCATGGTCTATGAGCCGAGCCTACCGAGTCGTCTTCGAATGCCCAAAAGGTCGTCATAGCATCAACTTACAGAGGAAGTGCACCAAGGCTTCGCTCTCCGAAGTCGAGGCGATGAAGATGTTCGGAAACGTGGAAATCGCCTGCGTCGACCCCAATTGTGGCTGGCACGGCAAGGCCTCCAAGACGAAGCTCCTTCGAATCCTGCCCTTTGACTGGATATTCTCGCCCGCAACCTAACAATGGGGCCGAGCAATCGTTTCCGTGCTACGTAGAGGTGTCAAGAATACCACTGTCGAGGACTTTCAAGCCTCCCCGCCCTGCTAAGTTTCGGTGCCCTAACTCAGCTGCGCATTATTGCTGATTTATTGCTCCCCACACTGCAAAGTAGCGACACACTAAACCCCCGCCAAGCGTCCACAGAATGCACCAGCTATCGCCTTACTGTTCCTGTCTCATCCCTCCGTTGCGCCGTGAAAAGACCCCCAAAGTGACTGCCTGCTGAACATGAGCCTCAGGCGATTTCAGCCCCGTACAGTCAGGACAGGGCACTTAGCGTTTGCGACCACCCTATGAGCCGTAACACGCTCGAGATGAGTTGCCGCACCGAGGTGTTTCGTCGCGTTGCGAACACCGAGCACAATCAAATCCGCGCCACGCTCTTTGGCTGCCGTAACAATCCGGGTGGCAGGATCACCCTCCTCCACGACTGCTTCGGGACGGCACCAAAAATCCGCTTCCTTCGGGAGCAGAGCGTTGAGCCGATACTGTGGGCTGGCTACGGAAATCTCACCGAGCTTCTGCTCATAACTGGCCCTTTCCTTTGGAATGACATGAAGCAGAAGGAGGCGAGCTTGATTTTCTTGTGCAAGTGACAGAGCGTAAGGCCATGCCACCAGAGAATGAGCCGAAAAATCCGTGGCGAACAAAACGCGATGGAATCGAGCACCATTATGTACGCCACTGGGCACAGCTGGACCGATGGTGAGCACTGGCACAGTGGAACGTCGGAAGATCTCTTCGGCGATCGAGCCGAGCAGAAGCCTCTGCGCGCCTGTGCGACCGTGCGTTCCGACGACGAGAAAGTCAATATTCTTGTCTTTGATCGCGCGTTCAATCGTCGGCCAAACTCCAATGCCCCACTCCATCATCGTCTCGTGAGGCACGTCGGCAAGGTGGGCTTCTATACGCTGCATCTCCGCTTTTGCGGTTTCCTCCTGCGCCTCCTGGGCTACGGCCACCGATGCTGGCGTCGTGTACAGCAAGGGATCGGGCCGCAAAACGTGCAACGCAAATGTCTTCGCGCCATACGCGCGCGCGATGCCGATTGCAAAGGGCAGCGCCGCTTCCGAAGGCTCGGAAAAATCCGTGAGGAATAAGATGTTCTTCAGACTGATTCGAGTCCCTGCTTCGAGAGTTGTCATATCCCACCTCCCAGCAATAGGATGCCCTGGATATGGGTTGAGGCGCTGTGCCCAATGTCACAGTTGGAAGTGAGCGACGTCACATCGGCATCATACTAGCCTGTGATATCAATATTAGATGGTGAGCATGATGTGTATTTTGGACGTACAATGCGCGAGCGGAAACTAAACCATGAACCCGTATGCTAAGTGCATCGGTCTTGTCGGGGTCCTATCTCTATTTATCGGGATTCGAACGTCCGATCCCTCTCCGCCGATTGCTGACACGAGGGCAGTACCAGGCGCGATTCCCACCTCCCAAGAAAATGACGTTGGGCGAGTGCGGGTTGCCGGCGGCGAATACCAGACTCTACAGGAAGGGAATGAAGGCGGGATTGGGCCGTACGTTCCGGGTGTGTACAACTTCCACGAATCTTGGACACTGTGGCGATTGTTGGATGGCAGTTTTGAAGCGGAGGGGAAGAGGGAATACGAATCGCCGAAGGGCGAGCAGCAGGGCAACTCGTTTTCGGTTCACCTTGCCCCGGATTTCCGCACGTTGGGCATGAAGGAGTTCAGAAAGCTGCGATGGAGACAGGATTCCGGGCCACTCACTTGCGAGTTCCAGCCTGCCAGATTGGTGTGCACGTCTGGCGCGAAAGATCCGAACCAGGCTGTCAACCTGGACATGCCAATGAACGGTGCGTACGGGTTTCTGTGGCCGATCTCCGCTTTTTCTTTAAGCAACATCACGCGGAACGCCGAGAAGGTTCCAAGAAAATTGACGCCCGTGCAACTCGTGACAGTCGAGGAACCAAGTAAAGAGAATCCGGTGTTCGTGTCGACCCTGGATGGCCACTTGAAATACATTGGGCAGGAGGAAGTCGTTCAGGCGGGAAAGACGTGGCGCGCCGACAAATTTGAATTGAAAATCCCTCTTCATCCCCCGTTCATCATCTGGACGTCGCCCGAGGGCCTGCTTCTGGGTTTTGCTCCTGAGACCGGAACGGAGATCCCCGCGGAAAGCGGATTGCGGTTGTTCCATTTTCAGCAGTGGGCGAATTTCTGACCGGCGGCGAACTCCACTGTAGCGGCAAATCTCCGCGTTAGCCTGATCCGCAGCGCTCGTCACGCCACACATCACAGAGGAATGTGACATAAGTCACCGCGCGCCGGCCTCTACTTTGCGAGACTTTCTCAACAGGAATTGAGCAATCGCTGGATATGAAGTGTTGAGGGAGTTGAGGCAGAGTTTCATTCGATGAGGCGGGAGGTGCAGAGATGAAGGTTCTGCTGGCAATTGATTCGTCGGTGGCATCTCAAAGTGTGATTTGCGAGGCGGCGACACGTCCATGGCCGCCGGGAACAAGATTTTGTGTCCTCCACGTTGTGGACATCAGGGGCGCGGGACGGTTCTCGCCGATAATCGAAGAACAAAAGAAATCCGGGCAAGCTCTGGTGGCACAGGTAGCGGAGAAACTGGCGCGCGTGGGGCGCGAAACAAGCACAGAGGTGCTAATCGGTTTTCCGCGAAAAACTGTTGTCCAATACGCGAAGGAATGGGGCGCCGACTTCGTCATGGCCGGCTCACATGGGCAGGGTCCCGTGGCGCGATTTCTCCTCGGCAGCGTGGCGCAAGCCGTGCTTCGCACTGCACCGTGTTCCGTTGAAATTGTTCGCCGCAATGCGAGCGAACTCCGTCCTTCGGGCCACGCGATGAAAATCCTCCTCGCCACGGATGGATCCGAGAGCGCTGTGGCTGCGGCGAAATCGGTAGCGAATCGTCCTTGGCCAGCAGGCAGTCAGATCAAGATCGTCAGTGCAATTGAGTTGTTGGCCCCGGGGAATGAAATGGCGGCTTGGTCGCCCGCCTCGGTTTATCCGGCGAGTCTACTGGAAGAAGTGTGGAATGACGCTCGCACGCGCGCCAACGAAGCGGTCGCGGAGAGCCGAAAGACGCTGGAAGCAGCAGGGATGAACATCGCGAAAGAAAGCGTGATGCCAGAAGGAGACCCCCGATACGTCTTGCTCAGCCAAGCCAAAGAATGGGGCGCAGATTTGATTGTCCTCGGCTCGCATGGCTGGCACGGGATCGACCGCATGCTCATGGGCAGCGTCTCCGAATCGGTGGCCTTGCATGCGCAATGTTCCGTGGAGGTCATTCGATAACGGGAACAGGGCTCGGCACGCATGCGCTTGTCGCACGGACCATCGCCTAGAAAATGATTGACCTTGTGGTTGTCCTAATATGTTGTACGAGTCGCCAGACCGTTCGGGCCTTTGACCGATTTCTGAACGTGCAAGTCTCTCTGTCCTTTCGTAAGATTCAACGATCGGGCAACAGCCGATGAAACGAAGGGCAGCGAACACTAGATGACTCGCCGTAGCGCGCTTGAATCTTATTTCACTCCGAACTCGGTCGCCGTCATCGGCGCCACGGACCGTGAAGGTAGCGTCGGGCGCACGGTTCTCGCCAATCTCTCCAATGGAAAATTCCCGGGCAAGGTTTATGCCGTAAATCCGCATCGGACCATCGTTCTTGGGCTTCGTTGCTTCGGAAATATTGCCGCTGTTCCCGAAAAAGTGGATCTCGCCGTTGTCGTTACGCCGGCGCCGACCGTGCCAGGCATTATCCGCGAATGCTTCGAGGCCGGCGTGCGCTCGGGCATCGTCATCTCCGCGGGATTCAGAGAGCTCGGGCCCAAGGGCACGGAACTCGAGCGGCAGATAGCGGAAGAACTTCGCCGAGGGGAGATGCGCCTGGTCGGCCCCAATTGTCTCGGCATGATGAATCCGAAGCTGGGCCTCAATGCCACGTTCGCGGAAAATATCGCGAGGCCGGGAAACGTCGCCTTTCTCAGTCAGAGCGGCGCGCTGCTAACCGCGATTCTCGATTGGAGTTTGCAGGAGCAGGTCGGGTTCAGCGCCATCGTCTCCACCGGTTCGATGCTCGACGTTGGCTGGGGCGATTTGATTTCCTTCCTCGGCGAAGATCCCGAGACGCAGAGCATTCTCCTCTACATGGAATCGATCGGCGACGCTCGCGCGTTTCTTTCCGCCGCGCGCGAAGTGGCGTTCAATAAACCGATCATCGTCATCAAAGCTGGCCGCTCGGAAGCCGCATCGCACGCCGCCAGTTCCCACACGGGCGCTCTCACCGGCAGCGACAAAGTTTTCGACGCGGCCTTCCGCCGTTGCGGTGTCCTGCGCGTTCAGAGCATTTCAGACCTCTTTTACATGGCCGAAGTCATGGGTAAGCAGCCTCGTCCTCGCGGCCCTCGCCTCACCATATTGACGAACGCCGGCGGCCCGGGCGTTCTCGCGACCGACACGCTCATTGCCACCGGCGGCGAACTCGCCCCTCTCTCCCAACAATCGCTCGATGCCTTCAACAAAATTCTCCCGCCGCATTGGAGCCACAACAATCCGATTGACATCTTGGGCGACGCCGATCCGCAGCGCTTTCAGCGCGCGCTGGCAGTCGCCATGAATGATCCCGATAGCGACGGCCTGCTCGCAATCCTCGCCCCGCAGGGAATGACCGATCCCGCGCACATGGCCCAGGAGCTTGCGCCGTATGCGAAAGGCACGGGAAAGCCCGTGCTCGCCAGTTGGATGGGCGGCAAAGCAGTTGCCCAGGCCAAATCCATTCTCACCAACGCGGGAATTCCGACTTTTGCCTATCCCGATACCGCCGCCCGCGCTTTCAATTACATGTGGCGCTACGCCTACAACATCCGAGGACTGTACGAAACTCCCGCCGTGGCGGACGAACCCGAGCCCGGTGAACCAATGCGCAAGAAGGCGCAAGAGATTCTCGGCTGTGTCATGGCTTCTGGCCGCTCGCTTCTTTCGGAACTCGAATCGAAGGAAGTCCTCGCGCTTTACGGCATCCCCACAGTTCAAACTAAACTTGCGTATAGCGCAGACGAGGCCGCCGATTTGGCGCAAGCAATCGGGTTTCCCGTGGTCTTGAAGGTCCACTCGGAAACCATCACCCATAAGACCGATGTCGGCGGCGTAAAACTCGATCTTCTGAATCACGACGCCGTTCGGCAGGCGTTTGAATCCATTCGCTCTTCTGTTGTGGCAAAGGCAGGCGTGCAGGCCTTCCTGGGCATCACGGTTCAGCCAATGGTTCGGCTCGACGGCTACGAACTCATCTTGGGAAGCACAGTCGATGCGCAATTCGGGCCGGTGATTCTATTCGGTTCCGGAGGGCAACTCGTCGAGGTCTATCGCGACCGTGCTCTTGCGCTCCCGCCGCTCAATACCACGCTGGCGCAGCGGTTGATGGAGCAGACGCGAATCTTCCGTGCGCTCAGGGGAGTCCGAGGACGCGCGGCGATCGACACAATGGCCCTCGCGCAACTCCTGGTGCGCTTCAGCCAGCTTGTCGTCGAACAGCCGAGGATCAAGGAAATCGATATCAATCCGCTTCTCGCATCCCCCGAACGCTTCTTGGCTCTCGACGCCCGAATTGTTCTCTACGGGCCGGAAGTCGTGGAGAAAGATCTTCCTCACTCCGCAATCCGGCCCTATCCCACGCAATACATCTCGCGATGGAAGATGGAGAATGGGGAAGAAATTCTCATCCGTCCGATTCGCCCCGAAGACGAGCCGTTGATGGTGAAATTCCACGAGACTCTTTCCAATCAGACCGTCTATCTCCGCTATTTCCACATGGAGAACTTGAGTGCGCGCGTGGCGCACACCCGTCTCATCCGGAAATGTTTCATCGACTATGACCGCGAAATGGCCCTCGTCGCGGATCGAGCCTCGCCGGAATCAGGTCAGCGCGAAATCATCGCCGTCGGACGCCTGAACAAGTCTCACGGCACCGAGGACGGTGAAGTCGCCGTCTTGGTCAGCGACCGCTTCCAGAATCTAGGCTTGGGAACCGAAATGCTCGGAAGACTCATCCAAGTCGCCCGCGAGGAAGGGCTTCACGAAATTGTCGCCAACATCCTCCCTGAAAATGCCGGCATGCGCGCCCTAGCGGATCGCTTCAGCTTCAAAATCCGCAAGTCAGACGACCCGGCACTAGTGACGGCCTTCTTGAATTTCTAATCCCGCATCCGGCACGCGAGCGCCTCTTTGTGACACTCATCACCATCGCCTGTATCAAAGCGCACATCCCGCCAGCTCGCAGTCTCCTATGATTCCTGTGTTGTCGGGGAGGTACGTATGTCCAGCACGACTCAGCTATCCATCCGCGAACCGAGACCGGTTGCCTCCACCATGAAGGCACTGGTATTCCGGGGACCAGATCAAATCAGTATCGAGCAAGTTCCCATCCCCAAGCCCGGCCCGGGCGAAGCCGTCATTCGCGTCACGCTCACCACCATTTGCGGCACCGATGTTCACATTCTCAAGGGCGAGTATCCCGTGAAGCCCGGCTTGATCATCGGCCACGAACCTGTCGGCGTGATTCACGAGCTCGGCGTCGGCGTCACCGGCTATTCCGTCGGCGAACGCGTCCTGGTCGGCGCCATCACGCCCTGCGGCGAATGCGATTTCTGCCTCAGCGGAAATTGGGCGCAATGCGGCGGCCCGATCGGCGGTTGGAAATTCGGCAACACCATCAACGGCGCCCAGGCCGAATATCTTCTCGTCCCCAGCGCGCAGGCGAATCTCGCGAAGATTCCCGCTGAGCTGCGCGACGAGCAAGTTGTCCTGCTTGCGGACATCGCCTCCACCGGAATCTCCGCCGTTGAAAGCGGCAATGTGCAGATCGGCGACATCGTCGCCATCTTCGCGCAAGGGCCCATCGGCCTTTGCGCCACGGCCGGCGCAAGACTGAAGGGAGCGAGTCTGATCATCGCCGTGGAATCAGACCCTGTCCGCATGCAAATGGCTCGGCGCATGGGTGCGGATGTCGTTCTCGACCACACCAAGACCGACGTCGTCGCCGAAATCCGCCGCCTCACTGCTGGCCGCGGCGTGGACGTCGCCGTCGAAGCCCTGGGCGAACAAATCACTTTTGAAAACTGTCTGCGCGTTCTGCGCGCTGGCGGCACGCTCTCAAGTCTCGGCGTTTATTCCGGCAAGCTTTCCGTGCCCGTGGAACCATTCGCCGCCGGCCTCGGCGACCATAAAATTATCACAACCCTTTGTCCCGGCGGCAAGGAGCGCATGCGCCGCTTGATGGAATTGGTCCGGCATGGACGCCTCGATCTCACGCCGCTTTTGACGCACACATTTTCGCTGGATCGAATCACGGATGCTTACCAGCTCTTTGGCGATCGCCTGGACGGCGTAATCAAAGTCGCCATTAAGCCTTGATGTGAGGATTCCTCCCGATGCGAGCAAGAGATCTTTGCCGGGCTGACTCACGCAAGCGATTTTATATATTATCGTAGCGCCGAAAGAGCAAGAGCCTTGTCACGCCGCTGACAATTCTCTATGAGTTTCTGTGGCGGGCAGTTCCCGCCACAGCACCCTGAGTAATACCCCGCTATGTTCCTCGTATACGAGGGTGAAGATGTGACAGCACCGTTCACATAGCCAGAAATGCTTCACTCCATGCACGCCCGCCGGAGCGCCACTCATCGTACTCATATAGACTGCGTCATTCGGATCGATCCGAAATCGGAAAAACTTCCCGCCCTTATCCCACGCAAAAGTGTTGGCGCAAGCTGGATTCGCGCATTTCGGACGAAGATTCTCATGTAGAGCGGCGACTTTTATAACCTGGCCTCCCCTGCTCATCGCGGACTCTTCACTGTGCTGATCTTGAGAGGTTCCTCTCTGTTCTTCCAACCGGGCTATCGTGGCCTGCAGCCATTTTCTAAACGTTTCTTCAACCTCGCGTTGATCGCCATAGCGATAAAGTGAATCGAGTGTCTCTCCTTCGGCGTTGAGCGGGATGTGTCGGCAAGGTATCCGTTCTGAACGTAACCCCGGCGGCACAAGCTGCATGAGCACACAATCAGCGCACGGCCCCGGATTATCCCGATGGTCATAATTCATACATGCCGGAGAATCTTCGAAGATAAAAGCAGGCCGCCAGGACCCTCCCGCCGCGCGTGCATATCCGCCGTTCTCCATGAATTGGAGTTCGGCCTTCAGGACGTCCAGTAAGTCTCGCTCGTCCTTCCCCATGACCCCCTCCTCCAGCCACAACTATCCGTATTTGCGACCGGGACTACAGTGATTTGTATCACGCACGAAAGTGACCCGGGTCACAGGCGAATCGGGGAACTTGGGACACATTGGCAGTCACGAGCAAGAGGTTCGGAGAAAATGGCGGAGGATAGGCCGAGCGGCTTCAGAATCATCCCGAGGAGGAATGGGTGTACAATACCTCGGGGTTCTCGTATGCGCGCTCCCTACGGCTTGGAAATAATTGAAACTTGCATTGCCTGTCCTCATCGGGAGGATCGCATCTTTTGCAATCTCCCTCCCGCGGCCCTGCAACGTCTTTCGGCGATCACGTCAGCTTCTTCATACCCAAAAGGGGCAGCGCTCTTCGTGGAGGGGCAGGCCGCGCGCGGCGTCTTTATTCTCTGCAACGGGCGCGTAAAACTCTCGACCTCCTCCGCGGATGGCAAGACTCTGATCGTAAGGATTGCGGACCCGGGAGAAGTTCTAGGGTTGCCAGCCACGGTTACGGGAAAACCCTACGAACTCACGGCAGACGTGATCGAACCCACGCAGGCAAACTTCATCTCGCGGGCAGATTTTCTAAACTTCCTTCGCGAACACGGGGATGCTGCCCTTCGCGTGGCCCAGCAATTGGGCGAGACATACCACTCTGCCGTCGCCGAAATGCGCTCCATCGGTCTCTCGCATTCCGCTGGAGAAAAACTTGCTCGGTTTCTTCTGGACTGGTGCGCCAGCCATGGAAATGGAAAAGGCGAGATTCGCGCGAAACTGACATTGACACACGAAGAAATCGCCCAAACCATAGGAACCTCTCGCGAAACCGTCACTAGGCTTTTTACTGACTTCAAGAAAAAACAACTCTTGCAAATTAAAGGTTCCACCCTCATTATTCCCAACAAGGCAGGGCTGCAAGGCTTGGCTGGAAATTAGGTTCTGCACTTCCCCCTTCCGGAACGGTAATTCTGAATCATGTGACGTTCGTCACAGTGCCAAGTGACATTGATCACCGAGAATACACCGCGTCGGTAATAGCATTTGCGAAGTTTGGAGGAGAATTCGCTCCTCCGCGCAGTTTGGGGGAATGTTCTATGTCGCTTTCCATGGCCTGCAGAGTGCCGCCACTGTTTCTTGGTTTGACGCTGCTGTCGGCATTGGCTCTGGCGCTGTCGCCGAAAACGGCGGCGAATGCCGATTCGCACGGGTCGGTGACCCAGGAAAAAGCTTCCACGAACAAATCGGATGCGGCTTCCAATTATGCCGGTGCGGAGGCTTGCAAGGCCTGCCACGCAGCTGAGTACACATCCTGGGAGAAGTCGCCGCACTGGAAGACAACGCAAGACACGAAGGAAGGGCCTTCGCACCAGGGCTGCGAGGGATGCCACGGTGCTGCGGCTGCCCACGTCTCGGACCCAACAGATACCTCGAAGCTCTTCATCTTCGAAAAGGCTTCCGCAAAGGATATCAACGCGCGTTGCCTTGTCTGCCATGCCGGGGGAACTCAGCATATGAACGCGCTCAATTCCGTCCACGCGGAGAACGGTGTGAGCTGTACTTCCTGCCATTCTCCGCACCACGCGGAGACCAAGGAATTCCTGCTGGTCAAATCACAACCCGAGCTCTGCTACTCCTGCCACCTAGCGAAGAGGGCCGAATTTGAAATGCCCTTCCACCACCGCGTCAACGAGGGCTTGATCCAGTGCACGGACTGCCATAATCCACACGGCACCGAGGGTCCCAAGCAGGTGAGGATGGCTTCCACTCAGGATGCGGTCTGCTTCAAATGCCATATCGACAAACAGGGCCCGTTTGTATACGAGCATGCGCCCGTGAAGGTGGATGGCTGCACGTCCTGCCACGTGGTCCACGGCGGCCCAAACCCTCACATGTTGAAGGTCAGCAATGTGAATCTGCTCTGCCTGCAGTGTCATACGACCTCAAGCTTCAGCAGCGCGCCGGGTGCTCCTTCGTTCCACAACCAGGCAAGCTTCTTTCAGGCATGCACCTTGTGCCATGTGGCAATCCACGGCTCGAATTTCAGCTCCACGTTCTTCAAGTGAGGGCCGCCATGAGCGCTTTGCGAATGTCTTGTTGCGGAAATGCGATCCGGTTCAAATCCTGTATGGACTGCAGTTTCCGGTCAGTGGGAGAGAGGTCATGAACAATCACAGAACAGTTATCGCGCTGGGCCTCATGCTGCTTGCGGCAATGTGGCTGCCGGCTCGATCTTGCGCCCAGGAGACCTCCGGCGGAACACAGGGCACGAATTCCGGCGATTACAACGTTCAGCAAACCATCGAGTTCGGATACCGGGCCAACGAAATCAACGGGAATTATGATACCTACGACACATTCGTCAATCTCGGGTCCGGCGTGCGCCTGTTTGATTACACGGTCGATATGCGTTCTCTGGATCATCATGGCCCATTTTTCGACGATCTCAGTTTCAGCAACTTCGGCTATGGCGGCGATCCGAACGATGTTTCGCGCCTACACATTGATAAGAACAAATGGTTCGACTTCAACGTACTCTTCCGGCGGGATGTGAATTTCTGGGATTACAATCTCTTTGCCAACCCGCTGAATCCTGCGGCACTGAATCCGCTGGGATCGTCTACGACGGGCTGCATCGTCAGTCCGTCATCCTCGGTGAATCCCGGACTTCCTGGATACTGCTCGAGCCCATCTGTCGCCCAGACAAATTCGCCGCACGCGCTCGATCTGGTGCGGCGCATGCAGGACTACGATTTGACGCTCCTGCCGCAATCCAGAGTTCGATTTCGCCTGGGCTACTCCCGTGACACGGATGACGGTCCTGGCTTCTTCACCACAGACAGCGGAACGATACCCGATTTCCCCGAAAGCTACAGCTATACGACGAACGCCTACCGCGTCGGAGTGGATTTTCACATCCTGCCACGAACCACGATCTCCTACGATCAGTTCCTCAGCTATTTCAGGCAGGACAACACCGTTACGGAAAATCCCACGGCCACGCCGCAGCAATATGGCTATCAGGCTAATGGCGTCCCCGTTGATCTCGGTATCGTTTGGAGCACGCAAACGCCGGCGGAAGCGTTGCCATGCGCCACTCCGATCGCGAACGCCACAACCACGCCGCCAACAGCCACTGCGACCTGCAATGGATTTGTGAGCTACAGTCAGGTGGGCCAGCCCAGGGACTTCATGCCAACCGAAAGGCTTCGCTTCCAATCGAACTATTTCCAAAAGTTTGAGATGACAGGCTCATTCGGCTACAGCAGCTCTGACAATAAGATCCCGAACTTCAACGAAACGATGATCGGCTGGACTCTCCGGAATTCATCTCCGGGCAGCACGACCGCGGGCCCGGCGGAAGCCAAGCGCGATTCCGTGGATGGCGATTGGTCGGGTGTGTATTCGGTGACCAACAACTTCCGCATCGAGGATTTCTTCCATTACAACAACTGGCGCATTCCCGGCATGTGGGACAGCATCCTCGGTTCTCTGTTCGATGCACCCGGTGCAACGGGCTTGGGCGCTCCGATCGGGTATTTTGTGGCCACCAATTGCGACGCCGCCAACAACTACAGCGGCCCAGCGTGCCCCAACCACGCAGCCAATTCTGCCGCGGATCTGGTGGACGCCTACAACGCGAATTTCCTGAAGCAGGATATGAAATCCAATACTTTTCAGCTCGATTATGACTTCAGCAAACGGTTCAGCGCTTACGTCGGATATTTGTACACCCATCGCGACATCGTAATGTCCTCCCTCAGCTACACCACTGCGGATATCTATTATCCGGGAGGAGCCACTGCCTCGACGACGAATGACTTTCTGGCCGCGCGCGGAAGCTGCCAGCTTGTGGCCGGAGCGCTCCCTGCGGGCTGCGTGCTGAACGGCGACAATTCGATCACCTACACGCCCCCTGTGCCGACGACCGGCGCCACGGTCGACACGCTTGACATCGGCGAAAACTCGCTGCTCCTCGGCGCAAAAATGCGTCCTGTCGATACCCTCCTCATCAACGCAGATTTTTCTTTCGGCTACAACGACGCTGCTTTCACTCGCATCGATCCCCGGCAAGTGCAGAGCTATAAAATGCATGCCACGTATACGCCGAAGCCCTGGGCCACGGTGGACGGCGCAGTCGAAATCCACGAAAATCGCGACAACATCTACACTGTGGACAATTTGGAGCATGACCGCATGTACAGTTTCAGCACAATGCTCATCCCCAACCAGCGCTTGGCTATCAGCTTCGGCTACAACTATTGGGATGTATACACGCAGTCGGATATCTGCTTCAACTATTCCATCTCTTACAACAACCCGACGCCGCCTCCGAATACACTGCCCGTCAGCACTTCGCCTCCCGGTGTGGCTACTACGGCTTGCCCGATTCCCGGAGCGAATCTCGGTGCAACAGGATTGGGTGCTCTTTCCACCTACGCCAGCAACGATCATTTCGCGCATGCCGATCTGATGTGGAAGCCCGCCAAGCGCGTCACGGCAAACCTCGGATACGGCGGCAGCTTCGTCCGCGGTAGCACGATCTTTCTCAATCCGCTCGCACCTTCGGGAACGGTCGATTACAATTATCAGTTGCCATATGGTTCCATCACCATCGATATGTACAAGGGCATTAGCTATAAGATGGGCTGGAACTATTACGGGTTTAACGAGGCGGGAAACACGAGCCCGTTCGGATTGGCGGCGATACCGTTGCAGGATTTCAATGGGAGCAACATCACATTTTCGCTCAGGGATTCGTTCTAAGCGAATATCTACAGACAGCAACAAGTCGCGATATCGTTCTTCGTATAGAGGAGGCTGGTCAGATGAATTGTTTCTTGCGTCAAGTAAGTCGCGAAGCGCTCTTGGCAGTCGCGCTTTTGTTTCTCTTCAATATTTCCACCCGGGCCGATGATTCGGCGAGCGTTTACAAAGCCAAGTGCGCCGTGTGCCACGCGCCAGACGGCAGCGGCGGCAACGCAATGGGCAAACAACTGGGCGCGAAGGACCTGCGATCCGACGAGGTCCAGAAACATACGGACGCGGAACTTACCGACAACATAACCAACGGCCTTGGCAAGAAAATGCCAGCCTACAAAGATAAGCTTACCGCCGACCAGATCAAAGGGCTCGTCGCTTTCATCCGCGACTTGGGAAAAAAGAAATAAGATTTCCGGGCGCTCTGCCTTGAGAGAAATTCTTCCTGGAAACTTCTCCGCAAGCCGGGATTAGCGGGGAGGCAAAACTGCAAGCTCGCCTCCCTACAGCACGCCATTTTACACGCTGCATGCAAGCAGTACCGTGCTGGCCGCGCGGATTACCTTTTGTCGCACGATCGCCCATGAACGTAGGCCGCAAACCAACAGTAATTTCCTCAAATCCTCGCCGATCATTCCCGGACGACGGCGTCGGACGGCGCACAAACTAATACCGTGCGCCCAGGCACCCCGGCGGCCAATCGCCGAAGCGCGTAGCGGAAGGGTCTTGCGCCAGCGCTGACCGAACAGGACTCCAGCCGGTAGTAGCCATCCTCGAAGCGGACCACACGCGGAGGAATCCAATCTTTTTTTCGTCGGGACGCACGAATCTCGAGAGTCTCCTCCGATTCGGTCATTCTGGAGCAGATTTCATCTCGGACTTCGGGAAGCATCGCGGCCAACATCCGCTCGCGAATAGCAGAAACGAAAGAGGAGCCATTGCCACCTGCACTTCCCGTTTCCTGCAGACTTTCCGCGTCACGATGGCGAAAAGCGCCAAAGAGAATTTTATCGCATAGGAAAAGCGGCAACGTTCCCAGGACGTCTCCCGTGAATGCCGCGGAAAAGCGTACTGCTCCTTCCGCCATGCAGTACGCTAGAAGCAACGTCAGAGAATGAGTTAACCAAACGGAAAGCGCAACGGCTCCGATCTCCTGAACCCTGACGCCGGCCCCCAGCTTCCCCGTCATGGCGGTGGCGACGCCGTGATTCACCCAGGCTGTCATGGAGTACATGTACCAATATCCGAGCGCAACGATTGCGCCAAAGAGCTCCACGAGCCCGCTGACCATCGCGGCCTCCTCCCATGTCAAGGACCGCGAGAATGGAAGCGACTCGCGCCACCATTTCGGCAGAAGAGCAAAGATCGGGCCTAGTATGTAGTTCCACATGTTGGGAACTACAGTCGATTATAAGTTTTCTTAGCTTCCTAGAAAGTAAGTAACGCGCAGACATATCCAAAGAGTAATTGAAAGGAGTCCGTGCATGAGGGCCGGGTTTCTGATCTTCCGCGATTCTGAGTGGCCGCAAAGCACCAGGACCGCTTGAAAATCACCACCGGACAGCTCCTCGGGGACATCCTTATGGCAAGGTTCTCCGCTGGCATTCCATTGATAACGCAAGGCTTCGAGACGAACATAGACCAGGGCCCTGATTGGCCACACATCTGCATTAGTTCAAGTTGAGAGTCGCGATGAGTTTTTGGAGGCATTCAGTCTTAGCTGAGTTTTACGACTCTTCAAAGGGAGCCGAAAATGCGATACCTGAAAATTCTTGCGATACTTGGCATATGCTTCGTTTTCGCACCCTACGCACATGCGCAGAGGGTTGTGGTCGGTGTTGGGATTGGCGATCCAGCCTACGTTGGTGCGCCTCCTGTGTGCTCCTACGGCTACTATTCGTATTACCCGTATGCGTGCGCGCCGTATGGCTACTACGGGCCGAGTTGGTTCTCCGGCGGAGTTTTCATCGGAGCAGGTCCGTGGTTCCATGGCTTTTATGGACACCCGGGCTTTTATGGTCGGCCGGGGTTTTATGGCCACGCCGGCTATTTCGGCCGGCCTGGCTTCAGGTCCGGACCCGTCGCTCGCGGACCCGCCTACTTCGGACGCGGCACTGTTCGTGGCGGCTTCCATGGTGGCGGCAACGTCCGTGGCAGCAGCTTCCGCGGTGGCAGCAGCTTCCACGGTGGCGGAGGATTTCATGGTGGAGGCGGCTTTCATGGTGGCGGACGCAGGTAAATTCTGTCCACTACGTGGAGCTCGAACGACCGGCAGCCCATGCTGCCGGCCGTTTCGTTTTCAGGATCTCGATGAGAATCGAGTCGTGAAACACTGCATCCCCGCGGGAAAAGGCGAGTCCTAGTCTCCGGGGTGATACACCCGCTCGGTGTGCCCCTTCAGTTGTGATCGGTAGAAGTAGACGTCCCTCAAATTGCCCGTGCTGTACCGCCCGGCCTCATCATCGAAATGCGGTGATGCCGGATTGCCGCTCTCGCCGCCAGCCGTCACGGCCTTGGCTCGCACTGTCTTCCCGAATTCAACCACTGCGACGAAGCTGTTCCCGCTGGTGCCGTACCATTTCTTCGTGTTCGGGTACGGGCGCGCTCCAAAAGACGCCAGCGAGCCCCACTGCGACGAAGTGAACTCGACGGGAATGCTCGGCTTAGCGTCGTCGAAATGCGAAACAATTTCGTCGTCGAGGCGCTGGAAACGATTTATGTTTCCCCAAGGTGTTTTCCACGTTCCAAAGTCCGCCGTAAGTCGGTCAGACGCTGCCGCCAGCGATTGCAGTAGCTGCCCCGCAGGCACTTTGCTGCCGACGTAATCGTACACAGGCATGTCGGCACTTCTCGCTTCGCGGCCCACGTGATGCACGATATCCTCGCCCCAAAATACCGCGAGAGAAGTGGGAACGGAATCAACTCCCCATCGGAAATCCCACGTGCGCAGAAGCTTAATTTGATCAGCCAATTTTGCTTTCAGCGGGTCCGAGTCAGGGTCTTGGTCCCAGGCCTTTATCAGCGCGGGCATCGCCTTTTCAAACCATGGCAGGTAACTGTCGAACGCTGCGCCAATCAGGGAATCGAGACTGAAAGGCTTGTCCCTGTTCCCAAGGACCATGACTGCGTGGAGCCCGCGCGCGGATTCCCCGCCCTTCTCTACATACGCAGGAAAATCTGCTTTCTTCAGGCTGCCCGGCCCCGCCGCATTCCACGGCGCGTCGTTCGAGTTGTAAATCCAGCCGCTCTTGGGATTCAGCAAGTGCGGAGTTTC
This sequence comes from uncultured Acidobacteriota bacterium, assembly GCA_963729815.1. Taxonomy (GTDB): domain Bacteria; phylum Acidobacteriota; class Terriglobia; order Acidiferrales; family UBA7541; genus DAHUXN01. The sequence goes on from CAVSPU010000004.1 coordinate 248,925, forward strand.
GTCCAATGAAAGAAGCCCGTGCCAATCCGTCGCTGGATTGCTGCCATCCACCGGTTTGGTGAAATCGAAACTGTTATCACGTTTGGGAATGAAGTTGGCCTGGTAATAGGCGATGTCGCCATCAGCATCGGCGAAGATGGTGTTGTTCGATGAGTCCGCGCGCAGCTCCATCGTTTGCAGGAAGGACTTGAAGTCCGTAGCCTTGGTGCGCGTGTAAGACTGAACCAGTGCTTTGATCGGCTCCTGCATCAAACGGATGGTCACCCACTTTCCATTCTGCTCGCCGCCCTTTTCCTCGCCAATGACTGGTCCGTGCTCGGTGTAATACGCAGTGAATTTCTTTTCGGCCATACCGTGGTCGGTCATGTACGGCACAGTGATCTCTTTCGCTGTGACCGGAAGCTCCTTGTTCCCGTACTTGTAATAATAGCGGTCGCCTTTCTTCTCCACCGTTTCCAGAAATTCGTCAACCGCATCTACGCCGCTGGAAGTGTGCATCCAGCCGACGTGCGGATTGAATCCCTGATAGATGAAGAACTGACCCCACGTCACGGCGCCATACGCGTCCAGCCCTTCGTCGCTCACCATCTGCAGTTCGGAACGGAAATAAAATGACGTATGCGGATTGATCAGCAGCAGCGCGTGGTGGTCGACTGTGATCGCGGGCGCGATGGCCATGCCGTTTGAGCCGGTCGGCTCCGCGGTCTCACTCTCGTCGTCATCCGCTGCCATCGTTTGGGGCATGGGCGCATGGCCGTAGAACGCAGCGAGCTGGTCGACATTGACGCGTTCGATATCCCCTCCAATGCTCCCTTCGCTAAAGCTCAGCGCCATCCACGGCTCGAATTTCTTGATCACTCTCGGTTTCACTTCCGGGTGTTTGTAGAGGTAGTAGTTCAGCCCGTCGGCGAACGCGTTCATCAGCGTCTTCAGCCATGCCGGACTTTCCGCATATTGCTTCTTCAGCGTTTCGGGATCAATGAACAGCTTCATCCGCAGGTCCAGGTAGATTTGGGACTCACCCTCCGTCTCCGCAAGCCGTCCCATCGCGTTGATGTAGTTCGTCTCGACGCGATTGAAATCATCCTCGGCTTGGGCGTACTCCATTCCAAAGACAGCATCGGCGTCCGTCTTTCCGTAAACGTGCGCGATGCCCCAATTATCTCGGATGACCGTGACATCCCGCGCTTCTTTCTCCCAGCGCGCGGTTTCCGGGTTTTGAGCAGCCTGGGCCGCAAAAGAGACGCACGCAACCGCGAGCATGAGAACGAACTTCTTCATATCTGTCACCATTGTTCTTTGGGCGCCTGTCGTTGAATCAGAAAACGGCGACCGGGTGCGCAAGTATGACTGCAAATCCAAAGTTGCGGAGCGAAACGTTACCCCCTGCCGAATGAATTTTCAAGTGAAGGTTGCAGGACACCACGATTGCGCCGCGGAAATGAACAGTGTTTGGGGCGCTCCCGTATTCCTCCGGCCGCAAATCCAACAACTCTCTTGGATTCAGGCCCTATAGACTGCGCGAACCTGGTCCTGTTGCAAGCTGCCGAAAGGACAAATTTATCGCCCTCAGGGTGTCTTGAGGTTCGCGAATCCCCGTTTGATGTTCACTTCTGTTGGCGTTTTGGCGACAGCTTCGCACGTTGGGCCAAACCGATGTCATTATTATTACTATCATTCAAGAGCGAAATGTCTGGCCGCCCCTTTGGCTCGGCGAGATTGCTGCTTCACGCCGAAGCTTATCTCCGGCTCAACGCTCTTTATTACTGTTTCAAGCTCGGGATGCCGATGTGACTTCTCCCACATCGTTTAAGGTGAAAATCGTCTATGAAACGTTGCCGGATTCTCGCGATACTGGGCACTCGGCCCGAAGCCATCAAGCTCGCCCTCCTCATTCGCCATCTGCGCCAGCGGTCGGACGAATTCGAAACTGCGGTTGTTCACACCGGCCAGCACCGCACCATGCTCAATAGTGCGCTCGAACTATTCGCCATTAAGCCGGATTTCGATTTGGACGTGATGCGCCCCGACCAGACCCTGAGCTCACTGACGGCGCGCGTTTTGGATACCGTGGAGAATGCTTGCAAACGCTTTGGCCCCGACCTCGTCCTCGTGCAGGGTGACACCACCACGGCTTTCGCATCCGCTCTGGCGGCTTACTACTGCAAAATCGCCGTTGGGCATATCGAGGCAGGTCTGCGCAGCCATGACATCTACAATCCATTTCCCGAAGAAGCGAACCGCCGGTTGGTCTCGGTCCTTACGCAAATCCATTTTGCTCCCACAGCCTTCTCGCGCGATGCACTGCTGGCGGAGGGAGTTCCCGCGGCAAGAATCGTGGTTACGGGAAATACCGTGGTGGATGCTTTGCGGGACCTCAGTCCGCTGCAACATCCCTGGGAGAACACTCCTCTTGCCGAAATCCCGTTGGACGATAGCCGGCTGCTGCTTGTGACTTCGCACCGCAGGGAATCCTGGGGGAAGGATCAGGAGAACATGTGCCTGGCCTTAAAAGACCTTGTCACCCGGCATCCCGACATACGCGTGATCTACCCCGTCCACATGAATCCCAACGTGCGCCGCACCGTCAGCGCACTGCTGGGAGAAACGCCACGCATTCACCTCACGGAACCGCTCGATTACATCACTTTCGTCAGCTTGCTCCGGCGTTGTTTCTTGGTTCTTACGGATTCCGGTGGAGTTCAGGAGGAAGCCCCTTCATTCTCGAAACCAGTTCTGGTCATGCGCAAAGTAACCGAGCGGCCGGAAGCCTCACAGTTCGGCCTTGCAAAGATTGTGGGCATGTCTCGCGAAGCAATCGTTCTGGAAACCGAACGTCTCCTCTGTGATGAGGAAGCCTATAAGGACATGTCGGAGGGCGAGAATCCGTACGGCGACGGCAAGGCCTCCGAGAGAATCGTAGAGGCCATTGCGCGCTGGCACCAGGGAAAGACGCCCCTGCTTGAACCGGAAAAGGAATTTCATTTGCCGCCGCGACCGCACCCTCGTCGGCGCAAGACCGATTCTATGCAAGAAGTCGAGAAAACGGCCGCCGACAAGGTGCGCGCTTAGGCCATCGTGGAACTGAAACGCGAGGGGCAAGAGGTCCCTCGGGTCATTGAAGACTGGCGATCAAAACTTATGATTTATCCCCTGTTTGCGATTGTCATCATCATTTGCATATATACGGCGCGCCATTACCTGTTCACCCTGAACAGGCTCTTCGGATTTCAACGGCATCCCTACATAGACATTGATACGGCCGATTGGCCTCCGGTGACCGTCCTCGTGGCGGCCCACAACGAAGAAAAGGTCATTTCGAACATTCTGGCTGCGTTGATGGTCGTCGGGTATCCCGAAGATAGGCTTCTCATCGTTCCTGTAAATGATCGCTCCACAGATGGCACGCGCGCGATCATTGATTCCTTTGCCAGAGACTTCCCTGGCCGCATCCTCCCCTTTCACCGCGAGAGCGGGAAAGGCGGCAAGGCCGCGGCGTTGAAAGACGCCATGGCGCTCGTCCAGACCGAAGTCATTCTCATTTTTGACGCCGACTACATCCCGGCCAGAGGGCTGGTCAAACAGCTCGTTGCACCTTTCTTTGATCCGGAAGTCGGCGGCGTGATGGGCCGTGTCGTGCCACTCAACTCCGGTCAGAACCTGCTGACTCGCCTCCTCGATCTGGAACGCGCCGGCGGATACCAGGTAGACCAGCAAGCGCGCATGAACCTTCGCCTTGTGCCTCAGCATGGAGGCACCGTCGCAGGTGTGCGGCTCAGTGCCTTACAGGAGGTCGGCGGCTGGAACGACAATTCCCTTACCGAAGATACCGACCTGACCTTCCGGCTTCTTCTCGCCGGCTGGAAGACTGTCTATCAGAACCGTTCCGAGTGTTACGAAGAGGTGCCTGAGACTTGGCCGGTCCGCGTGAAGCAGATCATGCGCTGGGCAAAAGGCCACAACCAGGCTCTCGCGAATTATGGCCTTCGGCTCATTTTCCGCAAGAGCCTTGCCAGTTACCGGGAACGCGTTGACGGCCTCTTATTGCTCGGTGTTTACATCATGGCGCCGCTCACGCTCGCCGGCTGGCTCCTGGCCTTAGGAGTCTTTTACGAGGGAATTGCTCCGCTGCAGGGCATCATCGCGTTGCTCGCCTTCACCAGCTACGCGGCCGTGGGAAACTTTGCGGCCTTCTTCGAGATCGCCGCGGCTGCCCGGCTGGATTCCAGCCATCAGCGCGTGCGCTTGCTGCCGTTTCTGATTCTGGGTTTTGTGGTGAGCATCATCGCCGTTTCTCGCGCCTTCGTCTCCCAATTACTGGCTCCGCTTACGGGTGCGCAATTTCAATGGGACAAGACGGAGCGCTTTCGGAAGACATCGTGAACCCCACCCTGGCCGTCGCGCTTCTTTTCTTCTTGGCGTGCGCGCTCTTCATGATCCCCATGCTGCCGGCAATTTTCGAGTTGCGCCTCAAGCAAGATGCCCAGCCGCTGAATGTAGTTCAGCAATATGCCGGCGACATCCGCCATTTCGCGCATCGTTTTGGAGATTACGTGCAGCGGTTATCCCCGCTCCTCGAGGACTGCGCTGCGACGGGCACGAATTCGACCACCAAGCTGCCCGGCGGCGATGAATGTCTCTTGCTCGGCAGGAACAGCACCGGCTCGGCGATTCCGGCGGGGCCCAAAGCGTTAACCTGCGCGCTCGTAATCATCGCGGCCGCCGATCTGGCTCTTCCCGATGAAATGACTTTCCTCAAGGAGATCTACGTCGCCGAAAAACTCATCGGGGGAGAAGGAAACACCTATCGAGCCGTCCTCGGCGAAAAAGACATCTTCTTGGGGCCTTCGAGCAAAGTGATGCGCTGGGCCCATGCAGCCGGAGCGTTTCATGCGTCTCGCGAATGCGATTTATATGGACGTGTCTCGTCGGACCGGCAGATCGTCCTGCAATCCGGTTGCGTTTTCCAGAGGTTGAACGCTCCGCGAATCATAACCGGCTCCGATGACTCGGTTTTCTCTCCGCCGAATGCTCCGTTTTCCGCGAGTCCGGGCAGTGACCGGTCTCCCTCGATGCCGGTGGAGCGCCGTGTTTTCCAGGGTGACTTCCAGATCGGCGCGGGTGATGTTGTCGCGGGAGACATCGTCGCCCGCGGCAACGTACATATAGGCGAAGGTGCGACTCTGCTGGGCAGCGTGAAGGGTAACAAGGAACTCGTCATCGAGCGTGGCGCTTTCGTGGGAGGCAGCCTGATCAGCGCCGGCAATATGCGAATCGGACCAGGCTGCAGGATCCATGGCCCTGTGATTGCCGAACGCGGAATGATAATCGCTTCGGATACGCAGTGCGGCGGAAAGGAGGCGCCCACGACCGTAAGCGCCCCCCAGATTCACGTGGAAGAGGGCATCCTCGTGTTTGGCACATTGTGGGCGCGCGACTTCGGCCAGGTGGTACCCAGGGCATGAGGCGCCGCGTATCAGTGATCGCCTTCGCGAGCATTGCGTTCATTCTCGCAGTCTTGTTTCTCGCATGGCATTTCTATCAGCCATTCCCTACTGGCGCTGACCGCCTTCTCCTGCTATTGCCCGATGGCACCCGGTTTTCTGATCCGCGGGTTACGGTTTGGGTCGACGCCGCCAACGAAGAAGGTCTGCACCTGGTTCCCATGCACGAATCGAGTTTTCTTCGTCCGCTGTTTGGAAAGCCGCAGTGCGCGGGCGTGATCCTCCCCGACTCAATTCAAAAGCGTGCAAGCGACTTGTTCATCGGCGCCATCCATCGATTCGTGGCAGCCGGCGGAAAACTCCTGCTGGTCTTCGATGCCGGGACGGAATCCATGGGCGGGTTCTACGCGGGGAGCCGCTCGCGATTCTCGGACCTCGCCGGCGTGGATTACGCTCTTTATAAACGCCTCGGCAGCAAGACGATTGCATTGGGCGAAGTGAGCGGTACTATCCCCGTGATGAATGACCTCGGAGTGCCCGCCGGCAAGTATTATCCCTTGTCGGCTCCCTCGCCGGGGACCAGCGGTGCCTCTCTCGCCCCTTTTGAAGTCCAACTCAGGCGCTATCAGTATGGCGAACTTGATTATCCCAGTTTCGTGACCTCGGGAGCCTACGCGGGCCAGGTTTTACTGCACTCCCCCGTCGGCGTCGTGGCCGGTTACCATCCATTCGGAAAAGGTTCCGTTCTCTTTGTGAATATTCCTCTCGGCTATCTCGCGGGCGACACCGATGGCCTTCCACTTCATTGTTTCCTCAAGTATTTCGCCGAACGAGTGCTCGCCTTGCCGTATCTGATGCCCGTCCCTGATGGAGTCGGGGGCCTCGTCCTCGATTGGCACGTGGATTCCAACGCGTCCATCGAGCCCCTCGAGGAAATCAACTCCTGGGCGCTCTTGGAGCAAGGGACCTACTCGATTGACTTCACCGCCGGACCAGACGTAAACGCATTTGGCGATAGAGAAGGCCTCGACATTCCCCACAACCCCATCATTCAAGACCTGATCCGCAAGTATGTGCGCCTGGGCGATGAAATCGGCAGCCACGGAGGATGGATTCACAATTATTTCGCTGCCCACGTGGACAAAGATGATCCCAAGACGATGGAGAAGTTCCTCGTGCTCAACAAGAACGCTTTGGAACAGGTGACAGGAAGACCCGTCGTCGAATACTCAGCGCCGAGCGGCAACCAGCCGGTATGGGTCACTCAATGGCTGGAAGCTCATGGATTCGTCGCTTACTACTTTACTGGCGATTCCGGAATGGCGCCGACGCAGGAATACCGCGCAGGCCAGAGAGTTGCGCGCGACATTTGGGCCTTCCCGATTCTTCATTTGGACCGGGCCGCGTCGTTCGAGGAAATGGCCACCTACGACTATTCCAACGCCGCGGTAGCCGAGTGGCTCGACCTATCGACTAAGTTCACCGCCGACAATCATCAGGTCCGGCTGATCTATTTTCATCCGCCCGGCATACTTCCCTATCACGACGAGGTTCACGCCTGGATGAAGGAGACTGCCGAGCTCCGCGCGGCGGGACGTTTTCGCTGGTACACCATGGTCCAGATCGCCCGCTTCCTTGGCTCGCGGAAGAACGTGCGCTGGAAACTAACCGAGCGCAACGGCCAAGCCCTGCTCTATGCGGCCCAACCTCAATCTCTCGCGCACCAGACTTGGTGGTTTCCATCGTCTGCGTTCGGCGGGCAACCCAAGGTAATCCAGGGATCCGCGACGGTCGTGCGGGCCACCGGAGGCTGGATGATTGTTGCCGGCGAAGGCAAACGCCTCGAGGTCGAGGCTGAACTGGGGCACCCATGAACGGCGCGCTTTCGCATCTCTTCTGGAAGATTTCGCTTCTCGCGGCAATGAGCCTCGCCTGCGCATTCGCAGGATACGCTCAGGATACCTCCATGTCAGCGTCGCCCCGGTCGCCGGCGCAACAGACGGCCGGCAATTCCGTCCCTGCGGCTGTTCCCGAAAAACTTCTCGTCAACTATGTGGAAGCAGGCGGCAGCTATGAGGCGCTTTCCAACGGTTTCGGCCATTGGGACGGTGGTTACGCCCGCGGCGTCTATGTGACCGGCGATAATACCTGGAATGCGGAGGTCAACGGCCAGCAGCAGTTCGGCGACTACGGCGTTTATATGGCTGCGGGCGACACATATACGTTCAATTCCAATTGGTACGGAGCTCTCACGCTCGGTTCGAGCGTTGGGGGATTTTTCTGGCCTCGTTTCCGGACCGACGCATTCATCAACCGGAAATGGTCCACGCGCAAGCAGCTCATCACCACTTTCGGTTTCGGTTACGACGCCGCGAAGGATGTCCATCGCGACCATAGCCTCTTCATCGGATCCACATACTATTTTGTAAAGCCGTGGATTGTGGAAGGCGGCATTCGATTCAACGTCAGCAGCCCAGGCTCAGTTTTCTCGCCCGCGGGATTTATTGCCGTCACCCAGGGCCGCGACAAGCATCGCTACGTCACGCTGAACGCCGGCTTCGGAGAGGAAGCCTATCAGCTCGTCGGACCGGCAACCGTGTTAACTCGATTTCAAAGCCAGACTGCGACGCTTACCTGGCGCCAATGGACCGGCAAGAAGTGGGGTTTCAATCTCGTGGCCGACGCTTATCACAGCCCTTTCTATCGTCGAGGTGGTGTCAGTTTTGGCTTCTTCAGAGACTTCTGACCGCCGAGAATTCTCCAGCCGTGCGATGGACTCGCCGGGAGTCGGCAGCCGCATTCGCTTCCATGGCTATCGGGGCGGCATCATCGCGATGCATCGCGCGCTCGCTCACTTTGTTCTCGACCCTTGGGATCTCATCGTCGCAGTCGCGCTCGTGATCCTATTTCTGTGCCTGTGGGCGATTTCGCTTCCGCGGCTCTGCCGTTTCTGGACCATCGTTCTCGGAAAGGGAATGAGAATTCTTGCTTTGCCCGGCGCTCTGGGCCTTCACCCGTACCATCTTGGAGCGTACATCTGGTTTACGCTCCCTTATCCCATGATGGAAGGCGTCTCCCCCAGCGCGGCGACATGGTGGTGGACCGCTGGCATTGTCCTCTTGCTATTTGCAGCAAGCCTTTTCTTTCCTCCAAGTCTCACTCCGGTGACGTACCTCTTGCGCGTGCTCCTGGTCGTCCAGACCAGTGCGCTCGTGTATTTCATTTGGGCGCCCGCGCGCTTCCCGCATACCCCGGACAGTTACATGGAGGGACTCGTGACGTATGGAATCGCCCTGATCTCGTTTGTCCCGGTCGTTTTCGGCCTAACCTACTATGTCTTCGACTTTGGCCTTCCCCGAAAGGCTTTGCTGACGATCCTCACCATGCTTCATCTTTCCTTGTTTCTGCCACTCCAGGTCCTTCTTCAGGCAATCGTGTTGCAGAAATCCGTGCTCTTCATGCCTCTCTTGTACATCGTTTTCGGATTGCCCATCGACGTCTTGATCATCATCGCTTTCTATTCCTGGGGCATGAGCTGGGCTTCGAGAACCTCTTCAATAACTTAGAAATCTTGTGTGCGGGAAGATTGGGATGCAACAAACGCGCCGCCCGCCGTTTGAATTCGCCGCGGTTTCGCTCGATCTCCAGGGGGAATTCGCAGCGCTAGCGCCGTGCGACGACCCTTGCATTGGAGTTCACGGAACTGTTCAAGATCACTTTGAGATATGGCAACAATTCTTGTGTGCAACGACTTTGTTCAACTGGAAAACGGATTCGTGTCTGATGGATGACGTTCTACCCATCTGCAGGCCGTTCCATCGCATTGGTAACATCTGGCATCCGTGTTTCCCTGCGCCTTGCCTGTGATGTGATTCACATCACCATCGGGAGTGACCACATGCACATACGGCGTCACAGCATTCGGCGAACATGATTGGTGTCATGGCGATTAAGGGGCTGTCGTGAAGGGAATTCTCAAACTGGCTTACAAACTGCTCGTCAACGACAAGGCAAAATTCAACGCGTTGCTTGTCGGCATTACATTTGCGGTTTTCCTGATGATGTTCATCACCTCGATGTTCATTGGCGTTTTGAACCACGCCTCCGCAACCGTTATCAACATCGGAGCTCCGATATGGGTGATGGATCCATCCGTGCAGGCCATCGTCAGCTCAATCGGAATGCCGGATTATGTCCTAGACGCGGTCCGCAGCATGGACGGCGTGAAATACGCCGTGCCCCTATACTCCGGAGGCGCACTGGTGAAACTCCCCGATGGAACCTACCAAGCCGTTACGGTGGTTGGTCTCGACGACACTAGTCTGTTTGGCCGGCCAATGCTGATTGAGGGAAAAATCGAAGACATCTATGGGGAGAACGGTTTTATCGTTGTTGCAGACGCGGAATACCAGAAACTGGAAAACCCACACGTGGGAACGGTGTTTGAATTAAATGACCACCGTGGCGTCATCGTCGGAGTCGCCAAAGTAACGGTTTCCGGTCTCTTCGGCACGCCTACGCTTTATACCACCTACTATCGAGCCGTCCAGTACATTCCCAATCCTCGCTACACCATCTCCTATGTACTTGTGCAGCCGAAAAGCCCGTCTGACGTGCAGAAAATCAAACAACAGGTGGCGGCTCTAGGATATCTGGCCGTCACTAAGGAGGAGTTCATGAATAAGAACGCCTCCTTCTTTATCTTCCAGACTGGCGGCGGGACCAACATCCTAATCATGGCGCTAATCAGTTTCATAGTAGGGCTTTCTATATCCGGCCAGACTTTTTACACGTTCATTCTGGAAAATCTGGAAAGGTTCGGCACCTTGAAGGCTATCGGCACCAAGAACGGTGAACTGGTCAAGATGATCCTATTCCAATCTGGCTTTACCGCATTGACTGGCTATGGGATAGGCGTGGGACTGTGCACGTTGCTGGTTTATCTGGCACGGCTGCGGCTTGCGAGCTACGCGGCCATGATCACCTACCCCAGCCTGCTGCTGTCGCTTGTAATGGTGGTAATCATCGCGGCGATCTCCAGCTATGTGGGAGTCCGGCGGGTTCTTCGTATTGAGCCATTCGATATCTTCCGAGGCTGATATGCCGAAGGTGGCGATCAAAGCGACGGGTTTGACCAAGTGGTTCGGCATGGGAGAAGCCAAGACCAATGCTCTCCGCGAAGTCGATTTGGAAGCTGAATTTGGCGAGATCGTCTATATCGTCGGCCCGTCGGGCAGCGGGAAGACCACGCTGCTGAGCGTTCTCTCCGGAATCCTGAAGCCGAATTCCGGCAGCGTCTCGGTGGAAGGCGTCGATATCTGGAGTCTTACCACCGATCAGCTGGCTGATTTCCGTCTGAACAAAATTGGCTTTGTGTTTCAGGATTACCATCTCTTCCCGCGTTTGAACACCGCCGAAAATGTCGCGATTCCACTAATTCTGCGCAGAAGGGAATGGAAGGAATCTGTAAGCGAAGCGATCAAGTACTTGGAAATTGTATGATTGAAGGGGCGAGAGGATCTTCCTCCAGTGAAACTGAGCGGAGGTGAGCAACAGCGGGTGGCCATCGCCCGAGCCATGGTCGGACAGCCCGACATCCTGATCATGGACGAGCCCACCGCCTCATTAGACGGCGATACCGGAAATGCCATCTTGAAGTTCGTGCACGACAACATTCTCAATCCAAATCGCTGCATCGTGGTCGTGACGCACGACAGCAGAATCTATGAATTTGCCAGCCGGATCTTGAAGATGGAGGACGGCCGTCTCACCGGGACAGAAACGAGGGCAGCATGAGAAACAAACTGCTATTTGCGCTTTCCTTGCTCGGCATTCTCGCGGGGACCGCGGCTGCCTTCTTCGGGATCACCAAGCCGCCCTTAGCGCCTGTCTTCAATCCAGCCTCCGATCCTTACGTCAGCGGCATTTATGCCGAGGGGATCGTGGAGAGTGTCCAGTCCAGCGGAGAAAATATCAATATATATCCGGAAGTGCCTGGCACCGTGAAACAAATCCTCGTTACCGAAGGGCAAGAAGTGCGGAAAGGAATGCCGCTTGTATTGATCGACGATTCCATTCAGAGAGCCGCAACGGAACAACAGAGATCAGCAGCTCAGGCTTCTCATGCCATGCTGGAAGAGTTGAGAGCGGAGCCAAGGAAGGAAAACCTGGACGTCGCAGACGCCCAAATTGTCTCGGCACAAGCGGCCATGAAAACTGCTGAAGACGAACTGGCGAAGCAAAAGACAGCGTACGAAATGGACCCACGGTCGATCAGTAAAGACGCCCTGGACGGCGCGATCAACGCGGCCGCAGTGGCGCAAGCGAATCTTGATGTTGCACAAAAACAGCGTGACCTGACCAAAGCGGGCGCGTGGATCTTCGACATTCGCAATCAGGAACGACAATACAACGCTCTCGAAAAGTCCTATCTATCCTCCGGCGCGCTTCTGGCCAAGTACACGCTTCGAGCGCCAACCGATGGAGTGGTGCTCTCTATCAATACCATCGTCGGGAATTACGCCTCACCGCAGGGCGCCTACGACAGCTACACGCAAGCGATGGACCCGGTATTGGTGCTGGGCGCGCCCCAAAAGACCCTTCAGGTGCGTTGCTATATTGACGAAATTCTCGTACCTCGCCTGCCTCCTCCATCGAAGGTGAAGGCGCAGATGTCCATCCGTGGATCCAACATTAAGGTTCCCCTCGATTTCGTGAGAGTGCAGCCCTATGTCTCCCCGAAGATTGAGCTCTCCGATCAAAGACAAGAACGCGTGGACGTTAGAGTCTTGCCAATCATCTTCAAGGTCGAGAAGCCCAATGGCTTGAATCTTTATCCAGGTGAATTGGTCGATGTGTACATCGGTGAGTGAAGAGTCGAAGACGGTCATGAATCTGGCGGAGGCGCTCACGCAGCAGAAGCGTAGTCGCAATCTGTCTGGATGGCTGCGCCGATTCGGATTGGCCCTTGTTGCGTTACTTGCCTCTGGTCAATTCCTTGCAGGATGCGTGGTCGGCCCGAAGTACACGCGGCCTCCCGTGCAAACTCCCCCAGCCTTCAAGGAAGCAGGGACATCGAACGCCACCACGAGCAATGCATGGAAGAAAGCGCAGCCGATGGACGATGCCATGCGGGGTAAATGCTGGGAAACTTTCAATGATCCTAAGCTCAATGCGCTCGAGGAGAAATCTGCCATCGCCGATCAAAACATCATAGCGGCAGCCGACAATTTCCTCGCGGCGCGAGCTCTAGTCAGGGAAGCGCGATCGCAATACTTCCCAAGCCTAACCGCCAATCCGAGCATCATTAATTCGCGGCCCTCTCAAGGACAATTTGGCGGCTTGCAGACGGGAAGCTCATCAGCCTCCGGATTAACAGTGAAATCCTACACGGACTATTCGCTGCCTTTCGATGCTTCGTGGGAGCCGGATCTGTGGGGCCGCGTTCGGAACGGCGTGAGAGCAAACGTGTTTGCCGCGCAAGCAAGCGCGGCCGACTTGCAGAACGTGCGCTTGAGCGAACAGGCCGAACTCGCCGCAGATTACTACGAGCTGCGTGCGCAGGATTCCCTCAAAGAGGTTTTCGATTCCACAGTAACCGCCTACCAGGAGACTTTGGATGTGACGCGGAGTCTCTATCGGGCAGGCTTAGCCACCGACGAAGCGGTTGCCCAAGCTGAGGCGCAGTTGAAAGCGGCGCAGGCGCAAGATACAAACCTAGGCATCCTGCGAGCGCAATATGAACATGCCATCGCCGTCCTGACTGGACAGCCTCCTTCGAGTTTCTCTCTTCCCGCGCAATCTCTTCGGGCGAATCCACCGGCAATCCCCGTCGGCCTTCCGTCAGAGCTCTTGGAGCGGCGTCCGGACATCGCTGCAGCGGAGCGCGGTGTTGCTCAGGCCAATTCACAGATTGGAGTCGCCAGGGCGGCCTATTTTCCCCAGATCCTGTTGAGCGCCAGTGGCGGTTTCGGAGCCTCTTCCATCGCGAGTTGGCTGACGTGGCCGAGCCGCTTCTGGTCCGTGGGTCCGAGCCTCGCGGAAACCATTTTCGATGCGGGATTGCGGAGGGCAACCGTCCAGCAATATCGCGCGACCTACGATGAGACCGTAGCGAACTACAGGCAGACCGTGCTGATCGCGTTTCAACAAGTCGAGGACAACCTCGCATCCTTGAGAATCCTCTCGCAAGACATCCAGGAGCAAGATGCTGCGGTCGAAGCCGCTCGCAGAAGCCTCGAGGAAGTTACTGCGCGGTACAAGTCCGGGATTGATCCCTACTTGAACGTGATTAGCGCACAAACCATTTTGTTAAACGATCAGCAAACGGCCGTGAACTTCCGAATGCAACAGATGGTGGCGGCGATTCAACTCATCAAAGCCCTTGGTGGCGGCTGGGACGCAGCGCAGATTCCATCACCCCGGGAATTGGGAACGAAGATCTCGCCCGTTCCCAACCCGCAGCGGAAAAATAAATTCGCCCTTAGAATCGGTCAACCTGTACTTTAGCACTACCCTTGCCCGCTCCATGAGCGGAACATCGTGGACGGCATTGCTTGTCTTACCGACAGGGACATTCAGGAAAGGTGGGACGACGTGGAAGTGAACATCCCTGCGACGAATCGCACAGGCTTCGCCGAGCCGCGACCCCATCTCCACCATCAATACTGCGACATCTCGTAAAGGTTGGCTCGCCGCCAAGTACTTCCGTTCTTCCTCGAAACTAAGAATGCGCTCCCGCCTATTCTCCTGAAGGAATTTCGTTTTGTGCACCACAAAAGGCGTCGTCATTGACGGTTCGTTCGCAAGGCCTCCGTCATGTTGAATCAGAATTGCGCCAAGCCCTCCGCGATCTCAGGTTGGAAAGTCTCGTTCAAATCACCGAGGAGTGAAACAAGTCTCTCCCAATCATTCAAGCCAAGTGCCATCCAGTTCTAGGGCAATGAGTGGGTTCCCTTTCCTCGCACCAAGAGCCACCTGAAAACCGAGACCTCAGTCAAGGTCCTTCCAAGGCGCTTTCCGTTCGTGGGCTGTTCGCAGGTTTGCCATCCCGAGCCCGCAAATCGAACTGCGCTCGAACCCGACGGCGCAGATGCAACATTGCCCTCTTTCCGCGCCTCGCCCGCAAGTCTCCAAGTCGTTTGAACAACGCTGGCGACTTGTCTGAAACGCAACAGAACCGACATTCTGTTGCGCCTTAGCGAAGGCCTTCTGGGATTCGGCGCTTCCCTAACGTCTCGCGACTACGGACATCCAAAGCATTTCGCCCCGTCTGAATCCGTCCGCATTCCGCTCTATTGCGCTCAATTTACAGCTCCGCGCGAATCAATTGTTTCACAAGCTCTGTGCCTAGGTGAGCTGGGCAGATATGCCGATTGACATGCTCTTGGCCGAGTGTTAGTTTGCCGGTGTGTTGCGGAATGAAACGCTTGTTTCATCTGCGAGCACGGGGGCTCCCGGGCGAACTTTCATTTTACCAGGCCAAGCTTGCGCGAACTCCGAGGAGAATCGGATGGATGTCCTCATAACATCCCTACCGGTTCTTGGTGCGATTCCTGACCGCTTGTTTGATCTATCGCTGCAACGCGCGTCTGTAAAACTGGCACCGAATAGGTGGTCGCATAAAGATGAATTGAGACATTTGATAGATTCCGCGGCGAGTAATCACCAGTGAATTGTGCGCCCACAACTGGGAGAGATGTCGAATATGCCGGGCTACGCCCGGGACGACTGGGTGGTTCTGCACGATTTTCAGCAGCGAGACTGGGCAGAGATCATCCGGATATGGCGGGCATTCAACTCGCAACTGCTTCATGCCGCAAAGGGCACGCCTCTTGGCATATGGACGCGGGCCTGCAGGGTCGCGGGGGCGAGCCGATGACAATTCGTTTTATTCTGGAAGATTATGTCTCCCATATAATGCATCATCTGCGAAACATTGGCATGCAAGCGAAAGATCTCGGCAGTGCGTCACAAAGCGCATGGAGCGTAGACAGGCGAAGTCGGCGGGCCCTGAAATGCCGTGAACCCTCGAATTGCTGAAACAGAGGAAGCGGACATGATGATCCGAACTTGGATTGCAGATGGGCGCGACGCAACGGCCCAGGAAGAACGCAGGATGAGCGTCGTGCATGGAGCGGCGGAGCCGAGAGTGTCGCCGGACGGGGCGCAGATTCCGGTGGCTATTTTCGGAAAAATCACTCCTGGCAAGCGCGCCGATCTGATCGTGGTCGTAAAAGATGGCCGCATCGTTTTTCGGAAGTAGGCTCGGATCGATTTTCGTTGGGAGCAAACATGAGTTCCACTCAAGGTAAGTTCGTCGGCGCTCTCATTCTGATTGTTTTCTTGACGCATCCCGCGCTTGCCGGGAACGATCCGAGAACCCAAGATCGCCAGTGTCTGGACGAAGCTGTCTCGGCTGCAAGGTGGATCGAGAGCACGTCGGTCAGAACAAACGACGGCGTTGTCTGGCCAGATGACCCCAGCGACGCCAAATCCGTTAATACGACCCTTTATGCCGGCACGCCAGGGCCGATTTTGTTTTTTCTCGAGATGTATCGATATACCGGGAACACCGAGTATCTCCGAGAAGCGAAATCGGGCTCCGATGCTCTTGCAGCATCGCTTGCAAAGAATCAGCCAACGGGGCTGTATGAAGGGTTGGCGGGTGACGGCTTCACCCTTGGCGAGGCATACCTGATCACTCACAATAAAAAGTATAAACAAGCCGCCCTACAGTGCGTTGAATGGCTAAAGCAGGACACGAAGAAATCGGGGCGAGGAATCGAATGGAACGATGTAACCGACATCATCGCGGGCGGAAGCGGCACGGGGCTCTTCCTTCTATGGGCGGCTGATAAGCTACAAGCGCCCGGCGCCCTTGATCTGGCTATCCAAGCTGGGCAGCGGTTAATCGAAGTGGGTAAGCCAACCGAAGGTGGCGGGTTGCGATGGCTGATGGATCCAACGTTTCCGCGCGAGATGCCGAATTTTTCTCACGGTACAGCGGGCGTGGCATATTTCTTGGCGACGCTCTACCAAGTTACCAAGCAAAGGCAGTTCCTGGAGGCTGCTCTGAGCGGTGCCCGGTATCTTATCTCGATCGCCGACAAGGAGGGTGATATTTGCCTGATATATCATGACGATACTTTTAACGGCAAGTCGCTCTATTATCTCGGTTGGTGCCACGGTCCAGCCGGCACAGCGCGGCTGTTCTATCGTTTGTACCAAGATACCCATGACACGCAATGGATGGATTGGACTAAACGATCAGCTCGGGCCATCGTTGCCGAGGGGGGCCCGGAAAAAGTAGTGGCGCCCGGTGTCTGGCACAATATCAGTGTGTGTTGCGGCGTGACTGCCGAGGCCGAATTCTTCCTGGATATGTATCGGCTGACCAATGATTCCGAGTACTTGGAGCTGTCGGAGAAGGCCACAAGCCGTCTCTTGTCTCTGGCCACGCAGGATCAGCAAGGCGCGCGCTGGATACAAGTCGAGACCCGCGTTCAACCAGACATCGCGATTGCCCAGACCGGCTACATGCAGGGAGCCTCGGGAGTTGGAATGTGGTTGCTACACATGAGTGCTTTTGAACAAGGAAAGTCGGAGCCGACGATCACTTTTCCGGATAATCCCTTTGCATATTAGTGAACCCTCAAGAGCCGCCGATTGGACGGCCATGAATGCTAGGCGGGAAAATACTAGTGCCTGACAATGTCTTTTCACACGATTCGCTCCGAGCCATTCTGGAAGCTTACCCACGTTGCCGGTTGGCGCACCTTCCCACTCCACTCCAACGTCTTGAAAGGCTTTCGGCCCGGTATGACGTCAACCTGTTGATCAAGCGCGACGATGAAACCGGCCTCGCATTCGGAGGAAACAAAGCGCGCAAACTTGACTTTTTGATGGCCGATGTCCTCGAACAAGGCGCTCGCTCCGTTATTTCCTGGGCTGGTGTCCAATCCAATTGGTGCCGGCAGCTTGCCGCCGCCTGTTGCCATCTAGGCATCCGACCGGTGCTCCTACTCTTCAAGCGCAATGGGCTTCCAAGCGAGCTCGACGGCAATCTTCTTCTCGATTTGATCTGCGATGCCGATGTTCACGTTGTGGATCTCGATTGCTCGCGAAAGATGATGGAAATAAGTGGGGTCAGCGATCTTGTCCTCGAACTCGCTGATCGCGAAATGCGGGCCGGCCGCAAGCCCTACATCGCTCCTATCGGAGCCTCTCTGACCGAGGGCAACATGCTCCGGCCCCTCGGCGCAATCGCATATGTGAACGCGTTCCAGGAGCTCCTCGAGCAGGCCGAGGCCGAGAAGATTCACATCGATGCAGTGGTGTTTGCTACAGGTTCAGGGAGCACGCACGCGGGACTTGTGGCCGGAGCTCAGCTTCTCTCCCCTGGGACTAGAATTGTCGGCATCAGTGTCTCCGAGTCGCGTAAAGATATGGCACGCATCACCCGGCCGATTGTTGAGCAAACCTTTTTCGAGTTTGGTCGGGGCGAGAAATCAGCGAGGCCTTTCGACCCGAACAACCTAATCATCTTTGACGAATATTTGGGAGAAGGCTACGGTATCCCAAACGTGGCGACTATCGAGGCGATTCGCCTCGTCGGAAAGACGGAGGGAATTCTTTTGGATCCGGTTTATACAGGGAGGGCATTTGTCGGACTTCTGGATCTAATCGAACGCGGCTATTTTCATCCTGGCGAAAACATCGTTTTTCTTCACACGGGAGGGACTCCTACGATTTTTCCCTATCGCGAGGCTTTCCGGAAGCATCTCTCTCTCAAAGAGTCGTCCACGCGGCTCGGTCCTGCCGCCTAAGAGTCCCCGGTTCATGAGAGCGCCTGTGTAGGAAGATTCGGGGGCTATTTTGCTGCGTGCTATAGCGCCACGCAATGAACGCTAGCGCCCTTTAATTTCGCGTCAAGAGCGGCGAGGTGCGTGCCGATTTGCCCATCGAACGTTTTTATCTTCCGCCACTTGCGCCGTTAATATTGATTTCATTCGACGGTATATTTCCTTAATAGTAATAGTCGATCAGGGCGCCGTAAGGGGGGTCTGGCCGACGTTCGTCGGCGTGTCCGCTTCCTCGGTCATACACATGGATGGGCCTGATTGCGTCACGTATCGATAGGCTGGACGCAACATGAGAAGGTGGACGCTTGACAATGCCACGCAATTGTTGAACTGCCCCACGCCACGGCCGATTGCCGTCCGACGAGGTCAGTTTTCTGGAGCTGCAACGCTGACATGCGGGACGCTGGCGCTCTTGAGTTTGGCATTGAAGTTTGCCAGGTCTTTGAACACAAGCTCGTCGAATTTGCTCTTTTCATCAGCAAGCTGCTTTGTGTACAGCGCATAGAGTTCATCTTCAGCCGCTGTCGGTGCAGAATCGTCGCCCACCTGATTCGGCCCGAAGTCGTCGCTCGAGGACACGACGACGGCGAGACTCATGATCTTGGAATAGAGGCCGGGCGGATAGTAGAAGGAATCACTGCCGGTGATGTGTGGATCAAAGAAGGCTTCTTCGAGCTCCAGGAGCTTGGTATTGAGAGCCTCCGCATCGCTTCCGAGCGGCTTCCAGCGAGTGTCGACCTTCAGAATGGGCTCAAGGCTGATAATCTGACTCCTCGCCGTCTCGGCTTGGTCGATGATCGAAGTCATCGTATTCACTGCGTCGCGCAGGCCCAACTCCATCTTGGTCTGCGCGAGAATTTCCTGCTGGGTTCCGAGCGAATTCGGGTCCTTCAACACAGTCAGCGGTTCGCTGAATTCAGCGGTTCCCACCTTCAATTTCACGACGTAATCGCCCGGCGGGACCATGGGCGCCAGTTTTTCTTCTGATGGAAAAGGCCGAGTGCCATCGGGTCCCAACGTGGCTAGTGCCGCTCCCAGCGGCTTGGTTCGCAGCAGGGGGCTCCTCGACTCTTCATATTTAAGATCCCACCAGACCCGGTTGACCCCCTGCTCTTTTTGGCCTTTCAGTGTGCGGATGACATGCCCGCTGGCATCAAGGATTTGGATCTTAACGTCGCTCTTTGGAACCGAGCCGAGGTAGTAGTTGATGTCCGCACCGGACGGAGGGTTTTGTCCTGCCAGAGTGGGCGGATCGTTTGCTTCACCCATATATATTGGGAGAGTAGGTTTGGTGAGGAAACGATAGGCCGGCCGAATGGTGAACAGGTGGGCGCTGGAGGAGCGGACCGCGTCAGTAAGCTGTTGCAGCGGTCCGACGTCGTCCAGAATCCAGATGCCCCGGCCATAGGTGGCCACCACAAGATCGTCGAAATGTCGCTGGACAGTTATCCAGGACACGCGCGTATGCGGCAAATTCTGCTGCAAGGGTGCCCAATGAGCGCCATCATCGAAAGAGGCGAAAATCCCGTTTTCGACTCCCAGGTAGAGCAGTCCCCGGCGTACCGGATCCTCGCGAATACAGGCGGCATAGCTGAAGTCACTGCGAGGCAAGTTCGAGGTAATCGATTTCCATGCGGCGCCGTAGTCGGTGGTCATGAAAACGTACGGATTCCGATCATTCATCTGGTGACGATCCACCGTGACGAACGCCGTACCGGCGCTGAAATACGACGGCTCGATGCTGGTGACGGTTCCTTCGGGCGGCAAGCCGGGAATATTCTTAGTGACGTTGGTCCAAGTGTGTCCGCCGTCGCGCGTCAATTGTACTAACCCGTCGTTGGTGCCAGCCCAGATCAGGCCGTCCTGGAGCGGAGATTCGGCGATGGCGAACAGCACATCGTAGACCTCAACGCCGCTGTTGTCCGGCGACAATCCACCCGAGGATAGCTGCTTACTCTTGTCGTTCAGGGTCAGATCGGGACTGATCACCTTCCAGGTCTGCCCCTCGTCATCGGATTCCATTACATACTGGCTGCCCACATACAAACGATGAGGATGGTGCGGCGAAAGCGCCAGCGGATAGGTCCACTGGAAGCGGTATTTCTGATTCGCAGGCGAACTGCCCATGGAAGATGGCCAGGGATTAACATCCCGCGCGTATTCGGTGCGCAGATCGAGATGTTGCAGGAATCCGCCCATGCCGGATGACCAAAGCATATTGGGATCGGCGGGATCGGCAAACGTCCAGCCGCTCTCGGCCCCGCCCGCCCAGGTGCAATCCGCCGGCAGGATTTGTGTCCCGTCGAGGCTGTTGCTTGGACAACGATGCGCCGGACCATCCTGCCGATTTCCGTAGACGAAGTAAGGAATCCTGTCGTCGGCCGATACGTGATATATCTGGGCGATTGGCAGGCCCGCCCTCATCCAAGAGTGACCGCGATCGGTGGAAATGTTCACGTAGCGATCATTCGCAATGATTACGCGATTGGGATTCAGGGGATCAATCCAGACCACGTGGTTGTCGGGGTAGACGGCGGGGACTGACTTGGCTGTGCGGCCGCCATCGTAGGAGACGTGGGGATTGGTCATGGAAGCGAACCACACTTCGTCGGGGTTGTCGGGCATAACCGCAAGACTGGAAAAATAATGAGGCCGAATGTTCAGCGCAACATCGTGACTGACTAAGGTCCAGTTCTCACCTTCATCGTCGGACCTCCACAGGACGCCGTTGTCACCGGCAGTTTCGATAAGCGCGTAGATGCGGCTGGGCTCGCTCGGCGCGATAGCAAGACCAATTCGCCCGATTGGGGGCTCGGGAAGGCCGTGACCCGTGAGATGAGCCCACGTAGTTCCGCCATCTCGAGAAACGTAAATCTCGCTGCCCGGTCCGCCGCTGTCAAGATCCCAGGGCCGAATTAAGACTTGCCACATCCCTGCGAAGAGAATGTTCGGATTCTTCGGATCCATGGCCATGTCAGCCGCGCCTGTGTTTTCGTCGACGAACAGCACGCGCTGCCAGGTTTTGCCGCCGTCCTCGGTGCGGTAGACGCCCCGCTCCTGCTGAGGCCCATAGCAAGTTCCCAAGGCTGCGGCGAAAACGATATCGGCATTGCGCGGATCGATCACGATTTT
Source organism: uncultured Acidobacteriota bacterium (assembly GCA_963729815.1). Taxonomy (GTDB): domain Bacteria; phylum Acidobacteriota; class Terriglobia; order Acidiferrales; family UBA7541; genus DAHUXN01. The sequence goes on from CAVSPU010000004.1 coordinate 270,364, forward strand.
GGCGATGCGACCCGTCCGTTCCAGGCCCATGTGGTTCCAAGTTTTTCCGCCATCGATCGATTTGTAGATGCCGTTCCCAAGGGAGATGTTCCCCCGAATGAAGGCTTCACCAGTTCCGGCCCAAACGATATTCGGATCGGACGGAGCGACGGCCAGTGCGCCGATCGACTGCACGTCCTGACTGTCAAAAATGGGATTCCAATGAACGCCGCCGTCGGTTGTTTTCCAAATTCCTCCGGTGGCGGCGCCGGCAAAGATGACATTAAGATTGCCGGGGACCCCGGAGACAGCCACCACCCGATTTCCCTTTGGCCCGATGTAGCGGTAGTGGAGTGCTTCAAATGGACTGGGTTGCTGTGCTCGGATCGTTTTGGGGCACACGAATGCCAAAGCAGCTAGGGATAATGTAAGTCGCGTCGCAAATGCGGGGCTCATTTTCACGGCCAGCCTCCTAGTTGAGACACGAACCATTCCTTAAGTACGTGACTGCGGCACGCTGATCTGGCTCCGAGGTTCCCCGCGATCTCGGGTAGCTTGAGCGTCCGATCCAAAAAACGAATGCGCGCGGCAGGCTCACTTCAACCGTTCTTCACTTCAAGGAACTCCACTTCTCTACTCGCAGACGCCGCTGTCGGCAGTAGCTGTAGTGTCGAAGAAGGTCTGGACGCCGCCCGTTTAATCTGCTCCTTATGTCTGTCTAGAAGTGGATTTTCAGGGCCAGCTGTACCTCACGTGAAGTGCCGAAGCCGATGGTCTTGCCCACCGTGCTTAGTAATTGGCCAAATGTGGCATCGTCGACGTAGTTGTCGGGCAAGTCAAAGTTTGTGTGGTTGAAGAGGTTGAAAACTTCCACCCGGAATTCCACTTCTTTCCCTTCCCCGAACGGAGTGTGCTTGATGGCCGAAAAATCCGTCTGCGCAAATTTGGGACCGCGCACAACGCTGTTCGGGCATGTGCCGAAGGTGTTCGTGGGCGGGTCGGAAAACGCCGCAGGATTCCAAAAATCCCCAGGTGTGCCATTGCCGTATAACGGCGCGCCGCTGTTGCAGTCGGCCCTTTGACTGACGTAATTGCCGTCAGCTCCATTGTCGTACGTGTAGACAGTATCCGCCAAGCCAGTACGGAAAAATCCGAGAGCGGCGATTTCCCATCCGCTTACAATTTTGTTGACTGGTCCTGAGCTGCCGCCCAGGAAGGAGTGGCCCTGACCCATCGGCACATTCCAAAGAACGTTGTAAGAAATTTGATTGCGCGCGTCGTTCGAGTTGTCCCCGCGTTCCGAGGAGAAATCGGCGTTGTTTTCGGGAAATGATCCGAACTGGTCCGCCATCGGCTCGTTGGAGATGCCGTGGCTCCAAGTGTAGGCCACGTCGTACAGAAACCCCTGCGTCATCTGCCGTTTGAACGAAACCTGGAGAGCATTGTAATTCGATTGGCCGTTCCACCCCACGACTTCATTCACGCCGTCGGCGGGAATGGGTGCGACGCCGGTCACAGGGTCGGGCCAGTTGTTGAGCAGGTCTCGCTCCAAATTGATTGCGTGATTGCCAACGTAATTGACCAGGATGCCTGTATTGTGATTCAACTGTCGGCCGACGCCGAAATTCCATTGTTCGGCGTAGGTATTTGGAGCATCCGGCCAAAATCCATATAGCGCCGGTGGTGGCACAGAAATCTGAGAGAGATAGGGCGTGTATGGATAAGACAGCGGCTGACTCGACGTGCCAAATAAATCGAAGTTGCCCGGAAGTGTATTAGCCGCTGGGCTGCCGAATCCCGCGTCGGCAATAGGATAGGCGGTATAGAAAATCCCGTATCCCGTGCGGAAGACCCAGTTCGAGTTATTCGGCGCCCAGGCAACGGAGACCCTGGGCCCAAAATTCCCCTTGTTGGCATTGAAGTAGGGCGTGCCTGGCGGGTTCAACACACCGGTCACCGGATTGAACGCTTGGGTCTGGTGGAATTCATCATCTGGCACAGTGTCATAGTCCCAACGCAAGCCCGCATTAACCATCAGACCAGGGCGGACCTGCCAAGCGTCTTGAAAGAACAGTCCAGTTTCCCGCTGAAAAGTAACGGTTCCTGGATTTCCAGCAGTCTGCGCAACTTCGTGGAGGTTATTGTTGATGAAGTCTTGCTCGGAATTGTACGTTAAGACGTCTGTTGTATCCGCCTGGTATGGCATGCCAACCAACCACACCGTCCCTCCCATTTGGAGAGTGTGATTACCCTTGACCCAGGTAAGCGTGTCGCCCAGTTGCCAACTGGTTGGCGTCCGGGAGTAGTGGCCAAAGTTGCCGGGGGTGATTCCCAAGCCCCGTATCTGCAATTGCGGCAAAGTTCCCAGGCTCTCGTCAATAGTGCTGGCGTAACGTTGCAAGCCAGCCAGGAAATTGTTGGTCATATTCGACGAAAAGATATGAGTCTCGCTCAGGGCCATGTTCGTGGTGGTCGTCGGAATGTTTTGGCCATCGAACAGGCCGAACGATCCCGGAAAGATCTGGAAAACCGGGCCGGTGACAGAGGAACTGTTGATGTTCAGGCGGAAAAATGCAGCGTCTTTTTCCGAAAGCGTGTCGTCGATGCGCACACTTCCCGTATCCTCTCGAATCGCCGAAGTTGCCTGGCCGGTGTACAGGGCCGCGTTGGGATCGCTGGGCAGCACAGCGGTGCTCGTCGGCATTTCGTTGATGAACGGCATCAGGACCGGCGAGGTCTGTTGAACGGCCGTGCGCATGGCATTGCTGGGGACGGTGCCGTTGGCGATGACCCCGATTCCCTGCCGCGACCCTTCATAATTCACATAGTAGAACAGGTGATTCTTCTTGATGGGGCCGCCCACATTCGCGCCGAAATCCTCATAATGAAGAGGCTGATTGGTGGTCGCGAAGTAATTCCGCGCGTCCAAGGCGGTATTGCGGAAAAAGTCCCAGACTTCGCCATGGAAGTTGTTCGAGCCAGACTTTGAGACGATGTTGATATAGGCGCCGCTCGAGCGTCCGTATTGTGCTCCATAGTTTCCTGTCTGAATCGAAAACTCACCAATCGAGTCCAAGCTGCCGGTTAGGAGGCGAGCGCCGCGCTCCGAACCGTTTGACATATAGGGATCATCGATACGCGTGGCGTCGATACCGTCGATTGAAAACGTGTTGCTTACATCGGATAAGCCGTTAAAAGACAGATCGGCAATGTAGCCTTCGCGGACCGTCGCGCCGGGCGTGAGCATGCTGAACCGCCCATAGTCGCGGCCATTGATGGGCAGCTGCGACACTTGCGCATTTCCCATGGTCGAGCCGGTGGTCGCATTCGTTGTTTGAAAAGCCGGTGCTGCCGCAGTCACTTCAACTTGCTGCGAAAGCGCGCCAACCTTGAGACCGATATTGACCGCGACTGTCGCGCCCACACTGAGCGTTACGTTGTCGATCACTTGCTTCTGAAAGCCTGAATGTTCCGCGGTGACTCGATACGTCCCCACCGGCAACTGGGCGATGTAATAGTGCCCCGATGTGTCCGTTGTTGCGCTCCAACTCTGGCCGGTCGCGACGTTGAGCGCGACGATCGTGACTTCCGGTACCGCGGATCCCGATTGGTCTGTCACTTGACCGGTGACGTTTCCCTGGACTTGGCCTTGCGCATAAACTGAACGCTGGAATGTCAGCAGCACGACCATTCCTAATGTGAAACAAACCAATAGCAATATCCTCGAGATATCCCGCAGAGTCTTCCTAATCGCCATTCCTTCCTCCCCGTGAACTTGTGTCGGGACACCAGACTGAGATAAAAATTTATTCTCGTGGTGCCAGTAAGAGCTTCTGATTGAGCATTCGTGAATTCTCATAATGGAAATCCTCCTCCCGTTCCGCGCAGCATCACTTTGTCGATGGCGCGAGAATATAAGGAATTCTTGCCTTCGTCATTGCCGCATTCAGTTTAGGTAGGTCTGTCTCAACGATCTTGTTGAGTTGTGAAACCTTGTCCTGCACCTCTGCGGAAAGCTGAACGAATGAGCTGCGCTGTTGCGATGTTGGAGCTTGGCTGACGTTTTCAAGACTAAACACCAAGCGGCCCGTCTGGTCTCTCAACGGAGGGGGCGTATACGTCAGCGGTGTAAACATGTCCTCCGACGAACCAATGATCTCCTTGTGAAGCTGATCGACACGCTTGGCGAAATCCTGCATCAGATCCTTCACATCTTTTGGTACATCCGGGTATGACTTCTGGATTTGATCCACGGACTTTTTGAGGGCCGCAATAGTCTTTCCTGCGTCGACCGCGCTCTTGTAGACATCGTAGGCTTGCATCATCAATTCATCGCGCGCCTGCCGGTCTTGCGCGCTCATTTCAATGGTTGGATCGTCTTGGACCTCCACCGTTTTCGAGGCCTTTTCGTCGCCAACCGAGACCTGAATCGTGTATGTCCCTGGCGCAACGAAAGGTCCTTCGACTGCGTTGTAGAAAAATCCCTCATATTCCGCGCCCAGTTGATCCACCGTGGGTTTGACTGGCGTCGGGTATCGCAAATCCCAAGTCACGCGGTTCACGCCAGCATTGCCGGAGCCCTGGAATTCCTGAACAACCTTGCCGCTCTTGTCCGTGATGCGGAGTTGAACTTGCTGCCCCTTTGCGGGTTTGTTTGCCAAGTAATAATCGATCGTGGCGCCGTCCGGCGGATTCGGTGCGATGAACAACTGGTCGCCAGTGTATCCATTGCCGTGGTCGAACAGTCTCCATTCCCTTGCCGGCTGTACGTCGAACACATGAAGACCAGAAGAAAGCACGGAAGGGGCGAGTTCCTCAAGGGACCGAATATCGTCGAGGACCCAGAACGCGCGCCCATGAGTGGCAAGAATCAAATCGTGTGAACGCGGCTCGACAGTAATGTCATCAACGATGACAGATGGGAAATTCAATTTCAGGGCAGACCAACTGCCGCCGCGGTCAAACGTAACGAAAAGACCGAACTCGGTGCCGGCAAAAAGGAGATCGCGATCGTAGGGATCCTCGCTGAGGACTTGGACTGTTCCTCGATTGTCCGGCAGCCCGGCGGTGATCTTTTGCCAGGTTTTTCCATAGTCGTCCGTGCGAAACACATAAATTCCATAATCGCCGTTGCGGTGGCCATCGAAAGTGACGTAAGCGGACCCCTCCGCAAACTGCGAAGCTGTGACAGAACTGACGTAAACGCCCTGTGGTAACCCCGCCGCTCCGATCACGTTGCTCCACGTTTGCCCGCCGTCCCGGGTGACCTGTAGATTTCCGTCTTCGGTGCCGACCCAGATCACGCGTTCACCCAAGGGTGAAACGCCCACTGCGGTGATGCATGGATACGTTCCGGCGCCATAATCGCGCTCCAGCATCTTGGTATTCGGAGCCTCGCCAAGAATGGGAAGCTTTGTGGGATCGGCATTCGTCGTTAAATCAGGGCTGATCCGGGCCCAAGAGTTTCCCTCATCTGTCGATTTGAAAAGATAATTTGCCGCGATATAAAGATTGCCGCGCGGCGTCGCGATCAATGGAGAGTTCCATTGCCACCGGAAAGGAGGCCCACTGAGCTTATCGGGCAACGGACGGATCAGCGCCCACTCGTTGGTTCGCCGATTCAGTCGAATTAGCTTCCCATTCTGCCCGTCGACAAAAACGATATTCGAATCTTTCAGATCGGGAACCACATGGAACCCATCGCCATCCATCACGCGATACCAATCAGCGTTCACAATCCCCTTAGGGTTTCGCGTGCGAACCGGGCCGCACCATGAGCCGTTGTCCTGAAATCCGCCGCAAATGTGATAGGGATTCTCTGTGTCGGTCGCGACCGAATAGACCTGCCCAACCGGAATCGTGTTTATGTAGTCCCATTTATCGCCTCCGTCGCGACTGATATAAACGCCACCATCCGATCCGGAGAGCATGTAATTGGAGTCATCGGGATCGATCCAAACGGCATGGAAGTCGGCATGGATCGTTTGCAGGCCCTGCTTGTCCGGATCCGGCAGAAACGTCTTGCCGCCATCATCGGAATGGGCAAGTCCCCCACCGGGTAACCAGATTCGAAGGTAATTGTTCGGGTCGACCAGGATTTGCGGGAAATACGAAGGCCTGGGATCGGCGCTGCCGCACTTTTCCCAGGTTTCTCCGCCGTCCATGCTGCGGAAGACGCCGCTGTTGTCGGCGCTTTCGACCCTGGCATATACAATTCGAGGATCGCGGGGATAGATCGAAACTCCGATGCGGCCAGTATCAACGCTCCCGTCCTCGTAGGGCAGACCCTTATATAATTTCTTCCAAGTCGCTCCACCGTCGGTGGTCTTGTAGAGCGCGCTGCTTGGGCCGCCTCCGTTCATCCCGAAGACTGTCCGGCGGCGCTCGTAAGTTGCAGCAAAGAGTGTTTGGGAGCTCTGCGGATCCATCTCTACATCGGCGATCCCTGTGTTCTCGTCCGCGTAGAGCACGCGCTGCCAGGTCTTGCCTCCATCTTCGGTCTTGTACAAACCGCGCTCGCCCCCGGGTCCCCACAGGTTGCCCAGTGCAGCAACGTAAACAATCTGCGGGTTGGCAGGATCGATGACGATGCGGCTGATCTGAAAACTGTCGTGCAGCCCCATGTTCGTCCACGTCGCGCCGGCGTCCGTGGATCTGTATACGCCGTCGCCCCACGAAGACGTTTGTCGATTGTTGGCCTCCCCTGTGCCAACCCAGACGATGGACGGGTCGGAGGGCGCAATCTCAATTGCGCCGATGCTGGAAACTGGTTCCTGGTCGAAGATCGGTGCCCACGTCGTACCGCGGTTCGTCGATTTCCAAACCCCGCCGGTAGCCGAAGCCACATAAATTGTATCGGTGTGGTGGCGAGGCACCGCAAAGGCATCGATGCGCCCATCCATGTTGGCAGGACCGATGGATCGAAAGCTCAGGTTCTGAATGGCATCTTGATAGGATAAATTATTATTGCTTGCATTCCTTGTTTGAGGGACTGCGGTCGGAGCGGCAAGAACAATTTGCCCGAACATGGCTAGAAAAAGCAGAATCTTCTTCATTGGTTCCCCCTCAAGCAACGGCGGTGGACAGTGCGCAGATTGTGTGCGTCCGTCGCATCGCCGACGTTTCTAGAAAATGCTCCCCACTAGCCGTCACGTCAGCGGTGACCCCAAACCTCTACTCTCGCGATTTCTTGGACGGGCACCCTCGCCGCCAAAGAATCATTTGTTTCAATCTTAAATGCAGGACTCTCGAGTCGTGTACGCTACTCTTACCAAATTCGCTTTGTCAAGCATATTGTATAATTCTTGAAGGATGCGGCGTAAAGAAACAAATGTCTCCATTTTGTGATCTTGGTGCAACGTCATTCGCGTTTTACCGCGTCAGTAAAGGCGCCCAGAAAAGATACGGCTGAGTCCGAAATCGCACCCCCCACGAGGCTTTCTTGGCTTTCGCAGGTGAACTAAACAACGAGGCCCTGACTGTCTAAATTAGTGGGGAGCCTTACAATTCTCTCTCATCTCACCTGGTACAAGACCCCCCGGTCAGGTCACGCTCGGTCGGCGGTCAATACGCTGTAGACCCGGTAACTTCTGAGGAATATGCAGTAAGGTTTTCATAGGTGAGCAATGCGATTTGAATTCATTGGCGAATGTTCGACAAGAATCGGCGGAATTCGGTGTAAGTTGGAAACGCGTGTCAGGAGACTACCGGCGTAAGCGCCACGGCAAATGGCTGACGCGAAGTCGATGCAAAGATTGTGGCTCCGGAAGGGAATGCATCGGGTAAAGACCCTACACGGCTCCCAAGGGATTCACTTGATAGCACTTGGCCTTTCTTCGCTGTAATATGTAGCGCCTACGGGGTGGTTCTTATTTATTTGCGCCTAGGTTTCGCCAAGGAGGTTGCTTTGATGGAACAGGAGACACGCACGATATCTGGGACTTCTCATCACGGATTGCAGTCCACGGCCGAGTTGCTGCGGCAATTAGTCTCTCACCTACGTCAGAACCGCACACAATTGCGCGAGGAGTGGGCGCGCCGAATCACCGAGGCGAGGCTGCTGACGGCGATGACCAAGGAAGAGATATTCGCCGAGGCGACGTCTGTTTACGACAACTACGTGGAAGCATTGGAGACTGGAACGTTTGAAGCGCTTCAAGCTTACGCACGAAACCTATCGGAAAGAATTATTCCCCGAGGCGTCGAGACCGATGAAGTTATAGGAATTGTGCTGCTGTTGCGCGACGTGCTGGCCCGCTCACTTTTCGCGAAGTACCAAAATGATTTCGCGCTGCTGAATCGGATCCTGGACGCGTACGAACCTGCGGCAAACCGTATCGCGAACACAGTCGCGGTCGGATTCGTGCAAGAACGAGAGCGTGTTATCCGCGAGCAGCAGGAAGCGATTCGCGTGCTTTCGACGCCCGTGCTTCAGGTGCGCGAACGATTGCTGATTCTTCCGATCATCGGAGTGATTGACCCGCAGCGCGCGCGGCAGTTGACGGAACAACTCTTGCGCGGCATCCGCACAAATCGTGCGAAAGTCGTCGTGATTGATATTACAGGCGTGCCGGTGATGGACGCGAATGTCGCAAACCACCTGGTGCAGACCGTCGAAGCAACCAGGCTACTGGGCGCAACGGTGATTATCACGGGCCTCTCGCCAGAGATCGCCCAGACGCTCGTCACCATCGGCGTGGATCTGGGCAAAATGAACACCGTTGGCGATCTCCAGGGAGGCATTGAAGAGGCGGAACGTCTCCTTGGATACAGAGTCATCCCTTCAGGGGAAACGACTGAGCACTTGAGATCGTAACCGTGGAAGTCCCTATCCTCAAGCAAGGTCCTTACCTCATTGCGTCGATTCAGTCTGCCTTGAGCGACAATGACCTGGAACAACTGCGTGATTCCCTGGTGCAACAGGTGGGGAGGCAGCGTTCACGTGGGGTAATAGTAGATGTAACGGCTCTGGACGTGATGGATTCGTTCGCGACGCGAACCTTGCGGGACATCACGTACATGATTCGCCTTCGAGGAGCAGAAACGGTAATTGTCGGCATCCAGCCTGACGTCGCCTTTACCATGGTGCAATTGGGTTTGAAGCTGGAGGGGGTCCCCACTGCTTTGGACCTGGAAGAAGGAATCGCCTATTTGAACAAGAAAGGCGCGGTTGACGGCAAAGAAGCGACCCCCCGTGGACGGTGAACACAATACCGGAGCTTCTTCAGCGGAAGTCAGCCCGCCGATCTCGCACCCCCGGGATCATGTACTCGCAGAGGCCAGGGTCGCCATCGATGGCGACTTTGATATTGTAAGCGTCCGCCAGAAAGGCCGCGAGATGGCGGCAACACTGGAGTTTTCCCCGAGCGAACTGACACTGATTGCCACCGCGATCTCGGAACTGGCGCGCAATATCGTGCTCTACGCGAAAAACGGCGAAATCGTCTTGCAATTGGTCGAACGCGGGGGTCGACGCGGAGTCGTGGTCCACGCCCATGACAGTGGACCCGGGATTCCCGACGTTCGCCGTGTCCTTCAGGGCGGGTATTCGACTTCCCGGAGCCTCGGTCTCGGTCTCTCCGGTGTCAAACGTTTGATGGATGAATTCGAAATTGAGTCGAAGGTTGGGTTAGGGACGAAGGTTACGGTGCGCAAATGGAACCGAAGATAAGAAGTTCTCCGGTCGAATGGGGCGTGGCAGCTTCCACGATGCACGGTCAGAAAGAGCCGGGCGATTGCCACGTGATTGTTGATGCTCCTCATAGAGTCCTCTTTGCCGTAATCGACGGCTTGGGCCATGGCATTGAAGCAGCGGATGCGGCCAAAATTGCGGCCGATTTGATCCGAGATTTTCGGCAGGAATCCGTGATCTCCTTGGTTCAGAGGTGCCATGAAAATTTGCGAGGCACTCGCGGGGTTGTGATGAGCATTGCTTCCATCGATTCCCACGAGAACACGGTGACCTGGCTCGGCGTCGGAAACGTGGAAGGATTGCTCCTCCACCGCGACTCCTATGGCACGCTCATCAGCGAAACTCTGACGCTTCGAGGGGGCGTGGTCGGGGACCGCCTGCCCAATCTCTTCGCCGGAATCTTCCCACTTTCCCGCGGCGATACAATCATCCTTGCGACCGATGGAATCCGCAGCAATTTTATGGATGACTTGCCTTTGAGGGAATCCGTGCAAGGAATCGCCGACCATATTCTCGCGCGATTCAGCCGGGGAACGGACGACGCCCTCGCCCTTGTCATCAGGTATTGGGGGCAGGAGATGGAGGCGGGACGTGTCTAATCTGCAAGATGAATATGATGCTGCGCTCGAGAGCTATCTTAGCGAAGGCGGCGAACCGGCACTCAAACGCTCCTACGACCTTGGACGACAAGCGCTAGCCGAGGGACTGGGCGTTCTCGATATGGTGACCATGCATCAACACTCGCTCCTGAAGCTGGCTGCCGAGATGCATAGGCAAGATCTGATAAGGCGCGCGGGAGAGTTTTTCACTGAGAGCATGTCTCCGTTCGAAATGACGCATCGGGCGTTCGGAGAGTCTAATTTAGCCTTGCGCCGGCTGAATGAAACTCTGGAGGAAGAGACGCGCAAGATCGCGCGTGCCTTGCACGACGAGTCCGGACAGATGCTGGCCGCCGTTCACATTGAACTCCAGGAGGCGGTGCGAGACCTTCCGCCGACCGCGCGCCGGCGAATTGAGAAAACGGAAGCCTTGCTCGACCAAATTGAACAGCAATTGCGCCGTTTTTCTCACGATCTCCGGCCGACCGTTCTTGACGACTACGGACTTATGCCAGCGCTGCAATCGTTTGCAGGGCGATTCTCAAAGCGGGCTGGCCTTCCGATAATAATCGAGGGCACGGTGGAGAAGCGATTGCCCGGCACTGTCGAAACGACTCTCTATCGAGTTGCGCAAGAAGCCTTGAACAATGTGGCTAGGCATGCAAAAGCGACTCATGTCAACATCCGCATCTGGGACGCCCATGCCGCCGTTCACTTTTCCATCCAAGACAATGGGGTCGGATTTGATCCGAGACCGGCCAACGAAGGCCGCAGCTCGGGGCTCGGATTGCGCGGCATGAGGGAGCGCCTCACGGTTCTGGGCGGGACTCTCTGGATTCAATCTGCGCCAGAGAAGGGAACGGAAGTACAAGTCTCAATTCCCATGGAGGCATAAGCCATGCCAGTTCAGGTGCTGCTTGCTGATGATCATCAGATTGTGAGGGAATCCCTGCGGGCTCTGCTGGAACGCGAGGGATTCAAGATTGTCGGTGAAGCGTCGAACGGCCAGGAAGCAGTGAAGCTCGCGGAAACTTCGCGGCCCGATGTGGCAGTTCTGGACATCAGCATGGCGGTTCTTAATGGTCTCGACGCCGCCATGGAGATTCAGAAGGTATCTCCCCGCACGAAAACCATTTTCCTCACCGTGCATGATGAAGATCCATATTTGTTAAATGCCCTGCGCTCCGGCGCGCGCGGATATGTGATCAAGACGCATGCGGCGCAAGAGCTCCTTCACGCCATTCGCGAAGCCACGCGTGGTGGAATGTATCTGAGTCCCGAAGTCTCCCGCGCAGTAGTCCAGGCATATCAGAACAAAACCGAACTTCCGAGCGAGCCACTAAGTCCGCGTGAACGGCAGGTGCTGCAGCTGATCGCCGAAGGGAAGTCGACCAAGGAAGCGGCCGGAGTGTTGAACATAAGCGTGAAGACGGCTGAAACCCATCGCACGCGAATCATGGAAAAGCTGGATATTCATGAGACGGCGACTCTAGTTCGCTACGCCATTCGCAGAGGATTGGTAGAGCCGTAGACCAGAGTATCGACCTTCCCCGACAGGAACCTCAGGTCTTTTCCCTTCCGGAATTCAGCTACCCCCTGCATTGCTGGCGTTTCACCTCTCTTGTAACTTTCTCTGGTCATTATCGTCATCGTCGGGCCAAGAATATTTAAGTCATTGAGAGGAGACTGCGTCGTGAGCTGGAGGCAATCTGTCCTAATCCCATCTGCTTCGCTATGCATTTGTTCCATGGCACTAGGTGCAAGGGCAGTGACGCGTCATCCTTTGCCCACTCCCCCCTCTGAGGCAAAGTACTTCGGCGACCTAAGCTCAAGAGGAGGAGGTCGAGACAATTTCAATCCGGCTCCAGAACCTGCGTCTCTCTTGCTATTCGGATCAGGATTGCTCTTTCTAGGCGTGGTCATCCGACGTCATAACAACAAACTTGATGGCAAGCGCATGTCTATCAAAACAAGTGGCAACGCTTCGGATCCTGTGTCAGAGATGAACACGTCTGCCGCGAATGGCAGCAGCGGGGCGTCCTGATCCTGGCTTTGCATTCGAGTATCGCCATTTGTTCTATCGGAACCGGGCCGTGAAGGTGAGTGCATTTTCGCATCCTCCGCTCGTATCCGAGAAACGAACCTCCGAGTGTGGATTTGGGCGCACTCCCGCCTGACGCATTTCCAGGTTCCGGCTAGTTTCTATCAAAGGAGAGAGGATGAGCATTTGCGTGATGCCGATTGAGTTGCCATCTGCCCTTACTGCCCCGGTACAGGCAAATGTAACAAAGTTAGAAGAGGAGCCAATCTTCCTACCAAGTCAGGCCATGGCAAAAATCAGGGAGTTCATTGCAAAGCTCGCCGCATTCGACGTGTCAGTGCTCCTACTCGGGGAATCCGGCGTAGGCAAGGAATTTGTAGCACGGGAGTTGCACCAACGTTCCAGGAGAGCCAAAGAGCCGTTCATCAAAGTCAATTGCGCTGCGTTACCCTCCGAATTATTCGAGAGTGAACTCTTCGGCTACGAGGCGGGAGCCTTCACGGGAGCGATTCGGTCAAAACCCGGCCAATTCGAGTTATGCCACCATGGCACCATCCTACTGGATGAGATCGGGGAGATGCCGGCAGCCTTGCAAGCCAAACTTCTCCATGTCTTGCAGGATCAGCAGTTTTCGAGGCTCGGAAGCAGATATGTTTCACAGGTTGACGTGCGCATTCTCGCTGCGACGAATGTGGACATCGACTCCGCCTTGGCGCAGAAGAGATTTCGCTCCGATTTATACTATCGCCTAAATACCATCGAATTGCGGATTTCGCCTCTCCGGGAGCGCCCGGAGGACATTCCCGTACTCCTGGAACACTTCACGGCAACAACTTGTGCTCAATTGGGACGCATTCCGAAGGCGATGCCTTCTCGCCTCATGGAAAGATGCCTCGAGCATTCCTGGCCGGGGAACATCCGCGAACTCAAGAATTTTGTTTACAACTATCAGATTCTCGGGGATGAAGAGACTGCGATCGCAAGATTGACGAATCTCCGGGAGCAGAGTCAGCCTGAAATCCGTCCTTCGCAGGAGCGACAACCACGCTTCTCGGCAGGCATGAAGTTTCTTGTGAAATCGATTCGCGCGGAAGCAGAAAAAGAAGCGATCGAGAAAACATTGGCAGAGACGTGCTGGAACCGAAAGCAAGCTGCGCGCCTGTTGCACATTTGCCCCAAGACCTTGCGAAACAAGATGCAGCACTACAACATCCTACGCAGCCCTCGTCGAACAGTCACCTGCTTTGACCATAACGGCTCGATCCAAATCGATCGAGTCCTCGGCAACTGACGAAGCCTCGCTAAGTCTCGATTATTGCAGGTTATCGGAGCCGGAGTAATTAGTCGCTCCGTTCTCGTGTTCGATCCCTTCCGGATTGAAACTTTCCTGGGAATGGATCCACGTGTTCAGCTGCATGTCCCTTTTCATTCGTTACAAATAGAATCAGGGGCGCTGTTTGCGTTGTGCTTTTGTTTCGCCACACTCGGCATCCCGCGCCCCTGATTTTCGAAGCCGGCTTCGCTTCTCCCAGCCCTAGATAGCGAACCGTCTACGAACTGTTCCGCCGAACAACAGCAGCCCTGAAACTGCTAGCGCCAGGGTGCCTGGTTCGGGTGTGGGCGCAAAGGATCCGCTCCCACCGCCGCCCGGAAGGGCGCAGATGTCCACTCCCACCCCAACGTTGAGCGCTCCGGCTAAATCAAATGGGACATTGACAGTGAGACCTGCGACGCTGGTGATGGTTCCGATGCCAGAGACGCTAGCCACACCGGAGGACACCTGACCGGCCGTTTGACTCACTGTCAGGCTTGAGATTGTCCCGGAAATATCCCCTCCCAGAAAGGTCACTCCTGTGAGAGACGCATTTGCGAATACGCAGTTGCTCACCTCAGTCAGGGAAATGGGAGCGGAACTGGAAATCGTAAAACTCGTGATTCCAGTGAAATCCCCGTTGCCAATCCCGCTGGCGGCGAGTGCATTGGAGCACGGGGAACCACCACCCAGGCACAGCGTGAGATTTCCGCTGCCGCTGCTTATGATTCCGACTGTTCCCGATCCGTTCAGGGACAATGAAACTGAATTGGCCCTTGCTGGGATCACGGAGAGGCTCGCAAGAACCACGACGCCCAGCATTCGTACAAGCATTGTTTTCATCATTCCTCCTGGTTTGTTTCGGAGATTTATCGGTAACTCCTAGGGCCGATCAGGTGTTGCGGGCTGCTGTGGCCCGGACGGAGGCTACACGCAGGAAGCTTCAGCGCCTAGTAGGCCAAGACTGGAATCTCAGCAGGAGAAGCAGTGTACTCGAGGCTACTAAGTTGACCCGACGGAGGCTCCGCCTTTGGAGGGTGTGTCGTGGGGGGATCCGGGGTGCCTTGGAGTCAGTTTCGCTAGAATCTTGGAAACCGCTTCCGGGCGTGATCCTCTCGATTGTTGGAGCCTCCATCGCGTCATGTCGCGCAATTCTATTCTGCAGAGGTGCAAAGGGAATCAGGTATTTGCCGTAAGACAGGCCGTTTATAACCCGACGTTTGGCGCTTTCTGCGTCCCCACGTTGCTTGAGCGACGGCTGCGGAGGCTCTGCCCGCCGGTCGGATTAGGAGACGAAATTGCTCAATGGCTCTCTGAATCTCACAGAGGCGTTGTCCCTCAGGTATCGGCCGGACAGGGCTTACACGGAATCCTCCATGAGACTCCATTGGCTGCCTGATTGCCTGTACCAAACGCTTCTCTTAATCTCTGTGCTGTACTGAAATCATAGCCCAGCGCGAAAGAGGCCTCTCGTGGCCCAAGTTGGTGTTGCCGCAGTGACTAAAAATATTCCTATGCTCAAGGTCTTACTTGCTGACGAGAGTCGTGAATTTCGCAAATTCATCAAGCGAGTGTCGGAGGTGGAATGGGACATCGAAGTCGTTGGCGAAGCCACAAACGGCCACGAGCTTCTTCCCCTGGTCCGCCAACTCAAACCCGACGTAGTCTTGGCCGACATCGCTTTGTCTGGCATGGAAGGTCTTGAAGGTGCCCGGCGAATCAAAGCGGAACTCCCATGCACGAGAGTGATCTTACTTTCCGTTGTTGATGAACCTGCATTGCGCATCGCCGCGGCGAAATACGGCGCAGATTTCTTTTTATTAAAGGACGCTCCAATATCAGAAATCTTTTCGCGCATTCGGGGAAAACCGCCAACCAAGGCGACTCCGCGGACCTTCTGACTTTGTTTGGCGCAGAGCAGATTTAACAAGACTCCACCGCAATGCTTCCAATTCGGTTTGATTCTCGACTTCATCGTCTGAGCTGATTCTGTCATGCGCCAGATTTGAAAAGAGCGGACGGGGTGAGCGGAATGGATGAGCCCGATATTGATCTAAGCGCTGTGTTCCGAGAGGACATATTTTCCTCTTCCCACGCGATCGGACCTTTTCGCCACATTCGTCTGCCGGATTCGGAAGGCCAATTGATGAACCCCGGTGATCTTCAACGGCACGGACTGCCTGCTCAGATCGAGGTGCCCACATGTGATTCTGCAATCGAGCAAAAAGATGATAATACGGCGGCTCCGGGGCGCGCAGCGCTGCTCGCAGCTATCGTTAACTCCTCGCGTGACGCCATTATTGGCATGGCGTTGGAAGGGACAATTGTGAGCTGGAATTGGGGCGCGCATCGGATTTACGGATACGCACCGGAAGAAGTCATCGGCCGCTCTTTTTCCGTTTTGGTTCCATTGGATCGTTTGGATGAGTTTCTAGATTTTCTTGAGCGAGTATCGAAGAACGAAGCCTTTCCGGCGCACGAGACAGTGCACGCTCGGAAGGGGGGCGGCCACATGTCAGTCTTCCTATCCGTTTCGCCAATCCGCAATGCGAACGGCCAGGTCGCGGGTGTGTCCGCAATATCCCGCGAACTGACGGAGCCAAACCTTCGCGAACAAGAACTGCGGCGCACGAATGAGAAACTTCTGGAAATGGTCGGCGGCCTGCAGCAGCGCAACACCGTGATGAGTCTGGTTCACGAGCTGAGCGCTCTCTTGGGAAATTGCTTCTCTCAGGAGGAAGCGCACACTGTGCTTGGGGAGACCCTGCCGAAATTATTTCCGACGGTGTCAGGCGCACTCTTTGAATGGAACGCTGACCTGAAGTTCCTCGAAGCAAGCGCCGCCTGGGGAGAAAATTCTGCACGGGAGAATATTTTTTCCTCGGAAGAATGCCTGGCTGTACGCCGTGGTCAGACGCACGAGGTAGTGGATCCTGCGTCGCCGATTCGGTGTCCTCATCTCACGAGGTTACCCAAATCGAATTCCATATGCACGCCGCTCATTGCCGCTGGAGAAACACTTGGAGTGCTTAGCGTCAGCGGGCCCCCCTATGAACTGAGTCAGCCGAAAGACGCGCAAGAAAGACTCTTAACATCGAGGAAGCGAGTAGTTGAGATGGTTGCCGGACACATTGCCGTGACACTGGCCAATTTGAAACTTCGCGAGCGCCTTCGGGCACAGTCTATCCGCGACCCGGTGACGCGATTATTCAACCGGAGATATCTCGATGAAACGCTGCCACGGGAGCTTCATCGTGCGGAACGTGACATGAAGTGCCTGAGCATCATCATGTGTGACTTCGATCGCTTTAAGCAATTCAACGACGCAAACGGCCATGCGGCGGGTGACAATCTTTTGCGCTCATTCGGCGATCTGGTGCTGAAAACAGTTCGGGCGGGCGATATTGCCTGTCGATACGGGGGCGATGAATTCGTCCTCATCTTGTTGGATACTCCGTTCGAAACGGCTCAGCGGCGCGCAGACCTCTTGCTGCGTGAATTCCGGCGAGCCGCGATTCAACACGGGGACAAGTTTCTCGACCCCGGGACGCTTTCAATGGGCGTGTGCAGCTATCCGATCCACGGGTCGACCGCCGGCCAATTGCTCGGCCTGGCGGACGAGGCTTTGTACCGCGCGAAAGCGGCCGCGGGAAACCAAGTAGTCTTGGCATCCGCCTCCGCCTGATTTGGACTGCCATGGGAAGCAAAACAGTTCCCACTTTACGCGCGGACTTTCGAAACGGGGAACATCATCCGTTATCGAAGAGTGATAAGCATGAATGACGCGGACCATGGCCCGGACCATAAGTACCCTTCTCTTTTGATCTCCTGTTCGACACGCCTCAAGGAAAACGAGAAGGTTTTCCGTGTGCGGTTGAGATTCTGTCGAAGCCAAACAGATCCAAGTCGGAAGCCCGATTGCTTCTGCGATTCAGTGGGCAGGCAGAGCCACGCTTGGAGAGCGCCGGGAGGAAGCCTTCCTTCTCTTCGTTGTGGCGTTGGAATCGCTATATCGAGCCTGCTTCATTCGGCTCTGCCTGCGGGCATGGCATATCCCGCCGGTCGAGACTCAGCGACCGGCCCGAAAGCCGCTGAGTCCGTTCAGAATCTTCGGCCACAGTTTTGAACTAACGCTCTGCCCTCTCTTGCGGAGAAGCGTTTTGCAGGAGGGAGACAAGTTGGCCGGCTGCCGCCGGCGTAGTGGTAGAGTGTCTAAATACGATGTTCTCGGGAGTGAGCCCGCGCCCGTACAGCGCTTCATTGCCTTCGTTGTCCGGATGCAACGTCGACCCTTCCAATGAGATGCCGGCGAAAAGCCCCCGGGCTCGCGAGTAGGTTAGTATTTCGGCGCGCATATACGCGTCAGTGTCCGCTTCGGCCGCTCGCCCCACTGGGCCCGCAGCAGCTGTCGCATCAGCACCAAGCTTCACCTTGCTGTGAAGAAGGCTATGTGCGCCGCGATCGTTCATGATAAGCAATACAAAATCCGTTGCTTGCCCGCCGATCTGAAAACCAAAGCTGCCTCCCTCCAATACCATCATCAATGGGGCGCCCCACGAACCCTTAAAGTCTGGGCCCGTCCGACAGACCATGGCGCCTCTTCCGTAGCTTCCGCCAACTCCAAAAGCAGCCTTCAAAACCGATGGTATGACCACAACACAACGGGATCTATCGAGCAGATCTCGCGGAATATTGTCGGGCATGTTCATGATTTCACTGAGCACACGGCCCGAGTTTCTCAGCCGCTTCTCTTCCGTATCTCTCGTGTCTCCTGCGCACACTCGAACTGTCGACCCGATCAATACGATCGCGACCATCGTCGTAAGCATCCGAAGCATGACTTTCATGGCTTTTCTGCCTCCTGGTGGGAACTTTACGAGTCTCCATAGGGCCGATTAACCTGTCCAATTGGCACTTTAAAGTCGTTATTGAGCAAGAATGCGACACATCCTAGTGGGCGTTTTTCTTGAATGCATAACTTCGACAGGTTAGAAGGGCTTCTGGCGTCGGGCAATCAGATGTTCCATGTACATTTCCGGAGAGAATACAGGTTAGCGGCAGTAGAATACCCGACAACCAGCGCGAGTCGAATGCCTCCAAGTATACAGCAAATACCCTAAACAGATTACAGCATGCCTCGGATTGGCCACTCTTTTCGCGTCGGTTACGGTGCAAGTGGCTTCCGGAATTCGGATCAAAAGATAGGACTCGATTGATGACAGTCGCTGCTTCAACCGTCGGTTTCCCCGCCATCGCGATTCATAACTCAATTAGTAGGCGTGGCGGGGAACCGTCCATTCTTCTGGAAATCTAAGGAAGCAAGGAAGCAGCGAAAATTTTGAATCTCTCGGAATCGGCCGTGAAAACGCGTTTTTTGCACGCGAGGGAGCAATTGCACGAGTGTCTTGTTGATCGAACAAACTAATCCGCCGGCTTCACCGCAGCGCAGAATCGAAAGCAGGTTTTCACCTGACCTCAAGAGTTTCCCTTTCATTTCCCGCCAGCCGAATGCAGAAATAGAGTGAGATACCGGCGGAGGTTACTGGTGACGAGAAAGTGCTCTCGCACGTGTTCATGCCCATTTTCTCCAAGTCTTCGCGCAATGTTGGGGTTGGAAAGCAAGAACCGGATCTGGTATGCCGCGCCCTCCACGGAGTGGCAAAGCATGCCTGTCTGCTTGTGAATCACCTGTGCGGGGATCCCGCCAACGGCCGAAGCGATCACAGGCTTCTTCTTCCACAGGCCTTCCGTCACCGTGAGGCCGAAACCTTCTCGCAAGCTCTTCTGGATGATAATCGTCGAAGCCCGCTGCAGGGCGTTGATCTCGAGTGCGCTCCAGGGCGGCAGGTCGAGAATGTGTATGTCGGTGTCATTTCCAGCCGCCTCCTGGACTTCCGTAAGAACGGCCTTTCCTTCCGGATCGTCCGCGGCCCCGCCGCCGGCCAGGACGAGCTGACAATCAAAGTATCGTTTTACGTTCTGGAAAGCCCGAATTACACCAACTGGGTCTTTTAATCGATCGAATCTGGATACTTGAGTCAAGATAGGGCGCTGGGAATCGATTTGGAAGCGCTCAAGAACTTGATTCACTATGTCCGGGCCGAGTTCTCTATTCTTCTCCGAAAGCGGGTCAATTGATGGGTAAAACAGATACTGCGGAATCGGAAGTTGCCTGGCGAACGAGGGCGAGGAAAAGATTGCCGCATCATATCGGTTGACGAACAGTTGCAGGAACCGCCAGACCTTCGCGTTGGGATGCGAAAGATCGATGTGGCATCGCCAGATCCAGTGTCCCGCACGTTCTCGCCGCGCCAGGATAAGTGCAACTGGCTGCGGATCGTGGATGATCGTAAACTCAGAATCAAATTGCATGCGCGCTTGGTTCTGTTCGCTATAGGTGAGGAATACTCGGAAGCTCTTCGCCGGACGGTCATACCGTTCGCCGTGAAGGGCGTTGTGAAACGCCTTCGTGACTTCGAAGAAATCATCGCCTCCTGTGATCACGTCCCATCTCACGGCGAGCTCGAGTTCCTGCATCAGTGGCACGATGCGGTTCAGTATCTCCGCCACTCCTCCGCCCACCGAAGTCGAGTTAACCATCTGCACGCTCCGGCCGCGAAGCCGCGAAGCCAGCGTGCGCAGCTCGGCTACCTCGCCCGCCCCCAGGAGCGGCGAGTAGTCGTCGAGTTGATTGACTCTATTTTCTGCGAAGGCGGTGGTCACTTGTTTAGCTCCCTCATGGCAAGCCCTAGGATTTGTGCGCGGGCGCTGTCCAGCGTGTTCGTATAGATATCGATGCGTTCCGTCATCCGGGCCAGCGTTTGAAGCCCTAATTCCTGCGCAAACCATTCCGAGAAGTCATTGGTCCGCAAATGGAGCCGCAGCCGCGAAGTGAGGAAGTGGAACTGCAGAGAAGCATGGCTGGCTTGTTCGAGCTCCCGGCAGAATTCCTCCAGCGTCCAGCTTTCCGGTCCCACCAATGCTTCCTCCTCGACTGTTTCGCAAAAATAGAATGGTTCGAACGCCCCTTGTTTTGCTTCGAACGAGTGTTCCTTGCAATAAGTCTCGACGCACTGGCGCAAATCGCGGCGCAAATCTCCGAGAGAGACATAATCGCGGATATCGATTGAGGCCAGCCGTTCGGCGAGTTCAGCGCGATTGCAAGCGGCCAGTACCCATTGCGCGAAATCGTTGGAGAATCCTTCAGTCAGAAAATGATGCCGGCCCAGGCTCTGAAACGTATGATAGAAGATCGAATCCTCGCTGCATCGCTCAAGATCATCGCGCAGATGAAGAAGGCTCGTCGCCCGCTGGTTCCCGATGCGGGTCAGATAAGAAGCGGTCACAAATCGGAAGGGTTTAGCCGCCCTCAACGCAGTTCCTCCTCCAGTCTTTGTAAGAAACGATATATCTCATTGGGATTACGCAGCCAAAACCTTGCTCTCGTCCGATTTGGTCGTCCCACGCGCACTGTGATTCCTTCTCCCAGCTCCTTGAACGCCTCTTCGTCCGTCGTGTCATCTCCCACGCAAATCGGCAGAGTGAACCGGGGAAGTCCTGCCAGCAATCTCTTGGCAGCTGCGCCTTTTCCGGAGACCGCACAAGGCAGCACTTCCCAGGTTTTTTCCCCTCGGATCACGCGAACATCCATGAGGTAAGGTTTCAACGCGATCTGGAATGCTTTTCTCAAGCGTCGCGTCACCGCACTGCTTGCGGCACGGAAGTGCACAGCAAACCCTGCTTTCTTGTCTTCAACCCATACTCCCGGCAGCCCGCGAAGCTGTCGGACTTCAGCAATCCTCGCGCGTTTGATTTGGCGCAGAATTGTTTTCGAAAGTATGCGTGGGCTGCCATCTTGCTCCCAACCATGGAGTCCGAGACACTGAACTCCCGGCACTCCAGCCTTGCTCCGCAAATCCTTCAATGTGCGGCCACTGATAATTGCCACGTTTACTCGCGGGCAGCCGGCCAACCTTGAGAGCGCGTGGCGTGCCTGCTTCGGAAGGCGAACCTGGCTGGGAAACGGTCGCAGCTCCGCCAACGTGCCGTCGAAATCGAGCAGCAGTGCAACGTGCTCTGCTTTCCGCACTCGCCTGGCGATCTCTTCCCACCCGCCGAATAGGTGGCGTGCTCTTGCAGGACGGACAATCCTATGTGGTGCTTGGAGTCGGAGTCGCTTCTCTGCGCCGATTCCGTCCTGCTTCTGGCCTCTCGTTGCTCTCTTCTTCACGGTTCGCTCGAACTCGGCGGATGATTTCAATTCAGGCGGCGCCGACCGTACCGGCTTCTGCCTTCTCGATGCGTATCTCCGAAAGCCCCGCAATTAGATTTCCTGCCCAGCGATAGACGTTGTGATCTCTCACGACCTGCCGCATCTGCCGCATTCGTTCTTGCCGCTCGTGCGGGTCCATTTCCAGTGCCACATGAATGGCGTTGGCGATTTGTTCCGTATCGTACGGGTTTACGATGAACGCATCTCTCAACTCTCGCGCGGCTCCCGTAAATTCGCTGAGAACCAGCGCGCCTTCCTCGTCATCCCGCGCCGCCACGAACTCCTTCGCCACCAGGTTCATCCCGTCATGCAGCGAAGTCACCAGACAAATATCGGCAGCGCGATAATACGGCTCGATTTCCTTATGGCTGTGGTGCTTGTTGCGGAGCACGATGGGCTTCCATGAACTCGTCTGCCACTTCCAGTTGATCCGCTCCGCTTCTGCCTCCACCTCGCCGAGCAAGTCGTGATACCTCTTGATGTGCGTCCGGCTGGGCGATCCAATCTGCACGAACGTGAATTTCTCGCAGTAAGCGGGCCATTTCTCGAAGAACCTCTCAATGCCGCGGAATCGTTCGAGTATGCCCTTGGTGTAGTCCACGCGGTCCACGCCGATGCCGAGGAACCTCGCGTTCAAGCCCATGTTTTTCAGCAATTCCGCGCGCAGCACGTAAGGCGACGGGCAGGGCTCCTTCATCTCGGGGCTTTCCGAGAACTCTACGCTGATGGGGAATGCGCGCACCTGCGTCATGTGCCCACTCCGCCGTACGCTGAAATGCTCCCACTCCACCTGCGCTTCAATGGCGCGTTCCACCGTATCCAGGAAATTGTTGCTGTCCGCTTGAATGTGGAAACCAATCAAGTCCGCGCCAAGCAAGCCGTCCAGCAGTTCGCGCTGCCATGGGCAAATGCGCACCGCCTCGGGATTGGGCCAGGGAATATGCCAAAAGATTGCGACGCGCGCGTCGGGCCGCGCTTCCTTAATCATGCGCGGCAGCAGCGCGAAGTGGTAGTCTTGCACCAGGACAATCGGGTCTTCCACTCCCGCCAATTCCTCAAGTACTGCGCGGGCGAATTTGGAGTTCACCTCCTGATAACACCTCCAGTCGTGCGCTCGAAAAATGGGCCGCGTGTGCGCGATATGGCAAAGCGGCCAGAGGCCCTCGTTCGCGAAACCGAAGTAATAGCCTTCATCCTCTTCTTTAGTCAGCCAGACGCGCCGCAGCTTGTATTCCGGCTGTTCCGGCGGAACGCGAAGCGAATCGCGTGCGTCCACCGTTTCGCGGTCCGCGTCCCCAGAGCCGTGTGCGATCCACGTGCCATTGCACGCGCAAAGAATCGGCTCCAGTGCCGTCACCAAGCCGCTGGCCGGCACGCTCACCTCAACGTTGCTGCCCTTCCGTACGTGTACATAGGGCTCGCGATTCGAAACAACGATCAGCGGATTCTGCTGAAGCTTGCCCTGGATATGGACCCGCAGGCGCTCGGCCGTCCACAGCGACTCTCCCGCCTCGCGCAACTGCGCTTCCTGCTTCGCTGCGGCGCGCGCTGTTTCCAGACTATTCACCAGATGCGTCACCTCTTGCTCCAACGGGCCCAGCGCCGCGCCCGCCGGAGGCCGCAGTTTGCCGAACAAATTTCCGCGCCGAACCTCGCGCAGCCATTGTGTCGTGCGCGCCATCGGACTCATGATGCTCCAGCGGATAATCAGCAAAATCACGACCGCAATCAGCGCCACCTGCGCCAGCGCGCGCCAGAATGTGTCGCGCCACTGGTGGTCTCCTTGTCTCCTCAGCGGAGTCGTAGCGTATTCAACAAGCAGTCTCCCCAGCAGCTTTCCATCCCGGCCGATGGGCAGCACGTAGGCCAGCAAGTCGCCGTTGATGTCGACAAAGGTTCCGCTTCCATCTTTGGCGTGTGTGGTTTCCGCCTGGAGCAGCGCCCTTCGCGCCAACTCCTCGTCCATTTTGTTTGTTCTGGCCAGGCTTCTGCCTTGCGTGTCGTACACGGCTACGCCCGCTAGATGATCGCGCGCCTCGTATCGCTCGGCCAATCGTTCGAGCTCGCCGCGTGAACCCGAATCCACCGCGGGCCGCAGCGCTTCACCCACGTTGTCCGCCGTCGTGGCCACATTCTTCTCCATCTGTTGCCGCATCGCGCGCGCGACTCCGCGCACTTGCAGATACGCGAACAGGAAGGCTACCGCGGCGATGCCAATCACAAGCGAAACCACTAATTTGAGTGTCAGTCGCATAGGCGCGTTGTGCTGCTGGCTTTGAACCAAGTACGGGCCGACTTGCGCTGAACAAGACTGAGGACTGGGGAAGTGCCTGATGCAGCTTCTTAAGGATGCCGGATTGTACTGCCGAATATCAAGCTCTTTCCGAAATGATTAAAGTGCCTCCGTCGTGGGTCTACGAGCGGACCCGGAAACGAGGTCTAGAGCGCATCCCCGGCTTTCGCCTTGGCAAGTATTGGCGCTTTATGGAGGGGGACGCGATCGCGTGGCTGGAGCAACAACGAGCCGGAGCGCGCGCCGATGCTTGACGGTGGGACTGCAATGATGACCGACACAGAAAGAAGCGGGCGAGCCAGCGGAAAGGAGATTATGGCTCGACCGCACGATCAAGACGGCACGGTTGTCGTTCATGGCAAACGCCGAAAGATGTGGGTTCTTCGATGGAGGGAAAGCGTGCTTCAACCGCGCGGGACGCTGCGTTGTATGCAACGCGCCGGAACGCTCGGAACGGTGACAGAAATCACGAAAAAGAAGGCGGAGAGGATCCTCCAGGACCAAGTGGCAGCGGCAAACCGGGGCCAGCGCAGACCGTAAGCAACAATGAAACTCGATGACTTCGTGCGAGTGAAATGGCGGCCGAACGCGGAATTGGCTCTGAAGAAAAGCAGCGTGCGACACTACGGCTTCCAACTCGATAGGCATATCTCACCAACGCTTGGCTCAAGCTCGCTCTGCGACCTGAGCCGCGCGCAGATTGAGGCGTCTCTCCTGGCATTCCTTCCGGCATATCAACGCGACGTTGCTTGGCGAAGTGGGCGAGTCTGTGAAAACGGCGCAGGCAATATTCGGCCACCCTGACCTGGAAACGACGCTCAACACGTACATGCATGCAATTCCCGACTCGCAGCGGCGTGCGGTCGAGCGAGTCGCCGGGGTTTTGTTCCCAGATGTTCTCGAATCGACCCCAGCCCCGAACGAGGCCGGTAGCGTCAACTGACGATGTTGCTTTCACTTACGGAGAAGAAGTGGTGAGCCGCGGAGGACTCGAACCTCCAACCCGCTGATTTTCCAGAAAATCTATATTATTGGCCCGTTTAGCTTTGTTCTGTGTCATGGGTGACATTTCTGTGCGGTAGTCGGCAGTAAGCGGACTCTAAACGGACTCAAGTTGTCGGGAGCGCTAGGACACGTATCACTTACGATTTCGGATCGTGACTTGGGAAATGGGCCGCAAGCAACTCAACTATCTTCGTGTCATCTCGTGTTGGCTTTCGTTTCTCGCGAGCAATCTTCAAAGCAGTTTCGCCTTCGTTGTTTGCAACTCGCGGGTCGGCGCCCGACGCAAGAAGAAGTTTCGTTGCCTCGAGATCGCCTTCTCTAGCAGCGTACATCAGAGGCGTCCAGCCTTTGTTGTCTCTTGCATTCACGTCGGCGTGGGCTTTTACCAAAACCTGAATCTTCTCCGTATTTTCGTTCTTAATCGCGTAAACGAGAGCGCCCCAGCCATCGTTGTCCTTAGCATTCACGTCGGCTCCGTGATGTATTAGCGCTTGGACAATGAGCGCGTCATTGGCTCGCATTAAAGCTGTGGCACCTAAATAGCCTTTCGCGCTTGGATTGGCTCCCGCTCCCAGCAAATACTCGAATGTACCTTTGTCAGGTGGATGCTTGAACCGAGAAAGCCGCGCCGGAGTGAACAGCTTGGGGGGATCCGAAGCAGTCAGGATTAGTGCTGTATTGCTGCTGTCGAGTGCTCGCGCGTCTACGTTCATCCCTCCGGAAATGATTCTTCGCACCGTCTCAAGATCCCATGTCGCAGCTGCGTGCATGAGTTGGTCTAGCTCTGGAATATCTGCCCCGGACCAGCTAACCAGGTACGGCTCACTCGATCCCTGCAAAGAGAGGTCAAACTGACCTTCTGCTCTTTTTAGCCCAGCCTGATTCAGGATGTTGCGAATTGCACTCTCAGATTGATTTAGCGCAACACGCCGCAAAGCTGGGTCAGTTTCGGGCTTGCCGGTCTCGTTATCAATGATGCGAACAGATTTAAGACCATCGTTCCATTGGAAGAAGACACGATAACTGCGATTGAGCCACTGGCCAGATTTGTGCCGTCCCAGACAGCCCGAAAACCCAGGGCCAATGACAAGGGCGCAAATAACAACTATTCCGCTCAGTCGTAGAGTAGTTCTCATGCTCGGTCAGCCCCAAAACGAAGAGCTCGGTTGACGTAAGGCGTAAAGCTAAGATGCAAAGTCCCTTACATCCACACACTAAACCAGAGTTCAGAATTCGCCCCTCGGCATTGTCCGGCCGACAACACAGTTCATCGTGGTCGGCCTTAGAAACACATCTGGCCTGGCGTTTAGCTCAGGGCCGACTCTTCCCCATCAGTCGGTCGAGCCGCACGGGCCGCCTCCTCCACGAATGGCCCAGAAAATGTCCGGGTTCTCGTGTGCGCTGGCCTTGACCAGGCGCCCATCAGCCAGCACCAAGGTCGCGCCGAGCATGTTGTCGCAACCGAGGCCGTACTTGCTCATGAGCGGACCGACACCGCCGCCGAGAAGAAACCCTCCAACACCCACGGAAGGACACTGCCCCAGCACCGTGGCCACTTCTGCCTTGGCCGTCTCGACCTCGACCGCGCCGCACAACATTCCGCCTCCGAGGCAGGCACGGCTTTTGTCGGCAGCAATGGTCATACTGCGGAAGCCGGACATGTCGAGCACGAGACCTCCCTCGCAAGTCGAGTATCCGGCATAGCTGTGGCCTCCGCAGCGGACGGCCAGAGGCAAATGATTGGAGCTTGCGAACCTAACGGCGGCCTGGATGTCCTGTGGGTCGGCAGGATGCACTACGAGCGCGGGATGCGCGGCAAACTTGGCTGCATAGCCCTTGCGAAGCTGCTCGTACTGCGGGTCTCCGGGGCGGAAGACTGTTCCGGTGAGTCCACGCGCAAACGCTGTGAGGCTGGCATCGCTCGGCTTCGAGACCGGAAGCGCCGCGACCTGCTGAGAAAGGCCGGACCTCGCGAATAACGGAAGGGACCAACAAAGGCCCTGCCAGAGGAATGAACGCCGATTCATGGATGCCCCCTTGAAGGATGGATTGTCGCACTTTACGGTTCGACTTTATACCGCGCGACCATGCCCGCCAGCATGTGGTCGCTGATGTGGCAATGATAGAGCCAGATGCCGGGCGCATCTGGGACCATGTCCGCAGTGATCATTTGCGCCGACAGAACCGACACAACGTCCGTGCGCTGGCCGCCCACCAGCACCGTGTTGCCGTGCCAATGCGGCGTGTGCGCGTTGTTAAAGTCGCCCAGCGTCGCCACGTACCATCGCACGTGTTGGCCCTGCTTCATCGCCATCACCGGCATATTTCCAAAGATGTAGCCGTTGATCGACCATTTGAAGTTGGTGTCCACAAAGCCCGTCCCGACGACGGGCGTCACCATGCCGTCGGCGGTGACGGGCCGGAACTCGGTTCGGTCCACGCCCTTGGGATCGGTGCAGTGAGCGCGGATGTTTTCTTCCAGGTACCAGCTCTCGTTTTCATTGATGGCGATGAACATGGTGACGAACTCGCGATCCACGTCCTTCGGCCGGCCGTCAGGGAGAGCCATGCCGCGCCGCGTCACGATGATGCCCCCGAAGAGGCCCGAAGCTACGTCACGGAGCTCGTCTGTGTGCGAGTGGTAGAGCCAGAAGACCGAGCTCGGGTCGTTCGGTCCCGGCCCAGCCCGCTCCGGTATCTGCCACACGTAAGTGTGGGTTGCACCCGGAGGCACGCCGCCGTCCTCCTTGTCCGCGCCTGAAGTGCCGTCGTTGTAATCGGCGCCCTCGGAGTCCTTCTCGTAAAAGACTCCATGCGGATGCATGCTAAACGGGTGTGTCGCATTGTTCTTGAAAACCACCTTGATGGTGTCGCCCACTTCTCCGCGCAAAATCGGTCCCACCAAGCCGAGATATTGATCTTCCGGAGCGCGCGGTTTCAGCGTCGAGAATGAAGCGTCGGTATATTCACGGTAGATCGCCTTCTTGTACACGCGGCCGATGCGATGCGCTCCCGATTCAACGTAGGGTTTTTCCACTTCGTCGAAGGGGTGTCCCATCGCTTCATCACGGCCCGACGGCGCATAATCCCAATTCACTTCGTCGGCGGCCACGTAGTAGGTGCGGACCTTCCCCGGTGCGGATTGCGCTTGCACGACGCACGCGAAGAATCCAAGAAGCCCGACTAACACGAGTATGGATTTCTTCATGATTTGGGTTCCTCCACAAAAGTCAGTTCGCGGAAACGTTCAATGCCTCGGGTCACGTCAGCAGCCAGGTCGCAAAGCGCGTCCAAACATGCGTAGAGCCAAGCAAAAAACTCAATGGCTGCGACGCGACGATCAGCAGCACCCCCCAACCAAACGCGGGATGAAGTCTCCGGTTCTTGACGGTGTCGAAAGCCACGGGTGCCAGCACGCACAGGTCGATCAGAACGAAACCCACCAAAGCGTTCGCCTCGATGAACCGCAGAGGAATGCGCACGATGGCAGGCATCAGGATGCTGACGGAGGCGAGCAGCATCAATCGCTTGTGGAAGTCGCTGCGGCGGCGAAACGGGAGTCTTCGGCATTGAGTTACTCTCATCGGAATAACTCTTCAGTGCGCAACCAACGAATGGCAGGACCGCCGCCGATGACCATTCACGATGACGGCTTTGGCGAGCGGTCATGCGGGCCGTATGTTCTGGTTGAGAGAGAACAGGTTGTGGCGATCGTAGCGCGCTTTGATGTGCTGGAGCCGCGCATAATTCGCGCCATAGGCGCGCCGCACGCTGTTCTCTCCCTCCCGCTCCATGACGTTCACGTAGTTGCCGTCTTCGTCCACAGGCAGTTTCGTTTTCAGTGTCTCAATCCACTCCCTGGCAGCTCGCTGGCCACCGGGCGGTTTCCAATAGGCTGCGATGTCGCAGCCTATACCATCCCTGCGCAGTGGAAATGCCGTAGCAGTTACCGGCACCCGCGTCACTGCGCCGTGAAGATGAAGGAGGAAGCAATTGACAGGGAGCCGCGCGCTCGAGAATGCCTTGGCGAGAATTTCGATTCGGCGATCATCCAGCTCTTCGAAAAAGCCGCTGAAATGTTCCTCATAACTTGGTGGAATATATGCTGGTACCATCTGCTCAAGCTCGAGATACGGTCTTAACTGGACTGTGTCGTGCACGATTGTCGCGTGATGACGAATGGACGCCAGCGCACTCTCTCCCGCGCTCTGTTCACCGATATAGCACGCCTGAATGTCGATTTGCGGCTTCTGATTGGGTTCGGCGGAGACCAGGGCAATCAGAGTTAGCCCGTCCGGCGCTGAAGAAACAAGCTTTCGGAACGCCTGCAAAAACTTGCGTGGGTCCGCTGATTCAAGCGTGATATGCCCCGCAAATACCTTCGAAACTGGATGCAGTGCCACCTCGAACTCGGTGACGATCCCAAAGTTGCCGCCTCCTCCGCGAATGGCCCAGAAAAGGTCCGGGTTCTCGTGCGCGCTGGCCTTGACCAGGCGCCCATCAGCCAGCACCAAGGTCGCGCCGAGCATGTTGTCGCAGCCGAGGCCGTACTTGCTCATGAGGGGACCGACACCGCCGCCGAGAAGAAACCCTCCTACACCCACGGAAGGACACTGCCCCAGCACCGCGGCGACTTCTGCCTTGGCCGTCTCGATCTCGACCGCGCCGCACAACATTCCGCCTCCGAGGCTGGCACAGCTTTTGTCGGCAGCAATGGTCATACTGCGGAAGCCGGACATGTCGAGCACGAGACCTCCCTCGCAAGTCGAGTATCCGGCATAGCTGTGGCCTCCGCAGCGGACGGCGAGAGGCAAATGATTGGAGCTTGCGAACCTAACGGCGGCCTGGATGTCCTGTGGGTCGGCAGGATGCACTACGAGCGCGGGATGCGCGGCAAACTTGGCTGCATAGCCCTTGCGAAGCTGCTCGTACTGCGGGTCTCCGGGGCGGAAGACTGTTCCGGTGAGTCCACGCGCAAACGCTGTGAGGCTGGCATCGCTCGGCTTCGAGACCGGAAGCGCCGCGACCTGCTGAGAAAGGCCGGACCTCGCGAATAACGGAAGGGACCAACAAAGGCCCTGCCAGAGGAATGAACGCCGATTCATGGATGCCCCCTTCCAATGATGGATCGGGAAACAAAGTGCCCGACAAGAGTGTTGGACAGTTCAGCAGCAAGGATGAGAGCCAGCCCCCTCGTCGCGCCCCTAGTAATTAGTTCATTTCGCAAGGAAATAGCTCAGGTCTGGCCGAAACTGGACCACTTCCTCGGTAAAGTGACCGCCGATTAGAGCCGAGATTTCATTCAGAATGCTATTCGCCTCGTCATTCCCGAAAGCATTCTTTAGGATTTCATCCGGCTCCGGACTGCCGAAATCGGCAGAGCGATCGTGCCCGATTGCGGCGACCTGAAAAACGGCGCGCCCCTGCGAATCGTTGTTGGAGGCGTACCAGGCAGCCATCTGCGTGAGTCCTTCCTCAAACTGCTTCTCGGCCCCCGGTTTCGGCGTCATTTCCGTGACCAAGGTGAGGTTCCCCGGCTCTTGCTGCCCCGAAGGAGGGAATAACACCGAGTATACCGACCGCAAAGACGAGAGGCTAGGCCGGAAAGCTTCATAAATCCTCCTAAAGCGAATTTTTAGAAATGGGAATGACACAAATGAACACCGTACTCGATTTGGAATCCTTGAATCTTTTTACTGAGTCACTAGATAACCGGAAATTGAAATCTGGCACCCCGTGCGAACTCCGCCTGTCCCAACAAAGACTGGTGTTCCAGCGTCTGCATAGAACCGCACGCTCTGAGCAGGCAAGCTAAAGCCAGCCCCGTCCGCAACCCCCAAAAAAATAAAAGGGACTCCTCCGCTGGTCGAGAGAACCACTGTTCCGGGGCCGCCAGAATTGCAGCCGCCACTCAACTCCTCGATCACGAGTTCCTTTACAGGTGCGCCAGTCGTTGTCGTGTTGGGGACAAAAAGCTGGCCTTGCATCTGACCGCCACCTGCAAATAACGGAAATATCCCTTGAAAGGCTTGCCGCGCCGGATTGTCGACGTCGCGATTCGGCACGGGATTCGCCGATGTATTTGCCACTGTGACGAGCGCCGAGACCAGAGCATGCACGGTCTTTGGCGCGACCAAGGTCATTACCGAAGCTACGAATAGAACTCCTGCGATACCTGCTCCCGCTTTGTAGAGCCATTCCTTCATTTTGTTTCTCCTCTGCGATTGAATTCCCTCAGGCGTGCTGAACCAAAATTGTCTTTGTCTTCGAAATTGCCGCCGCTAATTCTGCCGTGGCAATTTGCGACGCTGCCACCAACCCACGCCTAACAGTCCTGTGCCGAGCAGCAACAGTGATGCTGGCTCGGGCGTCGGCGCGGTGCTGCCGTTGCCTATGGTTAAGTCGAAAGCCCAATTCGCTGTATCGGTAAGGCACACGGGATTCCCGCTCGCGTCCACTCCGTTACAGGTCTGGAACAAGCCGCCGGTGAAGTCCGTGAAGCCTTCGCCGAGCGTGCCGTTGTCGAAGACCGCGCTCGCAATGTTGGCGCCATCGGACAGAATCAGAGTGTATGTTTCAGGCAGCAGCGAGAGCGACATCGTAATGTCTCCGCAGACCGCTCCGCCAATGTCAACCGATCCCGCCGGAGGGCAGCCGGCGAAGCTGGCAAAATTGCTAAGGACATCCGACGTACCGAAAGGATTGCCAATCCCGTCCGTGAGAATCGTTGCGCCGGACCCTGTGCCGGAGAAAAGACCGATAAAGGGATCGAAGCCCCCGGCAGAAATCGTTTGCCCGGCTGCGTTGACGCCGCCGCCGAAGCCCCAGGTTTGCACTGTGACCATTTGGCTGCCCGCGCCTCCGACCGTGAACACCAGCGAAAACACGTCCGTCGAACTCGACAGCGTGCCTGTGTAAGAAACCGCGTTCGCTGAGGCGCCATGCGCCGCAGCCAAACTCAGAAACAGCAGAACCGCCATTGATTTCAAGAAGCGCATCGCTCTTGGACCTCCACTCGGACAGAGTCCCGAAAAAAAACGTCATTGGTTTTTCGGCAGAGCGACGGTGATGCAGATCGCGCGGGGAGTCAAAGAAACTCGTCTTAAAGTCTATGTAAACAACTAAACGGTTTATTTGAAGGACATTACAGGGATATCTAAACTCGTTTCACAACGCACCGATCATGGTAAACTCCGTCGAAGCTGACTTGTAGAGCCATCCCATGAACCCTGGCTCGGAAAACCATGCCGTCTATCGCTTTGGAGTGTTCGAGGCGAACTCCCAAACAGGCGAATTCTTGAGGAAGGGTGTTCGAGTCAAGCTGCAAGAGCAGCCTTTTCAGCTTCTGACCCTGCTGCTGGAGAATCCAGGCGAGATAGTCAGCCGGGAAAGTGTGCGCCAGCGGCTCTGGACCGGTGATACTTTCGTCGATTTCGACGCCTCGCTCGGCGTTGCGGTGGGCAAATTGCGGGAGGCGCTCGGCGACGATGCCGACAATCCGCGATTTATCGAAACTATTCCTCGCCGCGGCTATCGGTTCATCGCGCCAGTTGAACGCTTACGCCACCAAACTCATTCCTTTCCATCCCAAGATCTCAAATCCGTTCCTTTCACGGCCGTGTCTTTCAGGGTCCTGAAATATTCCAGGATTGCATTGGCAATTCTAGTCTGTCTCGGTGTCGCCGTTGCCGGTGCTGTCTTTGTGTTCCATCTGATTCCGCGAAACTCGCCGTCGGCCGTCGAAGTCAGCGACCCCATGTCTCAGCCGCATATCCGCCGCTCGGTCGCTGTTCTTGGTTTCCGCAATCTTCCTGGACGCCCGGAAGACGCGTGGCTCTCTTCCGCGCTCTCCGAAATGCTGAATACAGAATTAGCGGCGGGCGGAGGGCTGCGGCTGGTATCCGGAGAGGATGTTGCGCGCGCCAAACGTGAGTTGCCTCTTACGAACGAGGACACACTTGCCAAGTCCACTTTGCAGTTATTGCGGACGAACCCGGGCGCGGACGTTGTGGTGCTCGGCGCTTACACTCCAATGCCGGGAAACGGCCAGCTTCGCATACGCCTCGATATTCGCTTGCAGGACACAAACAGCGGAGAAACCATTGCCGAAGAGGCGATCACGGGAAACGAAGCGGACCTTTTTGAATTGGCTTCGCGCGCCGGCGCTGATCTTCGCCGCCGTCTGGGTCTGGGCTCGCTTTCCGCCGCTGCGGCGATTACAGCCCGCGCGTCGCTTCCGTCGAATCAGCAAGCCGTTCGGCTGTATGCGGAGGGCCGCCAGAAACTGTGGGATTTCGACTTCCACGGCGCTCGCGACTTGCTGGTCAAAGCCGTGGCTGCCGATCCCACGTACCCATTGACTCATTCGGCTCTGTCCGAGGCATGGTGGCACTTAGGATATGAAAGCAAGGCTCGAGCCGAGGCCCAACGTGCGTTGGAACTTTCCAAGCACCTTTCGCAAGAGGACCACCTGCTTGTCGAAGGGCAATACGACAGAACGATGGAAGACTACCCCAAAGCCGTGGGAGCATATCAATCGCTTTTCAAGCTTTTTCCCGACAATCTCAACTATGGACTTCTTCTCGCCTCCGCTCAAGTTTACGCAAAGCCGGCGGACTCCCTGCAGACGCTTGCTTCCCTTCACCATCTTCCTTTTCCGGCGGGCGAGGACGCGCGCATTGACATGGTGGAAGCATCGGCATGGATAAACACAGATTTAGCGAAGGCACGCGAAGCCGCAAAACGCGCCATCGCCAAGGGTAACGCGCAGGGTTCACCTATCATTGTTTCTCGTACTTATGGAATTCTCTGCCAGCAGGATCCCGCAATAGGCACCATGGCGGAAGCTATCAGTGACTGCCAGAGCGCGATGAACAGCGCCCTGGCGGCTGGCGACCGCCACGGTGAAGCGTTGATGCTGACTGATCTTGCCGTTATCCATTGGCAACGGGGCGATCTTGCCCACGCCGAAGCGATGTTGCGTCAAGCGAACAAAGAATTCCGCCTGGTAGGAGACACTGGGGGAATCGCGGCTACTTTGAATAATCTAGGCGACGCTCGCCTCTCCGAGGGAGACTTAGACGAAGCGGCGAAGTTGCTGGGCAAGTCAATCCCGAACTATCGCGCCGTCGATGATAAGGACGGCATAGCCCGAGCTTTGAATGACTTGGGAGACGTGTCGCAAGAGAGAGGCGATCTTGACGCTGCGTCGCTGCGCTATCGCCAGGCCATGGCCACAGCACAGGAGATCGACGATAAGAGTGCTATTGCCTACGTAATGTTTGGGCTAGGAGATGTCGAGGGGGATCGCGGCAACCTTGCCGCAGCTCGCAAAGCCTACGAAGAATCGCTGGCGCTGCGCAATCAGACCGGTGAGAAGCAAGCTGCGGCGGAAACTCAGGTCGCCTTGGCCCGGCTCGCCATTGAGGAGGGCCATGCTCCCGACGCCGAGAGCGCGCTGCGCAAATGCGAAGCTCAGTTTCATCAAGAACAGCAGGCCGATGACGAACTGACGGCGAGCGCCGTTTTGATCCGGGCCTTGCTCGCGCAGGGCAAGAATTCCGATGCAAAAGCGGAAGAGAACCGGGCGGAGATCCTCGCGAACAAGAGCGAGAACCTTCTAAACCGTCTTCAGTTCTCTTTGGCATCAGCCCGCATCCTGCTCGCATCCGACCATCCTGAACCCTCTCGCCCGCAAATGGACGAGGTCTTGAAGGACGCGAAACGACGCGGATTCGCCGGTGTCGAGTTTGAAGCCCGTCTCGCCTTGGCAGAATTGGAGAAGAAGTCGGGGCATACCGCAGCGGCACAAGCACAGCTGACTTCATTAGCCAGGGACGCTCGTGCGAAAGGCTTCGCCCTCATCGCACGCAAGGCCACCAAAGAGGTTGTGCTCCTCAACCCAAATCACTCCTTTGGTTACAAATCTCGTCCTGGCTTGCTGTGAAGCAGCAGGGGTAATCCTTCTCCACGCTTCGGAAGAAAAGAAGTGGTGAGCCGCGGAGGACTCGAACCTCCAACCCGCTGATTAAGAGTTCCGAGGCAACGAGGAATCAACAAGTTACAGCACTTGTGAGTAATTACCGCGAATTGCGACACCTTGCTGCGCCGACAGCACTTAGCACCGTTTGCGTCGCAGCCCGTCGCAAGTCATCGGGTTTGGTGGTGGGCACAAAATTGGGCACACTCGCCGGACGGTTCTGACTCTCAATCGAGTCTCCGAATCATCGCGCAGAATGCTTCCAGAAACGGCATAGATCGCTCACGGCAAAACCGCGTCATCGGCTTCTGAATTCGCGCTCACGTCCCATAGAGGGGGTGGGCTTACTTCGATGCCGCGTAACACGTCCCGACGCTCACACCTAGCTCACGGGCCACGGCAGGCCACGATGCACCCGACGCTCTCCGAGTCGTTGCTGCGTTCCCCAAATGAAGCCCCAGCGATGGGCGACCCGAAGGCAGACCTTTTGACGAATTCCCACCCCGGCCAACAAATCCCCAATGACCGCCACCGTCTTGCTTCTTCTCTCTCAACTAGGCTCAATAACAATGAGATACGAGCCGAGGCGTCTCATTTTCAGCGACGGGGCGGTGTGGTGTTGTGTGGGACATAGTCGCGGTTTCGTTTTCAGCGGATTTTCCGCTTGACACGCTGCTAGCAAAGCCACAGAATGCACTTGTACATTCTGAGAACCGAAACGTACAGAAGGGAATTAAAATAATGCCTGCTACATGCGAGCCGATTGTGAAGGGAAGCGTTTCCGCCACGGATTTCCGCGAACACCTAGCGCATTATTTGAAGGCGGCGAAAAACAATGAAGCAGTGTTGGTTGAAGTTCGAGGGGGCGGCTCCAAGTATGTGGTGGACAAAGACTGGCTTGATAATTTAGTGAAGGAACAAGAATCCATTCTCGCCACGATTGATATTCTGCTTGATCCTGAACTGACTACACGTCTCCTCAAAACGGCGCAAACTGTAGACGATGATCTTCGAGCAGGGCGTCTGCGCACCATGACCGAGGTTTTCGGCGCAGTGTGAGCAATCCTGCCGACTATCTAATCCGTTTCACTCCCGATGCAGCCCAGGATGTGAAATCTCTTGACGGCAGTATCAAGAAAAAACTCCAAAAAGCATTGGAAAAGAAGCTGGCGATCAATCCAGAAGGTTACGGTGTTCCTCTTCGCGGGCCACTCGCTGGATTCTGGAAACACAAATTCGGCTCACATCGGATCATCTACCGAATCTCGCCTGAACCGAAGGCCGTCATAGTTTGTGCTGTTGGCGCTCGTCGCGGTGAGGACGCGACGGATGTTTACAAGCAGTTTGAGAAAGCGGCGGCGGCTGGAAAGGTTGCCGAAAAAATTGCTGCTGTTCTTCGTCTGCTTTCGCATCAAAGAGAAGTCTTGATAACGAAGGCTGCGTAATCCCGATGCCCCACGTTCCAAAATCACCTGTTTGCTGATATGAAAAACCCGCCTGCAAAAACATGAGGCTTACAGGCGGCTTCGGATTTATGAAAGGCTGCGAGCCGCCTGATAAGCTGTTCCCACGCTCACACCTAGCTCACGGGCCACGGCAGGCCACGATGCGCCAGAAGCACGGAGACGCGCAATCTGAACGGCATCCACGGCGACACGCGGACGGCCCAGCCTCTTGCCTTTGGCTCTGGCGTTCCGCAGTCCGGCCCTAACCCGCTCGGCAATCAGGCTGCGTTCCAACTCGGCCACGGCTCCCAAGACGGTGAAGATCATCCGTCCGGCTGGCGTGGTCGTGTCTATTTGCTCCGACAGCGAAACAAACGCGACGCCAAGCGAGTTGAATGTTTCCAGCGCCCGCAGCAAGTGAGAAACCGAGCGGGCGAACCTATCAAACTTCCAGCACACTATCGCGTCAAACTTGCGACGGTGCGCATCCGCCATTAGCCGATTCAATTCTGGCCGCGAATCCTTAGCGCCGCTGATTCCCTCGTCCAGATATTCTCCCGCGATCTGGAACCCGCGCCGTTCGCAGTATTCTCGCAGCTCTCGCGTTTGCATCCTGACATCTTGGCCGTGATTCGTCGTGCTGATTCGAGCGTAAATTGCGGCTTTCATTCCGACACCTCACTGTCTGCGCTCATTAGTTCTAGTTCCAAGCGCATCAAGGATTCGCGCACGTTGTTATGGGCTTCGCGGGATAGACGCTCTAGGTTTGGCTCCGACGCGCCGTTTGATTCGGCTTGCCAGACGCGGCGCAACAATTGGACAAGATTCCCGTTTAGCCCGTAGCTCGAAAATTCCAGCACGCGGCATCGGCTGAGGAAACGAGCTTCGAGTCTGTCCGTTGCGTTACAGGTAAAAATCCAGATTGTGTTTGGGACAGGTTCGCTCGAATCCAGTTTCGATAGCAGATACTTCTGCGCCGCATCGGACATCGCGTCCGCCTCATCGCAGATCACGATATGGAATCCGCCGGACAGAGGCACAAAATTACATTGCCGCACTACCGTTTCGAGAGTTGCAAGGTTGCATTGCTGCGAGCCGATATGATGAACCTCTGCGCTTAGCTCTGCGGCAATGGCTAGAGCAAGGCTTGTCTTGCCCGTGCCCGATGCGCCTACGAAAAGCCATGCGGACGCGAACGGATTCGCGGTCAATTTAGAGAGAATTCTCCGCTGTTTCTCCAGCCCGATAAAATCGGCAACCTTGCGCGGACGGTATTTTTCTGCGAGCGAGTGCGGAAACGCAAAGGTAGGAGTTGACATCATGCACCTACCTTTCCGTTGCGAGCCGGACGCGAATTGAGATCACGTTCGCCACGGACAACCGCGAGAAAATGTTCACGGCTGAATCGCGGATTGTCGGCTGCGAGTGCTTCGGCGAGATGCGCCGCGAAGTGTTCTTGCGCTTTGGCTGACTCGGCGCGTGTGAAGCCATCGGCTTGCAGCGAACCCAAGCCGTATCGAAGTGCTTCTGCGATGCGGATATAATCTTGTCGGCTCACAGCGCACCTGCTTCTGTGCCCGGAAGCACGCCAAGATAAGCCGCGTATTCGTATAGCGAACCGTGCCAGTCGCGCGGATTCAGGAATCCATCCTCGACTAGCTCGGCGACATCCTCATCCCAGAATTCGAGAATCGCGTCGCCGTCGCTGTTTTTATCGCACAGAGCAACGTGCGCACGATCACGCTCAAACCAGGTCTGTAGCTCAGTTTGTTCAATGGGAATTGCGGTAGAATCGGAATTAGCTTGCATGGAGATTAACCCTCCGTGTTGAGTTAGGCTCCGTTGCGTGCTGATAACACGTAGCGGGGCCGCTTTGTTTCTACGCCTTACGTTTCAGATACTCATCCACCGCACGCCGCACAATCTCGGCTACAGGTGCGCCCGTCTTTTCCGACAGTGCTCTGAGCCGTTTTAATTGTGCATCCGATAGATGGATGTTCGTTCGCTTCATAGGCCGTAATATACACACTCATACACACCTAGTCAAGCACGATTCGCTCGCCGGACGAAAATAAATGTGCGCCGATGGCACACGGATTGCTTTCGCGCGTGGCGAGTCTTTCAAATAACCCCGTTCGCAGCACGTCCCTAAGTGATTGATTCTTCGCGTCCGCTTTCAGTCAGTCTGCGCCGTCAAAAAACAGTTGTTTGTTGAAAGGTTGGGACGGAAGCGCAAGGCAGACGCGCGAGATCATCTGCAAATGGCGCGCAAATCTCCAACAGATTCGCAGCCGATTTTCAACGGACTTGGATAGGATGCGACACGGGCTTTGCGAAACCGGGCAGCCTCGTTGAAACTTGAGAAAGTCTGGGACTCCTACAGACTTTTCAAGACCCCGACGTACTCGCCCCAGGGGTGCCGGTAGACGGGACTCCAACCATGTTTGACAATTCGCCGAAGTATCTCTTTCGCGCCGCCTGTCCGTTTGGTCAGCTACCCAAACCGGAACGTTCCTCTCAAACTACTTCTTTCGGCCCGAACACAAAAATCGATTCGTGGAGGCGTTCACGATGAAACGGGCATTCGCATTTTTGCTCTCTGCGGCTGTGGGCTTCATGTTGGCTGGATGCGGCGGAGGAGCCTCAAATAGTTCCAACTCAGGTTCCAACTCAGACCCAAGTGCAACGATTCAATCCGGTCAGTGGGAATTTGATTTCCAGCCGCCGGTACCGGTAAATAACGGGATACCCGCCGAAGATGCGTTCATGGAGGTCGATCTTCAAGTCACGGAAACACAATTCTTTGCTGGCATGAACGCCATAACCGGATATGAGCCGTATTTTAGTCCGACCGTCCAACACTCAGCATTCATCGGTTATCCGTTTCCAAGCGGCTACATAATGACGACATGCGAGGGTAGCGATACAGTGTCCGGCGTGACAAACGCCGTGTCGGGGTCAACGCCAAACTTGAATTTCCGTGCGACCGTAGGCGATGGCACCGACGACTCGTTTCTTACCGCGACGATTTCAGGTACGAACGTGACATCATTCTCCGGTCAGTGGACAGGCAACGTCGGTGGACACGAACCCTGGCAATGCCTATCAGACGGAACAGGTTCCAGCACGTTCATAGCGACAGCGATAGCTCCTCTGAACGGAACCTTCATAGGAACGCTGCAAACATCGAATAGCTCTACTGACCAAATCCTCCTCACTATTTCACAGAATGGATTTCTCGTTTCCGCATCGGGCACAGCCACAAGTGCCTCGCTTTCAATCACCCAAGCAGACGTTATCGGCGCTCTGGTCTATGGCAACGGAACGGCAACCAATGTCAACGGGGCAGATTCATTTCAGTTCGGCGGGCATATTCACCCTGACGGAAAGTCCGTTGATGTCGTCATCAAAGATGGTAACGGAACTGTGGAATGGGGCACGCTCGTTCAACAATAATTCGAGCGATATGAGGCAGAGCAGCGGGGCAAATTGGACAGGCTGAGGGCGAAGCACGCACCACAGGAGAAGCGATGAAGATCATCGGGCTTAAAGGAATGACAACGGATGAGATCAATTTCGAGTTGCAGCGCGGCGGAAAGTTCGTCCTGTTCCAATACTGCGTGTCCGTTCTCGTTGTTACGTTCAAGCGCGCCTCGGCTATTTACTTTCTCAAGTCCGGTGAGAACGCCATCGTGAAGGGTCTACGGTTCACCGCTATTTCGCTGATAGCCGGATGGTGGGGCTTTCCTTGGGGGCCGATTTACACCGTTCATTCTCTCGTAACTAATCTTCGCGGCGGCAAGGACATCACGAGCCAAGTTCTAGCCACAGCACAACTGGCCAAATGAAAGCTGTATCTCAAACTGGATGGAGAATGAACATGCCATCTGTCGCAACACTATTAAGAAAATCATTTCTGATAATCGCAGCCTTTGTGTTTGTCGGCTTCCTTGCGTTCGCAGCGGAGAAGGCCAGCATAACCGACAAGTCAGACAACGGTGCGTACCTCAAGTTGGACGATGGCACAGAATGGCTCGTAGACGCAGTGGACAGAATCGAATCGTCCACCTGGGTCGTAGACGATGATGTAGTGTATACCAGCGACACGAAAGAATGCTCCAAGTACAAGATCATTGACACAGATGAGAACGGAGATAGTGTCTGTGCCTCGCCAATCAACTGAGCTTAGGCTTATCGCGCTGAAGCTCCTCGTTCTAATCTTTCTTGGTGTTGCGGTTGCGGCACCACAGTCGCTCTCGCCGAGAAAGACCATACCGGAGATAGCTAAGGCCGCAAATGGAGCCGTCGTTTCCATCGTCATGGCCGATAAGGACGGCAATCCTATTGCCCAGGGCAGCGGCTTCATCGTGAGCAAAGATGGAGACATCCTCACGAACTATCATGTCATTGCCGAGGGCGCTTCCTGCATAGTGAAACTTCCGGACGGCGCGTTCTATGCTGTGGACGGCGTGCTTGCTTCTGATAAGGCCCGCGATCTTGCGGTCATCAAAGCGCACGGCGATAACTTCAACACGGTTACTCTCGGAGACTCAGACCAGGTTCAAGTGGGACAAGAAGTCGTTGCTATCGGGAATCCTTTATCGCTCGAATCAACCGTTTCAAACGGAATTGTCAGCAGCATCCGTACCATCAAGGAGAAAGATGGGAGATATCTTCAGATCACCGCGCCGATTTCTCCGGGCAGCAGCGGCGGCCCGCTTTTCAACATGGCAGGGCAAGTGATTGGCGTCACGACCATGTACCTCAAAGGCGGAGAGAATCTGAATTTCGCAATTCCGATCAATGATGCCAAACAACTGCTCCTTACCAGAACATCCAACATCCAAAATCTTCCCAACGAAACGGAGCAGTCCGAAACAGACGCGGCGGATGCAGGCTCCCCGCCCCCTGCCCTGTCCTCACCGCCCGCAGATAGTCCAGTTGCGACACCTCCTGCACCTTCTGCCCGGCCCGAAGAGGTTCCCAATATAGCCCGCGAGTATTTTCAAGGACTCTATCGGGCAGGCGGTTTCTCTAATGGCGATGTTGATCATGTTTGTTTCAGTGATGATCCCGCCTCGGATAAATTCTTTACGTTTGGTGCGCTCGCATACGATAAGCGTTCCGCAGGATCGTCGAACCTCACTATGCCAGGTTATATTAATCCCCTCTCGAACAATGACCTGAAAGCCTTGCGTAAGAAAGACCAGAAGTTCTTTGAGAATGGCGGACAAGTGTTGTGGCAATACGTCTATCAGAAAGGTGTCAAGGTAAACCAGTTTTACTACCGCTGGAAGGGAAATTCTTGGATTTCCTCAATTTATCACTACACTTGGACAAACTCGACAATTGCGACCCGCGATTTACTCATCGAGCCGACTACGATGCGATATGAGGAATCGGCCAAGATTGAGACAAAATATGGCCCGAACAAAGTTCAGAACCTCGGTACCCGTTATGGTGTTTGCGAGAAACTGCCAGCTAACAAATGATTTTGTGGACGGGTCGAGATTTCATCATTAGCTCCTTACGCTACGACGGTGACGAGAATTGAAACGTCGGCTCGGTCGGGTGCAAGCGTGGCAACTAAGGCGAGGACATGGAGATATTCGGAGTCGCCATTTTTGCGTCGGTCGTTTTGTACCTCACTGTCACGCACAAGGGATTCCGCAAGGTTGTAATTTGGGTGGGAGCCGCGTGCTTGCTGTGCGCGATTGCTGGCGGGTTTTATCTCTGGCGTGTACACAGAGCGAAGCTCGCAGCGCAGGTTGCCGACGATGCAATACAAAATGCGAGGATAGCGCGAGCGGACGCTTGGGATGCAAATAACCAAGCAGCGTGGTTTGACTTGTCGCAGGGCCAGTTGGTGCCGGTTAAACCGCCCCCTGGTTTCGTGTTTCACCCTCCGCCTCCAAAGCACCGGGTTGCGAAACATTGGCTAGACCTGTCCGGGCCTTTCGGCAATGCCAGGCTCGTCGAACCGGAAACGGTTTTTAGCTGCAACGCACATCGTATAGGCGATGACATTCTGGCGCACGTGGCCGATGGGACGAGGGTCAAGATATTGCGTTTCGGCTACGAATGGGGAGCATACGGAAACTATGGAGCCAAGATTCAGCTTGCCAACGGCTTAACGGGCTGCATTCTGGACGGAAATACTCTCAAATTGGACGGGGAGTGATTTATTCCGCTCGAAGTTCCCAGCATTAAAGTTTCGAGTTCGTGAGTCTATTTTCGCCTCCAAAATCTGACGGTAGGACGGGAATTATTTCTTCTTCGTCCAGATTCCAGTAGGGCACGGCTCACGTGCGGGGCCACGAGCACGCGCTTCTCGCTCCAAACGAATCTCTAAATTATGAAGTTCGGATGCTTGAACCCATTCAACCTGTTCTTTCCAAGCCCGCTCCCGTGCGATCCACTCCTCTTTGCGCCGTTTTTTTTCACGCGCGGCGGCCTGGTCAGCCTTGCGTTGAGCGGGGGTGCGCACTTTGCTCCGTGAGAATTTTCGCGCGCACGTGATGGAACAAAACTCGCCGGTGCGATTCGGATTCGCTTCGACGGTGAAAACGATTCCACAACACTTGCAGGGATGAACTGTCCCGGTTGGGAATAACTGTTTATTTCTGCTCACAGCCTGCCTCCGGGCGTCCACGTCCCGTAGAGGGGGTCGGAATTCTCATAGGCTTCCTTCCCGGTTTTCAAATCGGGCCTTAGAGTGGGGTAGCAATTCCTAGCTGTTCGTCGCAGAAGTTCCCGCATTTGGGGGTAGATCGTAGGGCTATTCTTTCCTATATCTAGGAGTAATTGCGAGAAGCGCTTTCCGCTCTGAGCGTTCATGTTTGCAACACCTCAGTTGGCTTCATCTCCAAGACCGGCGTGGCTGCGAAAGCTGCTTCGAGACCGTCGGGTGCCAGTTCCCGCGAATCAGGCTTTCCACCCGCAGTGTCGGAGGGGGTACAGGGGTCTGTCTCGTCGGCCATATTAAAAATACTAGAGCACTCCGACGTTGCGGGTGTTCGCAACGGGAGTGCCAGCAATAACTTACGGACATTCCGCATAGATTCAATCCAGTGCCTTTCAATGAGGTTTTTAGAAGTCAGGATGCCCAACTGTTGCAAGTCCTCGCCGGTGTTTCGGGCCGTTTGATCTGGCAATCGGCACTCCCTGTCCTCGACGATTGCGGCCAACAGCTCCCGGCGATTTGGAGACAGACAATCCTCCGCCACACGGCAAACGGTCGCCAAGTCCTCCTCGTCGGGTTCGCTTTTGCCCCGAATGAACGCCAGCGCAATCGCCAGTTTTGTGAGTTCCTTTACCAGCCGCGTACCCACTTCTGGCTTTGGCGCATAAAGCAGATCGTGGTTTCGGTCACGCGCTACGGAACTACGGGCTGTTGCGACGAAATCCGCAACGCTGACGATAGCTGCTCGCATCGGCGCAGACAGAGAAACCAGCACGGGCTTCGGCAACACATCAAAAAATTCACGGACAGCAGCCGTTACCGTTTCGCGGGCCTCATCAGTTGTGCTTGTATTTTCAGCGGCGCGCTCCACTTTCGCGCGGTTGCCGTTTCCGCGAGCGCGGAATTTTACGAACCTCTCGCCAAGCTCTTGGTCAACGCTACTGTATCGCTCGATGGC
The DNA here is from genome assembly GCA_963729815.1 of uncultured Acidobacteriota bacterium. Lineage (GTDB taxonomy): Bacteria > Acidobacteriota > Terriglobia > Acidiferrales > UBA7541 > DAHUXN01. Next base: position 314,620 of record CAVSPU010000004.1, read on the forward strand.
GAGGGTTGAAGCTGCGATCAGCGAGAATCGGGACTTGTAACCCACAAGTCCTACGTTTCCGTATGAGTCATCGCTGAACCCGTCGTAGGCATCGCGTAAATCGCTAATCACTGCGTTACGCGCTTCCCGGTTCATAGAGAGAATCGGCGACAGGTCTTTGATGACAAGAATCTTGCCGTCCAACTTCGGCAGCAAACTAGGATCGCGTTCAGGATGTTTTGGGTCGCGGTATCCGCTTTTCAACGACTTCGGGGTTAGCTTGGAAACAAACACCACTAATTCGGATTCGCGGAGCGACCGCAGCAGTTCTGTCTTGCCGCCGCCGCTGGCATCAATAATCATGCCCCACAATGGATCGCCGGGAATGCGATGCGAAACAACCACCGCGAACACAAAGTCAATCACGTCCAAGTCCTCTGCGGGAATATGAAGATATTGCTGGAATGCGCGCCGCAGCTCGGCGATGGGGCTACTTTTGTGATCCGTCTCCATTGGGGTTCGTCCTTTTTGGGTCGAGTAGATTACCGGGCTTGAGGGTTTGTTCCCGGCGAACAGTGGTGATCTCACCGTTCACAAAGACCAGTTCGATGTGCCCGAAGAATCGGTCTGAAATTGCGCAGCGTAGCATCTCGGTAACTTCGTTAAGGGTTGAGTTCATTTCGTATCCTCGGATCGGCGGCCCCGAATTTCACACAGACGCTTGCGGCCTACGGTCTGGGAGTCCGTCTGTGACCAGGTTGACATCGGGTGGGTCAGCGCCTGGATTTGGACTGACACTGGCTCCGTACTCCGGCCCGCCACAAACGGCTGTGTGAAATTCGGGGTGTAAATGCTCACGGTTTTTCTCCCGCCGGAACGGTTGCTTTGGCGATGAAATTCTCCACAGCGGTGCGTGGAATCCGCACAAGCCGTCCGATTTTGCAGAATTCGATTCTGCGGACGAGAATCCAAGCGCGAATCGTGCTCGGCTTCAACCGGAGCGCAGCGGCGGCTTCCGCAATCGTAAGCAGTTCAGGCAGCATGACCGGCCCCTGCGCTTGCACCCTGCAATTCCCTAAGCGTCCTGACTTGCTGTTGCCGCTCAGTGATGGCGCTCGCCGGAATCATCCAGCGATTGCCTTGTTTCTCGGCCCGCAGCTTGCCGCTGTACAGCAACACGTAAAGCCGCTGTAAACCAACATTGAGCCTCTGAGCGGCTTCCCTGGGATTCAACATCTTCTCTTTAGCCATCTGCTTCAACTCCGGCGGCTGATTGCCGCGCTGTTTCTACTTGACAGCCTAATAGAAGTGCGTAATACTGTAAAGTATGAAATCGTATTACGCAATCGAAACCCCGCTTCGATATTACGGCTTCGCGCCGGAGGTGACTGAGGTTGGCGAAAAAGAGGATGATCTTTCTATCGACGGGCGACTTGAATCGGAAATTGACATTTCTCGGTGGAAAGAGATGCCGCATGAATGCCTCGCTAATCTTCCATTGTCTTTTAATCTCAGCCGTTCGACTTCGGAGTTAGGCCTTTCGAGCTTGGAGAGGTCGGAGTTGAGCCGTTCGAGGGTGGAGGCGAACCGTCCGAGCTTAGAGGCGATGGATATGTTCATCAAAAGGTACGGGCTGCTCGCTGCCGAAACCTCGTCAGACGAGGACGGAAACGTGTATTTCAGAGAGAGCGCATTTGGATTCGTCGTCTGTCAAAACACACTCCAAGAGGCTTGGAAAGGGAATGCCCGCGAATTGAGAAATATGCGGAAGCAAGTACAGCGGAAGCTCAGAGTTGAGCCAACAGTCGAGGCTGGGCGCATAGGTTTTGTGACAGAACAACTCTGGCCCTTCGTTTGTATGCTGTTTTTTCGTGACTATGCGGCTGGCAAGACCAAAGTGTGCGCCAATCCCGATTGCCCCCATCCGTACTTTCTTAAAGAGCGCAAAGGACAAATGTATTGCAGCCATCCGTGCGCGGTTCTCATCAATGTGCGGCGATTCCGGGGCCGGGAGCGCGAGGCAGATAGGAAACGGGGGAAAATTCACAGGAAACGAAAGGAAAAACAATGATCTACAAGCGCGGAAAATTCTACTGGTACAAATTCATGTGGAACGGCCAGGTAGTCCGCGAATCCACCAAGCAGGGCAATGACAAAGTGGCACGCACGATGGAATCGGCTCACCGCACGTCGCTCGCAAAGGGCGAAGTGGGAATCCGCGAAAAGAAAACTGTGGCGACGCTCACGGAATTCCTCAAGAAAGAATTCCTGCCATTCGCCGAGACGAAGCACGCCGATAAGCCCGCTACCCTTCGCTACTATAAGACCGGTGCGGCTAGTCTAATCCCTTCACTTGGAACGATGCGCCTTGATGAAATCAATGACCAGCACGCCCAGCAATTTGCGGCGCGTCACTCGCACCTGTCGCCTTCTACAATCAACTGCGGCCTCCGCACTCTGCGCCGTGCAATTTACCTAGCAACCGAATGGGGCAAACTCGACCGCAGGCCCAAGATCACTCTTGCTAAGGGCGAACGGCAACGTGAGCGCGTTCTCACAGACCGGGAAATTGACGCCTATCTCGCTGCTTGTGACCAGCCCTGGCGCGATGTCGCCACGATAATGCTTGGAACTGGGATGAGACCCGGCGAAGTCTTTGCGCTTAGTTGGGAGCGAGTATTGCTGAACGGACACGGCGGACTAATTCAAGTTATTGGAGGGAAATCCAAAGCCGCGAAGCGGCTGTTGCCTATGTTGCCCGCAGTCTACAAGGCCCTAAAAGCCCGCTGGGGGGCACAGGGGCAACCGGAATGTGGTTGGGTGTTTCCTTCTGCGTCAACGTGTGGGCATCTGGAAGGCGGCACAACAAAAGGCCAGCATTCGCGGGCGCTTGCCACTCTCGAAAAAGCTCACAAGGCAAAACCGCTAGAATGCCCCGAAGTCAAACCCTTCGAGCCGTACTGCCTCAGACACACGGCGCTTACACGGCTTGGGGCGTCTGGCTGCGACACCTTTACACTCGCCCGCATCGCCGGGCACTCTAGCATCACGATCACTCAGCGGTACGTCCATCCACAGGCAGATGCTATTGAACGGGCCTTTGCACGGCTGGCTGGTCACAAAATTGGGCACACAGACCAACCGGCACTTTCGGCTGCGTCGGACAATCAGCCTGTAATCTCATCACCTGCTAAAGGATAAGTGGTGAGCCGCGCAGGACTTGAACCTGCAACCCGCTGATTAAGAGTCAGCTGCTCTACCATTGAGCTAGCGGCCCACGAGGAACGCCCGGCAGAATTGCCGGACGTGTTCACTGACAGATTTCAGAACTAAAATTCTACCACGAATTCACCGTTCCTCCCGCGCCTACTTGGCCCATTCGCGGCGCGTCAGTTTGAATTTTCTTGATTACGACACAAGGAGTCAAAATTCAATCCGACGCGCTTCCTGGCCCGGGCTATTCTGTCGTCCGGAGCTGCGTTACGGACAGCTCAGGCAGTCGAAAAGAGATCAACTCGAAGCCCGCGGCAGCAAGCCTCGGTTTTGCACGGCTGATAATCTGCTCCGCCACAGTGTCTTTGTTCGCAGTGATTTCTGCGCTCGTGCAGTTGTTCAAGACAAAACGCGTGCAGCAAAGCATCACGAACGAAGGCACATTATTGTAATTCGCTGCCGCATACACTGCTTTTCGCACATCATCCACACGTGCGCTGCCGGACACAGAATACATCGCACTGGCCCCGTCACTCAGCATTACACCTCGATTTTCATAGTTCACCTGCACCGGACGCGTATCAACGATCATAATCTTCTCGATACCCGTCCAGACGCGATATCGTCCTGGGCCTACGTCGCGAACGGGAATTCCGCGACGAAAGACGACTCCCCGTTGATATTCAACGAGCGTGCCGCTCGAAAACCACCCGCCAAATATCCGTAGCGCTAATAGAACCATCACAAACGCTAAGCAGAAAAGCGCAAAAGTCATTAGCGTATTTAATTCAAGCCCTTCGCCACCGGCGGACGTGAGGCAACGCGCGAATAAATTTCCGTTATTTCGACGTTTGCAATCTTCATCCCCACACGGCGCAACTCATCGTTGATCGTCGTTTGGATGTCGTCGGCCAATCTCGCTCGAGAGTCCGGACCGCCGTCTGCAATTCTCCGAGAGACGGCGGTGCGCAGCGTGTCTCGGGCAATTGGCAGCGTATCGCCAACTCGATCCTTCAGCGACGTGGCGGCAAGGTACGGGTCGTCCACCAACATTTCCGCGCCTATGCTTACCACGGACTCACTCTGCAACGCGTCGCGATACCAAATGCTTTCCAACAGGAAAGGTACCGACCGCATGTCCACAACCTCTACATGTTCCCCACGTGTCAATGGCTGATGACCGCCGGGACCGAGCAGGCCGTCAAACGAACCCTTAACAAACCGCAGGCCTCGCATATAGTCGGTGAGATAAATTCGAGGAACTTTTTTCAATCGAAATAGGTAGGAAAGCAATACGCCTGCCGACAGGAAACATCCGAGCGTTATGAGGTCTTCGACATTCATTGTCGTTGGTGTTTTCGCAGCGTCTCCGCGATTTCTCCGGCCACCTGCCGCGCTCGCGGCAAATCTCCCGGCCCCAGCGAAATCGCGGCCACTCGCGCGTGTCCTCCGCCTCCATACTTCTCGCACAGCGACGCCAGGTTCACTTCCGCCGACGCTTCCTTCCACGGATTCGTCCCCACCGACACTTTCGCCCGCGTCGCCGACGCGCTCACTCCCACCGTGTACAGCATCTCCGGATACAAAAAATACGGAATGAATTTGTTGTAGCCTTCCAAATCCAGATCGCTCACGTCGAAATAAATCACGCCATCCCGCGCCTCGGCCCGTTCTTTCAGGATGCCAATCGACTTGCGATGCCGCTCCAGCAGCGGCCCCAGATGCTTCGCCACCATCGGCAGCGCCACCATCTCCGCCAGCGAACGCTTCGCCAGCTCCGGAATCAGCTTCGGCACCAAATCCGGCTCCGGCGCCGCTTCGATCACCAGCGCGAGCTGCATCGCCGGCTCGCGCAGCCCCACCGCCGCTTCGGGCGACTCGAACTGCGCTCCATCGATGATGTCGCCCCAGCGAATCAGCTCCGTGAGCGGCCGCGCGTCGAATCCGAATTTTTCGCTCGCGATCGTCGCAAGAAATTTCGTGCACGATTTGTACGTTGGATCGTAGAACTTCTTCGGCGAATGCTCCTCGCGGAAATGCTTGGCGTCCTCCGGGCTCAAAAACGCGCTCTGATGATGATCGAACCACCAGGTCAGTTTCGGCGAGCTGGAATACTTGAAATCCACGATCGCGTTTTCGTCCCCGTCGAAAATATCCGCCTCGAACGGCTGCGAAGCTTTGTGCGTCATTCCCGTGTAGCAGAATTGCGCGTCCGCCCGGATGCGTTCGCGGTAGAACCGCGAAAAAATTGCCGCCGACGCCGCCCCGTCAAAACATTTGTCGTGGAAGCAGACTCGAACCTTCACTCGCGCCTCTGTGGCTCTCCCTACAGCGGGAAAGCCTGGGAAAGGTAAAGCCAATAAAGATGGCTGTCCACGCGTCGAAAGTCAAGCCCGCCGCCATAAATCAACCCTTCGGACTAAGCCATCGCGCGCGCTTCGCCGCTCGAGCAGCCATTCCCGCGAAGCTTCCTCCCTTTGCTTTGATCATTACCTTGGACTATGCTTCATACGTTATCAAGGCCGCAGACGGCCACTGAAATGAACCTCGCTTCTCAGCTCTTTCCTTCTTCTCGAAGAATAGTCATAGCGCTGCTACTCACCATCCTGACAGCCTGCCTCTTCCCTTGGCCTGGATTCACTTTCCATGGCATCGTCCTCTTCCACGGCGCGCTTACCGCGGCACAATCGCACGTTCCTGTCCTGCACGTCGAGGTCGATCTCCAGCCAGTGGACGTCCAGGTGAAGGACGCACAGGGAAACGATGTGCCGGGCCTTTCGGCGAAGGATTTCACTGTTCTTGAAAATGGCACGCCGCAAAAGATAGCATTCTTCGATGCCGGCAGCGGTCCCGTGAGCCTCGTGGTTCTGGTCGACTCATCCAACTCAGTGAATTCCAATAAGCGGCTGGGCTCTGCAGCGGCGATCGCTGCTGAGTTCCTGCGTGTGGGCCGTCCCGGGGACGAAATAGCCGCCATGGATTTCACCGATCAAATGGGACCCATTCAGCACCTGAGTCGCGAACAGCTTCTCAATCCGGACGCCGCTCCACTGGCCCCCGCTCCCAGTAGCGGGTCCGCTCTTTATGACGCGATCGCTAGCGCCCTGTGTCATCTGCATTCCTCGAAAAATATACGTCAGGCCGTGATCATCATTACTGACGGGGTCGATCAGCACAGCCGCATTTCGCTCGAACAGTTGACCTCACTGGTGCGCTCATCGCACGCCCAACTTTTCATGATCGGATTGCAAAGCAAGACGGACTTCAATTTCTGGGGCCATTTCGAACCAAAACTAACTCTCATCAGCGGGCATGAGATTGACAATCCGATCGTCGTGTTTGACCGCCTCATGAAGGAATCGGGCGCCGAATCGTTCATTCCGAATTTTCAGGGCGGCCTGGAAGATGCCCTGAATGCAGTTTCAAACATGCTGCAGTCGGAATACACGCTGGCCTATTACCCGCCCAAGACCTCCGCCGGCTTGCGAAAGATCGAAGTTAAGGTAGGCCGGCACGGAGCGCATGTTCTGGCACGCCGCTTCGTCGGTTCCGACCAGAATCCGCTCGAATCTGTCCATTTTGATGAAGCGACATGCACCGTGTCTCCCGAATTCCATCCTTACCCATATGAGTCCAAGTTAACGCGCGGTCCCAGCGGAATGATCTATCGGGAGGATTTCTCTGACCCTCACAGCGGCTGGCCAGTTCACAATGATTCGCATTACAGTCCCGGCGGATACGAGCTTTCGAATCTCGGATCGCAGGGTAACAACGCCATTGCCACAATGCCGAAGGTAATGGACGCGGCTGATCTGCCGAGCGTCTTGCCAGCGTCCGCGTCGACCCCGGAGCCATCTCTAAAAAACGTCATTGCCGCGTACGGACCGTGGTGGAGTAACTTCGTCGCGGACGCAACCATGGATCTGAAAACCTCTCCGGACAATGGCAGCGCGTATAATGGCCGTCCTTCCGCTGGCATGGTCTTTCGCATGAATTTCACCGGATATTACGCCCTGCTCGTCAGCCCTACGACAGACAGGAAGAACAAGAAGAAAATGCCAGCGGAGATTGTTAGGCTTGTAAGAAGGGATCGCAAGGGAGAGTCTTACACTGAAACAACGCTCGTTCCCGAAACGACTATCGACGAGCCGTCAACTTCCGCAGCCAACATCTCCGTCAGGGCCGTCGGGAGTCAAATATCGATCTTTGTCGATGGTCTGAAAATCGAAACTGTGCAGGACGACACCTATAAGCAGGGCTTGGTCGGTTTTGTAATTTCCGGCCCCGGCGACGCCACCTTCAAGAATTTAGCCGTCGAACAGAAGTAGAAAACCGTGTCCGCTTCATCAAATGGATCGCTTTACACATGAGATAGCGGTTCGGGTCAAGAAATAGCGCCGGAGTTGTCCCGCACCCTGACGTACCTTCATTGACGCGATCGTACCGCAGGCATATCATCGTTTACAAAGAACAGGGGGTGCTTATGTCCCGCTTTGGCATTTCTGTTGCAGTTGCGCTGCTGCTGGTTCCTATCGCAGCCTCTTCTGCTGACTTGCCGCAAACTATGCGAATTCGCGTCTCGACTCGCCTCGTGGAAGTTGGCGTCATCGTTCGCGACAAAAATGGGCCGGTCGCCAGCCTTACCAAAAACGATTTCACCATTCTGGATCGTGGCAAGCCCCAAAAAATTGACGTCTTTTCCGCGGATGCCGTGGCCGCCGCGGAACAACCGCCGCAGCGGCCCCTCCCACAAAACACTTTCTCCGACGTGCCCCGCTACGGCACGGTCGCGCCGCGAAGCGTGACGATCGTCCTGCTCGACAACCTGAATGCGCTCTATGGTTCCACTCCTGAGTCGAAATACGAATCGACGCCCTACTGGATGGAGGATCTCGCGCTGCAAAACGCCAGGGCCCATCTCATTCAGTTCATCAAACAGCTTCAGCCGCAAGACCGCATTGCGATTTACGGCCTGCGCCACACGCTGACGGTGCTGTGCGATTTCACTAGTGACCGCGGCCAACTGCTGAGCATCGTGAAGAATTACGATACGACCCCGCTGACGAGCCGCGTCCTGGCTGAGCCGGGCAGAAGAGAGGCTCCGGTCTTTGGGCACGCGGCGGATGGATTCGAGACCGGAGCAGGGTACTTTGCTTCGGGAGTTATAAACGAGAATCGCGGCGCAGAAACGATGGCGGCTCTGCGGGCGATCGTAGCGCACGTCGCGAATATTCCCGGGCGCAAGAATCTTGTGTGGCTCACGGCGAACCTACCCTTTTCCGGCGCTGCCATGGCTCGCATCCTGAGCCCAGCGAATATCGCGGTGTACCCAGTGGACGCGCGCGGGCTGCTGGCGAAGTCGGTAGCGACGGAACTTGTTCCAGGCACCGCAGATGCGGACGACATTTCCGGCGCCTCCGGGCACTTCGACAATAGGCCGGCACAGTCAGCCGAGCCAATCGGAATCACTACGATGGAAAAGGTCGCCCAGGACACCGGCGGGCAGGCATTTGTAAATACGAACGACCTCACCAACGCGATTCGCAAAGCGGTCGAAGATTCTGCCGTCACGTACACTCTCGGCTTCTACATTGACCGCGATGCGCTCGATGGAAAGTTTCACGAGATTAAGGTCGATGTCAGAGGCAAAGGCCTGACCATTCGCTATCCCAAGGGCTATTTCGCCTATCCAGACACTGCGCCCGCCAAAAATGAAGATGAGCAAATGGTGGAAACAGCGCTTCAAAGTCCCATCGAATCCTCGGTGATTCCGCTCCAGGCGACTCTTGCGCGAGTAAGCCAGCCCGAACCCAATTCACTGAACCTCTCATGCTCGATCGACATTCGCAATCTCCAGCTAGTTCAAGCAGGAAATCTTCGCAAAGGCGCGGTCATCGTCTACGTATTCGAGCAGGACCAAACCGGCAAGGTGATCTACCAGTGGAACAAAGGCTACAACTTTCAAATGACCGATGCACAATACGCGGCTTTGTTGAAGTCCGGCATGCTGTTCCATCAATACCTGCACCCCAAGGCAGGCGTGACCGCGCTGCGAGTGCTGGTCGAAGATCCGAGCACCAACCAGCTCGGCAGTCTCATCATCCCGCTCTCTCAAGTCAATTGAACATGCACGCCGGGGGTCAGTTTGAATTTTCTGGATCGTGACACAATAAGTCAAAATTCAAACTGACCCGGCACAGTCGATTCGCCGATGCCAGCCCTTCGTCCCTCCCCGTCTTGATCCTTCTCCCATTCGCCCTTCGTTCTCGGCATTCGGCCCCAATTCCGCCCCGCTCAGCCCAGCTATCTTTACAAACGTGAGATAATACGGAAAGGGGTTGATATGCAGTTTCCACGGCAAAATCAGGGCCCTTCGCAGACCTTCTCCGGAGTCCACCAGCCCTCTGACCCAATTTCTAATCGCCAACCCAAATTATTAGAAAATTGCGTAACTCACACAAAACAAACGGCAAAATATTTTCTAATCGCCAACTTTGGCGCCCTATTCGCGCCGGTTGCTTCACCGTTCTTTTCGTCCAGTCTGCCCATGAGGAACAATCGCTGATGAACGACGCGCCCAAGCTTCGCAGCACTGAGTTGGACAGAATGTCCCGCCCGCTCGCCGAGGTCGATCCCGAGGTCGCCGACGCCCTTTGCGACGAAGTCCGCCGCCAGGCCACCGGCCTCGAGCTGATCGCTTCCGAGAATTTCATTTCCGAAGCCGTCATGGAAGCGATGGGCTCCGTCTTCAGCAACAAATACGCCGAAGGCTATCCCGGCAAGCGTTATTACGGCGGCTGCGAAAACGTCGACAAAGTCGAGCGCCTCGCCATCGAGCGCGCCCGGCAATTATTCGGCGCCGAACATGCCAACGTTCAGGCGCACTCCGGCACGCAAGCCAATATTTCCGTCTACATGGCCGCGCTTCAGCCCGGCGACACGGTCCTCGGCATGAATCTCGCCCACGGCGGCCATTTGACCCACGGTCATCCGCTGAATTTTTCCGGGCGCATGTACAAATTCGTTCCCTATGGCGTCACCAAAGAAACCGAGCGTATCGACTATGACGAAGTCGAGCGCCTCGCGCGCGAGCATCACCCGAAAATGATCGTCGCTGGCGCCAGCGCTTATTCACGCATCATCGATTTCGCGCGCCTCGGCGAAATCGCGCGCGCCGTCAATGCCCTGCTCTTTGTCGACATGGCTCACATCGCCGGCCTGGTCGCCGCGGGAATTCATCCCAGCCCCGTGCCGCACTCCGATTTCGTTTCCACCACCACGCATAAGACTTTGCGCGGTCCGCGCGGCGGCCTCGTGCTGTGCCGCGAAAAATTCGCCAAGGAACTCGACAAGCTCACGTTCCCCGGCCTTCAGGGCGGCCCGCTCGAACACATCATCGCCGCGAAAGCCGTCTGCTTGAAGGAAGCTGCCGAACCCGAATTCCGCGATTATCAAAAGCAAGTTGTCGCCAACGCGAAAGCCCTCGCTGCGGGAATTGCGTCAGCGGGATTCCGCATCGTCACCGGCGGCACCGACAATCATCTTTTTCTCGTCGATCTTCAGTCGCGTGGCATGACCGGCCGCGATGCCGAACTCGCTCTCGAACGCGCCGGCATGACCGTGAACAAAAACGCCATTCCGTTCGACACTTTTCCTCCAATGAAAGCCGGCGGCATTCGCGTTGGCACTCCCGCCGTCACGACGCGTGGCATGCGCGAAAAAGAAATGGAGCAAATCGCGCGCTGGATTGCCGAAGTACTGGGTGAAGTCCTTTCGCAGGTTCAGAGCCCAGCCACCGCTGCGCCAACTCAAGCAAAACTTCCGGTCGATACGTCAACAGCCAGCATGGCAATGGTGTCTGAAGGCGGGCCCGCAAGAACGCCTGAAGTCGCCCCAGCGGCAGCGTCTAAAAGCGCGGCTTCAGACGCACCGAAATCCGCTCCGGCAAGCGCCTCCAAAATCGAACAGCGCGTGCGTACCGATGTCGCCGCGCTCGCCGCGCGATTCCCTCTCTATGCTCGCCGCCTCGCCGAAGCCGATGCGGCGCAGCACGTCCACTCCACTCGCAGCGCTTGATCCGGCGCCCACCATGAAAATTGCGATGGACATTCGCCGCGCCGGCGATTACGGCATAGGCACCTACATTCGCAACATCGTCCGCCAATTGGCCCGCCTCGATTCCAAAAATTCCTACCTGCTCATTGGCCGCCGCGAACACTTCGAGCGGTTCGACGCTCTCCCCGGGAATTTCCAGCTCCTCGAATACGCCGCCGACCCCGGCTCGTTTCAGACGCATCTGCATCTCCCTTTCGTTCTTCGCCGCCATCGCATCGACTTGCTGCACATGCCCTGGTTTTACGCTCCCGCTCTCGTACCCATGCGCATGGTCATCACCGTTCACGACCTCACCGATTTGATTCACCCTCCCCGTCCCGGCCCGCAGGTGGCGCAGGCAGCGCGGCCGTGGTTTGCGCAGCGCGCGCTCAGAAAAGCGAGCCGCATCATCACCGTTTCGCAATCGACGGCGCGCGAAATCGCCCGCGTTTTCGCGATCTCTGATTCGAAAATCTCCGTTCTCTATAATGCGGTGGACGAACATTTCGTCTCCGAGCCGCTGCCCGAAGATGCAAGCCGCATCCAGGAGCGGCTCGCCGTGAATTATCCTTACGTGCTCTATGCCGGCCGCGTGGGGCCGCAGAAAAATCTGGCGCGGCTGATCGAGGCCTTCGCCGTCGCAAAAGCCGAGTTGCGCAGCCTGCCGGAATTCGCCGCGTTGAAACTTGTCATGATCGGCGACGACCTGGGCCAGCATGCGGATCTGCGCCGCGCCGTGATCCGCTCGCGATTGCGCGAAGACGTTCGCTTTCTCGGCTTCGTTCCTCTTCCCGTGCTGCGCGTTTTTTACGCTCACGCCAAGGCTTTCCTCTTCCCTTCGCTCTACGAAGGATTCGGCCTGCCTCCGCTTGAAGCCATGGCCCATGGCGCGCCGGTCGTGGCATCCAATGTTTCCTCGTTGCCGGAAATTCTTGGTGACGCGGCTCTTCTTGTGAATCCGGAAAATGTGTTTGATATCGCGCGCGGAATTCAGCAGGTGCTCACCGACGCTTCGTTGCGCCGCGTCCTGATCGAGCGAGGGTACCAGCAAGTGCGCCGCTATTCATGGCAACGCACGGCCCGGCAGTTGCTCGAAATCTATGAAGGGACGGTGCAGAAAAAAGAAAACCGGAGCGCCTCGGAGGCGCCCCGGCCGTAAGTATCATTTAGACCGGAGAAAACCGTTCAAGCCTTTGCGGCTTGGCGCCGCAAAAATGTCGGCACATCCAGATCGTCCGCCGCCACTTCCTGAATCACGTCCGTTACGTTCCGCGCGACCTGCGCCACCACGTCCGTGTGCTGCTCCGGCGCGCGCTCCGATTTCCACGTTTTTGGCAAATACGAGGGCCGCGTATGCGTCCTCTTGTTCGCCACCTCGCGGAAACCCGCCGCGATCACCGTGATCTTCACCGACTCCTTCATCGCTTCATCCATCACTGCGCCGAAAATGATGTTCGCGTTTTCGTGCGCCGCTTTCTGGATGACTGACGAAGCTTCGTGGACTTCGTGCAGGCTCAGCGTCGATGAGCCCGTGACGTTGATCAAAATTCCCTGCGCTCCCTGGATGCAATTGTCTTCGAGCAGCGGGCTATTGATCGCGCGATTCGCCGCATCGATCGCGCGATTCGAACCGTTCGCAACAGCCGTGCCCATCACCGCGTAACCCTGCCCCGACATGATCGTCTTCACGTCGGCGAAGTCGCGATTGATGATGCCCGGAATCGTGATGATGTCGCTGATGCCCTGCACCGCCTGCCGCAGAATATCGTCGGCGATGCGGAACGCCTCGAAGAAACTCGTGCCGTGCTCGACGCATTCCATCAGCCGCTCGTTGGGAATCACGATGACCGTGTCCACGCAGCCGATGAGTTCGCCGAGCGATTGCTCGGCTTGCTGCAAGCGCCGCTTGCCCTCAAACGCGAACGGCTTTGTCACGACCGCAACGGTCAGCGCGCCGAGCTCGCTGGCGAGATTCGCAACGACAGGCGCAGCGCCGCTGCCCGTGCCGCCGCCGAGGCCCGACGTGACGAACACCATGTCCGCGCCGTCGAGCGCTTCGAGGATTTTGTCCGTGTCCTCAAGCGCGGCCTTGCGCCCCATTTCGGGATTCGCGCCCGCGCCCAGGCCCTTCGTGAGTTTCGAGCCGAGCTGAAGCTTCAGCGGAGCCTGCGAAAGTTTGAGCGCCTGCAAGTCCGTGTTGGCCGCAATGAATTCGACGCCTTCGACTTTGGCGCGAATCATGCGGTTCACGGCATTGCAGCCGCCGCCTCCGACGCCGATCACTTTTATCCTGGCACCCTGTTGTGGTTCCTCACTGAATGAAACGCGAAGCCCTGCATCCTTTGGCGTCATGCTGCCTCCCCTATATTCCCCCGCCTGAAATTTTCCTGCTTAATTCCCCGCAAAAATGCTTTTCAACTTCTCCGTCCAACCGCTGGAGCGCTGCGCGGCGTGTTTTCGCGCGCGCGCACCATAGAGCACCAGGCCGACGGCAGCCGAATACTCGGGCTGAGAAACTCCTTCGGTGATATCGATCAAGCCGCGCGGCGAAGCCAGGCGCACCGGCAACTTGAAAAGTTTTTCCGCGAACTCGGCCAAGCCGCGCAGTCGCGCGCCGCCGCCGGTCAGAATCAATCCGGCCGGAATTTGCGAAAGGAGGCCGGCACGGCGCAAATCGTCGCGCACCATGGTCAGCAATTCATTGGCGCGCGGCTCGGCGATTTCGCACAAATTGCGCGCAAACACGGTGCGCGGCGGACGGTCGCCCACGCTGGCAATTTCGATCGGCGTGTCCTGCGACATCAGCTCATGCCACGCCCAGGCGTGCTCGCGCTTGATGCTCTCCGCTTCCGGAATCGGCGTGCGCAAACCGACCGCAAGATCATTCGTAAAATGATCGCCCCCAATGGGCACGGCGGCGCTGTGGCGCACCACACCGCCCGAATAAACAATCAACTCCGTCGTTCCTCCGCCGATGTCGAGCAGGCAGCAGCCGAGTTCGCGTTCGTCTTGCGTCAGGCAAGCTTCGGCCGAGGCGAGAGGCTCAAGCACCGTGTCGTTGACGATCACCCCGGCCTTGTTCACTGCTGTGATCACGTTTTGCGTCGCCGCCGCCGACGATGTGACGATGTGCACGTTCGCTTCGAGCTTCTGCCCCACCATGCCGATGGCGTCGCGAATGTTGTCCTGCGCGTCGACGAAAAATTCCTGCGGCAGCACATGGAGCACTTCGCGGTCCTCCGGCAGGCTGACGTTCTTCGCCGCCTCCACCGCCCGACGCACGTCATCGCGGTTGATGTCGCGCGGCCTCTGGCCAAGGACGATTCCGCCGCGGCTGTTTACTCCGCGAACGTGGCTGCCCGCGATTCCGATCAGCGCCGATTCCACGGGGACGCCCACGATATTTTCCGCTTCCTCCACCGCGCGCCGGATCGAGCTGACCGCCAGCTCCAAATTCACGATCTGGCCTTTGCGCCAGCCTTTCGATTCGGCAGCGCCGAGCGCCGCAAACTTCACGCCGCCTTCGTCTTCAATTTCTCCCACCAGCGCGCACGTCTTCGCGCTGCCGATGTCCAGCCCGACCAGATACCGATCCTTTTTCCCCAAACCGCCGCTCCCTTAAATTCGCCCATCTCGAAATCGAAAAATCAACGCGCCTCGTGCGGCTTCGCGTGATGCGACGCCTTTGCGGTCCGCTTCACCGCCGCCGCTTTTGCTTTTCGCCCGGACTGCGCGTGGTGAACCGGCGCCACTGCGTGCGCGACCGGCGCAGGTTTCGCGAGCGGCTGAGCCGGCGGCGCTGGATTCTCCGGATTCACCACGACTTCCTTCTCGAACCTCAAATCGACAGATGCCACGCGCCCCGCCGCCGCTTCCCATTGCGCCATGTTGTTCAAGAGCACTTGGAACTTGTCGTGAAAATCCGCGTTGCCGAAGCGAACCAGCACCGCATCCGTAGCGGCGGAAGAATTCGCCGCGCCCACCATTCCCGGAAGGTCCGCGATCGTCGCTTGCAGATCGTCCGGGTCAGATAGATCGATTTCGCTGACGGAATCGACGGCATCGGCGCGGACCTGGCGAACTTGATTCAAGAAATCGACCATCATCTGCATGCGGCGTGCGCGATCCTCGCGAAGCATTTCCGCGTTGATGCCGGTCACGACCGGAAAATGAAAATCGGCTTCCAGGGGCCGGTCAAGGATCACGCCCTCGGCGTCGACTAGCGAGAGATTCGCTCCTTCGCGAAGAAACGCCACCGGCGTCCGCTCCGTGATGTCCACTTCAATGCGGTTTGGCAGCGCGCGGCGCACCGTGGCGCGTTCGACCCACGGCAACGCTTCGAGTTCTGCGCGTCGCCGCGCCAGCGGCATGCGCAGGACGCTGCGCCCGCGATCCACGGAGAAAATTTCCAGCACGCTCGCCCGGCGCACGAAATGATTGCCCGTGAGGTCAACCTGGCTCGGGCTCGCCAGCACCAGTTCGGGCGAGGTCAACAGAAAGTCGCCCGCGGCGAAAAGCGCTCCTGCCGCGGCGGCTACCGCAACTACCAGCAGCGACACGCGGAAATACGTCTTCCATGCCTTCTTTCCGAACTTGCGCCGCTTGATTTCGACAGGCTTCTGCCGGCGCAGATAGCGCGGTTCCTCTTCGGCCAGCGCTTCCTGCGGATACGCGTCCGCATCGATTTTTTTCAGCCGCTCCAAATGCTTCCTATCTCGTCACGTTCGACGAACCAGCTTCCCCGGCGCGCTTCATCGATGCACGCGCGGTCTGGGCTCTTCGGTGCCCAACAGCAACGACAATTCATCGAGCGCGCGGTTGACGCTTCCCGCGCCAATCGCGAGCACGGCATCGCCCGGCTGTGCTTCGCGCAGCAAGGATTCGATTCCCTTCTGCAGCGTGCCCGTGAACACGGCGTTCTTGTGCCCCGCCGCGGAAATCGCCTCCGCGAGCTTCTGGCCCGTCACGCCCTCGATGGGCGGCTCGCCCGCCGCGTAAATCTCGGAAACGAAGAGGACGTCTGCCAAATTGAATGCACGGCAGAAATCATCCCAAAGATGTTTCGTGCGCGTATAGCGATGCGGCTGAAAAAGAACCAGCAAACGCTTGTATCCACAGCCGCGCGCGGCTTCGAGCGTGGCGCGAATCTCCGCGGGATGATGGCCATAGTCGTCGATCAGCGTGACGCCGGCGAATGTTCCCTTGATTTCGAAGCGCCGGCCGACGCCGCCGAACTTAGCCAGGCCGTCGCGAATCAGATCCGCGGGGATGCTCAAATAGAGCGCCACGGCGGCCGCTGCGGCGGCATTGCGAACGTTGTGGATTCCCGGAGGCGAGGGCAGGCGGAAAATTCCCAGGTCTTCGCCGTGATACGTCAATCGAAAACGGCTCTCGAGCCCGGCCAGTTCGACGTCGCTGATGACGAGGTCAGCCTGCTTCGAGACTCCATAGGTGACCACGGGCCGCTTGACACTGGGAAGGATCGCCTGCACGTTCGGCTCGTCGAGGCACAAGATCACCGCGCCATAAAAAGGGACACGGTTCACGAATTCGAGGAACGCCGCCTGGATTTCTTCGAGCGAGGCGTATTGATCGAGATGTTCGCGGTCGATCGTGGTGACGACAGCGACGACCGGCGCAAGCAAGAGGAACGAGCGATCGCTTTCATCCGCTTCGACGACCATGTAATCGCCCTGCCCGACGCGCGCGTTCGTGCCCGCAGCATTCACGCGCCCGCCGACGACAAACGTCGGATCGAGCCCCGCGGCGGCCAGAACGGAGGCGACCAACGAAGTGGTCGTCGTCTTTCCGTGCGCGCCCGCGACGGCGATGCCATACTTCAACCGCATCAGCTCCGCCAGCATCTCGGCGCGCGGGATGACGGGGATTTTCTGCTTGCGCGCCTCGGCGATTTCCGGATTGTCCGCGCGAATCGCGGAGGAAATTACGACGACCTGCGCGCCGCGAACCTGTTCAGCCTCGTGACCGTCGAATATTTTCGCGCCGAGATTGCGCAGCCGCTCGGTCGTCGGCGAAGGCTTCACGTCCGAGCCGGATACGGCATAGCCCAGGGCCAACAAAACTTCTGCGATCCCGCTCATGCCGCTGCCGCCGATGCCGACCAGATGAATGCGCTGGAAATTTCCGAATGGGATTTTCATGTGCGGGCGGCCTCCTCGATCATGTCCACGATGTCGGCTACGGCACGCGGACGCGCTAGCGCTCGGGCACGCTGCTCCATTTCCTGGATTCTCCGGGGCTGGTCGAGGAGAGAAAAAATCTCACTGCTTAAACGCTGCGGCGTCAGTTCGTCCTGCGGAATCACGCGCGCGGCCCCGGCCTGTTCCATGGCCTGCGCGTTGCGGAGCTGGTGACTATCTGTGGCGGCGCCGAAGGGGATGAAGATGGCGGCGCGACCGGCGGCGGCAATTTCCGCCACGGTGATGGCGCCCGACCGGCAAACGATCAGGTCCGCTTGGGCAAACCTTTCCGCCATGTTCCCGATGAAGGGACTGACCTCCGCAGTGAACTCATGCTGAGCATATGCTTCCCGCACCGCATTATAGTCGCGTTCGCCGGTCTGATGCACGACGAAAAGCTGATTTTTTTTCGCGGCCAGCAAGTCCAGCGCGGCCACGACAGCGCGATTGATGGGCTGCGCACCGCGGCTACCCCCGGTGATCAGCAAAGTGAAGGGAGCGCGGTGTTCATGAGGCGGCGCTGTGAAAAATTCCGCGCGCACCGGGTTGCCCGTTACCTGCGCCTTCGCGCCAAATCGCTGCGCCGTTTCCTCGAATCCCGTGGCGATGCGCGCCGCCATCCGCGCCAGAACGCGATTGGTGAACCCTGGCTCCAGATTCGGTTCGAAGAGTACGGTCGGCACGCCGCGGAGCGCCGCGAGCAGCAGCATTGGCCCGGACGCATAGCCGCCCACGCCAAACGCGGCGGCGAACCTGTGCCGGCGCAGAATCGCGGCTGAATCCCAAAAGCCCGCGCCGAGCATCGCGACGTTGCGCACGAATTTCATTCCGGCTATGCCTTTCAGTCCCGCCACGCGAATCGTTTCGAGCGGCAGGCCCGCTTCCGGCACCAGCCGCGCTTCGAGTCCCTTTTGCGTGCCAACAATCACGACTTCCCTCTTCGCGGCGCGCGCATTCTTCGCTGCAAGTCTTGGTTCGCCTCGCCGCAACCATTCCCGCGCGACGGCGATTGCCGGAAACACGTGCCCGCCAGTCCCGCCGCCCGCAATCAGCAGCTTTGCCGACGGCGTCTGCACTTCGCTCACGGCGCTTCAGCGTGCTGGCTGATATTCAAGAGCACGCCGGTTGCCAGCAGCATCACCAGCAAGCTCGAACCGCCGTAGCTGATGAACGGCAGCGGAATTCCCTTCGTCGGCATCAGCCCGAGGACCACGCTCAAATTCACGAGCGCCTGCCCGACGACGAGCGTCGTGATGCCCAGCGCGAGCAAGCGGCCAAAAACGTCAGGCGCGCGAAACGCCGTGCGAAAACCGCGCCACGCGTAAATTCCAAACAGGATCAACACCACGACGGCGCCGATGTAGCCGAGCTCTTCGCACAACACGGCATAGATAAAATCCGTATGTGCCTCAGGCAGATAAAAAAGCTTCTGCTTGCTCTCCATCAAGCCGACGCCTGTCAATCCGCCCGAGCCCACGGCGATCAGCGATTGCATCAACTGGAAGCCGCGCCCTTGTGGGTCGGCGCCGGGCGAGAAAAACGCCAGCATGCGTTCATACCGGTATTGCGCGTGCATGATGAGCAGATAAATCGCCGGCAGCGACGCCAGCGCCACGCCGCCCACGTATTTCATCGAAACGCCGGCTTCGCAGAGCATCACGAGCGCGATCAGGAAAATCATGCACGACGTGCCCATGTCCGGCTCGCGAAGGATGAGCACCAGCATGAAAACGACGGGGCCGAGCGCCGGCAGCAGCGTGTGCTTCAGATTGTTGATGCCGAAGCTTCCCGGCCGCAGCCGCAATTCCAAAAACCACGCGAGATAGAGAATCACGACGAGCTTCGCGAATTCGGACGGTTGCAAGCTGATCGGTCCGGCATGCATCCAGCGATGCGTGGCGTGCGTGCGATCCAGGAACAGAACGCCGATCAGCATCAGCAATACCGCGGCTAGGCCTGGATAAATCACGCGAGGCTGGCGCAATTTCCGGTAATCGAAATTCATCAACCGAATCATTCCGAACAAACCCACGACGAGCCAAACAAGCTGCCGCACGAGAAAAACATAGCCATTGCCGTAGAGCTGCTTGGCCGTCACAGCCGATGCGCTGAATACCATCACGACGCCGATGAAGCACAGCGCCAGCGTGACGCCGAAGAGTTTTTTGTCGGGCTGCAAGCTTCGCGGCATTCGTTATCCCTTCTTCACTGAACTCTCGCCACTGATTTTCGCGGCCAGACGCGCGACAATTTCCTTGAACGCGCGGCCGCGCTGCTCGAAATTCTCGAATTGGTCGAAGCTGGCGCACGCGGGCGCGAGCAGCACTGTGTCACCGGGCCTGGCCTCGTCAAGCGCGAGCTCGACCGCGCGCTCGAGCGTTCCCGCGCGCTCCATCGCCACGGCGCCTTCGAGCTCTTCGGCGATTTTGCCGGCAGCCGCTCCGATCAGCAGCACGCGTTTTGCTTTCTGCTTCAGCGGCTCGCGCAGCGGCGCATACGGCGCGCCCTTATCTTTTCCGCCGAGAATCACAAAAAGCGAGCCCGGAAACGCCTCGATCGCTTTAAGTGCTGCGTCGACGTTTGTGGCCTTCGAATCGTTGTAAAACGCGACGCCGCGAATCTCCGCCACGTATTCCAGCCGGTGTTCGACGCCCGGAAAAGTTCGCACTGCCGGGGCAATGGCATCGGCAGGCGCGCCCGCGAGCATCGCGGCGGTCGTCGCGGCCAGGACGTTTTCCAGGTTGTGCTCGCCGCGAAGCGGAATCTCGCTGCGCCGCATCACCACGCTCTCGGCCCCTTCGCGCCGGAAGAGAATTTCGTCGCCGCGCACAAACGTACCTGCGGCAAGCCGCTTTAGCCGGCTGAACCAGAAGACTTGCCCGTGAGAGGGCCCGCGCCGCGCGACTTCGAGATCATCGGCGTTCAAAACAGCGGCATCGCGGTCGATCATGTTTTCGAAAATCCGCTGCTTCGCGCGCGCATATTCTTCAAACGAACCGTGCCGGTCGATATGGTCGGGCGTCAAATTCAACAGCACGCCCACATCCGGCCGGAAGGCTTCAATCAATTCAAGCTGGAAGCTACTGACTTCCGCGACAGTCACCGTTGAATCGCTCGAGGCTTCAACTCTTGCCAGCAAAGGCGTGCCGATGTTTCCACCCACCAGCACGGGGATTTTCGCCGACTGCAAGATGTGCCCGATCAGCGCGGTCGTGGTTGTCTTCCCGTTCGAACCCGTGATAGCCACGAGCTTCCCGCGCAGCAGCCGCCAGGCAAGCTCGATTTCGCTCCACACGGGAATCCCCCGATTGCGCGCGAGCTCGAGCGGCGGCGATTTCGCCGGCACGCCGGGGCTGACAATAATCAAGTCCTGATTCAAAAAAGTCTCCGGCCGGTGTCCGCCTAATTCCAGAGTCACTCCCGCAGCGCGCAGCTTTTCCGCGGCTTCCTTCAACTCCGCTTCCGGCTTTTCGTCCGTTGCCGTCACATGCGCTCCGTACGCCGCGCAGAAAAGCGACACGACCAGGCCCGTGCGCGCGAGTCCCACAACCAGCACGCGCTTGCCCTCGAGATCGACGCCCTGCCGCATTCCGTCACCTCAACTTCAAAGTCGTCAGCGAAAAAAGCGCGAACACCAGCGCCGCGATCCAGAAACGCACGATGATTTTCGATTCGCTCCAGCCCATCAGCTCGAAATGATGGTGCAGCGGCGCCATGCGAAAGACGCGCTTGCCGCGCAGGCGAAACGATGCCACTTGAATGATCACCGAGGCCGCCTCGACGACGAAGATTCCGCCGATGAAGAGCAGCAGAATTTCCTGCTTGATGATCACCGCCGTGACGCCGATCACGCCGCCGAGCGCCAGCGATCCCACGTCGCCCATGAACATTTCGGCCGGATGCGCGTTGTACCAGAGAAAGCCCAGCGACGCGCCGACCACCGAGCCGCAGAAAACCGTCAGCTCGCCCACCTGCGGAATCCTCTGGATTTCGAGATATTCGGCGAAGCGCGCGTGGCTGCTCAGATACGTGAGAATCGTCAGCGCGCTCGCGGCAACAACCACGCAGCCAATCGCCAATCCATCGAGGCCATCCGTTAAATTCACGGCATTCGACGAGCCAACAATCACGAAAATCAGAAAAACCACGAAGGGCACGAAAGCGAGCGGCCAAATATAGGAATGGACGAGCAAAGAACGCACAACGAGATCCGGGTGCAGCGTCTTCAGAAACGGCACGCTGAGCTCGGTCGAATAAGCGCCGCGCTGCTGCAGTCCGAGCAGCACTGCGCCGACGCCGACGCAGGTCAGCACCTGGTAGAAAAATTTCGTCTTTCCCGTCAGGCCCATGCTGCGCTTGCGAACAACTTTGTTGTAGTCGTCGGCAAAACCAATCGCCGCAAACGCCAGCGTCGCGCCCATGGCAAGCAAGGCGTACGGGCTGTGCAGGTCGGCCCAAAGCAGCGTGGGAACTATAATCGCGGCGACAATCAGAACGCCGCCCATCGTTGGCGTGCCGGCCTTCGCTTGATGCCGCTCCGGCCCTTCCGCGCGAATGTACTGGCCGATTTGGAGCTGGCGCAGATGCCGGATCGTCCACGGGCCAAAGACGAGCGTCAGGAAGAGCGCCGTCAAGCTCGCGAGCGCCGTGCGGACGGTGATATACCGGAACACATTCAGCGGGCTGAAGTGAGGTCGTAGCACGGTGACGAAGAGGTAGTAAAGCATCTCAGCCATGCCTCGCGTTTTCTATCGGCGTCGCTTCCTCGCGCCCGGGTTCCACCAACGGAAACTTCTCGAGCAACGCTGCGGCGATCGCTTCCATGTGCACGCCGCGCGAACCTTTGACGAGCAGCAGGTCGCCGGGCACAACGAAACCGGACAAGAATTTCGCGGCGTCTTCTGACGACGCAAAAAACTTCGCTTGTGATGCCGGATGCCCCGCAGCGATTGCGCCGCGCACAATCTCCTCCGCTTCGCCTTCAACGCCAAAGATCCAGTCGAGAGTCCCCCGCTTCGCAGTGTGCTCTCCGGCGGCGCGATGCAGCTCAGGCGAAGTCGGCCCGATTTCACGCCACGCGCCTGCGACGAGAATCCGCCGGTTGTAGCCCGGGATCGAGCACAGGACGTCGATCATGCGCTCCAGCGCGACCGGATTCGAGTTGTAGCAGTCGTTGATCACCAGAAACCCCGAGGCAAATTTCAAGAACTCGCCGCGCATCGATGCGGGCCGCAGCTTCGGCAACACTTCCTTGGCCTCTGCGACGCCGATTCCCCATTCGCTCGCCGCCGCCAGAGCCGCGAGCGCGTTCAAAACGTTGTGCTGCCCTGCGAGAGGCAATCGCAGACGCCCCAATTCCTCCGGGCTCTCGTAATCGAACCCTGAGCCTTCGACGCCGCGGTCTTCGATGTTCTCCGCGCGAAATTCGGCCGAATCCGACAAACCGAAACGCAGCACCCGGCCGCGAAAGCCTTCCGCGAACCGCGAAACGCGCGCGTCGTCCGCGTTGAGCACGGCTACAGGCTCAGCGCCGCCGAGGCCCTCGATCAATTCGCGCTTCGCCAGCGCGATTTCGTCGATGGAAGAAAAAAATTCCAAATGCACGGGCGCGACGTTCGTCACCACACCGACGTCCGGCCGCGAAATTTCCGCCAGCCGCGCGAGCTCGCCGCGATGTGACATTCCCAGCTCGACGACGGCCGCATCGTGTTCATCGCCCAGCCGGAAAAGCGTGAGCGGCAGGCCGTATTCGTTGTTCAGGTTCCCTTCTGACTTCAAAACGCGGAACCGCGCGGCCAGTAGTGCCGCAAGAATTTCCTTGGTTGTCGTCTTGCCCGCGGAGCCGGTAACCGCAGCCATCCGCCGCCCCGGTTTCGCCGCGCGCCAGGCGTCGCAGTAGCGCTGTGCCAATTCCTGCAAGGAGCGCAATGTGTCGTCGACGACGAGCAGTTTTCCGCGAATTTCTTCCGTGTATTCGCCAAGCCGGTCGCGTGCCACAATGCCGGCCAGAGCTCCTTGGGCGAGCGCCGTAGCCACGAAATTGTGTCCGTCGTGACGCGGTCCGCGTATGGCGACAAACAGCTCTCCAGGCTTGACGGTGCGGGAATCAATCGACACGCCGGCCAGCCGGGCCACGGAATCGGCACCCGGGGGCACTGCGACACCAAGAGCGTCCGCCACTTCTGCCAGCGTCCACCGCATTGTCTCTCCACAGGGCTGGGCGTCACTCTTCCAAGCCGCTCTGAAATTAAGCCACTACTTCCAAACTCATCGTCTATCCAAGCAAGCCGCGCGCCAAATCACATCCGCAATCCACCACAGCACGCGTTAAGGTTTGGCCTTCGCCTTGCCGTATCCGCGCTCGCGCAATTTCCGTCGCGCCACTTCGCGGTCATCAAAATCGATTGGGCCGTCCTTCAGCACCTGATATGTCTCATGGCCTTTGCCTGCCAGCAGAACGATGTCTCCGGCCTGCGCCTCGTCGAGCGCGATTTCGATCGCGTGTTCGCGGTCGGCCTCGACGCGGTATTTCGCGCCGGCCTTCTGCAAGCCCACGGCGACATCGTTGATGATCCGCAGCGGGTCCTCGCTGCGCGGGTTGTCGCTCGTCAGCACCGTCATGTCGCTCAACGTGCCCGCGGCCTCGCCCATCAGCGGTCGCTTGGTGCGGTCGCGGTCGCCGCCGGCGCCGAAAACGGTGATGACTCGCCCGCCGACGCACAGTTCACGCGCGGTCAAGATCAAATTGCGCAATGCGTCGTCGGTGTGCGCGTAATCGACGATTACCAGAAATGGCTGGCCTTCCGCGATGCGCTCGAATCGCCCCGGAACGCTTTCGAGTTCGCGAATGCCGCGCTCGATCTCCGCGCTCATCACGTCGAGCGCGATGCCCGCGCCGATCGCTGCGAGAATGTTGTAAACATTGATCTTGCCCACCAATTTCGACTGCACTTCGATTTTCCCCACTGGAGTCTGCGCCGTAAACTCGAGCCCCGAAAATGCCAGCGCATACTTTTTCGTCGTGATCTGCGCGCCGTTTTTCAGCCCATAGGTAAATGTTCGCAGAGCCAGTCCCTCAAGTTGGTGCCCGTAGGGATCATCGGTGTTGACGATGGCCACATCGGCCGGGCCCGCGCCCGTTCCCGCGTAGAGCCGGCGCTTGGCCGCGAAGTATTCTTCGAAGCTCTTGTGATAATCCAAATGGTCGCGCGTCAGGTTCGTGAAAATCGCGGCCTTGAAATGGCAGCCCCAGAGTCTGTCCATCGCCAGGGCGTGCGAACTTGTCTCCATCACGATGGCTGAGCCGCCGGCGTCGCGCACTTCGGCAAACATCTGCTGGACGTCGAGCGATTCAGGCGTCGTATTGATCGCTTCGCGGCTCCCGCGCGGCGTGCGATAGCCAATCGTGCCGATAAGTCCCGTTTTCTTTCCGGCGGCGCGCAAAATCGAATCGATCAGATACGTGGTCGTCGTCTTGCCGTTTGTGCCCGTGACGCCCACGAGCTCGAGCCCCTTCGCCGGATGCCCGTAAAAATTCGCTCCTGCAATCGCCAGCGCGCGCCGCTGTGCACCTGGTAAAATTTCCAGCCAAGGAATATTTTTCGCAACGCCGGCAGCGCGGGCGCTTTCGCTCGCGATCGCCACGGCGCCGCGCTTCAGCGCATCGGGAATGTACCGGTTGCCGTCCTCCTTTTCGCCATGCATGGCGAAAAAGAGCGCGCCGGGCGTCACCTTTCGGCTGTCGTAGGCGATCGAACGAACCTCGACGTCAGGCGCATCGCTGGCCCGCGCGATTTCTGCACCAACAACCAGTTCGCTAAGCTTCATCGCAGATTCAGTCCCAGTCGCAAGTTCAACAATTGCCCCGCCTCGTTTGGCCCCCAAAATTCACTCCATTTCTCGAATCTTGCTTTGCGCGCTTCTCAATTGCTGTTAGTTGCCGCTTCCTGGCGAGTTCGTCGCCGCATCACTGCCGCGCCCGAAGTGCACCGTCACTTTCGTGCCCGGCAAGACTTTTGTTCCGGCGTCTGGACTTTGATCCAGAGCAATCCCATCGCCAACCAGAACCGGCATCAACCCCAGCTTGGAACACGCCTCGATGACGCTCCGCACGCTTTGGCCGGTCAGCCGCGGCATGGTGATCGTTTGGCCTTCCGCGATCGCCACGGTCGAGGATTCCGGCACGCTCGCGGCTTCCTCGACTAGCGCTTGAGTCTCCTCGTGCGTTTTCTTCGGCGTGAAATCCAGATTTGGTGAAGCGTCTCGCGCATTCTGTCGCAGTGACGCTTTTTCGAGTGTTGGCAGTTCCGGCATATCGTGGGGGACATTCAGGTACGCCAGCACCTGTTCCGCAATTTGCTTGAAGATGGGGCCAGCCGTGGGGCCGCCCTCATGTCCGCCCACAGGAGAATCGAGATTCACGAGAATCGTCACTACGGGATTGTTCACCGGCGCATAGCCGATGAAAGAAGCGTTGTATTGCGTCTTCGAATATCGTCCCGTGGCGGGGTCGGTTTTCTGCGCCGTACCCGTTTTTCCCGCCGCGGTATAGCCAAGCGGCTGAGCAAAGCCCTTGCCGGTCCCGACGAGAATTACTTGCTCCATCATTTCGCGCATCGTTGCTGCCGTTTTCTCGTCAATCACTCGCCGCGGATCGGGATCGCCTTCCATCACGGTCTGATCGCCCCGGTACACGCGCTGCACGATTTGTGGCCGGCGCAGAATGCCGCCATTGGCAATCGCTGATTCCGCGGAAATCATCTGCACGGGCGTGACGCTGATTTCCTGTCCGATGGCGATGTAGCCGATGGAGGTTGCGGTCCATTCGTCGAGCGGCCGGAACAATCCGCGGTTCTCACCGGGTAGCTTGATTCCAGTCAGCTGGCCGAAGCCGAAGCTGCGAATGTACTGGTAATACCTCGGGGCGCCCAAGCGCAGCGCCACTTTAATCGAGCCGACGTCGCTCGAGTGCTCCAGGATTTGCTCGACGGACAACAGCCCGAACGGCTTATGGTCGTGAATCAGCTTCCCGGCGACAACGATTGATCCCATCTGGCAATCCACCAAATCGGCCGGCTGCGCTACGCCCTCTTGAATCGCCGAGGAAAACAGAATCGTCTTGAAAATCGACCCTGGCTCATAGGCATCCGATACGACGCGATCGACTCGATCCTCCGCCGGCGAGGAGCCTGCGTCGTTCGGATCGAACGTCGGCCAGTTGGCGACGGCCAGGATTTGCCCTGTGTTCGGATCCTGAATGACGACCGATCCGCCTTTGGCATGCGTTCGCGCCACTCCCTCGGCCAGCGCTTTCTCGGCGATGAATTGAATCGTCTGGTCGATGGTCAGGACGACGTTGTCGCCTTTATCCGATGCCGCTTCGCTGCGGTCGAACCAGCGCTGCCGCGCGTCGGCGAGCACGAACATGCGGCTCGGCCTTCCGCGGATTTCTTTATCGAGTGAGTACTCAACGCCTCCGATGCCATGCTCGTCGACGTCCACATAGCCCAGCACCGATGCGGCGAGCGTTCGTTCGGGGTAAAAACGCTTATTCTCTTTCTGGAAGTAGATGCCACGCAGATTGAGCGCTTCGATTCGCGCCGCTTGCTGCGGAGCGATCTTTCGCGCGATCCACACGAACGACCGCGATTCGGCCAGCTTCTCTTGAATTTCCGCCGGCGGCGTCCCCAGCACATGCGACAGCAGCCGCGCGACCATCTCCGGATCGGAAATTTCCTCCGGATCGGCGAAACAGGAATCCACCGGTATGCTCATGGCCAGTTCGCGGCCATTGCGGTCGTAGAGCACGCCGCGCATCGGGCTGATCTCGATGACGCGTTCCTGCTGGCGATTGGCGCGTTCGAGGTATTCGCGATAGCGGAATAATTGAAGGTAACTAACGCGGGCGAGAACCGCGATCATCCATACCACGCCGAAGCCGAAAATTATGAGTAAGCGGAGACGGGAACTGCTTTGTGCCATGGGCTCCGGCCTGATTCTTGAGAGCTTTTCATCCCGCAACGCGGCTATCCGCTACCCTAGCCAATTCCGCGCGGGTTGCTCGAAGCCTCGAAGTACAACGCAAGGCGCTGCCGCCGCAGCTCACGGCTGTGCGGGCTGCGATGGCACACGCGCTTGCGCGAAATAGCCGTCGCGCGAGGCGTCGGCCGGAACGTACTGCGCCGGGACGGAGACGGTCATGCCCAATTGTTGCCGGGCAATGGTATCGATGCGCATCGGCGACGTCAGCAATGCCGCCTGCAGGTGAAGCTGCTGATTCAATTCGACGGCCTGCGCGTGTCGCGCCTGCAAATCTTCCAGTTGATAGCGCAATTGGATGTCTTGGAAGTGCTGCCACGTATAGAGCAAGCAGCACGACGCCAGCACAGCGCCCCACATCATTCGCCGCCCGTATTCGCGCCAGCGGCGCGGCGCCGCCGGCCGCGACAGCCGCGAATTATCGATGCGCTTCGATGTATAGAATTCCGTCATGGCTTCCTCTCGCGTTCATCCGGCCCGGCCGCGTCCTTCTCGATGACTCTCAATTTCGCGCTCCGCGCTCTGGGGTTGTTCCTGATTTCGCTTTCCTCGGGCTGGATGACCTTCTTCGTGAGAATCGTGAAACCGCCGGCCCGCGCAAGCTCCTGAAAGCCGCGCTTGACCATGCGGTCCTCGAGCGAGTGGTAGCTCAATATCGCCCACCTCGCTCCGGGAGATAAAGTGACAGGGGTCCGGGTAAGAAACTGCCCGAGTTCCTCCAACTCTCGATTCACCGCTATCCGCAGCGCCAGAAACGTTTTTGTCGCGGGATGCAGTCTCTGCCTTCCCCTTGCTTTTCGGGCCCCTGCCACAACCGTTGCCAGGTGTTCTGTGTCGCGGATCGGCCGCGCCCGCAGAATTGCCCTGGCGATCTTGCGTGAGTCGTGCTCTTCGCCGAAGCGATAAAGCACGTTGGCCAGATCTTCTTCCGGCCAGTGATTCACAATCTCGTCCGCCACCAGCGGATGCTCCGGGTTCATGCGCATGTCCAGCGGCCCGCCCCAGCGGAAAGAAAAGCCGCGCTCCGGAGTGTCCAGTTCCAAAGTCGAAACGCCCAGATCGGCGACCACGCCATCGAGCGCGGGCAGTTTCAGTTCCCGCGCCACTTCGTCGATCTTCGAAAAATCCGTTTGCACCAGAGTCACCCGCTGCCCAAATTCCTTGAGCCGCTCCCGCGCAATTTCAATTGCCTGCGGGTCGCGATCCAATCCCACCAGCCGCCCCGACGTCAGTTCCCGGACAATCGCCAGCGCATGTCCGCCAGTTCCGAGCGTTGCATCGACGTAAGTCCCCTCCGGCTTGATCCGCAGCCATCTCACGATGGCCTCGGTCATCACCGGCGTGTGCAGCACGCTCAAAACCTAGATGCCCAAATCGTCCAGCACCTTGGCGTCTTCGGCCGTGATCGGGTTGTTCTTCATCTGCTCCTGGTAGCGGGCATGGTTCCAAACTTCCAAATACGTCAATTGCCCGTTGACGCTGACTTCGCCCTTCATCTGCGCCGATTCCCGAAGCACTGGCGGGATCAACACGCGATCCTGCCCGTCAAGCTCGACCACTTGTCCGAAGTAATTCGTTCGCGCCAAAAATTTCTGCTTGGTCGGATTGTGTGAGGAGAGTTTCGCGAGCTTCTTTTCGATTTCGTCCCACACTTTCATGGGATAGATGCGCGCGTAGTCGCCGTTCTCGCTCGTCACGTAGAACTGCTTGCCATACCGGCGCAGCTCGGCCAAAAAATCGGCGGGCACTTTCACCCGTCCCTTCTCGTCCACTGTCGCTAGATGGCTTCCCCGCAGCATTCCTGGCCTTGCTTTGCGCGACCGCTGTGAGTCCCGTCCCCATTCCACCCCAACCACTTCTTACCACTTTTTCCCACTTTGTGCGCACATTCTAACGACCCCTCTTGCGTTGTCAAGAGGAATCACGCGGCAAACGGAAAATATTTTCGCTGCGCTCGCGAAAAATTCATGTGGCTGCGTCGATTGAAAGCACTATATATGGTATTCGCTGCGGGCGTCGCTCGCTAGCCCTAGACGCGCTCTTCCGCGCAAAAATAAAAATGTGTTCTAAGGATTAACGACGCGGCCCGGACGCGGAGCACTCAGTGTCCAAATGGAACAACTATTGCCCGGGGCCTGGTTGCTGACGCAGTTCACTGAGCTTGCGCAGCAGATCCTGCTCGTTCGAATCGAGCCCGCGCATGAATTGGGGATCGTTTAGAACCTGTTGACGCTGCTGCGGCGGCATTCCCCGCAGCACTCGCAGCCGTCCGGTAAGAAGCTCTCTGCGATCGGGCGGCAGATTCTTCCAGCGCGGTGCCAGATCATTCACCACTTCTTGGCGCTGGTCAGGCGGCAACCGGTTGAAAATTTGCAAGCGGTTGCGCATGGCCTCGCGCTGCTGTGGCGTCATCTGATTCCACCGCTGCAGATTCCGGCGAATCTGCTCCTGGCGTTGCGGCGGCAGGCTTTGGAACCGGGCATTATTCTGCATGAAGCGTTCTTGCTCTTCCGGGGACATGTCCTGCAGGTTCTGCACCCACTTTGGCGGCAAGCCTAGCGCGGCACGGACTCCTGGTTTATTCTCTTGTTTCTGGGCCTGCTTATTGGCCTTCTGCTGCTGTCGCGCGGCGCGTTGTTGCGCTTGGCGCTGGGCACGCGGGCCCTGCCCTTGCTGCCGCGCAAAGTACCTCTGCCCTGGCGTTGCAAGCGCCAGCGCCGCCGCGAAAAACAGCATCGCGAGTGCTGCTCCGAGTTGGATCCATTTCCGCATCAATTTCAGATCGCGCCGTTTCCTGACCCAGGATCATCTTCCGGTTTTGGCTGCTCTGGCTCGCTTGTCGGTTGAACGGCCGGCAAATCCGAGAGCGCGTCAAAGTTGCTGATCACGTCGTAATTTTCCAGCACGCCCAGGTCTTTGATCATCCGGAACTGTTCTTCGCTGTTCGCCGCGTTAGTCGCCGGATTCACAGGCGGCATCGGCCGTTTCGAAATCCATACGGACAGTGCCACCAGCAGTACCATCGCTGCTGCAAATCGCGGCGATGGCGACAGCCACGCCCACAGCCTTGGACGCGGCTCCGCTGCGATTCGCTGGCGCAGCCGCGCGTCGAATCCGAGCGACGGCTCAACCGCAGGCACTTCGGCCATCACGCTCCACAGCCGGCGAAACTCTTCCGCGCGCTCGCGGCACGCCACGCACAGCTTCAAATGCGCCTCCACAGCGCCGCGCTCTTGCGCGCTCGCGCGGCCATCCAAATAAGCAATCAATGCATTCGAGATCTTTTCACAGCTCATGTCTGTTTCTCCTCCCCGGCAGCCTGGGTCGCCGGCCTTGCCACCAGCAGCGCTAATTCCACTCGCAGAGTCTCATAGGCGCGGAAAAGCAGCGACTTCAGCGCACTTTCCGAGCACCCGAGAATCCTTCCAATCTCCGCGTAATCCATGTCGTGATACTTGTGCAGCACCACTGCGACTCTTTGCTTTTCTGGCAGGGACAGAACGGCGCCGCGAATCATCTCGTTGCGCTCGCGCTCGATCAGCCGATCATCGGCGCGCGTCTCTTTCGCCGCCACTTCCATCGGCGTTTCATCCTCCTCGGCAGGGGTATCGATTGATATCGTCATCTGCCTGTACCGCCCGTCGCGAATCGCATTCAACGCCAGATTCGTCGCGATTCGGAAAAGCCACGTGGTGAATTTCGCGCTCGGAGAATATTCCTTTCGAGCGCGGTAGACACGGAGGAAAACTTCCTGCGCGAGGTCTTCCGCCGCGGCCTGATCTTTCACCATTCGGCAGAGGAAATTGACCAGCGGCGTCCGATACTTGTGCAACAACAGCTCGAAGGACATTTCGTCCCCGGCTTTCACGTCCAGCATCAGTTGGACGTCGGACCTGGCCATAGCCTCCACATTCTATCTAACACTTGCCGTGCCTTAAAGTTGCAGGCTGAAAGCCGTGCCCATAGAGGTAGCCGCATCACGCACGCCTATTTGTAACTAATTGTAAATAAGAGCCTTATGGGAAGGCTCCCTACACGTGGAAAATGAATTCGAGCCCCATCATGATCGCCACGCCCAAAAACACCAGCAGCGCCCATCTGGGTCCCGGTTCGTGGTTCACTTCGGGAATCAAATCCGAGGCCGCCACGTAGAGCGTCACGCCTGCGGAAACCGGCAACGCGATCCCCACATGCGCGCGCCACGCAAGCATCAGCACCACTCCGACCAGCGTGGCCGCGCCCAAAACCACTGAAGAAAGAAACGCCGCGCGCTTCCCTTGCCCGCTTGCCATCATCAGCGACGCCACTGTGAATCCCTCCGGCAGCTTGTGCAGGAAAATCGCGAAGAAAATCAAAATGCCGAGCGATCGCGAAACCAGCAATCCCGACGAGATTGCCACGCCGTCGAAAAACGTGTGGATCGCCAGCCCGAGCACCGCAGCGTATCCGACGTGCGACGCCGTCATCTTCTCGACGTGCGTTTCTTCGCCAAAGTGAAAGTGCGGCGCGAGCGTGTGCTCGAAAAAATGCACCAGAAGATATCCGGCGAGAACCAGCAGCAGAACTTCGGACCATTCCGTCGAGAGTCCCAGCGAGCGGGGAGCGACGGAGTAAGGCTGCGTCGAGGCGATCCGCAGCGATTCGGGAATCATTTCGAGGAGCGCGACCGCGAGCATGAAACCCGCGCCCAGCGCGATGAAGTATTTCAGGTATTCGCGCGACCACTGGCCGCGGATGATGAAAAATCCGCCAACAAGATCCGCGAGCCCGGCAAGAACTCCGAGCCCGAGCGTGAGCACAACCCCGCCCGCGGTCGCGGCAAGCGGTGCGTCAGCCGGAATGCCGGAAAAGGATAACGTCGCCGTCCTCCACTACGTACTCTTTCCCTTCGAGCCCTACCTGCGCCTTCTCTCGGGCCGCAGCCCAACTCCCTGCGGCAACGAGATCTTCCCAACCGACCACTTCCGCCTTGATGAAGTGCTGCTCAATGTCGCTGTGAATCGCGCCGGCGGCTTTCGCAGCGCTTGTTCCTCGCGGAATCGTCCAGGCGCGGCATTCCGGCTCGCCTGCCGTGAGAAATGAAATCAAGCCCAGCAATTCGTATGTCGCGCGCAGAATGCGGTCGCGCCCCGGCTCGGTCAATCCATACGCGCTCATTAATTCATTTTGTTCTGCTTCGCTTAAGTCCACCAATTCCGATTCCACTTTGCCGCAAAAAGGAACCACCGCCGTCCGCGGCTTGCCGGTCAGCTTCGACAGATTATGCCGCGCCACGGCTCCGGCCATATCCGCCGCTTCTTCGTCGCCCAGGTTCAGCGCGAAGAGCATCGGCTTGCGCGACACGAACATGAATCCGTTCATCATCTTCTGCTCGTCCGGCTTGAAGTCCAATTCGCGCAGCGGCGTCTCGGCTTCGAGCGCTTTCACGCAGCGCACCAGCACGTTTTTCTCGGCTTCCAGCAGTTGGTCGCTCTTTTTTTTCAAATCCTTTTCCACGCGCTCGAGCCGCTTGCTCGCCTGCTCCAAATCGTTCAGCATCAGCTCGATTTCCACGCTCTCGATATCGCGCACCGCGTCGAGCGACCCCGCCGGATGCGGCATCGACGAGTTTTCGAATAGCCGCACCACGTTCATCAGCGCATCCGCCTCGCGCAGCGGCACGAGCGACGCCGAATCCTTCGCGCGATCCTTCTGCAAGCCGCCGATGTCGACATATTCCACCGTCGCATACGTGATTTTCTTCGGCTTGAACAGCTCGGCCAGTTGAATCAGCCGCGAGTCCGGGACGCGCGCGATTCCCACGTGCGTTTGCCCCGGCTGCGCTTTCGCCTCCACATGCGCTCCGGTCAAAATCCGAAACAAGCTCGTCTTTCCCGTCTGTGGCAGCCCAATAATCCCTGTCTGCATAGTCTCCCGTTCGCTATCATCTTCCCGCTGTTGTCATCCCGAGGCCGACCGCCGTTTTGAGGCGGGCGGACCGAGGGATCTGCTGTTATCGATTCCCAGTTAGAAACGCTCGATAGTAGCACGCAGCCTTCTTTTTTGACTCTCATTCCGGGCTTGCCCTGCTTTGTCGCCGCCCCAAACCATCGGTCGCCCTCACTGCCATCTTCATCGTCCTCGGCAAATCCTGGCCCCGATGCACATCTCGCGTGGCGCTGCCTGCTTGACATTTAACGCGTCACGTTATACTCTAGACGCGTGATTAAGTCGTTTCGCACTTCTTTGACGGAACGCCTTTTCAATCGCGACCGCGTCAGGAAGTTTCAGGCCATCGAGCAATCCGCGCTGCGAAAGCTGGCCATGCTGGATGCCGCTGAAACCCTGCAAGACCTGGCCGCGTTGCCGGGCAATCGCCTCGAGACCCTGCGCGGCGACCGCCAGGGCCAGTACAGCATTCGCATCAACGACCAGTGGCGCCTTTGCTTCGTCTGGCGAGGCGGCGACGCCTACGAAGTCGAAATCGCCGATTACCACTGAAGAGAGGAAGGGAAGAAAGCATGTCTCCCAAATTGAAGCCCGTTCATCCCGGCGAAATCTTGCGCGAGGAATTCATGCGCCCTTTGAACCTCAGCGTGAATCGCTTGGCGCTGGAGCTCCGCGTTCCGGTGACGCGCATGGCGGAGATCGTCCACCGGCGCCGCGCCATCACTTCAGACACGGCTCTGCGCCTCGGCCGCCTGTTCCGCACCACACCTGAGTTTTGGCTCAATCTGCAGACACGCTACGATTTGGAAATCGCCCGCGACCGTCAGCAGCACCGCGTCGCCCGCGAAGTCCGCCCACTAGCGCACTTGACCGCATCCAAAGCCCGCGCCCGCTAGCCGATTGTGATGCTGTTTGGAGCGGTACCCCGCCTGCCGCTCATTATGCTATGAGGAACGGAGTGGCAGTTCGTGGTTTAATATGCGTTCATGAGCAGCTCGGGAACCAGTTTTGACCCGCAACTCCTGCAGGCCCGATGGGTTCTTGGGGGCATCGACCCGCGAGATTTCGTGGAACTGGCAGTTTCGGCACTCGAACATGGATTTGACGGAATCGCCTTGCGACAGCTTGCGGGTTTATCACGGCTAACGCCGACCGATCTGGGCAATCTCCCAGCAATGGTTTTTGCTGACATGGGTTTGAGGACCATCGACCGGGAGAAAGCCGTGGACCTGCTGATTGCTCGAGGAGAACCCCACACGAGCCCTGTCATTTCTGCCCTTCGAGAGACATGCCCAGGCTTTTCCGATCGTTGGAAGAAGCATGTCGCATGGTGGAATGGGAATTCTGCGGGCTCCTATAACGATATGTCCGAATTTGTGGATTTCGTCGTCGAGGACGTATATGAAAGGGGAGACCTTGATCAGACACGCCGCATTTTCCAGTTGCTGGAGAAGCTCCTTGTAGGGGCGACCCAAGAAACCAGAAACCTCATTGGCATTGGCTTCTTTGAAACCTTGCAGAACTTTGCGTCCTGGCGACCCCACGGCAACAAAGTCTATGAGCAATTTCTCGGCCCGATGTCCAAACAAATTTGGATTGAACTTCGATCGACGTGGGCAGGCAAATCGAGCCTAATGGATGTGATCCGCGCAGAACGGAAAGCCAAATGAGCTTCGCTGGGAGCCCAGTAACACGCTAATCCGGAAGACCAAATAGCACCTCGTCGTTGCTGTTTCTCCTTGACTCTTTGTTAACTCTATGGTACATAGTGGTTTCGGCTGGAAATTCCAGCCGGTCAGTAACAGAATTGAATAGGAGAAACGCAAGCCGCGGAAACGCGGCTTTTCGCTTTTTATGCGCTTGGGAGGATTCTAATCGCTTATCTATGAAGAATTAGAACTCGATGCAACTGATAGAAAACAAACAACGGGAGGTCGTTCTAATCGCTGATTCTTTCACTTTTTTTCTAAAAGACTGTGCGATTTCGGACACTGGTATCCGACGGCAGTCCTGCTTCGGCCCGCGCCGTGGCAGCGTGGCGCGGCCGGTCGCCACTCGTCGCCCGACACTCAGCGCTGCCACACAGGCGCGGATTTGCGCTATGATTCCGAGCCCGCTACCATGAACATGACCACGACGATGACTACACCGACGACCGCATACCCGTGGGCATTCGATCACCGCGAAGCCATCGCGCATCTTTCGAGCGTTGACCGGCGTCTGGCGCGCGTCATCCAGAAAAGCATCGAATTCCAGCTGAGGATTGAAGAGGCGCAAAGCCCCTACGAAGCGTTGCTGAGAGCCATTGCTTACCAGAGCATTTCGGGCAAAGCGGCCGCGACGATTTTTGCGCGCGTGAAGGCGCTGGGCGCGAATGGCCGTTGCCCCACGCCGGAGGAAATCCTGCGTGTGCGCAAACCGGCGCTGCGCAAGGCGGGACTCTCCGGAGCGAAAATCACGGCGGCGAAGGATTTGGCGCGGAAAACCATCGAAGGCGTTGTGCCCACGCTCGAAGACGCGAAAAAAATGTCCGATCAGGAGCTTGTCGAGCGCCTCGTTTCCGTTCGCGGCATCGGCGCGTGGACCGTGGAAATGTTTCTCATCTTCCGCCTCGGGCGGCCGGACGTGCTGCCCATTCATGATTACGGCGTGCAAAAAGGATTCGCGCTGACCTATGGCAAGAAGGAGATTCCGAAGCCGCGCGAGCTTGCCGAATTCGGCGAGCGCTGGCGTCCCTATCGCACTGTGGCTTCGTGGTATATGTGGAGAGCCGTTGACCTGGCGGGGAAAAAAGCGCGGAAAATCAAGAAAGCGCCGGCGAAAAATCCGCGCAAACGCGCGAGCTAGCTGCGGACCTGCGACATTTTCTGCTCGGCATGCACGAGGTAATCCGCGTACGGCCCCTTGAAGTCATCGATGTGCCCGCCGCCTTCGAAATGCCAGATGCGCGTGGCGACTTCGTCGATGACGTCGTAGTCGTGCGTCACGAACAGAACCGTGCCGTCGTAGCGCTGCAGCGCGATATTCAGCGCATTGATCGATTCCAGGTCCAGATGGTTCGTCGGCTCGTCGAGCACTAAGAAATTCGGCTTCTGCAGCATGAGCCGGCAGAAAATCAATCGCGCGGATTCGCCTCCCGAAAGAGTTTGCGTCATCTTCAGCGCGTCGTCGCCGCTGAAGAGCATCTGGCCGAGGAGGCCGCGAAGTTCTGTTTGCGTCGCCGCCGGATTGAACTGATGCAGCCATTCGATGATGTTCATGCCCTTGACGATGGAGTCGCTATGGTCCTGCGCAAAGTAACCCGCCGTCACTTCATGGCCCCACGTCACGTTGCCGTAGTCGATCTCGAAATGCCGGTCTGAATCCTCGATAAATCCGGGCGCGTTGCAAAGCAGCGATTTCAGCAGCGTCGTTTTGCCCGCGCCGTTGCGCCCGATCAGGGCGATCCGTTCGCCGCGAGTGACGCTCGCGCCGAAATTCTGAATTACTTTTCGTTCGCCATACGTTTTCCGGATCGCCTTGAATTCCAGCGGATGCCGCCCCGAGGGCTTTTTCATATCAAAACGAATATACGGCCGTTGGATATTCGATTTCGCCAGCTCTGACGCCTGGATTCGCTCCACTTCTTTTTTTCGCGACATCACTTGCGAAGATCGCGTGCCCGCCGAAAACCGCGCGATGAATTCGTTCAACTGCGCGATCTTTTTTTCGCGCACCGCATTTTCGGCTTCGATGCGCGAGCGAATCTGCGTCTTGGCCAGCACCATGTCGTCGTACGCGCCCGTGTACATGATGATCGTCTCGTAATCGATGTCGGCGGTATGCGTGCAGACGCTATTGAGGAAGTGCCGGTCGTGCGAGATCACGATCACCACGCCGTCGTAGTTGCACAAATAATCCTGCAGCCAGTGAACCGAATCGAGGTCCAGATGGTTCGTCGGTTCGTCGAGCAGCAGAGCGCGCGGATTGCCGAAGAGCGCTTGCGCCAGCAGCACGCGCACTTTCTGTCCGCCTTGCAGCTCGCCCATTTTGCGCTCGTGCAGCGGCGCTTCCACGTCCAGGCCGTCGAGCAGGATCGCGGCGTCGGCCTCCGCCGTGTAGCCGCCTTCTTCGCCGATAATTCCTTCGAGCTCGCCCAGGCGCATGCCGTCGTCGTGCGTCATTTCCTCATGCGGCTTCGCATACAGCGCGTCGCGCTCTTCAAGCGCCTTCCACAGCGCTGCGTTGCCCATGATCACCGTGTCGATCACGCGAAATTTGTCGAATGCAAATTGATCCTGCCGCAGCACGCCGAGTTTCTTTGGCCGCGATACCGAGCCGGCCGTCGGCTCAATTTCGCCGGTGAGAATTTTCATGAACGTAGACTTGCCGGCGCCGTTCGGACCCGTGACGGCATAGCGCCGCCCGGGGCTGAATGTGCAACTGACTTCGTCGAAAAGAATCCGCTCGCCGAAGCGCATCGAAATGTTGTTTACAAAAATCATGGCAATTAAATTGTACCGTGTTCTCGCGAACTGCGCATGCTCCGCTTCCAACACATTTCAGTGGAGCGTTTCAAAAATAAGACGGATGCTACCTGTTGGCGGGGGTTGGCGCTGCAACGGCGCCCCCGGCGGCCGGAATGGACACGCGCGATACTCTTTGCCACACAGTGAGGAAGAGCGCAATGATCCCCATAAGCAGCACGCCGCCTTCGAGTCGCACGGAAACCACATGCAAATGATCGAACTGCTGCCGCAGCGGGCTGCTCGCCGCGGTATTCATGTAAGAACCCATCTGCGCCCGCAAATTCTCCATCGTCGGCATGATCCACAACTGCGAAAACAGCGTCACCAGCAGCATCAGTTCGACAAATATCGAAGCCGGCTGCACGAGCCCTCGCCAGGAACGCGCCGCGATCAGCGCAACGGCCAGGTAAATCACCGCGGCGATGATTCCCAGAACATGCAGCCGCCAAATCAGCAGCCCAACGATGTTTCCGGCTTCATCCGTGCTCTTCAACGTCGAGAACAGCACCCCAGCGACAAAGCCGAAGAAAATCATGCTGCCAACCCAGGTGCCTAGTGTGAAAACCTTCAGGAAACGCCAGATCGTGGTCATCGTCGATTTCCGTTAGAATGGCTGTTCGGCTCGTCATCATACGCCCAAGGCGCCGCGAGCCGCGAAAAATCTTGGGGTCGATATGGTGGGCGATCAAGGACTTGAACCTTGGACCTCTCCCGTGTGAGGGGAACGCTCTAACCAACTGAGCTAATCGCCCGGCCGCACAATTATCGCACAGAAGCGTGGATAAATTGCAACCCATGGTCACCACCACAAATTTTCAAATTGCCCAGCTCCAGCACGCCATCGCCCGCGTCATCAAGGGCAAAGAAGAAGTCATTCAACTCGCGCTGGTCACGCTGCTCGCGCGTGGCCATCTGCTGATCGAAGACGTCCCCGGAACCGGCAAGACCACGCTGGCTCACACGCTCGCGCACACATTTCACTGCTCTTTTCAGCGCATCCAGTTCACTTCCGACATGCTGCCGAGCGACGTCATCGGCATCAGCGTGTTCAATCCAGGGCGCAACGAATTCGAGTTCAAGCCTGGCCCGCTCTTTGCCAATTTCGTCCTCGCCGACGAAATCAACCGCACCACGCCGAAAACGCAGTCGGCGCTTCTCGAAGCCATGAACGAATCCCAGGTGACCGTTGACAACCATACGCATCCGCTGCCCCAGCCTTTTCTCGTCATCGCCACGCAGAATCCCATCGAGCATCATGGCACCTATCCGCTGCCCGAATCGCAGCTCGATCGTTTCCTGATGCGCATCCGCATGGGCTATCCCGATCGCGAGAGCGAAAAAGATATTCTGCGCAATGGCGGTGGCGCCGCATCCATGGAAGAAATGCCCGCCGTCATGGACGCCGCCGAAGTCGCCGCCATGCAGGAAACGGTCAGCCGCGTTCGCGTCGACGACAGCTTGCTCGACTACGCGCTGGAAATCGTCGAGCGCACGCGCCGCTCGGATCAGTTGAGTTTGGGCGTCAGCCCGCGCGGCGCCATCTTGCTGCATCGCGGCGCGCAGGCCCGCGCCTTCCTCGAAGGCCGCGACTATTGCTTGCCGGACGATTTCAAGAAGCTCATTCTCCCGGTTTTTGCGCACCGCGTGGTGGTCAGCTCGCGTTACACCTCCACGCGCAAGAAATCCGAGCAGGCCGAAGCGATTCTCTCCGAGATTCTCGAAACCACACGCGTTCCACTCTGATGGCGGCTTCACGAATTCTGACCTGGTGGCGCGAGCGCGACAAACCCGGCTGGCGCAACTTCGCCATCGCCCTCAGCACGCTCACTCTGGCCCTGTTCCTCGCCCTATATTCCGCGGCGATGGCCGAAACCGGCCGCAGTATTTTCGCGGGCTTGTCAGCGGTGCTTGCGCTGGCCCTGGCCGCATGGGTCGGCATTGCCATCGTGCCCAAAATGGCGCGCCGCACCGGCCTGCGCTGGCTGCTCTATCAAGTCGATTACCGCCTGACGCGCGAGGGCATCGTTTACCTCTCCGCCGTTTTCGTCATCGTTCTCGCTGCCGTCAATACGGGCAACAATCTGCTCTTCATGATTCTCTCCTGCCTTCTCGCGGGAATTTTGATCTCGGGAATTCTTTCGCGTGTCGTCCTCACGGGCCTCGAACTGAATATCGACCTGCCCGAGCACGTCTTCGCCGAGCAGCCCATCCTCGCCACGGTCAGCGTCACGAACGAAAAATCCATGATGCCTTCTCTTTCCCTGCGCGTCGTTGGCACGGGCGAAGACGCCCAATCCGGAATCCTTTCGCGCCCGGTTTATTTCCCGTATATTCCTCACGAGAAGTCGGCTTCGCAAAGAGTCGAATTGCTTTTCCCGCGCCGCGGCGTCTACCGCCAAAGCGCTTTCGGCATCCGCACGAAATTTCCTTTTGGTTTTCTGGAGAAGACGCGCCGTGTGGATTCTCCGATGGAGCTCGTCGTTTATCCGCGCGTTGAACCTACCGAAGAGTTCTACGAAATTCTTCCGCTCATCAGCGGCGAAATCGAGAGCCTGCACCGCGGGCGCGGTAACGATCTGTATTCGATCCGCGATTACCTGACGACCGACAGCGCCCGTTTCGTCGACTGGAAAGCTTCGGCGAAATCCGGCGGGTTGAAAGTTCGCGAGTTCGCGCGCGAAGACGAGCGTCGCTTGGTTCTCGCGCTCGATAACTGCCTCGGTCCTGCCGTTTCGGCCGCCGGTCAGGGAGAAAACGCGCAGCCGGAGACATCGTCATCGCCGGAAAACTCCCGCTTCGAGCGCGCCGTCTCCCTCGCCGCCTGCATCGCCTGGCACTTCCACGAAGCGCGCGCCGTCATGCAATTCCGCACGCCGGAAATGTCCACGCCCATGACGTCTGCCGGAGAAATCATCTACCAAATTCTTCGCACGCTCGCATACATCCAGCCGGATCGTCAAAACTCCGGCGCGGCCTTTCTGGAATCGCTCGCCGCCGAATCCGCCAGCTTCAAAATCGTCATCACCAGCCAGCCGCAAGGGTCGATTCCAACTTCATTGTGGTCGTCGTCGTATTTTATTTTTGTGGATTCGCTGTGAGCTAATTGCACTCATCCCAACTTTGGTCTGTGTAAAAGAGAACAGCATACCAATCGCGTTCCAATCGGTTCACTTCCCGGACGTCACAGGACCTGCCGTTGAATCTGAGCGTCTTATTCTTCTTTGCCTTCGAAAGCGAATCGCTGGGATCGAATACAAGGTATACGTTGTTCTCGGCTCCTGCAAATCCAGACCCATCCCATTCAATGTGCTTCAAATCTCCGTTCGCTGATAGTTGCTCCAGAACTTCGTCTTTGTATTTGGGTGATAATGTGACCCACTTGACCGTTTCGTGTAGCGCAAATGGGCGTTTGAGGTTGTAGAGGAACAAAACCACTGCAACTGTCCAAAGGATTGCGAGCCCGGCGACAAAAAACAATAGTTGACGGCGACGGGAAACCGCTAGAAAAATTAAGCACGTGATACTCAATATCAGGAGAAACGGGGCAACCACAAAAACATTGAGAAAAAGGGCTATGTCCGCTTGGCAAGCAGCTATCGTGAACAGAACGGCAGATCCAACAATCGTGAAACACAGCGTCAGTCGCCGGTCGAACCAATTACGCTGAGTTGCTTTCTCTTCCATGGGAAGAACTTCTAATGGTAGAGCAGATTCCTCGTCACTGTCATCGCTTGGAATGAAAGTGAAAGCATCCTCTGGCAGAGCTTAATGCTCGGCCATGAGCTTTTTCCAGCGGGCCCAGGCGTCGTCGCGCGCTTTACTGTTCGCCGGTGTTGCGTCGGGCGCTTCTCCGGCGCGCATGAAGCCGTGACCGGCGCCGTCATAGGTGACCGGTTCATACGTCTTGCCTGCGGCTTTCATTTGCTGAATCGCATCGGGGATGGTTGCGCCGATGCGCGCATCATTGCCCGCATAGAAGCCGTACACGGGAGCGGTGATGCGGGCCATCGCGTCGGGAGTGGGCGGCGGACCGTAGAAAACGAACGCCGCAGCAAGATCGGAGCGGTTGGTAGCAAAGCGGAAGCTTTGCCCGCCGCCCCAACAAAATCCAGCCACGAAAAGTTTGCCGCTCGACGCAGGGAGCTTCAGCGCATAATCAGCCACAGCATTTAAGTCCGCCGTGATTTGATCGGGATTCAAGTGGCTCACGGCTTCTGTCGCCCCACCCTGCGGAAAATCTTTCGTGCGGCCGCCATTGGGGCCCATGCCGGAAAGCAAATCGGGCGCGACGGCGATGTAACCAGCCGCGGCGACCTGGTCAGCCAGGTCTTGCGCCCAATCCGTCAGGCCGAAAATCTCGTGGATGATCAGCACAACGGGAGTCTTGGAAGCGGATTCGGGATAAACGACGAAAGTCTCGACGG
Source organism: uncultured Acidobacteriota bacterium (assembly GCA_963729815.1). Taxonomy (GTDB): domain Bacteria; phylum Acidobacteriota; class Terriglobia; order Acidiferrales; family UBA7541; genus DAHUXN01. Next base: position 357,004 of record CAVSPU010000004.1, read on the forward strand.
CGCGGTCGCCGTGTTTCACCGTTACCCATTCGCGATGGCGCGGCGATTTTTCCACCTTCGCTTGCGCCCAATCCTGCGCGGCGGCGAACGGAACGCAAAAGAGAATCAAGGCCAGGGTCATCGCGATGCGTTTCATAAATCGTCCTCCATCGAAGCGTTGCTTTTCGCTGGAGATGATATATGCGCACCCAATTCCCCGCAAGTTCCTGCGCGCAATGCCGCTCGGCCGTTCTGTGCGACAATGCTATCGTTCTCAAAACGCCGTGACACTCGCTCCTCGTCAACTCGCATCTCTCCGCCCCAATCTTCTCGCATGGTATCGCGCCAACCGCCGCGACCTTCCCTGGCGCCGCGGACGCGACCCTTACCGCATCTGGCTCGCCGAAATCATGCTCCAGCAAACGCGCATCACCGCCGTGCTGCCCTATTACGAACGCTTCCTCAAGCGTTTCCCCAATGTTCGCGCACTGGCCCGCGCGCGCGAAGCCGAAGTCCTGAAATTCTGGGCCGGCCTCGGCTATTACAGCCGCGCGCGCAATTTGCATCGCGCCGCGAAAAAAATCGTCGCCGAGCACGGAGCGCAATTCCCCACCGCGTCCGATCGCGCCCTCGCGCTTCCCGGTGTCGGTCGTTACACTGCTGCCGCGATTCTCAGCATCGCCTTCGACGTTCCACTCGCCGCGCTCGACGGCAATGTCGCCCGCGTCCTTGCTCGCCTCTTCGCCGTTCGCGGAGATGTGCGCGCGCCGGAAACCTGGCGCAGCCTCGCCGCTACCTCGCAAAATCTTCTGCCCGCCAAATCGCCCGGCGACTGGAATCAGGCCATGATGGAACTCGGCGAAACCGTTTGCACGCCTCGCTCGCCGAATTGCGCCGCCTGCCCCATCGCGAAGCACTGCCAGGCCCGCGCCCTCGGCCTCACGGGCGAAATTCCCGCCGCACGTCAGAAACGCGGCGCCGCCAGCGTCCGCATCGCCGCCGCCGTTCTCGTCGATCCGCGCGGCCGCACACTCGTCACAAAGACTCCCGGCGCGCATGATTCCGTTCTGTTCTCGCGCCTCTGGCAATTCCCCGCCGCCGCAGTCAACGGCGCGGGCGACCCGTCACGCGAATTGGCCCAGCATTTGCGCTTTTCGCTCGGCCTTGCGAAACAATCGCTCGCCGCTCTGCCGGCCGCCGCGCACACGGTCACATATCGCAAAATCACGCTTTTGCCTTTTCTCACGCGCGTGAAAAATCTCCCAGACGTTCCCTCCTGCCGCATTCTCCCCCTCCGCAATCTCGCGCAATTGCCTGTCTCCAGCGCCACGCGCAAAATCGCGCGCGCCGCCATCGCTGCTCTGGACAAGCAACTGGACACGTAACGGGTTCGCGCCTCCTTTGTTCCCGCGAAATTCCGCGCCTCGTCCAGATGCTAAAATTGCAGCATGGCCAGCGCCGCCACAACCGCTCCTGCATTTCCATCCGAGCCGCTGCCGGCCATTCAGCGCTATTTCGAGATCTCGCTCTATCTCATGGTCTCGACCGGCCTGCTCGCACTGGTCGCCACGGGCAAACTCGACCTCGTCGCCACGGTTCTGACGCCCGCTGCGCTTGCCTATAAGGGCCTTCGTTTGTGGCGCGGCCGCGGCCCAGAAATTCCGCACCGTACAGCCACGGCGCTCGTCCTCGCCTATTTTCTTTTCTTCCCGCTGGATCTCTGGGTGTTCTCCCGCCAGCTCGCCTCGGGCGCGCCCAATCCCATGCTCTACGCGGGCTTGCTCGCGGCGATTCACCTTCTGATTTTCGCGGCCCTGGTCCGCCTCTATTCGGCGCGCACGCTGCGCGATCAAGTTTTCCTGGCGCTTCTCGCCTTCGCGTCGATGCTCGCTTCGGCCATCCTCACCGTCAACACCGTGTTCCTCGCCGCCCTGGTCTTTTTTCTCTTGCTGGCGGTTTCCAGTTTCGTGGCTCTCGAAATCCGCCGCAGCTCCGAAGGCGCCGTGTATCCCTTGCTCGATCGCGCGAGCGATGCGGCTCGCAGCCTGCATCGCGTCCTGGGAATCACGTCCGTGCTTGTCGCCGCGAGCGCCTTCATTCTGGGCGGCGTGATTTTCTTCCTCATTCCCCGGTTCACGGCCGGCTACATGAGCGCGCTCAATCTCCAGCCCACTTTGATGACTGGCTTCACCGACAACGTTTCTCTCGGCGAAATCGGTCAAATCAAGCAAAGCAGCGCGGTGGTCATGCGCATCCGCGTCCAGGGCGACCCGCTGCGAGCACAGGACGTCCACTGGCGTGGCATGATCCTCACGAATTTCGACGGCGAACGCTGGTTCACTCCCGATCCCAGCCCGATTGTCGTTACGCCCGACGAGTCTGGAAGCTATCAGTTGGGAATCGTGAACATGCCTCCCGGCACTTTCTATCTGCTGCGCTACACGGTTCTAATGGAGCCTGTCGCGACCGACGCCATTTTTCTCGCCGCCCATCCCACGAGCGTCTGGGGGCGCTTCGGCCCCGAATTCAGCCCTGCACGGCCCGGCGGCAGAGGCTATTTGATTTTTAACCGCACCGGCACTGTCCTCAATCCATTCCACAATGGCATCAACATGCATTACGACGCCGTCTCGGAAATTCCAGCCGTGCCGCCGCAGACGCTACGCGCTGCGTCCGCTGACTATCCCCCGGAGATTCTCGCGACATACCTCCAGTTGCCGCAGCTCGACCCGCGCATCAAGGAACTCGCCGCGCAAGTCACCGCGCACGATGCCAATCCATTCGACAAAGCCGCCGACATCGCGCGCTACCTTCGCACACGCTACGGCTACACGCTCGATCTCTCCGACATGAACCATCGCGACCCGCTTGCCTATTTTCTCTTCGTCAAACGCGCGGGCCATTGCGAATACTTCGCCTCGGCCATGGTGGTCATGTTGCGAACGCTCGGCATTCCGGCGCGGTATGCCACGGGGTTTCTCCCCGGCGAATACAACGACCTGGCGCAAGACTATATTGTCCGTGCCAGTGATGCACACAGTTGGGTCGAAGTTTATTTCCCCGGATATGGCTGGATTACGTTCGATCCCACCCCGCCGGGCGACGGCAAGCATGGCGGCCTCTTTGCGCGCCTGGGAATGTATTGGGATTGGTTTCAGTTCGACTGGAACGAGTGGGTCATCAACTACGACTTCTCGCACCAGCTCACGCTGGGCCGCGATATCCACCAGTCCTCGCGCGCCTGGTCCGCTCGCGCTTCGCAGTATTACCAGGCCAAACGCCGTGCGGCTCTTGATTTCCTGAAGCTCTGGCAGGCGCGCCTTTCCAATTCGCCCTATTCCCTTCCCGGCGCGCTCGTTTTCCTCATTGTTCTTCTGATTTATTTCCGAGGCCGCGCCATGGGAGGATTTGTCGCCATTCGCTGGAAATTGCGTGCTCAGCGCGAGGGCAAATTGCCCAGTGAACTCGCCGCCTTCGAATATCGACAGATGCTTCATCTGCTCGAGCGCCGCGGCTGGCGCAAACCTGCTGCGCAAACCGCGCTCGAATTCGCCGCGTCTATCCCTGCGCCCGAATTCGCTATGCCTGTCGCCGAGCTGACTGAAATCTATCAATCCGCGCGCTTCGGCGCGCATCCCGCCGACGCTCGCCGCGTCACTTCGCTCCTGGCCGTCATCAAGCAGCTGCGCTTCTCGCGCACTCGCTAGCGGGTGTTCGTGCGAGGCGAAAAATCTTTGGCAGGTGCTGCGGCTACTTTATTTCGAGGACTTCTTTTTCCTTCGCGGCGGAGAAATCCTCCACCTTCTTTGTTTCCGCGTGCGTCAGTTTTTCCAGCTCGTCGAGAGCGCGCTTTCTGTCGTCTTCGCTGATTTTCTTTTCTTTCTCCAGCTTCTCGATGTGTTCCTTGATGTCGCGCCGTATATTCCGCACCGCCGTGCGATGATCCTCCAGAACTTTGTGAATCACTTTCACCAAGTCCTTCCGCCGCTCTTCCGTCAGCGATGGGATAGGCACGCGCAACACTTTCCCATCAGACGTCGGATTCAGCCCCAGATCGGACGTGCGAATCGCCTTGTCGATCAGCGGCACCGCCGTCGGATCCCATGGCGAAATCATGATCATCGTCGGATCGGGCACCGAAAGCGTGCCGAGCTGGTTGATCGGCATCGGCGTCCCATGATAATCGACGCGGATGCTGTCCAGCAGCGCCGTGTTCGCGCGCCCCGTCCGCACGCCGGCCATGTCCTTGCGAAAATCCTCGACGGCTTTCTCCATGCGCGTTTTCGCTTGCGCCAGCGCGTCTTTTGTACTCGCAATCGTTGTCATCCGCTCCGCCTCACGCTTCCATGCCTGCTGGTCTCGCCTCTTCCCGGATCTTTCTCTTACTGCTTTCCCTTACGCCGTCACGATCGAGCCTACCTTCTCTCCCATGACCACGCGCTGCAAATTCCCCGTCACGTTCATATTGAAAACCAGAATCGGCATCTTGTTGTCCATGCATAGTGAAATCGCCGTCGAGTCCATCACCGACAGCCCTTTCTGCAGCACGTCCAGATACGTGATCCTCTCGAACCTCTTCGCCCCCGGCACTTTCTCGGGGTCCGCGTCGTAAACCCCGTCCACGCGCGTTGCTTTCATGATCACGTCCGCCTTGATTTCCATCGCCCGCAACGCCGCCGCCGTGTCCGTCGAAAAATAAGGATTGCCCGTTCCCGCCGCGAAAATCACGATGCGATGTTTTTCCAGGTGCCGCGTCGCGCGCCGCCGAATGAACGGCTCCGCCACCTGGTGCATTTCGATCGCGCTCATCAGCCGCGTGTGGCACCCGATTTTTTCGAGCGCGTCCTGCAGTGCCAGCCCGTTGATCACGGTCGCGAGCATCCCCATGTAGTCTCCCGTCGCGCGGTCGATGGCCATTGATTTCTGCCGCGCTCCGCGAAAAATATTTCCGCCGCCAACCATGATCGCCACTTGCACGCCCAGGCTGTTCACTTCCTTGAGCTCTTCCGCAAGCGCGGCCATCGTCTCGGGATGAATCCCCGCGCTGAGCGGCCCCTGCAGCGATTCGCCCGAAAGCTTCAGCACAACTCGTTTGTAGACCGGCGCGGACGCCGATTTCCCCGCCGCGGCTTTCGCGGTCTTTGTCGTAGCCATCTTCTGTATTTTCCGCCTTCGCGCGGCTCCGCCGCGGCAATTCTCGCGCTTTCAGTTCGCTCGGCATTCTAGCAGAGATTTTTGCCTCGCGTACATCTGTACCGGCGCACAGCGACTCGACGCCTCTCTCGCACGCGCGCCTCGCGCTTCCCTGCCTGGCAATTCGTTTTCCGGGTGCCTCTTCCCTTTCCTCTTGCACTTCTACAAGAGTGAGCGTATCTTCTCCTGTCGAAGCGTATGAGGAGCATCCAGATGACTGGTAAACGCATTGACCTTCCGCAGGGCACGCTCGATCTCTTGATCCTCCGCACGCTCGCTCTTGCCCCGCAGCACGGCTGGGCCATCTCCGAGCGCATCCATCAGATTTCGAGCAAAGTTCTGCAAGTTCAGCAGGGCTCGCTTTATCCCGCGCTGCATCGCCTCGAGCGCCGCGGCTGGATCAAATCGCGCTGGGGCACCTCCGACAACAATCGCCGCGCGAAATATTACGAACTCACATCGAGCGGACGCAAACAGCTCGAAGCCGAAAAAACGGCCTGGGAGAAACTCACCATCGCCGTCGCTCAAATTTTGGAGACGGTCTAGATTTCACCTGCAGGAGGAGTCATGCTCAACGATCTTCTGTTTCGCTTTCGCTCTCTCTTCCATCGTCGTACTGTAGAAAGCGACTTGAACGAGGAGCTGCGCTTCCATTTCGATCAACAAGTCGAGAAGTTCATTAAATCCGGCCTGCCACTTGCCGAAGCACGCCGCCGCGCTCGCCTCACATTCGGCGGTGCCGATCAAATCAGAGAAGAATATCGCGACGCGAGCGGCGTCCGCTTCTTCGAAACTCTGCTGCAAGACATTCGCTTCGCCCTGCGCATGCTGCGCAAATCGCCGGGCTTCACCGCCGTCGCGATCCTCACTCTCGCCCTCGGCATCGGCGCCAACACCGCTATTTTCAGCTTAGTTGACGGCATTATTCTTCGTCCGCTCCCCTATCCGCAGTCACAACAAATCGTCCATCTCTCGTGGCAAACCAAGACCTATCTCGTCCCAAATCTCACCACGCCAGAATTCGAATTTTTCCGCGACCATAACGGCGCGTTTTCATCGCTCGCGGGCGTTCGAGATTTTGTGGATCAGGAACTGAAAGTCGGAAATGCAGTTCAGTGGGTGAAATCGCTCTATGTCACGGATGGATTCTTCGAAACGCTCGGAGTAAATCCGCAACTCGGCAGCCCGTTTGGTCGTGAGCACACGCGCGCCGGGGCTTCCAATGCGGCTGTTCTAACCGACTCTCTGTGGCATAGCGCCTTCGGAGCCGATCCCAACATCGTCGGCCGCCAAATCGTCCTCGACAACCAAAGTTTCATCATCACCGGTGTGCTGCCGGCCGGCTTCAAATTCGCAGAGCCCGCGGACCTCTTCGCTTCTTTGCATCTTGGCAACAGCATGATCGACGCGGGCATAAATACCGACGTGATTGGCCGGTTAAAACCGGTCCTTTCTCTTTCTCAAGCGCAAGCGCAGATGCCCCTAATGACGGAGGAATTCCTCGCCCAGGCTTCCCCGATGCAGCAACAACAAGGCCCAGGCTATATTCATCTCGACCGCTACCAAGATTACCTCGCCAACGATTACCGCATGAGCCTGCTGATGCTGCTCAGCGGCGTGGGCCTGCTGCTCCTCATTGCCTGCGCCAACGTCGCGAGTCTGCTTCTCGCGCGCGCTGCCTCGCGCCGGAAAGAAATCTCCATTCGCCTCGCGCTAGGGGCAACTCGCAGCCGCTTGTTGCGACAGTTCCTCACCGAGGGTCTGATCCTGGGCTTCGCTGGAGCCGCGGCAGGACTCGCTGGAGCTCTAGCTATATTGCGCGTGTGCGTTTCTGCGATTCCGTGGGATCTTCCCACCGTCGATCGCGTTGCCCTTGATGGACGCATTTTGTTCTTCACATTGTCAGTCGGAATTTGTGCAAGCATCGCCTTCGGCCTCGCCTCGTTTTTCCAGACGCGCAAGCTCGATCTGAACAGCACTCTGAAAGATGGCCGTGCGGTCGCCGGAGCGAGCCGTGCTCGCAGTTGGTTCCTAAGCGCGCTCGTCGTGGGTGAAGTGGCAATTTCGCTGATGCTCGCTCTCGGCGCGGGCCTGTTAATGGCTAGCCTCTACAAGCTCTATCAAGAGAGACTCGGATTCAACCCCGCGCACTTAGTCTTAATGGAGACACCATTTGTTCCGAACATCGCCACTTCCAAGGCGACCATTTGGAATTTCGAACGCCAGGCGCTCCAGCGCATCGGAGCTATTCCCGGCGTCGAGTCGGTCGCTGTTGTTTCCGCCGCTCCTCTGCATGGCCGACTCAACTTACCCGTGCAGCGCGACGGCCATCCGGAAGACAGCATCGGCGGCACCGAATACCGTCCCATCAGTTCCGATTATTTCTCCACAATGGGAATTCCGGTCTTGCGCGGCCGCGCCTTCCAACAGAGCGATTTCGTCTCCTCGGCAACTGTTGCAGTGATCAATGAAACTCTCGCGCGCGACTGGTGGCACGGTCAGAACCCTATCGGCGATCGCATCGTCGTCGGAGAATATCAAGGTCAGAAAATCCCACAAATTATCGAACCCCCGCGCGAAATTATCGGTGTCGTCGCGGACACGAAAGGAATGCTCTTGGATGCACCCGCCCCAGCCATGATCTATGTGCCGGCATCGCAAGGGTTCACGAGCGGTTCGACCGACTGGGTCATCCGCACCGCCGCGCCAGCGGGAATCGCTGAGGCATTGCGCAAAGCCATCGCTGACGTTTCCCCCGATCAGCGCATCGTCGATCTTGAACCCATGACGGATCTCATCAGCACATCCGTGGCCCAGCCAAACTTTGAAGCTTTCCTTATGGGAGCCTTTGGAGGCCTGGCCTTGCTGCTGACGCTGGTCGGCGTCTACGGAGTCCTCAGCTTCCAGGTTGCCCAACGCACGCACGAAATCGGCGTGCGCATGGCCCTCGGCGCCACTCGTGGCGACGTCATGCGGCTCGTCATCTTCAAAGCAGGAATGCTTGCTGTTATAGGCGTCGCTATCGGCCTCGGTGCAGCATTGGGATGCGCGCGCTTGATGGCGAGCCTGCTCTATCAAGTGGCTCCGACGGATCCCATAATTCTTGCCAGTGTTGCGGCGTTGGTGCTCATTGTCGCTATGCTGGCGGCTTATATCCCCGCGCGGCGCGCCATGCGCGTCGATCCGATGGTCGCTCTCCGCTACGAGTGACGCAGTTCGCCGGCGAATCTCCCGCTTTACTTCGCCGCGCTTGCGCCCGCTCGGCTCCAATTCAGGCTTGACATCCGTTTCCCCTTAGACTATTTTGCTCTAGGCCTAGACCAAATAGACCTCGAACCGCGACAACGCCAAGGAGCCCCGATGAGCAATCGCCAGCCGCGAGATCTTTTCCCCGGCGCTCTCGAAATGATGATTCTTCGCACCCTGAAGCGCCAGCCTCTTCACGGCTACGCCCTCGTGCAACACATCAAGCGCGCATCCGATGACCTGCTGCAAATCGAAGAGGGCTCGCTCTATCCCGCTCTCCAGCGTCTGCTCAAGGAAGGCTGCGTCAAAGCCGATTGGGGCGTCTCTTCCACCAATCGCCGTGTGCGCATTTACAAATTGACTCCCGTTGGCGCGAAACATCTGGAACTCCAGGTTTCGAGCTTCGAGCAAATGCTCGAAGGCATCGCGCGCGTCCTCGCGCCGGTGAAGTCATGAACTTGCTCACTCGACTATTTTCGCGCCGCCGTCTTTATGGCGATCTCTCCGCCGAGATTGAAGAGCATCTCAACGAGAAAATTGACGAGCTCGTCGCTGGCGGCATGTCCCGCGCAGAAGCCACGCGGACCGCTCGCCGCGAATTTGGCAACGTCACACTGCTGGAAGAGCGCAGCCGCGAAGTCTGGCAGTGGCCCTCGCATCGAAAGCTTTTTTGCCGACATTCGCTTCGCGCTCCGCATGCTGCGCAAATCCCCCGGCTTCACCGCCGTCGCCGTCCTCACTCTCGCCCTCGGCATCGGCGCCAATACCGCTATTTTCAGCTTCATCGACGCCGTCCTGTTGCGTGACTTGCCTGTAAAAAACCCGCAGCAGCTGGTCCTCATGCGTTGGACCGCGCACGCCAAGCCCAAGAATCACGGCTTCAGTGGCTACGGCGATTGCATCGATAACAAGTGCTCATTCTCACTGCCGTTTTTTCACACCATCGACGCGCAAGCCACGGCATTTTCTGGCATGGCCGCCTTTGCGGGTTCGCTCGACGTCGATCTCGACGGCAACGGCGCGGCCAGCATCGCCCATGGCATGTACGTCTCCGGCGATTTTTTCTCGACACTCGGTGTGAACACGTTCATCGGTCGCCCGCTTACACCTTCCGATGACACGCCGTCCGCACCTCCCGCGATCGTATTGAATTACGCTTATTGGGCACTCGCTTTTGGCGCCAACCCCTCCGTGATCGGCCGCACCGTGCGTCTGGACAACACGGACGCCACAATTGTCGGCGTCGCCGATCCGCACTTCACAAATCTCACCCCGGGGAATACGCAAGATTTCTTTATGCCCTTCGCGCTCTCCGACCGCGTCCGCGGCGAATGGTGGGGCAATCAGACTCGCATGACCGACGCCAGCATTTGGTGGGTCATCATTCTCGGCCGTCTCAAGCCCGGCGTCTCCATCGGTCAGGCGCAAGCCGCCGCCACGACAATTTCCAACAACGAAATGCTCCACGGCTCGACGCCCGTATTCAAGGCCGCTGACGCGCCCATGATCAAGCTTCTGCCCGCAAGCGCTGGCCTCAACGGTGAAAGCAGTCGCATCGCGCCGATGCTGTTCCTCATTATGGCCGCTGTGGGATTCGTGTTGCTCATCGTCTGCGCCAATGTCGCTGGACTCACCCTCGCGCGCTCCGCCTCGCGCCAAAAAGAAATGGCCGTGCGCCTCGCGCTCGGCGCTGGCCGCCCTCGCATCATTCGCCAGCTTCTCACCGAAAGCATTCTGCTTTCCTTGACCGGCGGCGCGCTCGGAATTCTCCTCGCCGTCTGGGGAGTCGACGCAATCACGAGCTTGCTTTCGAGCGGCTACAGCTTTTCCGTTCGTTCTCGCGTCGGACTGGCGCGTACTCGCCTTCACCATCGCCATCACCCTGGCTACGGGGATCTTCTTCGGCCTTGCGCCCGCGTTGCGCAGCTCACGCATCGATCTCACGCCTTCGCTCAAGGAAAACGCCTCTTCTCTTCCGGGCGCCGCGGCACATGCGGGCCGACGCTTCCGTCTCGGCGACGCGCTCGTCGTCGCGCAAGTCGCGCTCTCCATTGTCGTCCTAATCGCCGCGGGACTTCTCGTGCGCACGCTACGCAATCTTCACAACATCAATCCTGGCTTCGACACGCGCAACGTTCTGCTCTTCGCCATCGATCCCACCATCGCTGGATACACCGACCAGCAAACGCAACAGCTTTACAGCAATTTGCAGCAGCGTTTCGCCGCGCTTCCCGGCGTGATTTCCGTCAGCTATTCCGAAGATCCGCTCTTGAGCGGAGGCCAATCCGGCACCGCGTTCATTTCGACAGGGCACCGCCAAGACATGTAACGTCGACATTCTCCGTCGGCCTCAATTTCTTTTCCACCATGCGCATTCCGATTCTCGCTGGCCGCACATTTACCCCCGCGGATTTCGCCACAGCCATCGCCACCAACGCCGCGCAGACAAGCCCTGGACGCTGCTGCGGCAGAAAGAATTCGGCTTCGCCTGCGCTCGTGGCGTCGTACGCATCGGCACAGCAAGCCTACGCGCATTCCTCGCCCGTCCCCGTTCTCATAAACGAGTCCTTCGCCAGGAAATTTCTGGGCAAAGCAAAATCCCGTCGGCCTGCACATGGGCGACGCTCAGGACAGCGACGATGAAGTTCAGCATCCCGGCCCTGGCTACACCATCACCGGCATCGTCGGCGACACGAAGTATGTCTCTGCGCAAAGCTGAAACCGCGCCCATGATGTTTCTCCCGATCGTCGGCAACGAAGCCCAGTTTCGAACTGCGCACCGCCGCGAATCCAACTCCCTCATAAAGCCGTCCGCGAAATCGTTTCGCAGGCCGGCGCGAATTTGCCGCTCACCCACGTGCGCACGCAGACCGAACAGATCGAGCAACTGCTTTTTCAGCAGCGCCTGATGTCGCGCCTCTCCGAGTTTCTTCGGCGCGCTCGCGCTGGTGCTCGCCTGCATCGGACTCTACGGTTTGCTTTCCTACGAAGTGGCGCGGCGCACCCGTGAACTCGGCATTCGCATGGCGCTTGGCGCGCAGCGCGGCGATCTTTTGCGCCTCGTCATCGGCCAGGGAATTTTACTCGTACTCATCGGCGCAGCAATGGGAATCGCCACAGCCATCGGCGTGACGCGGTTCATGTCCACATGCTGTATGGAGTGAAGGCGAATGATCCGGCCACATTCGCGAGGCGTGGCGATTTTGCTGACGCTCGTCGCGCTCGCTGCCTGCTACATTCCCGCGCGCCGCGCCATGCGTGTCGATCCCATGGTCGCGCTGCGCTATGAATAGGAGGCTGTTATGAATTGGCTCACTCGACTGTTCTCTCGCCGCCGCCTCTATAACGATCTCTCCGCTGAAATGGCTGCGCATTTACAAGAAAAGACCGACGAGCTCGTCGCTCGTGGTATGTCCCGCGCAGAAGCCACGCGCGCCGCCGCACGCGAATTCGGCAACGCTACGCTCCTTGAAGAACGCAGCCGCGAGGTCTGGCAATGGCCCTCCCTTGAAAGTTTTCTTGCGGACATTCGCTTCGCTCTGCGCATGCTGCGCAAGTCGCCCGGCTTTACAGCCGTCGCGGTTCTCACCCTCGCTCTCGGTATCGGCGCGAATACCGCTCTCTTCTCCGTCGTCAACGGCGTCCTGCTGAATCCGCTGCCGTTCCCTGATCCCGATCGCCTGGTCACCGTGGCCGCCAGCAAACCCAATTTCGCGCGCGGCTCGATTTCCTATCCCAATTTCCTCGATTGGCACCGCATAAACCAGTGCTTTTCATTCTTCGCCGTCTCGCGATCCAGCGGCTACCTGCTGACCGGCGTCGGCAATGCCGAGGAACTCGACGCCGCCATGGTCACCTCCGACTTCTTTCCCATGCTCGGCATCAAGCCCGTCCTCGGCCGCTCGTTCACGCCGGAGGAAGATCAAATCGGCTTAGCACACGTCGTTGCCATCAGCACGGATCTGTGGCAACGAAAATTCGGCTCGTCGCCCGACGTCATCGGCAAGGGCATCTCCCTCGATGGCAAGGGCTACACCATCGTAGGCGTCTTTCCCGGCCGTCTCGACCTGCCCATGTCTCCCGTGGACATTTACGCTCCACTCGGCGAATTTCGCAATCCCGTGCTTAACAATCGCCTCGCCGGGCTGGGCATTCACGGCATCGCCCGCCTCAAACCCGGCGTCACTATCGAGCAGGCCCGCGCGGACATGCAGCGTGTCACCAATTATCTCGCGCAAGTCTACCCCGACGCCGATAAGGGAACCGGCGCCACTCTGGACCCCCTGAAGGAAAGAATGGTCGGAAAAGTCCGCGGATTCCTCCTGCTCTTGCTCGGAGCGGTGGGTTTTGTGTTGCTGATCGCCTGCGTCAACGTCGCCAATCTGTTGCTCGCTCGCGGCGCAGCCCGCAGCCGCGAAATCGCCGTGCGCTCCGCTCTTGGCGCCGGCACCAGCCGCATCGTCCGCCAGATGCTCACCGAAAGCGTCCTGCTCGCCGCGCTCGGCGGCGCGCTGGGATTGGCGCTTGCTGCCTTTGGAACCCGCGCTGCGCTCACTGCGCTCCCTGCCACTTTGCCGCGCGCAAGCGAAGTCGGAATGGATGCGCGAGTGCTCTGGTTTAGCGCATTGCTCTCCCTGTTCGCCGGAATTCTTTTCGGGTTGGTTCCCGCGATCCGCACCGCGCGCGGCAGCACCTACGAAACGCTCAAGGAAGGCGGCCGCGGCGCCGTCGGCTCGCGCCATCACACCCAAGGCGCTCTGGTCGCCGTTCAAATGGCCATGGCCCTGGTACTCCTCACCGGCGCGGGACTGGTGATCCGCAGCCTCGCCCAACTATGGAACGTCAATCCCGGGTTTAGCCCCGAAAATGTTTTGACGTTCAATCTTGCTCTTTCGCCGCAGATGAACACCGCTTCTCCCGCCGCCATTCGCGTGGCCCTTCGCAATTTCGACCAAGCCATCGCGGCTATTCCCGGAGTCGAAGCAGAGTCGCTCTACTGGGGCGCGCTGCCCATGTACACCGAAGATGACAACTCCTTCTGGGTTGCAGGTCAGCCCGAGCCCGCTAGCCAAAGCGCCATGAACGGCGCGCTCAGCTACACGATCGGTCCGGACTATTTGAAGGTCATGCGCATTCCCTTGCTCGCGGGACGCTTCTTCACCGAGCAAGACGACGAACATTCCAAGCCCGTCGTCGTCGTCGACCAGGTCCTGGCGCAAAAGTATTTCCCCAACGGAGACGCTGTCGCCAAAGTGATCTACCAGGGAAGTCCGGACAACGCATTTGAAATCATCGGTATCGTCGGTCACGTCAAGCAATGGGGACTCGACACCGACGCCCAAAATTCCTTGCGCTCGCAGTTCTACTTTTCCGTCAGGCAATTTCCCGACAGCATAATCTCACTGATGCCTTCGAACACCGGCGTCGTCGTGCGCTCCTCAGGGAATGTCCTCGGCCTGATGGACTCGATTCGCCACGCGAGCGACCAGCTCAGCAAGGACGAAGTGATTTCTGGCGCCATCACCATGCACGCGATCATCCAGTCTTCGCTGGCTCCGCGCCGTTTCGCCATGATGCTGCTCGGCGCGTTTGCCGCGCTCGCACTCCTGCTCGCAGGCATCGGCCTCTATGGCGTCACTGCTTATGCCGTCGGCCAGCGCACGCACGAAATGGGCATTCGCATGGCGCTCGGCGCGCAGAAGCGCGACGTTTTCCGCTTGGTGATTGGCCAGGGACTTCGCCTGGCCCTCGTTGGCGTCGCCGTCGGAGCAGCCGCCGCGCTGATTCTCATCCGCGTGCTGTCGAGTTTCTCGCAGCTCCTTTACGGAGTCGGCGGCAGCGACCCGATCACGCTCGTCGTCGTCGCCATTGTCCTGCTCGGTGTCGCGTTCCTTGCCTGCTACATTCCCGCGCGCCGCGCCATGAAGGTCGACCCCATGGTCGCTCTTCGCTACGAGTAACGCTTCGCGTGACTCCCGCTCGCGCACACGAGCGTGTGCCGGCGGTTCTCTAGCGGTGCCACAAGTGGCCCGTGAAAAACAGGACCAGCATAATCAGTATCACCACGCTTATGCCGCCGATGGGGTAGAAGCCCCAGCCCTTGCTATGCCGCCAAATCGGAAGACAAGCCACAAGCGCAACGAGGACAAATATCGGAAGAATGAGCATCACCATCATGTCTTTGTATCTCCTTTTCGGCCGGCTGTTGCTGATCCAATCCTGCTTCCCTTCGCGCGTCGAGCCATCGGGAAAGCGGCTTAAGCCGCTTGTTCGGCGCGAATAATTCGAACTTGCGCCGCTCTCATGGGAAGCAACGCCACGAGCGTGTAAATCCCCAGCGTTGTCCCCAGTGGAATATTCGAGAGCGAGAAAAATCCTGCGATGAGGGCGAGCATGCGGCCCGATCGATTTCCCGCCAGCTGCGCCACTCCAGCAATAATTCCCAAAACGCCGCAGATCACCGACAAAACGATTATCGCTGCATAGAGAATATGGAAGTCAGCCATCAGCGCAAACGGGTTGGCAACGCGGTCGAGCAGCGCGCCGAACATCAATGTGGCCGTGCCACTGTAGATGAACAGGCAGACCGCCATGATCAAGCGAATCACTCCGTAGACGATCCAACATCCTCCCATGGTTCGCAGATGAACTCCCGGGCTCCGCGTGACGGAATCGTATGAAGACATGACTGCCCCCTCTTGGTCGCCTTGGCCTGATCCTGGATTCGGCTTCCGTGATTTCAGTGCGTGA
The DNA here is from genome assembly GCA_963729815.1 of uncultured Acidobacteriota bacterium. Lineage (GTDB taxonomy): Bacteria > Acidobacteriota > Terriglobia > Acidiferrales > UBA7541 > DAHUXN01. The sequence continues at coordinate 372,172 of CAVSPU010000004.1, forward strand.
ACACTCCTTTGTAGCACGCACCGCGCGCGCGATCTGTTCACATCCGCACACATGGCTGGCGCGCGGCTTGTCAGCATCGCCGGCCACCGATCGCTATAGCAGTCCTCGGCGTCGCACGTTGTTTCCGCCTTGCCGACGACGCACACCCGGAATGAGCAGACGCGAGCGGCAAATCCACGTGGAGCGCGTTTTCGAGGCGGAAATCCCACCCAACAGAGCAATTCCATCAGAAAACTTACTGTTCTGCGATGCTATGGATGTTTAGCCACGTGAAATTTACGGGGCGCTATGGTTTGCGTGCGATTGCATAGACTGCGTTGGTCTCGACGCTTTGCACGCGGCCCTTCGATATGTGCTCCAGGGTCGCATGCCACACGCGTTTGCGTGTCTCCTGATCTAGTTGCTCGATAGTGCCGCGGTAGCCTGATCCCATTGCGATGGTCCAGAAGTCCTCCGGCGAACTTAGAGGCTGGGCACTGGCCTCTGCCAGTAGATCATCTGTGTGTACACCCGCTTCGAGCAGCATGGATGCAAGCGCACGCGGTTCGGTGATGCGGTCCCATGGATTGAAGCTCTTGTAGAGGTCCGGACGCTCGTCACGCACGGCGTTCCAGAAAGCCGAACTCCCGGGTTCCAAGAAGCGCGGTCCCCAGGTGGTAATTGCAAGTCGGCCGCCGGGCCGGAGAACTCGCCAAAGGGAACGAACACCCGAAGGCATGTCCGGCACAAAGAAGATACCGAACACGCAAATCACTGCGTCGAACGTTTCCGTGGAAGGATCCAGCTCCTCGATATCTTTCAAGCGGAACTCAGCATGCTTCAGGTCGAGTTGCGACGCTTTCCCTCGCGCCAAGCGCAGGAGATTCTCTGCTAAATCGACACCGAGTAAACGCCCGCTTGGCCCTATGGCTTTCGCTGCCGGAATGGCAGAAGCTCCGCTGCCGCAGCACGCATCTAGAACGCACGCACCGGCCTCCAGCGACATTCGCTCCACTGTTCGTCGGCCGATGCGGTCCCAGAACGAAAGGGCTGGCGCATCGAAATAATCGGCCGCAGCGTTATATGTAGAAGTTACGCGTACCTTCGCGTCGTTCCTCGTTTCAGGTTGCATTTGAACGCTCGCTCGCAGGGAGGTGTAAAAACAAAGCCTATCGTAACACGGGGAACGGAGGTCTTTTCGCGAACAGGCTTCAGCACGGCCGCTACGTCCTCAAAGTCGCACAACCAGAAATGTGGACCACTTGTCACTTCGGCGATTCGTGCCCGAGTCACGAGCCATTCGGAAGTTACGGCATCTGCCAACGCGCTCGCTCGTCACCCTGCACTGCAGTTCGTTCAAACGCGAATCTGCAGAAGTGATCTCAAGCGAAAATAAAAACGGGCGGAATTTCTTCCGCCCGTCTCAATGCTTTTGGGTTGCGCCGAACCGTGAAGAATTACGCCGTGACCGGCGCGCCTTCCGCCGGAGCTTCCGGCGCGGCTGACGCCGCATCCGACTCGCCGACTTTGAATCGCGCGAAACGCCGGATCGCGATATTCTCTCCCAGCTTGGCGATCGCCTGATCGATCAGTTCTTTCACCGTCACGGCTTCGTCGCGGATGAAATGCTGTTCGTAGAGGCAATTCTCTTCGTAGAACTTTTCCATCTTGCCGCTCACCATTTTGTCCAGGATGTTTTCCGGCTTTCCGGTCGCGCGCGCCTGCTCTTTATAAATTTCGCGTTCACGTTCCAGCACCGGCTCGGTCACTTCTTCGCGCCGCAGAAAGCGCGGGTCGAGCGCCGCAATGTGCATGGCCACGTCATGGCACAGCCGCTGAAAATCCTCGGTCCGCGCCACGAAGTCGCTCTCGCAATTCACTTCGATCAGCACTCCGATTTTCCCGCCCGCGTGGATATAGCTCGACACCAGGCCTTCCGACGTCGTCCGCTGCGCTTTTTTCTGCGCTGCCGCCTGCCCTTTTTTGCGCAAGATGTCGATCGCTTGCTCGATGTCGCCCTTCGCTTCGACCAGGGCGCCCCGGCATGCGGCAAACCCCACGCCTGTGCGCTCGCGCAGCTCCTTCACGAGTTGCGCGGGAATGTTGGGAGTATTTTCCGGCGTAGCCATTTGAGTTTCGATTTCCTTCCGAATAAATTCTGAAATTTTCCGTTCGCGTGCGAGGCTTTGCGATCTAGAGGAGCGATGCTCGCGACTATCCTTGCTTTTCCTCGCCCCCGCCATCCACCGCCGGCGCCTCTTCGGCCGCCGGTTCCGTCAGCGGTTCTTGATCGACGAAATCGCCTTCCTGCTTTTCGTATTGCTCGTAGGCGCTCGTGTCCACGTACTCCACGCCTTCTTCGCCGCCCTCGGCGCCCTCCGCCGCTTTCTGCTCCGCGATCTGCGTCTGCTCGTATTGCTGGCGTCCCGCGAGCACCGCGTCCGCGATCTTCGACGTGAACAGCCGAATCGCCCGCAGCGCGTCGTCGTTTCCGGGAATCACCCAGTCGACCAGATCCGGATCGCAATTCGTGTCCACGATCGCCACCACCGGCACGCCCATGCGCCGCGCTTCTTTCACCGCGTTCACTTCCGCGTTCGGGTCGATCACGAAAATTAAATCGGGCAGCGTCGCCATGTTCTCGACGCCTTCGAAATTCTGGTTCAAATGTTTCAGTTCGCGGTCGAGCCGCGCCGCTTCTTTTTTCGGCAGCGTCGTCACGCGCCCGTCTTCCACCATCGCCTTCAACAGTTTCAGCCGCTTGATCGATTTCTGCAGCGTCACCCAGTTCGTCAGCGTGCCGCCCAGCCAGCGCTGGTTCACGAAAAACATTCCGCAGCGTTTCGCTTCCTCGGAGATCGCCTCCTGCGCCTGGCGTTTCGTCCCCAGGAAAAGAATCGCCTTGCCTTGCGCCGCGCAGTCGCTCACCTGCCGCGATGCGTCGCGAAACATCTTCAATGTTTTTTGCAGATCGATGATGTGGATTCCATTGCGTTCGCCGAAAATGTATTCCTTCATTTTCGGATTCCATCGGCGGGTCTGGTGGCCAAAATGCACTCCGGCCTCCAGCAATTCCTTCATCGTTATTTCAACCAAAGTTCCTCCTCGTTGGATGAACGCTTCGATCCCGGCTCGCGAACTCTGAAAAATTCTGCTGCCGGAACAGCGTCCTTTTTCGCCGACTCCTCGCCGGCCGCGAATTTACTTCCCCTTCTTGCCGCTCTCAGCAAACAAGCACGTCATTCGCGATGATTCGTTCTACCGCTTGCTGAACTGGAATCTGCGCCGCGCGCCCTTCTGTCCGTATTTCTTGCGTTCTTTCATGCGCGAGTCGCGCGTCAAGAATCCGTTTTTTCTCAGCCCCGGCCGCAGCTCCGGATTAAAACGCGAGAGCGCACGCGAAAGTCCCATGCGCACCGCGCCGGCTTGCCCGCCCACGCCGCCGCCTTTTGCCGTCGCTTTTATTTCGAGCTGCTGCAGCGTCTCCGTGAATTTCAGCGGCTCGACCGCCGTCGTCAGCCACGCCACGTTGCGAAAATATTCTTCCACTGGCCGGCCGTTCACCGTGAATTTTCCCGAACCCATTTTGATGTACACGCGCGCGACCGCTTCGCGGCGGCGGCCCGTGCCAAAAAATTGCTGCTTCGATGTTCCTTCTACCGCATTCGGTGACGTTCCCAAAAATTCCTCCAAAATATTTCCGCGCGATTCGCGCTCGCTTCACTTCCACAAAAACTTTTTCTGAAATTTTATTTCGTTTCCGCCAGCGCCACCGGCTTCTGTCCCGCGTGGCGCGCCAAATCTTTTTCGCCTTTGTACACGCGCAGCATTTTCGCGCGGCGCGCGCGCAATTTATTTTTCGGCAGCATGCCGAGCACTGCTTCGCGAATCACCCAGTCCGCGCGCTGCGGCATCAATCGCTTCACGGGGACTTCTTTCAAGCCGCCCGGATAACCGCTATGCGTGCGATAAATTTTCTGGTCGATTTTATTTCCGGTCAGGCGAATTTTTTCCGCGTTGATCACGATCACGTGATCGCCGCACGGAAGATGCGGCGTGTACGCGGGCTTGTCCTTGCCGATCAAAACGCGCGCGACGCGCGACGCCAAACGCCCCAGCGCCTGATTGGTTGCATCGACCACGATCCAATTTTTGCCGACGGAAAGTTCTTCGGCTTCACGGCCCCTCGGAATATACGTGCGCATCAGTTCAGACCGCCCTTTTCCTGTAAAGACAAACGATAACGATACGATACGGGCGCATTTTTGTCAACGCGCGGAGGGCACGCGGCGCGCAGGTCTGTTGGGAGCGGGTGAAATGAAAATGGCCTCCAAAAGAGACAAATTGGCCTGGTCGCTTTGCTGATTATAGGGGGCTTAGCGAAAACGGACTCGGATTGGCCTGTACGATTTACCCCTGAATTGGCCTGATTGAGCAGTCCATTGAATTTTGCGAAATTGGCGATTTTCGAGGGCGCGATGCGCGTTTCAGGGCCACAGGGCTGTGTCTTTTGCGATTTGCGATAAAAATTGCAATGTGCAGAAACGCGCATTTCGAAAAAGCCAATTTCGGCAAAAAATGGCGAAAATGGCCTGGCGGGAGGTGCACCATTTTTGGTGCAGTTCCCCTCCCCGGCCGGGGGCCGGAGGCCCGGTTGGTTGACGTTGTTGTTATGCGGGCGAATCATGTCGCTAATAGGCTAGCACGGCGCGCGGGAGATTCAAGAGCGAGCGCGTGTGGATTTTGGGGGATGGTTGGGGCGCGGCGGCGAGGAGGGCGCGGAGTTTGCGGACGGCGGAGGGAATTTCTTCCACGGGCGTGCTGCCAAAGCCCAAGATGAATCCCTGCCGAGGCGCGTTACCCACATAAAAGGGCGAGAGCGGCACCAAAGAAAGATTTTGGCGGGCGGCGCGCACGGCGACCTGGCAATCGGAAATCCCTTTCAAGATCACGCAAAGATGCATGCCCGCCTGCGCCCCGGCGATCTCCGCGAGGGAACCGAGTTCGCTGCGAATGCTGGCAATCAAAGCGCTGCGGCGCTCCGCATAGAGCAGGCGCATCCTGCGGATATGGCGCGAAAAATGGCCTTCGCGAATGAAGTCCGCGAGCACGGCCTGGTGAAAATTCGGCGGACTGATGTCCATGGCAAACCGGACGGCCAGAAAACGCTCGACCAGGTCCGCGGGAACGACGATGTAGCCCAGGCGCAAAGAAGGAAACAGCACCTTGCTGAATGTGCCGATGTAGACGACGCGAGAATTACGGTCGAGCCCCTGCAAGGAAGTGACGGGCATGCTTTCGTAGCGGTACTCGCTGTCGTAGTCGTCCTCAATGATCCAAGAGCCGCAGCGCTCGGCCCAATCGAGCAATTGGAGGCGCCGCGAGGCGCTCATGGTGACGCCGAGCGGATACTGATGAGAGGGCGTCACCAAAGCGGCGCGCGCGTCGCGGCATTTCTTCATGCCGGCGGCAACATTGAGGCCCTCAGAGTCAACCGGAACGGGCACGACGCGGCAGCCGCTGAAGGTGAAGACGCTGCGCGCAAAGCGATAGCCCGGCTCCTCCATCCAAACGCGATTGCCCGGATCGAGGAGCACGCGGGTGGTTATCTCCAGCCCCTGCTGGGAGCCGCTGACGATCATGATCTGCTGCGCTTCGCAGCGTACGCCGCGGGCCGTTCGGATGTGGGCGGCGAGCGCTTCGCGGAGATTCTTTAATCCCATCGGGTCGGCGTAGTCGAGAGAGTTTGCGTTCATGCTTCGCGAGTGGCGTGTCACCAAGCTGTTCCAGACTTGCAGCGGAAAATGCTCGGAAGCAATTTGACTGACTCCGAATGGACCCAGGACGCGCTGGCGATGAAAATTTTCCGCGCTCGGGAGAATCGAACAGCGTTTCGAGAGCCGGCGGCGGCGCGGGCTGATTCTTGCCGACGGAGCGTTGGCAGGCTGGGGCGCGGCGATGCGGTTCGGTAGCGACCGGGAAACGATCGTCCCCGAGCCGACGCGGCTTTCGAAGTAGCCTTCCGCCAGGAGCTGCGCGTAGGCGCTCAGGACGGGGATTCGCGAGATTCCCAATTCCAGCGCAAGGACGCGAGTGGAGGGAACGCGCTGTCCCGCGCGCACGTTGCCATCCACAATTGCCTTGCGATAGCCGTCGTACACCTGCCGGTAGAGGGACTTGGGAATTTTCTTGTTGATGGCGATGACCGGGGAAATTCCGGAAGGGACTTTTTTCATGGCGCGAACTTCATGAAGCGGAAATCATAATGGCTATACGAAAAGAAGGTCAAGTGGATATTGCGCACAACCATTTTCGGTTGCACTCTTGCGGCGCGAAAGGCGCATGCGAGCAAAGACGGAATCGCCGACCCGCGCGGCGGTGAATTCAATTTTGATGCGCCAAGGACAACCATGAAGACGACGCTAAGAACGAAAATGAAGCCGGCCACTGTCATGACGAGGATTCTCATGCATGTGAGGCGACGGCCTCGATGATCGAAAAGACGCGATTCGATCGAATAGCGGATGCGGCATTGGAAATGGACCGCTCAGTGTTTTCGCTCGCATTCATCGCATTGGCCGTCAAAGCGTCTCTGAACGCAGGCTGTCGGCCAAAATGAGATTCCACCTTGGACGTCACGTGCTTGGACTGGCCGCCATCCTTTTTGGCGTCTTCACCTTGGCTTGGCACGGCTTTTACGTGTTGCAACAGACCCAGTCGCTCGCAAGCGTTCCGCACCGCGCGATCCTCATGTACGTTGTCGCGGCTATCGAAATTCTGGCCGGCCTGGCGATTCAATGGCCCAAAACGGCGTGCGCCGGAGCGATTGCTCTGGGCGTCCTCTTCTCGCTCGTGGCTCTGACTTGGATACCGGGCATCGTGGCCGACCCGAAGGTCTATGCCAACTGGGGCGCATTCTTCTACCCATTTTCCAAGGCGGCGGGAGCGCTGATCGTGTACGCTACGTTTGCCCACAGCGGTTCCCAGCGGACATCCAAGTTGGCTCAGTTTGCATGCATCTCCTTCGCCCTCTGCCTGGTTTCCTTCGCGCTGGAACAAATCGAGTTTTTCGCTCACACGGCAGAGCTTGTCCCGAAATGGATCCCTCTGGGGCAAAACTTCTGGGCCGTGGCCACCACGATTGCTTTTTTTCTCGCCGCGATTGCCCTGCTCTCCGGACGTCTCGCTCTTCTCGCTTCCCGGTTGACTAGCGCGATGCTCATCGGCTTCGGCGCGCTGATATGGCTACCCGTGTGTTTCGGAAATGTGCATAACATATTCAATTGGTCCGAGAACTTGGAGAATCTGGCGATCGCCGGAGCAGCGTGGATAGTCGCCGATTATCTCAGTCAAAAGCGCTCCTCCAACGCTGCCGAAGCGCAGTCGAGTGACCCGCAATGACTGAAGTAGCGCCACTCGAAAGAACTGCGCTCGAACGGGCGATGGATGCGGTGCTCAGCCTGGGGCGCCCGGTGTTCTCGCTGGCAATCATCGGACTGGGCATCGAGACGCTGGTGTGCGCGCAGCGTGTCGTTTTTCTGTACCCGCTGCCATCCAATCCGCGGTTCAAAGCCATCCCGGTACTTCCGTTTCTGCCGCCGATTCCGTGGCTGGCGTACTTGTTCGGCGCGGTCCTGGCGATCTGCGGCGCAGGTCTGCTATTCAAACGTACGTTGAGAACTTCCGCGTTGGTGGTGGGCAGTTTGATGTTTCTGGGCGCAGTGGTTCTGAACGCGCCGAAAAATGCCGCAATTCCGGGCAGCATGGGCTTGCGCACAATTGTATTCGAACCTCTCGCGATTGCGATGCTCGCGTGGCTCTTGCCCGGCCAGAGCGCGACACCGAGCCGTCTTGCGCGCGTGAGCCGCTATTTGCTCGCGGTATCTCTCATCGTGTTTGGAGTGGATCATTTCCTCGCGCTGGCGCCGATCGGGACGTTGATACCGAATTGGATTCCGTGGCACGTCTTCTGGATCGCGTTCTTCGGCGCGGGATTCATTGCCGCGGGCGTGAGCATTGGGCTCAATATCCTGCTGCGTTGGGGCGCGGCGTGCATTGGCTTGATGTACGCGATTTGGGTCTTCACGCTTCATCTCCCGACGGTTCTCGGCCTCTACGTCATTCCCGACAGGCAAGAGCACCCTGCCCTATGGTCGAGCCTGTTCATCGCCATCGCGATGTGGGGAGGGTCGTGGGCGCTGGCGCGTTTTCAGTCGCGATAGGCGCGCGAGGCGGAATATGATAGGCGATTGAGGCGAATCGTACTCATCGCCGGGTGGGTGATCGGGTGCATGGCGCTCGCGGCGTGCGCGGCTGCGTGCGGGCCTGATCTTTCAAAAGAGTCGGATGCGCAGCTGGGCTTGAATGCGCAGCAGGCAAGCGGGCGGCAGGTGTTCGAGCAACGATGCGCGCAGTGCCATTACGCGTATTCGTCCGCGAGCCTGCACGGGCCGGGGCTGAAGCGTCTCTACCGAAAAAAATATCTGCCGAGCGGATTGCCGGCGAACGACCGGTTCGTCGAGCAGACGATTGTGAATGGCCGAGGGATGATGCCGGCGGCAGGGCTCGATTTCACGCGGCAACAGCTGGAGGATTTGATCGCGTATTTGCACACGCTGTGAGGAAGACAGTGGCGAGTGAGAGAGGGTGGAGGCGGGCGAGCGGTGACTCGCCTGCCTCGCGGAAATTGAGCGACGGCGCGGGGCTGAGCGCGCCGAACCGTTAGTCGGAAGCGGAAACGGCGGTCTTGGACGCGGAGCGCGAAAACGATTTGTCGAGTTCGCCCGAGCCGTCACCGGTCTTGTCGATCTCGATGGAGCCTTTGAAATAGGCGCCATCTTCGATCATGATGCGCGCAGTGGTCAAATCGCCGACGACCGAGCCGTCCTTCTTGATTTCGATACGGTCGCGAGCGCGGAGATTGCCCTTGACGTTGCCGTAGACGACGACTTCGCGGGCGATGATGTCGGCGGTGACCTTGGCGCTGGCGCCGACGGTGAGTTTGCGTTCCTCGAGCTGGATGAGTCCTTCGACGCTGCCGTCAACGCTCAAATCTTCGTTGCCGGTGATTTCGCCCTTCACGTGCAGACTCGCGCCAAGCCGCGCCGTAGCGCCGCTGGACGGTGCTGAAGAATGCAGTGGATCGTTCATTGCCATTGCTGTTCCCTCCCAATTTGGCGATTGTGTCCTCGCCGGAGTCGCTGCCGATTTCTCCGGGACCGCGGGTCGAGCTTGCTCGCCTAGGCGAGCAGGCTCGCCTGGACGAGCAGGTTCGCTTGAACGAGCGGTCGGTTCCGGTTTTTTTTCGTTGCTGCCCCACATATGGCCCTCCTTCAAATCCCAAGACGTGCACCAAGACCAGCGAAGCAAACGTCGGGCTGAGGGACTATGAATCTAAGCCCCGTATGGGAAGGGGGCAAGGATAAATTTCCGGCGAAGTGTTCGCAGGGGTAACTGTGCGAAAGGGCTAGAATTTGCGAAGGACGCCGATGACGCGGCCCTGAATTTTCACGTCGTTGGCAGGGACGATGATGGGAGCCATTTGGGAATTGGCGGGCTGCAGGCGAATTTTCCCGGCGCCTTCGCGATAGAAACGCTTGAGCGTGGCTTCCTCGTTGGCGATGAGCGCGACGATGATTTCGCCTTGATTGGCGACTTGTGTCTGCTCGACGACGACGTAATCGCCATCGAGGATATGATCTTCGTGCATCGAGTCGCCCTTCACCTGGAGGACGAACGTGTTTGGGCCGCGGGAAAAATCGGCGATGGAAATCGTTTCGCGATCCTCGAAGGCTTCGAGCGGGGCGCCTGCGGCGATGCGTCCGACGAGCGGGAGGCCGGGGGAGTGGCGTTCGATGACCTGATCGCGGACGGGCTTGGGAAGCTGCGTGATTTCGATGGAACGGCTCTGATTGTAGCCGCGGCGGACGTAGCCCTTTTTCTCGAGCGTCGAGAGATGCTTGTGCACGGTGGCGAGAGAGGTGAGCTTGAGGGCATGGGCGATTTCCTCGAAGCTGGGAGCGTAGCCGCGCTTGTTGAGAAAACTGACCAGGTAATCGAGGACTTCCTTTTGCCGCTTCGTCAGAGCCATGGCACGCCTCCTCGGTGGAACACGCGCCAGTATGGGCGAAGTAAAGGCGAAAGTCAAGAGGGGCGTGAGGTGAGTGGTGGTGTTAGTTTCCGCTCATCGAAGCGACGAGATCACGATATTACGATTTTCTTCCGCGTGCGGGCTGCGGCCGGGCTACGTGCCCGCCAGACTCCGAAGGGCGGTTCGATTGCGGATGTTGACCGTGGCACCCTTGATCATCAGAAAGTTCTTGTTTTTGAAGACAGCCAGAAGGCGCGTTACGGTTTCGCGGCTCACGCCGATCATCTCTCCAATCTCTCCATGAGTGAGCGCGATCCGAAGACGATCCTGACCATGAGCGTGACGGGCCGACCAACCAAGAAAGAATCGCGCCAATCTTTCGGAAGCAGTGCGCGAAAGCCCCAGAGACTGAATGACCTCATGACGCGCGTAATGACTGTCCGTCAAGAGTTGAGCGACCTTGATGACAGCTTCCGGGTTCACGCGCAGGAAGCGCAGAAACGAAGCGCGAGGGATGAAATTAACCCGAGCCGGCTTCGAGACTTCGGCGGTCACCTCGTACGGCTTGCCTGACAGGGTCGCGGGCAGACCGATCAGTTCTCCCGCTTCCGCAATTCTCAAAATGAATGCCCTCCCGTCGAAAGAGGACGTCGAGAGTTTCACCTGTCCGTTGCAAACCGCAAAGATGCCGCGCGCGGACTGCCCTTCCATAAACAGCACCGCGCCCTTGGGATAGGCAACGGGAGGGATGATGGTGTCCAGCAGCTTGAGGCTGCTGACCAGGGAGTCACAAGACACCTCCCTTTTGTGGATCAGGGAGGCCGAGCCGCTCGGAACGATTTTGAGTCCGCAACGAGATCCCATAATAATTCCTGGCAGGATACGGAAAACGAGGACTTCAGATATGTTCAATATTGACCACTTTTGAAAATCGCCGGGGTAGGTGAAGCCTGGTGAAGATGGGAGGCGCGCGACGAAAATCTACTCGTGCAACACCACGCTTAGGAGCGAACTATGGATCGACAGACCGCCGTTGTACTCAATGAAGCCCAACCTTCGGAATTTATTCATGAAATAACTAATGCGCGGCCGGGTTGTGCCTACCATTTCCGCCAAGACCTCCTGGCTGATTTTCGGCACAATCGCTTCTGGTTTACCTTCTTTACCGTAGCGGGCGAGCAAAAGGAGAGCGCGAGCCAACCTTTTTTCACTGGAGTTGAAAAGTTGGTCGACAAGGTCCGATTCAAATCGAATGTTGCGCGCGAGGATCCGAGTGATGAAATGGTCGGAAAACTCACTGTGATTGTGGAGCACGCGGATGACCTGCTCCTTACGAATTTCGAGGAGGCTCGTCGGTTCCATGGCTTTGGCGGTGGCCATGCGCAGTGGCTGGCCTGCGATGCATCCTTCGCCCAGGAAATCACCGGCAGTCAGGATTGCGACCACGGCCTCTCTGGCATTCTTCGACACGACCACGAGCTTGACGCGACCCTTTTGAATGTAAAAAATCGACGCGCCCATGTCGCCCTGCGAGAAAATGGTTCCATTCTTGCGACATTCGACGACTCTTTTGCCCGCCCCGTCGGTGTTCAGAAATTCATGAAGATCAAATCGGGGTCTTTTGTGCGATTTCATTTCGTCTATACCTCGCCGGGCCACACTTTTATACGAACCACTCCTCAGACCGACGGCTTATAGAGTGTGTGAATGTTACCACAACAGATTCAAAAAGGAATTGCCTCCTTCCTGATATTTGAGTCGATAACTTACCTTTTCTTGAATACGGAATCGACTGAATCCGGCCTTGTTCGCTCCTGATCTGGACTTGAACGACAGGCCGGATTACTGGAGACCGGCGCGCTTTTGGTGTGGCGGCGGATCAGTGATTGAAGGGATGGTCCTGCACCCAATGGAAGCCGCGGGAGACGAGCAGGAATTTCGAGCGATCGAATAATTGAAGCTGCGCGTGAATTTTATGGCCGTCCATCGAGCCATCGAGAATCAATTCGCCAGCGGCCGGCTGCGAGAAGGAAAAATTCGCGCTCCAATTCTTGTCATTGGGTTTGGATAGCGCGATGGCCTTCGTGGCCATGTCTATCTTGGCGCCGTAGTAGTGACCAGTGTCCTCATTCATGCCCTGGATGCTCGTATATTGAGGATAATCGAAGACGATGCGGCGCCAGCGCGCGGTGTCCGTGAGCAACGGTGGATGCGGTTGGCCATCGAGCGTGAAATCCTGCACGTCCCAGATGCCGTAAAGCGGAGATTTTGGCCGGGCCGGGCCGTAGATGTTATAGATGGAGACGGAACCATACAGATTCGCGCCCACGAGCCACACGCCAAAGAGAATCTGCACGGCGAGCGCGATGCGGTTCGAGCGCACGCTTCGGAAAAGCAGCCGATTCGAGGATGGAGGCGCGGGACGATCGAGAAAAAACACGTTGGCCAGTCGCCGGGCGTCGCCTGCAAGAAGAAATAGCGAGGCTAAAATCAAATGGAACGCAAGAAGCTTGACCGGAACATCGTAGGTCATGTTCAGCATGAAGACTTGCGTCGCGTCGGCCAAGCAGATTAGAGCGCCGAGCGTTGTAGTGCGCGGAAAAATCAAGAGAATTCCGCCGAGCATTTCGGCGGAGCCGGCAAAGATTTCGTAAGCCTGCGAAGCGCCGATGGAGGCCCATAGGACACCCATGGGCGAGAAGTTGCCGTAGGGCTCGAGCAAACGATTCAAGTTCGGGAACGGCATCTGCAAAGGAAGAATCTTCGCGGCGCCGTAGGAAAGCATGCTTGCGGAGAGCGCAAACCGAATGAAAACGCGGAACCACGAATACATCTTGCTGTAGCTCTCGCGCTCGCGGTCAAGAATTGACCAAATCAGGGTGCCGAGAATCGCGAGGGCCAGGATGCATGGAAGCTCAAGCCAATCGAACAGGCGGTCGCCGCTGCCCGTGAGCGCCGTGAGAATGGGGTGCGTGATGCCAAAGACATGACGGCCGACCCAGAGGATCACGGCCTCGAAAGGCCGTGTGTAATCGACTTCGAAAGCGCCGTTGTCATTGGTCGCGGCAAAGAGCAATGAGGTCAGCATCTGCGTGAAAACGATATACAGGCCGAAGTAGAGGAAGCAGAAGCGAAAAGCGATGCGCGTCGCGGAGTTCCAGCGCGGCGAGGAAGCGGGCGCGGAGGACGCGGCGTCGATTGGCGTCACCATCGCGGATTGTTGACTCGCGGATTGTTCATTCCCTGTTGTCCAGTAATGGCCGTCCGGGTTCGCCGGGCGTGCGGGACTATACACTGCGCTGCTTCGGTTGACAATATTGGCGTGCCGAAGAGTACGTTTGGGAATTTCCGAAAATTCAGAGTGAGAGGCCGGAAATTCGAAAAATAAAATACCCATCGTTTGCGAGAAAAGCAGAGGAAAGCATTCAGGATGGGACACACGGCAAAAACGCACGCCGGAAAGTTGCCGAATCAGGCCGGCTAACCGAAATCGGGCCTGAGCGGGTAGTCGACGATGATCGCGCGGCCGTCGGTGAGGGCCTTGACCGAATGGCGAACATTACTGGGCACGATCCCGACCGTGCCCGGTCGTGCGATCTGCGTCACGCCGTCAATGTTCAGTTCGAGTTCCCCTTCGATTACCTCATAGACTTCCTCTTGAGGATGGAAGTGTTCGTGAATGGTTGAGCCACGCACGAAATCGTAGTGCGCGAACGTCATGCTCGCCGAGTGGAAATAGCGTCCATGCCAGCCCGGCAAGCGCTCAGTGACTCCGAGTTTATTGGTATCGACAAAGGGCATAGCAAACTCCCGCGTGAAGGATTCCGGCGGCGCCAAGCTTACCTCATTACGGCACGGTTGCCACTCGCTGGCTGACGTGGAAGCAGGCGGAGCAGCAAATGGATCCTGGCCGCGACATCCCAGACCAACAGCGTGGGCTTATTATAACGGGCGCGCGAATCGAGACGAAACGTTTTCCCGGCGTTGAATCAGACGCCTGCGGCGGGTTGATTTTTCCTCTTATGAAGTTTGCGGTGGATGTCGGGCCAGAATTCCTTGAGTTCATTGCCGAACCCGTCCACGGAAAGCTGGGTGCCCCAATTGCTGACCGTGGACGACGCGCTGCGATCCTGGGCTGGATAGTAAAGATTTGAAATTCCCGCCGCGACGCCGTTGCCGGCGAATTCGGAGATGTTGAACACGTTTCGGCCGGAGTCACTGCGAGAAATGAGGATGCGGCTGAGCGCGTAACCGAAGCGATGGATGAATCGGCCGTGGCTGAGCTGATAATAACGCGGGTCGGTTCGCAAGATGGATGGGAACACGGCCCCGACCATCATGTTGCCATCCACCTGATCGGCGAAGGCGGCGCCATATCTTTTGCCGTAGCCCGCAGCTCCTTCTCCGAAGGCGGGATAAGCATCGTGGGCCTGGCGGATGCCCGCGAGAACGCCGACGATGGCGAATTCATAGGGATCAAACGCGCCTCTGGCGGTGATGTCGAACTTCCCTTTCCACGTCAGCGGCTGAACCTCCGCCTCGTTCTGTACCGTGAGGTAATTCGGCATAACGTAGAACATGCGATCGTTCGTCGGTTTGTTTGTATTTTTCTCGGATTGTTTCTTCTTGGCCTGCGTGGTTTGCTGCGAAGAATCCGACTGAGCCGCCGAAGCGGCAGAACTCGTCGCCTGCTGCCCGAAGGCAGGCGTGACCAAAAACGCGAGAATGATTGCAGACGCTGTCCTAGAAATCATCGCCCCTCATACATATATCGAAAAAAACTGCGCTTCGTCACGTTTAGGGAATCTGAGAAGCTAGCTGATCAGCAACCCAGCTTCTCTGAGTGATCCGAGATTACCCGAAACTTCGAGCAAACTGACGCACGCAAACGGCGACCTGTTGCATCACGGGTGACGATGCAACACGTGCGTCGCAATATCCGGCCAGAATTCTCGAAACACATTCGTTAGAGCATCGCGGCCTATGGCATATCCAAACTTGACGGAGAGTGCGCCAACGGTGCGGTCTCCCTTCGGATAATAAAATGCCGAAACCCCCTGCGAAATTCCGCGGCCAAGTATTTCTGAAGCATTGAAAACGTCATGGCCGTGATAGTCCGGCGTAATCAAAACGCGAGAAGCCGCGTACATGCCGCGCTTCCAGATTCCGCCTTTCCCCATGGCGTAATAACGCTCATCCTCATGCAGGATCGTCGGAAAAGCAAAGATCACCAGATAATTCCCGTCTGCCTTATCGACAAATCCGCGCCAGTAATATCTCCCGAAACCAGCCACGCCTTTTCCCAGTTGCGGGTGCGCATCCGTTGCCTGAGCCAGCTCAGATGTAATACCCACGAAGATAAACGATGAATAGTCGAAGCTGTTCTGCGTAGCAATCTTGAAGGATTCTTTTGCCGTGGGTGGTGGAGGGATCGCTCCCTCGCTGACCGCGCGATAATTGGGCATGATGCCGAGGATGCGCTTCGGTTGCTGCTCGGAAGCTGGAGTTGCGCCGTTTTGTGTCGCTGCGGTCGTTTCGCTTCCGTTAGCTTTCGCCCCCGTGGAACTTTGCGTCGTAACGTTCGGCTTTTGCGGAGACGCACCCTGCTGAGCAAATACACTAGCCGCCGAAAAGAATAGCGAGAGTCCCAAAAGCAGACGTGAAGGCCGCAGTAGCCCTGACCGAATGATCGAAATCATATCCCTTTCAATATGCACAGAACCGCGGCGCGCCTTCGCCACATCAGAACCCGCATGGACTATTGATGATAGCAAAACCCGGAAGGTTCGCTAGCGAAGATCAAAGCGAAGGCAAAACAAAAAACGCCATATATTTACAATTGCACTCCGAATTGCGCCAGTATCTCGCGCCGGCCACGATTCGTAACATCTAAAGCTCTGCTGTCGAGATCCTGCACCACCCATTTTCGCTTCAGCGCGGTTTTCAGGAGGGCCGCGCCCAGCGCGCCGCCGATATGAGGCTGCCTCTCGCTCCAATCCAGGCACGCGTATGCGAAGCGACGGCGCAGGGCTCGAGTTGCGGCAATGTCGATGCCGAGAGCCTCGAACGCTTTCGCTCCATTCGGAGTCACGTCATACGCGTCGTCGCTGCCCTTTGAAACTGTTGATAACCAACCGAGCGCCTTGAATCGGTTGTGGAGCAGCACACCCGCGGTTCCTGCAATGTGATCGTAACAAGTTCGCGCGGCACGGAGCCGGCTGGGCGTGTTTGGCACGAACTTTTCGAGAGAGCCACCGGCGAGGATGCTCAGCCCTTCGAGCGCGCTGGCCACATTGGGCCCCTCCAGGCTGTAGTAACGATGCTTACCCTGGGCGAGCACTCTGACCAGGCGCTCGGTCTTCAGCCGATTCAGGTGCACGCTCGCGGTTGAAGGGCTCACCTCGGCCACCACGGCAAGTTCGGTGCTTGTCCGTGCGTGGCCGTCCAAGAGGCAGTAGAGGATGCGAACGCGCGCCGGCTCGCCAATGGCGGCGGCAATTCTGGAGACGGCGAGGTCGGCATGACGCTCAACATTCATACTTTGATTGTAGACGAATTGTCGTCGTTGGGCAATTTGCATAATGGCGGTGACGATTGCGGCACTGACGGTCGACCGTGATTCACCAACGAGGACGGCCACGAAAGGAAAAAACAGTGAGGATAGTGTGCGTCATACGCTACCAGATCGATCCATTCCAGAGAGATGGTTTCAAAAAGTACGCCGAGAATTGGGGGCGCATTATCCCTCGATGCGGCGGACACCTCGTCGGATATTTCCTTCCCTACGAAGGAACGAACGACGTTGCGTGGGGATTGATTGCGTTCGATAGCCTCGCGTCGTATGAGCATTACAAGGCACGTTTGAAGTCAGATCCGGAAGCGGTCGAGAATTTCACCATGGCACTAAGCAAGCGCATGATCCTCCGTGAAGAGAGAAACTTCGTCGAAATCGTCGACGACACCTTCGGCGTGCCTTCCACGTTTACGGCAACGCCATGATCGCCGGGGAATTGATTCGGGAATTACTGACGCTGCCAACTGAGGAGCTATTTGTCGGTGCGTTGCGCGTGCTGGGGATCGCTGACGGCTCGCGTGCCTGGCACGATGCCGTTGAGGCTTGGCGGGCCTACCACAGGCAGCGCCGCTGACGTGCCTTTCATATGTTACGCGAGCGTCACGCGCTTTCATCATTCCCAGTCCAGGGCCTGTCCTTCGGCGCCGATTTAAAGAAATGCTTTGAAGACATCCCTTTACTCCGCGCGGAGGGCCTCGACGGGATTGACGTTGGCGGCGCGGCGCGACGGCAGGTAGCTGGCGAGAAACGCCGTCGCAACCAGGCCGACCGTGACGCCGCCATACGTGACCGGATCAGCCGGGCTGACATGAAACAGCAGCGAGGACATCAGCCGCATGGCGGCGAAGGCCGCGACGAGCCCGCACGCAACACCCACGCCGGTGAGCAATAGTCCCTGGCGGACGAACATTGCGATCAGACCTTTCTGTTGCGCGCCGAGAGCCATGCGAATGCCGATCTCGCGCGTGCGCTGCGAGACGGAATAGGCGATGACGCCGTAGAGGCCGACGGTGCCGAGCAAAAGCGCCATGACACCGGCGATGCCAAGCATCACCAGAGTGAAGGAAGTGCGCGCCATTGATTGGCTGTAAAAGTAATCGAGGGTATGGACGTCGGCGAGAGGAAGATTCGCATCAACGGACCAGACGGCTTGACGAACTTCGCTGAGGAATGCTTGCGAGCCAGCACGCGGGCTGCGAATGGCGAATGCGACGTCGCGGCGGACCTCGATCGGATCGCTCTCAAATTTGGCGATGAGGATAGGCCAATACACGGCGGAGACTACAGGCCTGTTCATGCCGTCGTAGTGCACGTCGCCGACAACGCCGATGATTTCGCGCCAGTCGTCAATGTTAGACACGCGAATGCGCTTGCCGATGGCGTTTGCGGGATCATGCCAATAGTCGCGGGCAAAATCTTCGGACACGAGAGCAACGGGAAGCTTCGCGTAGGTGTCACTCCAGGTGACATTGCGGCCAGCGACGAGAGGAATGCCGACGGTCTGAAAATATTCGGGCGAGACGAAGAAGAACCGGCGAAGCTTTGGCAGCTCGCCCTGCGCGTAGGTGCAGTCTTGCGCGAAGACGATGTCCATCCATTGATTGCCATCCATGGGAACGGAATTCGAAAAGCCCACGGAAGAAACGCCCGGAATGGCGGCGAGCTTTTGCGAAATCGTCTGCTCATCGCGGAGCACGTTCCCGGGATCGGAGACGTCGGCGTCGGGAATGAAAACGCGAAATGTCTGAACCTCGGCGGGGCCGACAAAGCCGGGATTGACGTGTGTGAGTGCACGAAAGGTGCGAATCATAAGGCCGGAGCAGATCAGCAGGACGAAAGCGAGCGCGACCTGAACGGTCACGAGGACGTTGCGAGTGCGAAGGCGCGCGCGACTCTGGCTGAGCGTGCGTCCGCCTTCGCGCAGGCCCGTGCTGGCGCGGGCGCCGGAGTATTTAAGAACAGGCACAAGGCCGAATAGAAGACTCGTAAACAGGGCGATAGCGAGTGTGAAAAGCAGAACAGGCACATCGATGCCAATGTCAGCGAGACGCGGCAATCCCGTGGGCGCCATGGCAACAAGCAGGCGCAGAGCGCCGTAAGCGAGCCCCAGTCCCAGCGCGCTACCCAGCAGGCCAATGACGAGGCTTTCGAAAAGCAATTCGCCAGCGATGCGGTTGCGGCTGGCGCCGAGTGCCGCGCGAATGGCGAGTTCCTGCTGACGTCCCTCGGTGCGAACGAGGAGAAGATTGGCGACGTTGGCGCAAGCAATGAGCAGAACCATCCCGATGCTACCCATCAGGACCCACAGGAGCGTTCCGATATCGCCAACGACATCCTGCTTCAGCAGATGCAAGGCCGGAGCGATGCGCGCCTTCTGGAAGAGGTCGACGCTGAAGCCCGGAGGCGCTGGGAAACTTCGCATGACGATGGGAAGCATCCGCGCAACGTCCGAGTCGGCTGCAGCAATCGTGACGCCGGGCTTAAGCCGGGCAATCCCTTCAAAGCTGAACCCGCCGAGATGTGTCTTACTGCGGTCGAATTGAAATGGCAGGAAGAGCGCAGGATCGATTTCATTCATAAAGCGAAAGTTCCGCGGCAATACACCGATGATCTGGCGCGCCGAGCCATCGACGACGATTGTTCGGCCGATGGCCGAAGGCGAACCGCCGAATTTGTGCCGCCAATAACCATAGGTCAACACGGCCGTCTTCGGCGCAGTGGGCGAATCGTCCTGAGGCGAGAAGACGCGTCCGAGAGCGGGGCGAACACCGAGCATGGGGAGGATTTCCTGGGTGACGTTGACGACGCGCACTTGCTCCGGTTCGGCAACGCCCGTCACGCTGTCGGTGTCATCGTTGTACACGCCAATGGCCTGGAAAGTACGGCTTTGCTCCCGATAGATGAAGTAGTTTGCGGGCGACACATTGAGTTGGGGAATGTTAATTCCCGGCGCGGTGTGCCACACGCCGACGAGCTGTTCGGGATGAGGATACGGCAGCGGCTTCAGCAGGACGCCTTCCAGAACACTGAAAACGGCGGTATTCGCGCCGACGCCCGCGGCGAGCATAAGAAGCGTGATGAAAGTGAACATCGGCGCGCGGCCGAGCCGGCGGAAGACTTGCTTGAGTTGAGCAGTGAAAGAATCCATTTGTTCGCCTCCGCCGAGAATCCACGCTGTCGCAAACTTCAGTGCTCGAGATCCGCCCTCAGATAGCAGTACGCGAGAGTGAAGAGAAATGTTCCAGGAAGCGGCAGGCGCGGATGGAGCCGCCCACCGCGACTTCTCGCAGCGCTAGCTGCTGGCCTCGAATTTCTTGGCGAGAGACTTGGCAGCGGTATTGAGCCACGCAGCGAGGATGGCGCGGCGAAGGATGGCCTGCTTGGCGGCCTTGAGGTGGACTCTGGTGCAGCCGCTACGTCCCCAGGCTCCGTTTTCGGGCGAGAAGACTGCAGGCTCATCGGCGATGAATTCCGCCTGCTGCTCGGGCGTGAGCTTGACCATGGCTAACGGCTTGCCAGAAGTCGCGAGCGTGACGAAAATCTTGCCGCCAACTCGAAAATCGGGGTGATTCATGTGAGCGGACTCGACCGTCTCTGGGAAACTGAGAGCCATGCGGCGGAATTGCGTGCGAGTCACGGACATGCCAAATGCAATCATTGAATCGTAATACGAATCGTGCGGCCCGGCAATCGAGCTCAGCGCGAAGACCTGCCGAAAGGGCGCACCCAGGACTGTGAAACGTTTTGGGAGAAAACTGACGGTTCGAGGGCGGAAATGCGCCGCTTGGCGCGACGAAAGCGACGCCGGGCATTTTCTATTTTCGCGGTTCATGCGCTATGCTAGGCTTAGCGGTTCGGGTAGCCGGGATTTCCTCGCTGAGCGAATCCTGCTGGAGTTCAGCGTCGTCATGCGGCGCGGCCGTGATTGCGCCGCGGTTGGATTTTTTTCGAAGAGCTTGGGACGGGCGGAGAACGAATGGGATCGCATTTTTGCTGGATGATCGGCGGGCCGCAAGGAAGCGGCTTGAACGTGAGCGCGGAAATTCTGGCGAAGGCCCTGTGCCGCTCGGGCTACTACGTTTTCGGCCAGATCGAATACCACTCGAACATCAAGGGCAAGCACAGCGCCTATAAACTGCGGATTTCCGATGAGCCAGTGGCGTCGCACGTGGATGCAGTGCATCTGCTTTCTTCGCTGGATGAAGAGACGCTCATCGGCGACCTGTATCACGAGTTCCCTGCCCATCGCGGGCATGTTCACGAAATCGCGGCGGGCGGCGCGATTCTCTACGACGTCGAGCAGAAAAAATTCATCGAGACGAGCGAGCGCAAAGACATTTTTCTGTGGGAGATGCCCTACGCGGAGCTGCTCGACCGCGCGCTGACCGAGGCGGGCAAGCCGGGCCAGGCGCGCGCGTACCGCATCATGACGAATACGCTGGCGCTGGGCGCGTCGGTGGGCGTGCTGGGATTCGATTTCGAGCCGGTGGCGGAGGCGATCCGCGACAGCTTTGGCACGAAGGCGGGAAAAGTCGCGGAGCTGAACGTCAATGCGGCGAAATACGCATACGATTACGCGAAAGAAAGATTCGCAGGCCAATTGAAATTCGCGCTGCCTGCCGCGCCGCCGAAGCGCGAGCAGATCATGGTGAAGGGCTCGCAAGCCGTGGGGATTGCGAAAATCAAGGCGGGCTGCGGACTGCAAACGTATTACCCGATCAGCCCGGCGACGGACGAGAGCGTTTATCTCGAGGGCTACCAGAGCGATCACAATCTGGTGGTGCTGCAAACCGAAGACGAAGTTTCCGCGATCGATGCGGCGGTGATGGGCGCGCATGGCGGAGTGCGTACCTCGACTTCGACTTCCGGGCCCGGATTCTCGCTGATGCCGGAAGGACTGGGCTTCGCGGCAATCACGGAAGCGCCGGGGCCGGTGCTGGTGCTCTATCAACGCGGCGGACCTTCGACGGGATTGCCGACGCGGCAGGAGCAGGGCGATTTGCTTTTTGCTCTGCACGCGGGGCAGGGCGACATTCCGCGAATCGTGATGGCGGCGGGCGACATCGAGGAATGCTTCTACGACACGTTCGACGCGTTCAACTACGCGGACCGTTATCAGGTTCCCGTGATTGTGCTGGTCGATAAGCACATGGCGAGTTGCTATCAGACGCTGCCGCCGTTCAAGACTTCGCATTTGAAGATCGATCGCGGCATGATGAAGCCGGCGAACACGAATGGCGATTATCAGCGGTACGCGTTCGGGAAAGACGGCATCAGCCCGCGGTCGGTGCCGGGACAGGCAGGTGGAATTTTCTGGTCGACGAGCGACGAACACGATCCGCGTGGGCACATCACCGAAGGCATCGGCAACCGGCTGGCGATGATGGAAAAGCGCATGGGCAAAGTGGCGCTGGCGGCGCGCGAAATTCCCGATGGCAAGAAGTACATTTACCTAGGCCGGCGGCGCCGCAGAAAATCCCGTTGCTCGCGGTTTGCTGGGGTTCGACGAAAGGCGCGGTGCATGACGCGCTGCGGAGCGCCGATCCGCATCACACAAAATACGCGATGCTGCACATTCGCCTGATGAGTCCGTTCCCTATCGACGCGGTGAAGAATATTCTGGCGCGGGCCGAGCGCGTGGTTTGCTTCGACGGGAATTATTCGGGCCAGCTCGCGCAACTGATTCGCGCGGAGACGGGGGTTTCCGTTCATCATCGCGTGGTGAAATACGACGGGCGACCATTCTCGGAAGATGAAATTTTGGTTGCGCTCGGAGCGGCGAAGGCCGGCGCTCCCGAGCGGCTGGTGATCTCGCAGGGCAAAGTGACCGAAGTGGGCGAAGGCAACCGCGAATTCGACGAAATGCTCGAACTGCGCGAAAGCAATCCGAAGATGCTGGCGCCCATGGTGCCGTTGCCGCCGGGATACAATCGGTAACGGAAACGGGACCGGAGCGGGGGAATTTTTTCGATGAGCACAGTGCCAACCGACGTAAAGACAATACAGGCAGCGGATTTCAAATCGGACGTTCACAACGACTGGTGTCCGGGCTGCGGCGACTTCGGCGTGGTGTCGGCGGTGCAGATGGCTCTCGCGAAGCTGGGCGTGGCGCCGCATCGCGTCGCGGTAATCAGCGGAATCGGCTGCGCCGGCAAGACCGCGCATTATATGAACGCGTATTCGTTTCACACGCTGCACGGACGCGTGATGCCTTCGGTGACGGCGATGAAGCTGGCGAATCACGATTTGACCGTGATTGGCGTGGGCGGCGACGGCGACGCATATGGAATCGGCGGCGGGCATTTCGTCGCGGGCGGACGGCGGAATCTGAATATCACTTACGTGGTGATGAACAACGATGTTTACGCGCTGACTAAAGGACAGGCATCGCCCACGATTGCGAAAGGGCAGAAAACAAAATCGATGTCAGAAGCGTCGATCATGGACGCGATCAATCCGATTCTGCTGGCGCTGGCGTGCGGATACACGTTTGTGGCTCGCGGATACGCGCTGGACACGAAATATCTTTCGGAAATTATCGCGCAGGCGATACAGCATCGCGGCAGCGCGCTGGTCGACGTGTTGCAAACCTGCCCGACGTACAATGACCTGCACACAAAAGGATTTTACGCGGGACAGGTCGAGGGGCAGCCGCGGCTCTACCGGCTGGACCAGAGCGGGTACGATCCCATCGTGCACAACCCTGACGATCCGGTAGAAATCGCGCAGAAAAAAGCCCAGGCCTTACTAAAGTCGCAGGAACCCGGCGGAAGAATTCCGCTGGGCGTTTATTACAAGCTGGATGTTCCCACCTACGAAGACCACTTGAAGGCGAAAATCCCAGGCTTGCAGGAAAAGCCGCTCGCCGAGCTGGATTTGTTTCACCGCGACATCACGCCGAACCTGAAAGAACTGATGTAGGCTCGCTCTTCGGATAAAGAAATTCCGCACGGCGTCAATGCGCGGGTGCGTGGTTTTGGTCTCCCCCGCCGTGCGTGGACTTGCACAACGGACAATAGGTCGGCGGCTCAGTGTTGTCGACGCGATGATGAATCGGCGGCAGCGTCTGAAGGTAAGCGAACATCGCGGCGAGATCGTCGTCCGTCATGCCACGGTAAACTGTCCAGGGCATAATCTGATTCAGCTGACGAGCTTTCACGAAGCCAGTGCGCATGGCCTGCGCAAAAAGCGTTTCGTCGTAGTAGGAAATTCCCGAAGCATCCGGCGTGATATTCGCGCTGGCGACGCGGCCCCACGGGCCCTCAAGAATGAAACCTCCCGCGAAATCAAGCCCGGGCATGGGCATGCCATGGTTGTCTTGCGGCGTGTGGCAATCCGAACAACTGGCCATATTCACGAGATAAGCGCCGCGCTTCGCAGGCGTCGAGAGATCGGGCGCGGGAACAGGCGCCGTCAATGGCTGAGGGACACTGCGAATCAAATACTTCACTGGAAAAATGATCTCGGTTGCCGGCAGGGCGTTGTGAACAGGCTTGAGCGAGCGCAGATAGACGATGACGGAAGCGAGGTCTTCGTCGGACATGCTCTGGAAATGAAGGTAAGGCATGATGGGGAAGAGAACGCGGCCGTCATGGCTGATGCCTTCGCGAATCGCCCGCGCGAGCTGGTCGTCGGTATACGAGGCCATTCCACTCTGGGGATCGGTAGTCAGGTTCGGTGCCACGATGCGGCCAGGCAAATTGGCGAACGGGAAAATTTCTCCGGCGCCTTCCATGCCCGTGAGAATCGGGGCGTCGTGCTTGGTCCAATCATGCGGCGAGTGGCAATCTACGCAGCCCATGACATTCTGAACAAGATAGCGGCCGCGCGCGAGACGCTCAGGCGTGGCGGCGAAAGTGCGATTCGTCAGTGGGCGGGAGCGCGGGCCGATGAACGGCCGCCATCCGATCGTAAACGTGATGGCAGCGCCCAGCAGAATCAGCAGGACGAGAAAAGTGTAGCCAGAGATTTTGCCCAATTTTCGCAAAGTCCCTCCCGTAAGGAAAAAACAGTGGCGGCATTGTACACGATGAGCTGCGACAGGCAAGACGGATTGCGAAATAGAATGGGCGCCATGAAGCGTGATAAACAGCTAGCGATTTGTGGACGGAGATGCGAGTACTGTCAGCGATGAGGTACAACAGTCCGGGCGTAGCGAACGCACTATGCCCTTGCATGAATTCGTTAGAAGTTCTAGAAAATATTTTTCCTCGGGGGCGGACCCCACTGACCCTTCAGGTGTTCCAAATAGTTGGCATCCTGTTGCTTCGCAATTCTGTCAAGCTTGTCGGTCCAAGGCCCTCCTAGGTGTGCAACCTCCTTGCGCAAGGCCTCGGAAGGCATTAGCGTTTGATAGTTTGTCGAAACCTCCAATAGGCTCGCATCTGGCTCGCCGCTGGTAATAGTGACCAGCGTCGTTCTTCCGACCGTCTTGTAGGATCCGTCCGGCTGAAGTGCCTCGGACAGAGACTGCAGCATCTGACACCCCAGGCCGGGCGATTCCCACGCGGTGTACCTTATCCCGCTCGGCGACCGAGGCAATTCAACAATAGCTACTGGATGGCCTTGTAGCTGGTCATAACCCCTCAATGTGTCTCCTTGCTCCACGCAATTTGACGGAGGGTTGATGATTGCCTGCTTGCGCATTGCGACCACCCAGTCCGGAGGTTGAGGTGAACGAACCACGGCGGAAACCTCGTCATAAACAACGAACTCCTGGCCATCAGGAAGGTCAATTACACGAACGCGGCCCCCCGGCGAACCATTGGGAGCGATATTCTCGTTGACTTTGACTGTTGCCCCATCGGACGTCCGAGCCACAGTCAGCTTAAGGTCGAGCTGACCGTTCGGATTCTGATCGTATTGGGAGAAAAATTGCTGTTGCAAAGTGAACGGAGCTACGGTCACTTGGGCATGGGCAATATATCTTATGCTTAGGGGTTGGACCAGATAATACCCGGCGACGCCAAGCAGAGCAGCAGCGAGAAACCATCCACCCCATCGGGCCACGACCTTTTTCGTATCGTTCGATTGCGTCATGCGACCTCCACCACAACTCGTCAAATACTTCGCCCATCTTGCGCCAACAAGAAACCCAAATCATATGCATGGGTGCGCACTCTTCCTACGAGCACGCACACGCCCCTTGAGAGGCCAAATTCTTAGCCAGGACAACTCGCAGCGCAAATAAGTCCGGTCTCGCTGCACGACCCCGCAAAACTACACTCCTCACCGCAGTTTTCCTTACAATTGCCTTGTCCGGAGCAGCAGTATCCAATGCAGTACGTAAAATCGCCGCAGTAAAAGAAGGGACCGGTACAATACAGCAGATTGCCAATACCGGGAATTCCCCCGCAAGATTGAGAAGCAGCACGCTTCTCTCCAAACCCAAGCGAAAGAATGAAAACACCTAGGCAAAGCGCGACCTTCGGTAGGATCCCACGGGGAAGAGGTCTTCGCATGATAACCTCCTTGTCAGTTTCAATGGACATTACCCCCCTAAGTGGGCCTGTCAAGCGAATTCTTCTTCCGTGAAGTTCAGGCGCGAAGAGCGCGCAGCCAGGACGATGGGGGTTGCTTGTGTGCACTTATATGACTGCAACACCAAAACCAATCTGCAAAAGGTGATCTAAATAGCAGAAATTGGCTGTAGAAACTTCCGGAGCTTCCAGTCGGCTATTCACAACAGGATCACAAGCTTGCAATAATTCGCCTCGATGGTTTTTTGTCTCCTCAAGGCTTTCGGGTATGCCGCCTCGCGCAATCGTCAGCGATTGCCGGAGGGAGATGCGGGCGCGGTGGGAGTCGCAGGAGCGGCGGCGTTGGCGAAGGAAGTGCCGGGCTGAGGCAGGAGAGCCATTTCGTGGTCGCGGACAGCGATGAATTCGGCCATATCGCGGTGCGCGACGGGCGAGGACGGCGGCAGCGGCAGGCGCTCGAAATTCATGAATTGGCCGTGGCGCTCAATGCGGAAGTCGAGATGCGGGCCGGTGGCGAGCCCCGTCATGCCCACGAGTCCGATGCGCTCGCCCTGCGCTACGTGCTGGCCGTCGCGAACCAGAATGCGCGAAAGGTGCATGTAATACGTTTCGTAGCCGTTGATGTGCTGAATCTTGACCAAGTTGCCGTCGCCACCCTTGCGCCCCGCGAAAATGACGCGACCATCGCCGATCGACTGCACCGGCGTGCCGATAGGCGCAGCGTAATCCGTGCCGAGATGCGGGCGATAGACTTTCAAGATGGGATGAAAGCGGCTGTAACTGAAATGCGAAGTGATGAGGGCCGCGAATTTCAGCGGCGAATGGAGAAACGCTTTTTTCAGCGATTTGCCGTCCGGCGTGTAATAGGCGGGAACGCCCGAGGGATCGTGGAACAGCACGGCGCGATACGGGCGGCCATCGTTGTCGTATTCGGCGGCGAGAATCCTGCCATAGCCAATGACCTGATTATTCGCGAGGCGCTTCTTCTCGACGACAACGCGAAAAGTGTCTCCGGGGCGAGGGTCGGTGTAAAAATCCAAATCCCAACTGAAAATGTCGGCCAGGCGCATAGCGAGCTCGGGCGATTCGCCGGCATGGGCGACGGCGTCGAAAAGCGAGCCATCGATCTTGCCGGCCACCGACGCGGTCTCCGTCGTGATGGGCTGCGCTTCGACGACGGCTTGAAATTGCGCGCCACGGCGGACGATGGAAAGAATGCGGTCGGGGTCAATCTGGTAGCGCAGCGCGAAGAGTTCGCCAAGCGTTGAACGGCCGACAATCAACTGATTTCCGGCGTGGAGCGTGCGGAAATTGAAGACAGGCTGAGCGCAAAGTATCACCTGGGCAGCGGTGGCCGAGTCGATTCCCATTTGAGAGAGCAACGCAGCGAAAGGAACACCGCGCGGCACGGCCCGAACGGTAAATCCGATGGCGTTTTTCTGCGCAAAGGCCGCGGTGTCGCGGGCCAGAGCGACTTCGCGGGCGAAGCGGCGTTCAACGGAAAACCGCGTGTAATAGGACGCACCGATTGCCACCGCCGCTATCGCGACCAAAAGCGACCAGACGATGACTCTTTTCCGCGTCACTGAATTCTCCCAAGCAGCGCCCATGCCAACTGGAAGCGCAGGATAGCGCATTCGCGGCAGGCGCCAAAGCGGAAATGCAAAGTCTTGCGCACTGCGGGGTACTCCGGCATGCAGGGACGGAAATATGCGCCGCTGAAACGCGCAAGAATCCTGGGGATGCGGCCGCGGTTATTTGCTGCCTGGATTAACGCTCGGGGGTAGCCGCGGCTGTGGCGACCGGTTCGGTCGATTTATCGGCGAAGTACTTGCGTTCGTAGAGGTCGTGATAAATCTTGCCAGCAACGTCGGCGGCGTGCGGGCCATTGACGATGCGTGCACCACCGCGGAGCAGAACTACGAGGACGAGCTTCGGATTATCTTGGCCAGCGTAAGAAGCGAACCAACCGAGCCGGCCGCCCATGGTTTCGTCATTGCAAGTGCCGGTCTTGCCCAGAGTTTGCTCGCCTTCCGGGTCGTTGCTCTGGCGCGCGGTTCCGTAAAGAACGGCAGCGAGCATTCCCTGGCGAAGGTCGGGCAGCAGGGGCGCAATTTCCAGAGTGCGGCGAACGCGTGGCTCAAAATCCTGGGCCGCGGCCTGCGATTGCGGATACTGCAAGTAGTACATTGTGCCGCCGTTGGCGATGGTCGAGACGATCGCGGCGAGTTGCAGCGGCGTCATGCGGATTCCTTCACCGAAACTTGACATGCGGGCGACGCCACCATTGCGAGGCGGATTCGCGGGGAGGACGCCGGATTGCTCTCCGCTGATGTCCAGGCCAGAACGCTCGCCAAGACCGAAAAGATGATCATAATGCCAGACCGCGTCGAAGCCGAGGCGGCGGCCAAGTTCTTCGAAGTATGCGTTGTTCGAGTGCGCAAGAGCTTCGGTCAAATCCATGTAGCGCCGACGGCCAACAGAAATCATCGTGTCTGGATTGATGATGCCCTTTTCGAGCGCGGCGACAGCGATGACCGGTTTCGTGGTTGAACACGGCTCAAAACCGGCCGAGTAAGCCAGCTTCTGGTTGACGATGGTGAGAACGCGGCCGGTCGATGGGTCGACGGCGACTACCGAGCCGTTCTGCTTCCCAAGCGCGTCGAGAACCACTTCGCGGACGACCGGGTCATCGAACTGCGCGTCGTCGCCGAGTCCCGGATTCTGAACGTATGTCGGAGTCCCTCGGTAACGGCGATAGCGGTGATGCAAAGTGCTCTTAGTCGTCGTCCTGGCGACGGTGGTGGTTGCGGGTGCTGGGCCGGCTGCCTTAGCAGGTGCTGCAAAGGGAATGAGTGCGAAAATGAAAGAAATGAGTGCGAACCTCAGTAATGCACGGTACGAATTAGCTGGGTGGCTGTTCATGGACTTGGCCGGTGTTGGTTCTTGTCCCCCTGTAGTCTTTGCTGTCTAAGTACATTCTATGGAAATCAAGCAAGTTAGCGCAACTTAAAACACTCTAATCATTCCAGAAGGTAGCCGAAGGCACAATAGTACTCGGGTGCGGAGACGGTGATGCAGGTACTTACCGCCGCCAGCGCCTTTAGATCCGGTACTCGCTCAGAAGGTTTCTACCGGGCGGCCTTGGCCTTGGCGATGGGCACGGGCTGCGGGCCAGATTTCGCTGTTTCACCCTTGGCATTCTCGGCGGATTTCGCGGAATTCTCCGCTTCGTGTCCGGGCATTGGCAGACCCAACTGCTTGCGCAGGGCAGCCTCGATTTTGTTGCGAATATCCACGTTTTCACGCAGGAAAACGCGAGCGTTTTCGCGGCCCTGGCCGAGGCGTTCGCCATCGAAGGAAATCCACGTGCCGGACTTCTCGAGGATGTTGCGCGTGACGCCAAGATCGAGCAAATCGCCTTCGCGGGAAACGCCTTCGCCATACAGAATGTCGAATTCGGCCTCGCGGAAGGGAGCGGCGACTTTGTTTTTCACGACTTTGGCGCGAGTGCGCGAGCCGATGACGCGATCGCCTTCTTTGATCGCCTGGATACGGCGAATGTCGAGTCGAATCGACGAATAGAATTTCAGCGCGCGGCCGCCGGTGGTCGTTTCCGGATTGCCGAACATGACTCCGATTTTTTCGCGAATCTGATTGATGAAAACAAGGCACGTCTTGGATTTTGAGACGATGCCGGTGAGTTTGCGAAGAGCCTGAGACATCAAGCGCGCCTGCAAACCCATTTGCGGATCGCCCATATCGCCTTCGAGCTCGGCTTTGGGAACGAGCGCGGCAACGGAGTCCACAACGACGATGTCGACGCCGCCGGAGCTAATCAGGGCTTGCGCGATTTCGAGGGCTTGCTCGCCGTTATCCGGTTGCGAGACGAGAAGATTGTCGACGTCGACGCCGAGCTTGCGGGCGTAGGACGGATCGAGGGCATGCTCGGCGTCAATGAATGCCGCCGTGCCGCCGACTTTCTGCGCTTCGGCGATGACGTGCAGGGCGAGAGTGGTCTTGCCGCCGGATTCCGGGCCATAGATTTCGATGACGCGCCCGCGCGGCAGGCCGCCGACGCCCAAAGCAGCGTCGATGGAGATCGAGCCGGTGGAAATCACGTTCACAGGGACGAGTACATCTTTGGTCCCGAGGCGCATGATCGAGCCTTTGCCATACTGCTTTTCGATTTGCGCAACCGCCGCGTCCAGCATTTTGACTTTTTCTTCCATTTCCTCACCTCTCGTCATTTTCCCCTGACCTCCGGGGTCTCCCGATCAGCGGATATCCCAAGCCGCGGGTGTTTATTGGTGCGGCAGTTTACCAGAGAGTTGCCTCTGCGTCTCTGGCTACGTCCAAGGGCAGAGGTTAGCATAAGGCGAACAAAAAGCAAAGAACAATTTCCGCTTCCCCCACCTCCCCTGCTCACCCACACATCAATACTTGTAGAAGCCGCGGCCGGATTTACGGCCGAGCCAGCCGGCGGCGACGTATTTCCGGAGCAGCGGGCAGGCACGATATTTCGGATCGCCGAATCCGGAGTGAAGCACTTCGAGAATGTCGACGCAAACGTCGAGACCGATGAAGTCGGCGAGTTCGAGCGGACCCATGGGATGATTCATGCCCATTTTCATTACGGCGTCGACGGACTCGGGCGTGGCGACGCCTTCCATGACGGCGTAAACGGCCTCGTTGATCATAGGCATCAGGACGCGATTGGAGACGAAGCCGGGTGCATCATTGACGGCCACGGGAGATTTGCCGAGTTTCTTGCACAGCTCCATCGTGATGCTGAATGTTTCCTCGCTGGTTTGCAGGCCGCGAATGACTTCGACGAGGGTCATCACCGGCACGGGGTTCATGAAGTGCATGCCGATGAAATTTTCCGGGCGCGTGGTTTTCGCGGCGAGGGCGGTGACGGAAATAGACGACGTATTGCTGGCAAGAATCACGCCCGGGCGCAGAATGGCGTCAGCTTCCTTGAGGACTCGTTCCTTGAGTTCGCGCTGCTCAGGAACGGCTTCGACGGCGAGATCAGCGGCAGCGAGAGCTTTAGCGTCGGTCGTCGGTTTAATGCGCGAGAGAATTGCGGGCTTGTCAGCTTCGGTGATTTTCGCTTTTTTCACTTCGCGGTCGAGATTCTTGCCGATGGTCTCGAGGGCGCGGTCGAGTTGCTTCTGGTCAACATCGCGAAGAATCACGCTGTAGGCGGCTCTGGCGAAAACATGCGCGATGCCGTTGCCCATGGTGCCCGCGCCGAGGACGGCGACGGTCTTGATCTGGTCGATTGACATTCAATAGTCCTTAGTGAAGTTCAACGGTATTGACCGGCAAGAGGATATCCCAAGAGGCGCGATTCGCAAAAGCGGTCTTGAAGAGCCAAACTGTCGATGCCCGATGGCAGTGTCCGAAATCGCAAAATTTCTCAAAAAATCGAAAGAATCAGCGATTAGAAACGCCTCCCGTTGTTTGTTTTCTATGAGTTGCATCGAGTTCTAATTATTCATATCCTCAGCGATTAGAATCATAAAAAGCGCCCGCCACGGCAGGCAGGCATAAAAAGCGAAAAGCCGCGTTTCCGCGGCTTGCGTTTCTCCCTCCCGCTTGAGTTCTTCTGCTGGCGTAGCCAGCTACAATGAGTATGTACCACATAACTATGAAATCAAGAGGAAAATGCGTTTCGTCCCGGGCAGGCGATGCTACTCGGGCGGGGTTGAAGCCCGCCCTCACAGGTGCAACGCATGCGGATGCGGCAAAGCGGCGTTGAGCCTGCCTGCGGTGGGCAGGCTCCGGCTGCGCCGGAGTCCGCGGGACGGACCGCCGCAGTCCGAAAGAAGCAAAAGCAGGTCCCTGCCTGGGGCAGGCAGGCCTCACCGTTATCCCGCAACGGCGGCGGGCTAGGTTCGGGATGACAACGTTAAGGCGACGCGAAAGTCGTAGAACTTCCGGAAGGCGGCGAAGCTCTGGCTAGAAAGGCAACGCGACTGGGAGAGGCGCGACGGGCGGGGCTACGCGGGCGGAGCGGCGTCGGTGACCTGGCGGACGATGTGCTTGGCGCGAACTTCGTCAGCGGGAAGGACACGGACGGCGAAAGTATCCTGGTCATTGCTGGGTCCGGGCCCGGATTCAGATTCGGGGCGTTCGACGTAACAACTGATGCCGATTTCGGCGAGGCAGGATTTTAAAACATCGGCCAGGGTTTCGTTCTTGCCGGACCAGACTTCGGCGGTGGCGTCGTCGGGATAGAGTTCACGCGCGACATTTTCGCGGCGAATGTCGTCGGCGCCCTTGTCATCTTCGTCACGCAATTCGGCGGGAAATGCGGCGCTGGTGTCGTCTTCATTTTCGACGTCGACCGCGCCGGACGCGGCGGCGTCAGCGTTCAAGGGATTGGCAAGCGCGGCGTCGAGGACGCGTTGCGCTTCGGACAGATTTGCGGCGGGCACCCAGACTTCCAAGTCCGTGTGCTGCGCAGTGAAAACGAGGCGCGCGTCGAGTTCTTCTTTGTTGTACGGGATGTGCGCGGCGTCGAGCGCAGTAGTCAGCGCAGAATAGAATCCGCCGCTGGCGCCGCGCCAGAGCAGCGCGGGCTGGTCCAATTCCTGCTGCGGTGCGGAGGCCGCGGGCGCGTGGTCGACTGGTTCTTCGGACGGCAAAGCGTCGACGAGGTCGACGTCGCACTGATTGCAGTGCGTGAAGCCGCGGCGGAATTCGTATTTGCAGACGGGGCAGAACATGTCACTCAGGCCATCTGCGACCATGGATTTCCATAAACGAAAGGTCGTGCGGGACTACATATTCCTGGTAGCAGGATTCGCAGAGCCAGTTATCGTCATTGTCGACGTATGCGACCTGCTGGGGTTCAATGTGTTTCCAGCAAATCTTACAGTGTTCGTGATCCCACCCACCGGCAACAATCTGCCCGGCCGCATTTCCATGCGCAGCCATGTCCGAAGCCTTCCTTAGCACGCGCCCGCCTTCGTACCGGGACATCGCAGCGTCTTGGGCTTCGAAGGTCACTCGCTTCCATGCGTGCCCCTCGCCAATGACCATTTCAACGTCCGAGATATTCCAGTACCCGTCCACGTAGGGCAATTTTGCTCCAACAGCAGCCTGCTCGTTAGGATATGCCGCGACAAAGACGGCGGTCTTCCTGTCTCGATCCAGTTCCACTAGATCACCGATCATGCTTTCTGCGTTCCAGGCAAACAACCAACACCTGCCCTCCGCAACGCCGCCGAGACGATCGAAAACGCCTGCCAGCCGAGCGCTGCTGCCTACGGGCGAAATCGAAGTGATTGTGAAGTGCGGCAAATCGGCCAAGGTAGTCAACGATTCACCCGTGCAGCTACATGCGTTCGATGGCCATGGCGACGGCGTTTCCGCCGCCGAGACACAACGCGGCGATGCCGCGCTTCAGGTTGCGGCGATGCAGTTCGTAGAGCAGTGTGACGAGAACGCGCGCGCCGGATGCGCCGATGGGATGGCCGAGAGCAACCGCGCCGCCATTGACATTGATTTTTTCGGGGTTGAGCTTCAGCTCGCGCGCGACGGCGATGGCCTGAACGGCGAAGGCTTCGTTGAGCTCGATCAAGTCGATGTCCTTGTCGCGGTCCCAGCCGGTTTTCTTGAGCAGCTTATTGACCGCCTCGACCGGCGCCATCATCACCCATTTCGGTTCGACGCCGCCGACCGACTGCGCGACGATGCGCGCCATCGGCTGCTTGCCGAGGCGCAACGCGTTGCGCTGGCTGGTGACGACGACGGCCGCGGCGCCGTCGTTGGTGCCGGGCGCATTGCCGGCGGTGACGGTGCCATCTTTTTTGAATGCGGAGCGCAGCTTGCCGAGCGCTTCGAGAGAAGTGTCTTCGCGCGGCGTTTCGTCTTTGCGGATGACGATGGGATCGCCCTTCTTCTGCGGAATTTCGATGGGCACGATTTGCGATTCGAAGAAACAGGACTTCATGGCGCGCACGGCTTTCTGATGGCTTTCGAGCGCGTACTGATCCTGCTCCTGGCGCGAGATTTTGTATTTTTCGGCGACGAGCTCGGCGGTGACGCCCATGTGATAGTCCTCGTAAGCTTCCCAGAGGCCGTCGTGAACCATGGAGTCGATCAACTCGCCGTTGCCGAGGCGATAGCCAGTACGCGCTTGCGTGAGGAGATACGGGCAGTTCGACATGGACTCCATGCCGCCAGCGACGAGAATTTCCGATTCGCCGGTGATGACGGCTTGCGCGGCGAGACCGACGGATTTGAGTCCCGAGCCGCAGACTTTGTTGATGGTCATGGCGGCGACGTGATAATCGAGGCCGCCCTTGAGCGCGGCCTGACGCGCGGGATTTTGTCCGAGGCCGGCTTGGACAACGTTGCCCATGATGCATTCGTCGACGGCGTTCGGGTCGATGCCGGCGCGGCGGACGGCTTCGGCGACGACTTTCGCGCCGAGCTCTGGCGCGGTCAGTGAAGATAATCCGCCCATGAATTTTCCCATCGGCGTGCGGACAGCGCTCAGAATGACCGGCTGTTCGCCTACCTGTTGTGGTGACTGCGGCATGATGAAATCTCCTTATAGATTGCGTTTCGCTGATATGAACATTCAAGTATAAGCGGCGGGAATCAAGGGGTCAATTTGGGATAGGGGCACGTGATATGCACCCTCAAAAGCACCGCGCATGCCCCCACTCAATAATCCTTGTTGTATATCCGCAGTCAATTGGAATATAACTCGGTGTTAATCAGTTCTTCCGTAAATTCGGAAGCCGAACGGAGCTGATGCGCAGACGGTCTGTGACATTCGGAAAGGAGACCACGATGAGAAAATATTGGATGTTGGCTTTAGTGGCCGCGATCCCCTGTTCCGCAGGGGCGCAAAAAAAGCCCAAGCCTTTGCCCATGCCTCCACTCGTATCCCATGAACAACCAATGAGCAACTATGCTTGCTTCTACAGTCAGGCGTCGCAAACATCCGCCACTAGTTATTGGGATGTTGTAGCTTTTGCCGAATACGGCAAAGGGCACAAGCGATACTGGTCAAAATCCCTTGGAACATTCCGCGGCAGCGAGTCCCTTACAACGCACAACTCTGAATCGGCAGGAAGCGGCTCCGTTGTTGGCGTAATGGTTGACGAGGCCAACTATGGAGATGCAGGAAAGAAGTGCTCCGAATGGGAGCAGGCTGTACTCGATCTGACCAAGAAAGCCCAAAGCAAATAATAATGAACGCGACCGCAACGGACACGATGATTCGTCTCGATTTACTCTTGGGCCTCTGGGGCTGACTGCGGGACAATTTGGCGCAGCGGGCGAAAGCGACTACAACGCGGCGCGGGAATGCGCTACGATGAAGAAGTTGCGCACACCAACAGGATGTCAGCCACTTCTTCAGACGCTTTTGCCGAATTGAATGCGGAACAGCTCGCCGTGGTGGAGCATGGCGAAGGGCCGCTGCTGGTCGTCGCGGGCGCGGGCACGGGCAAGACGCGCGTCATCACGCGGCGAATCTGCCACCTGCTTGAAACCAATCCGGATCTCTCCGGCGAGAATATTCTCGGGCTCACATTCACGGACAAAGCCGCGAATGAAATGAAATCGCGCGTGCTGAAAGCCGCGGGCGAACGCGCGGATGGCGTCTGGCTGAGCACGTTCCATAAATTCTGCCTGGAGAAGGTCCTGCGCGAGTGGAATCCCGCTCTGAAGGTGATCGAGCCGGTGGAGCATTGGATTTTGCTGCGGCGAAACATCCGCGAGCTGGCGCTGAAGCATTTCACGCGGCTGGCTTCGCCGGGCGAATTCCTGAGCGATTTCGAGCAATTTTTTTCGCGCTGCCAGGATGAGCTGGTGACAGCGGAAGATTACCAGCGGTACGTCAACGGATTGCGCTCGGCGTACGACGCGCGAAAAAGCTCGCTCGATGACGAGGCTCGCGCGGCGGAAGAAGAAAATCTCGCGCGGCTGGAAGAAGTGGCGCGCGCGTATCGCATCAGCGAACGGCTGCAGCGTGAACGAAATCTGATTACGTTTGGCGGCCAGCTCATGCGAGCTGTGGAACTGCTGCGCAACGACAAGGAGCGGTTGGCGCGGCTGCGCGAGCAATACCGCTACGTGCTCGTGGACGAATTTCAAGACACGAATATCGCGCAGCTCGAATTGCTGTGGCTGCTGGCGGGCGATCATCACAATATCGTCGCGGTGGGAGACGACAACCAGGCGATCTACCGATTTCGCGGCGCTTCGTTCGGGAGCTTCACGATTTTCTTCGAGCGATTCTGCGATGCGGCGAAAGGCGCTCGCGCAGACGGCTTGCCGCTGAAATCGCTGACGCAGAATTACCGGTCGACGAAGCGCATTCTGGATATCGCCAGCCAGGTGATTCAACATAACGAACGGCCGTCATTCTTGCCGCACCGAGGATTGAACACAGAAAATCCCGCTGGCGAAAAAATCCGTATCGCCGAATTCGGCACGCCGGAGGATGAGGCCTGGTGGGTCGCGAGCGAAATCGAGCGGCTGCACGCGGCGGGGCGGAAGTGGCGAAGCTGCGCGGTGCTCTATCGCAAGCACTCGCACCGCACGCGCATGGTCGAGGTGCTGCGTCGCAAGAAGATTCCGTTCGTGATTCGCGGACTTTCGGTGCTCTCGAACACGCTGGTGCGCGACCTGCTGGCGTATTTGCGGCTGGTGGCGA
This sequence comes from uncultured Acidobacteriota bacterium, assembly GCA_963729815.1. Lineage (GTDB taxonomy): Bacteria > Acidobacteriota > Terriglobia > Acidiferrales > UBA7541 > DAHUXN01. The sequence continues at coordinate 408,981 of CAVSPU010000004.1, forward strand.
TTCGCTCCGACAACGTGGCGTGCGCGCGCGTGGTGGCGGCGCCCTACTGGGGATTCGGGCCACCGGACCTTGTGCGCATGGCCGAACGTGGAGGCAGAAAACAGTCGCTCTTCGACGTGCTCGAAGCGCCGCAGGGCGAGCTGGCGTTCCGGCCGGAGATGAAAACGGCGGAGCTTCTGAAATTCTTGAAGGAACTGCGGCAACTGGCCGCGCGCGCGAGCGCCACGAATGTTCTTGACCGCCTCGTCGCGGGACTGGCGCTTTCGCCGCTGCCTTCGGATGCGGATCGGCTGAACCTCGAACGCTTCGCGTCGTTTCTGGCCGACTGGGAGAGCAAGAGCGAAGAGAAATCGCTTGCCGCGTTCACCGAGTATTTCGATTTCTTCCGCGAAGCTGGCGGCGAAATTGCGCAGACGGAGGAGCCGGCGGACGATGCCGTGCAGCTTCTGACCGTTCATGCGGCGAAAGGGCTCGAATTCGACCACGTTTTCGTGCTGACGCTTTCCGACGGTGAATTTCCGGCGCGGCCGCAGGCGCCCGTGCTCGAATTTCCCGCCGAGCTGATGAAAGAGGAGCAGCCCAAAGGCGAATTCCGGATTCAGGAAGAGCGACGGCTTTTTTACGTGGCGATGACGCGGGCGCGGAGGCTGCTGACGCTTTGCACGGTGGTGAACAACCGCAAGAAGCCTTCGCCGTTTCTCGACGATATTCTGGAAGATCCGAAATTGAAAGCGATGCACGCGGAACAATTGACGCCAAAGGTGCGCGTGCCGAAGGAAGATGAGACCGTCGGGTCGTTGCCCGCCGATCCGGGGCGGCCGCAATTGTTTCCGGCGATTCCCGCAAACTCGCGCGCATATTCGCGCATCGCGCTGTGGGCCAAGGCATACCATCCGCCGCTTGGCGAACCGCTGCAGTTGAGCGCGTCGGCGATCGAGACCTACAAAAGCTGTCCGATGAAATACCTGCTGCAGCAAGTCTGGCAAATTCGCGGCGGGCCACAGGCGGTGATGACCTTTGGAAACGTGATGCACACGACGATCCGCGAGTTCGTGCAGGAAATTCGAAAGAGGCGGCGCGTACCGTTCGAGGAAGTCGCGGCGATCTTCGAGCGGGAGTGGCGTGCGGCGGGATTCCAGGACGATTATCAGGAAGAGGAATATCGCAAGGCGGGGATCGAGCAGTTGAAGGCTTTTTGCACGAGTTATTCGAGCGCGCCCGCGGACGTGATGCATCAGGAGAAAGCGTTCGAGCTGCCGCTCGATCCGAACGTGGTGATCCTGGGGCGCATGGACCAAATCAACAGCCTCAGGGACCAGGGGCCGCGCGCCATCGAGATCGTCGACTACAAGACAGGCAATCCGAAGCGGGCCAAGCAGGCGGATCAAAGTTTGCAACTGAGTTTGTACGCGATCGCCGCGCAGGAAGTGTTCGAGCTGGAGCCGGAGCGGCTAGTTTTCTACAACCTGACGACGAACGAAGCGGTGGAGACCACGCGCAATGCGAAAGCGCTGAAAAAAGCGAAAGACACGGTGGCCGAAGTGGCGGACTCGATTCGCGCCGCGGAATTCCCGGCGAAGCCCGGCTTCATCTGCCGTTATTGCGACTACCGGCCCATCTGCCCTAGCCACGAGCAGCTCATTGCCATCCAGCCGGCAAACGAAAACTAATTGAGTGAAAATAAAAAGGGCAGCCATCGCGGCTGCCCTTCGGTGATTCATTTTTGCGACCTCCGGAATTTTCCGCCCGGTGGCCGCGCGCATGAACTGCGGGAGTGTTCTCCCCACAAACTCCCCGCGAATCAGCCGCGCTTCATCAACGCGCATCTCATTCGCTTCTTTCTTCTATACGGTTGGTGGGCGCAAGATGTCAAGCGCAAAAACAAAACCGCAACGCGCGGGCGTCAGCGCGGAAATTCAGCGAAGTAACCCTGGCGAGCCGTGACGGAGAGATTCGGGCGCTCGACGCGAACTTCGATTGAGTGGTAATTGCCGCGGCCTTGCGTATTCGTGGGATCAAACACGAGCGTGTATTGATTGCGCGCCTCTTCGGTGAGCGCCGCATACATGCGCTCGAGATCACCCTGTTTCAGGGCGTGAAAAACATCGCCTCCCGTCGAGCGCGAGTACGTGCCAAGCCGGCCGACGCCTTCGGGCCGGTCGAGAACCCCGCCGACCGCGATGGCATAAACAGAAATATTGGAGGATAGGAGCAATTGAAGCGTGTTGTTCAGACTCCACTTGTTGTAACGAGCGTTCACTCCGTCGGAGATGATGAAAATAATTCTGCGGCGGTCACGGCCGCGCGTGCGAAGCATTTCGGCGGCGTAATAGACGGCGTCGTCGATGTGTTTTGTCACGCCGCTCGAACTGGCGAGCACAGGGATGTTGGCGCCGGGTCCGATCGGCTGGCCATTGATGCGCGGGGGGGTGATCATGGCCATGGAAGGAGAGGTGGCGTTGCGCGAATCGAGCCCATCCTTCTCGCTGGTTCGAATGGCCTTCAATTTGGCGAAGAGCGCGTCGTTGCTCGCTGTGAAATCGAGTACTGTCTTCGGAAATTCGTCGAACCGCACCAGTGCAACTTCGTCGCTGGGGCCGAATCCCGCAGCGATACTGTCGAGGCTTTGCTGAACTTGCTGCGAAGCCTTGGTTTGCAAATCATCGTCGAGGAGCACGACGGCCGAAACCGGGACGGCTTCATCCGAGAAGCCAGAAATGATTTGTTGGACGCCATCTTGAAAAATGCGGAAATCGTCTTGCTCGAGATTGGCCACGAGGTTTCCGCTGGGGTCCTTCACAGTCACCGGGACGACCACAGCGTTGGCGTGAACGATAACTTTAGGCGGAGCCTTTTGCTGGGGAGGTTTCGTCTGTGCCGTTCCCGCTTGCGATGAGCCGGAGCCGCTCTGGGCGCCCAAATACGCTGGAAACAGAAATCCAGCGAGGATCAGCGCCAAGCATCGTTTCGTCATTCAATTCCCCCTGACCGAAGTTCCCCGTGGACGCGGCCGACATGGCGCGACAAACTACGCCAGCAACCAGACACATCCGTTCGGAGGGAAGCCGCATCGAACTATCCGCGATGAGAAACCCTCGAAATTATACAACGCTTCTGCAAGCATTTGCCGCGCGAACCGTGTTCGTCGCGGCGGTCCTCTTGGGGCTGGCTGCAATTGCCGCTCCACAAATTTGGATGCATGGATTTGGCATTGTGTCGGCCGCGTCCAGGGCGGCGATAGCGGCGCCCGGCGCATGGCCACAGATTCCTGTGCAGATCCCGGTAAAGAAACCGAAAACGGCGGACCAGACCAAAGACCTGCCACAAACTGGGACGACGCGGATTCAAGTGAAATTGGTGCGGCTGTACGTGACGGTGCGCGACAAGCACGGCGCGATCGTGCCAAATTTGGAAGAAAAAGATTTTCACGTCTACGAGGACGGCACGGAACAGAAGATTGCTTTCTTCTCAAAGGACATGACCGACCCGATTACTCTGGCGATGATGATCGACACGAGCGGGAGCCAGACGAATTTGCTGGGAGCCGAAAAAGAAACCGCGTCGCGATTTGTGCGCGACATCCTGAAAAAGAACGACCTTGTGATGGCGCTGTCATTCGATTCCGACGTGAACATGCTCGCTGATTTCACCGATGACCAGGAAATCCTGCAGCGGGCCATCGAAAAAGCGGAAATCAACGCGCCAGTCGCAATCGGACCGACAAGTCAGAATACTCCGGGGACCGTTCTTTACGATGCGATCTATCGGGTGTGCAACGAGAAAATGCCCGAGGAGGCCGGCCGCAAAGCACTGATCATCCTGACCGACGCCGAAGATGAAGGCAGCACGGAAACCGAGAAGAATGCCATCCTGGCGGCGCAGGATGCCAACGCGGTGATTCATGTCCTGCTAATCGCCGAGCGGGCTGCTTACTTTATGAGTGGACAAATGTACACCGGCGGCGCGGTGGCGCACGAAATGGCAACTCAAACTGGCGGACGCGTGATCTCGATTCGAAACAACAACGACCTGGACAAAGCCTTCGACCAAATTTCCGAGGAGCTTCGCAGCCAATACATCGTCGCTTACTATCCCTCAAACACAACCGCGGACGGTACCTTCCGCAAGGTCAAAGTGGAAACCACGGACAAGGACCTTCACACGCTCACGCGCGCGGGATACTACGCCCCGAGCAACGCCAACCAGTAACAAGAGTCGAGCAAGACTTCAGGAAAACGAATCGACTGAGCCAAGAGGATGCGGCGGATCTATTTCTGCGCGCCTGTTCCCGCACTCACGGGCATGGTGGTGACAGGAGCAGTGGCGAAGTAGCCTTTGCGCGAACGTACGATCAGGCCCTTGCGATCGACGCGAAGATCGACAGTGTGAAACTGTCCGTCTGCCTTAGGATACGGCGGCGGATAGCCGATGAGGTATTGGCTGCGCAGCTCGACTCCGATGTCGAGAAAAGATTGCGCCAGATCGTCGACGCGATAGGGGAAGAAAACACGGCCACCGGTTTCGTCCGCGTAGTCCTCGAGAATTTTATCGCCTGGGGACTTCTCGGTCTTTATCGGCGAGGTGCCATCTGTGGTAACCCAGTCGTTGTTAGAGCTGATCGCATAGATGGAGACGCCCGCGCGATCTGCCATCTGGATCGAGTCGCTCAAGGCATGATCGCTGAGGTTATCGTCGCCATCACTGATGACGACAAGAACGCGGCGGATGTCGGGAGAAGGACCGGTTGACAACGGAGCGGACACGAGTTTCTGACTCGCTGCGTAAATCGCGTCGTTCAGCGCCGTGCCGCCCCCGGCATTCTGCTTTTGGATCACCTCGCTCAGTTCGCCGACGTCGTCGGTATAGTCCTGGACGATCTCCGGCTCGTTATCGAAGGTCATCACAAAGGCTTCATCGCGATTGCGGCGGATCACGTTGTAGAGAAAATCGATGGCCGCATCCTGCTCGAAATGCAGGCGCTCGCGAATGCTATTGGATGTATCGAGGAGAATTCCAATGCGCAGCGGCAAATCGGCCTGACGCGCGAAATAAGTGATCTGCTGCTTCTTGCCGTCTTCCGTGACCGAGAAATCAATTTGACTCAGATCCGTGACAAATTTGTCCTGACGGTTGGTGACGGCGGCGACCAGATGCACCAAACCGACGTGAATGACGGTCTTCGGTGGCGGGCCCTGCTGCGGCACGGGCAACGGCTTCTCTTGCGCGGACGCTGCCGCTGCGAGCAGCAGGAACGTGAAGACGGCGAGCGAGATCTTAAGAGCCTTGCGCATGATGAATTTGAATTATAGGTACGGCTTCAGCACAGCGTCAATCGAATCCGCACTTACGCCCGCGGCGCGGCCGAGTTCACGCAGATAGCCGGCCAGCTCCCGGGGCAACGGCGCGCGGACGTCAATTGGCACGCGTTTTGTTGGATGCACAAAACGGACTCGGGAGGCGTGCAAAAAATTGCGATCGAGTGCCGGCAGAGGCTTGACGCCGGCTTTGGGATCACGAGGCGCGCCGTAGAGCGTGTCGCCCACAACCGGATGCCCGAGCGCAGAAAAGTGAACGCGAATTTGATGCGTGCGGCCGGTGTGAAGGTCCGCTTCGAGGAATGTGAAACCGGCCAGCCGCAGGAGCACGCGAAAGTCGGTGCGAGCTGCGCGGCCTTCGCGGCGGCGCGTGGTCATGCGGATGCGGCGATGCAGGTCGCGCGCGATGGGCAATTCGATTCGGCCCGTTTCGCCTTTGACTTTGCCATGCACCAAAGCGACGTACGTCTTTTCGATTTCGCGATTGCGGAATTGGTCCGCCAGAATGCGATGGGCTTTGTCATTGCGGGCCACGATCAGCGCACCGGAGGTTTCGCGGTCGAGGCGATGAACGATTCCCGGACGCGATTCCCCACCCACAGAAGACAGCGCATTGCGCGCGCCGAATTCGTACACAAGGGCATTGGCCAGCGTACCGGTTTTCACACCGGCACCGGGGTGAACAATCATTCCGGCGGGCTTGTTGACCACGACTACGTCGTCATCCTGATAAAGAATCTCGATCGGGATTGCTTCGGGCTGCGTTTCCGTCGGCGAAGCGGGCGGAATTTCCACGACAACTGCATCGCCGGCTTCCACCCGATGGGAAGGTTTACAAGAATTGCCGTTGACACGCACATGGCCGTGTTCGACCAGGGATTGCACGCGCGTGCGGCTCAATTCAGGTAGCTGCGCAACCAGAAAACGGTCGAGGCGCTGGCCCGCGTCTTCCGCAGCGGCAGCGAATTTGGTACGTCGTGCAGATGGAGACAAACCATCCGCGGCGTCCGTTTCTTCCCGTGTGAGCCGTTCAAGAGTCATTTTCGATGCCGCCCGCAAGCGCCGGTGAGCCTTGCGAAAACTACTGGTGCGCCTCCGCCGGCGCCGCGTGGGCTGCTTCGCGGGCGTGCCTGGCACGCTTTACACCGCGCCGCCACATCCAGGCACCGATGAGGATCATCGCCAGACTGACGATTTGCATCAACGAGAACCTGCCGCGAAGAAACAACGTGCGACCCGGATCGCCGCGAACGAATTCGATCACGCCACGCTCGAATCCATAGAGAAGAAAATAGCCCGCGAAAATCTCGCCTTTGAAGCGTTGCTTACGCGCCAGCACAACAAGAATCAGAAAATTGATGAACTCCGCCAACGACTCATAGATTTGCGTCGGATGAAGAGGAATGTTCAGCGGCGTGCCAACGATTTCCGCGGCCTTCGGGCTGGTGAAAATGACGCCCCAGGGAAGCCATGTGGGCTTGCCATAACAGCAGCCCGCGGCAAAACAACCCAAGCGGCCAATGGCATGACCCAGCGGCAAGCCAGCGGAATAGCTATCGACCAGGGGAAGGAGCGGGATGCGCTGAAAATGAGCGTAGAGGAGAGCAACGAGGATGGCTCCGAACAGTCCGCCGTAAAACGTGCCACCGGATTTCAGCGTGGCAACCGTGAAGATCTCGGGTGCGTGGCGCGAATAATAGCTGGCGTCCGCGAGAATGTACCAGAGCTTCGCGGCGACGAGCGCCACCAGGACCATATAAATGCCCAGATTCCAAACGCGGTCGGGATCGAGCCCCGCGCGCTTGGCATAGTGCCGCGCATACCACAGCCCAAGAAGGACGCCCGAGGCGACCAGCACGCCGTATGTATAAATAGGGAGAGGTCCCCACGGCGTGGGAATTGTCCCCAAGAGCGGGTGCATGGTCAGGCTCCCTGGTGCTTCTTAGTATGTCCCCAGTCGTGAAACAGTTCCAATAAAACCAGAGCAGCGCCAATGACGATGGCGGAGTCGGCGACATTGAACGTGGGCCAGTGGTGAGAATAGACATGGAAGTCGATGAAATCGGTGACGCCGTTGCGAGTGAGGCGGTCGAGGACGTTGCCGATTGCCCCGCCCAAAATCATGGCCATGCCGATCTGCCCCAAGCGACCTCCGGCGCGTTCCGCAGCCAGCAAGCAAAGCAAGAAAAGAATCACGGCGACGGAAAAAAGCACGAGAAAAAGCCGCACGACGGGCGAATGGGAATTGGCGAATAAACTGAACGCGACCCCTGGATTATAAGTGTGGATCAGATTCAGCATTCCCGGAATGATGACGTGGAAATAGTCCATCGAAGTATATTTTTCGATAGCATGCTTCGTGAGTTGGTCCGCCGCGAGCACAGCGACAATAATCAAAATCAGCCAGCGCCAGGCGATGCTGCGGGAGGAGGCCATCAGCTGCCCGCGCTCCCGCCCGCGCCGTCGCGACTATGCTCGATTTCAGCGATGGCGGCGAGGCAACGCTCGCAAATCGTGGGGTAATCGGCGCTCTCGCCGACATGCGTCGAATAATTCCAGCAGCGCTCGCATTTCTTGCCATCGGCGCGCGCGACCTCAATTTCATCGACAGATTCTGCCGCAGCGGATGACGCCGGAGCGGCTGTCCCGTTCGCCGCGGTCACGTGAACCTGAGAGACAATGAGAATTTGCGGCAACCACGCCGCGTATTTCGTGAGCAGTTCAAGCGTCTTGCCGCGCGCGCGCAGTTGCACTTTCGCTTCAAGCGCACTATTGATGACTTTCGCGTTGCGCGCTTCCTCGAGCTTCTTCAACACTTGCTCGCGAATCACCATCAACGATTCCCAATTCTCGCGTTGGCGTGGATCGAGCTTCGGAGCGAAGCCCTCCGATGCCGGAAACATGGCCATGTGGATGCTTTCCGGGTCGCCGGACGCATGCGGAAAATGCTTCCAGACTTCTTCGGAGGTGAAAACCAGAATCGGCGCGGCGAGGCGCAGGAGCGCGCTAGTGATGCGGTAGATGGCCGTCTGCGCGGAGCGGCGGCTCGCGTTGCGCGGCGCGAACGTGTAGAGGCGGTCCTTCAGCACATCGAAATAAAATGCGCTCAAATCGACGACGATGAAATCGTAGAGCGCGTGGAAGACGCGATGGAATTGGAAGTCGTCATACCACGAGCGGCATTTGGCGACGAGCTCGCCGGTGCGATGAAGCATCCACGCGTCCATTTCGAGGAGTTCATTGTCGGGAACGGCATCGCGCGCGGGATCGAAGCTGGCCAGATTGCCGAGAGCGAAGCGAAACGTGTTGCGAATCTTGCGGTAAGACTCGGCGAGCTGCACCATCATCGCTTCGGAAAAGCGCATGTCGGTCTGATAGTCCTGCGAGGTGACCCACAGCCGCAGCAAATCCGCGCCCCATTTTTCGCAGATTTCGCGCGGAAGTTCGCCGTTTCCGGCGGATTTGGACATGGGGCGGCCGTCGGCGTCGAGCGTCCAGCCGTGCGTGACGACCTGCTTATAGGGCGCGCGGCCGCGCGTGCCGATGGCCACGAGCAGCGAACTCTGGAACCAGCCGCGATACTGATCCGGGCCTTCGAGATAGACGTCGGCGGGCCACATGTCGCCCTTGAGCACGGCCAGACTCGTCGAGCCCGACTCGAACCACACGTCGAGAATATCTTTCTCTTTGCGGAAGCGCGTCGAGCCGCATTTGCATTTCGTGCCTAGCGGAAGCAGCTCCTCGGCGGAATGCGTGAACCAGGCGTCGGCGCCCTCTTTTTCGAACCACGAAATGACGTTGCGCAGCGCGTGAAAATCCTTCAACTGCTCGCCGCACTGCTCGCAATAAAAAACAACGAGCGGCACGCCCCAGAAGCGCTGGCGCGAAATGCACCAGTCGGGGCGTTCGGCGACCATGCTGCTGAGCCGCTCTTCGCCCCACGCGGGCGACCATTTCACCTTACGAATCTCTTCGAGCGCGTGTCTGCGCAGATCGTCGTGCTGCAAATCGATGAACCATTGCTCGGTGGCGCGGAAAATAACGGGATTGTGGCAGCGCCAGCAGTGCGGATAGCTATGCTGGAGCTTGCCCTGCGCGAGCAGCGCGCCGCGCGATTCGAGTAGCTTGATGATGATGGGATTCGCTTCGAAGACCGTCTTGCCCATGTATTCCGGCAGGCCTTCCGTGAAGCGGCCGTCGTCGTCGAGGGGCGCGTAGGTCGCGATGCCGTATTTCTGGCCGGTGCGAAAATCGTCCGCGCCGTGGCCGGGAGCCGTATGAACAATTCCAGTGCCCTGGTCGAGCGTGACGTAATCGGCGAGCACAGCGGGTTCGAGGCGATCGAGAAACGGGTGTTGAAATTTCAGGTGCGCGGACTCGAGTTCGCTGCCGGTGTACGTCGCGAGCGCTTTCCCTGGTATCTTGCGGCCCAATACCTCCCAAACGCCGTGCTGAAGCTGGCGCGCGACGAGCTCGACATCGCCTTCGCTCGTTTCGATTGCGGCATATTCAAAATCGGGCTTGAACGCCAGCGCCATGCTGGCGGGAATGGTCCACGGCGTGGTCGTCCAGATGACGCCGTAAACATTTTTGTCTCTAAGCGCGGCGGGAATCTTGTCCGCGTCCGCACCATCTTGCGCGAGCTTGAAGCGCACGTAAATCGACGGGCTGGTATGATTCTCATATTCGACTTCGGCTTCGGCGAGGGCGGTGCGATCGTGAAGGCACCAGTAAACCGGCTTCAGGCCCTTGTAAACGTAACCTTTCTCGAAAAACGTGAGGAAGGCGCTGGCGATGACGGCCTCGTGATCATGGTCCATCGTCAGATAGGGAGTCTCCCATTGCCCGAAGATGCCGAGGCGCTTGAAGTCGCGCCGGTTGGAGTCGATATACTTCGTAGCGAACTCACGGCACATGCGGCGGAACTCGGCTGCCGTGACGCTGTCCTTTTTCCCGCCGAGGTCTTTCTCAACTTTCGTCTCGATGGGCAAGCCGTGGCAATCCCAACCGGGAATGTAGGGCACACGGAAGCCCGCCATAGTCTTGGACTTGATGACCATGTCCTTGCAGATCTTGTTGAGGCCAGTGCCGAGGTGGATGTCGCCGGTCGGGTAAGGGGGGCCGTCGTGAAAGACGAAAAGCGGCGCATCGCGGCGGGACTCAAGGATGCGGTGATAGAGCCCATACTGGTTCCACTGCTCGAGCTGCTCCGGCTCCCGCTTAGGCAACTGCGCCTTCATGGGGAAATCGGTGCGCGGGAGATTGATTGTGCTTTTGAGGTCAAGCAGTTTCGTCATTGAGCCTTTTCCGGGTCTTTTTTGCTATTTATAGGGTGTGGAGTACGGCGCTCCACCGAGCAGCGTATGTTACAATGAAAAGCAGTTAGGTGTCAGCCGCAGGAGGGCATACATCCTTTCTTGCCCCTTAGAATCTAAGCAGGGGTAGGGCGATTTTGGAGCGTGAGGGTGTAGGCGCAAGAACCCTGGGCCGAACAATGGACCAACCGCAAAACACACAATCGGGCGGCGACCCCCGCCTGGAATTGAAGTACTCGCGAATCGCGGTGGCACGCGAATCGTGGTGGGCGATATTCCTGTCGAACGTCAAGGGGTTTCTCACCGAGCGGCCCATCAAAGTGCCGCGCGGCACGCCTTCGAGCGCGTTTCAGCCGGCGCGATTCGGCGCCAGCCTGGGAGACAATTTCAAGGAATGGCTGAGTCCCCTGCCGCCCTCGGCGCGCAAACCAATTGATTCGGAAATGCTGTTCGCATCGCAGAGCTGGTTCGCGATGTTCTGGGAACACATTCGCGACACAGTGGCGCCGCGCAAGCTCCCGCCGCTGAAGGTGACGAGCCAGCCGATTGCCGTGCCGGAAATCTGGTCGAAGAACAAACAGTTCACGAAAGTGCAGGCGCTTTCCCTTGCCGCGCACGTCCTGCTGATCGTGCTGATTATTCTGCCGCTGCTACCCGAATTCATGTCGCCACCGACGCAAGCCGCTTCGAATAAAATCACGCAGATCGATATTTCACCTTATTTGACAAAGCTTTCGATGGGCAACAAGCGCGCGGGAGGCGGAGGCGGGCGCAACGACAATGCTCCTGCAGCCCGTGGCCGCTTACCAAAATTTTCGACGACACAGCTTGCCGCGGCACTCGCGAAACCGCCCGAACATGCACGGCTGACCGTCGAGCCCACCGTGGTGGTGCCGCCGAACATTCGCCTGCCGAATCCAAATCTTCCGAACTACGGCGATCCGCTCTCGAGTCTGGCCAACGATTCAATGGGCAATGGCAGTGGAAGCGGGATTGGCAATGGCCAGGGCGCGGGAATCGGACCCGGCGAGCAATACGGCGTTGGGGGCGGAACTCCGAACGCGGGCGAGAATGGCTACGGAATACCCATTTGCGTTTATTGCCCCGATCCGAAGTACTCCGACGACGGCTTCAAATTGAAAATCCAGGGCGCGGTGGTCCTTGACGTGGTAATTGGCGTCGATGGCCGCGCGACGAACATTCATGTCGCAAAGGGGCTTGGCTACGGGCTTGACGAAGAGGCTGTGAAGGCCGCGCGCGACATTTACCATTTCAAGCCCGCCATAGGGCCCGATGGCCGTCCCGCTGCTGTGCGCATGGAAATTGAAGTCGACTTCCGGCTGTATTGATTCACCCACCCCTCGCCAGCCACTCGCCCGATCTTTAATTCTTCCTGAACTCTTGCAACCAACGCTACACGATTGATTCACATCTCGGCACAGCCTCGAAAACCAGCATGAATTACCGGCGCACCGTTCTGCTAGGATACGCAGCATGAGAAACGCGCGGAATGCGGTGCTTGGGCTTGTACTCCTCTTTTTGGTGCTTCCATTTGCCGCACCGCGGCGCGCCAGCGCGCAAACTGGATCTGTGGCGTTCACCGTACACCTTACGCCCTCAGCCGGTCTTGCTGAACCCGTTCGAGGCCTGCCCTTCTATCTGCTTCGCAAGAGCTTCGGCGATATCCAACAGGAAGCCGATGCGGCCGTGCCCAAGCCCGATTTCAATGGCTTCGTCGACTCTCTCGATGTTTCCAAGGCTCTGAAGACCTGGATGAAGAAACACCACACGGTGCGGGTTACGGGGCAGGACTTTACCGAAGGATTGACGGCGGACGAAATTATCAACATCCCTGAATTCTGGAAGGCCTATTTCGAATTGAACGGGCCAAACAAGGATTTCGGCTTTCCGGTGCCGAAATACAAGGAAAGCGACCGCAAAAGCGACCCAGTAAAGTATCAGCAGGAAACCGACGCGTACCACGCCAAGGTGAAGAGGTACATCGATTTACATCCTGAGAGCAAGGACGGCATGGATTCGTCAATGCAATCGATCGACTCAAGCACGCAATGGAATGCCAAGCAGGGCACGCGTCCGCCGGAGGTCAACCGGCTGGTGCTGGATTTCGCACAATCGAAGTACCTGGTCGCGCAAACGCAAACGGATCTCAACGGAAACGCGGGCTTCACCGGACTGGCGCCGGGGACGTACTGGATCAGTTCGCTCAACATCGACGCGCAGGTCGGCGACACGCGGGCAAAATGGGACGTTCCGGTGACAGTGCGCGCCGGGGCCGAAACGCAAGTTACGCTCACGAATTACAATGCGGCGGCGCCAGCCAAGCCCGCGCCGTAAATTTGCCCTCTGGTTCTGCGTTTCCTGGTCAAAGACGCAGGGAAATCATGAACTCGAAACCAAGTTCCAACGCCGATTTTGTTGTGGCGCTGTGTTCGGCCGATCGCACAACCCGCGAAGGCGCAGCGCGTGAGCTTTACCGGCGCGGACACGAAATGGCCGAAAGCGCGATTGCCAAATGGCGCGCGGATCCTGAAATCTCGGGGATCGTATCGAACCGCGCCACGGTGGGAATCGCGGTGACACCCGAGCATTTCTCCGCGATTCGGTCAGCTCTCGGCAATCCCCAATTAGCGCAAGTTCCGCCCGAGCAAGACGCCCAAGAATTCGAATGGAATGCCGGGCGTGGCGCGCATCTGGATATCCTGACGACGCGCGAACCGAACGGCACGGGCGCCATTGCGCGCTTTCTAGGAAAAATGGGCGAAGGAATCCAGCAAGTCGAGTTTTTCACCTCGGACGTTGATCGCGCCACAGAGTTGATCCGCGCACGCGCTGGCGTCGCGCCCATTTATCCGGCCACGCGGCCTGGCGCTGACGGCACGCGCGTCAATTTTTTCCTCACCAGTGTACCGGATGGCAAGAAAATCCTGATCGAGCTTGTGGAAGCGCCGAAGTAGCCCTGCGAGTTTTTCGCTGCCGGATGAATCCAAACCAACCCTTATTTGCGTTATTACATCTGTGAGCTTTACTTTGCGGTCCCGGGCAGCAAAGAAGTAAGAGGGGTGTTCCATGCCGTACGTAGATGAAATCGAACAAAGCGATGCGAGTCCGGAATTGCGCGAAGTGTATTCCAGGATCGAACAAAACTTCGGATTTCTGCCGCATTTCTTCAAGGCGCTAGGGCCGCTACCCGAAGTGATTCAAGCTCAGTTGCAATTGACCGGCGCGATCATGCGCGATGGCGCGCTTCCTGCCGTGGTCAAGGAGCAAATCGGAGTAGTGGTCAGCGGAATCAATTCTTCGATGTATTGCGTCGCTATTCATATGGAGATATTGCGGCAATTCGGTATCGAGAAACCGGCGGCACGAAAGCTGGCGACGGATTACATGAATGCGCCCGTCGACGACAAAACAAAGACACTCTTCCGCTTTGCCGACAAGCTGACAAAAAAGCCGCTCGACATCGAGGATCCGGATGCCGATGAAGTCCTGCGCGCCGGATGGAGCAAGGCGGCGCTGCGCGAGGCAGTGCTGACCGTGGCGTTTTTCAATTACATCAATCGTGTGTCGTTCGGCTTGGGGCTCGTCGCGGACTTCTAGTCCCTGACCAGTTGCGTACAGAATCCTGGCGTCACAAGGATTTCCCGCGGATCATCTTCCGTTCGCGCGCTTGTCTCCGCTCTGCTCGATCAATTTCGACACCAGCGCGGTCCAGCCAGTCTGGTGACTGGCACCCAGACCCGCGCCGTTGTCTCCGTGAAAATATTCGTAAAATAGAATCAGGTTGCGCCAGTTCGGGTCGGTTTGAAACATCTCGCTCTGGCCATAAACAGGCCGCCGGCCATCCTTGCCTGGCAGGAAAATCTGCGTCAGCCGGCGGGAGAGTTCCGCGGCAACCTCCCAGAGCGTATGCTGCTGCCCGGAGCCGAACGGGCATTCGACCTTAAGCTGATCGCCATAATAATAGTGATAGCGCTGCAAGGCTTCAATGAGCAGAAAATTCAACGGAAACCACACGGGCCCGCGCCAGTTCGAATTACCTCCAAAAAGCGCGGTCGTGGATTCAGCGGGCTCGTAATCGACGCGATGCTGCTGGCCGTCGAGCGTCAAGATGAACGGGCGCTCCTGGTGGTATTTCGAGAGCGAGCGAATCCCATGGGGCGAGAAAAACTCATTCTCGTCGAGCATGAAGCGAAGCACTCGCAACATCTTGTGCTTGTTCGCAATGGCCAGCAGCAGGCGGCAGGCGCCTTTCGCGTTGCGCTGAGTCATGTCGACGTGTTCGGGAACGTCGGGATGATGAAGGATGAACCAATTCATGCGGCGCTCGAAATCCGGCAGGCGAGCGAGATCTTCGGGGTCGAAAGTTTCGACGGCGAAAAGCGGAATCAACCCGACCATCGAGCGTACCTTCATGGGTATCTGCTCGTGTTCAGAGAGATGGCACACGTCGTAATAGAAACCGTCCTCTTCGTCCCACAAGCCGGTTTTTTCACTTCCGATGTTGTTCATCGCATCTGCGATGTAAACGAAATGCTCGAAGAACTTGCTGGCGACGTCTTCATACGCGGGATCTTCGTGCGAGAGTTCCATGGCCATCGCCAGCATGTTCAGACAGAACATCGCCATCCAGCTCGTGCCATCGGATTGGTCGATGTAGCCGCCGCCTGGCAGAGGCGTCGAGCGATCGAACACGCCGATGTTGTCGAGGCCGAGGAAGCCGCCTTCGAAGACGTTCTTGCCGAGCGGATCTTTGCGGTTCACCCACCAAGTGAAATTCAGGAGTAACTTGTGGAAGACGCGCTCGAGAAATCTGCGATCGGTCTTGCCGCGGACGCGCCCTTCAATTTTGTAAACGCGCCACGCGGCCCACGCATGCACGGGCGGATTCGCATCCGAAAAATTCCATTCGTAGGCCGGAATTTGGCCGTTCGGATGCATGTACCATTCGCGGAGGAACAAAACGAGCTGGCTCTTGGCGAAATCGGGGTCGATCGTGGCCATCGCAACGCAGTGGAATGCCAAATCCCATGCGGCGTACCACGGGTACTCCCATTTGTCGGGCATGGAGATGACATCGGCATTGTAGAGATGTATCCACCGGTGATTGCGTCCTTCCAACCGCTGGGGTGGAGGAGGGGGCTGTCCCGGATCGCCGCTCAACCACGTCTTCACCTCGTAGTGATACGATTGCTTGCCCCAGAGCAATCCGGCAAACGCCTGCCGCTGCACCAGCCGCGCATCCTCGCTCATTCCGCGAAACTCGCGGCACGCGTAGAATTCATCCGCTTCGCGGATCCGCTGCGAAAACGTCGTTTCGAAGTCGAGCCCGAAAAAATCGCCCGCCGACAACGGCGACTCACCGGGCTCTTGCACGGGAGACTGGTCCGTAAGCCGCAGGCGAATCGAAATGCTCGCGCCTGGCTTGAGCAACACCGGATAATGCGCGGCCACTTTCGTGCCGTCCTGCGCGGGGTTGACGGCATCCTTCTGGCCGCGGATAATGTAGTTGTCAATACCATCTTTAACATAGGGAGACGGATTCTTCTGGCCGTAAAGCAGAGCCAGGTTGGTTTCGTTTTCCGTGAAGAGAAGCTCGGGTGTGCCTTCGGCGATGAGCCACCGCGCCCCGTAATCCGCCTGGTGGCCCTCGATCATCACCGTGCCCGTGGGTGAAGGAATTCGCTGCGCATGCGCCGCGCGCACCTGCCCGCCCCAAGTCCACGTATTGCGGAACCACAGCGTAGGCAGCAGATGCAGCGCGGCAACCTCGGGTCCGCGGTTAATGGCCGTGATTCGAATCAGGATTTCCTCGACCTCCTCCTTGCAATACTCGACGAAAACGTCGAAATAGCGGCTTTCCTTGAAGACTCCGGTGTCGATCAGTTCGAATTCAGAATCAGAACGCGTCCGGCGCTGATTTTCGGCGAGTAGCTGCTCGTATGGGAATGCGGCCTGCGGATATTTATAAAGGCATTTGAGGTAGGAACTCGTCGGCGTAGCGTCGAGATAATAATAATATTCCTTCACATCCTCGCCGTGATTGCCCTGGAGATTCGTGAGGCCGAAGAGCCGCTCCTTCAAAATGGAATCACGCTCGTTCCAGAGTGCCAGCGCGAAGCAGTATCGCTGGTGACGGTCGCTAAAGCCGGCAATGCCGTCTTCGCCCCAGCGGTAGGCCCGCGAACGCGCATGCTCGTGCGGAAAATAATTCCACGCGTCGCCATCGGCGCTGTAATCTTCCCGGACGGTCCCCCACTGGCGCTCGGAAAGATACGGTCCCCAACGTTTCCAATGCACTTTGCGCTGCCGGAATTCTTCGAGCCGCTGCTCTTCGGGCGTCATTCACCACTCCTTCAGGAAGTGAAGAGCACTATCGTATCGCATCCGGCGAAGCAGCGACTATCGGATGTAAATGCGGTTTTTCAATTCAGATAAGGTTTACGGAGCGGGAGCGCGGCCGTCGACTTGCGATGACGCTTCGACTGAATGGGGATGGCCAGTTGATCTTGACACCGCAAATGACAAGTGCGTGCTGGAGAAACTGCACGGCGGGAGCGAACAATCCTTACGGAGTGAGCGTCACGTTGCTGGTGGTGATGACGTTTCCATCTAGCTCGACTTGGATTTGCCAGACGCCGGTCAGTGAGCGCTCGGTGATCCACGTCCCGGCGACAGGAAGAGCGTCGGTGGTCGAATAAGCGCCGTTGGCGCTCTCATCGACCAGGAAGCTTTTCCGCATCGTCTGGTAAAGACCACCGCCCGGATGAACAATCTGGAGGATCTGCGCATGATTGCCCGCGGGCAAATTGCTCCAGTCGATGGAGATGTTCAGATCGCGAAGCGAGGAGATCGAGAAGTTCGTCGCTGGCGAGCAGCCTGAGTCCGTGCTGTTGCAAAGCGAAATGGCCGCATGCGCTTGAACGTTGCCGGCCGGCGAGCCACCGGGCGGATCCGCGCCGTTGCCCGAATCCGGCGCCATCGCGCATCCCCAAAAACCTGCGATCAAAAGAAGCGCTGCCACCGCGGCCCCACATTTTGTCATCCGAGCCTTCTCCTGCGCACGCATGTTTCACTCCTAGAAGGGAAACGGGAACGCATACATTCTTTGGTCCGTCGTCGAAACGTAAATACGATTCAGCGTGATGTCCAGGCTCGGATTTCCCACGATGCCGGGCTGCCCCGTGTCCACTGGGAGATCCTTGATATCAGTGTGGGTAGTAAGGCTGAATTCGTGGATCATCCCGTCGCTCGAGCCCACATAAAAATACAGGCTGTTGGGCACAGCAATCGGAGCGGATGGCGTATTGATCGTCACGCTCTTCAGCAAAGTAAATGCCGGTGTTGCGGGATTATAGGAAAGTGCGTGAACTCCTGTTGTGCCTGAAAAAATCACCGTATACGTGGGAGACGTATACAGAACCATTGGGTACTCGACGATCGCACCGTCTCCGCCGACATAGGACGCCAGAATCGCACCCGTTTGATTCTTAATGGCGTAAAGCGTGCCCGCGTTGTTGCCCACGAAAAGGGTCGATTCGTCGGGTGTCAGCACAGGCGAGCTGTCGATGTCGTCGAGATTCAGCGTCTTCAGAACTTTTCCCGTGGCGGCATCCAGTTTCCAGAGGCTGGGCTGCGATGTCCCGCCGTTGCTGTGGCTGGTCACCCAAATGGCGCTTTGCGAATAGGAAACGAGCGGCGTTGAATTGATGATGTCCATCGAGGGGACTGATCCCGAGCCTCCCACCGTCTGCCACACTGTCGCACCCGTATTCCCGTCGATGCCGACAATTTCGTTTCCCGTGGTCGTGGCAGTATTGCGCGTCCCAACGGCAAACAAATCATGCGCCAGCGAATAAAGCGAGCCAGCGAAAGACTTCACCAGCAGCGCGCCACCTCCCAGAAATGGCGTGCCGCCCTTCTGGATTGGATCAACGGCCCAGAGAATCTGGCCCGTGTCAGTGGCAACCGCATAGGTCAGGCCGCTCTGGTCGTCCACATAGGCCACGTCCTGGGCCAGCGACGAATCCCCGGCGTCAATGATTGACGAACGTCCCGTGATTGCTCCACTCAACGAGACCGGCGGATAAGGCCGCATTCCCGTATTCGGGTTGATTGCGAAGAGGAGATTGGTCCCACTACCCAGCATTACGATGGAGCCGGGAAACACCGATCCCGGGAACAGCGACGGCGGCGCGAGGGTCGCCGTGGAGGTTGCGGTGATCCAGTCGGAACTATCGGGCGCGCTATTGCTGGGCATCGCCGAAATCTCCAAGGTAAATAGCGACGCCGTGGAGGAAGTCCCGCTCGCGCTGTAGTTATTCGCGGAATCCCTCATGAATACCTTATAGAAATAGGTCGTCCCGTTCGCGGGTGTTCCACAGGTGTCGGTACTGTTGTCGGTAAAGCTCGTCGCGCTTGAAGAGCTTTCGAAAACAACCGTTCCGGTCCCTACCGTTGCGCACATTGCCGGAACGCTGCCGTCAGTGGGTACGGAGGCCGGGTCCACAGGGCGATTCGCGCGGCGCAAGATCAATACACCCACATTGGCCTCCAACACGGTGGCCCCAGAAAGCGTGGCCGGATACGTCCAGTTCAACTTCACCTGGCTATTCCCTGCAGTCGCACTTAGATTCGCGACATTCTGAACATAGGTCAAGGTGAGTGACGGCGCGTTCGCGGGAGTCGGATCGAGATTCGAACTGAACTCTGTTTGGGGGCCACCGATTATGGCTTGCTCTAAGATCAGCGTTCCGTAATTCGGCGTACCTGTAAACCACCCCTGGACATCGGGTGTGATCGTCCAGCTCGCTGTCGTGGAGCCAAAGTACAGTGTAGTGGTGGTAGTCGCCGTCCCCGGGATGTCACCACCCGCCGCTCCCCAAAGCAAGTCCGACGCGCGCGTATTCCAGGTCGCGTCCGACTGATTGAAAAAACTCTGCACCGGGAAGGCTTCATAGCTCGAGAGAACAGGCGGCTTAAGGACGTTGAGAGTCAGTGTTGCGCTCTTGATTCCCACGTTGGGCATGGATGAAAAGTCGAACTGTACAATGGCCCGCTGATTGGCGTTCGTCACGGCCTGAGTGTAAAGAAAGGCCTGGCCCGCATTGACCGTATTGGGATTGCCCTGGTCCAGATAGGTCTCGGCAGCGCGAAGTTGCGGGTCCGTCGCCGACTTCTGTATCGTTTTCTGTTCGCGCGCGGAATCCGGCAATCCGATGCCGACAACAAGAACGAGCGCGGTCACTGCCCGAAACCCCACGCGCGGCCACCGAGATTTTCTCACCCGTTCCATGGTTCGCCCCACTTTTTGCTATTCCTCCTCCGGGGAATCGATAGATATGGCTGAATCAAGACCGCTTAGGCGCGGCGTTGCACTGAAAGCTTTGGCCGGGCAATTTTCCGCAGGCCAGGGCCATCGTTTCGTAAATGGGCTCCGAAACGAACGCGGGCTTCTCGTACGGCTTCTTTCTCTTATCTCCCGACTTGCCCGCTACTTGCGACCGGCCCTGATCTTCCTGCATGTTCCCTCCGACGAAAAAACGCTTCAGGGCGCGTTTCGGCACGAATCTGTGCACGCAATTGGAACTCGTGGACGACCCCGTCCTGCCGTTATGGTACATACCCTAAGAGAAAACAGTTCTTGCTTCGCGCGGCGCCGTGCGCAAACGGTCACTGCTCGGAATACTAAGCAAGAAATGCGGCCTCAGTGCGAAATGGTTTTGGCAACGAAGAAGGACGTTCCAGAATGGCCGCCTGGAGGCGAGAAACACCACAGGCAGGATGCTCTAATCCGAAACAAGGCGTTTAGCGGGGGGCTCTGAAGCGGTTGGCTGGGAGGCCTGGACTCGAACCAGGATAATCAGATCCAGAATCTGATGTACTGCCAATTGTACGACCTCCCATCCGGCTGCCACGAAAAAGGGGCTACGCGGGGCCCCGTTCATTACTGTATGCACGAACACGGGTTTCGTCAACCGCTTCACGCATGTCCGTGCAAGTCCGTGCATTAAGCCTCGTTTCTTGCCACCGATTCTAATTCACCGGCAGCGCCTCTAACTCACACATAAAGAGGCATTCGCCCCCCGCCCTTCGGCCAGTGACCTGCCCATCAGAACAGGGGTCAAGAAATTAGGGCCAGTACTATTGCGGCACCCACCGCACGAGCGGAAAATTCATAACAGAGGGTAGAGCGCAATGGCGAGTTCCACGACGGAAATCCCGGTCTCACCGGCAAGTCTGAAAACCAAAGGAAGCGACGCACTGGAAGCCGAGGCCGTTGGCCTAGAAGTCAGCGTCCGCGTGCATGGTTCTCAGATCACAGCTGTCGTTCTCGAGTCCACCGAGCATGTCGAGCCGTTCGAAGAGGACACGACGACGATGATCGTGTTCCCGCGCGGCGGCGTCGTAAAACTGCGGGCACGCGTACGCACCGGCCACGCCATTGTGCTAACGAACCTGCTGACGAAGCAAACAGCCCTCTGCCGCATCGTGCAAGTCAACAGCGCCGCAGGCATAGCCAGTTACGTCAAGCTCGAGTTCATCCAGCCCGTACCCGGATTCTGGGGCGTCCATTTCCCTTCCGATCCGCCGCCCACAGCAAAAGCCCAACCAGCGCCGGCTTCTGGATCTATTGCGCCGCCCCTCGCGGCAACACCAGCCGTTCCGACGGCTCCGCTGACCCCAGCACTCCCGCGAATCGACGCGCAGCCCCTTGCGGCCAAGCCGGCGGTTCGAGAAATGCCGATATTCACTTCCACGAAGAAGGAACCATCTGCTCCAGCGCAGCCGGCAACGGAGTATGTCACAACGAAAATAGGGCAAAAGGGAGATCTCGTCCCGCTTGCGAACGATCAGTCAGTTGTTGAAATGAAGATAGGAGTACCCGCGAAGCCATCAGCAGCACTTCCGACGCCGACCAAAGTACCGCTTCAAACTGGTTCGAGCCGCGCGACGGTGAGCGCTTCTCCGTTGTCGTCTGGCAGCCTGGAATCGTCTGTGTTCGATTCGCTTTCGACCGAGGAGGAAGTTTTTTCGCGTGAACCAGCGGTAACGCGGCCAAGTCCGGGAGACATTCGAACGTCGTTCGATCCTTCTTCGATCTTGCAGCCCACGTCGGCGGCCAAACCCCGGTCGCGCGTCTTTGCATTCGCCAGCATCGCGGTGGTCATCTTGGGCCTTGCCGCTGGGGCGACGGTTTACTTGCGCCACCACCCTCTGAACATTGGGCAAGCGAGGATCGCGAATACCAACCTGCCCGCGGTTCAGCCAGCAGCAACTCGAGCGCCAGCACAATCGGCGACAACGCCACCTTTAAGCGCGTCGGCCGAAGCTCCCGTCGTAGTGCCCCCTGCGGCAAAAACGCCGAGCGCATCAGCACCGGCTCGCTCAGCCCCGCTTGCTCAGTCCACGATCACTATTACGCCCGTGCACGGTGGAACCACGAATGCTGATTCGGACACCGACACCGGGGCGAAGGTTTCCACGGGCACGGCGAACATCTACGCTGGCGATCTCGTGACGCATCCCCAGATTACTCGCCGTACTGCGGCTCCCATTGCCGCGCGCCCGCCAGAAGTGGGGGGTGCAGCCGCGATCGCTCCCGGTGCTGACGCTTCGAATTCGTTCGTTTCCGGAAACGCCAATTCGAATCTTCCGGCTCCGCCTCCTCCCGCGCCAGCAAAGCCCGCTCCCGTGCAAGGTGGCCGCGTCGTGCTGCCCAAGTTGATCCATCGGGTGGACCCAATTTATCCCCAAGTCGCCGTTACGGAGCAGGTGCAAGGCAACGTACAGATTCAGGCGCAAATCGATGCTTCCGGCAAGGTAACGTCCGCCAAGGTAATCAACGGGCCTGTCCTGCTGCGAGGCGCCGCGGTCAACGCCGTTCGCCAATGGAAATATTCCCCGGCGACGCTCAATGGCAAGGCGATTTCGACGCAATACGCCGTGACCGTTATCTTTCGTTTGCACCAATAATGATAGAAATGCCGCGTGCGCGCGATTCGCGCGTGCCGTGCGAAAACGGCTAACCGGCGGGAACCAGCTTCTTATCGCGGATGTAATACTGTGAGCCGCGCCATTCGATGCGCCGCTTGAAGAAACTCGTCAGCCAAACAACAAAAGCAAAAGCGTCGCGCACAGGCACGAGATACATTTTCCTACGCAGCAGTGGATCGTTCACGCCCCAGACGCCGACCGTCCAGGCCATCGTGCCACGCAGCACGACATACCCCACCAAGTAAAACACCGCGAGCGGCCACCAGGGCGCAATCGCCGCGGCGAGAATGGCCCAAGGCAAGCCGTGCGTGAAGATCAAGGAAAAGTGGCCCCAAGGCTGGGAATTCTTCATCGTCAAGTTCCAGCGAACCTGGTGGCGGAAGCACTGCGCCAGTGTCTGCGTGGGAAAAACGGTGAACACCGGAAAAGTGGTCACCTCGACGCGGTAGCCGAGGGCGTGAATGCGATGGCCCAATTCGTAATCGTCGGAGAAATGATCGACGAGCGCCTCGAAGCCGCCAATCTCGGCCAGACGTTCCTTGGTCGTGGCCATCGTCGCGCCGAGCGTGAAGTCCACGCCGCCCAGTTGCCACGCCGAGAGCACGCCCGCGTCGAAATCCGAAGTGTTTCCCAGCGCTTCCATTTCCGAGACCAGCGATCCATCCGTGATGCCGCGATAAAGGCACGTGACGGCGCCGACGTTGGGGTCGGCGAACGGCCCGGCCACCGCATACAGATAGTCCGGGGCGACGCGAATGTCGCTGTCGCTGATGATCAGGATGTCGTGTTTCGCTTCGCGCACCATGCGGCAGAGCTTGTTCACCTTGTCGCCAGTGCCCAGCGGCTCGGCCCCGATGAGCAGGCGGACGTGGCACCGCGGATAATCCTGGATCAGTTTCTTTATGACCGGTATGGCGGGATCGGAATCTTCCGTGACGCCGAAAATAATTTCAAACTCGGGATATTCCTGCGCGCAGAAGCTCGCATAGTTTTCGTATGCTTCGCGATCGAGCCCCCGCACCGGCTTCAGGATACTGACCGGCGGTGTGAAGCTCTTTTGAATGGGAGGACGATTGCGAAAAAAACGGCGGGCGGCAGTGATGGCCAGCAGGTAATATCCGAAAGGCCCCAACGCCAACGCAAGCAGTGACCAGCGCAGCACTTCATGCCACATGGTCCGTCCTTGGCCCGCGGCTGTGCCGAACCCCGAATTCGTGAATTAGGCTACGCAGACCAGAACTACTCCGAGGCAAACCAGCAGGACACCCACCCAGCGCCGGGCTTCGACGCGTTCGCCCAGCAGAAACTTGCCCCCCAGGGCGCCGACTACGTAGCTGAGCGCCGTGACCGGCACGACGAAGCTGACGTTCTCCCAGGAAAGCAGCGCAAGCAGCGCGAAGAACGACAGCGTCATCAAACTGAGGCCGAACCACATCCAGCCAACGCGGAAGGCGCGGATAATTGTCCGAATCAGGTGGTGCGGATGAAATCGCTGCACCTCTCCGATCTGTTTCATCGCGCGCGTGACGGATAGCTCCCCGCCCGTTCCGCCGAAGATGATGATCGCCAGCGAAATGGCGTCGCGCGCGCTCATCCTTCCTCCGTCGTCCGCGGCGGTGTGCCTCCCACCAGCACGACGCCAATGAAAATCACGAGTACGCCGATCCAGCGCATCCACGGAATCACTTCGCCCAGCAGCAAATAGCCCAGAATCGCAACGATCAAGTAACCCGTCGCCGAGGCCGGCTGAACGTAACTATAGTCCGCCCAGGAAAGCACGAGGAGATACGCTACGAAGAAAAGGAGCAAAGAAGAGATTCCCAACCAGATGGAGCCAGAGCGGAATGTTCTTTCGAATGTCGAGAAAAGCGCTTCAGGCCGCCAATTCGACACGGCGCCAATCTGCTTCATGCCCTTGCGCAACAAGACGTCGCCGAGCGGGCCAAACAATGCCATAAGGCCGATCAGAAGGATCGTTTTGCCGTGCAAGCGATGCGAAAAACTCATGCGCCTTGTGTCTCTGTAGGTAGTTCCGCGTTCGAGTGCGAAGAAAGAGGCTCGACGCTGACCGATGGCGGCTGCTTGGCGGAAGGCGTCTTGCCGTTCTTGGCGTATTTCCAGCGTTCCGAGCGCAGTTTCATGAAGGAAACAGCCTCGTGGAATAAGCGCTCGCGTTCATGCGCATCCCAAAGCGCTTCGCGGACAATTCGCCACGCGACGCGGGGCCGGAAATAATAAGAATCATAGAAGCGATTCACCGCGTCCATCATTTCCTCGCGATTCAGTCCGGGATATTCCAGGTGCGGAAGCTGATGTCCACCAGAATCGGCGAGCGCTTCGGTGGCTAGGAATCCATTGGCACTGGCCAAATTGTAGAGCTCGGTTCCCGGATAGGCGTGCGCCATCGAAACCTGAATTGTTTCGCAATCGAGCTCGCGCGCGAAGTCCATCGTTTTTTGAATGGTTTCCTTGGTCTCACCCGGCAGACCGATGATGAAGTCGCCGTGGACGCGAATGCCGACCTTCTTGCAATTGGCGGCGAAGGTGCGCGCCATCTCGACCGTCGCGCCCTTCTTGATGTTCTTCAGAATCTGCGGATCGCCGGATTCAAAGCCCACAATGAAAAGACGCGCGCCGGCATCGGCCATGCCCTTCAATGTTTCGTAGTCGCTGTGAACGCGCGCGGTGCAGGACCACTGGAACCCAATCGGCTTGAAGCGCTTGCAAAGTTCGAGGACGCGATCCTTGCGAATGTTAAATGTATCGTCATCAAAGAAAAATTCCTTGGCCTGCGGAAACATTTTGTGCGCTTGTTCGAACTCCCGCGCCACGCTATCCACGGAACGCACCCGCCAGGTGTGCCCGGAGAGCGTCTGCGGCCAAAGGCAAAATGTGCACTGGGCCGGGCAGCCGCGCGACGTGTAAAACGAAACAAAAGGATGGAGCAGGAAAGGAACGGTGTAGCGTTCGATGGTCAAATCGCGCTTGTAGATGTCGGTGGCGAAAGGCAATTCGTCGAGTTCAGCCGTATGCAGCGGTGAACGCGTGGGATTGTGAACTACCTGGCCGTCCTTGATGTAACTGGCGTTGGCAATTTCGCTGAGCGGTTTGCCGTTCGCGTAATCGACCACGGCATAGTCAAACTCGCCGCGAACGATGAAGTCGATGTCGGAGCTGGCCAGCAGGCTTTCGGCGGGCTTGATTTGGACGTGCGGGCCGACGAAAGCGATCTTGATACCAGGCTGGGCTTCTTTCATCGAGCGGGCAAATTTCAGGTCACTTTGAAAACCCACAGTCGAGGTGAAAATTACGACAAATTCATAATCCTTCGAGATTTCAACAGTCTGCTGCGGCGTGATTTTATGGGGTGGCGCATCGAGCAAACGGCTCCCTGGCAGCATGCCCGCGGGATACGTCAGCCACACCGGATACCAGTAGGACTCGATCTCGCGCGTCGCCGGCCAGCGCGAACTGGCGCCACCGTCGAAGTTTTCGAAGCTCGGTGGATTGAGCAGAAGCGTTTTCATCACAGACGCCATTCAACATCCTCCTAGTGCAGAACTGCGCGATAGGCACAAATCCGCCATCCCAAAAGAAATCATTCTACTCGAATTCACACCCGGCGAATAGGCATCGTTTGAGAATAGTTCCCTCAGTGGAACGCTTGCGCCAGCTGCCCTGTGGCTTGCAGCAGACCAACTTGAGCGCGCTCCCGCGAGAGATCCGCGTCCAAAAACGCCAGCCACTTTTCATTCTCGCGCACCCTGAGTTGCTCCAAATCACGCAGCGTCGCCTGACCCTGATTGAATTTCACCTGCATGCTCTGAAGCTGCTCCTGGGCGAGCTCGAGGTCCAGCCGGGCTACTTCGCTTCCCGCATCCTTTTCCTTCAATGTGCGGACTTTCTGTTCTGCCCCCATGCGCACGCTCGTTTTCTGGCTGGCCAATTCGAGTTCGGCTTCATTCAACTGGCTCTTGGCCAGGGCCGCGTTGGCTGACGTTCGCGCGGCAAAGATCGGAATGGTTATTTCCACACCGACGTTCACGTTGTTCTGCTGGTACGCCCTAAAATACTGCTGGTAATTGTTGAGGTCGCTCAAAACGCTATATTCGCCGACCAGAGATATCGTCGGCCAGTACGCGTCCTTCGCGCCACGATACTCATGCTCCCGCGCGCTGCGCACGTTCTCCGCTTCCCGAATCGCGACGCTATGATCCGTCGCCGCGCCCACTACCTTGGATGCAGGATCGGGCGTTTGCGCGGCGAGTTGTTCCGTAAGAGAAACCTGCAGAGGTGTATCGGGAGCAAGTCCCGTCATTTCGCGAATCTGACTCGACAGTATCTCGTCCCGGCTCTGACACACCACAATCCTCTGCTCTGTCTTCGCCAGGTTGAGCTCATCTTCGGTCAGAGTCGTGGGAAGCTCCAGCCCCGCCTGGGCGCGCTCGCGCGTGACGTCGAGGATCTTTTGCTGGCTTTGCTGGTCCTCAAGCAGCAACGCGAGAGAATGACGGACGGCTGCCAGCTCGAGATAGTCCAAGGCGGCATGCGCCATGATCGTGTCCCGCGTGTTTTGGTACTCGAGATCCTGATTCTTCGCCAGGTCTTCGTCAGCGTGCTGCACGCCGCGCTTGAGCGGGTCGAATATTTCTTGATTGTACGCCAGCTCGAAAACCGACGGAACCGCCCCGCTGGGCGTTTCGGGAATGCCATTGGTATAAATGTACCCGGCCCCCGTGTATATGTTGGGATGAAAATCCGAACGGTCGAGTCCGACTTGATTTTTCGCGACCGTGTACCGGGCCCGTGCGAGCGCCAATTCGGGGCTGCGCTGAAGCGCCAGCGCCACAACTTTGTCGAGCGTGAGAACTTGCGTCCCGTCGGGCGCCTGCGTTTGTTTATCCGCCGTTATTGTCGCTGTCGTCTCGGTCTGGCTCTGCACCGGCACGTTTACTGAATGCGGCACTTCCTGGGCCAGAACCGGGGCGCCAAATAGCGTTCCGAGAAAGACCATCGTCAGTACGAGATTGTTTTTCATTTTAGTTTCATTCGTAGTGCAATGACTCCACTGGTTGAAGTTTGGCCGCCTTGCTAGCCGGAAGATAGCCGAAGAGCACGCCGGTCGCGCACGAAACGGTGAACGCCAGCAGTACCGAACCCCAAGAAACCGGGATCGCGATGCTGCCCAGCTCCGGAAAAAGCTGCACCACAGTCGAAACAGCGAACGGAATCATCACGCCGATGCATACCCCGGCGATGGCGCCAATGCCGCTGATGAGCACCGCCTCCATGAGAAATTGATAAAGGATTTCCTGCTGGCGCGCGCCGACCGCCTTGCGAATTCCGATTTCCCGCGTCCGCTCGGTGACGCTAACGAGCATGATGTTCATGATCCCAATTCCGCTGATCACCAGCGCGATCATGGCGATGAGCAGCAGAACAATCGTCAGCGCCAGTGAAATATTCTTGGCAGTCTCCAGAATAGAAGACAGATTTTGCACCTGATACTCCGCGCCGGGACGATGACGGCTCCTCAGAATATCGCCCACATACTCGGTGACCAGGGGAACGTCCTGCGGATTGTCGGCCTGGGCATAAAATGTCTTAATATAGCTCTGGCCTGTGTAGTACTGGATCAACGGAAACGGGACCAGTGCGGAATCCGTCGTGATTTCCGTCTCGCCGAAAGTCTGAACCCTCTCGCGGAATACGCCAATGACCACAAAACTTAGGTTGCCAATATGGATGTTTTTCCCCACCGGGTCTTCATAGGGAAAGGCCAGCTTGGCAAGATCCTCCGTGAGAAGGCACACCTTGCTGCTGGTGATAAAGTCACCGTCATCAAAATAGCGTCCGCTGACGATGAGCAGGTTGCGAATCTGCTGAAATCCTTGCGTGACGCCGACCAAACTCGCCGGGCGCGTAATTTCACCCGCGCCGACCGGCATCGAGATGTCGTGCGTCCCGGCGACCTGCGATACCTGCGGGATGCCGCGCTTGACGGCTTCCAGATCGCTCATGGAGATTTCGTCGGACATCGCGGACGGCTGCCCGAAAGGCGTCGTCAGAGACGCATACACGATGTTCGAGCCGACGGCCTCGATTTCACCAATGATGAATTGCTTGCCGGCGAGAGCCACGGTCACGACGAGGACGATGCAAGCGCTGCCAATGACCACCCCGAGCATGGTCAGCATCGCGCGCATTTTGTTGGCGCGAAGCGACTCCATCGCCAAATTCCACGTTTCACCCCAGACCATGCCCTCAGCCTTTTCTTGCGGCGACTGCGTTTCACTATAGCAAATCCGAATTCAACCCAGCCCGATAATTCTTGACGCGTGCAATGGCTCCCATTACGATGCAGCTAGCCGGCTGTTGGGACGCCTAAAAAGCTCTTGCGCGCTTCGCGCCGCCGGAACAAGCGCGCGAATATCTGAAGAACCGGACCTAAGTAGGCGGACCAAGGAAAAGCGAAGAATTTTAGAGCCCCGCGGACTGCGAATGATCGAAGGCAAGCGCATTGCGGTTGTCATGCCCGCCTACAACGCCGAGAAAACGCTCGAAGCGACTCTGCGCGATCTCCCCGGCATAGTTGATGTGAAAATTCTGGTCGACGATTCAAGCACGGACGGTACGGCAAAACTCGCACAAAGCCTCGGCCTGCAGGTTTTCGTTCACGACCGCAATTACGGATATGGGCGCAACCAACAGACGTGCTACCGGGAAGCGCTCGCTGCGGGCGCGGATATCGTTGTCATGCTCCACCCGGACTATCAGTACAATCCGCGGCTTGTACCTTCGCTGGCGGGCCTGGTCGCGTGCGGCAGCTGCGATGTGGCGCTTGGTTCGCGCATTCTCGGCGGCGGCGCGATGCGCGGGGGCATGCCGCTTTACAAGTATATTTCGAATCGCTTCCTGACGGCGTTTGAGAATCTCTTGCTGGGCGCGAAGCTTTCCGAATATCACACGGGCTACCGCGCGTTCAGCCGCGAAGTCTTGCTGGCGCTGCCTTTGCTCGAGAATTCGGATGATTTCGTGTTCGATAATGAGGTCTTGGCGCAAGTGGTCTTTTTCGGTTTTCGAATTGGCGAAATTTCCTGCCCCGCTCGGTACTTCGAAGAAGCTTCCTCGATCAACTTCCGGCGCAGCGTGCGCTATGGTTTTGGCGTGGTGGCCACTTCGCTGAAATTCGTGCTCCAGAAATCAGGGATGATGCGTTTCCGCATTTTCAAGGAAACCGGACGCAAGCTCGACTTGGGATACTACTCAAACGGAACGCACGAAGTTGCATCCGCCCGTGTGTAACGTGCGCGGCCTGCGGCCG
Organism: uncultured Acidobacteriota bacterium; assembly: GCA_963729815.1. Taxonomy (GTDB): domain Bacteria; phylum Acidobacteriota; class Terriglobia; order Acidiferrales; family UBA7541; genus DAHUXN01. The sequence goes on from CAVSPU010000004.1 coordinate 438,950, forward strand.
CACGCCTCACCCGCAGTTTCCAATTTAAGTGAAATCCACCGAGGGCGTGGAATAGGGAGCCGAGAAGGCGCGCATCTCGCCTCTCGGCGGAGCGCCGCGTGAGGCGCAGGGAAATCGGCTTTCTTCTTCTCCTTACCTTCGGTGCGTTACTCATTCACGGCTATCATCCGCGCGCCGAAGACGCTGAAATTTACGTTCCCGCCATCGTCAGAATTTTTCATCCCTCGTATTACCCGTTCGGTCGGGAATTTTTCGAGGCCAATTCGCATCTGACGCTTTTCCCGCATCTGATCGCGTGGACTGTGCGATCCACTCATCTCTCGCTCGATTGGGCCCTGTTTCTGTGGTATCTCACCTCGATTTTCTTGCTGATTTTCGCGTCGTGGAAAATCGCTTCGAAGTGCTTCTTAACCGCCGCGGGCCGATGGAGCGCAGTGACGATGGTCGCGGCACTGCTGACGCTGCCGGTCGCGGGTACATCGCTCTATATTTTCGATGAGTATCTGAACCCGCGCTCGATCTCGGCATTTGCCGTGCTTTTTGCAATCGATGCGGCGCTCGAAAAGAAATATCCGCTCACGGCGCTGTGGCTCGCGATTACCGCTGTATTTCATCCATTTATGACCGTGTTTGGCCTTTTTTTTATCGCGTTGCTCGTGATCCTCGAAAAACTGCCCCGGCGATCCGCGCCCACATCCGCGGCCATGTTGTTTCCCTTTCTATCGGTTTCGAGAATTTTCGGAAAAGAGCCCTCCGCGGCGTTCTGGCAATGCCTGCGGGACCATCGTTATTATTTTCTGCTTCGCTGGGAATGGTACGAATGGCTTGGCATTCTCGCGCCGCTTGCGTTTCTCTGGTGGTTCGCCCGAATTGCGCGGCGGCGTGGAAATCCGGTCTTCGAACGGCTGACCGAGGCCGTGTTTGTGTTTGAGGCCATCTGCTTTGTGTTCGGGCTGATTGTGACCATCCCGCGCAGCCTCGAAATCCTCGCTCCGTATCAGCCAATGAGAAGTTTGCAGCTCGTCTACCTGCTGTTTTTTCTGTTCGTCGGCGGCCTGCTCGGCGAATTCATGCTGAAAAATCATCTCGTGCGCTGGCTGCTGCTGTTTATTCCGCTGTGCGCGGGATTGTGCTTCGCGCAATTGCAACTTTTTCCAGGAACGCGGCACGTGGAATGGCCCGGCGCAGCGCCGGAAAATCCCTGGCTCGAAGCATTCGTATGGATTCGCGGAAACACGCCTCCCGGCGCTATTTTTGCCCTCGACCCGAATTACATGGCGCTGCCCGGCGAAAACTATCAAGGCTTCCGCGCCAACGCCGAGCGAAGCCGGCTAGCCGACGCAAAGAAAGACTGGAGCGCCGCTGTGCTTTATCCGTGGCTGCCGCTGGCCGATGACTGCCTAGCGCAAGTGCGCGCCGCGAATGGATGGAAGAATTTCGGCCTCGCTGACTTCGAGGGCCTGCGAAAAACCTACGATGTGACGTGGGTCGTCGTTCAGCCGCCCGCGGCTACCGGTCTCAGTTGCGCTTATCAAAACGCGGCGGTGGCCGTTTGCCGCATCGAATGACGTCCGCTCACCATAATTGATTCCAGAAATGCGAACTCTGTTCTATACTCCATCGACACAACGAAACTCACTCGGACTTCATCAAACTTTTTGCTGTATCCGGTTTAAAGACGACGAAAGGCGGGTAATCGATGGTGACTGCGACAGCCACCACGGAAACGCCGCGGCTTTTCCCTTACAGCCGCTGGGCGCCAGGGCTCTCGGCTTTGTCGAAGGCCTACGGGGACGCAGTGCCATTTCCACATATTCACCTGGAAAATTTCCTCGATGCTGCTGCCGCCCGCGCTCTGGCCGATGAATTCCCTGCCCCATCCAGCAACGCCTGGATTCAGTACAAGCATTTCAATGAAAATAAATCCGGCCTCACCAAGCGGGAAATGTTTCCGCCCGTCCTGGGCAAGGTGGTCGACGAACTGAACTCCCCGGATTTTCTCGCTTGGCTCTCCCAACTCACAAGAATCCCCAATCTCCTTGCGGACCCTACACTCGAGGGCGGCGGCTTGCACCAATCCTCGCGCGGCGGATTCTTGAATCTGCACGCCGATTTCACCATGCACCACCATCACAAGAATTGGCGGCGCAGGTTGAATCTGATTCTCTATCTAAATTCCAATTGGGAGCCCGAATGGGGCGGCGCAATCGAGCTTTGGGACAAGGACATGCGCCATTGTGTTGCGAGCGTCCCGCCGCTCTTGAATCATGCCCTTGTCTTCAGTACTACGGAGACTTCCTATCACGGATTCCCGGAGAAACTCGCGTGTCCGGAAAATGCCTCGCGCAAGAGCCTGGCGCTCTACTACTACACGATCGAGAATGATCCAAACTGCGTGGGCCATTCGACGAATTATCAGGCGCGCCCCGGCGACGGCAAAGGCAAAGCGACGATGATTTGGCTGGACAAGAAAGCAGTTCATCTCTATTCGAGAGCCAAGGAAAAATTCGGAATCGGCGACGATTTTGCCAGCAAGGTCCTTGGTTTTTTCTCTCGGAAGAAATAACGCCTCCGAAATTGCGCGGCGCGTCAAGCCCTCATTGTTTTTCGTCCGCTAACTGTATCAAATAGCGGCGAACAGCGTCCGGCCACGGTGGCAGCAACGGAAGCCCTTCGCGTTTCAGCCTCGCATTCTCCAGTCGTGAATTTTTTGGCCGCGCCGCCGGACGCCTCTCCTCTTCGGCAGAAATCGGAATCACGGGCAAGTTCGCATAGCCCGCCTGCTGGAGGATTTCCAGCGTGAACTCGATGCGCGATGTGAATCCTTGATTCGTCAGGTGGTAAACGCCGTGCGAGCCGCGCGTCAGAATGTGTTCGATACCGGCCGCCGCGTCGAATGTATACGTGGGCGCGAGTTGCAAGCCTTCCACAATTCGGAGCGGCTCGCCTTTGCGGCCGTGGTCGACGACAAGCGAAACAAAATTCTTGCGGTAGGGGCCAAACACGCTGCAGACGCGCGCGATCCACGATCGGTCCAGATTGCGCTGCACTTCCCTTTCGCCTTCCAGCTTGCTTTTGCCATAAACGCTGAGCGGCCGCGGCTCGTCTTCTTCCGTGTATGGTTCCGCCTTCTGTCCGTCGAAAACGTAATCGGTGCTGATGTGCATCATGGAGATGCCCAGGCGTTTGCAAACAATCGCGACATTGCACGGACCTTCGGCATTCACTCGGAACGCGAGCTCCCGCTGCGTTTCGCATGCGTCGACGTTGGTGAATGCCACCGCGTTGACCACCGCATCGGGCTGCGCAGCTTCGATCGCGCGCGCAATCGCTGCCGGGTTCGTAATGTCCGCTTCTCGATGGGTCGCGCCGCAGATTTCGTGGCGCGAGGCGAGGACTTCGCTGATTGCGCGAGCGAGCATCCCTTCTTTGCCAGTGAGAAAGATTTTCAAGGTGGATTCAGAGCTGGGCGAGCGTGGCCCGCCGCTTCACGTAGAATTTCTCGTAGTAGGCTTGATATTCGCCGCTCGTCGCCGCGTGCACCCAGTCGATGTGCTTGCGGTACCACTCGACAGTGTGCTCGAGCCCGGCATCAAGATCGACTTTCGGCTCCCATCCAAGTTCACGGCGAATCTTCGAATCATCGAGGGCATAGCGGCGGTCGTGGCCCGGCCGATCCTGCACGAATTCGATCAGGCCATCCGGCTTGTCGAGCAGTTTCAGCAAGCTGCGCACAATTCCGATATTCGGCACCGGCCGGCCTGAGCCGATATTGTAGATCTCTCCGACACGCCCTTTTTGCAGCACGGCATCGAGCGCGCGGCAATGATCTTCCACGAAAATCCAGTCGCGCTCATTCAGCCCGTCGCCATAGACCGGCAGCTTCTTGCTTTCGAACGCGTTCGAGATCATCAGCGGAATCAATTTCTCGGGAAACTGATAAGGGCCGTAGTTGTTCGTGCACCGCGTGATCACCGCCGGGAATTTGTGCGTCTGAACGTAACTCCGGACAAGCAAATCGGAGGCCGCCTTGCTCGCCGCATAAGGGCTATTGGGCGCGAGCGGCGATTGCTCCGTGGCGGATTCTTTCGGCGCCATGCTGCCGTAGATTTCGTCGGTGCTCACGTGCACGAAGCGCGGGATCTTCCGCTTGCGCGCCGCTTCCAGCATCACCAGCGTCCCTTCAACGTTCGTGCGAATGAACTCCCGCGCGCCCGCGATGCTGCGGTCCACGTGGCTCTCTGCCGCGAAATGCATCACGGCGTCGAAGGGTTCCGCGAGTGCTTTTTCGACGGCCTCCGCATCGCAGATATCGCCGCGCACGAACCGGTAATTCGGCAGCGCATCGATGTCCTCGAGGTTCTGCAGATTCCCAGCGTAGGTGAGTTTGTCGAAATTGAGAATTTCCGCGTCGGGGTATGCGCCGAGAAAATAGCGGATGAAATTAGACCCGATGAACCCCGCGCCGCCCGTGACCACAAGTTTCATCGTCGACTTTCGGTGATTCTATTTGAGTTGAATGTCCCAGTTGTAAGGAATGCTCGAATCGTTGTACGGGACGCGGAACTCGTCCGGCTTGTTGTGATGGTACGCCTCAGTGATGGTGTTAATCACAATTGCTTCCGTCTCGCTGACGCACTTGAATCCGTGATAAACGAGATTGGGAATCTGCACCAGGATTGTGTGATGCTCACCTTGGAAAAATTCGTTCACCTCACCGTGGGTCGGTGATTTCTCGCGGGCGTCGTAGAGCACCAGCTTGATCATCCCGCGCACTGTACAGAAACTGTCGATTTGCAGCTGATGATAGTGCCAGCCTTTCACCACGCCTGGGTAGGCCGTAGTCATGTAAACCTGGCCGAATTTGATGAACTCCTTGTCGTCGTGCCGCAGGATTTCCATCAAACGCCCTCGCTCGTCGGGGATCATCTTGAGCTGCTTGACGCGCACGCCATGAATCATCGTTTTCCGCCTGCCTTTTGCAATTTTATCTCGCCTTTCGCTGCTTCCGCCTTGTTTGCGCCGCCTTTGGCCACGAGGTTATTGGCGAGCAGAAGCGACTCGAAAGTTCCCGCGTCGGTCCACCAGCCGTCGATGACGCTGTGGCGAAGCGAACCCTCTTGAATGTATTGGTTGTTCAAATCCGTGATTTCCAGTTCCCCACGGCCCGATGGCCTCAATGTCCGGATCTTCTCGAACACGGAGGTGTCGTAAATGTAGTAGCCCGTCACGGCGTAATTTGATTTGGGCTCCTTGGGCTTCTCCTCGATACGCACGATGCGACCGCCTTCGAATACGGGGACGCCGAAGCGCTCCGGATGCTGCACTTCCTTCAAGAAGATGTGCGCGCCGCTGCCGTGACGCCGAAATTCATCGCATCCGGCGATGATATTCGTCTCCATGATGTTGTCGCCGAGGACGACGCAGATGGGATGGCCATCTGCGAAATGCTCCGCGAGCCGCAACGCGTCGGCGATGCCGCCTTCGCCTTCCTGATAAGCGTAGGAAAGGTGCCGCAAATGGAAATCCTTGCCATTGCCGAGAAGCCGCAAAAAATCGCCCGCACTGTGCCCGCCCGTGACCAGGAGAATGTCCACAATCCCGGCGTTTGCCAGAGTCTGGATCGGATAAAACACCATGGGCCGGTCGTAAATCGGCAGCAAGTGCTTGTTGGTGACGCGCGTCAAGGGAAACAGACGCGATCCCGTTCCCCCGGCGAGAACGACTCCCTTCATCGTGGACATTCGCGCATGCCTCCGAACCTGTTGCGGCGAACCCTCAGCGAATCGACTTCTCGAGATTGTCGAGCGCCTGACGCGCAGCCTTGTTTCCGGAATCCAGTTGCAGCGCCGCGCGGTACTGCTCGGATGCCGCCATCTTGTTGCCCTGCTTTTCGTAAAGCGTGCCCAGCCAGAAGCGCGCTGTCGAATGGGAGGGCCAATCGCTTCGCTGTGGCGAGCCGGCAATATAGGATTTCAACTCCTGTTCCGCAAGGGTTAGATCCGTGCCGCTGACGACCCCCGATTCACCGTGGTAAAACGTCAGGCGCGGGTCTTTCGGATCCGCGCTGGCAGCCTCCGAGACCACTTGTTGCAGCGCCCCAACATTTCGCAGCTTCGCATAATAGTCGGCGACTTCGAAATAAGGATCAGCCGTTTGCGGTTTCATCTCGAGCGCCGAATTATATTCGGCGGCCGCGTCCGCATCCTTGCCAAGGTGCGCGTCGTAATCCGCGCGGGCCAGATGCCCTTGAATCGGGTCGAGTTTGGCGATTTCGTTTACCTGCGCAAGCGCGTCGTCTTTGCTGCCGCCCACGATCCAGGGCGCCTCGAGCAGATAATCCTCGAGATCGCGCCGCGCCTGAATATTCGACGGGTCGGCTTGCACGGCCGCCTCGAATTCCTTTTTCACCTGCCTGGCCAGCAGGAAACTGTGTTCGAGATCCGCTTTCTCACCATACGCGCGGCCCAGCCATTGATGATACGCGGACGATTTCGCGTCGAGCGCCGTTGCCTTCTCGAGTTGCGCCACAGCGTTGTTGTAGTCGCGCTCCTCGTAGTAGCAGCGGCCAAGCCAATAATGGGCGGGTGCGTCATTCGGATTTTGAGACACGATGGCGCGCAGGGTATTCACCGCGTCGCCGTAATCTCCGGCGGCGAATTGTTGTTCGATGTTGGCCAGATCGTCGGCTGCTGAGACTAATCCTGTCGCGAAAATGCCCAACGCCGCGCAACATACGAACCGCGCCAGCGCCAGCCTCATCGTTGCCCCGCTTCCACGGGATGCGCGCTCATGCCATCGCGCAATACGATATCCCCGGTCAGCGCGACGCGCTCGCCATCCTGCAACCCGGACGTTACCTGAAACTCGGTCGGATTCGCTATACCCAGTTGGACCGCACGCTGGTGCAGCGTGTCGTTGCCATCCATCACAAATACAAAATGATTCGCGCCATCACCATGCACCGCTCCCCGCGGAACCACCAGAACGCTATTCTGCTCACTCCATTCGATTTTCACGTCCACGTTCACGTTGGGAATTAGTCTCATATTGTCATTCTGCACGGAGCAAAGCACTTCGCCAACGCTGCGCACTCCGAGCGTAGTTACCTGCTTCGGCACAGCTTCGGTCTTCCCATTCCAGACGTACCCCGGCATGCCGTCCCAGGTGATCTCCGCCGCTTGGCCCGGCGCAAGCACGCCCAGATCGGGCTCGTCGACGAACGCGCGCACACGAACATGATGCAAATCGGCAACTTCGACCAGCGGTTCCCCTACCTGCACGTAATCACCCGCACGCTTCGGCAACGAATAAAGCGTTCCGTCGAGCGGCGAAACCACTGTCGCCGATCGCACGTACCCTTCCAAGGTTTGTACCAGGTCGCGCTCCTCCTCAACAGCAAGCTGCGCACTCTGCTCGTTTACCCCGGCTTGCACGGCCAGCGCTGCCTTCTTCTGTTCCAGCATCTCAATCGTCGAATTCTCCTGCGCCAGCTTGCTCGCGTTGCGGTCAAGCTCGTCCTGCGTTGCCGCCTTGGCTGCAACTAACTTCTTCAATTCTTCCTGTGCCTTCTGAAGGTCCGCCAAATCGATTCGCGCCTTGCGCAGGTCTGCATTCATTTGCGCGACCTGGTCGGGCGGCCCGCCGGCGTGCGCGTTGCGAAGCAGTTCCTGTGCGGTCAGCAAATCCGCCTGCGCCTTGGCCAATTGCATTTTTTGCGATGCGGCATCGAGCACCAGCAGCACTTGCCCTTTGTGGACGGATTGCCCTTCCGTAACCTCAACCTTCTGAATAAAGGCCGCAAATTGAGCGCGCGAAACGAACGGCTCGATCGGTTCGACCTTGCCGTTACTGCTGATCGAAGCCGAGAGGCTTTCTCGTTTCACCTGCGCGATTTGCACTTCGGGAGCCTGATCGCGGCTGGCGAGAACCAAGACCACCGCGACTACGACAACGATCCCGGCGGCCAAGGCAACCCAGCTTTTTCGCGGTCTTGCGCCTGTTTGTTCCGATGCCAACCGATGAATCCCCCAGAATTCGCCGAATTGTAACAGACGGCTGCACGACTTGCCTATGGCGTGGCTCGCCGTGCGGTGAAAAGCATCAATATGTCAGGATGCTATACTCGCGACTCGCGATGCCAGCAGTATTTGTAATCGCGCCATGGAGAACGGTACGATCCACAGCGCACGAGATCGTTTCGTTCCGGCCGCCGGACCTTTCACTCGATGCAAATTTCAATAGTTCAATAGAACGTCACGCTTTGCCGAGACCGCAACGCGCGGCAACTGGAACCAACGACCTGCCATTTGAAAGGGGCGAATCACGCGTGAACATTTCGAGGCGAGGGGCGCCGTCCCTCTGGCGCATCCCCGGCATGAGCTAAATCCTGCTCACGAATTTCTGCATCTCCGTGTAACATGCGGGCACCCCGGGCGTATATAAACAGTCAGAGGGAAACTCATGATCGAGGCGGTCCAGCTTTGCAAGACCTTCAACGACAAGAAGCGCGGCGCCATTCGAGCCGTTGATGGCGTCAGCTTCACCTGCAAGCCGGGCGAAATCTATGGCCTGCTGGGCGCAAACGGCGCTGGCAAAACAACGACCCTGCGCATGCTGGCGACCATTCTCGCGCCAACGTCTGGGACGGCGACCGTAGCGGGATTCGATGTGGTTCGCGACCCGCAAAAAGTCCGCGCGCACATCGGATTCCTTTCCACGGCAACCGCGCTTTACGATCGGCTCACTGCGACGGAGACGGTCGAATACTTCGGGCAACTTTTCGGACTCGATGCCGCCACAATTAAGCGGCGCACCAACGAACTATTCAAGGCGCTCGACATGGAGGAATTCCGCGACCGGCGTTGCGCCAAACTCTCCACCGGCATGAAGCAGAAGGTTTCCATCGCCCGCACGCTGGTTCACGATCCCCCGGTGATGATTTTCGACGAGCCCACGAACGGCCTCGACGTCATGGCCGCTCGCTCGATCACCGACTTCATCCGCCAGTGCCGCGACAAGGGCAAGACCGTGATTTTCTCGACACACGTCATGAGCGAAGTCGAGAAGCTCTGTGATCGCATCGGCATCATTCACAACGGCAAGATGCAGACGGAAGGCACGCTCGAAGAGATGCGCCAGCGGCATGGTAAGACCGACCTCGAGGAAATTTTTGTGGAAGTTTCGGGAGACGCGCGATGAACCTGCGTAATTCGTGGATCGTTTACCGCAAAGAGCTGCGCGATATGCTGCGCGACAAGCGCACCATCCGCTCCATGATTATCATCCCCGTCGTCGCCTTCCCTGTGCTCTTCCTGCTCCTCGGATATGTCGAAGCGCATTTTGCGGGCCAAACCCAAAAGGAAGTCGCTTTGATTATGGTCCAGGGAGGGGAGGACTCTCCGAAGATTCTGATGGCGCTACAGAATTTTTCCGGCGTCAAAATCATGCCATATCGCGCCGACGCCAAAGAGGAAGTCTCCGATAAAACGATCCGCGCGCTCGTGCAAATTCCGCGGGGCTTTGACGCTGCGATCTCAAGCGGTCATCCGGAGCAGATTTCGATTGGTTACTACAAGAGCGACGAAGAATCGGAGATCGCCAACGACAAGTTGCAGGCATTTTTCGGCGAATACCGCGATAGCGTCGCTCGCGCGGCGCTTGCCGCCCGCGGCATGCCCGTGAGCCTGCTTGAACCGTTCACGATCGAATCCAGCAACGTCGCGCCTCCTTCGAAAGTTGGCGCGGCGATGTTCGGCGGGCTGATTCCCTATTTCATTATCATTTTCTGCTTTACCGGCGCGATGTATCCCGCGATGGATTTGACCGCCGGCGAAAAAGAGCGCGGCACCATGGAAACGATCCTGTCGAGTCCGGTCTCGCGCACCGATCTCGTCCTTGGAAAATTCCTGATGATCGTCACAGCGTCGGTCGTCACCGCCGTGCTGTCCATACTTTCACTGGGCTTTTCCTTCGCGCATTTCAAGAACTCGATCGTGGCCGCGGCCGGTTCTTCTCTTCAGTTCTCGATCGATCCAGGCTCCGTGGCTGCCGTCATCGTTCTGATTCTGCCTCTCGCTGTGCTGTTCGCGTCAGGCCTGCTGGCCGTCGCGCTCCTTGCGAAAAGCTATCGCGAGGCGCAAACCTACGTCTCGCCGCTCGTCTTCATAGTGGTCATCCCTGCGATGATCGGCACGATACCGGGAGTCGAGTTGAATTGGAAGACCGCATTGATTCCCATCTTGAACACCTGCATGGTGAGCAAAGAAATCATTTCCGGGACATATCACTGGTCGATGATGGCCGCTGTCTTCGGCATGACGTGCCTTTACGCGGCGCTCGGGCTCGCCGCAGCCGTGCGCATGTTCAATCGCGAAGACGTCCTGTTCCGGGCCTAGCGGCATCCAATCCGGAAACAAGTCGCGTACCCTGTGGGGAGAGCGTTCCCTTCTGACAAATCACTCCGTGTTAGAATCGCTGGGCGATGGCCGCTGACAAACTTACTGATGGCCCACTAATCGACGTCCATGAACTCTCGAAGAACTTCCGCACCTTCCGCCGCCGCGAAGGTGTGTGGGGCTCGATTCAAAATCTTTTCGTGCGCGATTATTTGACAGTGAACGCGGTCGACCGCGTCAGTTTCGAAGTCAAGCGCGGCGAGATGGTTGGCTACATCGGCCCCAACGGCGCGGGAAAATCGACGAGCATCAAGATGCTCACCGGCATCCTGGTGCCGAGCTCCGGCGAAGCGCGCGTGAACGGCTTCATTCCCTACAAGCAACGCCGGCAGTATGTGAAAACCATCGGCGTGGTTTTCGGCCAGCGTACCCAGCTTTGGTGGGACATCGCCGTGGTCGAATCGTTCAAGTTGCTGCGGCGCATTTACGAAGTCTCCGAGCGCGATTTCCGCGAGCGTATGGAGAAGTTCAACCAGATTCTCGGCATCCAAGATTATCTCTTCACGCCCGTGCGGAAGCTTTCGCTCGGCGAACGCATGCGCTGCGATCTCGCTGCTGCGCTGCTGCACAATCCGCCGCTGCTTTTCCTCGACGAGCCGACCATCGGCCTCGACGTCGTCGCCAAGGATCAGATTCGCAAATTTCTGCGCGCCATCAATCGCGAATTTCACACTACGGTCCTGCTCACCACGCATGACCTCGACGACATCGAGGAATTGTGCCGCCGCATAATGATCATCGATCACGGCCGGCTGCTCTACGATGGCCCGCTCGATTTGCTGAAACAAAAATTGCTGCGCACGAAGCAAATTAAGTTCGCGGTCAAGGATTCGGCGCAGCTCGCTGGTGTACAAGCGTTCACGCGCGACGGTCTCGAAATCGAGCAAGTCGACCAGCTCACCTATCGCATTCGCTTTGACCGCGTGAAAGTTTCCACGGCCGATCTGATCCGCCAAATTTTGAACACTGTCGAGGTCCGCGACCTGCTCATCGAAGATGAGCCGATCGAAGAAGTCGTTAAGCGCATTTACGCCGGCGCTGCCCTGCAAGAAGTCATGCTTTAGCTGATTCGACTTTCATAAGGTGACCCGCATGTCCGAAAAATCAGGGTTTCACATGACCCCGGAGGAATTTCGGCGCCATGGCAAGGCCGTTGTCGATTGGATCGCGGATTATTACCAACACGTGGAATCTTATCCCGTAATGTCGCGGGCAGGGCCCGGCGAGATTCGCGCGTCACTGCCGAAAAATGCACCAGAGAAGGGCGAACCCTTCGACGCAATGCTGCGCGACGTTGAAAAATTGATTCTCCCGGGCATCACGCACTGGCAATCGCCGAATTTCTTCGCGTTTTTCCCGTCGAACACCTCGTTTCCCTCGATCATGGGCGAAATGCTTTCCGCCGGCCTCGGCGTGCAGGGAATGCTCTGGGCCACCAGCCCCGCGTGCACGGAGCTCGAAACGCACATGCTCGATTGGCTTGTCGAGATGCTCGATTTGCCGAGAAAGTTCATGTCAACGAGCGCCGGTGGCGGCGTGATTCAAGATACCGCGTCCAATTCTTCGCTGTGCGCGCTGCTCGCGGCCCGCGAACGCGCCACGAATTATGCTTCGAATGAACGCGGCTGCGACGGCAAGCTCGTCGCCTACACTTCTTCGCAAGCGCATTCGTCGATTGAAAAAGCGGCGAAGATCGCGGGAATTGGCCGCGAAAATCTGCGCCTCATCGAAGTCGATGAAGATTTCGCCATGAAGCCGGATTCCCTCGCCACGCAGATCAAGCGGGACCTCGCCGCCGGCCGCGTTCCCTTCTTTGTGTGCGCCACCGTGGGCACTACGTCATCGAACGGGATGGACTCCGTGCGAGCCATCGGCGAAATCTGTCGCGAGCATAAAATCTGGCTGCACGCCGATGCTGCGATGTCCGGCACAGCGGCGCTTTGCCCTGAATTTCGCTGGATTCACGATGGACTCGAACTCGCAGACAGCTATTGCTTCAATCCGCACAAGTGGATGTTCACGAATTTCGATTGCGACTGCTTCTACGTCGCCGACCGTGAGGCGCTGATCCGCACGATGAGCGTCCTGCCCGAATATCTGCGAAACAAAGCTACCGAATCGGGCGCCGTGATCGATTATCGCGACTGGCACGTGCAGCTCGGCCGACGATTTCGGGCCTTGAAACTCTGGTTCGTCATTCGCCACTACGGAATCGAGGGACTTCAGCATCATGTTCGCCGCCACGTCGAGCTGGCGCAGCAATTCACCTCATGGGTGCGCGAAGACAATAATTTTGAGCTTGCTGCGCCCGCGCCGCTCAATCTTGTTTGCTTCCGGCACCGCTTGGGCGACGCCGCCAATCAAAAAATCATGGATCGCTTGAACCAGAGCGGCGATTTATACCTCACGCACACGCGTCTCAATGACAAGCTCACGCTGCGTCTGTGCGTCGGCCAGACAAACACCGAGCTTCCCCACGTCGAGCACGCCTGGAAGCGCATCCGCGAAGAAGCGAAGGAAGAGCAACGCAGCGCTTGACACCGCAATAGTCAGGAATGCATAGTTGCACAATAGTTTCAGTATACTTTTGAAGCGTTCCATCGCGAAGTTGACTGTCTGAGGCTTGGAGGTTTTGGTGCACCTCAGGGTATTGAAATGCATCGCTGTTTTCGCTTTCATGCTCAGCACTGCAACCGGGGCGATCAGCCAACGCGTACCGACTGGCGAGCGCATACCTGGCACTTCGTCTCCGGCTGGCGCCACAGCAACTTCCGTGGTGCTATATGTCAGGGACGACCGCGGCAATCTGATCACTCTAGCGCCTACTGTTCGGCTGAGTTCAGATATGACCAACGGCGTTCCCATCATGCAGTCGCCCCATCGCCTGGGAGACGGCTGGGAGATCGATGGCGTGCAAGAGGGCTTTGACTATGAACTCGAAGTGTCCGTGCCAGGATACCGGGCCGGCACCGAAGATGTCTCGGTCCCACTTAATGGCGCACCGAGCGCAGTGATCGTGTTTCTCAGACCCAACGACAGCAATGGCATTCTCACGCGTCCGGACGGTGGCAATTTTGTCATGGCGCCTCGCGCACAGAAGGAGGCCGATCAAGCGCTGAGGGATCTGAATGACAACAAAATAGATTCGGCGCAAAAACACATAACAAAACTTTTGAAAATGGACCCGGGCAATCCATATGCGAATTATCTGGCCGGCGTCGCTTACCTTCACTCCAATCATTTGCCCGAAGCGAAGACCTACCTGGAAAAATCGGTGTCAATCGACCCCAAACAGTTCGGCGCCCTTCTTTCGCTCGGATCGTTGCTATACCGCCAGTCGGATTTCGACGGCGCCGTTCCCATGCTCTCGCAGGCAATCAAGGTGAACGCGAACTCGTGGCAGGCGCACTGGCTGCTGGCTGCCTGTTACCTGCACACGAGGAATTATGAGCAATCGCGCGATAACGCTGCGACGGCATTGAAATTGGACAGGAAGGACGCGAGCCGCGCGGAGATGGTTCTGGGCCAGGCACTCGCTGAACTTGGAAAACACCAGGAAGCTATTGCCGCACTCGATGTGTTCGTGCGGGAAAACCCGAGCGACCCCAACGCCGAGGAAGCCCGCCGGTGGGTGAAAATCCTCGAGCAGCAGTTGGCACAAGCCGCCCTCACAGCTTCTACACCAACTGTCGTATCCTCACAGGCGGCGCTGACACCGGTCGTCGGCTCACCGAATTCGGGTGCTGCGATTTTTCGGGCAACAGAGATGGTCGAGACGCCGCCGAACGAAAACTGGGCTCCTCCGGATGTGGACGCCGCCAAGCCTTTCGTGATTTCTTCCGCGCCTTGCTCGTTGAACAAGATTTTGAATGCTGCGGGGAATCACGCGGAGGATTTCGTAAACGACTTTGAACGGATGACGGCGACGGAGGAGTATCAATCCGTTGAAACAAGAAAGGACGGACAGCTCGAAAGGCCGTCCTCCGCAACATTCAGTTACATCGTCACAATCGACAGGTCGATTCCAAAACTCCCCCAGATTCAAGAGACCCGCGACACCGGCGTGGCCAACACGGACTTGCCGGGATACTTTGCTGACTTTGGTGCGCCCGCGCTCGAGCTCGTCCTTCATCCGAATTTTCAAGACGATTTCGAATGGACCTGCGAAGGGCTCGGCAAATGGAAGGACCGCACCGCATGGGTTTTGCACTTTGCGCAGCGCGCCGATCGACCTACTAGCCGCTTGGAATCCTTTGAAAACTCACACCAGCAATTTCTTCTTCCGCTGAAGGGCCGCGTGTGGATCAGCGCGAGCGGCGATGAATTGGTTCACATGGATGTGGACCTCGCGAAGCCCCTCAATGAGATTGATCTAAGGCGTTACCATCTCTCGCTCGATTACCGATCCGTCTCCTTCCCTACGCACAGGGTCCGGCTATGGTTGCCGGAAACTACGGATTTGTACATTCAATTCCACGGCCGCTTTTTCCACAACTACCATCATTTCTCCGACTACAAATTGTTCTGGGTGGGCGCATCGGAAGTCATCAGCAAGCCGAAGGAAACTCCACCCAAACAGAATTGATTCTCCGCGGATGATCGTTATGAGGACGAATTCGCGGGAAATCCGCTGCGACGGAAACCGAATTTATACAAGTTGATGCAGCCGCAGGCCGCAGACGCGGCATACAGAATCCTTCTCCTTCTTCGTTCCGGGCCATTCAGCGTGGCAACGCGGGCATTGCCAATTCACAAATCGGCTTCTGAGATGGAGTTTATAGGCGACCTCGGTCAGAACGAGCAGGGCCCACGCAATTCCAATCATCCAGAAGTGCCGTTTCGAAAGAACAATGCCAGCAAGCGGAATAACCCCAAACAGCAGAATTTCCAACAGAGAACGCATCCACGATGCTGCGTTTCTCGCCCGCCTCGCTTCAAGACGATCGAACGCGGCCCATGCATCTGCGTAGACGAAATGCGAAGTGGTAGAGGGCGCGGCCGGCTTGCGCTCAAAAGAAAAAACGTCCACGCAGGTACATCCCGGTTATTTCACAAATTATATCCGAACGTGGCGCACACTTCTAGGCGCGAACAAAAGGGAGGGAAGGCCAGGGGGAGGTTCGAGTGTGTGTTAGGATTTAACCGAGCCGCTAAAGAATCGCAATGAGCAGCAGGATCCAATCAGCGCTGGTGCCGTACGCGGAATTTTCGCGCATCGGCTTCGTCAACATCCTCGCTTTTCGCCTGCGCTATTTTGCCGGCATCATCACTTATCTCCTCAACGTCACCGTCTACTACTTCATCTGGAGCGCGGTATTTCGCAATGCATCCGGGTCGATCGCCGGATTTAGCCTGCCGCAAATGATTACTTACGTGAGCGTAGGATGGATGATTCGGTCGTTTTATTGGAATACGATTGACCAGGAAATGGCCTATGAAGTGATCGAAGGCAAGATTGCCATGGACTTGATCAAGCCTGTTTCCGTTCAATGGATGTGGATTTTCCGAGCGATGGGCGAGTCAGCATTTCGTTTGGTTTTGCTGACGCTGCCGACGGCGGTGGTAATCTCGCTGATATTTCCAGTACAAGGGCCCGCATCCGGGCTGGATTTTGGGTTATTCGCAATTGGCGTGCTAGGCGCATTTTTTCTGATGGGCGCGATCAACTTCATGATCGGCACCTGCGCTATTCCCCTGAAGTCCATCCTGGCAATGATTCGCGCGAAGTACTGGCTGATCGAATTGCTCTCTGGTTTGCTGATTCCGATGACATATTTCCCAAAAACAGTGGCCAATGTGCTTGCTTGGCTGCCTTTCGAGCACATCGCGTACACGCCGCTCTCGATTTATCTTGGCAAATTTTCAACCGGGAAAGCGATCGAGCTGCTTTGCGTCCAGTGGACTTGGGTGGTGATTTTGCTCTTCGCGGCGCATATTTGGTGGGACCGCGCCACGAAGAAAATCACAATTCATGGCGGATAGACGATGGCTACGACTGAAAAATCGCTGCAGGGCGCACCCCGCCAGACTTTGGCTCACCGGCTACTGCACGAATTCACACGGCACTGCATTTTGTTCGGCGAATATTTTTCGCAGTACGTTAAGATGCGCCTGGCCTACCGCGGAGACTTCATTGTCTCGACTGCAACGAGCCTCGCAGCCACCGTTTTCGCACTGTGCTTTGTACTCGTGCTTTTCCAAAAAGTCCCCACGCTTGCGAATTGGACTCTACCGGAAGAGATTTTCCTTTACGGTTTTTCGCTGCTTCCGGCCGGAATGTTCAACATCATCAGCCTGAACATGTACGATTTCGGGAACAATTACATCATCGAGGGCAAATTCGATCGCGTCATGCTGCGGCCCATTTCGACGCTGTTTCAAGTGCTTTTCGAGCAGTTTCGAGTTGAATCCATGCAGGAAATCGGCACGGGGCTATTTTGCATTTGGTGGGCGTCGCGCAGTTTGCACATCCACTGGACGGCGGGAAAATTATCCCTGCTGATTTTTTGGGGGCTGTGCGCGGGAGTGATTTACGTTTCCGTTTTTCTGTTGCTGACGACGATTTCGTTTTGGTTTGAGGACCGCGTGGGCGTGCATCCGCCCGTGTGGAACATGATCAATTTCGGACGCTACCCGCTTACGATTTACTCCGGCGCAGTGCAGTTTTTCCTGTGCTGGATCATTCCTTTCGGGCTGGCGTCTTTTTATCCCAGCGTGCGCCTGCTCGGCCACACCGTCACGCCGGAGTATTTGCCTTTTGTGCCGGTCGTTGCCGTGGGCTTCCTCGTCTTCGCCATCTCCATGTGGAACCTCGGCACGCGCCACTACTCCTCCACGGGCTCTTGACCTCGTCTCTCGTTATCGATTCGACCTTGAATTTGATTTGTGTGCGTCCGCGGGAGGAAAGCGGACTTCAGGCGTTGGGGCGGAACATCAAGGCATCGTGGCTCGATTCTATGCCTGCGCGCCCACGCGCTGCGCCGCGCCCTTGTACTGCACGATGACCATCGTGATGTCGTCCGCTTGCGGCGCGCCGCCGGTGAATTCGCGCACTTTGCTGCGGATGGTTTCGGCCAGCTCTTCCACGGTCGCGCCGGAAAATCCCCGCATGAGCGCGTCCAATCGCGCCTGTTCGAACATGTCTTCTTTCATGTTCTTCGCTTCCGAGACACCGTCCGAGTAGATCACCAGATAATCGCCCGCACCCAGCGTGATCCGCTCGCTCTTGAATTCCGCCTCCGCGAACATGCCCACGGGAAAATTCGATGAGTTCAGCTCGGCGACGTCCCCGGAAGCGCGCCGGACCAGCGGCGGCACATGCCCCGCATTGATGTATTCCAGATTCCCCGCCGGATCCAGCACGCCGTAAAAAAGCGTCGCGTAACGGTCGTCGCTGGAGCGCTCGCACAAAAATTGATTCACGCGCTGCGTCACTTCTGCGAGCGGGATGTCGAGCGCCGCCGTCGTGTAGAACACGCCCTGCAGCAGCGTGGCCAGCAGCGAAGCCGCAATCCCCTTCCCTGCGACGTCGCCCACGAAGAATCCGAAGCGCCCGCCGCCCAGCGCGACCACGTCGAAGCAATCCCCTCCCACCGAATGGCACGCCAGCGTCGAGCCAGTCACAGCGATGTGCGGCGTTTGCGGAAATGTCTTGGGCAGGAGCTCCCGTTGAATCTGGCTCGCGATTTCGATTTCGTGGTCCAGCCGCGCCTTGTCGCGTGACGAGGCAAAAAGCCGCGCGTTCTCAATCACGTTCGCCGCTTCGCGCGTCAGCGTGCGCAAGACCTCGCGGTCGATGTCGCTGAAAGCTGTTGATGGCGAGCGGCTGTCGAGATACAGAACGCCGAGCAGGTCGGACTCTTCCGACGTAATGGTCACGTCGACGGCGGCGATGACGGGCAGCTTTTCGATTGGAATGGCCACGATCGTCAGCAAGGAAAGCGATGCCACGCTGGCCTGCTGATTAATCGACGCTTCGTCTCCTGTGTCGCTCACGATCAACTCGCGCCGCGAGGTTGCCACGCGCTTCAGCACGCCGGAGGAGATTTTCAGCTCGCTGACCGGCAACGATCCGCCTTTGGCATCGCGCGCAACCACTGGCTTCATCGCGCCCTCCGAGTCCGCCAGCAGCAGCACGCCGCGCTCCGTGCGTGTGACTCGGATCGCCGCGTCGACCACCGCCGCGAGCACGTCCTCGAGCGAAAGGCCCGAGCCCAGCGTGCGCGCTACCTCCAGCAGCACTCCAAGATGATATAGCCCTTGCGTGCCCGGCGTGGCAGGCGCTGGTTTTTCCACCTGCTCGATCAGTTCTTCAAGCGTTGCTTCATCGCCCAGATAAACCAGCTTGAATGAATCCGGCATCCCGAAATCCACGCTGTCTTTCGGCTTCAGCGCGTGCTGCCCCACGATGCGCACGCCATTGACGAACGTGCCGTGGCGGCTGGCCTGGTCTTCCAGAAAATATGTGCCTTCCACACAGGTGATTTGCGCCTGTTGCCGGCTGATGCGGCTGTCGCGCAGCGTGAGTTCGTTGCCCGTCTGCCGCCCGATGCGGAATGGGAAAAGCGTGATCACAACTTCCCTACGCGTTCCGGCGGGGTCGAGCACCAGCAATCGAGGAGGTCGCGGCATTTCTTCTGTTGGATTCGTTTTCCCGGAGCGCGAAAGAGCGCCAGCCGTAGGATTCACGCCCATGGTAGGAGAAGTCGCCGCGGATGGCAACCATCTGACGCTTTATTTTGGCTGCGTGGGAAGGCCAGTCCTTTTTCGGGACCGATATGGCCAGTGGTGAAATGAGCCGCGCCGCCATTCATGCGGAATGCAGAGTCGAATGCTGGCGCTCCCATTCGGCGCTCAAGCAGCGTATCGTCTCGCGCAAGCGCACAGCGAGGTCCACCATTGTTTCGAGGCGCTGCACCGAAACGGGCGGAAGGTTTCCGCGATGCTGCGACAGGAGCAGTTCCGCATTCCCCAGAATTCCGGTCAATGGATTGTTGATTTCGTGGCGCAGGATTTCCGCGAAATCCGCTGGCAGGTCGGCCATCCACGCGGCGCGGAACTCTCGCTCGGCGGGCAGCGCCGCACGGAGACGCCGCTCCACCAAAGCCGCCACCACGGTCGCGTATTCCCCTGAGCGCGCTACAAAGTCGATCTCGCCACCGATCATCAGAGCGGCGAACTGCGACTGCCGCTCGGGCGAACCGATCGCCACGACCGGAGCGAACAGCGCCAGACGGCGCGCCGCCTCTCCGAGCGAAATATCCGCCGGAAGAATGCCTTCCTCGAAAACGATCGCGCGCGGCTCGAAACGCGCGGCCGAAGTATTCAGCTCTTCGAACGTCACGGCTGCCGCGATTTCCCGGAGCGGACCAGCGCACATGACGCTGCGCAATAGATCATCTCGATCTTTGCTTTCCGTCATGCCGATCAATACCGCAACACTCTTGGCTTTCATACCTGCCGCCATCTCATTTGGGCGCGTCGTCTGCGTCATGCCCGTGTCTTCGCTCCTTCCCGTGCAATTTGCGCGCCATTCGCGCCCTGGCCGAGCACGCGGTTCACCGCGAGTTTCAATTCCTCCACCAGAAACGGCTTCGCCAGAAATGGAAGTTGGCGCGATTTCAGAAATTCCGCCGTGTGCGGGCCTAGCGTGTCGCCGGTAATGAACAAAATCCTGTGCCGCGCTGGACTTCCTCCGCGCACCAGCGCGTCATAGAACGCAGGGCCATCCAAGCGCGGCATGCGCAGATCGCAGATGATCAAATCGTAGTGGCTTCGCGCGATCCGTGTTAGTCCGTCCGGACTGTCGAGCACTGTTTCCACCTCGTGGCCCTCTCCCCGCAGCACGTCGGCGACGAGACGCGCCACCGTCGGCTCGTCCTCCACCACGAGCACGCGGCCGGCCGTGGTTTTCCGCGAAGGATCGGAACGGGTTGGCGCGTCAATCGCCGTTTCCGTGTCTGGCGCGGCAATCAGCGGTAGGTCCACCCTGAATTTCGCGCCGCCGTCGCGCAAGTTCTCGAATGTGACCTCTCCGCCGTGCTGCTCGACGATCCCGTAGACGATCGAAAGGCCCAATCCCGTGCCCACACCCGGCGGTTTGGTCGTAAAAAAGGGATCGAAAATCCGCGACGCGACCTCTGGCGGAATTCCCGGGCCATCATCAGAAATCTCTATCGTCAGCCGTTCTTCCGAGGCCTTTTTTGTGCGCACGCGAATGTGGCCGTGGCCGCGATTTTCAAGAATTGCTTGTTCAGCGTTCACCAGCAGGTTCAAGACGACTTGCTGCAATTGGTACGGATCGGCAAGTGTGGCCGGCAGGTCATGGGCGAGCTCGCAGCTCACGGTAATATTTTCTATTTTTAATTCGTATCCGCGCAGCGACACAGTGCGCTCGACGATCTCATTGATGTCCACGCGCGAGCGCTCCGGCTCCGCTTGCCGCGCAAAAAAGAGCAGATTCTTCACGATCCTTCGCGCCCGCTCGGCCTCCTCGAAAATCATTTTGGCTTCGCCGCTCGAGGCTTCCGCCGTGGCTCGCGCCAGCGACAACTGTGCATATCCCATGATGGACGTCAGCGGGTTGTTCAGTTCGTGCGCAATGCCTGAAACCAACTGCCCCAGGGCGGCCATTTTTTCCGTCTGCAGCAACTTCGACTGAATACTTCTCTGGTTGGTGATGTCCCGGTAGATTTCGAGCCAGCCCAGTCTCCGGCCGCCTTCATCCAGCACCGGCCTCGCATAGCGTTCCAGAATTCGGCGTCCCGCCCCGGACAGTTCAAGTTCGTCGTGAATTGCATCCCCCGAGCCGGTCGCAAAGAGCTGCCACGGGCTCGCAAACGCTTTCGGATCGCCGAACCGGGACTCGAGCAAGCTCGAGAGCTCGTGGAAATGCTTCAGACTTTCCAGCGTCCGTCCTTCCAGCCCAAACAGCATTCCAAAGTGGGCGTTTGCGAATCGAATATTGCCATCGATCCCAACCAGCAACACTCCACAGCGCACTCCATCGAGCACGCTGCGCAGTTCGGCCAGGACTTGTTTCCATTGCCGGTCGGCGCGCTCGGCCAGCGATCCTTCCTCAAGCGTCAGCAGCAGCCGCTCGTTCCCTTCGGGCGCTTTGCGGGCGTTGAGCCGAACTCGAAATCCTGTCTCGAGTTCGCTGTCGAGCGCGCCCATGCGCTCGCCCCCGGCGGCGCGGCCGAGCCAGGTCTGAAACTCCCCAGCCACCGGCCGGCGGAAACACTGCGCCAGTGGGAACCTCGGTGTGGCATTTCCTTTCCAAGCGAGCAGCTCGCGCGCGCGCCGGCTGGCCTCGATCACTGTTCCGGAGGAATCCGTGATCACGAAGGCCTCTCTGCTGTGCTCAAAAAGCACCCGGTAATCCGCTTCCTTCTCGCGCATCTCGCACGCGCGCTGCGCCCATGCGGCCAGCGCCCGGAAATCCTCCAAGGCCTCGAGAGGAACGCGCTGTCCGTGGCGATAGCCCGCCAGCAGCACGCTGGAAGCTGCTTCATCCGTACAATGTGCGTCCGCGAGCGAGAGGCCCACCGCGGCTCCAGCCGGAGAATTGCGTACCGCGGTATTTCCTTGATCACCCGCTGCTCTTGCGGCTTCGAGTACGGCGCCGTTCATCGACCCAGCCGGGTCCTTCGAACCCGAGAGCGCCTCCCATCGCAGCGCGCCGGTGGCGACTTGCGCGATCCCGACAAATTCCGCACTCGTCGTGCGCGCCGCGGCGGCCGTGATCATTCGCAGGATGTCCGCCGCTCTCTCTCCTCCCGCAATCGCTTCGTCGATCTGCCGCCGAAACTCAATCGCACTGCGCAGCGCAGCTGATTCCCGGCGCATGCGTTCGGCAAACACTGCCACGGCGATCTCCGCCGCCGTGTCCCGAAGGGTCTCCCGGCGCAAGGCCCCACTTGGCCTCTTCGCCGAAATGATCGCTGCTCCCAAGCGCTTGTCCTGTACACGAAGCGGGGCCAACATCGCCGTGCTCATTCCTTCGAAAAAACTTCGCGGGCCAATGGGAAAATGCGGCGCCTGGAATTCGAACAGGGCGAGCGCCTCCGTGAAGTCAGCCGGAAATGATTCAGCGCTATTGATCTTGTGCAGGCTGGCCAACTCAGTTCCGCCTCGAAACACGACTTGGCCCAGCCAACCAGGCTCGTTCGATTCCACCTCGACCCATACCCCCGCGCGGTCGGCCCCGCTCGATTCGAGAAGCGATATCGCACCCTTGTGCAACAACACTTCCATCGGTTCGCCACGGGCTGCCGCTTCCGCCACGCCAGCCACCCTCGGCGAAGGATCCCCGTCCGTGCGTCGCCAATTCAGCCAGGAGCGCAGGGCCATGCTGCCTTAGCGCCCCGCGCGCAAAATTAAGTAGCAAACAACAAGAACTGCGCCGAAAAAAATTGCGATATCAAGCAGCCGCCGCAGATATTTTTCCGCCTTGCGCACTTTCATGTAGTCCAATGTCATTGCCCTCCGCGCTCCCACATGCATTGGGCTTACCAACACTGCCGCTCACGACAAATGATTGTTTTTCAGGGCTTTACGGTCTTTTCCCTGGTTATGCGCGCAGATTATTTTCCCACTCCGAAACCAGATCGTTCGCTATGGGAATTGAGTTGATTCAGGAGACCTAGGCGGAGCGCTTCGTTCGACGCATTCTTCGCGGCGAGAAAACCGTTGCGTCGCAAGGTCGAATGCGCGAAGGCGCATCTGCGATCATGCGTGAGGCTGTGAGTTCGTTCGCGCGCACTCGGAGGAATTGGCCAGCGCAAATCGGAGAAGCTGGAGCGGAGCTAGATCGCGGGCAAATGCGCCTGATATTCCTTGAGCTTGCGATAAAGCGTTGTCTTGCCGATGCCGAGCATTTTCGCCGCAACCAACTTGTCGCCACCCGATTCGCGCAGCGCGCGGAGTATCGCGCGGCGCTCCAATTCGTCGAGCGGCATAATCTCGTCGTGCGCCGGCGCGCGCTCCGTCGTCGCAGCAGCATATTGGAGATTCGAGGGAAGATCGCCAGAGTGCAATATCGGCCCGGAACCAAGCGCCACCGCTCGCTCAATCGCGTTTTCCAGCTCGCGGACGTTTCCCGGCCAATCGTACGCCGTGAGATGCGTCATCGCATCTTCGGCCAACACCGGCGCCGGACGCCCCGGATCAGCGAACTTCTCGAGGAACGACTGCACGAGTATCGGAATGTCGGTCTTGCGCTCGCGCAGCGGCGGAAGCTTGATCTGCACCACGTTGAGCCGGAAGAACAAATCCTGCCGGAAGCCGTTCGTCCGCACAGCCGCCTCCAAATCGCGATTCGTCGCCGCAATCACGCGAACTTCGATGGAAACGCGTTCGTTCGATCCCACCGGCCGGATCTCCCGCTCTTGCAGCACACGCAGCAGCTTGGCCTGCATGTCCACGGGCAGGTCGCCGATTTCATCCAGGAACAGCGTGCCTCCGTCCGCGCTCTCAATCAATCCCTGCTTGGTGTGCATCGCGCCCGTAAACGCTCCCTTGGCGTAACCGAAAAGCTCCGATTCGATCAGCGTTGGCACCAGAGACGAGCAATCCACCGGCACGAACGGCTTCTGCCGCCGCGCCCCCGAAAAGTGTATCGAGCGCGCCACCAGTTCTTTGCCCGTGCCGCTCTCGCCAAGAATCAGCACCGGGTAATTGTGCTGGCTCACTTTTTCGATCAGCTTGTACACTTTCTGCATCTTCTGTGATAGGCCGATCAGCTCACAATACCCGGGCCGTGTGCGCAACTGTTCGCGCAGGACGCGGTTTTCCTGATCCAATTCCTGCTCGTGGATCAGCCGCTGCAGCTTTCGTCGCAATTCGTCGACGTGGAATGGCTTGGTCAAGTAATCGACCGCGCCCAATCGCGTCGCTTCCACGGCCGTCGGAATCGATCCGTATTGCGTCAATACCAGGACGGAGATCTGCGGATAATGCTCCCGCACTCGCTTCAGCAGCTCGAGCCCTCCCAGTTGCGGCACTTTCAAATCCGTGATGGCGATGTCGACTGGATATTGGTCGAGTTCCTCGAGCGCCTGCTCTGTCGTGCTCGCCGTTCGCACGCGCAGCCCAGCCTCCGTCGCAATGTCGCTGCAGAGCCGCCGCGTGGCTTCCTCATCGTCCACGATCAGCAAGCTCGCGGCAGTCGTCCGCGCGCGCTCCTGTGGCTCAGCCATGCCCAACTGCGTATTCATGTGAACCTCGCCTAGCGCGCCGGAAATCCCATTTGGGGCGCGAGCCTTCTCTCTTTTGGGAGCAAGCCTCGGACCAAATTCGGAATTTTCCTAATTGGTTCCTGCTCCGGCACTTGATTTCTCTTTGTCCACGGCAGCAGTGGCACAAGCGCCACTATGGAATGGCATCCTAATCAAAACTTATCTACTAATCAAGTAACTATATGAATTTTCAATCGGATGCTAATTAAGGGAGAATGAATTCCAAAACGGGAAGAGGTTCCTAAACCCACTGCCAAATCTATCGGCGCTGGCCGCCCGACTGTGCCGTCGTGGTCGTCACATGCGCGCCCAGTTCGATGGCATAAAGCCCTTCGGTCGCTGACGCCACATAAACGCTTCTCGGCGACGGCCCTCGAATGACCAGCGGGAAATATCCATCGGCCAGCGTTCCTTCGACGCGGTTCCAGTTAGCGCCGCTGTCCTCGGAAAGATAGAGCCCGCCGTTGCGCATCGAGACGATCCAGTCGCGTCCCGCAACGACTACATTTTCAGACGGAGCCGCTGGCAAACCGTGTGCTTCCAGAGTCCACGTTGCCCCTGCGTCATGCGAAACGTAGAGGCCGCGTTGCGCGCTCGCCAGGAACGTTGCGCCGTCCGCTTCGAGCGCCAGCGCGCCCCCGGACTCAAGCGGCAAGTCGCGCCAGCGCCACGTGTGCCCCGCGTCCTTCGAGAACAGCATTCCTCCCGAGGAAACGATCCAAAGCGTGCGCCCCTCGGCCGAGACCATCACCGAATCCACTGGCAAGTTCCGCGAACTCAACTCCAGGGAACTCCATGTCGCTCCGGAGTCATGAGAAACAAACAGCCCCGAAGTTGTCGCGGCGAACCAGCCGGCGCGGCCAAACGCGACGTCATTCACCACCGCATTGAATCGGCGAGCGCCGCCGTCACCCGCAACTTCTCCCACGGGCGCCCACTCCCGGCGCGGCGCGTCATATAGTTCCAGCCCGCCGTGATCGAGCGCTGCCAGCCAGCCTCGCGGCGACGCATAAACTTTCCTCAACTCCTCGCTGCGCAGTCCCGCGCCCAGCGGAAACCACGTCCGCCCGTTGTCTTTCGTTTCCAAAATGGACTCGGGCGCATTGGCCAGCACCGCCAGCATATTCCCCGGATGCCGTCGGCTGAGCGCAACGGAAACAATTTCATGATGGTCAAAACCATCATTGGAAACATGAAAGAAATTCGCGCCATCGTCGCTCACCAGTACGCCGAGCTGTTCCGTTCCCAGGACTACGCGCTCGGATCCCGGCTCCACGGCCATCGCGTTGATTACCCAGCTCGCCGGCGTCATCAGTTGCCAGTTCGCTCCTCCGTCGGATGTTTTCCACAATCCTTCGGTCGTCCCCGCGTACACGATTTTCGGATGCGAAGGGTCCTGCACGATCGTATGCGTGCGCCGCGCGGAAAACGGAATCCCTTGTATCTTCATCCATGACTGTCCCGAGTTGTCGCTGCGATAAATTCCCGAGCACGCGGTCGCAAAAACGCGCTCCGGCCGCTCGCGGTCCACAACCAAGCTGAACACATCCGAATCGTCAATCATCCCGGAGTGGATCGAGGCCCAGTGCTTTCCCGCATCGGTCGTCTTCCATGGAAGATGAAATGTCCCGGCGTAGATGGCGCGCGGATCGCGAGGGTCGATGGCGACAGAATCCACGTTACGCAGCTCCGCATCTTTCTCCGGAGAGATTCTCTCCCAATTCACGCCGTCATCCGCGGAGAGGAAAACTCCATCCAGCGCCCCCGCGACCAGTTCATCGAGAGCGGAAGGCGCCTGCGCCAGTGCGCGCACGGCATGTCCCCCGAGTCCCATCGGCTCCCAGTGCACGCCGCCGTCGCGGCTGCGAAACACGCCGCCGCCCTCGCCGCGCGGATCGCGCGTCCATTCGCTGGCATAAATTTCCTGGGAATCGCGTGCATCCACCACGATCGTCGTCACCACCGCTTGCGGCGATTCTCCCGCGCGCCCGAGAATCTGCCAATGGTCTCCGCCATCGTGCGAGCCGAAAATGTGCCCATCCGTCGTGCCAAGATAAAGAATTTTCGGATTCCGCGGATCGGCGGCCAGCGCGCGAACGTCGCCGCCTTCCGGCCCCATCGGCCGCCAGATTTGCGCGTGCGTGCTCCCCGCTGCCAGCGCGAAACACATCGCCAGTCCTATCCATAAAATGACCCTATGTCGTGCCTGCATCATCGTCGAGTCGTTTCCCTCTGCTCCGATTACCATTTCAATTTCTGTCTCGCGCCTGCCACCATTTCCTCCTGCGCCGGAGACAGCGCGGGCCCCGCTTCGAATCGCAGCGGAGCCCGAAAATCATCTCGTCTCGCAATCCAGCGTCAGTACGTTGCGCCTTCTGGCACCCAAATAACTTCCATCCGGCGATTCTCCGGGCCGGCCTTGCCCGCGCCGGCGCCACTGCGGGTCTCAATCCGCGCCGCATCGACGCCCTTCTTTTCCGCAAGGTATTTTTTCGCGCTTTCGGCGCGGTCCTTGGTCAATTGATCGGCCAGGCGCTGCGCGTGCCCTCGTCGCGGCGTTGCATAGCCGATGATGACAACCCTCGCC
Source organism: uncultured Acidobacteriota bacterium (assembly GCA_963729815.1). Taxonomy (GTDB): domain Bacteria; phylum Acidobacteriota; class Terriglobia; order Acidiferrales; family UBA7541; genus DAHUXN01. The sequence continues at coordinate 466,231 of CAVSPU010000004.1, forward strand.
TTCGGATCGTTCTGCATGCGCACGGCCACATCGTCGAGGATGCGCTTGCAAACATTGTCGACGCGCGCGCTGCGCAGCCGGAAAGAGCACTCGTTGATCTTCGAAGCCTGCGGCGGAGGTGGCGGCGTCTGAATCGTCACGCTCGCCGTGCACGCAGCCGCGCCGCCCTTCGCGTCCTGCACTCGCCCCGTCACCGTGTAATTGCCCGGCGCCAATCCTGTCGTGTCCAATTGCACTGTGCCGCCTGTTCCCAGAATCTGCCCGCCATTCGTCAGCCATTGATAGGTCAGCGGCGTGTTCGATAGATCGTTCACGCTGGCCGTCACGCTCACCTTTTCGCCCGCCATCACGCTCGAACGGTCCACCGAGCAATTCATCGTCGGCGGAGGAATCGGCTTCGGCGTCACTGTAATCTGCGCCGCCGCTGTTGCTGTACCCCCATGCGTATCCTCCGCAGTCGCGTTGAGCGTGTACGTTCCCGCCTTCACCCCAGTCGAATCCCAGCGAACGTTCGGCCCAGTGCCGATGATGTTTCCTGCGTCCGCGGTCCACGAATATGTGAGCGGATAATTCTGCGAGTCCGTCGTTTGCGTCGTCGCCGTCACCTGCGCGTTCGATCCTTCCTGCACCTCCGTCGGCTGCACCGTAAGCTGCACCGAAACCTGTGGCAGCGGCTTGATCTCCTCCGGCCAATACGTTCCGCCCAGTTTCACGACGAATCCGTTCCGGTCCAACACGTCACCAAGATTGAGCATGTATCGATATCCGATGTCTATCGCCGCCATCTGCGAAACGTAAATGCGCACGCCCCACACCGTGTCGATTGGATCGCGCGCTCCAAACGTCGTATTCGGCGTGTGCGCTCCCACGAATACCGTCGACGTGTATTCGCTCATTATCTGCACGCGGCTTTGCGGGAACATCAGGAACCCAAAACCCGCATTGATTTGATCCGCTCGCGTTAGCGCCGGCGAATTGTTGAATTCAGGGCCGGGATCCCGCGTCACGCGATAACCCAGATCCCCGGTCAGCACGAGATCGTCGCCCAGCACGCTCTTGCTTGTGCCCACGCCAAATTGAAAATCCAGAGCCCCGCTCTGCGATTGATTGACCAGCAGATCCGGTATCGAGGTTTTCGTCGGCACAAACACGTCACCGCGCAGCGCCAGACTCAGCCGGTCGCCGCGCTTCTCGGAAAGCAGTCCGTACTTCGCCCCAATATCGATATCGCCCACGCCGCCGTCGTTCGCATACGCAAACGGATAATCCTCCACGTATGCTGGCGTGCCTTCGGGAACAATGCTGTTATAGATGGTATTGCCAAATTGCCCGCCTGTGCCCGAGTCCAGGCTCAACTCGGCCGGATTGTCGACATGCACGTGGTTGTGGACATTCCACTGAAAAAGCGCGGTCAGCTTGTCCGTGATTCCATAGCCCACGCTCCAACCGCTCTCGAGCACCGTAATACTGCCAGGATTGCGTGAGAATTTGTTCGCGTCGATTTCAAACGCCATGCCGTGCCGCGTAATCGTGTCGCCTGAATCCAGCGTAAAAAGTCCCAGCCCACCTGAAGTAGCCGCCATGGGAATCCACTTCGGCGTTTCCTCGGACGAGCTCTGGTCTGTTAATTGCGCCTCGCCGATTGCACTTCCCGCGGCTGTTGAACCCAACGAGCTCGATGAATTCGCGCTTTTCGCCGACGTGGTGCTTGCATCGCTCGTACTAGCAGTTTTGGTCGCCGCAGAATGGTGCGTGCGCTTCTTCGGTGTCGCCGCATGTCCCCACGCCGCGATGGGCAGCGCAGCCGCCATCGCGAGTGATGCCCACGCGCGAAGCAAACTCTTCATCCCACATCCCCTCAGCGCGGTAGATGCGTTTCGAGTCGCAGCCCACGCATCGCCCTTTTGCAATTAGACGGAGAGCTCAGCTCCAATTCCCGTCCTTTCGTTTCCTCGGCGGGAATGCCTATCCTCCGGCGCATGACAAAAGATGTCCCCCAAACGCAAGCGATTATAATCCAGCAAGTTGTGGTCGATTGGTTTTTTTAGTCTCGGTATCGCCGGAGTAATCTCCCGGGGCATCTTCCCGTAACGGGAATCTCCCTTTCGCAACCCACTTCTATACGCCAGTGATCCAAGCCACCCGCTTGGCTTTACATCGGTTGACTGGTAAATTGATTTCATATGGGCAGCCACGCGACCTTTTCGCATCGCATTTTGATAGTTGAGGACGAAGAGAATGCCCGTAAAGGCTACGAAGCCCTCCTCCGCAAATGGGGCTGCGAAATCCTCGGCGTCGGCTCTGCGGAAGAAGGTCTCGCGCAATTCCCCGACTTTCAGCCTGCTGTTATCCTCGCTGACGTTGAGCTTCCCGGCATGAACGGCCTCGATTTCCTGATCCAGGTCCACCAAACCTCGCCGGAGACTCCCGTCATCATTATTACCGGACGCGGAAGTGACGAGCGCGCCGTGCAAGCGATCGAGGCTGGAGCGTTTTGGTACATCGAGAAGCCTCTGAAAGCCCCTGTCTTGCGTTCGCTTCTCGATCGCGCCATGGGCAAGGTCCGCGACCTCAAGCAAGTCGCCGCACTCACTCGCCAGTTGCGCGATGCCGGCCGCCTGGGCGAATTAGTTGGTGCGTCGAAGTCCATGGCCGCTGTCATGCGCCAGGTCGAAACCGCCGCTCCTTCCACGGCCTCAGTCCTCATCACCGGGGAGACAGGCTCCGGCAAGGAAGTTGTTGCGCGCGCGATTCACCAGCTTTCACCCCGCACCAGCCAGCCATTCGTCGCGATCAACTGCTCCGCGATTCCGGAATCCTTGATGGAAAGCGAGATTTTCGGCCACGAGAAGGGATCGTTCACCGGAGCGGCGGAGCGCAGGCTCGGCTGCTTTGAGCTCGCTGACGGCGGCACGCTTCTGCTCGATGAAATCGGCGAAATGCCTCCGGCCACGCAGTCGAAACTCCTGCGTGTTCTCGAAGACCATAAAATCCGCCGCATCGGCAGCAAGGTCGAAACCCCGGTCAACGTCCGCGTCTTGGCCGCGACGAACAAAGACCCCCAGCAGGCCGTCGCGCAAGGCCACCTGCGTCAGGATTTGTATTTTCGCCTTAACGTGTTCCACATTCATCTGCCACCCTTGCGCGATCACAAGGAAGATTTGCCGTCGCTCATCGATCAGTTGCTCGCCGACATCAATCATAAGCACGCCCGCCAGGCCGCCGGCGTGAATACCGAAGTCATGGAATTATTCAAGGCATATCCCTGGCCCGGCAACGTCCGCGAACTCCGCAACGTTCTCGAGCGCGCCGCCATCGCCTGCGACGGCGGGCCAATCGGCCGCCAGCATCTTCCCGAAGATTTCGCGCGTGGGCCTGTGGCCCAATCGAGCGAGCTTTCCGGCCTCCACTTTCCGCCGGGTACGACCGTGGAAGCGGCCGAGCGCGAACTCATTCACCAGACTCTCGCCGCGACCAATCGAAACAAAACGCGCGCCGCCGAGCTGCTCGGCATCAGCCTGAAAACGCTTCATAACAAGCTGAAAGAGTACGAGGCATCCCGGAAAAATGCCGCTGAGCCTCAAGAATAAATTCACGCTGGCGACCTCTTCGCTCGTCCTGGTCGTTGTCGCCCTCATCTCCGGCTTGTATGTCGCCAGGCTGACCCGCCAGGTCATCACACAGGCAAACGACCGCTCCCAGTTCGTGCTCCAGCAGGTTTTTGTCTCCGCACAGGACGCTCTGCGCGAAGCCGCCGATCGCGGCGACGCTCCCGTCTCGGCCAACCCTCAAGATGTCCACGACTACATCCAGCAAACGCTTGAGAGAAGTCCCGGCCTTTCTACTCTGGTCGAATCCGATATGAGTTTCTCGCCCACCATTTATGAAATCACGATCACGGACAGCAATGGCCGCGCTCTGGTCTCGAGCGACTCCTCGCTCTCCGGCAAATCCGTTGCCCCGCGCCCGAGCCTTTCGCAACTCGTTCGCGCGAGTTTCGTCAATCAACTCAAAATCCTTCACGGCCCACCCCAGGTTTACGAAGTCACGCTGCCGTTTAACATCGGCGCGCAGCCCTTTGGCGAAATTCACGTCGCCATTTCTTCCGCGCTTCTTCGCGACGAAATTTGGCCTGGCTTGCATTCCGCAGCCTGGCTGGCGCTGGGCGCGGTAATTCTTTCCACTCTGTTCACGGCATTCGTCAGCCAGATGGCACTCGCCCCCCTGTCGCGCATTTCCACGCAGTTGGACCGCATATCTGCCGGCGAATTCGATCTCGGACCCGTCGCGCGCACTGGCGAGCTCGGCCAGGTGTCCGGCAAAATCAGCCGCATCGGCCAGCAGCTTCGCGACGTCCGCGAAATTTTCGGAGCCCTGCGCGAAAATATGAACCAGATCATGGCTGGCCTCGAGGATGGCCTCTTGCTTTTCAACGCCGAAGGCCGCGCCGTTCTCGTCAGCCCCTCCGCCGGAAGATTTCTCGACGTCGGCTCGGAAAATCTTCTCGGCCACAAAATCGAGGAGATCTTTCCCTCGGATCATCCCGTGGCCATTGCGCTTCAAATTGGCCCCCATGGTGAATTCACTCGCCAGGGCGCCGAACAAGTGGAAGTCGAGGTCACAAACGGCCTGGGCACGCATCGCATCGGCGCCAGCATGCAGCTCATCCAAGAAAACGGCGCGAGCATGGGCCTTCTCGTCACCCTGCGCGACCTCGAATCCCTCGAACGCATCGGCTCGCAATTGCAAGTCTCCGAGAGGCTCGCCGCGCTTGGGCGCGTCACCGCCGGCGTCGCCCACGAAGTCAAGAACCCCCTGAATTCCATGCGTGTATGGCTCGAAGTCCTGAAAGCCAATCTTCCCGCCGAGCCCGAGCCTCAGCAGGCCGCGAAAATGCTCGACACGGAAATCGATCGTCTCGACCGCGTGGTGAAAACCTTTCTCGAATTCAGCCGCCCGGTGGATCTCACGCGCCAGGAGTCCAATCTTCCCGATTTGATGGAAAGCGTGCTCGCCGCCGCCAGGCCTGCGATCGATCGCAACGCCATCCGCCTGGTCAAAGAGATTCCCTCCTCTTTTCCGCTGCTTGAAATCGATCGCCAGTTGATCGAGCAATCCTTGCTCAATCTGGTTCTCAACGCCTGCGAGGTCATGGAAAAGGGCGGCGTTCTCACCGTGACACTCAGCCGCACGGCTGACATGGCTGAAATCTCCGTCGGCGACACTGGCCCGGGGATCCTGCCGGAGAATCGCGCGAAAATCTTTCAGCTTTTTTTCACTACACGCAAGGGAGGCACCGGCCTCGGCCTGGCCAATACTTTCCGGTTTGTGCAACTGCACAATGGTTCGATACAATTTGATACAGAGGTGGGGCGCGGCACAACATTTCGGATTGAGCTGCCTCTGGCGCATGTCGCCACGATGCCAGCGTCCCAAAATTTTAGAGACTTCGGCCAGCCGTTCGCTAAACAGACTTAAATGTCGAAACCAGAATCCACCCACCCTCAGCTCTGGTTGACGACGCGCTCCCGCATTCCTGCGGCAGGCGCGGGCAGTCTCCTTGTGGCTGTCTCCTTCGCGCTTGCCTTTCTCATCTCCGGCTGTAACGGCAAGAAGGTCCATGCGGCCGTGCCGGTTGCCGTTCCAGCGCAGCCCCCGGCTCCGGTCGCCACACCGGAGACGACGAAATCCCCCGCATCGATTCCTGCGCCAAGCACTCCTACTCCGAAAAATCTGGTTCCGTCAACCCCGCCGCAAGATCTCTCTCCGCAGCCCGACAAATTGAAACGGCCCGCCGTTACGCCGCCGGCCTCGGAACCCGAGCGCCCCGAAGCACCGCAAATTTCCCCCCAGCTTTCCGCCACGGATCAGGCGCAGCTCCAGAAGGAAACCAACCAACTCGTCGCTGATTCCCAGCAGAACTTGCACCGCGCCGACGGCCGCAATCTGAACGCCACGCAGAAAGACATGATCGGCAAGATTAATGGACTCCTCGACCAGTCTCGCGACGCAGTCCGCTCTTCCGACTGGCCGAGTGCGAAAAATCTTGCTCAGAAGGCCTACCTTCTATCGCTCGAACTCCTCAAGACTCTTTAGCAACCTTTCGTTTTCAGCGCCTTCATGTCCAGGGCGGCGCGGAACGCACGCCATGTGTCAAGGGCACGGAGATCCCCTCTTGATGCCAAAGCATTCGCTGCCTTATAGTTGTTTGTACGAATAGCGCGAAATCGCATATTCCGGTTAGCAGATTTGGTTCTGTTTGAAGTAACAGGAATTGTGTGAACACATTTCGGAGGCTGGCATGAAAAAACTCATCGGACTTGCCGCGTTCTTGCTTATCTGTTCGGTCCCTGTTTTCGCCCAGCAAAAACCCAGCAGACAACCGGCTTCACGCCCCGCCCAGCCAAAAAGTTCTCCCGTGGGCCACGGATACATTCCCGCGCACGGCCCCACGCCCGTGCGAAAGCCCGCACCTCCTCGCAAAGCTACGCCGCCTAAGGAGGGGGGGAACCAGCGCACCAGCTATAAGGATCAACCCGGCCATCCCGAAGCTCCGCACGTCCACGCCGATACAGGTAAGTGGGTCGGGCACGATACGGGCCCGAACGATCCGCACTATCATCTGGATCAGCCGTGGCAGCATGGCCATTTTCCCGGCACAATCGGGCGCGACCATGTGTACCGGATCGAAGGTGGAGGCAGAGACCGCTTCTGGTTCGGCGGCTTCTTCTTCAGCGTGGCCCCGTATGATTACGACGATTGCGCCGACTGGCTTTGGAATTCCGACGATATCGTGATTTACGCGGATCCGGACCACGTCGGTTGGTACTTGGCCTACAACGTCAGGCTTGGCACTTACGTCCACATAATGTATCTGGGCCCGCAATAAAACGCGGAAGCGAGGCGCATCCGTTGCGCCTCGCTCACCTGCTTCAACCTGCGCTTCCCCGCGGCTGCCATCGTGTGGATGCCGCGAAAACCGCGGCACAAAAAAATTCGCCTGAACATTCCCGCGCAATCCACGCGCCTTTTTTCTCAGCGGCCCGCCGCCGAAACTTTGCGGTAAGATTGAGTCATGCAACGCTACGACACCATCGTCGTCGGCGGCGGAATCATCGGCGCGTCGCTCGCATTCGAACTCGCCCGCAAATCGCAATCCGTTCTTCTCCTCGACCGCCAGGAGCCGGGCCGCGAGGCTTCCTGGGCCGCTGCGGGAACCATTTCGCCCGCTCCCGATCCAGAATCTCCCGCCATCGTTCCTCTCGGCCGCGAAAGCTATCGCCTCTATCCCGAATTCATAGCTGCCATCGAGCAGGCCTCCGGCAAGTCCGCCGGTTTTCACCCCAATGGCGCGATGGAACTTTTCTTCGATCCCCATGGTGAAGCGGAACGCGATGCGCGCCTGCATGAAATTTCCACCTACGACATCGCCGTCGAAGCCATTTCTCTCGACGAAGCGCGGCGCCGCGAGCCTGCCCTCGGCCCCGCCGTGCGCGCCGCTCTTTGGATCACCGACGAAGCCGATCTCGATCCTCGCGTCCTCACCAGCGTCACGCTCGCAGCCGCGGCCAGCGCAGGCGTCGAGATTCGCGGCGATTCCACGGTCACCTCGGTTCTCATCGAGAGTGCGCGCTGCGAAGGCGTCCTGGCTGTCCACTCCAAGCCAGTCCCGTCCGATCCCCATCGCCAGGTCCAAATCAGCGAAAAAATCGTCGCGCGCCATGTTGTCGTCGCCGCTGGTTGGCGCTCCGCGGAAATTGTCGGCGTCGAATCGTTCGCGCCCACGCTTCCCGTGCGCGGCCAAATGGTCGCGCTTGGCCACGTGCCCGGCTCGCCGCGAATGATTCTCCGCTCCGGGCACGGCTACATGGCGCCGCGCGACGATGGCCGCGGCGTCGTCGGCAGCACTCTCGAACCCGGCGCGCTCGACAAGCACCCGACTCCCGCCGGCCTGCGCAAAATCCTTCGTGCCGCCACGGACATGGCGCCTGCTCTCGCCGAAGCCCCCATCCTCGAAACTTGGGCTGGCTTGCGTCCCGATTCGCCCGATCATCTCCCGATCATCGGGTCCACGAACATCGCCGGCCTCTTCATCGCCACGGGACACTACCGCAACGGCATGCTGCTTGCTCCCGCGACAGCAAAATATCTCGCCGAATCAATTGTGCAGGGGAAAATTCCGGCTTACTTCGCGCCGTTCAGCCCACTTCGCTTCGCCAGCTCGACTCACGGCGCTGTGACGCGCGGCGCCACGCGCTAATCAAACGCCCGCCTAAATTAATACGGAATCGGCAATCCCGCCTTGCGCTGCGGTTCACGATTTGGCGGTCCAGCCAGCGTCGACGCCTGTCCGGGGCTTGTAAAATTCGCTTTCTCCGCCAGTAAATAGAGCGGCCGGTTCAGCATCACGTCCAGCGTCGTCCCGCGCGGCATCTCCGCTTCCGGTCCGCGCGTCAACAATACCGCCATCAGTCCCGCCGCCGCGCCAATTCCCGCGCCAATCCCCGCGCCCTCGCCGGTACGTGTCGCAATCGCGCCAATTCCCGCTCCAGCAATCGTCGTGTCCGCCACCGTTCCCACGTCCTGGCCTTTGCTCGTGTCGCCCTTAATCGTTCCCTCTTTGCCGACGCTTTCGTTTCCGCCCGTGCCCGCGCCCGTCGGTATCGCGTTAAAACTCGCCTGATATCCGTTCGGCAGAATCACGTTGTTGAGCTTCATCCTGATTTCACCGCGTCCGTGAACGCGCCCCGGCCTTTTCGCCTCGGTCACTTCCCCGCTCACAAACGACCCCGCTGGAATCACGATGCGACTGTCGATCAAAATCGGAAACAGCGTCTCGAGGTAGACCGGATCGCCTGCTTGCGCACTGCGTGTGGAAATCGCGTTGTGCAACACCAGTGGCAGGCGTGTCCCCGTCGGCACTTCGATGTACTTGCTCGTCGCGCTCGCTTGTGGCTTGGCAGGATTGTTTGCGGAAGTCGCCTGTTGCTGTTGTGCTGCGGCTGCCGCTTGCGCCGCCGTGGAGGATGCTTGCGCTGGCGCACCTTTCGCGGCGTTGTTTGCGTCTTTGGCCGTGCTTGTAGAAGTGCTCGTAGAAGAAGTCGACTGTTGTTGCTGCGCAGGAGGCGGTGTCGTCGTCTGCGCTCTCGCTGTCGCGCCGCTCAACGCCAGCGCACCGCACAGCGCCACGCTTCGAATTGCATCGCGCAGATTCATCGCCGCACCTCCACGCAAATCTAGTTATCCGATGCCCTGCTTATTCCTCAGGATGCCCCTCTCCGCCACCTCTGTCAATCGCCCGCCACGTTGCCTTTGGCCGGGCGACGCGCCAGCGTCGCCAATTCTCGGCTCGCGTTTGACTCTCGTGCCCGCAGCGCTTACGCTCTCTTCGCAGCGCAACCAACACCCAACGAGGAGCAACGCGCATGGCAAATCTGGCATTGGTCTACGGCATGAGGCTTTTCCCCGCCACCGAACTCGCTTCGGTCGGCGACGCCTCCGTGCAGCTCAAGAACGGCAACTCCGGCCGCGTCACCATGCACCTGATCGAAGGCACGCGCGAAGAAATCGAAGCCACACTCAAGCGATCCCTCGACGCCTTCTTCGACATGTACCCCGAAATCTAGCCCCGCAAGATTCTCCGCCCCGGCCGTCTGCGGTTGTGTTCATGAATTATGTCGGGCACTTACTTCGCCGCCGCCAAAGCGCGGCCCACCCGACGCTGAATCTATTTGACGACCCGGAAATGAAGGTTAGTGAGTTGTCCCCACTGCGCCGCAATTCCGCCTTCTTCGTCCTGAGCTCCCATCGAATCGGACACGCAGAAGCGTGGACCCGTCAGCTGACTGCAAACAAAAGGGAAACTTTGCTACCCAGAGTGAGAGTCGAACCCCTCGGGGGTATTGATACTACGCAACTTATTCATTTTGCGTTACGCCAAAAACGCTAGAAACGCCTAAATCGCAGAAGTCGGTTACGCAGCGGTTACGCAGCACTGGTTAGTTTTCGCTCCGGAGATGTCGCATCATTCGCTGGAGGATTGATTCGCTGTAAAGGGAATTACGGTGGGCGTTCCATCGAATCGGCGAGACGTGAAAGAGACGCCAAAAACCGCACCCTTAAACATCAAAGGGTGCCGCACGCACAAGAAAAAGGCAAAATCGTCTTGGCCCGCTAAAAGTATCCCACCCGCCGACTCACCCGTCGGCCTACAATCTCCAGAGTTGAAGTGCAATAAAACCGGCTGTAAAGAATGAATTCGCAACGACGCAAGCAAGTACGCTTCTAGTCCTATAAAAAAGCAGTCCAGCCACCGACCCAAAAACAACGCCCGCGATTAAGCTGTATGTCGGCCACCAAAGCATGAACAGCAAGACAGAAATAATCACGGCTGATACGCTTGAAAGGTTTTCCAAGAGCAGCCGTAACAGAACGCCTCGAAAGAAAGCCTCGGACAAACCTGGAAGCACGAAAATCAGCAGCAGAAGCATTCCAACGCCGCTGCTCCTATCAAAGTTGTCGAACAGAAAGCCGACGGCGGGTGCCGGTTGATAAGCACTTCCTAGGAAGAAGGTCGGAAATACGGCTAGTAACGCTATGAGTCCGGACAAAAAGCCAAGCGACACATTGCCGATAACCGAACGCTTTGTACCACCTGGCAGCTCGTGGTCAAGGTCGAACACGCGTCTGAAAGGACGAAAGAAAAACAATATGATTAGTAGCTGGAACGAACAGAAGAGAGGTTGCAGGGCGTCCGAATATTCGGTGACGACGCGTAACCGATCGTACTGCCTCGTCAATACGAGATGACGATCGTATGAAGCGGACAAAACTAAGAAAGAAGCGCTGGTCAGAATTAAGAAGAGGGCCGCATATACCAGCATCGTTAGCCGTCGGCGAGAACCGTACGCACTAAGCTGCGCGGTTTCGGTTGTCACGGTCATTGGTTTGGAGGTGCAAGCGGAAGTGGATTCTGTTCACGACAGGCCGCAAGCGCTTTATTATATACGTGACTCGCCCAAAGACTTCCAATAATTAGGGCCCAGCCACCTGCATTCGGATTGTTGGGATTGAGCTCGGGTTGTCCATTGTTAGGATAAAGGCTACTTGGCCCGATGGGCCCGAGGGGGTCATTTTCGCCAGCTTGATCGGACGTCCATTCCGAAACTTGAATGTTATCGTTTGTATTCTGGTTGTATGCGGCTGTGGCAGCATTTGCGCATTGAGCGTAACCTTGCTGCGCTGCATCTAGCAGTAAAGGGTAGATCGGTATTGGTATCGGTTGCGGGTTGGAGCAGTCGCCGCCTCCGCAGAGGTCTCCGCTACCGGGACCACCTGTACCGGTCGGTAAACTGAAAATATAAAGAGCAGTACAACTCTGCCAGTAGGGCACCTCCCCTGTGCAATTCTGGATAGAGCCAAACCCACCACCGCCGCCCCCGCTTCCATCTCCACCGCCGCACGGCACGAGTGCCCCGTCTATGTCGCAATTAGACCCTCCCGTGGGAGGACCACAATTGCCGTAATTCGGGACTCCGCGCCCTTGGTGACCGGCCACAAAGCAACCGTGATTAGGCATCAGGCCAAGAGGATCAATGAAAGCAAGCGGATTATTCATCACGTAGGCATAGCGGTTCCACGACTGCGGATTCGATGGATTCGCCGCTGCGACTCCCGCCGGATCGGGCGAAGGCCCGCGACCCTGAATGCCATATTCGCGGTAAACAGCGTCATACTCATTCGTCGTCGTGTCCTCGTTCATTCCGGCGAACGATATGTCTGTGACGCCCGCGCTCCCCGACGGTGCATACGTTTCACCGAAAGGCGCGAACGCCAAATCGTTATACATCGTCCGGCTGGGCGTCGATGAAAACCGTGAGCTTCCCAGCCAATCAGGGTGTCGGTAATACTGCAGGCCGCTCGCGTTGTACACCACCGTAGCTCCCCCAGGCAGCAGCGTAAAGGCTTTCACCACCGTGGACGTGCCATTCATCAGCGCCAGCTTGTGTCCCAACGCATCATATACGATCTGAGTGTAACTGCTCGATTTCGCCTGCTCCACCATGCGCCCCAGCGCGTCGTAGGTAACCGTCACCGTGTCTATCGTCGTGGGCCGAGTCTCCACATCCCAAGCGTAGCTGTGCAGGCTGTCTGACCAGACCGAGTTTTTGTACCAAAGGATGTGAGAGAGTGTACATCACTGATCGGACCGGCTTTCTTGTACCAACCCTAGGGTGAGTTTTCGGCTGCTTGCATCCCCAGGAAATCGCGGCTAGCCGCGATTTCCTGGGCGAATTCGTTGGGCGTCCTCTCCCCGAGAGCCCTGTGAGGCCGACTCTCGTTGTACTCCCTGCGCCAAGTCTCTATGATCTGCTGGGCTTCCGTCAACGACGTGAACCAATGGGCATCCAGGCATTCTGCTCGGAAAGTTCCGTTGAACGACTCCACGAAGGCATTGTCCGTGGGCTTCCCTGGACGAGAAAAGGCGATGCGCACTCCGTTCTGATAGGCCCACAGATCCATCGCTTGACTGGAGAACTCGCTCCCGTTGTCACAGCAAAGAAACTTCGGAACTCCTCGCTGGATTTTAATCCGATTCAGCGCCAACACAACATCTTCGCCCTTCAGCCGCTGTTCTGACTCGATCGCCAGGCATTCCCGAGTGTAGATATCCACGACCGTCAGTGATCGGAACCTTCTTCCGTCCACAAGTTGATCCGCCACAAAGTCCATCGACCACACCTGATTCTGCCCCGTTGGATGAAAACGTTCACGCCGATGTTCCGCCACCCGGCGGCGTCGCTTCCGCCGTTGGTGTAGCGTTAATCCCTCTTCCCGATAGATTCGTTCCACCAAGTATTTGCCCACGTTCCAGCCCTCGCGGTTTAGCAGCACGCGAATCTTCCGGTATCCGTACCGCACTCGCGTCTGAGCAATCTCCCGGATGCGCATCCTCAGGGCGGTCCGCGGGTCTTTGTAACCGCGATACCGAAAGGTCCCACGATTCAACCGGGCTACCCTACACGCTCGCCGCTCGCTCACCCGGTAACTGCCGTGCAGGTATTCGACCACCTGCCGACGCCGCGAGGGCGCTAGAATTTTTTTGACAGAACGTCCTGCAACATGGCTTTGTCCAGCGTCAGGTCGGCCACCACCTGTTTCAACCGGGTATTCTCTTCTTGCAGCTGCTTGAGCTGGCGAACCTGATCCACCTCCAGCCCGACGTATTGCTTCTTCCATCGGTAGAAGGTCTGCTCTGAAATTCCCACCCGCCGGATCAACTCCGCCATGGGAACTCCCGCTTCCGCCTGCTTCAAGACCGCCACGATTTGTTCGACAGTGAATCGTTTGTGTTTCACGGCAAATCTCCCTTCCTGGGAATCAGATTTTGCCGGAAACTAACCCTCAGAGTGGCTCAAAAATACCGGGGCCGATCAAAGTCACACCGAAGGTCACGGAGAAATACTACTTCTGGAGTGGAGCAGGAAAACTTGACAGTGTAGTGCGAAGCTGGCAAACGCGCCTGCGAAAGCTCTTCACCCTCGCTGGAATTCATAGGGGTCACGCGCATCGTTTCCGAGATACCTTCGCAATCGAATTGCTTCTAGCGGGAGTGCCGATTGAACGGGTTTCGATTCTTCTCGGTCACCAGAGCGTGCGAATAACCGAGAAGCACTACAACCCCTGGGTGCGCTCGCGTCAGGAGCAATTAGAGGCGGATATTGAGCGAGCGTGGACTCGTGATCCCCTCGTACTTCTTGAGTCGAAGCATACGCAACGGTTACGCAGCAGCGACATCCCCGTCAACTGACTGCAAACAAAGGGCAAATTTTGGTACCCGGGGTGGGAGTCGAACCCACACAGCCTTTAACGGCCCGAGGATTTTAAGTCCTCTGCGTATGCCATTCCGCCACCCGGGCACCGTGGGCGCAAGTGTATCGTATCAAAAGCCCGGCGCAATATCGCGCGGGCAACAACAACCTCCCAGATGTTGTGCCGCCCTGCGGCGGGACGCCAAGCTGGGTCACATGCGAGATTTCGAGTTCCTGCGCCAGCGAGCAAGTGGAGGGAACGCGTTGTCCTGCGCGCACGTTACCACCCGCAATCACTTTGCGATGGCCTCATACATTAGCCTGTGCCAGGACTTCGCCGCCTTCTTGTCGATGGCGATGACCGGGGAGATTCCGCAAGGCATTTTCTTCATATCCCGCAAGTCATAATGGCTATATGGAAAGAAGGCCAAGTGGATATTGCGCACAGCCATTTTCGGTATCATTCTTGTTCTGCGCGACGTGCATCCCAGCCGCATCCTGACATCGACTTTGAGAAGCTCATGCAATCCACCGTACAGCCGCCAACATCCACCGGGATCGCCATACTGACAAGACTAAACAAGCCCGCACTCATCATCGCTTCCGCGCAATCGCCTTTGTTGGATATGCAAAAGCAGATGGCCGTGACGATTCCGAGCGGCAAATTTGTAATCATGGATGGAAGAGCACACGCGGTTTTCGCCGACCAACCCGCGAACTTTTATGAAATCTTACAGTCATTGCTTCAATCTTTGCCGAACTGGTCGTAAAATAGAGGGCAGCTAGGGAGAATGCCGGTATGAAATGGACAACGCTATGTACCTTGGGTTTCGTGCTATCACTTTGCGCTGCAACTTTCGCGTTCCACTCTGACGCCAAGGGAAAACCACAGGCGCCCGCAGCCACCGCCAATCGCAAGCCTGTCCTCGTCGAGCTGTTCACAGCCGAAGGCTGTTCCTCTTGCCCGCCGGCCGATGCACTGCTTGCCGCGCTCAATGCCAGGCAGCCGGCTGCCGATGCCGAGATCATTCCATTAGAGGAGCACGTCGATTACTGGAATCAGGACGGTTGGATCGACCCATTTTCTTCCCCGGATTGGACCGCGCGACAGAATGATTACGTCTTCAAATTCAAGGAAAACACGGCGTATACGCCGGAGATGGTTGTGGACGGAGAAGCACATTTTAATGGCAGTATGGGCCGAACGGCCGTGCAGGCAATCGAGGCGGCTGCCCACCAGCCAGAAACAGAAGTGACAGTGACGCCCGGGCAATCCGAATCTCACGGCGCAGAAACATTCGACGTAAAGGTCGCGAGCCTTCAGGGCGACCCGCAGGGTGATACGGCTGACGTTTGGCTGGCGGTGACTGAGAGCGGGCTATATTCAAATGTCACGGCGGGCGAGAACGCGGGACACAAGCTCTCTCACGTGGCGGTCATGCGGTATCTTCACAAGATCGGTGTCGCACACTCCGGCAATGATCCGATCGCGTACACTGGCACTCCGCAAGTGAAATTCAAATCGAACTGGAAGCGTGAAAATCTGTCCGTTGTCGTGTTCGTGCAGGAGAAAAAAAGTCTGCGAGTTCTCGGCGTGACCTCCATCAAGCTGCCAGGCTAGGCCATCAAGTGCCATCCGTGCTGCCAAAGCCCATTCCGCCGGGAGTGGCAAACATTCTTGCCGCGTGCGTCTTTTCTCTCGGCATACCTGTGGCAACCATTGCAAGAAAAGCCGCTTCACCTCACTGTTAGGGCAAGCCTTCCACAACTTCCGAGTGACAAGTGTCTGTCCGAGGGAATTTTCTGCGCATACTCTCAGTTTTGCATAAATTATCCCTTGACTTCTTATTTTGTATACGTAGACTGCGGTCATTCGTGGGGGTATTGGGTGTGTAACATGAAATGCTCCGCTCGGGAGGCGAGTTTCTTTCGGGCTAAAAACGCCTCTATGCCACTTCCCCACCTGCATGTCACGTCGCTTTGCACAGCATTATTGGGGGATATTATGACGACGAGATATTTGCGCCGGCTCTCGATGGCGTTGGTTTTCTTTAGTTTCCTGTTCGTTGGAGTTACGAGCGCGCAAGTGGTCACTACTGGCGGCCTTTCGGGCACGGTGGTCGATCCGTCGGGCGCGTCGATACCTGGCGCGACTTTGACGATCAGTAATCTATCAACGAACTTGAGCCGGACCGTGACTACAAACGCGTCGGGCGCGTATACGTTTGCTGACCTGCAGCCATCGACGTATCAATTGAAAGTGAGCGCGAAGGGCTTTGCAGATGCAGTCGTCAAGAACGTAGTGATACAAGCGGCGCACACTGCGAACCTGAATATACCGATGCAGGTGGGTCAAGCCAGCGAGACCGTGGAAGTGTCTGGACAGAGCCAGGTTCTTGAAACCACGACGAACACTCTCTCGACTACGATCCCATCGGAGGCGCTCCAGAACTTGCCGCTCAACGGGCGCGATGCTTTGCAGTTTGCCGAGCTGATGCCAGGAGCCACGACTGCGGGTCAAGAACGCTTTACGACGATCGACGATCTCCCTGCGGCGACGCTGAACATCACGGTAGATGGAACAAACGACAACTTCCAGCGCTATCGTTCCACGACCACGGGATTCTTTACCGCCGCTCCGCTGCGCATAGGCGCTTTCGACGAGATGACGGTCTCAACCAGTGACTTGACTGCGGATTCCGGCGCGGAAGGTTCGACCACGTTGAAGTACGTCACCAAGCGCGGCACAAATCAATTCCACGGAAGCGCTTTCTGGGAAGCGCAGAATAGCTTTTTCAACGCCAACACGTACACGAATAACGCGGAGGGTGTATCGCTGCCGAAAAGCCGCTTTAACGAGTATGGCGCCAGTTTCGGCGGCCCGCTGTGGAAAAACAAGTTGTTCTTCTTCGTTAACTTCGAGTGGAACAATCAACCTGGCTCTTACACGGATGGAGGTCAGGTGTTCACCACCGGCGCGAATCCTGGAACAGGAGCCCTAGGCAATGCGGAGAATGGCGATTTCACCTACGAAACAACAAGCGGGGGCCTAAACACTGTCAACCTATTGAATATCGCGCAAGCGAATGGGTTTCCATCTACCGTGAATTCCATATCGCAAGGGGTGATGACACAGATTAACGGCTATGCTGCCAACGGTACTCAGATTGGAGGCAGCTTGAGCTCGTCTCCGGGAACTGGGTTATGCTGTCAGATGCCCGACACGAACACTCTCCTCTGGCAGCAGCCGTACCTGGTAAAGCTACGGTATCCGACGGCCCGCTTGGACTACCAGATTTCACCGAAGATGGCTGTGCACGAGTCGTGGGACATGCAGTGGTTTCAAGAGACAGGTACTCCGAATTTCCCAGGCAACCCGTTGCAAGGCGGCAGTTGGAAATCCACCTACTTCACGACGAGTTCGGGGTTCGATTGGACCATCTCCACGCACCTGATTAACCAGTTCACGTTCGGCACTGAAAGCACGATCGAGCAGTTCAACCCCACCACGACGGGAGATCCGTTCGCGTCTCAGGCAGATGAAGTAATCAATCCGCCTCTGGGTGTCAATCCGGTGGTTCCCGGCTTTATTATCAACCAGCCGCGTGACAACCCGCTGTGGAATCCCGTGGACAATATGACTTGGATACACGGCAATCACACGTTTACGTTTGGGGGCGATATTCGCATCTCGTCGATGTTCGAGACGGAAGTAAATAATCCGCCGACTTATGGGACCGGCGTCGTGGCCACGGATCCAGCGATCAACATGTTCAACTCAACGAATTTTCCTAATATAAACACGGGAAATAACAACCAGCAGTTAACAGCGGCGGAGAATCTGTATGGGTTTCTAGCAGGCCGGATCAGCGGCATCGGCGGGTACAACTATGTGAGCTCGACGACCAATCAATATCAAGTCGAAGGCAGGCTGATCGACAGAGAAAAACAGACCGTAGGCGGAATCTACTTCCAGGATTCGTGGCGCGTTAATCCACGCCTCGCCCTGAACTACGGCCTTCGCTGGC
Organism: uncultured Acidobacteriota bacterium; assembly: GCA_963729815.1. GTDB lineage: Bacteria > Acidobacteriota > Terriglobia > Acidiferrales > UBA7541 > DAHUXN01. Next base: position 484,070 of record CAVSPU010000004.1, read on the forward strand.
AAATGTCCGGAGCGGTCACCAGCACAAATAATTTTTGGACCAGCCCGACCTACGCCGATCTCCTCGGACCCTCTGGCGGACTCTTCCAGCCCGGTACCTTGAACGGGGACTTAAATCCCACATTTAACCTGCGGCCACACCCATACAGTGCGGATATGAAGGAGCCGGCCCCGAACTTCGGTTTTGCGTGGAACCCGAATTTCGAGAACGGACTTCTGGGCAAACTGCTGGGAGGCAGCGACACGGTGATCCGCGGCGGAGCTTCGATTAGCTTCTTCGACGAAGGGTGGACAACAGTTGAAAACAGCTTCTATACGAATCCCGGAGGGACTCAGTCCGTATTCTTGGAGCCTGGCAATCTCTCCGGCCAATTCGCGCCAGGAAGTTTGACTCTCGGTGGGACCATTCCTGCGCTAAACAGTTTCCCTTCCAACTTTAAAAATGCATTTCCTCTTCCGGAATCGGATTTCACGTTCGCTGGACAGAATCTGGACACGATTGATCCCAATATCCGGTCGCCATACACAGAGTCATGGAACTTCGGCGTTCAGCGCAAACTGCCGGGAAATAACGTATTCGAAGTGGACTACGTGGGGAACCACGCGGTGCGTTTGTGGTTGCAGTACGATTTAAACGAAGTGAATATTTTCGAGAATGGATTCCTGAACCAATTTAAGACGGCCCAAGGGAATCTTGTGGCAAATGGGGGTACGACCTTCTCGGACAATACGGGGAACACCGGGGTCACGCCCACGCCGATCTTCGATACAGCCTTTACCGGGCAGGCATCGGCATTCACAAACTCAACGTTCATCAACTATCTAAATACGGGACAGGCAGGGGCTTTGGCGGGAGCAATCGCCAGCAACCCGACGTACTTCTGCAACATGGTGGGAGCGAACTTCAACCCCTGCGGCAACTCCGGTGGCGCGTACCCGATCAATTTTTTCCAGGCAAATCCTTATGCCACGGGGCAAATTGCGCAGTTGCTCTCCGATCCCGGAAGTTCAACCTACAATGCGTTGCAGGTTCAATGGAAGCACCCGACAGGCCATGGGCTGATGCTTGGGGCGAACTACACGCTTAGCCATGGACTGACGAACAGCTGGCTGGGGGATTACTATACGTCCGATGAAGTGGAGTACAACTTCACAACCTTGCGCGATCCCGGCCTGAACAAGGGGCCCTCGCCGTACGACTTGCGCAATCAGTTTAAGAGCTATTTGACATACGATCTGCCGTTCGGCAAAGACCGGGCGTACAGAACGGGCCACTCGTTTATTGACAATATCATTGGTGGCTGGACAGGCGGAGCTATCATCACGGCTGCGTCGGGTCTTCCGTTCAAACTACAGGGCGGGTCCAACACGTATAACTATTCGTTTGCCGGCTATCCTGACGCAAGCGATTCCGGTGTGGTCCTGAACGGAGTGACGCGAAACCAATTGCAGAGCAACGTCGGAGTATTCACTGGGCCCTCCCCATATATCCCGGCTGTAAGCATCAATCCCGCGCTCCTGGCTTCGAATCCCAATGCAATCCAACCGGAATCAACGCCGGGGCAATTGGGGCAGATTATTTTCCTGAAAGGTCCGAAGACTTGGGACGCGGACTTCTCTCTGAAGAAGGCCATCCCGATTTACGAGCACGTCCAATTCAACCTCTATGGAGAATTTCTGAACGCGTTTAACCATCCCAACTGGGCCATGGCGGGCGTCACGGGAGGCCCCGGCCAGCCAGCGGATTTCATGAATGTCTCTAATTCCAATTTCAGCGGGTTGGGTTTGGTGAACAGTCCGCGAATTATTGAATTCCGGCTGCAGATGGCATTCTAAAGGATCGCGAAGTGAACCTGGTGCGATTTCACTCCAGGGCGGAATGAGCGTCTCACGGCGCGGCCCGCGTGAGCGTGGATAAGAGATGCAGCACGTCGCGGCTGCGGCGTAGATTTCTGCGTGTCTTGGTGCAAGTAGTGAAACAACTGTTTGTCTTCCTACTTCTTATGCCGCTGCGAGCTTTTCGCCATAGCAATTTTGCGCGATATCGTTTGCCGCAGATTACAGGAGGCAGAATGCTTTTGAACCATTGCCGAAAGATTGGTCTACTCGTAATCGTAGGTTTGTTTTCCCTGCCGTTGCTGGCAACGGCGCAAGGCACGCTGGCGGATTATCAGCGGGCCCAGCGCTTCCTGGGGGGCAATCTGCAGTCCATGATTTCCTCCGGCGACGTCACCCCGACGTGGATCGAGAAAAGCGACCGCTTCTGGTATCGCTCGAGCGGGCCGAACGGCTCGGAGTTCATCGTCGTGGACGCCGCGCAGAACACCAGTGCGCCGGCGTTCGATCACGAGCGGCTGGCCGCGGCGCTGTCGCGTGCTGCCGGACACATCTACCAAGCGACGAGGCTGCCGTTTTACAGTTTCGAATACACAAAAGACAACAGCGCGATTCATTTTCAAGTGGAAGACGCGGAGTGGACGTGCACGCTGGCGAACTACGAATGCTCGCGGGGGGCAGCTGCTCCAAATCCAGGAAATTCTTACGAAAATGTGTCGCCCGATGGCCGATGGGCTGCGTACGTGAACGACCACAATCTGTTTGTGAGGAACACATCGACAGGGCAAGTCGAACAGCTGACGCGCGACGGCGTTCCCGGCTGGGACTATGCCACTCCAATTCCCGAGCTGCGGACGCTGATTACCGAAGGAGTCTCGAAGGGTGAGGACGTGAAAGAGCGGCCCGAAGTTTTTTGGTCGCCAGATTCCACGAAGTTAGTGACTTTCCGGATCGACTCACGCGGTTCAGGGCGCTTCACGACGCTTCAATTCGTTCCGCCGGATCAGCTTCGGCCCAAGGCTTACGATTACGTCTATCCGTTGCCGGGCGAGGCGCTTCCGAGCGCGCAAGTAATGGTTTTTGATGTGCTCACCGGCGCGCGCACGGACGTAAAGACTGAACCGCTGGAAATCCCCTTTCAGGGCGGACCTGGCTATTTTGCGTGGTTCCCTGACGGCAAGAGCTTCTATTACGAACACGGGACGCGAGGAAACAAAGAGACTGTGTTGCGCGTCGTGGATGCCGCGACGGGCGAGCAGAAAGTCCTGATCAGCGAGCAGGACGGCTTGTATATCGATCCCGGAGAGCATTTCTTCGATTTCGTTCCCGATCATGGCGGAATCGTTTGGTCCTCGGAAAAGGACGGATGGAATCATCTCTATTTGTATGACGACAACGGCCAATTTGAAAACCAGGTGACGAAGGGCCCGTGGGTCGTCCGGCAAGTCGAACATATCGATGCGAAAAATCGCCAGATCTACTTTCTCGCCAGCGGCCGTGAAAAAAATGAAGATCCATATCTGACGCATCTTTACCGGGTCAATTTCGATGGCTCCGGCCTCCAGTTATTGACGCCCGAAAACGCCAATCACACCGTGAGCATTTCGCCAGACAATCAATATTTTGTGGATTCGTACTCGCGCGTGGATTCGCCGGGTGAATCCGTGCTTCGCCGCACGAAGGGCGGCTCGGAAGTGCGCGTCCTGGAAAAAACGGATGTGAGCGCTTTGCAGAAGATGGGATGGAAGTTTCCTGAACCGTTTGAAGGCAAGGCGACGGACGGCACTACGGACCTTTACGGCGTAATTGTGCGGCCCACAAATTTCGATCCATCGAAGAAGTATCCAATCATCGAGCAGGTATACACCGGCCCGCAGGGGTTCTTCGTACCGAAATCGTTCTCGGCGGCGCTGCGGCTGCAATCGATGGCGGAATTGGGCTTCGTCGTCGTGATGGTGGATGGCCGTGGAACCACAGGGCGTTCGCGCGCGTTTCATGAATTCTCGTATCACAATTTGGGAGGTTCGTTCGCCGATCACGTCGCGATGATCAAGCAAATGGCCGCAAAGTATCCATACATGGACATCACACGCGTCGGCATCTACGGCACTTCCGCCGGCGGCTATGGCTCGGCGCACGCGATTCTGCAATTCCCGGATTTCTACAAGGTGTGTGTATCGACCTCCGGCGATCATGATCCGCGGCTCGATAAAGCGTGGTGGAACGAACAATATCAGGGCTATCCCGTGGGGGCGGATTACGAGGAGCAGGCAAATGCCACGATGGCGAGCCGACTGAAAGGACATCTGCTGCTGATTCATGGCGACATCGACGACAACGTGAATCCCGTGGAAACGATGCGCTTCGTCGATGCCCTCATGACGGCGAATCGGGACTTCGACATGCTTTTCGTTCCCAATATGTTTCACGGTGACAGCGGGCCTCATGCGTTGTATGTTTCCCGCCGGAGATGGGACTACTTTGTTCAATATCTGCTGGGCGTGACGCCGCCTGCTAATTTCGAGATACACGAACAAAGACTCCCATTTCCCCCGCGGAGACGTTAAAGTCGAGGCCGCTTTGGCGATGAAAAGTGATATGAGCGAAGATTCTGGAGAGGTTTGCGTGGGGCTTGTCATAAAAGGAGCAAAAATGCTGAGAATCAACTGGCGGTCGCTGACGATTTTCTTCTGTGTATTTTCCATCGCCCTGTTTGCCGTACCGACTTTCGCGCAGCGCCGGTTTCGCGGCGGAAATCAGGACCCGTTCCGATTCCGCTTTGTCGGCCCAATCGTTGGCAACCGCATCGCGTCGGTCGCGGGCGTGCCCGGCGACCCTAATGTTTACTATGCAGGCGCCGCGTCGGGTGGCGTTTGGAAGACAACAGACGGAGGCAATCGTTGGGAGCCAATTTTCGACAAGGAGCCGGCTGCGGCCATCGGCGCGCTGGCGGTGGCGCCCTCCGATCCCAATATCGTGTGGGCTGGCACCGGCGAAGCGTGGGCCATTCGTGACAGCGACGTCATGGGCGATGGCATCTACAAATCCATGGATGCCGGAAAAACGTGGACGAATATGGGCCTCGGCGCAACGGGTCGCATCGGCCGGGTGATCGTCAATCCCACCGACCCAAATACTGTGTTTGTGTGCGCTCTGGGCCGTACTACCGGCCCCCAACAGGAGCGCGGCGTCTATCGCACGACGGACGGCGGCAAGACGTGGGACCGCGTCCTCTTCGTGGATGAAAACACCGGCTGCTCCGGTCTTGCAATGGATGCGCAGAATTCCCGAGTGCTTGTCGCTGGAACGTGGCAAGTCGCGATGCACACTTATGGAGAGTTCAGCGGCGGTCCCGGTAGCGGAGTCTACGTTTCGCGCGATGGCGGCACAACCTGGGCGCACATCGAGGGGCATGGATTGCCGAAGCCACCGGTTGGAAAGATCGACGTGGCCATCGCGCCGACGAATTCCGACCGCGTCTATGCGCTGCTCCAGACGGCGGATCAGGGCTCGGTCTGGCGCTCGGATGACGGCGGAGACAACTGGCGCGTGGTCAACTGGGCGCGCCAGCTCATCGGCCGCGCGGGATATTACATTCGCATCGCCGTATCTTCCGGCAGCGAAGACGAAGTCTACATTGCCAACAGCAGCTTCTTTCAGTCTCTGGATGGCGGCGAGAACTTCAAGGAAGTTCCCTGGGGCGGCGACAATCACGACATTTGGGTCGACCCGAAAAACCCCGACCGTTTCGCTCTGACGAATGACGGCGGGATGCTGATCACAAGAACCCACGGGCGCGGTTTCACGCGTGTCACGCTGCCCATCGGCCAGATGTATCACGTCGCGGTCGACAACCAGATTCCGTATGAGGTTTACAGCAACATGCAGGATGACGGCAACATGCGCGGCCCCAGCACGTCGTTCGGATTTGGTTTCGGTTTCCAGGCGGAATCGGATTGGGATCACGGTATGGGCGGCTGCGAATCGGGCTGGACGCTGCCGGACCTCAGCGACCCGAATATCGTCTGGGCTACGTGCTACGGCGACGAAGTGACGCGGTGGGACGCGCGAACAAAAATGGCGCGCTCCGTCAGCCCCTGGCTGCACACGCTCGACTCCGCACCGAACGAAACCAAGTATCGGTGCCATTGGACCCCGCCGATGGCGATCGATCCATTTGATAACAACACGGTTTATTACGGCTGCCAGGTCATCTTCAAGACTTCCAATGGCGGGCAGAGTTGGTCGGTCATCAGTCCCGATCTTTCCACGAATGACCCGAGCAGAATCGTATCTTCTGGCGGCATCGTCGGCGACAACCTTGGCCAGTTTTACGGCGAAGTTGTCTTCGCTATCGCGCCATCGAAAATCCAGAAAGGTTTGATCTGGGCCGGCACGAATGACGGCCAAGTCTGGTACACCAAGGACGGTGGCGGTCACTGGAATAACGTCACCAAGAACATTTCCGGCATGCCGGCGTGGGGCACGGTCACGAGCATCGAACCTTCGCACTTCGACCCGGGAACCGCGTACGTCTCCGTCGATTTTCACCTGATGGACAACCGCGATCCTTACATTTACAAAACCACCGATTTCGGCCAGACGTGGTCGCGAATCGACAGCGATCTTCCCCACGGCGAGCTTTCTTACGTCCGCGTCGTCGCGGAAGATCCGAATTGCAAGGGCTTGCTTTTCGCCGGCACAGGAAATGACCTCCATTATTCGCTCGACGATGGCGGCCATTGGACAGCTCTGGATGCAGGCCTGCCCCACGCCACGGTATCGTGGGCCGTTGTCCAGAAGCAGTTCCACGACCTGGTGGTTTCCACGTATGGCCGCGGTCTCTACATCCTCGACGACATCACTCCGTTCGAGCAAATGGCCAAAGAGCATTCAGACGCCGCGGTAAGATTTTTTGCGCCACGCGACACGTATCGCTTTGTGCGTGACGGTCACGCGTTCATCGATTTTTCGCTCAAAGCCGCGACCAAAGAGCCGGTGCAACTGGAAATCATCGACTCGCACGGGGCTGTGATTCGCAAAATGACGGAGCCGGGTAAAGCAGGGATCAATCGTGCGGTTTGGGACTTGCGATATGAGTCGCCGCGCCTGGTCGCGCTGCGAACCGCCGCTCCTGACAATCCGCACATTTGGGACGAGCCGCGTTTCCGGAATCAGGATTCGCGGCCGATTACGCACTGGGGCATTGAAGGCGCGCAGCAAGGCCCGCTTGTCCCTCCGGGGAAATACACCGTGCGCTTGACAGTCGAAAAGCAGACCTTCACGCAACCGCTGACGATTCTGCGCGATCCCAAATCGCCCGGGTCGGACGCAGACATCGACGCTTCGGTGAAAGCGCTGCTGCGCGTCCGCGACGATATCAGCCGCACTTCGGACATGGTCAATCGCATCGAATGGCTCCGCAAGCAGCTCGGAGACGTCGAGGCGACGCTCAACTCCGAGATTGCTGAAGACAAGATGCAACAGAAGGATGACCCGAAGAAGATCGACCTGCTGAAATCGGTCAAAGCCATGGAGCAGGACATGGAGTCCGTCGAGTATAAGCTGATCGACAAGGTCGAAGCGAACAGCGACGACAAGTACTACGTTTCAGCCTATAAGATCTACCTCAACTTGATCTGGCTCAATGGCGAAATCGGCACAGGCGCGGGAGATGTCGCCGGCGGCGCCGACTTTGCTCCGACCGACACCGACATGAGCCTTCTCGCCATGATCGAGAAGGATCTCGCGGCAGCGACCGAGGATTACAAGAAACTGATGGACCAGCAGTTCCCTGCGTTCAATCGCTCGCTCGAACAGCAGGGAGTGACTCCTCTGACCTCCGCGATGCCGCCAGCCGAGAGCAGCGCCGCTGCGGGGATGGAGCAATAAGAGTCTGCATTTCGCTCAAGGATTACGGCCGCAAATGAACGGCGGGTTCGAGTTGCTGCGGGATGGTGCGGGATGATGCGTGGCGGCGCGGACTCACTTCCGCCGTTGTTTGACGAATTCCTTGAGCATCTGCCCGGCGTTGTGAATGTGGCGTCCGAGCAGATCACATGCGTTTGGGACGTCGCGCTGGCGGCAGAATTCGAGCAGTTCGCGATGCTCTTGTTTCGCACGTTCAAAAGCCTGCGTAAGATAAAGCTGCAACCGCGTGTAGCGGTCGCCATTGTTGTTGATAGTTTGAATCAGCGCCATGAACCGGGGGCGGTCGGCGCGCGAATACAGCGTCGAGTGGAATTGCCAATTCAGCCGTCCCCAGGTTCCCACCTCCTCTTTCATCCATAGGGCCTTTTCGTACGTTCCCAGAATTTCATCGGCCTTTTGAAACTCCGCCTCAGTCAAATGCGGGATGGAGAGCCTCAAAACGTCGCACTCCAGCAGGGCGCGGATGTCGAACAGCTCTTCAATTTCCTCGGGCGAAAGTGCGGAGACAACCCCGCCACGGTGGGGAACAATCTTTATCAATCCCTCGGCTTCCAATTGCCGCATCGCCTCGCGCACGGGAATCCGGCTTACGTCGAAATCCGTGGCGATGGCATCCTGGCGGAGCTGTTCTCCTTCCTGAAGATCGCCCCGGATAATCATTTCGCGAAGTTTATCCGCGACGGCAGAGGCAAGCGACACCCTGCGTATGCCGTTAGCGGGGGTTGCAAGGGCTTCAGTTTCCATTCCCGAGTTCATTGAACGCACGAAGTAAGTTCCCTATAGTGAATCAAGAACACGCAAGGCAACCTGGTTCATGGAGGAGAACATAACATATTTTGTATTCAGTAGACTGTGTCTTTATGCCGGGAAGCATAGCCAGTTGCCTGGCGAACTAGCCATCGTTTGATCTCGCTGACGTCGCCGAGAATATCGCCTGCACCCAGTTCGCGCAGGCGTGTCGCGCGGATTCGCCGCTCCTGGCTGCGGCGCGGAAGAACGCCGACGAACGTCACCCCTGCGCTCTGCGCTGCCATTGCGTCGTCAATGTTGTCTCCTAGATAGAGCGCCGCCTCCTGCGGACGGCCGTTCAGAATTTGCAGCAGGCCCTCCGGGTCTGGCTTCGGCTTAGCGACGCTCTCAACCGTAACAATGCGCGTAAAGTGCTTCCGCGCGGAAAAACGATCGAGCGTGTAGTCAAGTTGCGCGCGCGTTCGGCCGGTGAAGATGGCAAGCTCGGCGCGGCTGGTGAGGTCAAGCATCTGCCCCTGAGAAAGCAGCCACCGCTCATGGGAAACATTTCCACCGCCATCATGGCCCCAGTAAGTGTCCTCGAATTGTTTCTTCACTTCCTCGTAGCTGAATTTCCCGCCGAGATCTTGAATCCACGCGTGCGTCAATTTCCAATCGTCATTGAATCCAGGGCGATTTTTCCATTGGTGCAATTCGCCCCGCGTGACTCGCTTACCCGTGAGGTGCAGCACAGTTTCAAGCACCGTGCGCTGGTACGATTCGCGCACGTCGACCAGCACGCCATCCACGTCAAAGATGATCACTTGCCACGGGAACTTCGCCATCCTCACAAAAGCGGCTCCAGCGCACCGAGAAAGTGCCGCATCTGCGCGCTTGTTCCCACCGTGATGCGGATGAAACCACGCCGTCCCATGGCGTTCGATTGGTCGCGAATCAGGATGCCCCGCCGCTTGAGCGCGGAAGTAATTCGTGGCCCTTTCGCGCCGAAGTCGGCAAGAATGAAATTCGCCGCGCTGGGAAAAATCCGGACACCCAGGCACGAGAGGCCGTCCGCCAGAATCTTTCGCGCGCGCAAAATTTCGCTGACGCAGCGCCTCACAAATGCTGTGTCCTTCAACGCCGCCTCAGCCGCCACCATTGCTGCTGTGCCCACGGGAAATGGCGCCTGCGCCCGCAACAACATCCTGGCAATGTCGCGATGGGCGAAGATGCACCCGATTCGCAGGCCCGCGAGGCCCGTTGCTTTGGAGAACGTCCGCGTAACGACGAGATTCCGGCGGCGTCGAATTTGTCTTAGAAGCGTTACGCCGGAAAATTCGAAATACGCTTCGTCTACAATCACCAATGTTCGTCTCGCAGCGTCCAGAATCTCTTCGGCCGCACGCCGGTCGAGCAAACCTCCGGTGGGATTATTCGGATTCGCGAGGAAGAAAACCGTCGGGCCGGACTTCAGCGCAAGAATAACTTCGCGCAAGGGAAAATTCATTTCGACGTCGTATCGAAGCGACACGATGCGCGCGTCTCGCTGTCCGGCATAAAAGCGGTACATGGGAAACGTCGGCTCAACCAGCAGAACCGTTCGTCCGCGCTCCAGAAACACGTCGGAGATCAGCCGAAGCCCGTCGTCGATGCCGCCGGTCACCAGCATTTCATCCGCGCGAACGCCAAATCGCGGCGCCAGCCTCTCGACCGCGTTTCCCTTTTCCGGATACATGGAAAACTCTTCGGGATCGAGACGGCGCAAGGCTGCGCGCGCTTCGGGTGAGCAACCCAATAGGCTTTCGTTCATATCCAGCCGCAGCTTGCCCTCGCGATTCTCCAGCATGCGCGGGTTGTCGGGAGCCTGCGCGATCGCGCGTCGCGGCTTGATTTTTTCTTTCATCGGCGGATACGGTACTTTAAGGAGTTTTTCGCCTCACGGCCAGCTTCTTTCGGGCGCGCTAGGGAATTGGTGAAATTCCGGGAACAAGAAGGATAAAAACAGAACGGAAGCTTACTCACCGGAGATAGAGGTGGATTGCTCTGTCGATGCTTGCGTCGTGGGACTGTCCACTGCGGCCTCCGCAGCGGGCGCAGCAGCGGCCGCGGCAGCCGTTTGTGTTTGCATTTCTGCCTGAAGACGTGCGCCGAGCGCTGCAGCAAGTAGCTCGATTACGATTTTTGCCCCACGCCCGTCGGAATCTTTTTCCGGATTGTACGCAGCCACTTCCAGCGCCACCAAGCGCGGCTGCTTGACGAATACTTCGAGAGCCTGGCGAATCTCGTCGAGCCGCAACCCGCTCGAGCCCGGCAAATCCGTTGCCTGAAAATCTTCGCTGGAGATCACATCGACGTCGAGGTGCACGACCAGTTCGTTTCTGCCGCCGTGGATGCGCTCAATGGCCATTTCGGCCGCCGCGACCGGACCCATTCGCCGCACATCCGCCGCGCGGAAAATTCGAATCGGATAGCGTCCGAGCACTTCTTCCTCGGGCGGATCGAGCCGGTTCACGCCAAAGAGCGCAACATCGGGATCGCGCACGAGCGGTGGCTCACCCCAAAACCGAACCAATTCCGCGGCGCCGCGTCCTGTCAAATGCGACACGACCATGCCATCCACGCAGCCAGAATGCGATGTCGCCGGAACGTTCAGATCCGCGTCGCTGTCCATATAGAGGATGCTCGCGCCTCGATAATACCGGCGCACGCCGGCTACTGTCGCGAGTGCTGACGAACAATCGCCGGTAAGAATCAACGGCAGGCCGCCCGTCTTCACGGCCGCTTCGACGCGAGGTCTCAACGCTTCGAGAGACGATACGATGCGGGGCAGGTTTCGCGCACGCGGGCTTTCTTCATCCGCCTGGTAAAGAGTGGTGGGATCGTCGCCCATATCGGTGACGCTGAAGCCAAGCGATTGGAGCCGGTCGACCAGCCCAGCTGCACGCAGCGCCTGAGGAGCCTTCTCATGGCCAGCCGCGAGCGCCGCCGCGCTGGTCGGTGCACCCATCAAAACGATCTGCTTCGGCTGGCGCGCAATCCGCACCGCCATCGGTTGCTCCTTTGATTGAATTCATCTGCCGGATTCTGCCGAGTTACCGTGCCACCGGCTTCCGGCGCGCGGCAAGTTCGGGCGGCAACGTGAATCGCACATCTTCGCGAATCAGATCGAGGTCGCGCTGATCCGTGAAGCCAAAATTCGCGAGACGCTGGCTCACCTGCTCGACAAGAATCTCCGGAGCGGAAGCGCCCGCGGTGAGTCCCAGCCGGGACACGCCCTCGAACCACGACGGCTGAAGATCGTTTCCATCCTCGATCAGGCGTGCTGCCACGCCCGCGCGCTGCGCTACTTCGACCAGGCGATTCGAATTCGAGCTGTTCGCCGAACCGACGACAAGTATCAAATCGACTTCGCGCGTCAGCGCCTCGACCGCTTCCTGCCGGTTTTGCGTCGCGTAGCAAATGTCATCCGACGCAGGCCCGACAATTTTCGGGAACCGCTGGCGCAAGCGCGAAACGATTTCTTGCGTGTCGTAAAGGCTTAGCGTCGTTTGCGTCAAGTACGCGAGCTTCTCCGGGTCGTCCACTTGCAGCTCGTCAACCTCTTCCACGCTGCCCACGACGACGGTTTGCTGCGGCGCCTCGCCCGAAGTGCCCACAATTTCCTGGTGATCGCGATGGCCAATCAGAATGAGCGTGCGGCTCTCGCGCGCGAACTTTCGCGCCTCAAGATGTACTTTCGTCACCAGCGGGCAAGTCGCGTCGATCACGCGCAGGCTGCGTTCGGTGGCTTCTTCGCGGACGCGCGGCGGAACGCCGTGCGCGCTGAACACCAGCACCGCTTCCTGAGGCACCTCGCCGATGGATTCGACGAATATCGCTCCGCGCTGGCGCAACTGCTCCACTACATAGCGGTTATGGACGATTTCATGGTGAACATAGACTGGAGCCCCATACGCCTCAAGCGCCAGTTCAACGATGTCCACGGCACGCACCACTCCGGCGCAAAACCCGCGTGGCCGGACGCGCACCAGCACTTTGTGGCCCTTGCCGTTCCCGCCGTTTCCGGTCCCTTGAATCTGCGCAAGATCTGAAGGCATAGAACTGTATGTTACCGCATCCCGGTACTTTGCGTCATCCGGTTTCCAACCTGCTGACTTCTGATACTACAACGGCTAGCCAAGCCTCCTTGATGGTATTCTGTGCTGCCCGAACTGCACCGGAGAGGATTCCATGCTTTTGACAGACAAAGTTGCCGTAATCACAGGCGGCGGACGCGGAATCGGCCGCGCCATTGCTCGGCGCTTCGCCGCCGATGGGGCTGCCATCGCCGTCGTGGCGCGCACGCAGAAAGAGATTGATGCGGTCGCGAACGAATTGAAATCGGCCGGCCGCTCGGCGGTAGCGATTTCCGCCGACGTCACCCGGAAATCCGGCGCTCAAAAAATCGTCTCCGAGGCGCGCAAGCATTTTGGCCGCATCGACATTCTCGTCAACAACGCGGGCTTACTCGGACCGGTCAAGGCCGCCGACGAAATCGCGCCTGCGGAATGGGACGAAGTCATCGCCGCTAACCTGCGCGGGCCCTTCCTACTTTCGCGGCTCGTTTTGCCGGAAATGTACCGCCGCCAATCGGGCGCGATTATCAATATCTCCAGCGTCGCGGCAAAAGCAGCCTTTCCGTGGAACGCGCCTTACGCGGCTTCAAAGGCGGGCTTGCTCGGCTTGACACGGACGCTCGCCGCGGAAGCCGCCAAGAAGGGCGTTCGCGTCAACGCCATCTGCCCGGGGCCCGTGCAGGATACGGAAATGTTGCAAAAATTGGGAAGAGGCCTGGGCGAACGGCTGCAGATGAGCTCCGATCAAATGACTCAGCAGCTCGCTCAGGGAATACTTCAAGGCCGGCCACAGACGGCCGAGGAAATCGCCGAAGCCGCGCTCTTTCTCGCTTCAAACGCAGCCAGCGCGATTACGGGGCAGACTCTGAATGTGGATGGCGGAATGTCTTTTTACTGATCGCTTCAAGCCTCATCCATTGCCGGTGAATCTTGGGCGCCAGGAGCTTGCTGCCCGCTTCCATCCAGTCCAGACCACGATTTCCCGCTTCCGTTACCGCGTAAATGGCCAGGGCCAGCACAAGGAAGCCGCAAAAAATCACAGCGAACAGCAGTTCAGCGGAGATCAACTCCTGGAAGAAGTACGTTTGAAGCGCAATGAAAACGACACCACACCACCAAACCCACCTGGGAATCCGACGAATTCTCATGACCGTATACCTTACCCCCATGGATTTAGATGCAAACGTGGGGCCGAAAGGAGCATCGCCAACATCTTCTCGCACAGCCACTTGGAGAGTGCCAAATCGGGAGTGCGCAAAAGGAATGTATGAAACTTCCAGGAATGTGCCAGAGTTTGCGGAGTACTTCGATTAGCCTCGCGCCGCTTCTTCCTTGAGTTTGCGCACCAGGCCGCTTCGCACCAGCCACGCGAGCGTCTCGATGAAGAAGTTGCGCGCCATGTGCTCGCGCTTTTCCGCGGGCCAGTCGCCCATGGGCCAGTGCCGTGCCATCACCGGAAGCTCTCGCTCGTGAAATACGAATCGCGGCGGCCGGTGGGTCAGCCAGCGAATGTATTCAAATGTGCCACGCAACAAACTGTCTCGCTCAAGGGTCAGCCGTTGATGAAGTGATCCGCCAACTGGGTCAATCCACGCGAAGACAAAACATTCCGGCGGCTCGGGATGGAGAAACGAATATTCGGCTCCGCCGAATAAATAACCGACAAAAAAACCCGCTGACTGCCTCTGAACTCGCCCCGGGGAGCGAGTCTGCCGGGATAGTTTCCTCCGCGGTACGGAAGAGTCCGCGATGAGAAACCAGCAGCCTTTCAGTCCGCCTCCATTCACAAGTACCGGCCGATAGTCTTTCAGGTATGGCGCGGCAAGCGAGCGAATCCAGCCCACGGATTCGAGTGCGGACACTTGAATGGATGGGCGGCGGCGCGTTCGCGAAACGGCGGGACGCTTCTTCTTTTGACGCGCCTGTTTCAACGGCCCTCGAACGGGTAACGATCACCGGCCAGAACCGCCGCGGCGACGCGCCGGCGAAGAGCAATCGTGTCGATGGGATCTCGCTTGGCAAAGCGCCGCAGCACGGCGATCTGCGTGCGCAGCGCGTCGCCTTCGAGCGTTGCAGCCAAGGCAGTTCGTGCTTCGCGCTCGATGCGGTCCGCTGCATCGGAAATGAAAACGCGCGTCGCATCCCCCATTAGCGCGGCCGTATCGCCGCCTCGCCCATTTGCCGCTTTCTGTGCCCGGCGCAGGCTGGACTCAATCGCGTAGACTTCCATCACCACGTTCGCCAAGGACGCGACGATTTCCTGCCGCTCCGAGAGCTGTTCGCGGAAACGCTGCACCGCCGCGCCGGCGGCCAGCAGGAAAATCTTCTTTGCGTTCGCCACGGCTTTCTCCTCCGCCGCAAACGGCCCCGCGGGGCCTTCTTCGAACGACGGACCCGCTAGCACCTCTTCGGAAAGTTTCATCGCTGCGGGAATCAGCGGCAGCACTCCGCTGGTCGCGCGCTTCATCAGCATCTGAATGATGAGCATGCGATTGATCTCGTTCGTTCCCTCGAAAATCCGGTTGACGCGGCTGTCGCGATAGGAGCGCGCGACGGGATAATCCTCGTGGAAGCCGTATCCGCCGAAAATCTGCACGGCTTCATCGACGCAATAATCCACGGCCTCGCTGCCATAAACTTTGCTGATCGAGCTCTCGATGGCGTACTCCTCCAGCATTTTCATGCCCTGCTCGGTTTTCGTCGTGCCTTCCGGAGCCGCCTCGATGGCCGCGTCGATCAATCCCGCGGAACGGTAAATCATCGACTCAACCGCGCAAATGCGAATCGCCATTTCGCCCAATTTGGCATCGATCAATCCAAATTGTGCAATCTGCTTGCCGAACGCCGTCCGCTCCTTCGCGTATTTCGAGCTTGCTTCCAGCACCTTCTTCGCGCCGCCGATGCAATACGCCCCGAGGCTAAATCGTCCGGCGTTCAGCGTGTTGAACGCGACGATGTGCCCACGGCCAATTTCATGAAGCAGATTTTCCTTGGGCACTGGGCAGTTTTCGAAAAAAAGCGCGACCGTCGAGCTGCCCTTGATCCCCATCTTTTTTTCTTCCGCGCCAACCGAAAATCCCGGCGAGTTACGTTCCACCAGGAAGCAGGAGAACTTTTCGCCATCCACTTTCGCGAAAACCACAAACAGATCGGCGAAACCGCCGTTCGTGATCCACATTTTTTGGCCGTTCAGAATCCAATTCTTGCCGTCCGGCGAGAGCACCGCGCGCGTTCGCGCGGCCAGCGCATCCGAGCCCGCCTGCGGCTCGGACAGGCAGTAGCAGGAAATGATTTCGCCTGTCGCAATTCGGGGGAGATACTTCTTCTTCTGTTCTTCCGTCCCGAAATAGACGATCGGCACCGTGCCGATGCCTGCGTGGCCGCCATGCGTCACGGCAAACGACGCATACGCAGCAAGCTTTTCCGAAAGCAACGTCGAGGAAACCTTGTCCAGACCAGCTCCGCCGTATTCCTCTGGAATGCCACCGCCCAGCAGGCCCACTTCGCCGGCCTTCTTCAGCACTTGCGCCATCAGGCCTTCTTTATGCTGTTCGAGCTCCGCCGTCAGCGGCAGGACTTCTTTGGCGACAAATTCCTCGGCTGTCTGCCCGATCAGGCGCTGGTCGCCGGTCAAGTCCGCCGGCGTGAGAATATCTTCCGGCTTGCACGAAGAGATTAAAAATCCGCCGCCGCGAGTGAGACTTTGCGAAACCGTCGTTGTCGCCATATCGGCTCCTTCATCGCGAAAACATGATCACAAAAATTAAGACACTAAACATGCGCGGACGTCGCGTCCGGCAAGACTCGTTCCTTATCCGCCTTGCGCCGCCGCCTTGATTTTTTCGACGTACTCGGCGGGGAAATCGTGTTCCGCCGCGCCTTCCAGAATCGTTTGCAAATAATGAGGCGCCGGCCGCAAGCCTTTGTCGACCTTCGTCGCGATGTAAATCTGCGCCGGCACGCTCTTTCCTTCTCCGTAGCCGACGTTCACTTCGGTGCGCCGGTAATGCTGCGGCACTCCCTCAAACCGGTCCAGATTGCGAAACGACGATTCCGTGATCCGGTAAAGCACGCCTTGCACGATTTTGCCTGGCGCCTGGCGGACGTTCGCCGTCGCCACGCCACCGCGAACTTTCTTGTTGAACACGAGTTCGTAATTCTCGAGTTTTCCGGCGTATTCTTCCAGAACTTCCGCGCGAGAGCTCATCTGCTTCCGGCTCATGTTGCTGGCGTATGCGAAATACCAAGCTGCTGGTGCGGGCATTGGTTCCTATGAAACTGAATTTGAAGTGTCCAGCCTAGGGCTTTGCTATCTTAGCCAGAATTCCTGCCGCACGTAAATCTTTCTATATTTTCAGGTGCGAGAAACATCGGAAAAACGCGGGCTCAGTTGGCGCGCTCGAAGATTCCGGCCGCCCCCATGCCCCCACCAACGCACATCGTCACCATGCCGTAGCGCGCCTTGCGTCGTTCGAGTTCCCGCAGAATTGTCGCCGTCAGTTTTGCTCCAGTGCATCCGAGGGGATGCCCCAGCGCGACGGCGCCACCATTCGGATTCACGCGCGCCGGATCGAGCTTCGCAAGCTTGATCACCGTGAGCGACTGCGCCGCGAACGCTTCGTTCAATTCGATCACGTCGATCTGCTCAAGATTCAGCCCCGCTAGCTTCAGTGCCTTCGGAATCGCAAACACCGGCCCTACACCCATCTCCTCCGGCGGGCAGCCAGCCGTCGCAAATGCGACAAAGCGTGCCAAAGGCTTGGCAGCCAGCGCGCGCGCCTGCTCTGCTGACATCACGATGGCCGCCGCCGCGCCGTCGCTCATCTGCGAACTGTTCCCCGCGGTCACGACGCCCCGAGCATGAAACGCCGGCCTCAGCTTCGCCAGCGCTTCGAGAGATGTATCCGCGCGCGGCCCTTCGTCCGTCTCGAATTTCACTTTCGTTGTTTTCGGGCGATTTCCATTCGAGTCGTCAACCGAAGTGAAATCAACTTCCACGGGCACTACTTCTTCCTTGAATTTCCCCGCTGCAATCGCCGCGAGCGCCTTCTGGTGGCTCTGATACGAGAATTCGTCGGCCTGTTCGCGAGTGATCGCATATTTCTTCGCCAAATTCTCAGCCGTCAATCCCATGCCGAGATACGCGTCGGGATAATGGTCCATCAACCATGGATTCGGCGAAATCTTGTTGCCGCCCATGGGAATCAAGCTCATCGATTCGGTCCCGCCAGCAAGGATTACTTCCGCGCTGCCTGCCATTACGCGTTCAGCCGCGATTGCGATCGCTTGCAATCCCGATGAGCAGAAACGATTGATGGTCATCGCCGAAGCTTCGACCGGCAGTCCCGCGCGCAGCGCTGCAATGCGCGCCACGTTCATTCCCTGCTCGGCCTCCGGCATCGCGCAGCCTAGAATTACGTCCTCAATTTCTCTGGCATCAAGTCCCGGCACGCGCGCGATCGCTTCGCGCATCGCCGCCGCCGCCAAATCATCGGGTCGCGCA
The DNA here is from genome assembly GCA_963729815.1 of uncultured Acidobacteriota bacterium. Taxonomy (GTDB): domain Bacteria; phylum Acidobacteriota; class Terriglobia; order Acidiferrales; family UBA7541; genus DAHUXN01. The sequence continues at coordinate 502,183 of CAVSPU010000004.1, forward strand.
GCGCGCAGCGTCCCCTTAAACGCCTTCCCGACAGCCGTCCGCACCGAACTGACGATTACTGCTTCCCGCATGCTGCACCTCACATCCTTCCTTTGGAGTGCAATTCGACGTGGGAAAGAAACCACGACACGTCACGAGCCCGTGAATCACATGGCGTGAACTTTATCCTCGAGAAGCTGCTTATATCTGACTCGAATTCGTCTTACATCTTCACTGCTGAACTTGCCAAGGTCGAATACCCTTAGCGTGAGTATCTTCTTGATCCCTTCAGGATAGACCCACGCCTGAAAAACCTTGTCGGGACGATCTTCAAAAATAATCGTTATGATCGTGCCGCCGAAAGGGTTTCCGTTCCTCGAAAGAACAACGAACTTGTTGCGATAGTAACTCTTGTCCCATTTTTTCAATAATTGGAATTCTTCTTCTCTTCCGCGCTTGCCTTGCAGATACGCGTCAAACACGGTTCTTAGATATTGCACGTCGGCATTCTTATAGACGAGGTAATACTGTTGAAGCTGCTCGGGCGTGAAGTGAGCTTCGCCCGCAGGAATCTTTGAGGTCTCAACCTGGTTTGGCGAACCTTCCGTTTGCTGGGCGTAACTTACCTGCACCGACAAAGCCAAGAAAGCGGCGACGCAAATCACTTTAAACATGAATTGCCTCCCAAAGCCTAGGGCGTTGCTGGTTTTGGGCGGTTTCGGAAGCGATTATAGAGATCGAGCTGCTTGTTGTCGAGACTCGTGAGTTGTCCCTTGATGAACAGGTATTTCACCTGCGTGCTCAATTCGAGCAAATCGCCGTTCGTCACGACGATGTTCGCAACCTTGCCCGTCTCGATCGTCCCGTACTGGTCGCCCAGTCCGAGCATCTGCGCGGCATTCAACGTGACAGCCTTCAGTCCTTCTTCGTGCGGCAATCCATACGCCACCGCTGTGCCCGCGTATTGCGGAAGCCGGCGCGAAAACGACGTATTGAAGCTGCCGAACGCGATCTTGATTCCGGCGTTATAAAGCACGCTTCCCAGCGTGTATGCGGCATCATACGGATCGTCCTCGGACTGCGGCATCGAAAGGACAGGTCCGATAATCACCGGAATGTTGTCTTTCTTCAGCAGATCGGAGACTTTCCACGCCTCTGCAGCTCCCGCCAGGATCATCCGCAATTTCTGCTTCTCGCAGAATTCCACCGCGTTGCGAATGTCACGCGCGGAAAAAGCCACGACCAGCAGCGGTTCCTTCCCTTCGACCACGGGCACGAGCGCTTCGAGTTTCAAATCACGCTCGAAATTGTCCGCCGAGCCATTCTTCCGGGCCTCGGCGTAATGCCGCGCTTTGTCGATCAGATCCGCGAGCCCATCCATTTTCTTTCGGTATTGCTTTTCCGCCTCCGCAAACGGAAGCTGCCGGAACGAGAATGTCGTGAGATCGAAAGACCCGGTCGAAATCGACGGCCACGTGATTTCCATCGCAGCCGAACGATTGATCGCCATGTCGTTGATATTCCAGCCGCCGAGATTCACCGCCGACGCCTGACCGCCGATCACTTCTCCGCCTCCGCCGAATCCAAATCCGCCGAGCGGTCCCGGAACGGTCAGAACCTCCGTGATTCCCGCCGCGCGCGTTACGTCGACGTGGGCGCTGTCCGCGTTGAACGCTGTCGCCGCTACGACATCTGGATTGAACTCTCCCGTTTCTTCCGTATCCATCGTCGCGTTCACGGCCGAAACTTCCTCCAGGCCAATTTGCGTGACGGGATCGAACATGCCGGGGTAAACCTCGAGACCCGAGCCGTCAATCACTTGTGCGCCATCGGGGATCGCTGCATCGGCGCCGACGGCGGCGATCTTTCCATCGCGAATCACGACGGTGCCGTTGTCGATCGGTTGACCGGCGAGCGTGAAAATCTTCGCGTTCTTAATGGCATAGACGCCCGGGGAATTCTGCGCGAATGCGGGAACCGTCAGCGCAATCGTGAGGAACAGAACCAGCAGTAGCGCGCTGAGCTTCGTTTTCATCGCGCACCTCCATCCAACGTGAGCGCGACTTCCGGCGTCTTCTTGCCTTTCTTCGGCTTTTTGCCGTTGTTCTCTGGAGCCGCTTCCGGCTTCGGCGCGGGCTTGCCTTCGTTCTTTTCCTTGTCGAGGAGGTCAGTGCGCTCCTTTTCGAGCGACGCGCGCTTGGCGATGTCCTCCTGCCGGTCGAAATAAACCTTCCCGTCGATGATTGTCTTCTGCACCACGGCATAAACGCTCAGCGGATCGTGATTGTAGATGGCGAAGTCGGCGTCCTTCCCCGCCTCGATCGAACCTACGTGACTATCGATTCCAAGCTGGATCGCTGGATTGAGCGTGACAAGCCGCAGCGCCTCGTTCTCCGTCAGGCCGCCGTACTTCATGCTCTTGGCAGCCTCTTGATTCAAGTGGCGCGCCTCTTCGGGATCATCGGAATTGACCGACACGATCACGCCGCGGCGCGTCATTAAAGCCGCGTTGTACGGAATCGCTTCGTACGCTTCCATTTTGTACGCCCACCAATCGGAAAAAGTTGAACCGCCCGCGCCGGCAGCAACCATTTCGTCCGCCACTTTATAACCTTCCAGCACATGCTGAAACGTGCGCACCTTGAAATGGAATTCGTTGGCCACGCGCATCAGCATCAGAATTTCGTCCGAGACATACGAGTGGCAGTGAATGTAGCGCTTGCCTTCGAGCACTTCCACCAGCGGCTCGAGTTGCAAATCGCGCCGCGGCGGAATCAAATTTTTCTCGCCGGCCGCTTTGCGCCGATTGTAGTCGTCCCACTGCTTTTTGTAGGCGATCGCGCGCGTAAATGCATCGCGAATCGTTTCCTCCACGCCCATCCGTGTTTCCGGATAGCGTGGCGTCATGCCCGGCCCATTGCCGAAGTTCGAATGCTTCACGTTTTCGCCGAGCGCAAATTTGATTCCCGGCAGCGCGTCCGGAAACGGCAATTCGTCCGGCGGCGCTCCGTACTTCAGCTTAATCACGATCGTTTGCCCGCCAATCGGATTGGCGCTGCCATGCAGCACGTTGCCAATCACGACGCCGCCCGCGAGCTCGTGATAAATGTTGATGTCATACGGATTCAGCACATCCTTGATGTTCACCATCGACGAAACCGAAATGCTGCCTTCGTTGACGTCGCCATCCACCGCGATGTGCGTGTGGCAGTCGATGATTCCCGGCATGACGTACATTCCCGTCCCATCGATCACTTTCACATCGGCCGGCGCTTGCACATCTGTGCCAACCTCGGCGATTTTGCCGTCGCGAACCAGAATCGAGCCATGCTCGATCCGCCCATGCGTGACCGTCAGAATCGTCGCGTTCTTGATGACCATCGTGTTCGAGTCATCTTGCGCGCGCGCCGCCACTGGAATCAGCGCGGCCGTCGCGAGAATCGCAAAAAGCCTGACGCAAGCTCCTCCGCGAATCAGTTTTTCGCAATTCATTGCCGCACCCCCTCATCGCTCTGCTGCGCGGGCTTACTCGGAGGCCCCGGTGGCCCCGGCGAAGCGTCTTCGTGAATTTCGTAGCGCATGCCATCGACGAAAACGTCTTTCACTTTCGTTTTCTCGCTGAAAATATCTCCGTCGGTCACGACCAGGTTCGCGATCTTCCCTTGTTCGATCGTCCCCAGCCGGTCGCTCACGCCGAGAATTTGCGCCGGATTGATTGTCATGGCCTTCAGCGCGTCGTCGGGCGACAGCCCCCGATCGATGGCCTTCTTCACGTTCTTCAAAATGTCCTTCGGATTCGAAAGCCCGCCCGAATAAAAGGCGTACAGCACCCCCGCTTTCGAAAGCGCTGCAGGCGTAGAAGGCGCGCGGTCCCAATAGCGCAGCTCGCGCAGCGTGATATTGTCCTCGTCGCCCTCCATCGGCATCGTGGGCCAGTTGACGTTCACCAGCGCCGGCATTTTGCTCTGCGCGATGAAGTCCGCCATGTCGTAGCCCTCTTGGACCCCCGTCAGAATCGTGTGAATCTGCCACTCATTTCCCAGCCGCACGGCGCGGTAAATTCGCAGCTTCTCGTTCGCGGGCAGCAGCACTGGCTCGTTTTCGTCGAGCGCCCGTCCAATGACGACTTCCGTCTCGTCGTAGGGCGGCCTCTCGACTCCTTCCGTGTGCGCGTTGTAAATCGACATGGCATCCTGATACCAGCGCGTGTCGATGAACACTTGCCGCACATACGCGACCACGCCCATCAACGATCCGGGAAAACTGAAAAATCCGCCCGTGGGATCAAGCGAAATGTCCAGCGTCGCCCGCGGCTTGACCACCATATTGCCCGCTCGCTCGTCGCCCAGATCCACCACCGATCCCTGACCCGGAAAAATCCCGCCCTGCGGCTCGACCAGCGCCGTCGTGAAGCCAGCCTCGCGCCAGCTCGCAATGCGCGGATCGTCGGCGCTCAAATCGTTCGCCGCGATATTCCACGGCGTCGTGTTGGGACGATCCTGCGGCCCCATGGAAATTTTCTGTGGCGCCGCTCTTGCCCCGCGTGGCCCGCGCCCGCCCGTCTGCTGGCCTGCAGCTTCCTCCGAGGGCAATCCAACGCTCGTGCCCGCATCGATCAGTCCTGGGTAAACGGTCAGTCCCGCGCCGTCGATCACCGCCGCTTCCGGCGGAATTGTTACGTCCGTGCCGACCGCCTTGATCATGCCGTCCACGACGACGACCGTTCCCTTCTCAATCGCCGGCCCCGAAACAGGCACAATGCGCGCGTCCTTGATTGCGAAATAGCGCGGCTCGCCCCCTTGCGCCAGACTCGCCGGCGACAGACTCACGGCAACCGTCGCGCACACGCCCACGATAAATAGCGATACCACGAGCAAACGAATGTAGCTTCGTTGTGTCATTTTGCACCCCAGCAGAGCTTTTTCCGGACCCACCACGGTCCCGCCGACCCGGCCTAAGAGAGGCGCGATGCTATCGGCTGGTTTCCAGCCTGTCAAGCCGGACTGAAGCGTTTGCTAATTTCGCAGTGGTTTGCCGGTCTTCAGTGTATGCGCGATGCGCTCCTGCGTTTTGCGTTCGCCGCAGAGCGACACGAAGGCTTCGCGTTCGAGGTCGAGGACGTACTGCTCGGAGACTGCCTGCGGTGCCGAAAGCGGCCCGCCGCCGAGGACGTGCGCCAGCTTGCGCCCCACCAGCGCGTCGTACTCGGAGATATATTCGCCGCGCAGCATTTGATGAATCGCGAGCTTCGCTGCGGCAATGAATTCCTCGCCGAGAACGCGAATCTGCACGGGCGCAGGCGGATGATACCCGGCGCGAACCATGGCCAGCGCCGTTTCCTTCGCGTCCGCCACCAGCCGCTCGCGGTTCATCGCCACCGCATCCGACGGCCGCAGATAGCCCAGCGATCGGCACTCCTCGGCGCTCGTGCCCACTTTCGCCATGGCAATGTTTTCGAAGACCGGCTTCATCGCGTGAAATAAATTCAAGTCCTCGCCGCCAGCGGCGTGTTCGTTCGCGCGAATCAGCATTTCCTTCGACCCGCCGCCCGCCGGAATCAGCCCCACGCCCACTTCCACCAATCCGATATACGCTTCCGCCGCGGCGTGAATTTTCGCCGCATGCAGGTTGATTTCGCAGCCGCCGCCGAGCGCCAATCCTTGCGGCGCTGCAATCACCGGTCCCGGCGCGTATTTGATCGCCATATTCACGTTCTGGAACTGCCGCACGGCCAAGTGAATGTCGTCCCATTCCTGTTCCTGCGCGCTCACAAGCAGCAGCACCAGGTTCGCGCCCACGGAAAAATTCACCGCCTGATTGGCAATCACCATCGCGTCGAAATCGCTGTGCAGCCGCTTCACCCCCGCGTGCAGCATGGCAATAATGTCGCCGCCGATGGCGTTCATCTTCGCGTGGAATTCGCAGCAAACGATGCCGTCGCCCAAATCGATCAGGCTCGCGCCCGAATTTTCCTCGACGATTTTCGATTGCTCCTTCAGCGACTTCAGCACGATCACGCCGTGCGGCTCTTCCACAGGTTTGTAACCCGCCGCTGCAAGGTCAAAATAGCTCGTGTGCCCCTGCGCGGATTCGTAAAACAATTTCTTCTCCGACGAAAGAACCGAAGTCACAATCGGCGGCGGCGCCTTGCCCAGCATCTTCAGCATGCGCGCCATCGGCTCGACGCCGATGGCGTCCCAGATTTCAAACGGCCCCAGCTCCCAATTGAATCCCCAGTGCATCGCGCGGTCCACTTCCACGATGCGGTCCGCAATTTCCGGAACGCGCCGCGCGGCGTAAAGGCACGTCTCCGACAAACTGCCCCACAGGAAGCGCATCGCTTTGTCGCCGACCTGGCCCTCCAAGATCGGCCCGACGAATCCGCGCAGGCGCTCGCGCGTGTCCTCGACCATTTTTCCGGCTTCGATGGACGCGAACTTCGCCTTCTGCCGCAGCCGGTACTCCATCGTCTTCCAGTCCAGCGTCAGGATTTCGCTCTCGCCGCCTTTTTTCACGCGTTTGTAAAATCCGCTCCCTGTTTTCTCGCCGAGCCACCCGCGCTTCATCATTTCTTCGATCAGCGCCGGCAGTCTGTAGATTTCGCGCGATTCGTCGTCCGGCACGCTCTCATAAATGTTGTTCACCACGTGCGCCAGCACGTCGAGGCCGACCAGGTCGGCCGTGCGAAACGTCGCCGACTTCGGCTGACCGATCGCCGGTCCCGTGCACGCGTCCACTTCCTCCACCGTCATGCCCAGCTCGGCCATCAGCCGCATGGCGTTCAGCATGGAAAATGTTCCGATGCGATTGGCGATGAAATTCGGCGTGTCTTTCGCCGCCACCACGCCCTTTCCAAGCCGCCGGTCGCAGAACTCCTCGAGCGCGGTCAGGACTTCCGGCTTCGTCTTCGGCCCGGCGATCAGCTCCACCAGCTTCATGTAACGCGGCGGGTTGAAGAAATGCGTGCCCGCCCAGTGCGCTTGAAAATCCTCCGAGCGTCCTTCGGCCACCAAATGAATCGGCAAGCCCGATGTATTCGTCGTCACAATCGCGCCGGGGCGCCGATGCTTTTCGACCCGCGCCAGCAGGCTGCGCTTGATCTCGAGATCTTCCGTCACCGCCTCGATGATCCAATCCGCTTCCGCGCACCAGCCGAGGTTGTCCTCAAAATTCCCCACGCGAATCAGCCGCGCAAAATCGGAAACGAAAAACGCGGCGGGGCGCGATTTTTTCGCTGCTTCCAGCCCCGCCTGTGCCAGTCGATTCCTCACGGCGGGCGATTGCAGCGTCAGCCCTTTGCGGTTTTCTTCAGCGTTCAGTTCGCGCGGAACGACATCCAGCAGGAAACACGGCAAGCCCGCATTCGCCAAATGGGCCGCGATGCGCGCCCCCATCGTTCCTGCGCCGAGAACTGCTGCTTTTTCGATGCGAATGGTCATCTCTTTCAGAAGGGGAAGCTCGGAGGTTACAGAACTGGTATCGAAGGGTCAACCAAAAACCCCCGGCATCCGCAACGGCGATAGAATACTCCTATAGGCATCGGTCAACGCTAGGAACAGGCAGAGACATGGGAAACGTTATTCGCTGGCTCGGGACCGCCGTCAAAGGCTTGCGGTCGTTCGCCTACCCGCGGCCCGATGGAGACATCGGCCGTCCTCGAATCGGCGTCGCCCTCGGCGGCGGGTTCGCTCGCGGAATCGCGCACATTGGCGTCCTCCGCGTCTTCGAGGAAAACGACATTCCGATCGACATTCTCGCCGGTACCAGCGTCGGCGCCCTGGTTGGCGCAGCCTATGCCAGCGGCACGACGCTCGAGGACCTCGAACGTCTGGGAGCATTGACCCACTTCCGCGATTTTGGCCGCTGGACGATTTCGCGCATGGGCATGGCCATCAACGAGCGCCTGGAACGCTATCTGCATCGCTTGACACCCTGCACTACTTTCGAAGAGCTGAGAATCCCATTCGCGATTGTCGCCACGGACATCGTCAGCGGAGAAACCGTTTATTTCACGAAAGGCGAGCTCGGCCGCCCCCTTCGCGCCTCCTGCGCCTTCCCCGGCATGTTTCTGCCCATCGAATATGACGGTCGCATACTCGTCGATGGCTTCTTGACCGAGGCCGTTCCCGCCGAGGCCGTGCGCCGCATGGGCGCCGATGTCGTCATCGCCGTCCACCTAGATCCGGGCCAGCCCGATCAGCGCCCCAAGAACACCATCGAGATCATTAGCCGCGCTTTCTCCATCATCCAGCAGCAACAGCCGCCGCGCTGGCTGCGTTTTGCCGACGTCATCCTGAAGCCCGCCGTAAAGCAAATCCATTGGGACGATTTCCAGCGAACGCCGGATCTTGTCGCCGCAGGCGCAGCAGCGGCTGAGATGGCTCTGCCGGAGATTCGAACCGCGCTCAAGCGCGCAGTGCCGGCGCTGCGCGGCGACAAGACACACAGGTATTCGGCCGGCATCTGAATTGTCTTTTGGTTTCTTGCGATTCGCTGGCGGGTTATTCCGCTTTGACTTCCACGCGCACGGGCTTCCCATTCCCTTTGCCGCGCTTCGTCAGCCATTCCCCGAATTCCGTTCCAAAGCGCGCTGGATCCACGCGCAGGCTCGCTTCCATCTGGCCGTCGCCCGTCGGCAGCGTGTCGTCAAACTCAGCCGATCCGGTGAAATTCCGCATGCAAAACGCGTCCAGCCAATCGAGCGGGCACGCCTTCCGTTCGCCCTCGATCACAACTTCCACCTGCAATTTCCTCGCGTACACACCCGCAGTATAACACTTGCGCCTGCACCTGATTCGGCGCTGCGGCGCCGGTTGCGGCCCCCCGAAGTTGTTAACCGCCACGGCACATCCGAACGCCGCCGTTTCCTTGCTTTTCATTCTTCGGCGGCATAGACTTTTGTTTTGTATTGTTTGCACTACTAGATCGTTAGACGCGACGCGCAAGGGCCCCTCCGGATGGTCGGGCGACTTTCCCCGCGCCAACCAAAACAGGAGGCAATGTGCCAACTCCGCTGGAGAGGTGGGTCGATGAGGTTTCGCGCCTCACGACACCAAAGCAGGTCGTCTGGTGTGACGGCTCCGCGCGCGAATACCAGAAAATCGTCGATGGAATGTTAAGTGATGGCTCCTTCATAAATCTGAATCCGAAAACTTATCCGAATTGTTATCTCCATCGCAGCAATCCAAATGACGTCGCCCGCACCGAAGGCGTCACCTTCATTTGCACCCGCGAAAAATCTGACGCCGGCCCCACGAACAACTGGATGGCCCCCGAGGAAGCCAAGCAAAAGGCCGACCCCTATTTCCGCCGCGCGATGAAAGACCGCACCATGTACGTCGTGCCTTACATCCTCGGGCCAGAAAAATCTCCGTACAGCAAGATCGGAGTCGAAGTCACCGACAGCCCTTACGTCGCCGCCAGCATGCGAATCATGTCTCGAATGGGCACGGCTGCCCTTGACCGCCTCGGCGGTTCCGACGATTTCGTTCCCGGCCTCCATTCCCTCGGCGATATGGATCCTCAGCATCGCCTGGTCCTGCACTTCCCGGAAGAGAAATTGATCTGGAGCGTTGGCTCGGGCTACGGCGGCAACGCGCTGCTGGGCAAGAAGTGTTTCGCCCTGCGCATCGCCAGCTGGATGGCGCATCAGCAAAACTGGATGGCCGAGCACATGCTCATCCTCGGCCTGGAAGACCCCTCCGGCAAGGTCACCTACATGTGCGCCGCGTTTCCGAGCGCCTGCGGCAAGACGAATCTCGCCATGCTGGTTTCGCCGCTCGAAAAGCAGGGCTATCGCGTCTGGACCATTGGCGACGACATCGCTTGGCTGCACATCGGCAGCGACGGCATGCTTCGCGCCATCAACCCGGAGAACGGTTTCTTCGGCGTCGCGCCGGGCACGAACGAAAAAACCAACCCGAACGTCATGACCGCTCTGCATCACGATACGATTTTCACCAACGTCGCCGCGACGAGCGACTCCGAACCCTGGTGGGAAGGCATGGACGGCGCCGTCCCCGCGAACATGACTGACTGGAAAGGCGAGAAGTGGACACCGAGCAAGGGCCCCGCGGCCCATCCCAACTCGCGCTACACCGTTCCCGCCAAGCAATCCCCTTCCATCTCAAAGCATTTCGAAGATCCCGAGGGCGTACCGATTTCCGCCTTCATCTTTGGCGGGCGCCGCGCGAAAGTCGCCCCGCTCGTCTTTGAAGCGCGCAGCTGGGAGCACGGAGTATTCGTCGGCGCGACGATGGCCTCGGAAACCACGGCTGCCGCCACCGGCGCCGTCGGCGTCACGCGCCGCGATCCCATGGCCATGCTTCCGTTCTGCGGCTACAACATGGCCGATTATTTCGCCCACTGGCTCGACATGGGCAAGCGCGTCAAGAATCCGCCCAAGATTTTCCACGTCAACTGGTTCCGGAAGGGCGAGGACGGCAAGTTCCTCTGGCCGGGTTATGGCGAAAATGTCCGCGTTCTCAAGTGGATGCTCGACCGCATCGAAGGCCACGCCCAGGCGCGCGAAACTCCGATTGGCAATGTGCCCGCGCCGGGTTCGTTGATGCTCGACGGATTGAATATCCCGCAGGACGCGATGGACAAGCTGCTCAGCGTCGATCCGAGCACTTGGGCGGATGAGCACGAAGCCATCGGCAAGTTCTTCGAAAAATTCGGCAAGCGCTTGCCGGAGCAGCTTCGCGAGCAGCACGAAAAGCTGGGCCAGCGGCTCCAGCAGGTCGCCGTCGCTCAGAAATAACGAGACTCGATCTCGCTGTCCCTTGCCGCAGAACCATTCGCGTTCTGCGGCATTCTCGTTTATGGTCGCCTGTGCTGCTGCCAGTGAATCGAATTTGACAGCCAATCGGGCCATCAATAGCAGGAGCTTCCCTTGAACATCGATTGGGTTCGCAATTTTTGCATCTCGATGCCGTACGCCACGGAATCCATCCAATGGGGCGACGATCTCGTTTTCAAGATTGGCGGCAAAATGTTTGCTGCGTTGGTCCTCGAGCCCGCGCCGGTCTGGCTCTCGTTCAAATGCACCCCGGAAGAATTCGCCGAATTAACTGAACGCCCCGGCATTATTCCCGCTCCCTATTCGGCCCGCTACTACTGGGTCGCGCTCCAAACGCACGAGGCATTAAACTCAGCAGAACTCGAGCGCCTCTTGCAAGCGTCGTACGAAATGGTCGTCGAAAAACTTCCAGCGAAGACTCGCGCCGCGCTCGCGCAGGCCGCCTCATCCGGCGCGAAAATCAAATCCACAAATACGCGCCGCCCTCGCCGTAAGCCGCGTTGACGTAAAACAAATTCACATGCTCGATCGACCCGAGCGCCCGGCACAGCTGTTTCGCTCCATGTTCCGCGCAGAAATATTCGCCGGTCATCGACGCGACCCGGTCCGTCGCATAAAGATTCGGTACCTGCTCGCGCGAAAACCACAGCCACGTCGCCGGCCGCGGGCAGTCCTGGCATGCGCGCGAAACAGCATCGAACTGCGCCAATCGTGCGCCGATCGCCGCTGCCAGCTCCGGCTCGACGCCCGCAGCGTCGAAATCCGGCGCCGCGACAAAAAAATACTGTGTCACCGATTCCGCATCCGGTTCAAACGCGACCACGCGCCCGGAATACATCGCCAATTCTTTTTCCAGCATCTGGCAAAGGCATTCGCGGCACAGCGACACTTCCGGCCGCTGCGGCTCGCGCAATCCCACGTTCTTGCCTCGCAGATAGAGATTGTCGGGCAGGAACGTCGCCATCCACGGCGGGTGCCCCTCCAGATGCACGCATTCCGCCGGCATGCGAATCAATCGCGCCAGCCAATTCGCCGTGCGCCGCCGGAAGGAAAGTTCCGGATAAGCCGCTGCATAACTGAGTCGCGCCACGCCGGTATGTTAGCGCAGTCGTGAGTCACGCACGAACGCTGTGTTTGTCTCCCGTTGCCTGCTTCGGTTATCATGAATCGCATTTCAGGAGAAGCGATTCGCCTGTGCCATCATCGCGATAAAATTCAAGGAGGAGTCATGCCGATTGCCGTGGGATCTCCCGCGCCGGAATTCACGCTGAAGGATCAGGACCAGAAGGAAATCAAGCTCAGCGATTATAAAGGCAAGAAAAATGTCGTCATTGTTTTTTATCCGCTCGATTGGAGCCCGGTCTGCACCAATGAGCACATTTGCTTCGTGAACGACATGAAGAGATTCGAAACGCTCAATGCTCAGGTGCTCGGGCTTTCCGTCGATAGCGTCTGGTCGCACAAAGCCTGGGCCGATAAGATGGGCATTCATTATCCATTGCTCGCCGATTTCCATCCGCGCGGCGCCGTAGCCGAAAAATTCGGCGTCTATTTGCCGGAAAAGGGAATCACCGGCCGCGCCATCGCCATCATCGATCGCAATGGCAAGATGGCTTGGTTCAAGAATTACGAAATCTTGCAGGTTCCGGATGTGAAGGAAGTCGCCGAAGCGCTGGCGAAAATCAATTAGCGCGGCGCGCCGTTATTTCTCTGCGGGCGAGCTCGCCGGGTGCGCGAAAGCGCGGAGCAGGTCGACCAACTCCCAGCGCTGCTCGTCCGTCAGGCGCTTCCGAAAGCTGGGCATCGGTTTTCGCCCTTCGCTCATTTTCCAATAGATTTCGCCGTCGCTCATCGCATCCATTAATTTCGCGTTCGTGAAATTCGTCGGCTGCGTGTTGTAGGAATACATCGAGCCGGGCGGCCTCTTCCCGTCGCCATTTACGCCGTGGCATTTCTCGCAATTCTGCGTGTAAATCTCGCGCGCCGTGGCAAGCGTCGCCGGATTGGAAGGCACGGGATTCTTCAACTCCCTCGCCTTCGGCGGCACGTTCCAGCCTCCGCAGCCTGAGCACGCGGCAGAAACGCCAGTCGATAGTGCAACGAGTAGGAAATATCTCCGGACCATCCTCCAGTTGCTCAAAACCGCGCGGCCTCCCGTCCAACCTCGGATTTCGCCGCCATTATCGCGCAGCGGATGTGCCCGCGCGGGACAAAACTTCGCTTAAGGCGCAGGATGGAGCGCGCGAAGAACGGAGATGAGCACAATCACAAGCATCACGAAAACGTAGATGCGCAGCCCCCAAAGCATCGCGCGCGTTCCAGCAGAAAGTTTCCGTCTGCCGAATCGCGTGTGCGATTTCGCCGCAACCACCTGGTCGGCTTCCAGCAGCGAAAGCACCACATTCGGATCTTCGAGATCCGGCTTGGCCTCCGCCGCCGCTGCTGGCTCGGTTTCCGCCGGGTGCTTATGAAGCTTCGATTCTTCTTGGTTCATTCCTCGCCTCGCCAGACTCTCATCTTCAAATCATCCGCTTGTCCGCCAACTATCCGCCCAGCAATCTCGGAAAAACAGTCGCAATCGCGAATCCCATTCCCGCGACCACGAGAAGAACCGTCACGGTCACGCCGGCCACATTCATACCAAAATTGTTGCCGTGTTCGCCCATCAAATCGCGATCGTTGACGAGCATCAACAGAAAAACCAGCGCCGGCGGCATCGCCAGCACCGCAATCACGTTGACGATCAACACGATGAATTCAAGCGGCGCGTGCGGAATCAGCACCAGCGCCGCCGCCGCGCACGCCGAGCCCAGCAAAATCAAGTAGAACGGCCACGCCTCGCGAAGCGGCCGGTTCAAACTGTGCGCCGTTCCGAACACTTCGCCGAACGCGTACGCCGATGAAGTCGAAATCGCAATCGCCGCCACGATCCCCGCCTCGAACATTCCCAATGCAAATAGCGCCGCGCCCACGTGCCCCAGCCACGGAACGAGCGCCTGCGCAAATTGCGCGTACTCGAAATCGGCGGCATTGATTCCGTGATGGAAGAGCGGAACCGTCGCAAGGATCGCGGCGATCGCAAACACGGTCGCGAGCACGGTGCCGAGCAACGTGTCCACGCGGCCGGCCTTGATGTCGCGCGGTTGCATCCCCTTGTCGACCACAGCGCTCTGCTGAAAGAAAAGCATCCACGGGGTCACCGTCGCGCCGATGGTCGAGAGAATCAGCAGCACGATTTCCGAACGGTTGCCGCCGGGCAGCGGCAGCCAGGTCAGCATCGCGTGGCCCACGGCGGACCAATCAGGATGCGCCAGCAGCGCCGCCGGAATGAATAGCCCGTTAAAAATTGCCAGCCCCATCGTAATGCGTTCCCACGTCCAGTAACGCCCCGTCGTGATCACCGCCAGCACCAACAGCAGCGCTCCGCCCACCGCGATCCCCGGGCGTATGCCGAAGAAACTCAATCCCGCGCGCACGCCGATGAATTCCGCCACCAGGGTCAGAAAATTCCCAAACACCAGATCGGCCATCGAAAACAAACCCCAGAATCTGCCGAAGCGGTCGAAGATTAATTCCGCGTGTCCGCGATGCGTCACCGCGCCCAGCCGCACGGTCATTTCCTGCACGATGAATCCCATCGCGAACGTCAGCACCACGAATGGAATAAAAAAACCGACACCGTAACGCGCCCCATCGGCCGAGTAGGAAAGCATGCTCGGCGCGTCGTTCTCTCCTAGAAATACGAGGACGCCCGGCCCCACCAGAAACCAAAGCACGCGCAGCCCGCCGAGCGATTTCCATCCGCGCCCGATCCACCGCGCATGCGCCACTCGCCAGCGGTCGCGAGCGCGGTCTACGTCCTCGTGCGTGAGCTGTCCAACGAGCTCACCCGCAATGGAAGATTCACTGGCGGACTCGATCGTGGGCTGAGCGGCTTGAAATACGGACGCGTTGTCTTGGTCTTTCGAGCGTGGCATGTGTTAACCGCAATAAACCAATCGAATAAACTACACTTAACAAGAACAGACGTCAATCGAAGCCGCATGGCCACGAGGCGAAAATCGAAACAAGGCAAGCCCTCGCGCGTTCGCCTAAAAACTTCTGATATAGTTGACGGGACGCACCGGAGGATTCCATGGCTGAAGCGCCAAAACCGCAGCAAGTGCAGATCAAAGCCGATGAGAAGGAACTGGTCGGCCAGTACTCAAATCTCGTGATGATTCATCATAATGCGGAGGAATTCACGCTCAACTTCATTTACATCTTTCCCAGCGTGGCGCAGGGGAAGCTGGTCAGCAGCGTGATCGTCAGCCCCGGCCATGCCAAGCGCTTGATGCGTGCGCTGAACGAAAACATCACGCGCTACGAAGCGCAGTTCGGGCCCATCACCGAAGGCCCTGGTCCCACTCCGGAACCAACCGTCGGCTTCGTCCAATAAGACGCACAGTCGAGCAACGCAACGATCGCATCACGATTTCCGGCCCTGGAGCCTCACGCTGCCGTGGGTCCTGACGCGATGATCCACTGCCCTTCCAACTCCAGGAATTCGATCCCGATTATGTATCCGGCTCCCCGCGCGGGTTCGCAGTAGGCCACTCGCGCCAGCGACCGGAAATTCCCCGTTAACGACAATACGGAAATGCTTTCACCGGTCCGCCAGCGCCTCACGCTGCGCACCCGCGCGCCGCGCGAGCTGACGTTTTCCGTGAACGTCGCTTCCAGCCCCGGCATGAATGTATTGCCCGAGATCTTCACGCCAACTTCCAGCGGGACGCGAGCCTCGCATCGTTCTATCTGGTAATTCTTCGCCTTCGACTTTCCTCGGATCCCCATTCCCCTGCCCCCTGTTCCCCGAGATAGCTGCCTTCCATGCTTTTCCCGTTCCCTATTGGAGCCCGGCTGCCCTTCATCGCATACAGCGCGTTGTCCGCCGAATGCAGCAGTTTTTCGATCGTCAGGCCATCGCGCGGATATATGGCCACTCCGGCGCTGACTGAGATTCTAGGCTCATGCCCGTCCTCGGCTAAACGCTTGCGAATTCGATGTGCGACCTGCACTGCCACCGCCTCTTCCGCTTCCGGCAATACCAGAGCGAATTCGTCTCCACCATACCGCGCCGCCGTGTCCATCGCCCGGCAATGCTGGCGCAGCACATTGGCCAGCCTCTTGAGCGCCTGGCTGCCGGTCAAATGTCCGTGAACATCGTTGATCTGCTTCAGATGATCGAGATCGAGAAGCAATACGGCGAACCCGCGGCCCGTCCTCTGCGCGCGCAAGAGTTCGCTTTCCATCACTTCCAGGAGCCGCCTGTAATTTGACAGCCCGGTCAAGGGATCGCTGATGGCTAGCCGGCTGACCTGGTCGAAGAGATTCGCGTTATCAAGCAGAGCGCCGGCAAGCACAATCGCATACCCCGTCGCTTCCAGGACATGCGCGGCGCCAGATGCGGCGCCGAAGTGGGTCGCTGCTTGCGTCATCGCCAGATGGCATGCCACGTTGACCGCCGACGCCAAAAACAACGCACGGTCCAGCGCCGATTCGGTATGTTTCAGCCGCTTCCAAAATCCTAGCGTCGCGACGAAGTAGACGGTCGCAGGAAACAAATCCCACGGGCGCGCCAGAATTGCGTGCGGGTAAATTCTCGGTGCCGTCGGCGCGGCAAAAAATACGACGCTGGTCAGATAGGAGATCAATCCCACAATGAGCAGCGCCCAGGCGATTTCTTTGTTGGGCTCACGGGAAAGCGGCAGGCTTCGTTCCACGAGCAGAGCCACCACCAGCAATATTGCCAGCAGCGTCCGGCTGACCATCCACGACAGCGGCACGGCGAGCAGCGCACCCTCGGCATGTGGCGCGAGGTTTGCTCCCATTTCGATCAGGCCGGCGAGTCCGAATCCGAAGGCGAGGATGAGCGTGATGCGATCATGCATTCCGCGAAAACGCACCAGCGCATTCGCGGCAAATGTAAACGCCAGAAGGCTTCCAGCCAGTTGCACATACCGGCTCAGGAGCGGGTCCGGGGAATAGCTCGAGTGCCGCAGCGACCACAGGAGCCCCACCGCGATGGCGCCCGCCACCAGCCACATCAAGACCCATCTAAGATGGAGAAATCTTTCGAAATGCTTCTTCTGCTCTGGCCTGCCCAAAGGCCCCCCAAGACACACGAATTCTGCCCGATAACCAATGACAGAGAGCACTCGAGAGACCGTTCGTCACACCCGAGCGTCAGAAGTTATCTTATTTATTTAGAATAAGTTAATGGAACACAGGGGGCGGAGGTCAACCATTGCTGCCCGAATGGAATACTCGCGAGGAGTAAAAACGTTACCAACTGAATCGAGGCTTTCCATGTGGAAAACTACATTCCTGCAAGAATCACGGAAAGCGGCGTCCGCGAATCCCTACATTTTCGGCGCTGGCGGGGGAAGTTCCCGGGCGACAATCAGGCTTTGAAAGCCACATTGATTGTGAGTCCCATCGCAGAATGGTTTGTTCGCCGATTGTCCGCAGCGGCACAGCGAAACGACTGTGCGTCCTCCGAGGCCAAACACGCGGCCCTGCGAATCGACAATTTCGAAATCGCCCTCGACTCGAATTGATCCATTGTCTTTGACTAAAATTTTCGTTCCCGCCATTTCGCTCCCTCGCCCGGCCTCAATATTTCGGCACGGACGGATCGACTTCATCCGACCACGCCAGGATTCCGCCCTTCAAATTCCATATCTTCCGGAATCCTGCTTTTCTTAGGAACTCGGCCGCTTCCGCCGAACGCTTGCCGCTCCGGCAGTGTGCCACTATCTCGCGTGAGCTGTCCAGTTCGCTCACGCGCTTGGGGAGTTCGCCAAGCGGAATCAAGTATCCCTGGAGATTGCAGATCTGATATTCGTGCGGCTCGCGAACGTCCAAAATGAATAAATCGTCGCCGCGGTCGAGCCTTTGCTTCAGATCTTTCGGAGTCATCTCCGGAACATTGGTCGCCGGCGCGGGCGCTTCCTCGCCTCGAATCCCGCAAAATTCCGCGTAATCAATCAGCTTTGTGATGGTGCGGTGCTCGCCACAGAGCGGACACTCGGGATTCCTGCGCAGCTTCAACTCACGGAAGCGCATCCCCATTGCGTCAAAGAGCAACAATCGTCCGACGAGAGTCTCGCCTTTGCCCATGATCAGCTTCAGAGTCTCCATGGCTTGTATGCAGCCGATGATTCCGGGCAGCACGCCGAGCACTCCGCCCTCCGCGCACGACGGCACAAGTCCCGGCGGAGGTGGTTCCGGATACAGGCAGCGATAGCACGGCCCGCCCGGATAGCCGAAAATGCTGGCCTGCCCTTCGAAGCGGAAAATTGAGCCGTAAACGTTCGGCTTACCCAGCAGCACGCACGCATCGTTTACCAGGTAGCGCGTCGGAAAATTGTCTGTCCCATCGACGACAATGTCGTAGTCGCGCAGAATCTCGAGCGCGTTTTCGCTCGTCAGCATCGTCTCGTGCGCGTCAATTTGAATCTCCGGATTCAAATCGTGCAGTCGCTCGCGCGCTGCTTCGAGCTTTCGGCGTCCCACGTCGCTTGTGCCGAACACCACTTGCCGCTGCAAGTTCGTGAAGTCCACGGCGTCAAAATCCACGATGCCGAGCCGGCCGACTCCCGCCGCCGCCAAGTAAAGTCCCAGTGGCGCACCGAGCCCGCCCGAGCCCACCAACAGCACTTTGGCCTTTTTCAGCTTGAGCTGCCCGTCCATGCCCACCTCGGGCATGATCAAGTGTCGGCTGTAGCGCAGCACTTCCTGTTTGCTGAGCGACGTCGCTTCCGTCACGGGCGCTGCCGCCGAATCCGTCAATCGCGTTGCCATGTTCCGTTTTCCTTTTCCTTTATTTTTCCGCTCCGCCGGCAATCGACGGCACAATGCTGATCGTATCGCCCTGCGCGAGAGCCGTTTTTTCTTTCTGCAGGAAGCGAATATCCTCGTCGTTCACATATACGTTGACGAAGCTCCGCAGCCGGCCATCCTCGGAATACAAATGCTTCTTCAGATCCGCATATTGCGACGTCAGCGAGTTTAACGCCTCTCCCACCGTCTTCGCTTCCAAATCGACGCTTTCCTGTTTCGCCGCGAATTGCCGTAGCGGCGTCGGGATCACCACTTTGACAGCCATCTCTTATCTCCTTTGTGTCGATCGACACCCATTGAAATTATCTTACCCGCTTGCGATATATTCGATGCCTTCTTCCACGTACCGGGCGCGATCTTCATCGAGACGCCACGATCGCATCTCGCGCGCTTCGCCCTGTTCCACTTGAAAAATTATATAGCTGTACCACGGCCACGCGTGCTCGCGATCGAATTCGCTCGGCCGCGCCGGCGAATCCGGATGCGAGTGGTACCATCCGATCAGATTGCAGCCCTTCGCCCTGGCTTCTTTCTCCGCCAGCCGCACATCTTCTGGCGTTATGGAAAACCGATTCCTGGGCGAATCCTTGCGCTGATTCGCGAGCCGCACGAGTCCCACGACGACTCGGTCGCCGCCCTCTTCGCGCCCCAGCAGCGCCCCGCAGCATTCGTTCGGATAATCGCGCGCGCCGTGCGCGTGGATTTTGTCGATCAGCGAATGCCCCAGCTTAAGCATCCTGCTTCCTCAGCTTCTTCCCTGCGCCGCATTTTCTGGCGGCTCATCCCAGAAACGCTCGCTCAAATACCGATCGCCAGAATCCAGAAAAATCGTGACAATCACAGCCCGCTCATTCCGGCCCAAACCCTCCGCGATCCGCCGGCACGCGCACACCGCCGCTCCCGAACTAACGCCCACAAGCAACCCATCTTCGCGCGCCAGCTTTCGCACCATCGCAAAGGCGTCTTCCGTCCGCACATTCAAATTTTCGTCCGCGGCCGACGCATCGTAAATCGCCGGCACGATCGCCGCGGCCATGTGCTTCAAGCCCTCGATCCCGTGGAACGCTTCATCGGGCTGCACGCTGATTGCACGAATTGCAGGGTTGAATTCCTTAAGACGTCGCGTCGTGCCCATAAATGTTCCGCTCGTTCCCAGCCCCGCCACGAAATGCGTAATTCGCCCGCGCGTCTGCTCCCAGATTTCCGGTGCGGTCGTCTCGTAATGCGCGCGCGGGTTCGCCGGATTGCCATATTGGTCCGTGTAAAAATACTTCCCCGGATTCGCTTGGAAAATCTCTCGGGCCCGCCGGATTGCGCCGTCCGATCCCTCTTCGCCCGGCGTCAGGATCAGCTCAGCGCCCAGCGCTCGCAGCGTCCGTAGACGCTCCAACGACGCGCTTGCCGGAATGCACAGCGTCGCCGGATACCCCAGCGCCGCCCCCATCATCGCCAGTGCGATTCCCGTGTTGCCGCTCGTCGCGTCGAGAATCCTCTTGCCTCTCCGCAAGGCCCCTCGACGCTCGCCGTCCCGGATCATCGCCAGCGCCGCGCGGTCCTTCACTGACCCGCCGGGATTCATCCATTCCGCCTTGGCGTAAAACTCGGCGTTGGAAAACTCGGCGCTCAAAGCATTAAGCCGCAGCAAGGGCGTATGCCCTACCAGGTCAGCCAGCCGCGCTCCCAACTCCAGGATGCCCTTCTCGGCACCTTCCTGCGTTTGTTCCCCTTGCTCCATTTGCTCGATGACCGGCTTGCCCGCCATGCTGCTTCTCACCTCAGACCATCCTCAATGACCGACTCAACCACTGACGCGACGCCCGACGCCAAAAATCCCGCGTTCGCCCGCATCTCCGATTGGATGCAGGAATATACCGCTCGTATTCACCCGTATTTGATTTATATGCCTAAGCTTAGAAAATGCCCTCATTTTAGTGGGGAATCGTGGCTTTCGAGGCGTGAGCAGTCTTAATTCAAGGTCTAACGGAACGTTTCTGACTCGACAAACCAACCACGAGCTTCACATTGAAGCAAGAATGAAGGAAAAATCATCACCTCGGCTTACTTCGCTCCGGCAAACCTCGCCGCGAGCGCATTAAGCTGTTTCAGGTGATTGATGTCGTGTCCCGCCATGGTTTCCACCAGATCCCGGAACGTCGTCTCTCCCCGCTCCGGATGCATCGCCTTCTTGGAAAACGCCTCTGGAGGCACGACCCCGATCAGCGCGATATTCCATCGTCGGAGCGACGAAAACACAGCTAGCGCCGCCGGCGCGTCGTACGCTCCATAATTCGCCGCCCACTTGTCCTGATCGAATGGCTGGATGACGTGATGGTTCTCGGCCAAAGTCTGCCGCAGCCGATATGCGAAGACGATCTCGCAATCCGCCAGGTGGCAGATGATTTCTCGCCCGCTCCATTTCCCGGGCGCAGGCGACTGCTCCGCGCGCTCCGGCACTGCCGTGCGAATGAATGATGCCAGCTCCCCTGCCGTCGCCGCGATCAGCGGAAGCGGATCGCGTCCTGCCAAATGCGATGCGTATGGATTCATGGGAAAAAACCTTAACACACGAGCATGAGGCGCTCAAGTGCGAGTGGATGTGCGGGACAGCATTAGCGAAATGATGCGGAATCCAGAAAACCGTCGGGTATACTACCGGACGCTCGAAAGCCGAGAAAGAACAGAAATCCGAGGGGAAAACTATGACGCCAACCGCTCCGCAACCCCAAACACCTCCTGCCCATGTGGGCGTGATGCAACTGCTGGCTGGTCCTCATATTGCCGGTGCTGTCTCCTGCCTGGCCCAGATGGGAATTCCGGAACTTGTCGAAGCCGGCCCGAGATCGGCTGAGGAACTGGCGAGCCAGATCGGAGCGAATCCGCAAGCGCTCTACCGGCTGATGCGCGCCACGGCCAGCGTGGGCGTGCTGTCTGAGGGGCCTGACGGAAAGTTCTCGGAAACGCCGATGTCGGCCGTTCTGCGAAGCAATGGGAAGCCCAGCCTGCGAGCATTTGCAATCATGGGCGGCAGGGAGTGGCACGGGCGCGGATGGTCGTACCTCGAATTTTGTGTACGCACAGGCAAGCAAGCCCTCGAACAAATATACGGCACGCCGACGTTCGAGTTTTTCGAAAAGAATCCGGAGGAAGGACACATCTTCAACGATGCCATGACGGCTTTATCCATGATCGACGGCCCCGCCGTGGCCGCGGCGTACTCCTTCGACGGAATCCATTCGATCGTGGATGTGGGCGGCGGGCACGGATTTCTGCTGGCGACAATACTGGAGCGAAACCCGCACATGAAAGGAATACTCTATGACGCGCCGCACGTGATCGAAGGAGCCAAGAACGGACCGCTCAAGCCGATGATGGAACGATGCACCCTGGCCTCCGGCGACATGTTTTCTTCGGTTCCGACAGGCGTTGACGCATACATCATGAAACACATCATCCACGACTGGCCTGATGAAACATGCCTGAAAATACTAAAAGCCTGTCGAAAGGGCCTCAACCCGAATGGCAAGCTCCTCGTGGTTGACAACGTGATTCAGCCCGGGAACGATTTCTATCCGGGCAAGTTCCTCGACCTGCAAATGCTGATCTTTCCCGGCGGCTGCGAGCGCACTGAAAAACAATTCCGCGAGTTGTTCGCGGCAGCGGGATGGCGGCTGAGCCGGGTGGTCCCTACGGCAACTCCCGAGTGCGTCGTCGAGGGAATTCCCGTCTGACCCTCTTTGCTCCTCGCTGCGCTGAATCTGCGCCGTCCTTTGCGCCGCATCTGCCCGGCATATTGGCGGAGAAATTTTTGTCTTTACAACTCCGTACCCAAATCCTTACTCTGGTGGTGCCATGTGGTATGTAAATTCGAAATTTCCAGCCAAGAAGATCGAATCCGAACTGCCTCAGCAGGGCTTCACGGTCCGAAGCTCCGGCGGCGTGGCTCGCATTGAGAAATACAATTGCGGCGCGGAATTCCGCAAATCGCCCGGCGGCGAGTATCAAATGACCGAGCTTCCCTCGATCATGAAGATGGGCCAGTTCACGCAGCTCTGGGACGCGGGATATCAGAAATTTCTGATCACCAAGGACAAGACCAAGCTGCCGGCAATCGTCAGCGAGCTTGCTGACCTGCGCAAATTCAATGAAGAACTTCGCTCGGCGCTCGGCGTTCCCACGTATTACAACGAAGCGCTCGGCTCGATCTGCGCTTATAGCGTCTACGACCGCGTGAAGGGCCGGCAGGGCGACATCCCCGATGAAACCGTCGGCACGCATTCCGAAGAAGGACACTAGCGAGCCGCTCCTGGAAACTTCCTAATATACGCTCGCTCAGACTACGCCCCTCGGGAGGTTTCGATGAATGGCCGCGACAAGGCTGCGCGCGTTTTCGTCATCTTGGGCTGCGTGGTGCTGTTCGTCAACGCTGCGTTTCATTGCTTCGCTGGATACAAGAATGGATTCCCCGCATTGGCCGCCTCGAACTTGAATCCGAGCTTGCAAGCGGCCTTCCGAGTTGTTTTTCTCGCGCTCGCGTGGCACTGGTTCGTACTCGCGATAATCGCGTTGCTGGCGGCTATCACACATACGAGGTTGCGCAAGACGCTCGTCCTGGTCTGCGGTCTGGCCCTACTGATCGAGGCCGGAGTAGGCGCCAGTATGATGGGATTCTTCATAGGCAATGAAATGATCGGTGCCGGAGGCTTGTTGCTTGTTTGCGGCGGCCTGTTATTTGACCAATCAGGAGTTCAAACGTAGATGGCCCCCTTAGCCCAATCCGAAAAAGCCCAGAAGCTCCTTTCGCTTCACCATGGCCCGAAAATCCTGCTTCTCCCCAACGCCTGGGACGTCGCGAGCGCGCGCATTTTCGAAGACGCCGGCTTCCCCGCCATCGCCACCAGCAGCGCAGCCGTCGCGAATTCCCTCGGTTATCCTGACGGCCAGAAAATTTCACGCGCCGAAATGCTCGAAGTCGTCTCGCGCGTCGCTCACGCGCTTTCTGTGCCGGTCACCGCCGACATGGAAGCCGGCTATGGCACAACGCCGGAAGAGCTGGCGGAAACCGCTCGCCTCGTCATCGAATCAGGCGCGGTCGGATTGAATCTGGAAGATTCGATCAGCGAAGGCACGGGCAAGCTGTACGACATTCCGCTGCAACAGGAAAAAATTCGCGCCATGGTCGAAGCGGGCAAGAAACTGGGCGTGCCGCTGGTCATCAATGCGCGAACCGACATTTATCTCGAGGAAATCGGCGAGCCAGCCTCGCGCCTCGAAGCCACGGCCAAGCGCCTCAACGCCTATCGCGACGCTGGCGCTTTATCGCTCTTCGCGCCCGGCCCAAAAGATGCGCCCACTATCGAGAAACTCGTTCGCGCCATCCATGGCCCGTTGAATATTCTCGCTCTCAAGGGCGGTCCCTCCGCGCGCGAACTCGAAAAGCTCGGCGTCGCTCGCGTCAGCGTCGGCTCCGGCCCCATGCGCGCCGTGATGGGCTTCGTCTCGCGTCTCGCCAGTCATCTTCGCGACGTGGGCACCTTCGATCCCATGTTCGATGGTCAGATGACCTACATCGACGCCAATCGCCTCTTCGAAAAACACTGAGGGAAAGCCGCTGTTCGCGCCGCCGCGTGCGTTACTTGCTAGCGTCTTCGAGCGCCCGCCGGAACCGCTCCACGTTTACGTGGTGCCGCGCCACTTCCCGCGAGCCAAGAAACACGACGGGCACGTCGTTTGTGTAAAGTTCGAGCAGCTCCGCGTCTTCGTCGATATTCACCTCGCGCAGCTTCGCGCCGTACTTGCGCAGAATCGGCTCGATGGTCGCGCGCGCCTCGTCGCAGAGCCGGCATCGCGGACGGCTATAGAGCGTCGCATCGTGTGGCCCGGCCACTGCAAGCCGCCCCTCTTCCGTTCGCCGGTAAAAATCGCCGCCGCCGGCGGGCTCCAGGTACCCATCGCGCGTGAGCGTCTCGACCGCTTCGACCACGTTGTCGCGCCGCTCCGGATCGTTTCCCGCGGCGAATTCGATCAATGCGTGCAGGTCGAGCTCGTCGCGGTCGAGCTCGTCAAACACTTCCAGAACTTGATGCGAAATTTCTTCGAGCGCCATGGGATTCAGGGCTTGATCGTGTAGATTTTTTGAAACGGCCCCATCGCCGGATAAAACGCGCGCGACCGGAAAAGTTCCGTCACCTGCCGGATATGGCCCAGATCATGAAAGGCCCATTCGTTCATCAGTTGCGCCACGGTGATCTGCCCGAATTCTCCGTGCTGGCCTTTGCGGCCGATGATGCTTTCCGGCATGTAACGCAGCCAGGAAACGCTGCGGTCGCGTTCGTGGCAGAAGACCTTCAGATGCTCCCGCGCTTTTCCGCCCGTGTACCGCCCCGCCTTGTATTGTGCGTTTTGATCGTACGGCGCCAGTTGCGGCATATCCTCCTGGACCATTCGCTCGATGCGCTCGCGAAACCCCGCTACCTCCACGTCCGCGAGATGCGCCAGCACTTCGCTGATCGACCAGCGCTCCATCGACGGTTTCCAGTGCAACTGCTCTTCGCTTGCCAGCGAAACGATCTTCTCGAGGATAATCGGCGTCTGCTCGAGAACGGCGATCCCCGGCAGCGCGACTGGGTTCATGGCGGCCTTCATTTCCTGCCTCCGGCGGAATTGTGCAACGATTCCTTTATACCGCATTTCGCCGCGCCGAAGAAACGCCTCGTGCTTGCAGCGCTTTTTGGCGGTGGGTCAGCTTGAATTTTCTGGATCGTGCCACAAAGAGTCAAAATTCAAACTGGCCCATTACCAGCTTTTTCGCGCTCTTGCGCATCTTAAGTAGTTCCACACTAGTCGTAGGGGCGGGGCTTGCCCCGCCCGGCGGCCTGCAAAGCAGGCCGAAATTGCCGCTCAATGACTCATGTTTGTAAGAGCGCCTGATTCGTGAGACTCTGATTCCGGAGGCTTCGTGCCGCTGGTTTTTGCTCTTGTCGACGACATTTTTTTTCAAGCCAAGATGCTCGAAACCGCGAAGCATCTCGGCGTGGAAATGAAATCATTCAGCGCGGGCGGTGCGCTTCTGGCGGAGTTGGCGCAGCAGCAGCCAAAACTGATCGTCGTGGATTTGAACGCGCGCCAGTCCCCTGTCGAAACGATTGCCGCGCTTCGCGCCCGGGACGCTCAAATTTCCGTCGTGGCGTTTTTTTCGCACGTGCAAACCGACTTGGCCCAGCGCGCGCGCCAGGCAGGATGCTCCGAAGTGATGCCGCGCTCGAAATTCACAAAGGACCTCGCGGAAATTTTCGCGAGAGCGAAAGCATGACACTCACAACCACAAACAAACGCATTTTCGCCGCATGCGCCGCGTTCCTGTTCGGGCTGCTTGCCACTTCTCCGAATCTCTTCGCCCAGGCTGGGCAATCGCCCGACTCCGGTCCCGCGGCCGCCCTGAATGCCGCGCTTGCCGCCGCTTGCCGCGAAAATGATTCCGGCTTCGCGAGATATCTGACCGTGGCGAACGCGGATTCCTTCCACAAACTGCCCGCGGATCAGCGAACCGCGATGATGCGCCGCTTCGTCCTTCTCGACGTTCCGGGCCGCCCGCTGCTTTCGGTCAGCGCGCAGGGCCAGCAGGTTCTTCTCTGTGAAGCCTCCGACGCGAGTTCGCAATTCACTTTCTCCGCGCCTCGTGTGCACGACAATCTCGCCTACATCCCTATCGCCGTCGCCGGCGGCGATTCCATCGAATTCGGACTCGTGCGCGAGGATGGAAGCTGGAAGCTGCTCTCCATTGGCTTGCTGATGATCGACGTTCCGCAGCTTCAAAAGCAATGGGCGGCGCAGGATCTCCAGAATCGCGAGCAATCCGCGATGGACACGCTGCAGGATTTGGCGCAGGCCATCGGCACGTACCAGCGCGCGTTCGGCAATCTGCCGCAATCTCTCGCGCAGCTTGGCCCGGCGAAAGATGGAGTTTCCCCCGCGGCTGCGAAATTAATCGACGCCAGCCTCGCCGCCGGGAGCAAGGACGGTTACAAATTCCGCTATCGCATTATCGCCGCTTCAGACGCCACCGAACCCGCCTTCGAAATCGCCGCGGTTCCGGCGGAGTACGGCAAGACGGGCAAGCGATCTTTTTTGCTCGATAAAGACGGCAAGATTCACGCCGCCGACAAGCAGGGCGGCGTCGCCACGGCTGACGATCCCATCGTCACACCCGGCGGCGCCGACAACAGCTCGAACAATGGCCCAAACAACGGCGCGGGCAATCCTTGAAGCATTTTATTGTTGCGGCTGATTCAATTCCGCTGCGGCTCTTCTCGCTTCATCCGTCCCCGGAAAGCGCTGCACGACCTCTCGAAATTCGAGCTGCGCGCTCGCGTGTTTGCCGGTTTCTTCCAGCGCGCGCCCTTTTTCAAGCATCGCCGAAGCTACTCGCGAACTTTTCGGATAACCCAGAATCACGCTGTCGTAGGCGTTGATTGCCCCGCTGTAATCGCTCTGCCCGTAGCAAATCTCGCCCAGATAAAATTGCGCATCCGCCGCGAACGGGCCATCCGGAAAATCCTTCAAATAATCGCTGAATTCCTGGCGCGAGAGCGTGTAATTGCCGCTGTTCAAATCGCGCTGCGCATTGGCATAGAGCGTGTCGGCTGAAATCGGCGGCGGCGCCGCTGGCTGAGTGCCTGTTGCAGCGGGCTGCGTGGTCGCCGGAATCGGCTGCGTTTGCGGCGCCGCGGCCTGCTGGCCCGCGGGAGTTGCCGTCGAACCTGCAGCGGACGAATTGTCCACGGGAGCCCCGCTGCCCGGCATCGTACTCGGCGCGCTCGTCATGTTCGAAGTCGCGCCCGGCTGCGTCGCCGGCGCGCTCGTCGACACGCGTGCATTGATCGATTGCAATGTCGATTGCATGTCGCTCATCTGCTGCGCGAGTTTGCCCACGCGCGCTTGCAGGTCCTGCATGTTGTCCGAGACGCTTTGCATCTGCTGCGTGAACGAATTATTGTTCGCGCCGCTGTTCGCCTGCGCGTCCTGAACCGTCTTCTGCAGCGAGCCCATCGTTTGTCCCAGATGGTTTGACGCGTCGAGCGATTGCTGCACCAGCGTCTGCATGGACGCGAATTTCGAATCCACATCGCTTCTCACGTCCTGCTGGTTTTGCAATATCTGGCTGATGCTTTGCTGAATCTCGATGATCTCCCGCGACACGGCGTCCGCCGGCGCCGGCGTGAGCATCGCGGTCACCAGCGCGCCCGCGACGAAAATTCCCAGTGATATAAGAATCGTTCTTGCGCGCATACCAAGCCTCCTCAAACCTCACACCGCGCCGCGCACCCATTGTGCGCCGCGGCCTCTCCGTAAACCATTGCTTATAGCAAACTCCGGCCACCGTTTCCGCAGTCACGCATTCCGCTGTGCCCAGTAGACTACGGCCCGCTCGCACGAGCCCTTCCGTCAGCCCAATAGTTTTGATGCGCCAATCCGCATCCGCGTCGTGTTTGAGCGTCTCGCGGCCTCCTTCACGGTGGTAGGTCAGTTTGGATTTTCTTCATCGCGACACAAAGAGTCAAAATTCACGCCGCCCACAAGCGCGGCGGCCTCGCCACCATCGACGACCCCATCCTTGCAGCCAAGTCGCCACCACGCCCTAGCCCTTTATCGAATGCATCGCGCTTCCACCCGCAAACTTCGGCCGTGCTATAATGTGTTATCCTCAGCAGCCGATCCGGAATCAAGTTCTATGATTGGTAACGAGACACGACCTTCGATTCGCTTCTTGGTTTTCGGACCCATAACAAGGTCCGCGTCGTTTTGGGCGGTAGTCGCGCTAATCATAACCGCGGCCAGCATTCTTGGTGATATTTGGCTCCGCATTGGCCAGTCGCCGGCCAACAGCGCAATAACTACGGGCATTTTGGTCTTTCTGGTAATCATGCTCGTCTCTAGCTCTTATATATATTTTGCTGACCTAGCAAAACTGAAAGCGCAAGCCCCAGCAGAACCAAACCTGGCAAAGTGTGGAATAATTTGCCAACGAGCGGATTTCAGGTTTCGAGTGTTTTGTGGAGTGATGGGAATTTTTGTTGTCGCGCTAATGGTTTGGAGTTAGGCGAAGATTAATTTTCACCACTTTCTTCCGTCGCCTTTTCTAGTCACTTGCCACGACCCCTGTCTTCCACTGACCTCTGGTCACTGTCCACTGTCTCTGGTATCCTATCGTTCGTCTGACACGGCGCCCCAGCCGGCCGGAATTCACTCCGCGAGTACCGCAGGCGAGCCCCACGGCTCCGTGAATGCCGCCGAACTGTCGCAGCAGGGCCGGAAGGCGCGCAAATGGCTGCTGGAGACTTGAACCCTATGGCCGCTCGCACTGCAACAACGCAAACCTCCGAAGTCCGCATCGCCCACTCGCCTGATAGCGACGACGCCTTCATGTTCTACGCGCTTGCCACGGGCAAGCTCCGCGTCCCGGGCATCAAATTCACTCATATTCTTTCCGACATCGAATCCCTTAACCAGGCCGCGCAGACCGAGAAGTACGACGTCACCGCCGTGAGCGTCTACGCCTATCCCTTTCTCGCCGACAAATACATCCTGCTCGATTGCGGCGCCAGCTTCGGCGAAGGCTACGGCCCCATCGTCGTTTCCTCGCGCGCGATGAAAAAAACCGAACTCAAAGGCTGCAAAGTCGCCATTCCCGGCACGCGCACCACGTCGTATCTCGCGCTGAAGCTCTTCGAGCCCGGCGTTGAAACCGTCACCATGCCTTTCGACAAAATTCTCGACGCCGTCAACAACAAGGAAGTCGAAGCCGGCCTGCTGATCCACGAAGGTCAATTGCTCTACGCCCAATCCGGCGCGCATAAAGTCGTCGACCTCGGCGTGTGGTGGCATGAGCAGACCGGCGGCCTGCCCTTGCCTCTCGGCGCCAACGCCATTCGCCGCGCGCTCGGCGTGGATCTCGCTCGCCAGGTCGCCGGCGCAATTCGCGGCAGCGTCGCCTATGCGCTCGATCATCGCGAAGAGGCGCTCAATTACGCGCTGCAGTTCGCCCGCGACATGGACCCCGCACTCGCCGACAAATTCGTCGGCATGTACGTCAATCGCTGGACGCTCAATTTCGGCGACGAGGGCCGCAAAGCCGTCGACGAACTCGTCTCCCGCGCCAAATCCGCCGGCCTCATGCCCTCCGACGCCCGCGTCGACTTCCTCCGCGAATAACGTAGCTAAGCCTATTATCCTGTCATCCTGAGCGCAGCGTTCCTCGCGCAGCGAAGGATCTCGCCTCGCCGCACTTCGGCCCCAGGGAACGCCGGCACCCTGACGGATGGTTGACCAGGGCGCAATGATTTGCGATCTTTACCCTGCAAAAACCAAGACCACATGAAAACCTACTGCGTGTACATCTTGGCCAGCAAATCCCTCAATCTCTACACCGGAGTCACCAGTAACCTGCAACGCAGAGTAATCCAGCATCGCGAAAAACTCCTCAAAGGATTCTCCGCGAAATACAACATAAACCGCCTCGTTTATTACGAAAGTTTCGGCGACGTTTTCGCCGCCATTCGCCGCGAGAAACAAATCAAGGGCTGGCTCCGAAGCAAGAAAATTGCCCTGATCGAATCCGCCAACCGCGATTGGAAAGACCTAAGCGACGCATGGTAAAGCAATCAGCAATTGGCGGACGTCGCTCCCCTTGAAACGTCGTAATTTCATCCTGGATGGCCCGCCTTTTGCGCGGCAAAGGATCTCATTTCGAAGCGAGATTCTTCGGGCCCGAAAACGGCCCTCAGAATGACAAGCTACCTCCATGGCACGCGCACCAGATTGCGGTCATCCTGCGCCTGCCGCCGCCCGCGTCGAATTCCTCCGCGAAGATGGGTAATGTTTTCTTAGCGGCGGATTTATCCCGCCAGCGTGCCCCGTGAATGACCTCCATACTCAAAGGAAACACCTGAACTTTCGGGCAGGTTCATTCCCAGAATGTAAATGTTAGTGTGAAGTAACCCAAGTTCTCGTGTTCCCTTTGGGAGGGCTCGTGAAGTTTCTGAAGACCATTCTCCTATGTGGCATGTGCTTCCTGGTCGCCGCAACCGCGACTTGCGTCCTTCGCGCCAAATACGGCTGGTTGCCGAGCTTGAAAGCCAGCTATGCCTCTGATTATTCGGAGAACGTAGGACGTTACTCCTTCCTACAGTACAACCAAGCTGGCCCTGAACAAGGCAGAACAGCGCTCTTGCAATATCTCAACCTGCTCGAACGAATTAGACGGGAAAACATAGATTATCCCAAGAATCAGCTCCATCGCGATTTTGCTTTGACCTATCTTCGGCTATATCGTATCGAATCCGCCGCGGGGAACGCCTCTGCCTCTGATAATTTCATGAAATCAGCCCAGAAGGAGCTTTTAGCCGTGGGCGCGAAGGAGCAAAGGGTCTCCCCTGAAGTCCTTGCTAAGCTTATTGAAACGCACGACTCCAAAATGGATCAGCTTTACAACGAAACAGATTCTGGCCCAGGAGCAGGAGTAGGTACGCCAAAAGGCAAGACCGAATGAAGAAGACCATCGCCATATTTATCTGCGCGCTGCTCGGTGTTGCTTTCGGATATATTGCCGCTCCGATCGCATCAATGTCGTTCATTCAATCGACCGAGCCAGACATGTTCGGCGCCTTCATGCTAGCCACGGTCGATAGCTCCATCGCCTGCAATTGTGAAAATCAGTCCGCGAGTGAAAGTGTAAAGACCGTGACAGATGACCTAGCGATTCTTCAACGCTGGCGCGACCAAAACCCCAACAGCGTACAACTCAAACAAGAAATTGGCCTCGCCGAAGTCCACTTGGCGCGTCTGGACGCAGAGTTGGCGCACCAGAATCAGGCCGATGAAAACATCAAACGTGCGCAGGCAGAACTAGCTGCGCTCGGCTGGAAAAACGTCTCTGCCGCACATCTAATCGCTTTGACGAAGCAATTGGATTCTGCGTATAAAGAACCCGGCCAGCAAGACAGCATCACTAAGAAGGTGGCAATCGCTCATTGATTCTTGTCGCCTGTGCGATTTCCCTGCTGTTTTTCCTTGACTCCTAGTTAACTCTATGGTACACAGTAGTTTCGGCTGGAATTCCAGCCGAGTGGTAACAACTACGAATAGGAGAAACGCAAGCCGCGGAAACGCGGCTTTTCGCTTTTTATGCACTTTGTAAATTCTAATCGAGTTTCTATGGAGAATTAGAACCTCATGCAACTCACACAAAACAAACGACCGAGGTCATTTCTAATCGAGTTTTTTCGCCATTTTTTTCGACCTTGGTCCGTTTTCGAACACTACCCTGTCATCGCCTCTCTGGCATATGACGCCTCGGTTGCTCCCTCCCGCTCCTTGACGCCCTATCTCAAATCGCATAGATTCGGTTCGCCATGCGCACACCCATTAAATCGCTCATTTTCGCCACAATTTTTTGCCTCTCGGCGGCGCTTGCCTCCGCCCAGGTCCAACAGCAAACCCAGCCGCAGCCGCGCGAATTTTCGCCCGCCGGCGAAATTACGAATCCCGCCTGGCCTCCCACTGCCGTTCGCGGCGCGCACGCCATGGTCGTCAGCGACGAAGCCCTCGGCTCCGAAGCCGGCGTGGAAATTCTGAAGAAGGGCGGCAACGCCGTCGACGCCGCGGTCGCCGTGGGCTTCGCTCTCGCCGTGGTTGAGCCGGAAGCAGGCAACATCGGTGGCGGCGGATTTATGCTGGTGCGCATGGCCGATGGCCGCGCGAAATTCATCGACTATCGCGAAGAGGCGCCCAAGCGCGCCACGCGCGATATGTACGTCGGCGCAGACGGCAAAATCGTTCCCGGCCGCTCGACCACCGGATTTCTCTCCGTCGGCGTTCCCGGCACGGTCGCCGGCATGGCGCTCGCCGTGAAAACGTATGGCAAGCTGACGCTCGCCGAAGACATGGCCCCCGCGATTCGTCTCGCGCGCGAGGGCTTCCCTCTCGGCGATAAACTCGCTGGTTCGCTCAGCCGCTCCGCGGATCGCCTCGGACAATTTCCCGAGAGCAAAAAGATTTTTCTCAACGACGGCAATCTTTACCATCCGGGCGATATTTTCCGCCAGCCCGATCTCGCCGCGACGCTCGAACGCATTGCGAAAAATGGCCCCACCGAATTTTACGAAGGGAAAACGGCGAAAGATCTCGCGGCGCAGATGGAGAAAAATGACGGCCTGATCACCAAGGCCGATCTCGCGGCCTACCACGCGAAATTGCGCGATCCGCTCGTGGGCTCTTATCACGCGCGCGGAAATCAATGGACCGTCATCACCAGCCCGCCGCCCAGTTCCGGCGGCATCGCGATTCTTGAAGCGTTGAACATTCTCGAGCCCTATGAGCTGAAATCCTGGGACGATGCGCAATCTGTGCATCTTGTCGTGGAAGCGATGCGCCGCGTTTTCGCCGACCGCGCCACATTTCTTGGTGACTCCGATTTCACGCACGTGCCGGTCGCCGGCCTCTTGAATCAGCAATACGCCGCTTCACGCCGCGCCACGATTGCGCCGGAAGACGCCACGTCCAGCAAGCAAATTGGCGCCGGCGATCCCGCGCCGTTCGACCGCGCGCAAGGTGTAACGGCCGGCAGCGCCAGCCTCGTGCCGATCGAAAAACTTTCGCGCGATGATGCCGCCGCGTGGATCACCGCCGAAGCGCAGAAAAATCACACCACGCACTATTCCGTGGTCGACGCAGACGGGAACGCTGTCGCGAACACCTACACGCTCAACGACAGCTACGGCTCCGCGGTCACCTCGACCGATGGCTTCCTGCTCAACGATGAAATGGACGATTTCACGAGCCAGCCCGGCACGCCAAATATGTTCGGCCTTCTGCAATCGGAAGCCAACGCCATCGAGCCCGGCCATCGCCCGCTCAGCTCCATGGTCCCGACAATCGTGCTGCGCGACGGCAAGCTCAGCTTCGTCACGGGCTCTCCCGGCGGCCCGCGCATTATTTCCGCGACGCTGCTCAGCGTTCTCAATTGGGGCTGGCTGGGGATGGACGCGCAGCAGGCCATCAACGCGCCGCGCTTCCATCAGCAATGGATGCCCGACGTCGTTTTGATCGAACCGACATTTCCGGACGCCATCGCGCAGCAACTCGTGCAGCGTGGCTACCAGCCTGCTCCGCGCCGCGGCTGGATCGGCGAGGTGGAAGCGATTGGCGTCGATCCTAAGACCGGCGAGCGCCTCGGCGCTCCCGACCCTCGGCGGCAGGGCGCCGCGCGCGGCTATTGACGCCGGAGAGTTTTCCAAAGACCATAGGGGTTCGGCTTCTTGTTTCAAGAGAAGCCGGTTCGCTTCGCGGACGTGTGTAGCGCCGCGGAAGCACAAAAATCAGCCATGTTGCGCGTCTTTTCAACCTATCGCTATTGCACCCAGCCTTTGACCTCGGCGTTGCTCGCCGAAATCGCTCAGGCCGGCATCACGAACGTCGAGATTTATTGCACGCCGGTGCATCTCAACTATCGTTCGACGCAGGCGATTCGCACCGTTTCCGAATGGATTGGCGAGCACGGCCTGGCGATTCATTCGCTCCATTCTCCGACGGAGCGCGATCTGCTGCCCGGCAAACGTGAAAGCGGAATCCCCATCTCCATTTCCGATCCCGAGCGCGTGCGCCGGCTCGATGCCGTCGATGAAGTGAAACGCACGCTCGAAATCGCCGAGCAAATTCCGTTTAAGTATCTTGTCCAGCACATCGGCGGCGGGCGCGAAGCGCACGATCAGCGAAAGATCGATGCGGCGTTCAATTCGCTCGAGCATTTGACGATTTTCGCCAAGCAGCGCGGCGTCACTATTCTGTTGGAAAACACGCTGGGCGAATTGGGCGCGCCGTCGACGCTGCGCCATTTCGTCGCCGACACGCGCCTCGATCTGAAATTTTGTTTCGACATCGGCCACGCGCACATCGAGGACGGCATCAAGCTCAGCTTCGAGTCCATGCACGATCTTGTCGCCGCAGTCCACGTGCACGACAATCATGGCGAAAAGGACGAGCACCTCGCGCCCTACAGCGGAAATATCGATTGGGACGCGGCGCTCGGCGTCATCTCTTCGCCGGAGAATTCTTTGCCGTTTATTTTGGAACTCCGCGAGCAGTCCTCGCAAGCGCCGTCGCTGTCTGATGCCACGGCGGCCTTCGAAAAACTCGAACAAGCTCTCGCGGCGAAACGCTCCGCCGCTCATAATTAAATTTCCGGCCGGGCGAAATGGGAAAGGCAGGGGTGTTTATGTCCGTGGTGGCGATCGAACATGTCGGCGAGCATGTGGGGCAGGAAGTCACCATTCGTGGATGGCTCTATAATCTCCGCGAATCCGGCAAGCTGCTCTTTCCGATTTTTCGCGACGGCACGGGCATCATCCAGGGCGTCATTTCGCTGAAGGAGTATCCCGACGCATTCAACGCCTCCAAGGGCCTGACGCAGGAATCGAGCGTCATCGTGACGGGGAAAGTCGCCGCCGAGGCGCGCGCTCCCGGCGGATACGAATTGCACGTCAGCACAGTGGAAGTTTTTCAGCGCGTGCCGGAATCTCAGCCGTATCCCATTCAGCTCAAGGAGCATGGCGTCGATTTCCTGCTCGATCAGCGCCATTTGTGGATTCGCACGCCTCGGCAAGCCTCGATCCTTCGCATTCGCGCCGAGGCTGAGCGCGCCGCGCGCAATTTCATGGACAGCCAGGGCTACACGCTCACCGACGCGCCGATTTTTACGCCCGCGGCCTGCGAGGGTACCACCACTCTTTTCGAAGTTGATTACATCGATGACCAAAAAGCTTATCTCACGCAATCCGGCCAGCTCTACGTCGAGGCCACCGCGGCCGCGCTCGGAAAAGTCTATTGTTTCGGCCCCACGTTCCGCGCGGAAAAATCCAAGACCCGCCGCCACCTGACCGAATTCTGGATGCTCGAACCGGAAGCCGCCTATGCGCACCTCGAAGACATGGTGATTCTCGGCGAAGGCCTCGTCAGCGCCGTGGTGCAATCCTGCGTGAAGAATCGCGCGCGCGAACTCGAAATGCTCAAGCGCGACGTCGCGAAGCTCGAAAACATCAAGTCGCCCTTTCCGCGCATCATGTACGACGACGCGATCAAAGTTCTCAACAAGAACGGCAATTCCGCGAAGTGGGGAGACGATTTCGGCGGCGACGAAGAAACCATCATCTCCAAGGAGTTCGACAAGCCCGTCGTCATTCATCGCTACCCGGCCGAGATGAAAGCCTTCTACATGGCCACCGACGCCGCGCGTCCCGAACTTTCGCTCAGCTTCGACATGATCGCGCCTGAAGGCTACGGCGAGATCATCGGTGGCGGCGAACGCCTATCCAGTTATGAAACCCTGATCGAGCGCCTGCGCCAGCACAATTTGCCCGAGGAATCGTTCCAGTGGTATCTGGACCTACGGCGCTACGGCAGCGTTCCGCACGCCGGCTTCGGCCTGGGCCTCGAACGCACGGTGGCATGGATTTGCGGAACGGAGCACATTCGCGAAGTCATCCCCTTTCCTCGAATGCTTTATCGCGTATATCCTTAGGATTGCTTCGCGTGCCCGTTTCTTCCGGGGGACAAGCATCGCATGGCCCAGAAAATACGAATTCTCGGTGTGCCAATGGACCTCGGCGCCAGCCGCCGTGGCGTCGATATGGGCCCGTCCGCTCTGCGCGTCGCCGGACTCCAGGCGCGGCTCAAGCAGCTCGGCCACCAGGTCGAAGACATCGGCAACATCGCCGTCCGGCAGCCGGAAGAGCAGCACTATGGCGACAAACACGCCAAGTATCTGAAGGAAATCGCGGAGACTTGCCAGGGGCTGGCCGAAACCGTCGAACGCACGCTCGCCGATGGAATGCTGCCCATCATCCTTGGTGGCGATCATTCCATTGCCGCCGGCTCCGTCGCCGGCGTTTCCTCATTTTTCCGCAAGCAATCGAAACGCGTGGGTTTCATCTGGCTTGATGCGCACGGCGACATGAATACGCCGGACACAAGCCCTTCCGGCAACGTTCACGGCATGCCGCTCGCGTCCATCATGGGATATGGCGCGCCGGAACTTACCGAGCTTTGCGGCTTCAAGCCCAAAGTCGAGCCGCGCAACATCGCCATGGTTGGCATTCGCGAGCTGGACGCCAAGGAGCGGCGCCTCGTCAAGGATTCCGGCGTGCACGTTTTCACCATGCGCGAAATCGACGAGCGCGGCATGCGCGACGTCATGGCCGAAGCGCTCCGTTTTGCGTCCGACGACACAAATGGCGTGGCCGTCAGCCTCGATATGGACTTTCTCGATCCGTCGGAGGCCCCCGGCGTCGGCACGCCCGTGCGCGGCGGCGTCACCTATCGTGAAGCGCACCTCGCGCTGGAAATGATCGCCGACAGCAACACGCTCGTTTCCTTCGAGCTTGTCGAAATCAATCCCGTCGTCGATTTGCACAATAAGACGGCGACGCTCGGCGTCGAACTGGCGCTTTCCGGCCTAGGCAAGAAAATTCTGTAACGCTGCAAACAGCATGAAACGAAATGGAACACAAAGCACGAAACAGAAAAGGCCCCGCAATTTATGACCACCAATAAACGATTACGAGTTGGCATTCTCTTCGGCGGCCGCTCCGGCGAACATGAAGTTTCACTTGCCTCGGCGGCTTCCGTGATTCGCGCCCTTGATCCGGAAAAATACGAACCCATACCCATCGGCATCACGAAAGACGGCCGATGGCTCGTCGGCGCCGCCGTGCAAAAAATCGCCGACCAGAGGCTCCTCCCTGAGCTTTTGAAAACGGGCGAACGCGTCGTTCTCCCGCCCGATCCGAGCGCCGGCGCTCTTGTGTCCTTGACCGGCCAGTCGCAGCCCAGCGTCAAAATCGACGTGATTTTCCCGGTCCTCCACGGCACGTTTGGCGAGGACGGCACCGTGCAGGGCCTTCTTGATCTGGCGGGCGTGCCCTACGTCGGCGCGGGCGTGCTCGGCTCCGCAGTCGGTATGGACAAAGATCTCCAGAAGCGATTGTTCCGCGATGCGAAGCTTCCCATCGTCCCGTTTCTTGCGATTCCGCGCCACGAATGGGAAACCAATCGCGGCAAAACACTCATGGCCATAAAGAAGAAATTTCGCTTTCCGCTTTTCGTCAAGCCCGCGACGCTGGGATCTTCCGTCGGCATGACGCGCGTGCACAATGCCGCCGAGCTGCCCGCCGCGATGGATCTGGCGGCGGAATTCGCGCTGAAAATCGTTGTCGAGCGCGCCATCCGCGGCCGGGAAATCGAAGTCGCCATCCTCGGCAATGCCGAGCCGAGGGCTTCCGTCCCCGGAGAAATCATTCCGCACCGCGAATTTTACGATTACCAGGCCAAGTATCTCGAATCCGGCACGCGCCTCGAAATTCCGGCGAAGCTCAGCAAAAAACAAGCCGCGCAATTCCAGGATTATGCCGTCCGCGCGTTTCAATCGATCGAGTGCACGGGCATGGCGCGCGTCGATTTCTTCCTCGAGCGCGCCACGGACAAAATCTATCTGAACGAAGTGAATACGATTCCCGGCTTCACCAGCATCAGCATGTACCCGAAAATGTGGGAAGCCACGGGCCTTCCTTACACCGAACTCATCAGTCGCTTGATCGAGCTCGCCATCGAGCAGCACGGCGAAAAATCGCGCACGAAATACTCCATCGAGCTTCCGGCCGGCGCCGCAGGCGCGCTGGAAGGTTAAGTGTTTTTCATAATTCCGCGCTTGACTTCTCCCGTGATTCGATTAAACTAACTAGTTAGTTAAATAAGTACGCCCGTCCATCCGGACGGCGAGCGGCAGACGGAGGAGCCAGATGCGCTATCGTCGATTGGGCAAGAGCAGTTTGGCTGTTTCCGCGCTGGGCCTCGGCTGCATGGGCATGTCCGACTTTTACGCCGGCCGCGATGACGCGGAGTCCATCGCTACCCTGCGCCGGGCCATCGATCTCGGCGTCACCCTTTTCGACACGGCCGATGTCTATGGCTGCGGCCGCAACGAACAGCTCGTCCGCAAAGCCATTCAGGGGCGTCGCCACGAAGTCATCGTCGCCACGAAATTCGGCAGCGTGCGCGAGCCCGACGGCCCGTTCATCGGCGTCAATGGCCGCGCCGATTATGTGAAATCCGCATGCGAGGCCAGCCTGAAGCGCCTCGGCATTTCCGCGATCGATCTTTATTACCAGCACCGCGTCGATCCCGCGACGCCCATCGAGGAAACCGTCGGCGCTATGGCGCGCCTCGTCGCCGAAGGAAAGGTCCGTTATCTCGGCCTTTCGGAAGCTTCGCCCAAGACGATTCGCCGCGCCTACGCGTTCATCCGATCACTGCGCTGCAAACGGAATACTCTCTCTGGTCGCGCGAGCCCGAGGATGAAATCCTCGCGACGTGCCGCGAGCTGGGCATCGGCTTCGTCGCCTATAGCCCGCTCGGACGCGGCTCTCTCACGGGCAAAATTCGCCGCTTCGAGGACCTCGCTCCGGACGATAATCGCCGCAACTTCCCGCGGTTCCAGGGCGACAATTTTGAGAAGAACATGCGCATGGTCGATCGCATTCGCGAAATCGCCAAGGAAAAGCGCTGCCAGCCGTCGCAACTGGCCCTCGCCTGGGTGCTCGCACAGGGTGAAGACATCGTGCCGATTCCGGGAACGAAGCGCCGCACCTATCTCGAGGAAAATCTCGGCGCGCTTGAAATCCAGTTCACGCGCGATGATCTGGCGCGCATCGGCGAAGTCGCGCCGCATGGCGCGGCGTCCGGCCCGCGCTACATGCCGCAGGCAATGGCTCGCGTGAACGGCTGAGGCATCGATGCATCGAGGACGCAAAAAAGTCGACAATCCCGAAACCGCGCGGCGCATCTTGTCCGCGGCCGAACGGGTTTTTGCCGCCGATGGCCTCGCCGGCGCGCGCACGGAACAAATCGCCCGCGCCGCCCGCGTCAACAAGGCCATGCTTTACTATTATTTCGACAGCAAGGAAAAACTGTATCGCGCGGTTTTCGAAAATCTGTTTCGCCAGGCGGGCCACACGATTCAGGCGGCCATGCCTCCGGCCGCGTCGCCGCGCCAGGCGATTCTCGCGTTCGTCGAAGGCTACTTCCAATTTCGAATCGAACATCCGAATTACGCGCGCTTGATGCAGCACATGATGATGGAAAATCCAGAGGAGTTCCGCCGCGTCGCGCGCGAGTATTTCGGGCCCGGCTACAAAGAACTCACCGGCGTGATCAAGCGAGGCACGGCCAGCGGCGAATTCCAATCGATCAACCCCGGCCACACGGTAATCAACATCATCGCCATGATCGTTTTTTATTTCTCCGGCGCTCCGGTGCACGGCGCGCTTCTCCGGCGTGACGCACTCGATCCCCGCGCAGTCGCTGAGCACAAGCGCGCCGTCGTCGAGCTCTTGGAGCACGGCCTCTTCCGCCCTTCGGCGAGGACTCGCTCTGCAAAATCTTCCCGTGTGAGAATTCCTGTTGTGAAGACTTCTCGTGTGAGGACTCAATGACCGGCAAGAAATTTTTCACCATGCTTGGCGTGCTGTTCGTGATTGCGCTCGTGATTTACCTGGTTTCGACGCCACGCGGCAACGCCTATCCGCTCATCGGCGTTGTTGACGGCAACGACGTGGTCGTCAGCCCGCAAATCACCGACCGCATCACGAGACTGTACGTCGACGAAGGAACGGAAGTGAAGAAGGGCGACCTCATCGCCGAGCTCGATCCCGCCGCTCTGCAAGCGCAAGTGGCCGCGCAGGACGCCGCCATCAACAGCCTTCGCGCTCAAGTGGTTCAGGCCCAGGCCAATTTGAGCCTCACCGACAGCCAAACCGCCGCGGCATTGAACGTCGCTCTGGCCAACTACACCTCCAGCCAGGCACAGCTCCAGCAAGCCCAGGCGACCGATGAGCTGAATAACATTAATTTGAAGCGCGAGACCAGTCTCTTCGGTTCCGGCGTCGTCTCCGCGCAGGATCGCGATACGGCCGTCGCAACCTACAAAGCCGGCAACGCCAATGTTCGTTCCCTCGCCGACCAGGTGAAGTCTCAGCGCGCCGCTCTTGCCGTCGCCCAGGCCAATCGCAAGCAAGTCGCCGTTCTGAGCAGCCAGATTGTGTCGACGCAGGCGCAACTCAAGCAAGCTATCGCCGTGAAGGATCAGGACGAAACGCAGCTCGGCTATACCAAAATTTATGCGCCCATCAACGCCATCGTTTCTGTTCGCGTCTCCAAGCAGGGCGAAGTGGTGCAGGAAGGCAGTCCCATCGTCGTCCTTGTGGACATGGACGACCTGTGGGTTCGCGCCGACGTGCCCGAAACCTACATCGACTCGATTCAATTCGGCGAGACTTTGCCCATTCAGTTGCCTTCCGGCGACATCGTTCACGGGACACTTTTCTTCAAGGGCGTAGAAGGGGACTTCGCGACGCAG
Source organism: uncultured Acidobacteriota bacterium (assembly GCA_963729815.1). Lineage (GTDB taxonomy): Bacteria > Acidobacteriota > Terriglobia > Acidiferrales > UBA7541 > DAHUXN01. Next base: position 543,306 of record CAVSPU010000004.1, read on the forward strand.
CGCGACGTCAGCCGCACCAAGCGCGACATCCAGACTTTCGCGATCAAAGTCCGGCTTCCCAACCCGCAGCACCGCTTTTTCACGGGGATGACGGCGATCGTTCTGCTCCAGACGCCGAGCACCACAAAACATTGGTGGGCACGCCTGTAGCGCGAAAGGCAAAGTTCAAATGCACGCCATCGAAGTCGACAAATTGACCAAACAGTTCGGCGACCTCATCGCCGTCAACTCCATCTCCTTTACCGTCGAAAACGGCGAAATCTTCGGGCTGCTCGGCCCCAACGGCGCCGGAAAGACCACGCTCATTCGCATGCTCACGACTCTCACTCCGCCGACTTCGGGCACCGCGATTGTCGGCGGCCACGATATCGTCAAAGATGCCGACGGCGTTCGCCACACGCTCGGCGTGATTCCGCAAGCCTTCACATCCGACCCGGAACTAACCGCCGAGGAAAACATGCTGATCCACGCCAAGCTCTACGGCATTCCTCGCGAGGAACGCGGGCCGCTGATCGATCGCCTGCTGGAATCGGTCGACCTCGCGAAATTCAAGAAGAAACTCGTGCGCACTTTCTCCGGCGGCATGCGCCGCCGCCTGGAAATCGCGCGCGGCCTGGTTCATTCGCCGAAAATCATGTTTCTCGACGAGCCCACCACCGGCCTCGACCCGGTTTCACGCACCAACGTCTGGGAGATGATTCGCCGCCTGCGCGACGAAGATCATCTGACCATTCTCCTCACCACGCATTACATGGACGAGGCCGACAAACTCTGCGATCGCATCGCCATCGTGGACCACGGCAAGCTCGCCGCGCTCGACTCGCCCACGCGCCTCAAGGACAGCATTCCCGGCAACGACGCGGTTGAAGCCGAATTTACAAACGCGCCCGCGGATTGGGAGCAGCAGCTTCAGAAGCTCTCGCATGCACAGGGCGTGCAAAGCCACGATGGCGCCGCGCACATCATTTCTAACGATGGCCCGGCCACCGTCGCGGCCTTGATGGACCTGGCGAAGGCGCGCGGCGTCACGGTGAAGCGCGTCAGCGTTCAGGGCACCACGCTCGACGACGTCTTCCTGCATTACACAGGCAACGATTTGCGCGACGCCGCCCAGGAAGGCGCCAAGTACAGCATCGGCCATTTGTATCGTTAGAAAGCATTTGCACGAAAGAATTCGCACGAAGGAGTTCGATTCTTGACAATCAAGTTCTATCGCATGTGGGCGCTGGTCGAGCGCGACTTGCGGAAATTCTTCCGCAGTCCCGCGCTCATGATGAGCTCCATGATTTTTCCCATGATGCAGCTCATCGTTCTCGGCTACGCCTTCGGCGGAAAAATCACCAACGTAACCGTCGGCATTGTTGACCAAGACAACACCGAAATGTCCTGGCAGGTGCGCGAGGCCTTCGCCGGCGTTACCACCGGTCCCAAAATGTTTCACGTCATAAACTACAATTCCATGCCCACTGCCATGGAAGATTTGCGCACCGGCGGCATTGGGGCCATCGTCGACATTCCCCAGAAATTCTCGCGCCGCGCTTACGATCAGGACCAGCCGCGTCTTGGCCTCATCGTGGACAACTCCGACCAGATCACTTCCAGTTCGCTCGAAACCGAATTGCAGAGCGTCGTCGATCAGCTCAATACCAACGTCGCCTCCCAGTTGGATGCCGGCCCCGTCTCGCAGATCCCCACAGGCCCCCTCGCGTCCCGCCTGCCGGGGGCAATCGCTCTCGACATCGTGGAAGTTTATCCGTACATCGAGTACATCAAGTACTTGTTGCCTGGCTCCATCGCCATGGCTGTCTTCATCGTGGCCATGATCGGCGGCGGTATCACGTTCATCGACGACAAGTCCCGCGGACTGCACGAAGGTTATTTGGTCACGCCCATTCACAAAGCCGAGCTGGTCATCGGGCTCGACCTGGCCGGCACGGCGAAAGGCCTGATGGCCGGGCTCGTCATCACTTTTGTCGGGGGATTGATCGCCGGCATTCCGCGCCTCTGGGATCCGGTTCGCCTTTTTTACTTGATCGTCGTGGTCGCCGTCGCTTCGCTTTGCATGATCAGCTTCATGTTTCTGATCATGGTTCGCATCGACGATCCCCTGGTCCCGCGCGCGATTTTTGGCGTGCTCAACACGCTGCTCTTTTTCCCGTCCGGCGCCATCTACCCGACCTACGGCTTTCCCTTCTGGCTCAGGTGGATCTCCGTCGTCGATCCGTTCACGTACACTGTGGATGCGCTCCGCAATCTATTGCTGCGCGGCAGCGGCATTGAAGGCATCTATCAAGACGTGCTAATTTTAGTGGGGTTCTCGGCCGTGATGATCACCGGAAGCATCGCACTCTTCAAACGCCAGATATAATAAGGGGAAACACCGTGACTCTGCTCGACGCAGCCAATTATCGCCCGCCCTCCAAGACTCCGCGCTTCATTTTTCTCGGCGTGCTCGCTGTCCTCGCCATCGCATTCTTCGTCTGGCGGCAGGTCCGTTTCGACCCCGAAGAAAAAACAGTCGAGACATTCCTCAACGCCGTGGTCGCCGGCAATCTCCAGCAGGCGTATGAGCTCTGGAAGCCGATGCCCGGCTATTCGTTCAATGATTTCCAGCAGGATTGGGGGCCGAACGGCTATTACGGCTTGACGAAGAGCTACCGCGTCGAATCCGCTTATGGGCCCAAGAACAGTGACAGCGTCGGCGTCAGGATTCTGCTTAGCCCCGTCGCTCCTTTTCCCTCGAGCGATCCGGATCTGAAGAACAAGACACGCGAGGTCGACATCTGGGTTAGCCGCCGGACCCACGCGCTCAGCTATCCGCCGCCGGCTATGTCGCTGCTTCGCTCAGCATGGCCGTCAATTCTTCGCGCGTCAGCGTCGCCGTTCCCAGCTTAGCGACCACCACGCCCGCAGCCGCGTTTCCGAGCACGGCGGCTTCGCGCAACGTCGCGCCGCTTGCGCTCGCCAGCGCCATCGTTGCCAGCACCGTGTCGCCCGCGCCGGTGACGTCGAACACCTGGCGTCCGCTTTTCGCGCCCGGCCTTTTGCCGATCACAATCTGCATTTCCTGATTGATGGCCGCCACGTGAAATCCACTCGGGTCCTCGCGCTCGAATAATCGCAGCCCTTGCGCGCCGAGCGTGATCACCACCGCTGCGCAGTTAAAATGTTCCAGCAATTTGCGGCCCGCATCGGCGACCGATTCCTCCGTGTCGAGCGCATGCGCCACAAGAAATCCCGCCTCCGCGCGATTGCAGATGACCAGCGTCGCGCCGCGATACGCCGGCAGCCGCGACCATTTCGGCTTTACAAACGACGGAATTTTCCTCTTCGTGCACGCGCCCAGCACTTTTTCCGCCAGCGTGTCGCTCACCACTCCTTTGTCGTAGTCCGAAATCACCAGGGCATTCAGGCCTATCAACGCCGCCACGATTCGCTTCACGAGCTGCTCTTCCGCTCCTTCCGGCAAATGCGTGCGCACCTCACGATCCACGCGCACCACTTGCTGGTGCCGCGCGATAATTCGCGTCTTCAAAGTCGTCGGCCGGCCGGCAACCTCTAAAATTCCGTTGTCACGCAAACGCATCTCGCGAAGGCAGCGCCTCATTCCCGCGCCCGCTTCGTCTTTTCCAATCGCGCCGAAGATTTCCACGCGCGCACCGAGCGCCGCGAGGTTCGCGGCGACGTTGCCCGCGCCGCCGAGGCATTCGCTCTGCTCCACGAAGTCCACCACCGGCACCGCGGCCTCCGGTGAAATGCGATTCGCCGTGCCCCAGACGTAGCGATCGAGCATCCAATCGCCCACCACGGCCAGCCGCCGGCCGCGCATCCGTTTCACAATTTGCAGTGCGCGCTTTCTTGAAATTCCCCTCGTCATGAATCCTTCCCTCGTCCCGTGATTCCTGGCCGTTGCAAATCCGCCGCGCTCACCACGCCTCGCTCTTTCGCCACTGTCTCCGCCAGCAGCGCGGCGCACGTTTCCTTCACCTGCTCCAGCGTGACCGACAAGATACAGCGCGGCTCCTCAAATGCATAGCAGCGATCTCCTTTGCAGGGATTGCACGCGAATTCGTTCTGCACCACGCGATTTGGCGTTTCCCACGGCCGCCAATGCACCGAGCTGCTCGAGCTGAAAATCGCCACCACGGGACGCGCCAGCGCCGCCGCAATGTGCGTTGGGCCGCTGTCGTTGCCGATGAAAATCCGCGCTCCCGCGACCAGCGCGATCAATTCACGCAAATCGAGCGCGTCGAACAGCGCGAATTTCTTTCCGCATGCACGGCGCACTTCTTCGCCGATTTCATCATCACCGCGCCCAATGTTGAATACAGCCTCTACACCGTGTTTTTCGCGCAGCCATTCGGCGAGCTCGATGAATTGGCTCATCGCCCATCGTTTGGTGAAATATTTTGCGCCGGGGCGTATCACGGCATACGCCGCTCGCGCGGCGATTCCGCGTTGCGCCAATTGAATCGCAATCGCGGCCCGCGCATCGGCCTGCGCATAAACGCGAGCCGGCGGAATCGGCCCGCGCGGCAATCCCGTCGCATAGAATTGCTCCATGCGGTGCTCCACGGTGTGGATATGCTGGCGCGGATCATCGATCAGCACGTTATAAACGAACGAGAATTGACGCCGCGCCCAGCAAACTCTCTCCGGCGCGCCAATCGCCGCCGTCAGCAGCGCGCTCGTCGGCCCCGCATGCTGGTTGTACACAATCGGGAATCGCCGCCTCCGCAATTCGCGGGCGCTTGCGAAAAAATTCCGCATCAGCAGGATTTCCGAAACCGCGAGATTTCCTTCGAGCAGTGGCGCCCACGCGGGCTTAACGAGCACGCACAGCCGCAAGTCAGGCCGCCAATCATGAAGCGCGGTTAGCGCGGGTGTCAGCAGGACAACGTCGCCCAGCGAGCGCAGCCGGATAATCAGAACTTCAGCGCCCTCCGGCAAATCGGGCAGGAGAGAAGATGCCTCACGAGGGCTCAATGCGAGCTTCGTCCACAAGCATCACGGGGATGTCATCCCGAATCGGATACACGCGGTGGCACTTCGAGCATTTCAGGCCCTTTTGGTCGCTCGTCAACTTCACGTCCACCTTGCATACCGGGCAAACCAGAATGTCCAGCAATTCCTTCGAGACCGCCATTCGCGCCTCCCGCTTCGCGCAACTTTATCAGAGCGCCATGGCGCGGGGCAACCGCGCCCGTCCTATTTTATCGAACCGGTGAAACCGTGAACTCAAACCGGCCAGTCCAAACCGTCCCCAGCTGAAATTCCGCCGGCCACACGGCCAGCGCCTGCGAACCCTGGAAAACGCGCTCGAATCCTTCTTCCGAATCGGAAATGGTCTCGATTGGCGCCAGCCAAAATTCTGCCGCTCCCTCTGCTTGCAGCAGCACATCCACTTTTTGCCATTCATCCACCAACCGCAGCTCCGGCCCCGCCGCCGCGCCCGACCATCGCAAAGGGTGCCTTTCGCCGGCCGCCACAATGTACCGGTCGTCGCTGTCCGGCGCGAGAAAGTTGACGATCGTCTCGAGCCCCACATCCATCTTCACCGGCATTTTCCCCGCGTAGCGCACCGCCAGATGGCAGCCGATGCGAAATCCGTCCGGCGTCGCGGAAAAAAGAAACGTCTTCTCCGCTTTCCATTCGCCGTCCGCTGCCTCCGTCTCCAGCGTCACTTTTGCGGCGCTCGCGTCTTTCACGCGATATGTCCCTCCGGCGATTGCCGCGTTTTCTCCCAACCGCAAATTCTCGTAATCGTCCTGCGATCTCTGCGGCGGAAACAGCAGCGCTCGAAAGGCATGCCGCGGCCAGCGGTCGTACTTCAATTTCTTTTCCAGGCCCGGCTCCTTCGCACGCGCCTGGTCGTGAATCGACTCCACGCGCCCACCGCCTGAGTTCGCTTGCGCGAGCCGCGTGTGATACGCCTCCGGGCGCCGCATCATCGAATTGATGAGCGCCGCGCCGCATGGCCGGAAGTCGATCGCCTCCACCGTGCCGCCGTCGCTCGGCGAAATCAGCACGGCGGCGCGATTCGTCGTCACGTAAATTTCCTCGCGGCCGTCGCAATCCAAATCGAACCGCTCCAATTCCGCGAAATCTCTCTTCGGATGCGCCGCCGAATCCGCGAACGCTTCCGCGCGTACCAGCGGCCGCCACACCGCCGTGCGCAGATGCGGCGCGTACAAACCTCCGAAAACGCCGTGCCAATAGGCGTCATTCGCCTGTCCGCGAAGCAAATCCGTCTTCGCTTCCTGTAGTTTTTTCCGCGCTTTCGCGTCTCCTGTGAGCTTCGCCTCCACTTTCTTCAGCTTTCTCGACACGACCATGGCCTTTTTCTGCATCAAGTTCGATTCCGGGTATTTCGTAAGGAAGCCCCGCCAAAAGCCGCCGCGCAAAAATGAACTGACGTCCGGCCGCGCCGCGAATTCCCTCTCCACAGCCTGGTATCGCAGCCGCGCCGACGTTGGCAGCGCCCACTCCATCATTTCCGCGTAAGAACACGTCGGCAAATCCGCGCGGCCCAGCGGCTCGTGAATGGAAAGCGCTTCGCCCGGCGGCACCGTAGCCAGCCAATCCTGATTCGCTTCGAGCGCCCTGAAAAACTTCTCCAGCCAGCCATTCGTGTAGCAGTGTTCGTGCGTCCCGGGCCACACGCCGAACTTCTCCATGTCATCGCCCATCGCCGCGAATCCTGCCGGCCGCTCGTCCGCGGCCTTGCGGAAAAATCCGATTACTTCCTCCGGATCGCGATACGGAATCAGGTAGCGCAACTCCTTCAGTCCCGGAATCAATCGCACAGAATGGCCCTGGTCCTCCGCCACAAAACTGCCGAACAACTGCCCCGGATCAAACCCCGCGCTCAAGAAATGATTGTCGTCCACGAGCGTGTATTCCACGCCCGCCGGAGCGAGCAGCGAAGGAAGCTGTGGCTCCCAAACGCGTTCCGCCAGCCACGCGCCCCGCGGCCGCTTCCCGAAATGCCGCGCGAGATAATCCGCAAGCCGCTCGACCTGTTCTCGCGCATCTTCCGTCGGAATGGCGATGAGGATCGGCTCGTAAAAGCCGCCGCCGGCCATCTCAATTTGCTCGCGCTCCACGAGTTGGTTCAAATCTTTGAAATATTCCGGATGCCGCGCCTCGATCCACTCCAGCAGACCGCCCGAGTAGTGCAGTCCAACGCGAACCAGCGGATGCCGCGACAATAACTGCACGAACGGAAGATAAGAGGATTGGTACGCGCGCTCGATTACATCGTCAAAATTCCCCACCGGCTGATGCGCGTGAATGAGGAGAACAACACTGAAACGGGACACGGGGACGCTCCGCAAAGAACTCTCAGGATACACAGCTCGTGCACTTCTTTCTACTGGGCCGCGTGACGCTTGAAGAGCACCCTGAGAGCTGCCGTTTTACTAGTCTCAGTCGTAGAAAATCTCAGCTCGCCCGCAGCGTTCGCGTCTCGCTCGCGCCCGCGTACATCTTCAGCCGCTGCTCTTGTTTCGTCGCGGCATCCGCTAGTGCCGCGTCTGAAGCTGTTGCCGGCGCATAAATCACGGTCAGCACGTCGCTCACGCCTTCAGCGATATGTGTTCGCGTCGAATCGCTGATCGGGCTGCCGAACGGCCCCGTCGCGTCGGCGAGCACGGGACGTCCCGCCAAATGCCACAACCGGCGCCCGATTCCTTCGTAGGTTTCGCTGTCCGCACCCAGTCTCAAGCGCACAGGCGGCTCGATGGCTTTTCGATTGTAGACACCATAAGGCCATCCGGTTTCAATCGAGCCCAGGTTGCTCAGGTCCACAATGTTCGAAACGCAGTACAGCCCCTTGCCCTGCACGACTCGCCGCAGCAAAGCCTCCGACGACGGACGATATTTGGATGCATCGACGCCCCAGCGCCGGAACATCCCGCGCACGGAAACAATCGCTTCCGAATCGGCCAACGACTCCAGCGTGAACTTCCGTCTCAGCCCGGCGCACACTTCGTCAATTTCCCGTACCAGCTCGGGTCCCGCCATACCGACGGTTACGCCATCTGCTTCGACGACTCCCAGCTTCACGCCGGGAATTTGAATCTCAATCGTCTCCATGTCTCGCTGAACGCGCTCCTAAGAGAGATTGATTTGCTAAGATTAGCGCGCGCCAACGTCCGGCGCGATTGGAGTTTCCCGAATCTCAAGCACAATCGAACTCGAAAAATTCAGGCGGGGAATCGCCCTGTTCAATTCCGGCGAGTTTTTTCAAGCCCACGAAGTCTGGGAAGAAATCTGGCTGGCCGCCGCCGAACCGGAAAAGACCTTCCTGCAGGGGCTCATTCAGCTCGCGGCTGCGTTTCACCATGCCACTCGCGACAACTTCGTCGGAATGAAATCGCTCCTCGAAACCGCCTTGGCAAAGCTGGAGAAATTCCCGGACGAATATCAGGAAATCCAACTCAACGATCTGCGCCTCAGCACGAAGGAGTGGCTCGCCGCTCTGGCGCAGGCGGAAAAAAAATCGCGCCGCGGTTTTCCTCAAATCCAGCTCGCGCACGACGCGAAAAATTCCCCGCGCCGCCCGTGCGAATAATCGGCTACGGCGCGGATCGCCTAATCGTCGACGATCAACTCACCCTTCATTCCCATGTGCCCAAGTCCGCAGAAGACGCAGCATTTGAACGAATAGCTGCCCGCCGTCCGGGCGGTGAACTCGATAGTGGTCACTTGCCCTTTCGCCAGCCTCCAACAGTCTTCCGGGTCCTTGAATTCCAGCCCCGGGGCTCCCTTGGCATCGGCGCCATCCGGGTACAAATTGATCTTGAATCCGTGAATCCGGTCCAGCGCCGTGATTTTCAACTGGACCTTCATTCCCCTTTTCACGTGCACGGTCGATGGCGTGTATTTGTATTTCTTCGCCGTCATGTCGATCACCTGCACATTTTGCGCTTGCGCGGGAGCCGGTTGTTGCCCGTTCGAGTAGGCCCCCAGGGCAAAAAGCCCCACCGCCGCCACGCACAGCAATGCCCGGGAGAGATTTTTCAAGACCCGCCCTCCTATTTCGCGCTCGAAATCATCACATACGATGCCGCATCAGGCTGTCGCACGCAAGATAATTTCCGTTAACATCAATGATCTGAACAGATTCCTTCGCGCCATGACTCGGCTGTAACTTCGCACTCTCGCCCTTCCAACCGCACTCCGCAAGTTGACAGCCCACGTGGCGTGTGGAATCCTGTCCTTCGGGCGTTCCCCATGCGAATTAGCGCCAAAGGCGAGTACGCGGCGAAGGCCGTCCTCTACCTTAGCTTGAAACATCCCAAGGTCGTCACCATCCACGAGATCGCGGAGAACCACAACATTCCGCTGAAGTATCTCGAGCAAATTCTGCTCATCCTCAGGCGCGCACAGCTCCTCGAAAGCCATCGCGGCGTCCGCGGCGGCTACACTTTGGCTCGATGTCCCGAGCAAATCTCCATCGGCGAGGTTCTTCGCATCGTGGACGGTAAGTTCTCCCAATCGAGCTGCCTCGAGCTCGATCTGCAAAGCCATCATTCTTGCCCGGAAGTAAATTCCTGCGGTCTGAAGCAAGTCTGGCAAGACGTGCAGTCCGCCGTGGAGAAAATCCTATTTGAAACGACTTTCGACGAACTCCGCAAACGCACCCTCGGCGGCGTCGCCCGCGAGGGCGACTACGTCGCTTTCGAGATTTAGCGTCTCGGCCACGGCATGCCATGCTGCGTGAGCGGTTTCCATTTTCAGTTTGCCGGGATTCAATTGGGCGCTTTGGCGCGGCTATCGCTGGTTCAATCGCAATCGCTATCGCTTTTCGCGCCAGTGTCCGCTGCCTCCGCCACGCTGAAAAAAACGAGCCGCTACGTTCGCCGCTTCGCGCGCCCGGCATCACCCTTGCCGAGAATCTTTTCGATCTGCTTCATGTGATTGATATCGTGGCACGCATAATGCCTGGCAATCGTGCGAATGGCCTCTTCGCCGCGCTCTGCGTGGACGCCGTAGAATTCCCACTGTGCGCTGTCGATGTGCTTGAACAGCTCCAGATTCGATTCGCGAATCGCGCGAAACAATTCCAGCGATTTTTTCGCATCCCGCTTCGCGTACTTGCCCGCTTCCGCCCACTTCTCCTGATCGAATGACTCGATGGCTGCGCCCGGCTGCTCCAGAATTCTTCGAATGCGGTACGCGCCGACGAGTTCATCGTCGGCCAGGTGCGCGACGATTTCCGCCACGCTCCATTTTCCTGGCGCCGGCCGTCGTATCAATTTTTTCCGTGGGACGCCGCGCATGAGCTTTCCGATTTTCTTCGCCGTCGTCGCCTGCACCGCGAGAGGCTCCTGATCCCCCAAATAGCCGTGCAGCCGCTTCATGTAATCTTCTAAACTCTCTGGCATCCCTTATCTCCTTTTCCTCTCGTTCACATTTCCCCCGCGCCGCGCAAAAACAAAAACGGCGAGCCATTCAGCTCGCCGTCTCATAAACCTCTGCGCGCCAAGCCAACTACGTCTTCTTGATCTTGAACCAGTCCGCATTCAGCGCCGCGTAGCTTGACCATTTCTCCGGCAAATCCTCCATCGCGAAGATCGCCGTCACCGGACACACCGGAACGCACGCGCCGCAATCGATGCACTCCTCCGGATTGATGTAGAGTTGCTTCTCGGCCTCGAAGTTCCCTTCGTCCTTGCGCGGATGAATGCAATCCACCGGGCAAACGTCCACGCACGCCGAATCCTTCGTTCCGATGCAGGGATCTGCAATCACATACGCCATTGAGCTCTCTCCATGATTCCGTTTACCGCTTCACACGTACCAGTGTCAATTCTGCCAAATAATTCCCGCTGAGTAAATCCCATCCCCGCAAATTCCCCTTCGCCCCGCTCCTCGCCTCGCATGCCGCAAATGTCCCGGCTGTCCCGCGCCGCGGCAAACGTCTCCTTGACAGTCTAGGAGAGTGGGCGTAGTTTCCTAGTTCATCTAGGAGAGATACTCCGTGAACAAGCAAATTGACCTTCTGCAAGGCACTCTTGACCTGCTGATTCTGAAAGCCGTCTCCCTCGGCCCTCTGCACGGCTATGGCGTCCTGCTGCGCATCCAGCAAATCTCCAAGGACCGCCTTGAAATTCAGCAGGGCTCTCTTTATCCCGCGCTCTACCGTCTCGAGCAGCAGGGCTGGATCGCGAGCGAATGGGACGAATCGGAAAACAAGCGCAAGGCCAAGTATTACCGTCTCACGGCCGCTGGCAAGCGCCAATTGCAAAGCGAAGCCGAGAAATGGAACCGCATGGCCGACGTCATCGCCGGCATCTTGCACACGTCGCCCGAGGAAGTATGAAAACGCTGACGCGCTTTTACTTTTGGCTCCGCGCCATCTTCGGCCGCTCCCGCACCGAACGCGACATGGACGCCGAGCTCCGCTTCCACATCGAAACGCGCGCCGAAGATCTAATTCGCAGCGGCATCTCGCACGACGAAGCCCTTCGCCGCGCGCGCATGGAATTCGGCGGCGTCGACAAGGCGAAAGAAGAATGCCGCGATGCTCGTGGTATCAGTTTTCTCGAATCTCTGCTTCAGGATTTGCGCTACGGCCTGCGCATGTTGCGAAAGTCGCCGGGATTCACACTGGCAATCGTGCTCACGCTGGCGCTGGGAGTCGGCGCGAATGTGACAATGTTCAGCATCGTGGACATGCTTCTTTTTCGGGTCCCGGCGCACCTCCGCCAACCGCAAGAAATCATGCGCGTCGATGCAGTGGATAAATCTGGACAGCCGCAGATGGAATTAGCGAATTATCCCGGCTTCCAAGAACTCATGGAAAATGTGCATCTCCTGGAACTCGCGGCGCAAAGCTTTCCATCGGCAACGGATTTTGGGCGCGGTTCAACCGCACGCGATATTCAGCGAAATTACATTACCCATTCGTACTTCCATGTGCTCGGCGCACAACTTCTAATCGGCAGGCCTTTCACTGCCGACGAAGAGACACAACCGGGCGGCGCTCGCGTGGTGATTTTGGGATACGACTTCTGGAAACGAGAGTTCGGCGGCGACCCTGGAGTTCTCAGCCGCGAGATTTTGATTGATGGAACAGAGCAAACAGTGATCGGTGTTGCGCCGTGCGGATTTACGGGGCTGAACCCCGACACGGTGGATGTTTGGCTGCCAATCTCTGATCAGGCTTGGCGTCCGGGAAAAGATCCAATCACCGACACAGGAGTATGGTGGCTGCAGGTCATCGGCCGACCAGTTTCTGGGACAACCAAGCAACAGGCCGAAGCCGAAGCAACGAGCGCATTCCGGCACGGCGGCGGCAATCCGGTAGGTACGATTCGTCTCGAGCCCTATCTCGCCACACGAACAAGCGCAGACATGCTTAAGGATCCTTCCAACGAGGCGCGCGTTTCGCTCTGGCTGATGGGCGTGGCTCTTCTCGTGTTTCTGATTGCGTGCGCGAATGTGACGAACCTGTTTCTGGTTCGGACTATGCAGCGCCGGCAGGAAATGGCCGTCCGTCTGCAGCTCGGCGCGACGCGTAGCCGGCTGATTCGTCAAATGCTGGTAGAAAGCCTGCTCGTCAGTCTAGCAGGTGGCATGGCGGCGCTTTTCCTGGCGTATTGGGCACGGCCGCTGGTGGGGGCCTTTTTGCTGCCGCCGAACTTTTACGAAGGCAGTTCGCTGAGTTTGACAATGTTTGGGCTGGCTGCCGGTTTCGCCGTGGTGGCCGGAGTGGCCAGCGGGCTTTGGCCGGCGTGGAAAGCCAGCTGCTCTGATTCGCTGCAAACGCTGAAATCGGGCGGGCCAACCCTACACCAGCGATCCAAAACGCGTTCCGCGATTCTCGTGATTCAGGTTTCGTTGACGTTGGTGCTCAGCGTCGGAGCCGCGCTCTTTGTTCGCAGTCTACGGAGCGTTCACGCCATCCGGCTTGGGTTTGACGCGCCGCATGTGCTTGTCGCCACCATGGCGTCCTCGGGATATAAACAGGCGGAGATCAGCGCCGGCTACGAGCGTATGCGTCAGGCTGCTCTGACGATTCCGGGCGTCGAGCGCGCTGGTCTTGCCGCAAATGTGCCATTCGCCGGCTACGGCTTAGGAAGCTTGCGGATCGCCGCCACAAGTTCCGCTCGCGCTCGTGACGTGACCGTAGGACTCAATTCCGTGTCGCCAGATTATTTTGCGGCGATGGGGATGAGGATCATCCGAGGCCGCTCCTTCTTGCCATCCGACCGGACTGGTGCGCCACTGGTGGCGATCGCGAACCAAAGCTTCGCAAGAGAAATCGCACCAGAAGGGAATGCTCTCGGCAGATACCTGGTCACGCAAGGCGAACAATGCAATCCGACTGAGTTGAAGAGAAAAAAGACCGCCGGCGACAAGGCAAACCAACCGCAGAGGGAGCCCCTCCGCGCGGCCAGCGATGACGCCGCCTGTAAAGTCGCGAGTCAATTACTCCAAATCGTCGGAGTGGTTCCAGACGAGAGACGTTATTTTCTGTTCGACGATATGCCGGGCCAGCCCACGGAGTCAGTGTACACGCCACTCAATCAATCTGTGATCGGCTTGAGCGACTCACTCCCCAACCCAACAGGCCTCGTGATCAGGACAGCGGGAAATCCCTCGGCCATTGAGCGAAGCGTCGCTTCCGCGCTCGAAGTCGTGGCACCCGGATCGCGCTACGTGGAAGTGCGCCCGATTACGGATTTGATCGACCGTCAAACCTTACCGTGGCGAATGGGCGCCAGCATGTTCCTGTTGTTCGGCGTGCTCGCGCTCGCGCTTGCGGCCGTCGGAATCTATGGCGTGCTGGCGTTTCTAGTGAGGTGCCGCATAGCCGAGATTGGTGTTCGCCTCGCGCTGGGAGCGATGCCGGGCGACATCCTCAGCCTTGTCTTGACCCGAGGCATGTCGCTGGTTGCAACTGGAATCGTGATTGGGATCGGCGCGGCGTTTGCGCTCGCGCGACTGATGCAATCTCTTCTCTACGGAATCGCGCCTACGGATCCGGTGAGTTACTTGCTTGCGGCTGGCGTTGTGACGTTGGTGGCGCTCGCGGCGTGTTACATTCCTGCGCGGCGGGCGATGAAAGTCGATCCTATGGTCGCGCTGCGATACGAATAGGCAGCGACGCGGCGGAGACGGATTTCGAGACTACTATTTTTCTTTACAACGCAATGCGGAATTGGGCGCAAGTCGTTTCGTGTGTAGGAGAAAAAGGGCCAAGGTAAGAGAAACAGTGGCCAGTGGTCAGTGGCCGCTCATCTCACCCTCGGAAAAAGCAGATCCCTCACCACCGTTCGCGGATTTTCCCTCATGTGGCCGCCGATGCAGCCGCGGGGCGACCGGGTTCCCTTCGCGACGGCACTCAGGGCCCTTCGTTCCTCAGGGTAAACAGGCGGGATGACACTGTGAGAGCACCAGCGTACCAGTAACATTCATTCCGGAAATGCTCACGGTTATGATTATGTGTCCAGCGATACAGCAGCGTGCGTTATACGCGGCGAGCGCGGTTGCACTGCAGGGGCGGGCGAGAGAAAATGAGCGGCGATGAATTTGGCGCGGATAAATCTGGAACAGGAGAATCCGAGGCAGAGAAGTTTGACACGGATGAATTTGAGACGAGCGGTGCGCGCGATTGCCGTTTGCGGGTTTTGCGCGGCGGCGTGCGCTTCGTTTGGCGATGCGACGACGAAGGCAACGGACCCAGTTTTCGTGAATCGCGTTCGTGATGATACACCCGCGCGCGTGGAAAAGATGTTTGCGCGCACGACGGCGCAAAGAGGTGAGGAGATCAACGAAGCGGGTGTGATGTCGGAACTCAAGCTTCGGCGCCTCGGGGGTCGATGGCTATACGCAGCACTTGCCAGCATGATCGGCGATGCGGAGATGAACGCGATGGACGCAGCCTTCGCAGGAAGCGTTCAAGATGGACCGTCGGTGAAATCCGATGCGCGGGCGAAGGGCGCGGTGCCGCTGATCGACGTTGCCGGATATCAGAGACTAGTTGCGAGGCACAAGGGCAGGCCGCTGGTGGTGAATTTCTGGGCGACGTGGTGCGTCCCGTGCAGGAAGGAATATCCGGTGTTGATCGAAGTGGCGAAGGAATATCAGTGGAAGGGCGCAGTGTTCGCGGGGATCAGCTTCGATGAGGCCGCGACGACAAGCGCCATTCCGGATTTTCTGGCGATTTACCGGCCCGTTTTCCCGAATTACCAGAAGGATCCCAAGACGCCCGCGGCGGCGCTGGACCACGCGATCGATCCGGCGTGGAGCGGCGGATTGCCGTCGACGATTTTTTACAAGCGCAACGGCGAAATGGACGCGCAGTTTTACGGACCGCAGACGCGCGCCAATTTCGAAAGAGAAATTGAGAGGTTGCTAAAGAATACGAATCCGTTCGCGGCAAAACCAGCGGCGGGCGGCGGAAAATAATTCGACTCATTCCGTTCGACGCAATTTTTGAAGGGGGAAATGATGCTGAAGACTCGCGGGAATAAATTGACGTGGCTGGGGCACGCGGCGTTCAAGATCACGACGGCGAGCGGAAAAGTGATCCTGGTGGATCCGTGGATTGCGACGAATCCGATGTGCCCGGCGGAGATGAAGACAATCGAGCGCGTCGACACGATGCTGATTACGCACGGGCACTTCGATCACATCGCGGACGCGGTGGAGCTGGGGAAGAAATTCCAGCCGCAGATCGTGGGGATTTACGAGACGTGCGCGTGGCTGGAATCGAAGGGCGTGAAGAACACTTCGGGCATGAACAAGGGCGGGACGCAAAAAGTGGGCGAGATCGAAGTGACGATGACGCACGCGGTGCATTCGTGCGGGATCGAGGACGATGGGAAGATTATTTACGGCGGCGAAGCGTGCGGATACGTGATCCGGCTGCCGGGAGGGATGACGATTTATCACGCGGGCGACACGGCGGTCTTCAGCGATATGAAATTGATCGCCGAGCTGTACAAACCAGAGCTGGTGATGTTGCCGATCGGCGACTTTTATACGATGGGCCCGCGCGAGGCGGCGCTGGCAATTCGTCTGCTGGGGGCAATGCACGTCGTGCCGATGCACTTTGGGACTTTTCCGGCGCTGACGGGCACGCCGGCGGAGTTGAAGAAGCTGACGCAGGATATTTCGGGGCTGGAAATTCACGCGCTGAAGCCGGGGGAAAGCGTGGAGTGAGAATTAAAGCGGCGGCGAGCGATAAGGATGAGTGAAAAACGAGAGGCGAATGCGCCGCGAAGTGCGCGGACAATGAATTCATGGAGACGAATCGGAATCGGCGCGTGCGTGGCTACGCTGGCGATTGGGCTGCCGGCGTTCGCGTATGAGTATCCGCTTTCGTCGAGTGCAATCCGAGACGCGTATTTCAAAGGCACCGGAACCGGACGCGGGGGAGCGGATTTTCTCGCCGAATACTCGCACAAAATTCCGGAGCTGACAGCGGGGGCGTATACGTCGATCGCGAAGATCGAAACGCCTTACGCGCAAGTGGCAGAGCGTGCCGCCGAGACGCTGAGCTATACCGCCGACGACGCGGTGAGGGATTTCCTGGGCAAGCCGGAGCAATTCCGGATTTATCTTGACCTGTGCGGGAAGTCCGGAGGCGAGAAAGCGTTTGACGTAAAAGTCACGCAGCACGGCAAGGAAATCGCGCCGGATTCGGTGCATCGTTCGCCGTATTACGCGGCGCAGGACCCATACACGAGGCTGCCGCGAATTGGAGAACATATCGAGATGGATTTCAGGGCTGGGAAGATCGCGTCCGAGACGCTGACGATTAAGATTGATGTGCCGGACGGCGAACAGGCGGAAACGACGTTTGATCTTGCGACGATAAAATAATTTTGCCGGGGAGGAAAGCCGAAGAGTTTGCGGAGCACAAAACTCGGCGCTGTATATTGCTTCGAAGAAAATCCAGGTGTGGTATCACGCGAGGCGGAGGTGAGGGCGAATGGCGGGGATAACGGGGCGGGCGGTCGAAAAGTACATGTACGGGATTTTGCCGAAGCGGGACGCGGTGGTCGCGGAAATGGAGCGGTACGCGGAGAAACACAGCGTGCCGATCATCGGGCCGGCTGTGGCGCGAATGATTTATCTGCTGGCGCAGATTTCCGGGGCGCGGCGGATTTTCGAGATGGGGTCGGCGATCGGTTATTCGACAATCTGGCTGGCGCGCGCAGCGGGACCGAAGGCCGAGATTTATTACACGGACGGCGATCCCGCGAATGCAACGCGGGCGAAAGATTATTTCCGGCGAGCGGGGGTCGAACGGCGAATCACGGTGATGACCGGCGACGCGCTCAAGATGATCGACCGGACGAAGGGGCAATTCGATTTGATTTTCATCGACGTGAATAAGGACGAGTATCCGGCGGCGCTGCGGAAGGCGTTGCCACGATTGAAGTCGAAGGGACTGCTGGTGACGGACAACACGCTGTGGTCGGGGCGCGTGACGCGGCGGGCAACAGATGCGGCGACGCGCGGCGTTCAGGAATTCAATCGCGCGGTCTACGCGTCGAAACAATTGTTTCCGGTGATGATTCCGCTGCGGGATGGCGTGACGGTGTGCAGGAAAGCGTAAGCGGCGGGTGAGGGGCGAGCAAGAGCGCAACCTAGCCATTGCGGAAGGGCGTTAGTTCTTTGCGAGCGCGCTTCGAACTACTTGAGCTTCGTCGACGGTGAGCGCGGGCGCGCTCTTCTTCAGCATGGCAATGAACCAATCGATCTCTTCTGGCTTGGTGGGATAGCCAATGGCTTCAAAACGAGAGTTGCCTGCCGTGGGGCGATTGGCGTTGACGATCAGTTTGCCCTTTTCGCTCAAAATGGCGATGAAGGGAATGTTCGTGACTCCGCCGGGGCCAACACCACCGAATTTGATCAGCTGATCCACGGCACCCGGATTGTTCAACGACGGATTGCCGCCGTTCTCCTCGCCTACAGTAAGCCGAGTGGTCACATAATATTTGTCAAAAATGGCGTGAACCTCGGGGACAGCAAAAAACGCGTCGAGCCGATGACAATCTTCGCACCAGGAAGCGCCAAAAATCAGAAAGATGCTCTTGTGTTGCTGGACAGCTTGCGACTTGGCAGAAGAAAGAATCGCATCGGCTTTGGGAGCCTTGGGTGCGGCGACGCTGGGCGCGGCCGCCAAGCACATCAAAATTATAGCAAGGAGTAACTTTGACATGGCGGAACTATATAGCGCGCCACAAGAAGACGCAAGCGAAGACGAGACGCGCGTCTCGCCCGGTCGGGTCTGAAGACCCGACCCTTCGGAGAGAAAAACAGGAGGAATTCCTGGAGTTTGCGCTACGAGAGAAGATGGCGCTAGTTGCGGCGGAAGAGGTTGGAGAGGAAAAACTTCAAGTTGGCGGGGCGCTCGGCGAGGCGGCGCATGAAATACGGGAACCAGTCGGAGCCGTAGGGAACGTAGACACGCAGGCGATAGCCTTCGCGGACGAGCTGCTCCTGCAAATCGGTGCGAATGCCGTAGAGCATCTGAAATTCGAATTGATCGCTGCGAATTCCCCGCTGCGCGGCGAATTGCTTTGTGGCGTCGAGCAAGCGCGGATCGTGCGTGGCGATGGCGTGATAAATACCGGAGGGAAGCAGAAGCTGCATGACGCGCGCGTAATTGGCGTCGACATCGGATTTTTTCGGGTAGGCGACGGCGGGCGGTTCCTTATAGGCGCCCTTGACGAGGCGAATGCGGCAGCCAGCGGAGATGAGGTCCGCGGCGTCCTGCTCGGTGCGATAAAGATAGGACTGGAGGACCGTGCCGACGGAATTGCTTTTCGCGCGCATGCCCTTGCAGAGCGCAACGGTGCGCGCGGTGTAAGCCGAGGCTTCCATATCGATGCGAACGAAATTATGCTCGGCAGCCGCATGCTGGACGACTTTCTCGAGGAGGGTTTCGCAGAGAGGCTCGCTGATGTCGAGGCCGAGCTGCGTGAGCTTGAGCGAAACGTTGGCGTCGAGTTTTTCGGCGGCGATGCGGTCGAACATGGCGATGTAAGTTTCGGCGGCGCGGCGGGCTTCGGCTTCGCTGGAAACGCTTTCACCAAGGCAATCGAGAGTGACTAGGCGGCCGGCCTGATTGAGCGCGCGGGCGGCGGCGACAGCGTCATCGAGCGTTTCTCCGGCGACGAAGCGGCGCGCCATGCGGCGGCTGGTGGCGTTGTGGATGACGAAATGGCCGAGGCGCGAACTCTGCGAAAGTTTGAGGAGAATCGAGCGGAGCATCAGCGAAAGCTCCGGGGCGAGCGCGCGGATTGGGAGCGGCAGTGAGCGTCAGGCATCAAGCACGGGTTGGGCCGACGGAGATCAGTGGGATTGGGCCTCGAGGAATTTTTCCGCGTCTATGGCGGCCATGCAACCGGAACCTGCGGCGGTGACGGCCTGACGATAAACCTTGTCCTGAACGTCGCCGGCGGCGAAAACGCCTTCGATGTTGGTGCGGCTGCCGTGATGCGTTTTGAGGTAGCCGCTTTCGTCAGTGTCGAGCTGGCCGTGAAAGATTTTTGTGTTGGGTTCGTGGCCGATGCCGATGAAAAGGCCGCTGATGGGGAGAACGGATTTTTCCTTCGTTTCCGTGTTGCGCAGAGCGACGGCTTCGACATTGTGCTTGGCAGGATCGGAAATGTCTTCGACGGCGACCGGCGTGAGGAAATGGATTTTGCTATTGGCGCGAGCGCGGTCGAGCATGATTTTCGAGGCGCGAAAGTCTTTGCGGCGATGAAGGACAGTGACTTTTTTGGCGAAACGCGTGAGGAAATTCGCTTCTTCCATGGCCGTGTCGCCGCCGCCGACGACGGCGATATCCTTGTCGCGGAAAAAATAGCCGTCGCACGTGGCGCAGGTGGAGACGCCGTGGCCGATGAGCTGCCGTTCGGATTCGAGGCCGAGAAGACGCGCGGAGGCGCCGGCAGCGATGATGAGCGTTTCGGCTTCGAAGGTTTCCTTGGCCGCTTCGATCTTGAATGGACGCTTCTTCAGTTCGACGGCAGTGACGGCGCCGGAATGAAAATGCGCGCCGAAGCGCTTGGCTTGCTTGCGCATGACTTCGATCAGCTCAGGGCCGAGAATGCCGTCGGGAAAGCCGGGAAAATTTTCGACCATGGTGGTGAGTGTGAGCTGGCCGCCGGGCTCGTAGCCGTCGATGACCAACGGCTTCAAATTGGCGCGGGCGGCGTAAATGGCGGCGGTCAAGCCGGCGCAGCCGCTTCCGACGATGATGACCTTGTGCACGCGAAACCTCTCAGCAATTGGATTGCGTCACAGCGCGCTGCGACTCAAAAACAAAGAAGGGCATTTTAGCATGCTGGAGGTTGGAGGCTAGAGATTAGAAATTGGAAAAAGGCGGCGCGCCGAGGAACAGCGAGAGGAAGATGCCGATGTTACGGATGCGGCATGGGAATGGATGCGGGGCTTGAATGGCGAGAGCGGGGCCCGGAAGATGAGAGGGGGATTCCCGAATGCCTCGCATTGTGATTCACAAGAGCGGACAGGGCTCGCAGGTGTTTGAGCTGGTGGGCGACCGGCCCGTGACGATCGGGCGCGCGAAATCGAGCAACATCGTGCTGGATGATCCGAGCGTGTCGCGGCTGCACGCCGTGGTGCGCGCGACGATCTCCGGGAAATGGCAGATCGTGGACCGCGAAAGCTCGAATGGGGTGAAGGTGAACGGTGCGGCAACGAAGGAAGCGATGCTGCGCGGAAACGACGAAATCACGGTGGGAATTTTCCGGCTGCGGTTCGAGGATTCGGCAGAAAGGAACGTGGTGACATACGGAACGGCGAAGCTGCCGGAGCGCGTGGCGAAGGTGCTCAGCGAGCAGGCGCGTTCGGCGTACACGGGTTCGAATCTGATGGTGGAGGCGGTGGGCGACGCGGGTAGCGCGGAAAGCGGGCGGCGAATGGGCGCGGGAGCGCGGGCGAACGCGGCCGACAAGGAAAATCGACTGCTGAAATTACTCGATCGCGTGAAGAACGGGCTCGCGGAATTGAATTCCGCGGAACGAGTGACGCAGCGAGCGCTGGACTTCGCGCTGGAGATTGAAGGCGCGGAGCGCGGGTACGTGATGCTGCTGCAGGAGGATTCGGAGAAGCACATCGATTTCAGCCAGGGCGGATACGTGTTCCAGCCGGCGCAGATCCGGTATCGGACGAAACCGCCGGAGGCGGGCGACGCGCTCGTGCCGCAACTGACGATTTCGCAGAGCATTATCCGGCAGGCAATGCAGGCGAGTTTGCCGATGCTGGTGACCGACGGGCAAGCGGACCCGCGCTTCGCGGCGAGCAAGAGCGTCGTGCGCGCGGGGATTCAGTCGGCGATGTGCGCACCGCTGGGGATCGGGAAAAAACTGCGCGGGCTGCTCTACATCGACAATCTTTCGCGACGGGGAATGTTCACGGTGGATGACCTGAACGCGTTCGCAGTGATCGCGGTGCAAGCGGGACTGGCAATCGACCGGAGCCGTGGGCGCGGGAGCCGAGCGGCGGAAAAAGCTGGGGAGAAATCTTGAAAAACGCCCCGCTCTTTGAAAACTGCCAATTGTTGGGCGCACGCTGGCGATAATTCAAGGCTGACTAGGTTGAAGAAGTTGTACAGCCGGCGGGCGGGTCTTGCGCAGGCGGAGAATCCAGCACAAGAGCAGCCAGGCCGCGAATAGAGGAGGCAAAAACAGTAGAGTTGCTGCCAACAAATCAAACCAAGTATATCGGTACCTTGTGTAGATGGTGTTGATCGGTTCAAGCTTCAGCTGAATGCCGAGTTTCTCGGCCGAGCCGCGCAGTGCGCCGAGCGCCGTGAATTTCGCTTGCGAGCCAACACGCGTGTCGAGCAGGAAGTAAGAGTCGACGCGATCTCCCGGCGTTTCCGGATACGAATATGCCCGGCTATCCGAAGCTCCCAGAATGTAGCGGCCAGCTATCTGCAAGAATCTTACGCCGTCCACGGCGCCCGCCTGCGCTGTCAAGATACCACTAACCGGCTGCGTTTTCGGATTGAAAATGATTCCGTGATCAGGTACGTCGATCATCAATAATGAGTAGCCGTTGGGGAGCGGACAGGTCGCCGTGTCGCCGAAACCAACGTCGCGATGCAACAGGCCGGCGTTGACGACGGCTTGAAAAATGACGACGATTGCGACCCAGCCGAGGCAGGCAAACGGGAATAGGGTGGCTGCGAAGATCGCTCTTTGCCGTTCGGCACCAGCGCCGCGGGTGAGAAAAACGGCCGCGTAGCGCAAGCCGACCGCTCCGATGGCGGCGAAGGTTCCCCCGATGACGCCCCAAACCAAGAGAACAAAGACCCAACCCATGTTATTTCCCTACCGTGCAATAAGGATGGCACAAACGGCGCTGGACGCCAATGGGCGTCGGCGAAAAGGCTCGTGGCGCGCGGGATTTGTTTCTGTGCAGACAGACTCCCAGTATAATGCGCGCGAAGGATTGTCCGGGGCGCCCGGCCCGCAAAAGCAAACAATTTTAGAGCTGCGAATCGCTGCGAGAATCTGCAAAGGAGGCGGGATGCTGAAGGAATTCAAGGAATTCGCGATGAAGGGGAACGTGGTGGATATGGCGATCGGCATCATCATCGGCGCGGCGTTTGGGAGGATCGTGACGTCGCTGGTGAGCGACGTGATCATGCCGCCAATCGGGCTGCTGCTGGGGAAAGTGGATTTCAACAGCCTGTTTGTGAACATTTCAGGGAAAAGCTACGCGGACCTGGCGGCAGCGAAAGCGGCCGGAGCGGCAACGATCAATTACGGAGTGTTCCTGAACACGGTGATCGATTTTCTGATCGTGGCGTTCGTGATTTTCCTTATTGTGCGGCAAGTGAACCGCTGGACGAGGAAGCCGGGACCGCCGCCCGAACCGACCATGAAGGATTGCCCGTACTGTTTGTCGAAGATACCGGTGAAAGCGTCGAAATGTGCGTACTGCACGGCGCAAGTGCTGGCGTAACGCTGCCGCACTAGGTGATGGTGGAGCGGCGGTCCTTGATTTCCTGAAGATGCTGGCGGAGGCGCTCGAGGACGGCATCACCCTGGCCTTCGGCGATTTCGCGCTCGAGTTCAGTGAGCGCGAAATGAACGATGTCGTGATGGTGGATTTCCTGGCCCTTCAGTTCGTCACTTAACCGCAACCAAATCTCGTGAAGAAGATCGATTTCCTTGGGCGTGAGGTGAGGCGCGTGCGGGCCGAGGTAAAAAATGCGCTCGTCGCCCGCGGCGGTGACTACGTCGAGCGCGAGATGCGGGCGCGGCTCAGGCATGTGCTCCCAGGCGAGGCCGACCTCGCGTGCTTGCTCCGCGAGGGTCATCTTCGACGAGCTGCCGACCACGATCGAGGACGACTGGAGATTCGAAGCGCTGCGCAAAATTCCTTCCCACAAATCATTGGCCGCGGCGACGGCGAGACGCACGGGTTTGCCCTCTTTTTCGGCGATGGCGAGGACTTTGGTGAACAGGAGCTGCTCGATGGTGCTGAAAAGCTGCTCGGGCTTGAGGTCATATTCGCCGGAAGCGGCGCGGCGCAAGAGACGGATGTGGAGGACGACGACGTCCTGCTCCTCCGTTTTCAGGCGCGCCAGGACAGAATGAAGGTGATACAGGGCGTAATAATTGCTGACGGGGACGAGAACGTTGTTGGGGCGAACGCCGAGGCTGGCCGGGGTGAGATCGTTTTCCTGCGCGAGATTGAACTGGTCGAGTTCGGATGCGTGCGTAGTTCCCTGCCGCTTGCGGACGCTGCGCTCGGAAAGCGTGAAGGCGGCAAACAAAATGAGCGAAAAGGTGACGCCGGCGATGGTGGCTTCCGGCTTGGTGAAGAGATTGACGAAGGCGATGAGGAAGAGAACGAGGGTGATGAGGCCAAGGCCGAGGGGAATTTCCTTTCCGGCGATGTGGAAGTTAAGCGGGACGCGATATTCGCGATCGTGGGGATGCGTGTAGCGGAGGACGAGAACGGCCATACCTTTCATGGCGAAGCTCCACGTGACGCCGAAAGCGTAGAGATTGCCGAGGAAGGCGAAATCGCCATGGCTGATGAAAATGGTGATGATCTGAAGAACAGCGACGGTGGTGATGATGCGATGCGTCGTGCCGAAGCGGCGGTGCGGCTGGCGAAACCAATCGGTGAGGACGCCGTCTTCCGAGACGCGGCTGAGAACGCCGTTGGAACCGACGATGGCGGTGTTGACGGCACCGGAAAGAATCAGCATGCCGACGATGACGACGAAGGCGTGGAAGGCAAGGCGGAGTCCGAAGGGGCCCTGTAAGTTCATGGCGAGGCCGCCGATGAGGTTCTCGAAGAAATGCGGGCGGACAGAATCAGGAATGATCATCACGGCGAAGATAGAAACCAGCGCGGTGAAGAGCAGACTGTACACGACGATGAGCAGTGCGGTCTTCTTGAGGTTCTGGAGCTTGGGATGCTCGATTTCGCGGTAGACCTGGGCGAGGGTTTCCTCGCCGCTCATGGCCAGAACTGAGTGACCCAGGCCAACGAAGATGACGATGAGAGTCACGGTGTGGGCGAAGCGCCAATTAACGAGCCAGCCCAGTGCTTCCTTGCCAAGGATCATATTGCGAGGGAGCGGAGCGGGAGGAAAGTGCACGCCGCGGACCCAAATCGTGTAGCTGCACCAGCCGATGAGGATCACGACCATGGCCGTGGTCAGATACATGATGCGAAGAGCCTTTTCGCTCGATTCGGGGATGCCCTTGATGTTCTGCCACCAGAAATAAATCGTGACGATGATGCCGATGAGCATGGAAGAGGCATTCGGCCGCAGCACAAAGTGCATGTGCTGATATCGGAAGAACTCGTTGGCGAGGCCGACGATGTACTGGCCGGCCGCGACAGCGCTGACGGGACCCGTGAGGACGTAGTCGAACATCAGAGCGGAGACGGAAAATTTGGCGAGCGTGCCGCCCATCGCTTCCTTGACGACGCGATAAACGCCGCCGCGCACGAACATGCTGCAGCTTTCGACGTAAATGAGCGAAACGCAGTAGGAAAGCAACATGACAGCGAGGATGAACCAGGGAGCGGATTTGCCGATGACCTGCTCGGCATCGCCACCGGCGTAATAAGCGGACGAGGCAAGGTCGTTGAGGACGATGGCGCCGGCGCGCCAGAAAGAAATAAAGCTCAGCATCGCCGTGGTGGCGACGAGGACGTTGACGACGGGGCGCGCAGTGGTTCTAAGCGGTCCGGGCGGTGTGGGATTCGAAGACATGAACGAAAGAAATGTGGAAAGTGACTATACGTCGAGCGGAGGGAAAAATAAAGGCATTGAAAGGCACCGGGATTGCGAAGTGTGCACTAGCGGAGATTAGTGAAAAATGAGCGTCAGGCGCGTTGCTGGGCGCGGAATTCGCGGGCGCAGGCGTCGCACGGGCAAATCTCGCGGAGATGGTCGAAGCTGAAGATGCCAGTAGCGTGGCCGTCGGTGAATTCGATCTGCACAGCGTAGTTGCCGACAGCCGCGGCAGAGCGGGCCGTGACTTTGGGCTTGAACATGGGAAGCGCGGATGAGCCGGGGGCCGTCTTCGTGTCAACGTGTGAGTGCTTGTCGTGGCCTTCTTTGCATGTCGCGCAGGGACAGTGCTCGCGGAGATAGGCGAAGTCGTAGTGGCTCGAATGCGCGTCGGACCAGGTGATGTAAATGCCAGCGCCGGTGGATACGTGGACTTTCACGTCGATGGGCTTTTTGCGGACGTCGAGAGGAATGGGCATCAGGCGCTTTTCTTCGCCGCGGTTTCCGCCTGTGGGCAGCAGGGGCCGGGGGGAATGGGCCGACCGTGAGGGCAGGTCTTGGGATGGCCGAGGAAGGAGCAGATACGCTCGTCGAGCTCCGGGCTGATGATGTGCTCGAATTTGCAAGCTTGCGAATCGGCTTCGGCGTTAGCGATGGAAAAAGTGTCGGTGAAAAGGCGCTCGGCAAGACGGCGACGGCGAACGACATCGCGAGCGCGGCGCGTGCCGCGATCGGTGAGTTCAATTTCGGAATCCTGCATGGCGACGAGGCCAAGAACGGCGAGACGCTGCAAAGTGCGCTCGGGATCGGCGTCGAGCGAATGGAAGCGGGCGAGCTTGGCGCGCCGGCCGATTTCAGCGCAGAGCCAGAGCTCTTCGAGGACGTGATCGAAACGCGCTTCATCTTCAGATGAGTAGATGGTGATTTGCGCGAGGCGGCCGTGAGCAAGTTCGATGCGACGATCGGCGAGGCCGCCGATGGATGGATCGTGGGTGACCATGAGAATGGTGTGGCCTTCGCTGTGGAGATCGCGCAAAAGGCGAATCACGGTTTCTTCGTTGGCTTCGTCGAGATTGCCGGTGGGCTCGTCGGCGAGAATCAGCTTGGGATGATTGATCAGCGCGCGAGCGACGGCGACACGTTGCTGCTCGCCGCCGGAAAGCTGCGAGGGAAGATGCGTGAGGCGTTCGCCGAGGCCGACGCGGCGGAGAGCTTCGGCGGCTTCGGATTCGTCGGTGGTGCTGTGAAAATACTGCGCGAGCATGACGTTTTCAACGGCGGTGAGATACGGAACGAGATGAAATTGCTGGAAGACGAAGCCGATTTTTTCGGAGCGGAAACGCGTGAGAGCAGCTTCGTCGAGGCGGCCAACATCGACGGAATCGACGATGGCGCGGCCCTCGGTGGGCGTGTCGAGGCCGCCAAGAATATTGATGAGCGTGGTCTTGCCGGAGCCGGACGGGCCCATGATGGCGATCCATTCGCCGGATTCGACGGAGAAGGAAACGCCGTCGAGCGCGCGAACTTCGCCGAAGAATTTTCTCAGGTTCGCGACTTCGACGAGAGCCACCGGATCATTCTCCTCGTAAGATTACTGCCGGACGAATATTGCCGAGCAAGCGCAAAGGCAGCGCGCCTGCAAGTGCGACGAACAGCATCAAGACGACCGTGATTGGGAGCACTTCCCAGCGCGGTGAAATGCTGGCGCCGAAGACGCGGTGGCCCATCCACACGGAAAGCGCCATGCCGAGGGCGTAGCCAACGATTCCGCCGACCGTGCCGAGAACGCCAACTTCGGCAAGAAACAGCCGCACAACTTTTTGAATCGAGCCACCGAGGGCTTTCATCAGTCCGACGTCCTTGCGGCGCTCCATGGCGAGAGCGGCCATGGTGGCGAGAACACAGAGCGCGGTGAGGACGAGAATCAGAAGACCAGTGGAGAAAATGAGAAAGCGAATGCGGTTGAGAAGCTGGCCTTCGGCATCCGTGATTTGCGGAATGGGCTTCACATCGAGAGCAGGAAGCGCCGATTGGAGATGAGCGGCGACGGCGCGAATCTGATCGGCAGAGCCGGAAACGCTGAGCTGGATGAGCTGAATTTTTCCGTCGAGCGAAGCGAGGCGCTGCGCGACAGGAAGATTGACGAAAATTTGATTGTCCTCAGAGCCGCCCGCGTCGACGATGCCGCCGACGGTGAGGCTGGCGGTACGACCTTGATAGGACAAGTTGACGTTGCTGCCCACGGCGAGACCGAGGCTACGGCTGGCGTTGCGTCCCACAAGGCAATGCGCAAGATCGGCGCGGGAGAACGATGCGACACCGGTGATTTTCCACGACGGCGCGATTTGCGCGACGCCATCGAGCCACGTCCCGGTGACGACGACGTTCTGTCCAGGATTCGAACCGGCGCGCACGACGAGATAGAGGTAAGGCGAGGCGTCAACGCCGGATGCTTGCGTTTGCGCGATGGTTTGCATCGCGGATTCGTCGAGAAGCGTGGGCATGCCCGGCGCGGACGCGGTGGCCTGTGGCGCGGAGATGACGAGGTTCGCGCCGAGGGAACGGAATTCCTGGGTGAGTTTGCGATTGATGTCGAGATCAAGATTCAGAAGCGCGGAAACAACAGCGCCGCCGCTGATGAGCGCGAGCAACGCGACGGTGAGCCGGACGCGATTGCCGCGGAGCAGATGAAATAGAAGTCGCTTGAACACTATTCGCCCCTCAGAATCGGCGCGGGAGAAATATTCGCGGCGCGATGAAGCGGAATCCAGCTTCCGATCAGAGCGACAAACGCGGCGGCGGCGAGAATCACGGGCAGAACAATCAGGCGCGGAAGAGTTGCGACGCCGAAGACGGTTTCGCCAAGTTCGCGCGCGAGGCCCGCGCCAAGCAAGAAGCCAATGCAGCCGCCTACAACGGCGAGAAGCAATTGCTCGCTGAGGAAAAGGCCGCTGACAAAAAAGTTGGTTGCGCCGAGAGCCTTCATCAAACCGATTTCGGCGCGACGCTCGATGGCCGTGGTTGCGGAAGTGGCGCCGACGGCCAGGGCGACAGCGATCAATGCGGCAATGGTGACGATCCAGAGAAGCAGGCTGACGCGGGAGAGCACGCGGCCTTCGGTTTCGGCGACGCGGCGAATCGTTTGCACTTGCGTGCCGGGGAGGACCTGCCGAATCTGGTGGCCGATGGAAGAGATGTACGGCGAACAGTACCAGCGGTCGAATTCCGTGGGCGTCATCGAGTTGGGATCTTTGTTGGCGAGTGCGTCGGCGGGCTTTGTGAGCGCGCTGACCAAAAGCTGGCGGAATTCGCCGGGCTTCGAGGCCAAATCCTGCGCGACGGCGAGCGGGCAGACGATGGCGTCGTCCTCGGCGTCGCCCGTGGTGATAATGCCCGTGACGGTCGCGGTGGACGCGCGGCCAGCGGCGCTGAGATCGAGGACATCACCAATGGAGATTTTGTGTCTTTCGGCAAGCGACGCACCGACGACGCAGTTCTTCGAGTCATCGGCGAACCACTGGCCGCGGATTTTCCACCAGGGATGCGTGAAGCTGGCGCCGGTGGTGAAGGTTGTGCCGTCCTCGAGGGGCACGGCGTGGCTGTACCACGTGCCGATGACAGTAGTCTGAAAATTGCGCGAGGCGCCGCCGGACTGCACGATGGCGGCCGAGACGGGCACGTCGAGGAATGGCGTGAAACCGAGAATATTGTGGCGCCAGAAAATTTCCTTCAGCTTGGGCAAATAAGAGACTGGAAGATACGCGCCCTGATCAATGGGCCGATAATCGACGCCGCCGATTTCGACGGGAAGCGTATCGGCCTGCGGCGTGATGAGCAGATTGGCGCCGAGGCTGCGGAATTCCCGCGCGAGTTGATCGCCGACATCGACGGCAACGGTGAAAGTCGCCGTGGCAACCGCCATGCCGAGAATGAGCGCGATGCCGGTGAGAAGTTTGCGGCGAGGATTGCGCGTGAAAGATTCGCGGAGTAGGCGGATGAACATGGTCGTCTGCCTATTTCTGTATCTCGGAAGCAGCGTCGGAGATGGCGGAGAGATCGACGACGATGTTCGAGCCTTCGACCTGCGATTTGAAGGCAATGGGATTGCAGCCGCCGGGCTGGCCGATTTCACTGGCATTGACAGGCGCGCCACAATTGCGGCAAATCAGCATGGAACCCTCTTGGCGATAGCCGATCGCGCCGCAAATCTGGCAGGCGTCGAGAGCGGTGACGTAATCACCATCGGGCTTGCGAACAACGATAAAGCGAAAGGCTGTGCCCTGCACGTCGACAGAAAAGAAATGCACGCTGACGCCGCTCATCTCCGCGAGCGGGATGCGAACAATGCTGTTCGTGGCGGCGAGTTTTTCGGCTTCGGGCGGAGCGGCAGAGGCGCGCGTGTAAACAAATTCGGCGGTGAGCGACAGAATCACGAGCACGCAAAGAAACGCGGCGGCGAAGCTCCAAACGCGGCGGCGGCGATGCTCATATTGAAGCAGGCGCTTCTCGGCTGGGTTGGCGGCCTCGCCGATGGCGGTGCCGCGAAGGGCGAACCATTCACGCAAGACAACGATGACGGCGACACCGAGAATGATGACGAAGAAGAAGTATTCGTTGCGAACGATCGGGCCGACGGTGGCCATTTCCTGCTTGCTCGAGGGAATCCATTTGCCTTCGCTCAATTCGTGAAGGCCCGTCAAGACGAGCTGGAAGGCGACGACCATCAGGATAGTGCTGGTGGCGGCGAAGAATCGGCCCAACGGGATTTTCAGCGTGCCCTGGAAGAAAAACAGCCCCACAGCGACAGCGAGAGCAATGCCCAGCCCGGCACCGATCCATACCTGGACGCCCGCAACGGAGAGCTCCACGGCGCGGAGAATGACGACAAGCTCGGCGCCTTCACGAAGAACCATCAGGAAAACAAAGAGGCCGATACCGAGACCGGCGGCGAATTCGCCTCTTTGGGTGTAGGATTCGACGCGCTGTTCGATTTCCTTGCGCAGGCGACGCGCGACTCGATTCATCCAAATGATCATGGTGACGACGAGCGCGGCAGCAAGGAGCATCAAGAGGCCTTCGAAACCATCTTCGCTGACCTGCCAGCGCTGAAGCAGCGCAGCCGTGATGATGCTGCAGGCAATGGCGGCGGCGACACCCGTCCAAACGTAACGAGTGAGCTCGCGGCGACCAATGCGGTTGAGATAGACTAGGACAATGCCGACGACAAGAGCGGCTTCGACGCCTTCGCGAAGAGCGAGTAAAAGAGCGGGAATCATGTCAAAAAGGCCAGTTGTAACTTTGTATCAACTAGAAATCTGAGTTTATCTCGCTTTGCGGCAATCGTCAAGGCAAATACCCTACGTTCGATAGACTATCGCTCGGCTAAAGCAAATGCGTGCGTTGCGGTAGAATGACGGCCGCGGCAGAGAATTTGCGGGAGGCTGGAAATGAGGAAGATCGGGAAGCCAGTGATATTGGCGGCGACGGCGATGGCCATCGCGGCTGCGATTGCCGTTTGGGTGAGCTTGCCCGCGACAACGCGGGCGCAGTCATCGACGCGCGTGCAATACGCAAGCGGGAACACGATGGTGACGAGCTATCTGGCGCTGCCGAGGTCAGGGGGACAGCACCCGGCGATCATCGTGATTCACGAGTGGTGGGGATTGAACGACTGGGTGAGGCAACAGGCGGACCAGTTCGCGGACCAGGGCTTCGTGGCGCTAGCTGTGGATCTGTACCGGGGCCAAGTGGCGACCGACGCAGAAGCGGCGCACGAACTGTCGCGCGGGTTGGCGCAGGACCGCGCCATCGGCGATTTGGAGGCGGCGTTCACTTATCTGGCGTCCCGGCATGACGTGGAGGCGAACAAGATCGGCGTCGTGGGCTGGTGCATGGGTGGCGGCTATTCGATTCTTCTGGCGCAGAACGAGCCGAAGCTCGCGGCGTGCGCCGTGAATTATGGAGCGCTGCCGACCGATCCGGCGAACATCGCGAAGATTAAAGCTCCGGTGCTGGGAAACTTCGGCGCCGAGGATCGCGGCATTCCGCCCGCGGCGGTGAACGCGTTTGCGGCGGCGATGAAGGCGGACGGGAAATCGGTGGACGTGAAGATTTACGATGGCGCGGGACACGCGTTTGAGAATCCCGATAACACGGCCGGTTACCGCCCCGAGGCCGCGAAGGACGCATGGAACCGCATGCTGGCGTTCTTCAACGCAACGCTACAGTAGGATACTCCATTCCATTTCTATCATCCGCGTGTGATCCAGCCGCGACGTGGCGTTCGGGGCACAGGCTCAGGCAACGCCGCGAGGCTGGCGTCAATCTCTGTAAAATAGCAGAGAGACACCTTCATTGCATCTAAAGACATCCATCGCACTCATCGTTTGCGCCGCGCTGACGGCTTCAGCGACACCGACACCAGCGCAAGCGCAGGCGGCCGCGCCGACCGAAGCGCAGTCACCTGCAAACGCCGCGCCGGCGAAGCAAGCGGCTGTCCCACCTAAGAAACCAGGCGAGGCGCGCAATCCGAAACTGGCCCGGGAAGCTGCCGAGCGCGGGCAGAAAGCGGAGAAGGCCAAGGACTGGCCCGGCGCTTTTGCGGCGTACACCGAAGCCACGCGACAAGATCCGGCGAGCCGCGAATACCTGCTGCAGCGCGAAATCGCGCGAAGCCAATTGATTGGCGAAACCGTGGACCGCGCGGAGCGCGATGCGCTCATTGGGCATCTGACCGAGGCGCGACAAGAACTGCGAATGGCGCTGATTCTGGATCCGGGCGACGAAACGGTGCGGGAGCGGCTGGCGCAACTTTCGCCTTCTTCGGCGGCGTCGCTGCGGCAACTGATGATCGAGCCAGCCAGCGTGGTAAGGCTCGAGCCGCTGACCGGCACGCAAAGCTTCGATTATCGCGGGGATACGGAAGGCGCGTATGCGGAGGTGGCGCAGCGATTTGGAGTGGATACATCGTTCGACGTGGAACTGCGACCGAAGCAAATCCATTTCCAAATCAACGACGCGGACTTTTCCACCGCGATGCGCGTGCTTGGCGACATGACCGGGACATTCTGGCGGCCGCTGACGAAGCGGCTATTTTTTGTGGCCGAGGATACGCCGGCGAAGCGGCGCGCCTATGACCTTTCGGTGATGCGCACCGTGCAGCTTCCCGACGATGAGACGCCAAACGATATGACCGAGGTGCTGCGCGTGGTGCGCGACATCGCGGGGATCACGCGCGCGGAGCTGAGCATTCCGGCACACGCGATCACGATGCGTGCATCACCGCAGGCCGTTTCGGTTGCGGCGCAGTTGCTCGACCAATTGGAGCAGGCGCACGGCGAAATGGTGATCGAAATGGAGATTCTGGAGGTGGACCGCAACTCGGCGAGGCAACTGGGAATCACGCCGCCGACGTCCGCGCAGGCATTCACGCTGACTCCCCAGGAAATCCAGGAGGCGCAGGCAGGCGGGTCTTCGCTGATCAGCGCGATTGAGCAGGTGTTCGGTTCTTCGAGCGCTCTGGGGGCGCTGGGCACGAGCCAAATCGCGTCGCTCGTCGGGTCAGGCGCTGTTGGACTTGGTTCGCTGATTCCCCCGCTGGTGGCGTTTGGCGGGGGAAAGACAACTTTTCTAGCCACGCTGCCGGGCGCAGCGGCTGCGTTTTCCGACACGCTGAGCACGGTGAAAAGCGGCCGGCGCGTTCTGTTGCGCGCGGAAGACGGCCAGCCGGTGACATTCTTCGTGGGGGACCGAGTGCCCATCACGCTGGCGCAGTATTCATCGAGCCTGGCGTCCACAGGACTTATTCCCGGCGTTTCGTCGAACTTGTTTCCGGAGTCAACAATCGCGACCGGAAACGGTCCAGTTGCGGTGGTCAGCGCGGACTTCAACGGTGATGGGAACGCCGATTTGGCGGTGGCGAACCACAACGACAACACGGTGTCGATCTTCCTGGGAAATGGGGACGGAACGTTCAACTCCAATGGCACGCTCGCGACCGGCAATGGCCCGGATGCGCTGGTCACGGCGGATTTCAATGGCGACGGCTTTACGGACTTGGCGGTCCTGAATCAAACAGATAATACGGTTTCCATCTTCCTGGGCAACGGCGACGGAACATTTGCGCTGAAAGGCACTTATGCGACCGGCACAAATCCTGTAGCGATGGTGAGCGGGGATTTCAATAACGATGGCCACACGGACCTGGCCATCGTGAATCAGACTGACAACACGGTTTCCATCCTGCTGGGCAACGGAGATGGAACGTTCCAGCCGCAGACCGTCTTCGCGACGGGGAAAACGCCCTCGGCGATTACGACGGCGGATTTCAATGGCGACAGCAAGTTGGATCTGGCGGTGACGAACCAGGCAGCGAACACGATCTCCATCTTTCTGGGCAACGGAGATGGAACGTTCACGAGCAAAGGACCGTTGGCGACTGGCAACGCCCCTATGGCGATTGCATCGGGGGAATTCGATCTGAACAACAACACGAACATCGGCCTGCTGGCGTTGAATCAGACGGACGACACGATATCGGTTTACCTTGGAGCGGGAGATGGAACATTCACGCTGAGCAACACGTTCGGGCTGAACAACGCGTCGTCTTCGGGCAACAAGCCAGTGGCGATTACAACGGGCGATTTCAATATCGACGGGCTGGCCGATTTGGCAGTGACGGATGAGGACGCGAACACGGTTGCTGTGTTCATCGGGAATGGCGACGGCACGTTTGCACTGCCGCTGATTTTGGCGACAGGCACGGGGCCGATTGGTTTGGCGGCGGGAACGTTCGAGGGCACAGCGCATCCGCCCGGTCTGGCGATTGCGGATTCGACAGCAAATACACTAACGATCATTTTAGACAACGCGACTTTCGGCTCGACGGGAACCGGCGCCGCAGCGACTCCATACCCGGACTCGCAATATGAGGACATCGGACTGAAAGTGAAGGCGACGCCACACATGCATTCGGACGGCGAAGTGACGCTCGACCTGCACTTCGAGTTGAAGAGCTTGTCCGGAACCACGCTGAATCAGATTCCCGTGATCAGCAACGAGACAATCGACCAGACGATTCGCGCGAAGGACGGACAAACGAGCGTGCTGGCGGGAATTATCGAGTCCACCGCGATGCGGGCGATCAGCGGGACGCCGGGGGCAGAACTACTGGGCCCGCTCGGCCTGGCGGCAAGCGCGCAGAACAATCAGAATCAAAATACCGAGCTGTTGATTCTACTGACGCCGAGGCTAATCCGGCCGGGACCGGAGACGGGCAAACCGATTTACGCCGGGCGTGCGCCGGTGGAAAGCGGCTTCGCGCCAGCGCTGGCCCGCCCAATACCGTAATTCACCAGGTCATTCCAAAATGAAATCGGATTTCGGCACGTTCGCGGCGCGACGGCTGAAGCTTATTGCGTGGCTTCGAGGACGACGACAGGCTGGTACGTCTGGGGAACAACCGCTTGAGCGATGGCGATGAGGTGCCCTTGCGAATTGAGAACGCGAAGGCGCGCGGGTTTCCAATCGCCCGAATCGAGCTGCGCGGGCGCGCCCTGAGCGAGAGCCGTGTGGCCGGGCTGAATTTGCGCGAGCGGAACATTGAATTTCGCACCGTGACGGATGCGACGCTCGACGATGGGCAAGACAGTGGCGCGCGGAAGATCGGGCAGAAGACCTTCCAGACGAATCACGCGCTCGGCGAGACGGCCCGCACGGGCAGCTTCCGCCAGTTCTTCAAGCGGGATGGCCTGGTCGAGCGTAAATTCGCCGACGGCGGTGCGGACGATTTCCGCCAAGTGAGCGCCTGAACCTTGGAGCTTGCCAAGTTCGTGGGCGAGGGCGCGAATGTAAGTGCCCGAGCCGCATTCGATGGTGAACCGCGCAAGCGAGCCTTCGATTCCCGTCAAACGAAATTCATAGACATCCACTTCGACAGGCTTCAAGTTGACCGGTTTTTTCTTGCGCGCCAATTCATGCGCGGCATGGCCATGGATTTTCTTGGCTGAAAATGCAGGAGGTGTTTGCTCGATGCGCCCAATGAATCCCGCGGCGAAGCGTTCGATCGTTTCGGGATCGAGAGGCGGGGCGAGATCGGGACCCTGGGCTTCGCCGTCGGAGTCGTATGTGTCCGTGGCAAACCCAAAACGCACGCCACAGTTGTAGCGTTTGCGGCGGCCCGTGTAAAACTGAGCGAGGCGAGTAGCGCGGCCAAGTAAAAGGACCAGAACGCCGGTGGCCAGGGGATCAAGCGTGCCGAGATGGCCGATCTGGCGAAAACCGACGAGATGACGGACGGCTTCGACGACATCGTGGGACGTCTTGCCGCGAGGCTTGTCGATGACGAGAGCGCCGTCGAGGTGCGGTGGTTGTAGAGTTCGAGGCATGATTCGATTCCGTGCGGCGGCAAGGAAATGCGCGGAGGCCCGCCGCGAAGCTTTACGCTTCGCCGTGCTCTTTCGTTTTCTTCAAGAGCTCGTCGATGCGATGGCCGTATTCCTCGGAGCAATCCGGGACGAAGAAAATCTCCGGCGCACGGCGAAGGTGCAAGCGGTCGACCAACTCGTGGCGAATGAAGCCCGACGCGCCGGCCAAGCCCTTGAGCGTCGCTTCGCGCTCGGAATCGGAGCCCAGCACTTCGACATAGACGCGAACTTGTTTCAAGCCGGGCGAAACGCGGACCTCCGTGACGTTCATGGCCGTGGCCAGGCGCGGATCCTTCAGCTCACCGGCGAGCATGAGCGTGACTTCGTGGCGAATTTCCTCGGCGATGCGTTCCGGGCGATGTCCCGCGATGGTCATTGCAAACTTCCCGAATGATGATTTCTAAAAATAGTCGATCTCGTGCGAAATCAAATCGCGTCCGAGGATGCGTTCGGATTCCTCAAGCGCGGCCTGCATGGATTCGGCCAGATGCCCATCGTCCGCGGAAATGCTCACGACTCCGACGACCGAGCGTTGCCACAGATCATGATGATCCAATTCGGCGACAGCGACATTGAAATGCGCGCGCAGCCGGTCTTTCAAACTGCGCAGCACCTGCCGTTTGTCCTTGAGGGAGCGCGCGTCCGGAATATGAATTTCCAGAGTAACGAGGCCGATCGGCATTAACCGCCCTCCCTGCCGTGGGGGACCCGAAGCAAATCAAATCAAGCGTTCGCTCCCGCGGGGGCCTGCTTCTCCATCGCGAAGCATTCGAGAATGTCACCGACTTTAACGTCAGCAAAATTCGAAATGCCGATGCCACATTCGAAGCCGGTGCGAACTTCATTGACGTCATCCTTGAATCGCCGCAGCGAATTGACGCGGCCCGTGTAAATCACGACATTGTCGCGCAGGACGCGAACGCTGGCGTCGCGTTTGATGATGCCGTCCTGTACGGAGCAGCCAGCGATCATGCCCACGCCCTTGACGCGGAACGTGTCGCGGACTTCGGCGCGGCCGAGGTATTGCTCCTTGATGACCGGCGTGAGCAAACCGGCCATGGCCTTCTTAATCTCGTCCACGACTTCATAGATGATGGTGTGCAGGCGAATCTCGACGTTTTCCTGCTGCGCCAGATCGGAGGCCTTGCGCTCGGGCCGCACATTGAAGGCGATGACGATGGCGTTCGAGGCCGAAGCGAGGAGAACGTCCGTTTCGGAAACCGCGCCAACGCTGGCGTGAATGATTTTCAGTTTTACCTGATCAGTGGAGAGCTTCGGCAGCATCTCGCTTAAGACTTCGACGGAGCCCTGGACGTCAGCCTTGATGACAATGGGCAGGTCTTTGACTTCGCCGGCCAAGAGCTGCTCGTGCAATTGGTCCAGCGTGAGACGCGAGCTGGTCGATTTGGCGAGCGAGGCTTCGCGGGCCTTCGACTGGCGATACTCGACAATGTGGCGCGCCTTGGCTTCGTCGGCCACCTGAAACTGATCGCCCGCAGCGGGCACACTCTGCAGGCCGAGAACTTCGACCGGCGAGGAAGGGCCGGCGCTTTTCGCCGGATTGCCGCGATCGTCAAACAGGGCGCGCACTTTTCCATACACCGCGCCGCAGATAAAAACGTCGCCGACATTGAGAGTGCCGTTCTGAACAAGCACGGTCGCGACCGGGCCGCGGCCTTTGTCGACTCGCGATTCGAGGACCGTGCCGCTGGCCGACGCCGCGGGGTTCGCCTTGAGCTCGCGAAGATCACCGACGAGCAAAATCATTTCGAGCAAACGCTCGATGTTCTTGTGCGTCTTGGCGGAGACTTCGACCATGACGGTATCGCCGCCCCATTCTTCGGGCATCAAACCGCGATCCGAGAGCTGGCGCTTGACGCGCTCGGGCTGGGCATCGGGAATGTCGATTTTGTTGATGGCGACAATGATCGGCACCTTGGCGGCACGCGCATGGTCGATAGCTTCCTCGGTCTGCGGCATGACGCCATCATCAGCGGCGACGACGAGAACGACAATGTCCGTGATTTTGGCGCCGCGGGCGCGCATGCGGGTGAAGGCCTCGTGGCCGGGCGTGTCGATGAAAACGATGCGGCGGCCGTTGATTTCCACGTGGCTCGCGCCGATGTGCTGGGTGATGCCGCCGGATTCGCCGGCCGCGACGTTGGTCGAGCGAATGGCGTCGAGAAGGCTCGTCTTGCCGTGATCGACGTGGCCCATGACGGTGACGACCGGCGCGCGCGGCGTGAGCTTTTCCGATTTGTCCACTTCGGGGCCGACTTCTTCCTGCGCCATCTGTTCTTCAAACGAGACCACCTGAACGATGCCATTAAAGGCTTCGGCAAGGCTGGTCGCCGTGTGCACATCGAGCGCCTGATTGATGCTGGCGAAAACGCCGCGGTCAAGAAGAGTCTTGAGCAATTCCTTGGCGCGGACGTCGAGCTTTTCGGAGAGCTCGCGGACGGTGATTCCCTCGGTGATGGTGACCGGACGCGGCTCGCGAACAACGGGCGGCGCAGCGGGTTCAGCATGGGCCGCTCCGCGGCCCGCGGCAGCGCCGGCGCGAGTGCGCACGGGGTGCAGCTTGCGCTCACCCTCGGCGAAGCGTTTCTCGATTGTGGGCTTGGCGCGCGGGGAAGGCTTGCGCGCGTAGATCGGCTTACCGGGCTCAGCTTTCGGCGCCCCTGCGGACGAACCACCGGGACGGCCCATGGGTTGCCCCGGACGGCCACCAGGCCTCTGCATCGGGCGCATTGGAGCTCCACCAGGGCGTGGAGCACCTTGACCCGCCGGACGCGCTCCGGTAGGAGCACCCATTCTTTGACCCATTGGTGCGCCGCCGGGACGCGGAGTAAAGCCGGGGCGCTGGCCTTGCGAAGGAGCGCCGCCGGGGCGCATTGGCGGCCCACTCGGACGCGCAGGCGCTGCACCTGATGTTCCTGGCCGAGTTACAAGGGGGGCCTTCTGCGGCGGGGGCGCGCCCGTTTTTTGCACTGGTGGAGCGGCCGAAGCCGCCGACGGAGATGCCAAAACGGACGCGGGCGGCACACCAGCGGGCCGCTGCGCGACAGGGTGCGGAGCAGCGGCAGACGGTGCGGACGCACTACCCGCTGGGACGGCAGGGCGTGCCGGAGGAGCTGGCACAGTCCCCGGACGAACCGGAGGCTTCAGGCCCGGCGCACCGGCGACGGCTGCGGGAGCTGAAGCAGCAGGCCGGGCAGCGGATGGCGCCACGGCGGCAGACGGCGCGGCAGGCCGGGCTGCGGGTTTAGCCTTCGCAGCGGCAGCCTTTGCGGTTTTCTCCGCTTCCGCAGCGGCTTCCGAGGCAGCAAGATCACGGAAATGCTTGCGGACGCGTTCGGCCTGATCATGCTCGAGCGAACTGGAATGGGTCTTCTTTTCGGTGATTCCAGCGTCCGGCAGATAATCGATCAAGACTTTGGCCTTGATCTCGAGTTCCCTGGCGAGTTCGTTGATGCGAATTTGGCCCGCTTCTGACATTAGATTAAGAATTGTCCTCCGTCGGCGCGGAGCCGGGAGCGCTCGCCGCCTCGCTCTTGCCCTCTGCGTGCTCACGTTCGTCAGCGGACGAATCCGCAACCGGCGCTGAATCCTCCGGAGCAGATTCCGCGGTGTGGGCTTCGACGGGCAGTGACTCTGACTGCGTTTCGGCGATCGGCTCGGCGTCAGCCTCCGCTTCGGCCACGTCTTCGATCACGCCCTCGCCTTCCACGGCAGTTTCGCCCTCCACAGGCGGCTCCAAGGGCTCACTGCCGGCTTCGACCGCGACTGAAGCCTCCTCGGTGGCGGGCTGCTGCGACTCGAGCGCCTGGAAATACTGCTCGACGGCGACGCGAATTTTCTCGACCATCTTTTCGCCGATCCCGGGAATCTCGAGCAATTGTTCGGGCGTCATGTCGGCGAGTTTCTCGATGGAAGTGACGCCATGGGCTTCGAGTTTTTCGACGGTCTTTGGACCGATGCCGGCAAGTGCCGAGAGAGACGTGGAAGCGACGGTCATTTCCGCCATCTGCGCTTCGATCTCGCGACGCTTCTCTTCTTCACTCTTGATATCGATATTCCAGCCAATCAGCTTGCTGGCGAGGCGAACGTTCTGGCCCTTTTTGCCAATGGCCAGGGAAAGCTGCGTGTCCTCGACGATGACCTCGAGGCGCTTCTCCTCAAGATCGGCGGCCTGGACGCGTGTCACCTTCGCGGGACTGAGAGCCTTTTGCGCGAAGGTGAGAATGTCTTCGTTGTAAGGAATGATGTCGATTTTTTCGCCGCGGAGCTCGCGAATGATCGACTGCACACGCATGCCCTTCATACCAACGCAAGCGCCGACGGGGTCCACATCCTTGTCGCGGCTTTCCACCGCGATTTTCGTGCGCTCACCGGCTTCGCGGGCAACGGCGCGAATCTGCACCGTGCCGTCGTAAATCTCGGGAACCTCCATCTCGAACAGACGCTGCACCAGCACGGGATCGGCGCGCGAAACCACGACTTGCGGGCCCTTGGCGGCGCGCTCCACGGCGCGAATAGCGACGCGCAAACGATCGCCGACGTTGTAGGTCTCGAGACGAGATTGTTCGCGCTTCGGCAAACGGGCTTCCGTGCGGCCCAAGTCAACGATGACGTCGGGGCCATCGAGGCGCTTGACGATGCAGTTCACGAGCTCACCGACGCGCGTGTGGAATTCGTTGTAAATCGTGTCGCGTTCGGCCTCACGCACTTTTTGCAGGATGACTTGCTTGGCCGTCTGGGCTTGAATGCGGCCCAGGACATCCGTGGCACGCACCTGAGTGATCTCGCCACCCACTTCGATGCCGGGCTGCAGCTTGCGGGCGTCGGCGATACCAATCTCGCGGATCGGGTCGGCGACTTCCTCGACAACCGTGCGGACGGCGTACAACTCGACGTGTCCGGAGTCGGGATTGAACTTCGAGCGCAGGTCTTCGTCCGTTTTATAAAACTTGCGGGCAGCCACAACCATGGCTTCCTCAATGGCCGCGACGATGATCTCGGGCTCGATGTGCTTGTCCCGGCTGATTTGCTCGATTGTCTGGTAGAGCAAACTTGCCATGCGCTACTTCTCCCTAGAATTCGACAACCAAATGCGCCTTACGAATATTCGCGAAGGGCAGCGCGACGGTCTGGTCGCGAACCGACAGCTGAATCACGCCATCGGTGCAGCCCGCCAGGCGGCCCTCAAAATACTTTGAATTGCCGACCGGATCGTTCAGCCAGACGCGGGCTAAACGGCCGGTGAAACGTTCGTAATCGGCAAGCTTCAGCAGCTTCCGATCAAGACCCGGCGAACTCACTTCCAGCACATAGCTCGGGCCGGGCACCAATTCCTCAACATCGAGGATGACGCTTAACTGCTCGCTGAGCGTTTCGCAGTCTCTATGGCTGATGCCTGATCCGATCCGCTGCTCCGGCGACGGCGGGCGGTCGATATAAACTCGCAATAGACGCTGCTTCCCGACCTTCCACTCGACGTCGACTACTTCAACGCCGACGGAGCGCGCCACGCGCTCGACCGCCTCGCGAATCTTGTCGACGTCCATCGACACTCGAAAACCCACGGCCAGCCAGCGGCGTCGAGGTTCCCAAGAAGCGCGCCTGACCGATTTTCGCTGCCAACAAAAAAGTGGGCTCGCGCCCACTTGGTCTTTCGTCCCGCTTCGAACAACTTCAGTATAGACGGA
The DNA here is from genome assembly GCA_963729815.1 of uncultured Acidobacteriota bacterium. Lineage (GTDB taxonomy): Bacteria > Acidobacteriota > Terriglobia > Acidiferrales > UBA7541 > DAHUXN01. Next base: position 584,705 of record CAVSPU010000004.1, read on the forward strand.
GGCATTGGGAAACGCAAGCTGGCACTCAGGCACAAACCCGGACGAAAAAAACCGCCCTTCTCTGGATGAGGGAAGGGCGGCAGAGAAACCTTAAGCCTTGCGCCAAGCCTACTTCTGGGATGGCTTGGAAGGCGCCGGATGCGCAGCGGCCGGAGCAGGCTTCACCGGATAGGTTTGATCATAGAGCTTGACGATCTGTTCGGTGATATCCACCTGATTGGCGAAATAGACGACCGGACTATTCTGCACCGAATCATCCATGACGACCGTGAAGTCATTCTGTTTGGCGTAGGCGTCAATGACCTTAATCATCTTCTGACCGATCGTGTTGACGACATCCTGCTCTGCCTCATTGCCATCATCAGAGAGGGCTTGCTGATCGCGCTGGCCGCGGCGCTGGAGGTCATTAATCTGCCGGGTTAGCCGACTCTTTTCATCATCGCTGAGCGTCGTCGCTCCGGCTTGCAGTCGCTGTTGCAAGTCCTGAATCTGCTTGCCGAGATTGGTCAACGCCGTCTGGCGGGGTGCAAACTGGGCGCGAAGCTCCTGAGAGGCCTGCCTGCCTTCTGCCGTGGTAGAAATCGCCTGCTGCAGGCTGATCACGGCAACTTTGCCCGGCGCCGCAGCGACCGTGCTCGAACCAGCCTGCGCCCACGCGGCAGGGACGATCAGAAGCGTGGCGAGTGCTGTCAAACTTGCATTTCGAATCTTCATGCTTGCTCCTCGATGCGAACCTTGAGAAAACCAAAACGGTGATTATAGCGACTCATACACAACAGGGTCAATCAGAATCCGGCCCGACCCTGACATCCGAAAGCCCCTAGCGTGAACAAACCGGCGTGAAAAGTGATCGCTATAGTGATGCAAGAAGCAACCATTCCGTTGGCCGACCGTACACGTCAAGGGGCTCAACGGGGAAGCGGGACAAGCAATAGCCGCCCATTGGCCTGATCCACAACGGCGGCCATATTCGTCAGGGGATTGATGGCCACGCCGAACTCCGCGGAGCCTCCAATAGGCAGCGCGACGTTAACCTGGCCTGCAAGAATGGTCAAGACTGAATTCGGGTTTGTGGCCAGGAAGTTGAAGACCGAAATCGTGTTGCTGGCGCTATTCACTGTCACACCCGTGCCGGTCTGAAAATTGTAGGAGATCGCGGTGGGATTGATTCCGGCCCGCATCGGCGTGGAGTCGAAAGATTTCGGATCAACGACGTCGATATTGTTGTTCAGGCTGTCGGCGAGGAGGAATGTATCGGTAACAGGGTCGAACGTGACGTCGGTGGGATCCTGGAAATTACTCACGCGGCCGGCGATTACACCCGAATTCGTACCGGACAATCCGATCAGATCCAACGTGCTCGGCAGGCTACTGCCTTGGTTGGGTCCACTGGTCGTGGTTACTGCGGCGATGTTATCAATGGGATCGATGCTGACACCGAAAGGACGCTGATCCACGGGCACGTTGTTTACGCTCCCACTGACGGAGCTCGAATTTGCGCTGACGGTGAACAAGGAAATATTGTTCGAATTCGTGTTCGTGACGATAGCCGTAGCGCTGTCCGGGTGAATGGCCACGCCGGCAGGCTGGCTCCCAACGGTGACCGTGGCGACAATGTCATCGTTGACGTAGTCGAAGACCGTCGCATTATCCACGCCATTGTTGGCGACAACACCGAGGCCCAGGCGCGGAATCACGGCAACTCCTTCAGGACAATTGCCGACGGTAAACGTTTCGGTGACGGCGAGTGTGGCGAGATTCACAGCCGAAATCGTGCCAGGGCCCGTGCACGTTCCCGCCGGAGTCAATTGACCCTGACTGCTGACGATGGCTTCGTTGAGGGCTGGATCGACTGCCACGCCGACCGGATTCAATCCGATCGGAATGGCGCCGATCACCGTGAAATTTTCTTCGTTCGAAGTGGCGCCTCCGGAATTCATGACATCCAATGCGAAGCGGCGAGGTGCTGCCAGCAGAGTGCCCGGGATTGTCGCGACTGCCTGGCGGCCATTCGCTGAAATAGTTGTTGGGACGACCGAGCCGTCCAGACGCACCTGCGCGCTGGAGTTGAATCCGAATCCATTGATCGTGACCGTCAAGGAGCCGGAAGAAGGCGCGGTGAAAGTATTGTTGGGACTTACTTCCGTGATCTGCGGAGAGTAAATCGGGCCGAGAGGGAAAATCGAAACGCCACTGGCTCCCGCGATGACGGCGATGTTTTTCCCCTGATCAATGGCCACGGCAGCAGGTGTATTTCCAAGGCTGACGGGGTTGCCAATCGCCTGGTCCGAGGCCAAATTATAGGCGACCGCCGTGCCGGCGCTTGGATTCAAAATGACGGCCATGTTCGTCAGCGAATTGATGGCGACGGCCGTGTTTCCTTGAGAAAAGCCAGGTGAACTCGTTGTCTGGTCAAGCAGGCTAAAGATGCTCACATTCGGCTGATTGGGGTCAGTGAAAATGGCCTGGTCTGTCTCCGTGTTAATGGCCACACCCTGATCGCTCGTGGACAGGGCAAGAGACGCAACCGGCACCGGCAAGCGGGCCACTTGCGTGGCCGTTGCCGCGGTTCCCAGATCCACAATGGAGATCGATCCGATTCCTCCCGGCGTTATAACAGCCCAATTCAATTGCGGCTCGATCGCCACTTGCGGGGCCGGGCCCGTGCTGACAGGAGGTGTGTTCGCATTGGGCGTGGTAGCGCAATTGTTCGAGGCGTTGGGGTTGGAGCCGCCCACGACGCATACGAGTGTCGCCGTGCCGCCGGACAGATCGACAATGCCGCCAATGTTTGTGTCGGAGTAAGCGACGAATGCGCGATGGGTGATCGAGTTAACGCCGATGGAGAATGGCGAAGGAACTGGTGTTGTGCCTGTGGGGTTGCTGGGCAAGGCAAAGGTCGAGACCGCCTGGGTCTTCAAGTTCACGACCGAAAGCGTACTATCGGCGCTATTGACCACCGCGGCCAAATGCAGAATGTCATCGACACCAACGCTGGTCGGAGTCTTCCCCACATTAACGGTGCCCATAACTGAGGGCGGGCTCACGTCGAGATTCAACAGCGAGACGCTGCCCTGGTTCCCGGCAGTACCTTGATTCACGACAACGGCCAATCCCAATGCAGAGTCGATGGCGACGGCAACGGGCGAGGTGCCTACGGCGACGGGCCCGCCCACGCTTGAAGGAATGTCCGCAGCCGAAGGCGTGATGGCGAAGTTCGTGGAAACAATCGATGGCAACCCCTGATTGAAAGCGTCGGTACTTTGAAGCAGCAAGGGAAACAAACCCGGCGTCGAAAACGGGACGCCTGAGAGAGCGACGTTTAACTGGCGCGTGCTTGTGAGCGTCACAGGGACTGATTGCACGCCAGGAACCGTGGCCGTAATCGACGGCGAAAAATACCCGCCATTGATGCCGAGAGTGCCCGAATTTGTGCTAGCCGAAAAACTGGCGGGAGAAGATCCAATCGCCGCGGGACGCACAGCTTGCACATTCAGGAATACGGGCTGGGCGGTATCGCCATTCTGACGCTCGACGGTGATCGACAGTGTCGAAAGAGTGGTGAAAAAAGTGGATGGGATCGTGGCTCGGAGCGTTGTGCTGCTAACGAAGGTGGTGGGTACAGGCGCTCCGTTCACCTGGACCTGACTTGTCGAAAAGAAATTGCTGCCAAGCAGATAAACGTCCTGCTCGACGGAGCCTTCGTCCGCGATGCTCGGCTCCAGTGGGGTCGTCGTCGTGGTAAAAGTAGGATCATTGGCAGTGATGACAGAAATACTCGCGGTACCGACATTCGTTGTATCCGCCGCTGAAGTGGCACTTATCTGAACAGTCTGAGGAGAATTCGGCGCCGTGAAACACGCGACGCTTGTGCCGGGCGGTGGTATCGGTTGATTCGGAATAATGGGCATCGCGACGGAACATTGCGTCGGCGCGATTGTTCCTACCTGAGCGTTTCCATTGGCGACTCCACTGACCGACCAAGTAACGGTCGTATTCGATGTTCCCGTAACCGTCGCGCTCAATTGGAATTGTTCGCTGGTTCCGATCGCCGCCGATGCGGGAGTGAGTGTGACACGAATTCCCGAGTCCAAGGTGATGTTCACGATGGCGAATACGGTCGTGTTTGCCTGAGAGATGGCAACTATGCTGACACTAGAAGCGCTGGGGAGCTTAGCGGGAGCCGTGTAAAGGCCATTCGTGAGAATCGTGCCTAGCGCGGAATTTCCTCCGGTAACGCAACCGGTCGGCATCGTGATATTGGGCGCGTTGGAGGCTCCCGTGGCTTCACTGGCTGGAGCCACGTTGCAGACATCCCATGTAACAAGCGTATTCGCATTTCCCGCCACGCTTGCACCAAAAGACTGAGAGCCGGCCAAGATTACCGTCCCACTCGTGGGTGTGATCGAAACCGTAATCGTCTGGCTGGTGCCGCAGCCAGCCATCGCTCCCGCCACAATCATGACTGCTCCCAGCATCCCCAATCTCATCCAGCCGCCTCCCAAAGTGTTCACTCGAGTCCTCGGTACCACGCGTGCCCCCGCCGCCCGCTCATGGCCTTCGCCAATGTCATCGCATTAGAATGTACGGCCCACCGTGAATCGGAATGTGCCGTGCGGCTCGACGAGGCCAGTGGGAAATCTCTGGATCTGCTGGTCGAGCAATTGATTCAGCACGGGAATGATCTGCGATTGCAAGACTCCAGGGGGCAGGCTCCCCATTTCCTGCGGACTGATAAAATATGCTCCACGGGGCCCCTGTATGGTTTCATTCAGCCGCATGGCATTGTACGCATAGTAGAAGCGAAACGGCGCTTTGATAATCGGCAAGAAAACAACAAATTCGATGCCGGAGGAAGTGCGTGGTTGAAAGTTCGTTCCGGGCACAATCGACAGGCGCTGGGAAATCGCCGCATTCGGGAAGAGGGGATTCGGGAACTCCGAATTCAATTGTTGATCAGCTGTGGGGTTGACCTGCAACTGGCTCGGACGCAGGATGCCATCCAGACCCGCATCGGTGAAAATATTCATGCTGACGGGGCCGGCAATGGGAATGCGGTATTCGAAGTTCAAGACACCTTGAACGTCACCGCCGGGCCGCGTGGCGAAATACTGGAGCATGGGAATGCTGATTTGCTTCGTCACCGGCGCGCCCGTGGAGCCCAGTTGCGTCGGATCGGTGAAAGAAATCGTCTGATTGACGGCGGCTGGGATGTAAGTCCAAGGTGAAATATTGAAGTAGTCAAAGCCGCGGATCGTGTCTTCTCCACCGATGTAAAAGCGATTGAATGGCGGAACAACCCTGCCGCCATAGCCAGTGATCCATGCAGACATAAATCTCAGGGCGATGACATTTCGCTTGTGGTACGACGGATGGAAGTATTCCGCCTGGAAAGTATTGGAAACGGTGTTCACATTTCCCTGAAGCGGACCGCCCTGGAACCCCACGGAATATGAAAAGCTCTTGCCCCCCGTCGGATTGACCGGATTATTGACCGTGTTGTACGTAATCGATGGAGTGATCTGGCTGGAAACGATCCCGGCCAACTGCGAAGGACCGGCCAAGCTGCTGTACTGTAAGGATTCGAAGAGCAACTGCGAGGCCTGGCTGAATGTGCTGATGCTGCTTTTTGTCCATCCGTAGTTAATACCCACACGCGTGAACGCGAAACGGTGCATCGGGTAACTGGCGAAGAGCGTGAAGCCTTTGCTGTTCTGGCTGTAATCCTGAGCCAGCGCGGGATTAATGGCGACGGACTGTCCCACGAGGATGGACAGCTCCTTCTCCTGGTTAAAGTTGAACTTGTTCGAGAAAATCGTGAAGCCAGTGGAAATGGGGCGGTCAAAAAGATAGGGCTCGGTGAAGCCGAATAACAAACTGCTCTGGATGCTGCCGAAACTGCTCGAAAAGGTAAGAGTCTCGCCGAGACCCAGGAAGTTGTTGGTCTGGTATGCCAACCCCAGGAAAGTGCCCGCCAATCCGCTCACGCCTCCGTTGAAGCTGATGGACTGCTTGCCTTTTTCATGGACCTTCAAGGTGATATCAACGGTGCCCGCTTTGACGTCTCGCTTCAGGTCGGCGTTCTCTTTTTTAATCTCGTCAAAATAGCCAAGCTGGTTCAGCCGCAAGAGGCTCAACTCCCACAGGCGATCGTTGAACAAACTGCCCTCGTCAAGAAGGATCTCGCGCCGGATGACCTTGTCGCGGGTAGTCGTATTGCCCTGAAACTCGATGCGGCGAACGTAAAATTGCTTTTCCTGATCGAAATCGAGCGTCAAATTGATGGTCTTAGTGGCAGGATCCTCATCAAACCCCGGAGTCGCAGTGAAGTCGATATATCCGAAGTCGCCATAAAGCTTCGTGTAGTCGTCGATTGCCTTGCGGACCTTCGAAACGTTGAAGATCTGCCCTTTTTTCACCGGGAAAATGGATTCGAGAAATTCGGGCTTGAAAAACAAACCCTCGTCCGGATTCGCGCTGCGGATGATGAGGCGGCCCATGCGGTATTGCACGCCCTCCTCGATCGGAATCGTGATGTCCGTGCGAATGCTGCGGCGGTGCCCCACCAGCGGCATTCCGCCCAAACCCAGGCCATTATGTTCAGTCTTGACTGTATTAAGGATAGGATCCTTGACCACAACTCGAAAATATCCGTGGTCACGATACAAGCCCTCGATGCCCACTCCCATGTCTTCGTCGAGTTTGTCGCGGTCGTAGGTCTTGCTGAATAAATTGATGTCGGCAAATCCCAAGGGAATGGCAATCGGCCGGGAATGCCGCATCGAGCGAACAATGCGGGTAGCCGTGAACACGTGATTTCCCGTGATCACAATGTGGCCAACCTTCACCTTGGGCCCTTCGTCGATGTTGAAAGTGAGACTCACGGAATTCGTCGCGGGAATGCGCTGGTATACAGGCTTGACGGTGGCGAACATGTGGCCGTGTTCCGCGAGCAATTGCTGGATGACGACTTCCGCGCGCTTGACTTTAGTGGGATCAAACCGACTCTCAACGGTGAGGTCGACTTTGCGGTCCTTGAAGGCGTCCAAAATATCGGACTCGGAGACGGATTTGTTCCCTTTGTAATAGATGTTGCGAATGGTGGGCCGCTCGGTGACATAAAACACGACAACCCGGCCAAGCGGGTTCTTAGGGTCGTTTTCCACTTCGACGCGAATGTCTTCGAAGAACTGCGAATTCCAAAGGGCGCGAAAGTCCCGGCGAATGGCATCTGGGTTATAAGGATCGCCGACACGCGAGAAAATTCTCGCCATAAGCGTTTCGCGCTGGATGCGAAGGTTACCGACAAAGTCGATGCGCGTGATGACGAGTTGCGGCTGGGGATTGGATGCGGCTTGTTCCTGCGCGTTCGCGGGGGACGGGCAAAAAACGAGGAAATACCCGCACACCAGGAGAACAATCGGTGTGAAGTACAGACAGGATTTTCTCCTTGCAGCTTGACTCGAAGTCAAGACCGCGCTCCGCCGTACAATGTTCAGTACTCCCCCGCCAGACTGACCCCTCGTCTGGCTCGCGCGTGTAGGATTCCCTAGTTGGCCACTGGGGTTGCTTCGACGACCGGACGGAAGCCCAAGCCATCAGCCGTGAGATAAATCTCGATGATGGCAGGGCGTTGAAGCCCGCCTTGAATTAGCGCCTCCGAGAGCGGATCCTCGACATATTTCTGGAGAGCGCGCCGGAGCGGACGCGCACCGTAGTTGCGGTCGGTGCAGGTCTTTTCCAGTATCCATTGCCGCGCTTCCGGCGTCATTTGAATCTGCACTTGACGATGCACGAGCGTATCGTTGATTTGATTGACAAGCAAATCGATGATGCGCAGCAGATCGTCGTCGGTCAGCGCGTTGAACAGGATGACTTCATCCAACCGATTCAGAAATTCGGGATTGAAAATTCTCTTGACCTCGTTCATCACGACGTCGTCAAGGCTCTTGGCATGCGTGTCGCCTTCCGACGAAGCGAAGCCAAGCGTGACCTGCTTCTGCAGGGCGCGCGCGCCAATGTTTGAAGTCAAGATCAGGATCGTGTTGCGAAAATCAACGGTATTGCCGAGGCCGTCGGTGAGCTGGCCGTCTTCAAACACTTGCAAGAGAATATTGAAAACGTCGGGATGCGCCTTCTCGATTTCATCGAGAAGAATGATCGAGTAGGGCGTGCGGCGAACACGTTCGGTCAACTGGCCGCCCTCTTCATATCCAACGTAGCCCGGAGGGGCGCCGATCAGCTTCGATACGGAATGTTTCTCCATGTACTCGGACATATCGAAGCGCACCAGCGATTTTTCGCTGCCGAACAAAAACTCGGCCAGGCGGCGCGCGACTTCCGTCTTGCCAACGCCCGTGGGCCCAAGGAACAGGAAGCAACCGACTGGACGGCCGGGAGCCTTCAGGCCGGCGCGGCTGCGACGAATGGCGCGCGCAAGAGCCGTGATGGCCTTGTCCTGGCTGATGATGCGCTTGTGCAGTTCTTCTTCGATGCGCAGCAGTTTTTGCTGCTCGTCTTCGTTAATGGCCGTGACGGCGACACCCGTCCAGCGCGCAACAACTTCTTCAATGTCGTCGCGGGTGACTGTACCTGTGGAGGAGTCGTCGATTTTCAGCTTTTCGCGGAGCGAGCGGAGATTTTCTTTCTCCTTGCGTTCCTCTTCGGAGTAGAAGCGGGCCTTTTCGAATTCATGATTCGCGATGGCCGTTTCCATGCGATGGGTGATGAATTTCACGCGCTTCTGCGCTTCGGATACTTCCTCGGGAAGCATGGCCTGGCGGAGCTTGACGCGCGCGCCTGCTTCGTCGATCAAATCGATGGCCTTATCGGGAAGGAAGCGGTCCGGGATATAACGATTCGAAAGATATACGGCGTATTGGATGGCTTCGTCGGTGTAAGACACGGCGTGAAATTTTTCGTAACGGTCGCGCACGCCCTGGAGGACGCGAATGGCTTCTTCCTCGTTCGGAGCGCCGACCTTGACGGACTGAAAGCGCCGCTCGAGCGAACGGTCCTTTTCGACGGATTTGCGATACTCGCCCGGAGTGGTCGCGCCGATGCATTGAATTTCGCCGCGGCTCAATGCCGGCTTCAAGATGTTGGCGGCGTCGAGCGAACCTTCGGCGGAGCCCGCGCCGACGAGGGTATGCAGCTCGTCGATGAACACGATGGCGTTCTGGCTTTCCATCAGCTCTTTCATGATGGTCTTGAGGCGCTCTTCAAACTGGCCGCGATACTTCGTGCCGGCGACAATCAAGGAAAGATCGAGCGAGAGGATGCGTTTATCGGCGAGGAACGGCGGAACATCGCCATCGGCGATGCGTTGGGCCAGACCTTCGACAATGGCCGTCTTGCCCACGCCGGGTTCGCCGATCAAGACTGGATTGTTTTTCGTGCGGCGGCATAGAATTTGAATGGCGCGCTCAAGCTCACGATCGCGACCGACCAGCGGATCGAGCTGGCCATCCATGGCCGCCTGCGTCAAATCGCGGCTGAATTCCGCGAGTAAAGAAGTTTCCTTCGGGCGATTCACAGGCACTTTTTCCCCCGCACTGCGCGCCATTTCTTCGCGCACTCCGGAAAGCCGCAAGCCACGCTCTTGCAAAATCTCCGCGCCGAAGGATTTCTCTTCGCGCAGAATGCCCAAAAGAAGATGCTCGGTGCCAACATGCTTGTGATTGAGCCGCTCGGCTTCTTCCGCCGCGTAATTGAGGATGCGGCGGCATTCCTGGCTCAAGGGTACTTCAACAGAAGTGGAAATGCGCTCGCGCACGGTGATGCGCGATTCGATTTCCTTGCGAATGGATTCGATGGAGCCGTGCGTACGCAGAAAACGATTGGCCAGCGCCTTGTCCTCGCGCAACAGTCCCAAGAGAAGATGTTCGGTCTCGATGTAGGGACTGCCGTACTGGCTCGCTTCATAGCGCGCGAAAAAAATCACGCGTCGAGCTTTTTCTGTATAGCGTTCAAACACGGGTCACCCGAGCCCTTCCGGGGCTGAAGACATCCCCGACGCAGCGCGCCCGGAAGCGCGACGCGTGAATGTTCTGTTCCCTTGCGCCAACAAACCATGTTCCAGGCTCAACACGCGGTCTGCGCGCCCCGCCAGGGACAGATTGTGAGTAGCAAGAATCGAAGTCAGATGATGAGACCGATGCAAACGCTGCAGGAGCCCGAAAATCGATTCCGTATTCGCCTCGTCCAGGTCGCCCGTTGGCTCATCCGCCAGCAGCACTTTCGGCCGGGACACCAAAGCTCGTGCGATGGCCACGCGCTGCTGCTCACCGCCAGAGAGTTCGCTGGCGCGATGCTGAGAGCGGTCGGCCAGCCCCACTTCGCCGAGCCATTCCCTCGCAGTCTGCAAGGCGTCTCGAGCCGCAGCGCCCCGGATCAGAAGCGGCATCGCGACATTCTCGGCCGCGGTGAAATCAGACAGAAGCTGATGCCGCTGCCAAACAAATCCCACCGCAGAGCTGCGGAAATTTTCCAGGTCACGCTCCCCAAGCGCTTCCAGCAAATTTCCGTCGAAGTATACTGTACCGCTCGTCGGCGTGTCTAGCGCAGCCAGCAGATGGAGTAACGTGCTTTTGCCCGAACCAGAAGGGCCTACCAGGGCGACCATTTCGCCGCTCGAAATCGCGAGGCTCACACCGTCGAGCGCCGTCACTTCAGTACCACCCGAGCGAAATACTTTTCGCAGGCCTTCCACGCGAAGCAGCGCCTGTTGTCCTCCGGGTGCGATTCCCGCCGCCCCTTGCGCCGTTATCGTGGTTGTAGCTTCGCTCGTCATGGCCGCAAACTCTGTAATCTCCCGTTCAATTCTCGGGCCGAATCCCACTTTGCTTATCGCTTTGGTTTCTGTCTGTTATCGATGGCCGACTTTCGGCCCCTCTTCGTGGCTCCAAGTTCTTGCACATTTTGTATGCAAAAGTTCCGCAATGCGCCGGCAACCAAAAACCCAGCCGCGCACTACTACGATTCATTGTAGCACGTTGCGTTTCTTCACCGGCGTCCATACAGTCCCAGTTTTTCGAATTGCAACCCGTACCTTCGTCATAGGACTCTTGTGCTCTCCACATACATATTAAGATGCGTGCAGGAATCCCCGTGGATGGTGTCACGTCGATTTTCCGGAGCTATTCTGAGCGAAGAATTTCGACAGGAAGCGTCCGCGCGGCAGCGCGCGCAGGGTAAATCGTGGCGACGGTGGTGATAACCAACGCCGCAGCGGCGATCCACACGGCATCCCAGCCATTCGAATGAAAGGGGACATAGGGGATCGAGTAAATTTCAGGATTCAACGGCACAAGTTTCCAATGATTGGCGATCCATGCGAGCGAATACCCAATCACGAGACCTGCAGCCGTCCCTGCAACGCCAACCAGGAAGCCTTGCAGCACGAAAATATTGCGCACTTGAACGCGCCGCGCGCCGAGGGTCATCAGTACCGCAATGTCGTGAGCCTTTTCCGTGACCGTCATGGCCAACACGACCAGAACATTGAGGCCCGCCACGAAGGTAATCAATCCGATGAAAATCGCGGTGACAAGCTTTTCGAGGCTCATGGCGCGAAAAAGCGCCTGATTTTCCTCCATCCACGTTGTTGTTTGGTAACCCGGGCCAGCTTCTTTGACCAGTGTGGAGGCGATTTTGGGCGCATTATCGAGGTCGCTGACGCGAACTTCCAGCAGGCTCACCACGTCGCCGATTCCGGCAAGCGATTGGGCTTGGGGAAGCGTGATGAACGCCCAGTTGGCGTCATAATCATAGAAGCCCGAATCGTAAATTCCGGTCACTCGGAAACGGCGGGAATTCGGCTGCAAACCGAACGGAGTCAGGCTCCCCTGCGGCGTAAGCACCGTAACGTAGTCACCCACCTTGAGTCGCAGGGTATCGGCCAGAATGCGTCCGATCAGGATGCCCGGAATGCCATAGGAATCCGGCGCGAAATTATCGTCTCCTGAGACAATGTGATCGAGCGCCGAATCCCAGGTCTTTTCAAGCGGCACGTCAATGCCCTTGAGCACCACGCCCTGCGCGCCGTTGCCAGCCGAAAGAAGAACCTGATTGTAAACCGCGGGCGTGATCCTGCTGACGCCGGGAGTCGAAGCCAGGCGTGCCATCAATTGGCGATAATCGCGAATGCTGCCGGTGCCATTGGGCTTGAGATTGACATGCGCGGTGACGCCGAGCAAACGATCGCGAATCGCCCGGCGCGAACCGGTGTTCATCGCAAGCGCAATGACCAGCGTGGCCACGCCCGCCGCAACGCCCACGACGGAAAGAAACGTCACGAGCCTAAGGACCGGCGGCTTGTATTTCGACCGCAGGTAGCGGCGCGCGACCCTCCATTCGAAGCTCATGGGGTTGGTTCGCCCGCAGCAGCAGCGGCATCCGTGTCGGCATCTTTCTGCGGGCGCAGTGTCGGGAAGAGAATCACTTCACGTATCGAATGGGAATCCGTGAGCAACATGACCAGGCGGTCGATGCCGATGCCTTCGCCGGCGGTTGGCGGCATGCCATGGGCGAGCGCGCGAATGTAATCCCAATCGACTTCCTTCGGCATTTCCGCGCCGCCGGATTCGACTTGCGCGCGGAACCGGCGCTCCTGATCGGCGGGATCGTTGAGCTCGGAGAAGCCGTTAGCCAGCTCCATGCCGTTGATGAACAACTCGAAGCGCTCGGTGACGGATGGATCATCCTTCCGGCATTTCGAGAGCGGCGAAATCTCCGTCGGGAAATCATATATAAATGTGGGCTGAATCAGGTGCTCTTCTGCGACTGCCTCGAAAAGCGCGCCGATCAATTCCCCGGGGGAGGACTTGTCGAGATCAGCGAGAGAGTCCAAGCCCTTCGCGCGCGCATAAGCGTTGTAGCGTTCGGCAGCCGCGCGCGGGTCTTCAGGCTTCGCGAGTTCTCCAGCGTTCGGTGCGGGGCCAGCTCCCGAGGGCCAGTATTTGCCGATAGCTTCTCGCATGGGCATCGACTCAAAATGGCCAAAATCGATTTCGCGCTTTCCGTACTTGATTTTCGTGCCGCCGCAAACGGCTTTCACGAGGCCCGTAAATAGCTCCTCGGTGAGCTTCATCAGATCACGATAGTCGCTGTAGGCCTCGTAGAATTCGAGCATGGTGAATTCGGGCGTGTGAATGGCGTCGACGCCTTCGTTGCGGAAGTTCCGATTGATTTCGTAAACGCGGTCGAAACCACCAACCACAAGGCGTTTGAGATAAAGCTCCGGCGCGATGCGCATATAGAAATCCACGTCGAATGCGTTGTGGTGAGTCACAAAGGGACGCGCCGTCGCGCCGCCGAGGATCGGATGCATCATGGGCGTTTCGACTTCCAGGTAACCGCGCGCGTCGAAAAATTCGCGAATGTAGCGGGTGATCTGCGCGCGCCGCAGAAAAACCTGCCGGGCGTGCTCGTTGACGATCAGGTCCAGATAGCGGCGGCGATAACGCATTTCGACATCAGCGAGGCCGTGCCATTTCTCGGGGAGCGGCAGGAGAGCCTTGGTCAGCAAAGTCAACTGCTCCACCCAAAGTGTCAGCTCGTTCGTTTTAGTGCGGAAAAGATGGCCGGAGACGCCAATCACGTCCCCCATATCCAGAAGCTGAAAAAGCTGGTACGCCTTCTCGCCGACGGCGTCCAGCTTGACGTAAATCTGCAGCCGTTGGCCTTGCCCTTGGATGTGCGCGAAACCGGCCTTCCCATGCAAGCGAATCGTGAGGATTCGTCCGGCAACGGTGGCCTGGATATTTGAAGCCTTCAGATCATCCGCGCTGCGTTCGTTGAATTGCGCGACGATCTCCGCCGGCGTTTGTTTCCATTCAAACTTGTGCGGATACGGGTCAAGGCCGAGAGCGGCAATCTGTTCCAGTTTTTTCTGCCGTTGGAGAAGCTGGTCGCGTGGTTCGAATTCCAAGCAAGATCCTCTCAGGGAATCGTGCGGAAGTATAGCGGGGGCATTCTCCAAGCGTCAAGGAACGCTCGCGCTTCCCTCATAATGTATAATGCGGGTGGGTCTGGGGCCATGGCATTCAGGGGAAAAGGGCAAGGCTCGCAAATTCGGCGTAGTGTGCGAGAAGACTGGGTCGCCCAGCTTCCTGAGGGGAAGTCTTGCGCCTTTCGCTGCATTGTCCGCAACTGGGAAGACGGCTACGCGGTGCTGTCGGTTGCCCTGAACGAGGCGCTCGCACATCGATCGGAGGGCGAGCTCGGGAATGCGCGCGCTGGAATTGAGATGGCTGGCGCGGTGGTCGATCAACTGGCTGCTCCTTTGTTAGCTGCGTGCCGGACATTCGCGAGCAACGGGCGGCGACTTGCGGAGGTTCCCCCGGTAGCGCCATTGGATCCAGAGTTCTATACAGGGGAGATTGCGAAGCAGAACGCGGCGTGGAATCAGGTGCTGCACAAGGTGCTCTTCAGCAGCCGTTCGAGGTTTCTGCACAAACTCCGGGCATTGGAATTGACCATAAGCGTTCTGGCAGACGAGTTCCGCGAGATAGCTGAGGGTCTGGCGTCCGGGGTCGAGGCTCAACCGGTTGAGTCGTGGGCGGCGCTGGATAAGCTGCACTACGACCTGAATACATGCCTGCGCGAAATGATCGTGATTCTGAAATCCCTTCTTCGAGTGCTTCCCGATGCGTGGGTGGTCTCTTTCCGAAACGAACTCGATGCTTCCGTTGTGGGAGCCAGAGTGCGGAATCACCCGCGAGTACCCTTGCGGGTTTCAGCCTAGACGCGCAGCCAAATTCCTAAGACAATGGTTTGGCAACCAGCGCTCCCCAATCTGGGGAGCGGCTATGGCGGAGGCTCAGGCGCAAGTCATTGCCAACCGATGCTTCCTTGGAACATCTAAGGACAACTTCTGGAACAGGGGGCGCATCGGAACAACAGATGCGCCGCGACGGGAATCGTGACCCGAACGAGGCGAATCGAAAACGGCGAATTACCGGAAGCGGATGCGATCCGGCTGGCACAACAGGGTGACGCGGCAGCGTTCGAGCGGATCTATCAGCTCCACAATCGCCGGGTTTACTCTTTATGCTTGCGGATGGTCGGAAACACGGCGGAGGCCGAGGACTTAACTCAAGAAGCTTTTCTACAGCTGTTCCGGAAAATCAGCACGTTCCGAGGGGAGTCGGCGTTTTCCACATGGCTCCATCGGCTGGCTGTAAACGTCGTGCTGATGCGATTGAGGAAGAAGACAGGCTCGGAAACTTCGCTCGAGGAAGTGACTCAGCCTGACGAAGAAGGCGGCGGACCGCGGAGAGATTTCGGCGCGCCTGACTTGGGACTGAGCGGTTCGATCGACCGGGTGAACTTGAAGCGCGCGGTGGATCAATTGCCGGCGGGCTACAAGGCCGTATTCGTGCTTCACGATGTGCAGGGTTATGAGCACAATGAGATTGCAGGAATTATGGGCTGTTCGATTGGCAACTCGAAGTCCCAATTGCACAAGGCCCGAATGCGTTTGCGAGAGCTTCTCCATGAAGCAGAGAGAAACAAGGCCCGCGAAGAGCGCCAGGCTTTCAAGCGTGATGCTGCGGGCGAGGACTGAACGTCATGGCACAGATGAGTTGTGAGGAATTCTGGGGACTGACCGCAGATTGGCTGGAAGGCGAACGCCGTCCGGAGGCGGTTGCGCACGTGGCTGGCTGCAGCCGATGCCGCGGTTTGGTTGCGGACCTTGATCTTATCCGCAAGGCTGGCGCTGACCTCACTGTCGATGAAAAAGCCCCTGCACACCTGTGGCGCTCCATCAGAGCGCAATTGGAGAAAGAAGGCGTGATTCGCCAGCGCCGGACGGGCTGGTGGGAACGATTGGGGTCGTTTGGCGCACTGCGACCGGCTGTCGCGAGCGCGTATTTGTCGCTTGTCATCGCCGGGGCTGTGTTTCTCGGATGGCAGGCTAATACGAATCGTGCCGCTAATAACCATGAAGCGTGGCTGAATCACACGCAGAAGACGATGGCGCCTCTCGTGGCGGAGTTCGGGCCACAAGCCGACGTTCGGATAGCCGCGTCGGCGCCCCTGCGAAACGAGGACGTGACCGCAACGCTGAATCGAAACCTAGCCATTGTTGACAACATGATTGCAATGTGTGAAAAGAGCGTCCGCGAGGATCCGCAAAACGAAATGACTCGAGACTATCTGTATACCGCCTACCAGCAGAAAGCGGACCTGCTGACCACGATGGCGGAAAGCGAGGGGCGGTAATGCGAGCTTCCTGGACATCAACGATTTGCGCGAAGCCCACGTGGCGTGTCGCCAGCGCCTGCGCGGCCTTTCTTCTGATGGGGGCCACATCTCCGCTCTACGCGCATCATTTGGAGAAGCAGTTCACCGTGCAGACTCATCCGTTGATCACGCTTCACAATCCGAGCGGTAATGTGACCATCTCCTCGTGGGACAAACCGGAAGTGATGGTTGTGGCCGACCATGGCAGCGATAAAGTGGAAGTGGACGCCCAGCAATTCGGCAATCGCATCGACATCATGACCCACCTGCTTGCCGAAGACATAAGTCCCGATGAACTTCGCGCGAATTACGTCATCACGGTTCCCGAAGATTCCGAACTGCAGATTCACAATGATTCTGGCGCGGTGGATGTCTCGAAGATTCTCGGCGATATGAATGTTGAAACGGTTGCCGCCGGCATCGATGCAGAAGACATCGGCGGTTATTTCGTGGTGCAGACGGTCGGCGGTACATTCGAGTGCATGCGCTGCACCGGACGCCTTGAGGTGCGTTCCATCAGCGGAGACCTGAAGCTGGTTGATGATCACAGCTCCAGCATCTTCGCCCAGACCTCGACCGGCGACATTCTCCTCGATGGTGATTTCATGCCTAACGGCAGTTACCGGCTGAAGAATTACAGCGGCAAGATCAACGTGCGGTTTTCGCCGGGCGACTCCTTCGACGTCAGCGCAACATCATTACACGGCACCGTGGACAACGAGGCCAAGCTGAACCCTCCAGCGCATCCGAACCAACGAGCGCCGCGCGGCTCGCGCAGCCTGTTTGGCAGTTTCAACCAGGGCCGCGCCAAGCTGGAACTGTCGTCGTTCGATGGTACAATCAATATCCACAAGCGTGACTGACGCCTCAAACTCCAGCACCCAAGGTTTTCCGAACGGCACACTTTCAACAGGCATGCGCCCGAATCGCCGCCTCATCGCCCTGACCGGCTTCATGGGTTGCGGCAAGTCGACAGTGGCACGATTGCTCGCGCGCCAAATCGGGTGGCTTCACGCCGATCTCGATAAGCATATCGTCGAGCGCGCCAATCTATCCATTCCCGCGATTTTCGCGGACCTTGGCGAGCCGGCATTTCGCGAAATCGAGCACGAGGAACTGAAGCGCATCCTGGGCGAAGCGAAAGAAAGTGCCCGGCCGACCATCATTTCTCTCGGCGGCGGCACGCTCGTACAACCGCCGAATGTCGAGGCACTACGGCAGTGCGGCTGCGCAACCGTGTGGCTGAATTGCCCGGTCGAGGAACTTCTGCGGCGCTGCTCCCACATCACGGACCGGCCGCTTTTTCGCGACGAAGCCAGTTTCCGGCAGCTTTATACCCATCGGCTGCCGTTTTACCAGAAGGCGGAATACCGCGTAGAAAGTGCGGTGGAACCTCTGCGCGTGGTGCAGAATATTATTGCGCTCGGCATTCTGGAAGGAGTCCCCGCATGATTTGCTCCGCAAGGGCTGCTCTTCGAGTTTCCCGGCTACTGGCCATGGCATTCTTGCTTGCAGCCGGCTCGCCGCCACTTTTGAGCGCGCCGCGCGGTGAGCACGGCGCGGGACGCGCCGCTTCGCCTGCAAGCGGCGGAGTCCTCGCAGCGGACAAAGGCAAATTCCGCGACATAGTGAACAGCAAACAAGTCGGGTCAGAACAATATGACATTTCCGCCAACGGCAGCGAATGGGTTGCTCGCGGCGAGGCCGAGGTAAAATCGGCGAAGGGGCCCTCAACGCATATCACTTCCCTGCTACGCCTGAACGCCGATGGAGCACCGGTGCATTACGAATGGGCAACCACGACGGGAGACAAGAAGGCGGGCGCCACGATCGATTTCTCGAACGGAACGGCAACAATTCAACTCGTCATGAACGGCGGAAAGCCATTTACACAGCAATTCTTCTTTAAGACTCCGATTGTGGTGATTCTCGACGACAACATGTATCACCAGTACGGAATCCTCGCCCGAATTTATGACTGGTCGAAGAAGGGCGCGCAAACTTTCCCGGTTCTCATACCGCAGGAAATGACGCCCGGCACGATTACCGTGGAAGCTGAAGATCCGGAAAATGTGGATGGAAAAAGCATGCAACGGCTGCGCGTGCACACTGCGGATCTGGACCTGACTCTTTACCTGGACAAGGATCGCCTGTATCGAATCGCCGTTCCGAGTGCGAACGCCGAAATCGACCGCGAATAGCTGAGCTGAATCTCTAGCCAGAAATGAAAAAGGCCCTGCAGATTGCAGGGCCTTTTTGGTTTCAGTGTGTCAAACGAAGCCGTGGCCTACAGCGCCGCACTTCGCGTCGCGGCGGGATGCGCGGCGGGCGGTTCAATCGGCACGGTCACGGACTTCTCCGAGCCTTGGCGCATGATCGTCAGCGACACGCTTTTTTGATCGCGTTTCTCGCGCAATTGATCGCGGAGTTCGCCGACGCTTTTCACCGCTGCGCTGTCCACGCGAGTGATCACGTCGCCCGCTTCCAAGCCGGCTTTGGCCGCCGCGGTTCCTGGGCTTACCGAACGGATCAAGACGCCCGAATCGCCGGGCACGTGAAAATATTCTCCGAGTTGCCCGTTGACGTCCTCTGCCTCAATTCCCAGCACCGGCGTCATGGCCGGGAACATCTCGGGCATTTCGAAGTGGAAATTAAGCATGCGCTGCGGCAAAACCTCGCGCAGTTGCGTCTCCACGTTGTCGGTGCGATTGCCCACTTGAATCGATACCTTGGTTTCCTGCCCGTTGCGCATCACAGTAACGCTCACGTTTCGTCCGGGCGGAGTTTCGCGCACCAGCCGCCGAAACTGCACAGTCCCTTCCACCCTGGCGCCGTCGTATTGCACGATCACATCATTTGCTTGCAGGCCGGCCTTGGCCGCGGGGCCGTTGGGCAGCACCTGAGAAACGAGGACGCCGGTCACTTCCGGGAGTTTGAGCTCCTTCGCCTGATCGGCCGAGACTTCACCGACTTCGACGCCGAGCCAGCCCGTGTCGTCCGCCGAGTCCAGAGCGAAGAGTTGTTGCGCCTGTGCCGCGGAGGCCTGCGCTTGCTGTGCGATTCCCGCCTGATCCGCCTGGAGTTTGGCGGTGAGGGCATCCAGTTCCTGACGATTCGTCCAGTTTCCCGTCATTTTCCCTGCCACCTCCGACTGAAGTTGCTGGGCCATTGCTTGCAGGTCCTCGCTCTTGACCTTCATTTCCTCTTGAAGCTCCTTCATGTTGCGCTGCCACTGGGCCGTGTCAATTTGTGCGCCGGGGCAACTGGCGCTTGATTCGCTGTTGGAGGGTGTCTGTGGAACCGGCGGCACCGGACGAGATTGCGAACGAACGCCCGCGGCCGCCAGACCAATCGCAAATGTTCCGAGAGCCATATATTGTAGGTACGTTGAGACGCGCATAATTGTTCTCCGTCGCAGAAGATTTTCAGGCTCGCGCTAGACGGTGGGCCGTCCCTGCACAAGTCGAATTGCCCCATTCACCGTGCTCATGGAGATTTCGCCACCACCGGAGCCCAACTGCCCGCGAAACAACGTGGAGTTGTATGCTCCCAGCGTGCGCAGCGGAAAATCGGAATGGAAGTCGCCGTTGCGGTTGGCCACCGCGATTTCGGCCGCGGCGTCAGCGGGCACGGAGAGCACGATCGAGCCATTGACTGTTACAAGCTGCATCGGATCGCCCTGCGCCAGCGATCTCAACTGCAGCCGCACGTCTCCGTTCGTCGTCCGCGCGCTGAACCGGCCATCGCTGTCGACTACTTCGATGCTTCCATTGATCGAGTTCAGCATTCCCACACCCGAAACACCGCGGACATGAACGTCGCCATTCACCGTTTCGAGGGCGGCAAGCTGTATCCGGTATGGAACATGTATGTGGTATTCCACAGTCACTTCGACGCCGCTTCCCCGCGGATAATGCGTGCTCACAGCGATCCGGTCACCATCGGTTTGCACGTCGATTTGCACGCGCTGCAGGTCCTGTGGGTCGTGCAACGCGGTCTTAATCGCGCGGACTTCCACCTGATCGCGGTCCCAGCCATCGACTTGCACCATGCCATTGGTATTCGCCAGCACGAAGACGCCTCCGGCGCGCAACGGGTAAGTCTGGTCGAAGACTTCCGTGGAGGCGGATGCGGGCAGCGCGGTAAAAGCAAAAAACGCCAAGAAAATCAGGGGAAAACGAACGCTTCGATGTACTCCAGGAATGGCCGCTTTCCTCATTTCCCTTCTCCCTTCACTTTCGCTTCCTATGGTTCATCCGGCGGTGGTGTTTTTTTCAGGTTGTTCAAGTTCATCTCGAGCTGCTTGCGCAGCTTGTCCATCTGCTGATTGAGCAGATCAAGTTGCTGCTTTTCGCGCTGCTGATCGTTTAGGACCAGCCGGATATTGCCCGACACGGTGCGCAGCACGAGCCTGGCTCCCCCTCCATTTAGTGCCCCTTCCGCGCGCACTACTTGGCTGCCTTCGTCGGGCTCACCGTAGGTCATGTGCAATGGAAATGCAGGGTCAACAATCACGCGATGATCGCCGCCGAGCTCAACCAAGGCGTCGATCGTGATGGGGAGCTCTTTCGGGAGATAGACGACAATGTCACCTTCGCCAGCCTCAAGGCTGCATAGGCTGCTCAACTTCGCCCCAGGCCCAAACCAGGCCGTAATGCCCCCGGAACCCGTCGAGGCGCGAACCGCGCTCTCGATTTGCATCAACGAAACATTTCCCGCGCCAGTTTCGAGCTCCGTTGGGCCGGACGCGTGAACCACTCGAATTCCTCCGCCGCCCGTGCGTGCGTGGATCACGCCGGAAGCGTCACCGACTTCGATGTCGCCGCCGCCGGTGGTCACTACCAGCCCAGAACCTGCATGTTCCAGGTAAATATTTCCGCCGCCAGTATCGAGCCTTCCCGCACCGGCAATCGAAGCCACGCGAATGTGCCCTCCGCCGGTGCGCAAGATGGCCGTGCCGTTGACGGACCCCACGCTGATATCGCCGCCACCGGTTTGCGCGGTCAAATTTCCGGACGCGCCCTTGACGACGATGCTCCCGCCGTCCGTAATCAGCCGCGCTGGCCCAATCTGACCCGCGGAAATGTCTCCACCGTCGGTCGCCGCAGCAACCTGTCCTTCAATGTCGCTTACGCGAATGCCGCCGCCGTTGGTGGAAATGTCCAGGTTGTAGTTGCGAGGCACGGCGACTTCGAACGTCACCCAAAGGTGCTGTCCCCAGTGGAGGTGGGGTGAACGCCCCACGAGGAGAACGCCATCGGGTGTGTTGCGCACAACCACAGTGAATGCGTCGAGAATTCGTTGCGCGTTTGGATCGCTTGAATTCACTTCTAGGTGAACGCGATAATTCACATTTTCCGAATCCTGCGTGGTGATGTGCACATCGCCCTGATCCGTCATCAAGTGAAGCCGCATTCCGGCGGCCGTCGAGAGTTGGCCCGTCTTATCCGCCGTCAGATGGCCCGAGTCGTTTGCCCGCGCCGGAGCTGCGCACAGAAGCGCTGAGGCGAGAGCCGCGATCGCAAAATGCGAATATTTCCTATGCTGCCGTATCCCCATTTAGTTTTGCCCCGGGGTTGCTTGCTGTACCGCTGCAGCGCTTTGCAGCCGGATGTAAACGTTTGGATCGCTCTGCATGAGGTCGCGCAGGACTTTGATTGCTTCCGGATCGGAGTTCAGTGCGCCGCGCTCGGAAAAGGTTCGCAAGGAATTGACAGCCTCAACGCGCACGCCGATATTCGAGTCTTTCACGAGCGCGTCAAGCATGGTCTGAATCGCGGCCGGATTCGGCGCTGCGTCGGTCAAGGCCTCCAGCGCCTTCAGCCGTACCGCTGGGTTGCGGTCGACGCGTTCGAGCTGGCAGAGCGCCTGCTCGACGTCGGCATCGCCGGCCCGCGTCTTCAACAGGTCCACCGCATTGATGCGCACATCGGGGCCGAATCGGCGGTTGTTGCGGAGAACGTACAGCAGCAACTGCTTCACTTCTTTATCGTCCACCGTGCCCTGCAAGACCATCGGCTTCTGGGTGGTCATTTGCACTTCGATTCGAGCCGGCCGGTTGCCGTCGGCGGGAGTCCAATTAATGCCCGAAACATTGGCGCTTTGCAGTTCCTGATTGTCCAGCCCCATCGCACCCAGCGTTGCGGCCGACTGTGCGGAAGGAGTCGCCGAGACTCCTTGAGAATGCCGTGGCGCCAGCATACCGGCGGAAAAACCGATCAAGATGAGCGCCGCAGCGCTTGCAGCAGGGTGCAGGGCCAGCCAGTGCGCGGGAAAAATTGCTTCGGCCCAGCGGACAAAAATGCTGCGGTGGTCCATCTCATCGAGCGAATCTTCAAATCGATTGCGGCAGCTCGCCAGCAACGCTGCCGAAGGTTCCGGCCGTTGCTGCGGCGCCAGAATCGCCTCCATGCGGCGCTCCGCTTCCAAGGCCGCGCCGCACCGGCTGCAATGGTCGAGATGCTCCTCGAAAGAATCGCGCTCTGGACCTTCGAGCTCATCGGCCGCATACATCACGAGCTGCATTTCGAATTCCGGGCACCCTTGCGCGCCGGAAGTTGGATGAGAGTCTTGCTGCATGGAATGCGCTCCTCGCTTATCTCATGCCGCCCAGGCTGGCGCGCAGTTTACGCGTCGCCCGGAACAGCGAATTCTTTACCGTCTCTTCGGTGGTGCCAAGCATGTCGCCAATCACACGCAACCGAAGCCCTTCGTAATGCTTCAACTCGAAGACCATGCGCTCGCGCGGTGAAAGTTCATCGAGCGCGGCCGTGATGTGCCGGCCCAGCTCCTGTCCCAATAAACGCCGCTCCGGATTGGCCGCGGCGCGATGCTCCATTTGCTGCTCGAAGAAATCCGGCACCGCGCCCTCGCTCTCCACAATCTGCGGCGCCTGCTCTTCCCGCCGAGTGGTCTTGCGCCGCAAATGGTCGAGGCACACATTCGTCGCGATCCGATAAATCCATGTATAGAAACTGCATTCGAACCGGAAGCGCGCCAGGTTCCGGTAAGCGCGAAGAAACACTTCCTGATAAATATCGCGGGCATCTTCATTGCCGCGAACCAAACTGTAGGCGAGGCGGAGAACCTCGCGGTCGTAGCGGCGAACCAGTTCCTCAAAAGCCGGCCGATTGCCCGCTTGCGCTTGCCGGACCAGGACCTGTTCGTCCGCTCTTTGCACCGCTCGGTGTCCCGCGGCTCCTTCGAGCGCAGCGCTCATCCCTATAGAATCCATAACCAAGTGCGACTTGCCTGGCGTTGGGCTTCGCCGTTTTGTTCTGGCTGGGCCCCAACGGACCATCCCGCGTCCTTATAACCCCTTAGACGCAGTCCGGCACACTTTGGTGAGCATGTCACATTCTCTTACAACTCGCTGAGAAAAGCCCTCCGGAGCCGGGCACGTCTGGGCTCCTGCGTAAGTGGTTGAGAATGGCGAAACGACGCCAATGGTATAAGAATAAGAGAGCCAAAGGGTTTGGCTCGGTATGCCAACGGCAAATTCGATGACTCTCGCATTGAACACATCGGTGATGTACTTGAAAGGCCTGGGGCCACAGCGAACGGCGATTCTCGCAGAGCGCGGTATCACGACCGTCGGCGATCTGCTTTCCTATCTACCCTTCCGCTACGAAGACCGCATCCGCTTCACGCCGATCGCCGAGCTCGTCCCGGGACAAATCGCCACGCTGAAGGCGGAAGTCGAGAGCGGCAGCCTGGTGCGCTTCGCGCGGCGCCGGAACGCGATGTTTCACCTGCGCGTCAGGGACGCAAGCGGCAGCCTCACGGCACGGTTTTTCCACGGGACATATCTCGAAGGAAAACTGAAGCCAGGCCAGCCGCTCGTGCTTCATGGGAAAGTCGCCGTCGATCCAAACCGGCCCATGCGCATGGAAATGATCAATCCAGAGTTCGAACTGCTGCACGCCGGAGACGGCCCAGCCGATTCGACCGAAGTCGGCCGCATCGTGCCCATCTACGAAGCGATCGGAGCCATAAGCTCGCGCATGCTCCGGCGCATCATTTACCGCGTGCTACAAGATTTCACGGGCGAAATCCCCGACCCGCTGCCGCCAGAAATGCTGCGCAGCTACGCATTTCCTTCCCGCCGCGAAGCGCTCTTCGCGATCCATTTTCCGCCGCATGATTCAGACATCGACGCGCTCAATGAATTCCGCAGCCCAGCGCAAGCGCGAATGATTTTCGAGGAATTTTTCTTGTATCAGCTTGGCCTGGCGATCCGTCGCCAGCAGGAACAGAGGCAGGCCGGGATTCCCATGCTCGTCCGCGAGGAGCGCATCCGCGACGCGCTGAAGCGCATCCTGCCGTTCAAACCCACGGGCGCGCAGAAGCGCGTGCTCTCGGAAATCGCCGCCGACCTCGAAAGGCCGACACCGATGAACCGGTTGCTCGAAGGCGACGTGGGAAGCGGAAAGACGATCGTCGCCCTCGAAGCGGCCACGATCGTGATCGAAAACGGCTATCAAGTCGCGCTGATGGCGCCGACAGAAATTTTGGCCGTGCAGCATTACTTGTCCGCGCGGCGCGTCTTCGCGCCGGCTGGGTACTCGGTGGAGCTGCTCGTCAGCGGAATGAAGCCGGCCGAGAAATCCGGCACACTCGGGCGCGTCGCTTCGGGAAAAGCGCAATTCGTCGTCGGCACGCACGCGCTGATCGAAGATCCGGTGCAGTTTGCGAAGTTGGGGCTCGCCATCATCGATGAGCAGCACCGCTTCGGCGTTCTGCAACGAAAACGGCTCGCCGAAAAAGGCGCGGCGCCTCACGCGCTTGTCATGACCGCGACGCCGATTCCGCGCACGCTCGCGCTCACG
The DNA here is from genome assembly GCA_963729815.1 of uncultured Acidobacteriota bacterium. GTDB lineage: Bacteria > Acidobacteriota > Terriglobia > Acidiferrales > UBA7541 > DAHUXN01. The sequence continues at coordinate 609,781 of CAVSPU010000004.1, forward strand.
CTCTACGGCGACCTCGATTTGTCGATCATCGACGAGATGCCGCCAGGACGCACTCCCGTCGCAACGCGATGGAGTTCGCGGGAGCAGCTCGCGGGCGTCTGGGAATTCGTGCGGCGCGAAGTGGCCGCGGGACGCCAAACGTACATCATTTATCCGGTCATCGAAGAATCGAAGCAGGAGCTGAAGGCTGCAACGGCAGAATACGAACGCCTCTCGAGGGGCGCTTTTTCCAAGCTAAAAGTGGGACTGCTGCACGGGCGGCTGCGCAGCGAGGAAAAGGACGACGTCATGGAACGCTTCCGCCGTGGCGAACTGCAAATTTTGGTCGCGACCACGGTTGTGGAAGTTGGCGTGGATGTTCGCAACGCGACGGTGATGGTGATCGAACATGCCGACCGCTTCGGCCTGGCGCAATTGCATCAATTGCGCGGGCGCATCGGTCGCGGCTCCGCGAAGTCCTACTGCATTCTTGTCGCACCGAACAATGTCGCCGAGGAAGCGCGCCAGCGCCTGGAAACGATGGTTGCCACCACGGACGGCTTCCAAATCGCCGAGCAAGATTTGAAGCTGCGCGGTCCAGGGCAATTTTTCGGCACCCGGCAGCACGGCGACATCGGGTTTCATCTTGCCCACCCTTTGCGCGATCATAAATTGCTCGATTTGGCGCGGGGAGAGGCTTTTGCACTGGCGGAAACTTCCACGCGTTCCGCGGAACTGGATAAGCTCAAGGAATTCCTCGGCCCGGCGTGGCAGAAACGATTTCAACTGGCTTCGGTTGGATAGGAAATGCGCGTTATCGCAGGAAAATTCAAGAGCCGCCGATTGAAGACCCTGCGCGGCACGGCGTTGCGGCCGACGAGTGACCGACTGCGTGAAACTCTGTTCAACATCCTTGGTGCAACGGTGGAAGGCTCGCTCTTTGTGGATGTTTTCGCCGGAAGCGGCGCGGTGGGTATCGAGGCAATCAGTCGCGGCGCGGAACAAGTGATTTTCATAGAGAAAATCGCTGTCGCTGCGAGACTGATTCGCGAAAACCTTAAATCACTGGAGATCACGGCCGGTGCGGAAGTCTTGCCTGTGGATGCGATCCGTGGATTGGAACAACTGGCGTCGCAGCGAGCCCTCGCCGATATCATCTTCCTTGATCCGCCCTACGCGCGACCTCAGGATTATCTTCGGGCCCTGGAATTCGTCGACGAATCGCGTTTGCTCGCGCCCGGCGGACTCCTCATCGCTGAGCACACCCGTAAGATGGAGCTACCTGTCAGATTGACGAAGCTCGAACGTTCGCGCCTGGTTGAACAGGGAGATTCTGCCTTGAGCTTCTACCGCTTAGCGCTTGCCGCATAGATGCCGTTTGCCGCGCCACTAGGTCGAAAGGACTGCCACGAGCTTGGCGATGTCCCGCTCGGTGTTATAGACGTGCGGCGAAATGCGCAGCGCATTTTCGCGCAAGCTGACGATCACCTGCGCAGCCTGCAGTTTTGCGAAGACTTCCTGCGTCCGTTCCGGTTTGCGTGCCGCAATGCAAATATATGGCCCGCGCTTTTCCGCGGCGCCTGGACTCGTCAGAACGCAAGTATCGCGCGGCAGCCGCTCGACGAGTTGCGCAACCAAGCGCTCATTGTGCTCCGCGATCGCTTCCACGCCGATCTTCTCGATGAGTTCGAGCGACGCCTGCATGGCCGACAGATTCATGAAATTCGCTGTCTCCGCCGCGTCCCAGCGCCGTGCGCCGGCAGCGGGCTTCACGTTTTCAAGCGGGAGCGAATGAAAATTCCGCGCGCCTTCGATGGCCATCCAGTAGAATGGCCCGGGCCGGAGATTCCTCATGGCTTCACGGCGCGCCCAGAAAAATCCCGTCCCGTACGGGCTGAGCAGCCATTTGTAACCGGAGCTGACCGCGAAATCCGCGCCCAATGTTCGCAAGTTTATGGGAATCGCGCAGGAGCACTGGCTCAAGTCGAGCAACAGCGCCACTCCCGCTTTGCGGCAAGCTTCGGCGAGCGGAGCCACGTCGAGCCGCGCGCCATTGTCAAAGCGCACCAAGCTCGCCGACACGAGTCGCGTCCGCGGCGTGAATTGTTCGATGTAGTCCGCGGCGGTGAGAAAACGGTCGCGCGGCGCAATCATTTTCACGCGAATCCGGCCAGCCTGCTCGAGCGGCAGGAACGTCGAAAAATGCGATGGGAATTCGCCCCGGCCCAGCAAGACTTCGTCGTCCGGCTTCCAATCGAAGTTCGCCGCCACCGCTGACATGCCGCTGCTCGCACCGGAAGTAATCGCGAACTCTTCCGGCTCGCCGCCCAGCAATTTCGCAAGCAAATTTCGCACGCGATCCGGCAAGCCAAAGTACACATCCTCCGGCATGAGATGCGGCAATTTTTTCCATTCGAGCGAAGCCTGCCCCGCGCGAGCCGAGGCGAGTGGCAATGGCCCCTGGCCCGCGCAATTCAGATACGTCACGCCGTCAAACTCGGCGAATTCCGAGCGATAATCCAAGCGCTCCTCCAGATGTTACTCAATGCGAGTGCCTCTAAAAATGACCGCGCAATTCGCGGAAGCTCGCAACCAGAATCAGCTTGCCCGCCCCACTTTCAAGTTCCGAATGCTCGAGCACCCAAGTCGCATGATGCGGGATGAAAACGGCATTCAACCCCGCACGCAGCGCCGGATTGATGTCACTGCGCGGACTGTTGCCCACCATCCAGCCATTTGATTTCACGATCTTGAATTGATGCACCACTCGTTCATAAGTTGCATGATCTTTTTCGTGTACGATTTCGACCGCGTCAAAATACCTCGCCAGCCCCGATCGCTCGACTTTCGCCGCTTGCTCCGCCGCCTCGCCCTTGCTCAGCAGGATCAGCCGATGGTGCCCGCTCAGATACGCAAGCGTCTCCGGGACGCCTTCGAGGATTTGCGGCGGCGTGCGTTCCAACTCGCCTGCCATCTTTTCAATCTCCTGAACGAACTCCTTCCGGGCCATGCCGCCCGCCAATTTCAAGTACGTGTCCTCGAGGGAACGGCGGAAACTTCGCACGCCATATCCATGCTGGAGAATATTGCGGCGTTCGGTTTCGTTCAGAATGTGCCTGCAATAATCGGGCGTGAAGCCCAGGTGAGTGAGACCCGAAAGAAAACGGCCGATCATCTGCTCGAAGAAAATATTGTTCTCCCAGAGCGTGTCGTCCGCGTCGATTAAGATCGTTTGCCGGCCCATTTCCGAATTCCTTCAATTAAACTGTTTTTTTCGTTACTACCCACCGCACCGGGACATGGCCCGCAGCACGGTCAGGCGCACTCCTGCCATTCCGGGACGAATGGTATTCCCAAGCTCAGGATGCTTTGCGCACGCCGCTGGCGAGACGTTCCAGGATGCCCTTCGCGAGCTTCTGCATTTCGCCGAATTGCGTCAGATACTCCTGAAAATCGCGATTGAGCTCGAGCGCTTTGGACGCGTCAAGTCTTGTGCGCAGGATCATGTCGCGCAGATATACGGGATGCGGCAGAATTGCGTCGTCGCGCAGCTCTTCAAGCGCCGTGTCCGGATTGTAGTGATACATCGCCCCTCCTTGTGCTGGAACATTCTAACCCGGCGGAGGGCGATCAAGCAGCAGTCGGCAGGAATTCGTAGCGATCGATTTGTGCCGCGACGCCGCGCCCACCTCCGCTTTGTTCGACGCGAACGATGTTGCCAAAGCAGCGGATCCGCACGTCGCCGGCAAGCGTAATCTGCTGAGGAAGCGTCAAAACCAGCTCCACGTTCGCGCCCTGTTCCACGGGCGTGTCCATCATGAAATAGACACCACGGAAACTGACGTCGCGTGTCTGTGCTGTTTTCTCCTCGGTATCACCGTTGTTCTTGAATCGTACTTGAAGAGGAAGCGCCATCGTGAAGCGGCGGGCGGCACGGCGGTCCGTTGATTCTGAAGCCATGGTTCCTCCCCGGAAAGTCGCACCGAATTGCTCTTACCCTAGCACTCCGGGCAAGCATGCGCAATTATTTTCACTGTCATTTGGATGCACGCTCCGCCGGGCGCACCTCGAACGCTTCGACAGCGTTTGGCGAAACACTGCTCATCCGTTACACTGGCGGATTCGCATGGCGGAATCGTTTCACAGAACTTTTTTCCTCGATGGCCCGGCGGGACATCTCGAAGCGATGCTCTGGACCTCGCCCGTTGCCGATCCGCGGCGTGTCGCCGTTGTGTGCCACCCACATCCTCTTTTCGGCGGTACGATGCACAATAAAGTTGTGTTTCAAATTGCGAAGTCGCTCCACTCTCTCGATGTCCCCGTTCTGCGTTTCAATTTTCGCGGCGCTGGCTTGAGCGAAGGCCTTCATGATAAAGGACGCGGCGAAGCCGGCGACGTGCGTGCCGCAATTGATTATCTGGCAAGCGAATTCCCGGAGAAGCCGATCCTCCTCGCCGGCTTCAGCTTTGGTTCTTACGTCGGCTTGCGCTTGGGATGCGAGGACTCTCGCGTCAAGGAACTCGTCGGTGCTGGAATTCCCGTGAACGATTCGGACCTCTCCTACCTGGCGCGGTGCTCAAAACCGAAACTCATTCTACAAAGCGCTCATGATCAGTTTGGCTCGCGCGAGCGCACCGAGGCGCTTTTTGCGACTCTGCCCGAACCGAAAAAACTCGTTTTCGTCGAGGCGCCGGATCACTTCTTCGCGGGCAAATTGCCCCGCATGGGCGCTGAACTGGAGAAGTGGATTAAGGAACGCGATTCCGCTGGCGCACGCCGCTGAATTTGCAGTCAGCGTGCCGCGGCAAACATTCTTCGAAACTGTTCCTGCGAGACCGGCGGAACGCCCGCGATTTTCAAATTCGCCCGAACGTGATCCACTCGCTTCATCCCCACCAGTCCAGCCGTGATCCCCGGCGCCGAGCGGACGAATTGCAGCGCGCATTCCAGGTCATTGCGCAGGCCGAGCGTGGCATGAATGACTTCTGAAACTTTCCCGGCGAGATGCGTTTGCAGGAGCGAGGCGCTCGCGATCAGCGCTATGCCCAGCTCGCGCGCGGCTTGCACCGTCGACACCGTCTTCCCGCCGACCGTTTGATTCGGGCGCATCAGCGCTTCCGGCATCGCCAAGTTGAAGGGCAACTGCACAAATCGAAAATGATGTTCGTTGCCACCGGCCTGGCGCGCGAATCCTGCCATCTGTTCGAGCGACAAATAATCCGGCGCCCGCGGATCGTTCCGGAACGCGTTCCATGTTGCCATGCCATACGCGCGGATCTTTCCCGCGCCAACCGCGGATTCGAGCGTCCGAAAGGCAGCGAGCACGCGCCGGTTGAATTCTTCGCGCGGAACCTCGCCGAGTTGCGTTTCCGGATTATGCAGATAGAAAATGTCGATGCACGCGATGCCCAGGTTCCGCTGGCTGCGTTCCATCTGATCTTCCAAATAGAGCGGCGCCATGCAATGGCATCCTGCCGCGACGTCTTCGACGCCAAAAATCCCTTTTGAAATAAATTCGCAGTAGAAATAATCGTTTGCATCCGCCGGCATATCACCATCAGGGGTCAGGAAACCGGCTTTGGTGCAGAGGATCAATTCCTCGCGCGCCAAGCCACCTGCCAGAAGTTTGCCGAGCGCGGCGCCCACCGAGCGCTCGCTGCGCTGCAGCCTATAATTGATCGCCGAATCGATCAAATTGATGCCGCCTTCGACGGCGGCACCAACGGCCTCCGCGTAAGCCTTGTCCGTCGCTGCGTCCGGTTCTCCCAAATACGTTCCGATGCCGATCGACGAAATCATCAGCCCATGACGTTCGCGAAAATGGCCGGGAGCAGCGCGCCCGTCAAATCGCGCCATGAATTTTCGCGTGCCTTCCGGCGTGGCGAAGCCGGGATGGAGGGCTGCTTGAGAAGTCATGTTTTCCAGGCGCTGCAAAGAGCGTCGAATGGTCGCCGAGTATACCAGAACGGGCTATTCGTAATGTGAGGGTTCTGCGCGAGAGACATCTTGGCGAACCTCCAAGGCACGGCCCGTCATGTTTCCCGCCGGCTCTCCGCCGGCAAGCCCCTGCGCCAGGATCAATTCTCGCGCCTCGACGCGCAGTCGCGGCAGCCGCCGTGAAAAAAAGAACGCGCCGGCAATCGCGCCGAGGCCGCCCAGCGCGACGGTCCACTGTGCGCCGATGCGGTCGGCGATTGCGCCAGCGAGCAACGAACCCAGCGGCGCCATGCCCATAAACATCATCGAATAGACGGCCATCGTGCGGCCGCGAAGCCGGTCCGGCACCATCGCCTGAATCAACGTGTTCGATGACGCCATTTGCACCATCATCGAAAAACCCACTGGCACAAGCAGGATGATCGAAACGATGCGCCACGGCGAGAACGAAAAAAGAATCAGCGCCACTCCAAATCCCGCGCACGAGTTCGCCACCCACCGGCTGAGTCCCTGGAGCCCCGTCCTCGACGCAAGCACGAGCGCGCCCGTCAACGCTCCAATGCCCGTTGCACCCATCAATTCGCCCAGCGTCCGCGCGTTTCCGTGGAGAATTTTCGCCGCGAACACCGGCATCAAAACCGAATATGGCATGGCCACGAGGCTAACGACACCCAGCAGAAGCAGCAGCGCCCAAATCGGCGCGGTGTGGCGCACAAAACGAAACCCCTCCGCAATGTGCTCGATCGCCGACGCGAATTGCTCCTTAACCTCCCGCGGCCCCATGCGCATCAGCAACAGACCGGCAATCACCGCGATATAGCTGACGGAATTCGCAAAGAAGCACCAGCCTTCGCCTATGCTCGCCACCAATATTCCCGCGATCGCCGGGCCGATCACCCTCGCTCCATTGAACATCGAAGAATTCAGCGCGATCGCGTTCATCAAATCTTCGCGCCCAACCATCTCCACCAGAAACGCCTGCCGCGCCGGAATGTCGAATGCGTTGACCACGCCCATCAGCGCCGCGAGCACGACCACTTCCCACACTTTCACGCGCCCGCTCAGCGTGAGCGCCGCGAGAATGCCAGCCAGAATCATCGAGCTCGTCTGCGTCGCAATCACGACTTTGCGGCGGTCCCAGCGGTCCGCCACCATGCCGCCCAACGGCGCAAGCAAAAACACCGGGATTTGCCCGGCGAACGCAACCGTGCCCAACAGCAGCGACGAACCAGTCAACCGGTAGACCAGCCACGCTTCGGCAATGTTGTCCATCCACGTGCCGATCAGCGAAATGAGCTGTCCGCTGAAGAAAAGCTGGAAATTGCGGTACCGTAACGCGCGGAACATCACCGATCCGCGTGAAGCGCGGCGTCCTCCGCCGCCCTCAGCCGGCGCGTTCACGGCTACAGTGGTTGAACTGTCGTCAGGCATTGCGTCTTTCTATCTATGCAGTTTCACCGGCGGCCAGTACACGGGCGCACGCGCGAAGGATTTTGCGGTAGGGCCAATCCGCATCGCGAAACAGAATTTCTCCGGCTCGCGGTTTGGAATAGAACCAGCGGGCCAGAAGTGAGAGATGCTCTTCGCGCTCGGCCGCCGATTCCGCATTGCCTTCGATAATCTTACCTTGAGCGCCGAACTCGTGGAAAATCTTCTCCGATTCCAATTTCTTAAAATGCTGCCGGATAATTTCCTCCACGGAACGCGGCTCGCTCGAAAGATCATCGAAACAGAAAAAGAATGGTTCCGCAATCCGGCCGTTCACAATCGCGAAGATGCCCACTGTTTGCTCCTGCGCGGCGCGCTGCAGCACCACGGCGTTGATCGCGTCAATCCGGCGTGCCACTTCCGGCAACCCGCGCAGCACGGCGGTCACTTTCTCAAGTTTCTTGTGCAACGCGGCGGCGCGTTCAAAATCCATCTCTTCGCTCGCCGCTTCGCGTTCCCGTTCGATCCCGCCAGTCAGAAACGATCCACTCGATTCCAGCGTCTCGACCACTCGATGGACTTCCGCGTCGTATTCTTCCTTCGTGCAGCCCGCAAAACACGGCGCCAGGCACATCTTCATTTCCGAGTAGATACAACCGGGAAAATCCGGGTCGCGCAGGATCTTGAACTGGCACCGCCGGATTTTGAATAAATCCAGAAATTGATTGGCGAATGATTCCGCCATCTGGCGTGAAGGGAACGGTCCGAAGTGATACCCGCCGTCGCCGAGAATCCGCCGCGTCACGTAACAGCGCGGATAGGAATTCCGCAGGCTGACCTTCAGCAGCGCCGCCGGCCGCAAATTCAGGAAGCTCCGATACCGTCCAGGAAAACGTACGCGCGCGTGCTGGTAGAGCGCCAGTGCCTGCTCGAATCGGGAACCCGTCGCGCGATAGCGAAATCCTTGGGCCACTTCGCGCAAATTGAGACGCTTCGACGTAGCATCGGGCGGCCGAAGCAATCGCTCGGCCGCGCGGCGCAAGTCGGCCGTGCGCGCCAAGTACGGCTTCGCTTCCGCTCCCTCCGTGGCGGCGCGAGTTTCGACCAGAAATATTCCCGCATGAGATGGAATCGAGGAAAAGAAGTGCTCCTCGTTTGCGCGGTCGAACTCGATCTCGGCATCGAATGTCAGCACAAGGCAAGCATACACGAACGCCAAACGCCGCCGAATCGCTTCGCGGGAAGGTCAGCGGAAAACGGCTAATACGATTTCAGCACCCACGACGCGATCACCAGGCGCTGAATTTCGCTCGTGCCTTCGTAAATCTCCGTGATGCGCGCATCGCGATAGGCACGCTCGACTGGATACTCGCGGCTGTAGCCGTTTCCGCCATGAATCTGGATCGCCTTATGCGCGACGCGCGTCGCCATCTCGGAAGCAAAAAGTTTCGCGATGGAAGCTTCCATTGTAAATCGGCTGCCGCTGTCCTGCTTCCACGCCGCCTTGCGCACGAGCAAGCGCGCGGCGTCGATCTCCGTGGCCATGTCGGCGAGCATGAATTGGATCGCCTGGAAATCTGAAATGGCGTGGCCGAAGGCTTGCCGCTCCTGCGCATAGGCCAGCGACGCTTCAAATGCGCCTTGCGCGATTCCCGTGGCCTGCGCGGCGATTCCGATGCGCCCGCCATCGAGCGTCGAGAGCGCCACTTTGTAGCCTTCCCCTTCTTCGCCGATGCGATTCGTCGCGGGCACTTCGCAATCGGTGAAGGAAAGCTCGCAGCACGCGGTCGCGTTGATGCCCAATTTCTTTTCTTCCTTGCCGACCGCGAATCCGGGTGTGCCCTTTTCGATCACGAGCGCCGTGATTCCCTTTTCGCCCTTTTCCGGATGCGTGTTCGTATACACAATCGCCGCGTCCGCCGCGCCGCCATTGGTGATCCAGGCTTTTGTGCCGTTGACAATGTACTTGTCGCCTTTCAAAACCGCTTTCGTGCGCAGCGCCGCCGCATTCGACCCCGCTTGTGGTTCGGTGAGCGCGTAGCAGCCGATTTTTTCGCCGCTCGCGTAGGGCGTCAGGAGCCTTTTCTTTTGCTCTTCGGTTCCGAAGCGGTAAATCGGATCGCAGTAAAGCGAATTCTGCACGGAAAGAATCACGCCCGTCGAAGCGCACACGCGAGAAATTTCTTCGATCACAATTGCGTAGCTGGCGTGATCCATCTCCGCGCCACCATATTGTTCCGGAAAAGCGACGCCCGTCAGTCCAAGGTCGGCCGCCTTGCGAAATGTCGCCCGCGGGAAATGGCCCGTCTCATCCAGCTCCTTGGCCAGCGGCTTGACTTCCGATTCGGCGAACTCGCGCACGGTGCGCTGAAGCAGCTTCTGTTCTTCGGTGAGTCCCAGGTCCAATTTTGCGCTCCCAAATATTTCACTGCGTGCGGCAAGAAGACACTTGCGCGCTAGGCGTTCAACGCGCGATGCACTTTTTCGTATGTCAGCGAAAGCTCCTCGGGTTCGAGCCTTGTTTCGCCAACCGTGGACATGAAATTCGCGTCGCCGATCCAGCGCGGCACGATATGGAGATGCAAATGTCCCACCACGCCCGCGCCCGCGCAACGTCCCAAGTTCATTCCCAAATTGTAGCCATGCGGATGGTAAATGCCGGAAAGCGCTCGTTGCGTATTCTGCGCAATGCGCATCATCTCGGTGAGCGCATCGGGATCACATTCAGCCAGGTCAGCCACGTGCGCGTAGGGCACAACCATCACATGTCCGGTCGTGTAGGGATAGAGATTCAGAATGACGAAGCAAAGTTTGCCACGAAAAACGATCAGGCTCTTCGCGTCATCCTTGAGCGCGAGCGCGTCGCAGAAGATGCATCGCTCGTCTTTGTTGGCCTCAGCGATGTAGCGATAACGCCACGGAGTCCAGAGGAAATCCATCCCGATCGGCTGCCTCAGCCTTGAGCGGTTGGTTCGGAGGGCGCGCCGGGCGCCGCAGTCTTATGGCTGTTCACGAAGTCTTTCAATTCCTTGCTCGGCTTGAAAAAAGGAATTCTCTTGGGCGGGACTTCCACTTTGGCGCCGGTTTTGGGATTGCGTCCGATGCGGCCGCGCCGCTCGCGCGAACGGAAACTGCCGAAGCCGCGAATCTCGATCTTGTCGTTTTTCTGCAGTGCTTCGATAATGCTCTCGAACACGGTTTCCACGACCGTTTCTGATTCCTTGCGCGGCAGCTCCGTGATGCGGATCACTTCCTCAATCAGATCCGCCTTCGTTACCGTGCGCTCGTTTGTCTCGGGCTTACCCGTAGCGCTTGCCATGGCCCGACCGCCCTCCTCTTGCATTAAGTTCCGATTTGAATCTCGAACTGGGCTGACTTCACAACCCCGAGCGCCGCAGCCATCACGGCCATCGCCGCATTTGGTCGCTCTTCCATATCACCAATGGGCCTGAGACGCAAACGTAAATCTTTTTATGCTGGGAACCGCCGCTCTGAATTCTGGTTCAGTTGGCCCGGCGCTTGGCCATAATGGCGTCCCCGATTGTTGCCGTTGGTGAAGTCTTGGACGACCGGAAAACTTCCACTTCCTTGCGCTCCACTTGCTTTTGCGCCGCTCGATAGCTCAAGCTGATTTTCCGCTGCTCCGTGTCCAAACGGATGATCTTGAAATCGTATTCCTGCCCTTGCGCCAAGGCAATCCCTGTTTTTCCGGGCTTCGGCTTTCCTCGGTCGCCATGATTTCCCTTCGGCCGGCGCTCCTCGATCTCCGAGATGTGGCAAAGGCCTTCGATTCCTTCTGTCAATTCGACAAACGAACCGAAATCGGTGTTGCGCACCACTTTACCTTTCACCACGTCGTTCAATTTGTGCGCGCCGAACCAATTTGCCCAAATATCGTTGAGCTGCTTGATCCCGAGCGACAGTCTTCGATGCTCGCCATCGATTTTCAGCACCTTGGCCTGCACGGTGTCGCCCTTTTTCACCTTTTCGCTCGGATGCTTGACGCGCTCGGTCCAGCTAAAATCGGTCACATGGATCAGGCCTTCGATTCCCTCTTCGAGCTCCACAAATGCGCCAAATTCCGCCAGGTTCCGCACGCGCCCGGTCACGATCGTGTTCACCGCATATTTCTCGGCAATTCCCGCCCACGGGTCAGGCGTGATCTGCTTCAATCCCAGCGAAATTCGCCGCTGCTCTGGCTTCAATTCCAGCACGACCACTTCCACTTCGTCGCCTTCTTTCACCATCTTCGACGGGTGCTTCAGCCGCTTCGACCAGCTCATCTCGCTGACGTGAACCAATCCTTCGACTCCAGGCTCGATCTGCACGAACGCGCCATAATCTGCCACACCCACTATGCGCCCGCGCAAACGCGTCCCCACCGGGAAGCGTTCCGGCACCGTCGCCCACGGATCCGGAAGCAGTTGTTTGCGCCCCAGCGAAATGCGCATTTTCTCTTTGTCAAACCTGAGAATTTGCACTTCGATTTCCTGGCCCTGCGAAACTGCTTCGCTTGGATGCGCGATGCGTCCCCAGACCAGATCGCTGATATGCAGCAAACCATCCAGGCCGCCAAGATCCACAAAGACGCCGTAAGGCGTGATGTTCTTGATCTTGCCGGTGATAATTGCGCCTTCATTGAGCGACGCCGCGAGCGCCTCACGCTGTTTCTTTTGTTCGTCCTCTAGGACCACACGCCGGCTCACGACCACGTTGCCGCGCTTGCGATTCAACTTCAGCACACGGCATTCGATTTCTTTGTCCTTCCATGCTTCCAGATCGTGCGTTGGCCGAATGTCGAGCTGAGAAGCAGGCAGGAATGCGCGTACCCCGATGTCGACGACAAGACCGCCCTTGATGCGGTCAACGATCTTGCCCTTGAGCGTCAGGCCCTCGCGATGCGATTTCTCGATCTGCTCCCATACGCGGCGCCGGTGCGCCCGCGTATAGGAAAGAATGGCATAGCCTTCCTTTTGCTCGTGCGTCCGCTCCACTTCAATCGCGTCGCCTACGCGGAACGGAATCCCGCCAGTCTCGACAAATTCCTGCGCCGGAACAAGCCCTTCGAATTTCGCGCCAACATCAACCACTACGCCGAGATCGTTGATGGCGATCACGTGGCCTTCAAAAATTTCCCCTCCACTCGGCGCGCCGGATGGAACCGCATATTGCTCAATGAGTTGCTCCATCGGTTCTTCAGCCACGTCAGCAGCTTCGCCAGATTCAAGTTCCGACGATTGCTCGGTGATCTGGCTGGACTCTTGAACAGAAGATTGAACGGGGACGTGTTCCGCCGCCGGTTCTGCACCTTCGCTCGCAGACGCAGGCGTTCCCGATCCCAAAGTTGGCTCGACGATTTCGCCGCTTATGGCTGCAGGCTGTTCGGTTGCTAGGGCTGGTGCCGCTGCCGAGCCCACTTGAGCCTGGGTCGGTTCCTCGGCCGTGGCGGCTTGCGCTGCAGAAGCTTCCGAATTCGAGCTATCGTACTCGGGCGACATTCCCGCGGCCTTTCTGAGGAACATACCCTGCTCACCGAGAAGATTCTCGGAGACTCCACCCCATGGGCGAGAGCAATAGAGGGGACGCAGCGGCCGTTAACGCGCTGTATCGTCAAAATGATACGTGCCCGGCACGAGCGTTGTCAACCTTCCCTGGGTGTAAAATCCTGGCGGGGCTTGGGTCTCTACGGCCTACGGAACATCGTTGCTTTCGTTGAGTTCCTTCACGAGGTAAACCGTTCCGGCGATCGCCGCAGTAGCGCCAAACAGGAAGATGATCAGTCTTCGCTTGGTACGACCATGGTGGACCCGGTTATCGACAGGCTTTGATGTGTCGTCTGCGATCTCCACTCCGTAGGTCTTTCCTGCGGCGAGTACATAGGTCTTGCCATCCAGCTCCAATTCCAAGGGACCTGCAATGCTGGCAATTTTCAGTTCGTTCTCGCCGAGGATAGTGACGCGCGCGTGCGTGGCGCTCGGCGTTTGCGGCTGGACCATCACGTCCAACGCGCGAATCGCTATCGGGCTTCCACCAGCCGAAGAAAACCCAGCCGTGCCCGAAGCAAGCGTCGCCGTCACGCCCGCGCCGTTGCTGGCCAGAGTCGCGGCACTCGAGGGAAGAAGATAAATCTGATCCGCGGCAAATTGGAGACGCAGCAAACCGCTGGAATCGGTGGCCACGAAATCTCCCGGGAAGACATTTGTGCCGCTCGCGGCCGTCAAGCCGTCAAGCTGCGCGCTCTGCGCCGCCAGCACAAATCCAACCGAGCGATTCGGCGCCGCCCAGGCGGGGAGATTCACCAGCAGAGCCGTGAGCAACGAGGCCAAAGCGCTGCGCCAAAGAGATCGCACAAACGCCTCCAAGAAGGTACATCTCAATATGGACTTGCTTGCTTGGAGGGTCAATTCATGCCTTAGCATTATGTGCCGGAAAGGAAACGTCGCGTCCAAGAGCCCCCAGGGAATGCCGTTCGCGCGGCGCGCTCACATGGTGCGCCAAACACCCCACGATGATATACGCAAGAGGAGTAGAGTGAACCGACCGTCAGTATCAATCCCATTTGCAATCGGCGGAGCTTTGTCCGCGCAGTCGGTTTCGTCGCATCTGTGGAGTGAAGGTCACGATCCAGGTTGCTCCAACGCTCCAGATGCAGATCAGTGGACAAAGTTGATCGCCACCGCCGGAGTGATCGAGGGCGTGATATTGTGGCCAACTTCAATTATGCGCGTGCCGAGAAGCACGCCGAGGTTGTGTTTGCAGTTGTACTCAATCGCCGGAGCGAAGATCAATGCGCCGCTGGAACCCAAGTCGGCGTTCTGCACACTGTTCGAATCCAGAGTGTTGTATCCGGTCACCCGCGTGTTGCCTTCGAAATGGTATTCGACATCGAGCGCCAGCACCCAGCTCCGCGTCAGGCTATATTCCCAAGCCACGTCAGCATAGGCTGTGTTGCCGGGCTTGGCGTTCCCGCGGAATCCTGCTGCCGTGCCGTAGACGCTGACGCCTTGCAAGTTCACATTGCTCGAAAACGCGTCCGAGATGTTGAAGCGCGTGCGCAAAATTCGGCCGTTCGGCAGCCAGAAATACGTCTGCGAATAGAGCGCCACCGCCGTTGTATAGGCTCCGCTGCCGAAGCCGTCGTTCGGCCGGTCACCCAGCTGATCGTAACGCCCCGTCGGAAATGTTTCCTGCACATTGATCGCGGTCGCCGGATGCCAACTGCCTTCATGAAACTGCGTGAGCCCGTACTGAGCCAGCAAGCCCGTATCGCCCATCTCAAGGGTGGAACTACTCGGGCCATTGTTCACTTTTTCGTAGTCGACAGTGGGAATCATGCCAACCGTCAGCCTGTCGCGCAGGCCATAGAGAACATATGAGAGCGAGCCAAATGTGTTGGAATGAGCAGCAGCCACATCGTAGAAATAAGGCTCGAGCAGGAAATGTCCGCGCGGCAACGTCCCGGCCGAAGGCGCCAACATCGGCCCGGTCCACTAGGCGTCATCGAGCGACTGCCGGACGACAGACGAAACCGGAGAAGATGTTGCCGGCTCTTGCGCGCGGGCAAGTCCGGCCGTCATCGACAACAAGGCCGCCATCGCCAGCGCGGCCAGCAATCCACGAATCGATTTCCACAAAGTCATCCGTAAATGGGAGGCGTATCCCGATTGCGAAACGCATTTGTTTCTGCACTTCGCTCAGCTTCACATTATGGATTTCTTCAAAGCGTCCCGTAGAAACGTGTAGCGCGCCTAGTTGATGTCTGTCTTGTTTTCCAACTGCCTGATGAGGTCAGCTACTTGGCCCTTCATTCCATCCGGCGCCACCGCGAGCGCAAGTTTCATTTCCTTGAGGGCGGTTTCGTAGTCCCCATTCGCCACGGCGACGCGCGCCAGTCCATCATGCGCAATATAGCTATTCGGGTCTTTGTTCACATCGAGACGGAAGATTTCCGTCGCGAAGTCCTGCTGACCGAAACCCTGAAGTACGCGTGCGAAGGAGAACATTTGCAACTGGCCGCCCATCGCCAGCGCCTTGTTCTGTGCGGCCAGGGCTTCGTCCTTGCGGCCAAGGGCGCTCAGCGCGCGCGCCTTGGTGATTTCATTCTCGAAGCGATCTTCGATTCCGATCGATTGCTCTGCGTATTTCTCCGCCTCTTCCGCGCTGAGTTTGTTTTCCAACAGGTAGTTGGCCGCTTCTTCCCACGGTTGCCATTCGAATTGCGGCCGGCCCCGCAGTTGGTTGCGCAGGCTCTGCTCGACGATTTCCGCAGTGTTGACCTCGACCTTGAAAGGTACCGCAACCCTTTCCCATCGCATCGTGATGACGACAGAATCCGGCCCCGGATCGCCGAACGCGTAGCTGAGTGCATCCTGATTTTCGGCGGCTTGCGGCGTCACGTTCACGCGCAGCGCATCCTCCGCCTGGTCGTACGTAAAGCTGCCCCAGGAGGTCGCGTTCTTCGAAAAGATAACTACCCACGAAGTTTCTCCGGGGATCATGTGCAGGCCATATACGCCCTTCGCGAGAGGCTGGCCATCGATGGTGACCGGATCGCTGAACTCGATGGTCGTGTTGTAGTCAGCTCCGGCTCGCCACACTTTTCCGTAGGGCAGCAAGCCGCCAAAAATCTTTCGGCCACGCGTCAGCGGCCGGTGATAGTCAATGGTCACGTCCGTGAGGCCGACGCGCTGCATCGCGCGCGCGTGCGGGCTCAAGTCCGGCAAACTCAACATCGCCGACTGCGTTTTCACGCCCGGAGCTCCGGCGAACCATCCCGTGATCACCAGTACTGCAAGTGCGACGTGTCTCCGCATGACCGGAGTCTCCTTGTCTGCTATTTTCCAGACGCGCCTGAATTCTGTTGCGCGATTTCCTGAAAGGGCTGCGGGGCAGCGCGAAGTTCAGCGCGTTTGACCGGATGCATCCTTCACCCGCGTCTGGTCGGTAATCCAATTCACTTCCCAGGTTTTCCCTCCGTCGTCCGAAAACGACTGCTCAAAATGCATGGTCTTGGGCCACCAGATGAATCGAACATAGATATATTTCCCGTTCACGATGTCCGTGCCGTAAAACTCGCCAGTGTCACCCTTGAATTCGCCGATTTGTGGCACGAAAATCGCGCCGTCCTTGCTGTTGGCCCAATAGAGCCGCCACTGATGCGTCTGTGGGTCGTACGTGCGCAATGTCAGACCTTCAATGCGGCCCAAGGCGCCGCTGGCTTCGAATTGCTCCAGTTCGCCGCGTCCGCCCCAAATTGATCGCGTTACGGAATCGGTTTCATATTCTGACCACGTGTGCGAACCCATGAGCGGGTGGTCCAGCTTTTTCAAATGCAGCTTCCAGGTGCCCAACTCGAAGTCGAACCCGTGTTCTGGCGCGTCTGCGCCGAGCGGCGGGGCGAACGTTTTAGTCGTGTCTGTCGATTCTCGCGTCAGCTCCGCGATGAAGTTCGGCTGCCACGTCTTTCCCCCGTCATCCGACACGGAAATTTCGTAGCGATGTGAATCCGCAGTGATGTCCGACCACACGCCTCGAACCAGCACGGTTCGCTCGCCGGACCCCTCCTGACCGAAAAATTCGCCACGGCCGTTTCTGAATTCACCAATCATGGGTGGATTCAGGATTCCGTTGTTGCTGTTGGCATAACTTTCGCTCCACTGATGCGCTCGCGGGTTGTAGAGAAACAAAGTGAGGCCTTCCCAGTGGCCCGTTGGGCCATCGGCCTCGATTTCTTCGATCTCTGCGCGGCCGTTCCAAATCGGTCGCACAACCACTGTCCCGTTCTGTTCAATCCAGCTATCTGAACCATTCGCCGAATGCTGCAGCCGTTTTATGTGCGTCTCCCACGTTCCAACATTGAAGTCAAAATCGTGCTGCCCGTCGCGTTCGGCGCCAGTTGAGCCTTGGGCCGAGCTGGCCCGTGAACCAAGACTGCCGGTCGCAGGCGAATTGCCACCAACTGAAAACGCTTGCGCTGCGCAGGGAATGAAAAATATTGCGAACGTGCCCACCGCAATCACGCGCCAAAAGCAGCCACACTTGAATTCGGTGATCATTCGTCGCCCTTTTACGATCCCGCCGTAATCCAACTAGAAACGCACGCCGTTCCAGGTCGCGGCTTTCTCGCAGGCGTCACGCTTCGAACGCGCATCATCCGCGCATCATCGATGATAGAGTGGGTTGTGGCAATAGCCACTCTTGCCTGTTTGATATGACCACTTGGATGCACATATGAAACGGCTTTCCAGCAGTTTCCTTCCGCCGATCGCGCTCGATCACGGCAAAGGGCATCCCATCTACCGTCAGTTGTACGACTGGTTTCAACGCGCCATCGCCAGTGGCCAGCTCCGTCCAGGGCAACGCGTGCCATCCACCCGAGCGCTCGCGGCCGAATTGGACGTTTCGCGCATTCCTGTTTTGAACGCCTTCGAACAACTGCATGCGGAAGGCTACCTGCAAACTTTCGTGGGCGCGGGGACCTGCGTTGCCAGTTCCATTCCCCAGGAGACGATTGGGCCTCCGTCGGAAAAATCGACCAGGAAAATCAGCCGGCCAACGCAGAGAAAAGGAAAGCGCCGGATCTCCCAAGGCAGCCTGGCCGTGAAATCAATCGCTGAGCAAGCCTGGTTAAAAATCCTGGGTCCTTTTCGAATGCACTTGCCCGCGCTCGATCATTTCCCGATTGACGTATGGTCGCGGCTGCTCGCGCGAAATGTGCGAAAGCCCGCGAAGAGCCTTATGGCTTATGGCGATTCGATGGGATACGCGCCGTTCCGCGAGGCGATAGCGGAGTACCTGGGCGCAGTTCGCGCAGTGCGCTGCGATCCGTCACAAGTGATGGTAGTTAACGGGTCCCAGCAGGGACTGCAAATCTCCGCGAGTGTCTTGCTGAATCCCGGCGAACCCGTTTGGATGGAAGAGCCAGGTTATCCCGGAGCCCACCAAGCCTTCGCCACTGTGGGCGCCCGGCTGATCCCTGTTCCAGTTGACGCCGAAGGGCTAAACGTCGAAGAGGGCATTCGCCGTTGCCCGAAAGCTCGGGCAGTCTACATCACGCCATCGCACCAATATCCTCTGGGCACCACCATGAGCGCTACGCGCCGTATGCAGTTGCTCAACTGGGCCTCTCGCTCAGGCGCCTGGATTATCGAAGACGACTACGACAGTGAATATCGATTTGGGATCCGCCCGATTGGCTCGCTTCAAGGTCTGGATTCGGACGCGAGAGTCATCTATATCGGAACATTCAGCAAGGTTTTGTTTCCGGCTCTGCGTTTAGGCTATTTGGTCATTCCGGCAGACTTGGTACACGCGTTCTCGGTCCTCCGCGAAGCTACGGATATTTTTTCGTCCACGCTCTACCAAGCCGTTTTGACGGATTTCATCAAAGAAGGACATTTCGCCCGCCACATTCGCAGAACGCGCAATCTTTACGCAGAGCGATGTAACGCACTTGTAGAAGCACTCCAGGCTCAATTGGGAGGCCTGATGGAGGTTGTCAGCGCGGATGCCGGAATGCATTTGGTGGGATTGCTTCCACCGGGTTCGAAGGATGCAGTTATCTCGCAAGAAGCGGCTGAGAGCGGCATTTCGGCAATGTCTCTAACGAATTGTTATCTGAAGCGTCCCTCACGAAGTGGACTTGTTCTCGGCTACGGAGCCACGGACGTCGCACAGATTCAAGAGGGCGTTCGCAGGCTTTCAAACTTGCTTCGCGGCTCCCATGCAGTGCACTAAGGCATATCAAGCATCACCGCCATTGATGCCGAAGGGATACCCGAGCGCGCTGGGTCTTCCTAAGGAACTTCCAGGAAATACCAAGACTTTGCGAACTACCGCCAGAAAATGGTCGGGGCGAGTGGATTTGAACCACCGACCTCCTGGTCCCGAACCAGGCGCTCTAGCCAGGCTGAGCCACGCCCCGAACTTTGTTGCTTGCGTGAGATTAGTTTATGCTGGATTGATGTGCGTCGCAACCGCTAGCTGCAACGCCGCGCGATGAGTCCGTCCTTCATGTGCTGTCATCGCGTCGCGCTTCTGGCGCGGGAATTCTTTCTCACATGCCGCATTCGCGGCGCCCGTTGGCAATTCGGGCAAAAATAGCTGCTTCGCCCTGCGACGATCATCCGCCGAATCAGCGTCCCGCACCGCGCGCACTTCTTGCCTTCGCGCTGGTAAACGTTGTGCCGCAACTGAAATTCCCCGGGCTCGCCTTCCGCGTTGACGTAATCGGAGATCGATGATCCCCCCAGCCGCACCGCCTCGCGCAGCACCCGCTGCATCGCACGATGCAGCCGCGTCACTTCCTCGCGCTTCAGCCCGGCCCCGAGTCGCGCCGGATGAATCCGCGCGCGCCACAGACTCTCATCGGTATAAATATTCCCCATGCCGCGCAAAACGCGCTGGTCAAGCAGCAGCGCCTTGATCCGCGCACGCCTCGCACCAAGCCGCAGGCGGAACTGCTCCTCGCTCGCTTCCAGCGCGTCGAGCCCAAGCGGCCCGAGAATCTTTTCGCTGCCCGCCTCCTGCGACAGCACGATGCGTCCAAATCGCCGGATGTCCGTATAGCGCAGTTCGGTTTCGTTATCGAGCGCGAACCACGCATGCGTGTGCGCCACAGAAGGCATCGCCGCGGGCCGCACAGTCAGTTGCCCCGTCATTCCCAGATGGACGATCAGGTCGAATCGCGCCGCGCCCGCATGGCTCTGCGCCACCGCTGCGTCATTTTTTTCGAGCTGCAAAACGAGAAACTTGCCGTGGCGCCGCACGGCCGTAATCCTGCATCCCGGCAAATTTTCTTCCAGCGCCGCCGGATCGTCGATGAAGTCCGTCTTGCCGAGGCGAACTCCCAAGATTCCCCGGCCCGGCAGCAACATCTGCAGCCCGCGCACAACGGTCTCGACTTCCGGCAGTTCCGGCAATTAATCGACCTCACGAAGAAATCGCTGCGCCGAACTCAATCCGGCAGAATCGCGTACACGCGCACGGGGCCGCCTGACCCGCCTTCGAGCTTGATGGGCGCGGCGATGACAAATGCGCCGCTGGCAGGCAGCTTGTCCAGATTGGCGATGTTTTCGATGTGGAATAACCCCGCGGGCAGCGTCGTGCGGTGCACTTCGAAATTCGGCGACGGGCCGTAGTCGATGCTCAGCGTGTCGATGCACAGCCCGCTTACGTGCCGCGCGATCAGAAATTTCGCCGCCGCCACGGAATAGCCCGGAAAGTGCATCACGCCTTTCGCGTCCATGTTCCGGTAGCGCGTTTGATCCGGCCAGCGCGAGCCCCAGCCCGTGCGCAGCATGACGATCGCGCCCGCGGGAATTTGCCCGTGGCGCGTTTCCCACTCCTGAATATCAGCAACGCTCAAACGATAATCCGCATCCTTCTCGACTTTCCCGCGCACGTCGATCACTACCGCCGGTCCGAAAAATCTCTGAATCGGAATCTGATCCAGTGTTTCTTTTCCAGGCGGGAAATGCGCCGGAGCGTCCATATGCGTTCCGTAATGTTCCAGCATCGTGAATTTGCGGATGAAATAGCCCTCTTTCGCGGGCGTCGCCGTCACCACGGCGGTGAAAGGATGATCGTCGCCCGGCCACGCCGGCGAATGATCGTTGATCGCGTACGTCATGTCGATTACGTGCGTTTTGCCCGACGAAATTCCCGCCAGCTCGCGGCAGATCACCGCGCTCGCCTTCGCTTTGGTTTGCGTTTGCGCTTTCGTTCCTGACGTTGCGCTCAGCGCCGCCACCATCGCCAGCGCCGCCGCGATAACAAATCCCCGCAAGATTATTTGTCTCATTTCGTCCTCCGCTTCATCTCAAAAACACTTTGACGCCGCCCGCGAAATCGCCGGCCGCTATCTTAATTCCATTTTCAGTTTTGCGAAACGAATGGCTGCCGCTCGCCGCTACGGCAACGGTATGCCCGGCGACGCGACAATTCCTGCTAGCCGCAGAATCTCCGAGTACTCGTCGTCCAGCAGCGGTGAAATCGTCATGCGGGGATTTTTCAGGAACTTCACCTTGCGCAGCGCGCGATTCTCGCGCAATTCTTCGAGCGACACCTGCCGCGGCAGACGTTCGAGCGCCCGCAAATCGATCACCAGGTGCTTCGGCGTCGGATCGTGCGGGTCCGGATACGGGTCGCGCGTCACTTCCGCAATCGCGTAGAGTGCATACTCCGGCTTGCCGTGATAGCACAGCGCGCGGTCGCCGCGCCGCATCTGCTTCATCTGGCGCAGGGCGTCGGGCTTGTTTCCCGCGTGCCGCCACATTTCCTTGCCCTTCACAAATAGCGTATCCCAGTGGTAGACGCGTGGGTCAACTGCCAGCAGCCATTGATGGGGTCGAGTTACGGGACGATTCATGGCCTCTCTGTAACCGGCGAACTATACATGGAAGTGCCAAAGAAACAACAAGAAATGTGATTCTTGATAAGAATATCGGGCGCTGTGCTCGGATTCTTCCTTCCGGCCCGGCCCTGCGCACCCACGTCCCAGGCTCAATAAGCCTCGCTGGGACCCAACCTAGCCGACATCCACGAAGACTTCGTCGCCCCGCACCTCAACTGGATAGCAGTCGACACCTTGGGAGGGGTTTTGCGTCAACTTACCCGTCGTCACGTCATAGACCCATCCGTGCCACGGGCAACTTACGGTGGCGTCGATGAGTTGCCCCTCTCCCAGCGGCCCGCCATGGTGAAGACATATACTGCTGATTGCAAAGAATTTATCCCCAATATGCGCCAGCGCTACCGCCTTCCCGCCCACTTGAAACTCTTTGATCTCCCCCGCCGGCACTTCGTCTTTCCTTGCCGCACGCTGAAACCCCATCCCGCGCTTCTCCCCGCCCAATCAAGTTAGCTTGCGAACGTCACCACGCGGCTCAGCGCCCGCGCCGGGCGAAGAGTATAGCGGCTGCTCAGAATCAAATCAAACGGGGGTCATCATTCACGTGGCCATCGGCCTGCGCGCTCAGGCGGGTTTTATGCCGTGGATCAGCAACGCGCCCTCGCGCCGGAAGGCCCCGAGCTCCTTAGCGTCGCGGAACCACCGGCCCGCATACGTGTCCGGCGTCGGCGTGGGATCGACAATGCGCTCGTGCGCGACTCTCGCAAATCCCGCGCCGCGAAAGAGCCCTGCCCATTCGTCGCCCGAAAGAAGATGCGTGGGGATCTGAAACAGTTTGGCCCACTGGTGGCAATACGGATTGTCACGGTAATAATTGATCAAAATCCACGCCGAGCCGCTGGGTTTCAGCACGCGAAAAATCTCTCGAATCCCCGCCGCTGGATCAGGCCAGTAATACGACGACTCGACCGAAATCACTTTGTCGAATGCATTCGCTTCCCGCGGAATCGCATCCACGCTGCTGACCATGAATTCCGCGTTGCCGATCTTGGCCAATGCCGACGCGACCCGCGCGCGCTCGACCATGTCGTCGGAAACATCAATCCCCAATACGCGCCCCTGCGGAATGCGCGCGGCCAGCTCGCGCACCAGCCATCCCCCGCCGCATCCCACATCGAGCACCGTTTCATCGCGCGCAAACCGCATCATCGCCAGCATCGGGTCGACGATCGGGCGATGCTCTTTTTCCATGCTCTCGCCCTTGCCTTCGCCCGCCCAGCGATTGAATTCTTCGCGCAGATTCTCATTCGGCGCCAGTTGTGGCATCGCTTCTTTAGCCCTCCGTTTTCATTTTGTCTTCCGCGGGTCCGCGGACCAGAAGCGCCGCGAACGGCGCATCGCGAATCGAATTCTTAAACAGGCCTGCCGCAAGCCGCGCAGTAATGCGCTCCCAGCGCGCTCACCGTTCCGCATCCGCTGCAGTATCGTCCCGGCCCGGCGACGATCATCATCGGCATGCGCGGCTCCGAAGTGCACGCCCAGAACAGCGCCACCACCCAGCCGACGATTGTCCAGCCCAGAAAAAAATTCACCAGGAAGATTCCCGCCGCGTTGTGCTTGTTGTGGCCGATGATCGACGGCAGAAAATACATCAGCATCGCTAACGCAAAGAAGATCATGACCGCGCCCCCTCCACTGCGCTCTGGCCCGCCTCAGCAGCCTCTACTTATATTACGCATTCCGCGCCCAGAAAGTTCTACACCATTGCCAGCAACGCCAGCAAGTCGCGCGGCACCAGCCTCTTCGCTACAGGGTCAACCATGAAGCCGAGTCCTTCTAGCGCCGTCGCACCGAGGACCGCTTCTTCGCCCGCCTCTCCAAACGCCACTTCCACGGGCGCCTTTCTGCCATCGATGGTCAACAAAACAGCCGTAATGTCGCGCTCCAGGCGTCGTCCATCGGCAAGAGAAAAAGGCAGCCGCGAAAACGGAACGACGTTTAATTTCTGCAACACGTCGCGGGGAATCCAGGACAAAGTCGCCCCGGATCAACGATCAATGACACTTCCTCGGTCCGGCCAGGGGCCGTCAGACTGCTCAGCCGGACCGTCACATTGAACATTCCCACTGCACTGTCCTCGTTCGCGGGCTGGCTTCTACTCCGCCACCTTCGCCAGCAGCTTCACGAATTTCTCCTGCCGCGCCTGCTGATCCAATCCGTCGTTCGCTTCCGCGATCTGCGTCTGGTTCATCGAGCAGAATTTCGGCCCGCACATCGAGCAGAACTTCGCCTCTTTGTAAAAATCGTCCGGCAAAGTCTCGTCGTGCATCGCGCGCGCCGTCTGCGGATCGAGCGAAAGATCGAACTGCTTGTCCCAGTCGAACAAAAATCGCGCATAGCTCAACGCGTCGTCCCGGTCGCGCGCTCCCGGACGGTGCCGCGCCACGTCGGCTGCGTGCGCCGCGATTTTATACGCAATCACACCCTGCCGCACGTCGTCCGCATTCGGCAATCCCAGGTGCTCCTTCGGCGTCACGTAGCACAGCATCGACGCGCCGTGCCAGCCGATCATCGCCGCGCCGATCGCGCTCGTGATGTGGTCATAGCCCGGCGCGATGTCCGTCACCAACGGCCCCAGCGTGTAAAACGGCGCTTCGTGGCACAGCTCGTTTTCCTTTTTCACCTGCAGCTCGATCTGGTCCATCGGGATATGCCCCGGACCCTCGATCATCACCTGCACGTCGTGCTCCCACGCTTTTTTCGTCAGCTCGCCCAGCACTTTCAGTTCGGCGAACTGCGCTTCATCGCTCGCGTCCGCCAGCGATCCCGG
Source organism: uncultured Acidobacteriota bacterium (assembly GCA_963729815.1). Classification (GTDB taxonomy): domain Bacteria; phylum Acidobacteriota; class Terriglobia; order Acidiferrales; family UBA7541; genus DAHUXN01. The sequence goes on from CAVSPU010000004.1 coordinate 634,305, forward strand.
CCGCAGCCCGTCGCCCAGCGAAAAACTCACATCGTGCTTCTTGAAAATCTTGCAAATCTCGTCGAAGTGTTCATAAAGGAAATTCTGCTTCTTGTGATGGCTCATCCACACGGCCAGCAGTGCCCCGCCGCGGCTCACGATTCCGGTGATGCGGTTGCGCACCATCGGCAGGAATTCCCGCAGCACGCCCGCATGAATCGTCATGTAGTCGACGCCCTGCTCGGCCTGCTCCTCGATCACTTCGAGCATCAACTCGATCGTCAAATCTTCCGTCCGGCGTACGCGCGAAAGCGCTTCGTAAATCGGCACCGTCCCGATCGGCACGGGCGACGCATCAATAATCGCTTTGCGAATCGTCGGAATGTCGCCGCCGGTCGAAAGGTCCATCACCGTGTCCGAACCGTAGTGCACGGAGCGGTGCAGCTTTTCGAGTTCATCTTCAATTTTCGAGGTCGTCGCCGAATTCCCGATGTTCGCGTTGATTTTGCATTTGAACGCCACGCCGATGCCCATCGGCTCCAGATTCTTGTGGTGGATGTTCGCGGGGATGATGGCGCGCCCGCGCGCCACTTCGCCGCGCACCAGTTCCGGCGTGATCTTTTCGCGCTTCGCCACATATTCCATTTCCTCGGTCACGACCCCGAGCCGCGCGTAATGCATCTGCGAAACGTTGCGGCTTCCGTTCATGCCCGCCGTCTCCAGCCGCTTCTCAATCCATTCATCTCTCATCGCCATGATTTTCCCCCAACCCAAAAACTCGAATCGCCGCCAAAGAATCTCTTCCGCATCATTCCACGTTCATTATCGCATCGCCAGCAACTGTCATCAACCTGGCGTCATGCGCGACGCGATGTCGGCTGCACCGCGCTGGCCGCACGATACACACGATGGTATCATTCACTGAAGCATCATTGGAGGTGACTCATGCGCGCCTCGAAGCTCTGCTTCTGCCTCGCAATCGCCCTGACAACCACGCTTCTCGGCGGCTGCGCTTATTCGCTTCACCCGCTTTACAACACAAGTGACAACGTCCGCGAACCCGGCCTCGCCGGCATCTGGACAGACAAAGACAACAAAATCACAATTCAGGAAAACTCTGATGGCTCCTATGAACTATCCGGCACGGACGCCAATTCCCACTTCGAAGCTCGCTACGACGTTCACCTGGTCCGCCTGGGCGGCAATCTCTTCGCCGATGCAATATTCGACGCCCAATCTCAGAACGGCAAGGACATCGATCTACCCGGCGGGGTTGTGCCTCTGCACGTGATTTACAAAGTCTCTCTCAGCGGAGACACACTCCAGACTGCGGGTCTGAACCACGATTGGCTCCTCGCGCAGTTCAAAACCCAGAAAATCTCTATTGCCCACGAAATGATGGGCGATAAACCCGATGGCGATATCGTGTTCACCGCGCCGCCGGACGAATTGCGTAAGTTCATCGCGCAAATCGCTGACACGCCGGACGCGTTCGCAGAGCCAGACACATTGCATCGTCAGAAGCAGGTGGGTGCCGGAGCAAAATGACGCGCCAAGACAACTCGCTCACTCTTGCCCGTCGTCTTCGCCTATTGGTTCAGCTCGCGGAAGCCGTCTCAGGAGATGCCGTCAGCAGAGCCAGCAATTTCTCCGGCTCCGTCACCGGCGGAAAGCATGAAGTTCCCGCACATACAAACGCCTGCGCCACATTCGCATCGAGATGCGGAATCGTCTCCTTGAGCGCCGGCGCGAGCGCGTCTGCCGCTTCAACTTCCGGCGTCACGCGCAGCACCGCTTTGCCAAATCGATAAATTGAATTCGCCGCCGTCACGAGCGCCTCAGCTTTCGCATCGCCTGCCGCCCCCGTGATGACCACTTGCAACGCGTGCCGCGAATACAGTACCGCCGCCAAACCATACGTCGCAGCGAAAATCCCATACTGCGGCGCGATTCCCGCAAACGCCTCAAGCGTTCGCTCGGCGCGATCGCGATATTTCGCATTGCCGGTGAATCCGTACAGCCGTTCGAGGACAATCGCCGCCGCGGAATTTGTTCCCGGCGTCGGCGAATCCTGAAACGGTTTCCGCCGCACGTCGAGTCCGCCCATCGGCGCCGCATCCGACGCGCGGTCGAAAAACCCTCCGCCCTCCGCGTCGCCGTATTTTTCAATCGCCAGTTGTACCGCGCGTTCTGCCGCATCAAAATAGCGGCGGTCAAGCATCGTCTCATACGCATCCAGCAGCGCCGCGGCCATGAAAATCTGGTCGTCGAGCATGCCTTCAATTTTCGTTCCGCCCACGCGATGCTGAAATCCTTTCGCCGGATCCCAAGCCTCCGTGAGTATCCGGTCGATTGTCTTCAGCGCAAAATCCGCACAGTCCTTGCGCCCCAGCACGCGTCCCGCCTCCAAGAACGCGGACGCGAACATCGCGTTCCAATTCACGTAAATCGTCCGATCGATGGCTGGGGCTTGCCGTTGCGCTCGCGCCGCCAGCATTTTCCCTTTCGCGCGTGCGATCACGAGCCGCGCATCGCTCTCGCTCGTGCCACTGTGCTTCGCAATCTCCTCCGCGCTCGACGCCACCCACAGCACATTTTTCGCCGGGTTGTGATGCATTTCACCCACAGGCCCCACGTCGTAATACTCCTCCATCGCGCGCGCTTCCTCCGGCGCAAGCGCCGCGCGCAATTCTGCCTGTGTCCACGTGAAATAATCGCCGTCATCGTCGAGCGAAATGTCCGCGTCCTGGCTCCCGAAGAATCCGTCGCGCTCGCGGTCGCTCAGCGTGTCGAACACCCATGAAATGATCCCCTCCGCAGTTTCGCGAAACAGTCGCGTCATCGCGCCGCCATCCGCCACGCGTATTCCCGGCGCATTTGCTGTCTGAAACCCATGCAAGTAATTCTTCAGCAGCTCCGAATTGTCGTACGACATTTTCTCGAAGTGCGGCACGCACCAGCACTCGTCCACGGAATAGCGGTGAAATCCGCCCGCGAGCTGATCGTAGACGCCGCCCAGCGCCATCTTCGTCAGCGTGCGGCTCGCGGCGTAAAACATCTGCGCATCGCGTGCCGGCTGGCAAAGCTCCAGCAGCAAATCAATTGCCGACGTGTGCGGAAATTTCGGCGCCTGCCCGAACCCTCCATTTCGTGTGTCGAACCGTTCCATGATCGATCCGGCCATCGCCTGCGCAATCGTCGGATCGAAGGTCCCGCGCGCTCCCGCGAAAAGCTCCGCGTTTCGCACCGCGTCTTCCAGCGCCACAGCCGAGCGGTCCACGTCGCCGCGTTTCGCGCGAAATGCCTCCGCGATCGAAACGAGAATTCGCTTGAATCCCGGCCGCCCCATGGCATCTTCGGGCGGAAAATACGTTCCACCGAAAAACGGTTTCCCGTCCGGCGTCAAAAACGCCGTCAGCGGCCAGCCGCCCTGTCCCGAAATCGCGCTCACCGCCGCCTGATAGCGTGAGTCCACATCCGGCCGCTCGTCGCGGTCCACTTTCACGGCCACGTAAAATTGATTGATCAGCGCCGCGATTTCTGAATTTTCGTAGCTTTCGCGGTCAATCACGTGGCACCAGTGGCACCACACCGCGCCGATGTCGAGCAGAATCGGTTTCTCTTCCGCGCGCGCCTTCGCAAACGCCGCTTCGCCCCACCCGTGCCAGTCCACGGGCTGATGCGCCGCCGAACGCAAATACGGGCTTGCGGAATCTTTCAATCGGTTCGCTGCCGCTTCACTCACAGCATCCCTTTGCGCGGAAATCGCCGCGCGCGAAAATCCGCGAAGCAGCCCCGTCTTGCGCCGCGCTCGTTATTGAATTGGATTCTTGTAATCTGCGTCGCGTGGATCGATCGGCTTGCGCCCCGCGAAGCCTTCATCCTGCCGGTGATAGAAGCGGATGCGGTCTTCGCCCACGCGCCAGCAAAAATAAATGTCCTCGTCGTTCAATCGCGCCGGAAAGTCCAGCAGGCCTGCGTCCAGGTCTTTCACCACGCAGCCGGTCGCGTGAATTTTCTCCACCGCGCGCTCCACCGATTTTTCGTACGTGTTGCGTTCCAGCCGCTGCCCCGCTGCGATTTCGTAATTGAACCGCATTCCGCCCGTCATCTGAATGCGCGCTCCAAGCTCGCCCAATTTTTCATCGAGATCTTGCATTAGCCGGCGCGCTTCCATCGCTTCGAGCAGCACCGGTTCCAACTCGGCTCGCGTGCGCTCCGCTTCGGTCAGGCTGAAGAGTTTTTGTTCCTCGTCGCCCATTGGCTTTCGTTACCCGCCAATATAAACCATCGTGCGCGACGGCGGCGTAAAATCCGGTTCGTTGATCCGGTGGCCGGCCTCTTTTTCCATCACGATTCCGCGAATCTCCGCCGCGATTTCCTCGTCGCTCGCCCCGCCGCGCAGCGAATCCTTCAAATCATGGTCTTCCTTGCTGAAAAGGCACGTCCGCAATTTTCCGTCGGCCGTCAGCCGGATGCGCGAGCAGAATCCACAAAAGGGCTGCGTCACCGGCGCGATCAGGCCGATCTCGCCGCGCCCGTCCGCGAACCGGAACTTCCGCGCCGTCTCGCTGCGTTCGTGCGTTACGGGAACGAGCGGCCAGCGCGCCTCGATCCGCTGCTTCACTTCCGCCGCGGGCACCATCAGGTCGCGCGTCCACGCGCGGTCCGCGTCCAGCGGCATGTATTCGATGAAGCGCATGATCAAATCGCGCTCGCGCGCAAACTCCGCGAACGCTTCGACCTCATCATCATTCAATCCGCGCACCAGCACCGCATTCACTTTTACGGGGCGCAGCGCCGACGCCTGCGCCGCATTGATCCCCGCCATCACGCGATCGAACGATCGCGTCCGCGTGATTTTCTCGAATTTGCCGCGGTCCAACGAATCCAGGCTGATGTTGATGCGGTTCAGCCCCGCCGCCACCAGACGCTCGCAGCGCTCCGCGAGCAATTGCCCGTTGGTTGTCAGCGACAGATCGCGCACGCCCATCTCGCGCAGCCGCGAAACAAATTCCTCCACTCCCGGCCGCACCAGCGGTTCGCCACCCGTCACGCGCACCTTCGTGATTCCCATCGGCACCAGAATTCGCGCCAGCCGTTCGAGCTCGTCCCAGGAGAGCAGCTTGTGCTCGGCCATGTGGTTTTCCGGATCCGCCGAGCGGCAATACACGCAGCGGAAATTGCAGCGGTCCGTCACCGACACGCGCAGGTCCGTGATTTGCCTGCCGAAGCTGTCCGTCAATGGTTCGAAAGATTTCATCTTCGCTCTTCGTTAGATACCAGCGGTCCGCGCCGGATTCTTTCTACGCACCCGCCAGGAACAAAAACGCCCGGGTCCGTGTTTGGACTCGGGCAGCAAAGCTGCAGCGCATCAGCACCTTAGCTTTTCTCCTTTCCAAACATCGTTACCAGGGAGGCTCGGGAGTTTCCTCCCGAACCCTGAACGCACGCTAAAATCTGCATTTCGCGCGCGCCTCCTGCGGCCGCTTTAGCGAGAGGCCGCCGGATCGTCCTCGCGCCATGGGGTTTCTCTCCCGCGGGCTTCGAGGATCGGAGAATTCCTCTCCATTCTACTCTGGTTCTCTTGCTCCCGCCAAGTTATCGCGACGCAAGAAATCTCAGTCTCGCGAACGCTCTCACCGCGAAGCGCTTATGGTACAGTTTCCCCCCGATGCGCATCTTCGTTCTCGGCGTGGGCGGCACAGGCTCCCTTCTCGCTGAACTTCTCGCGCGCCACGGCCACACGGTCTGGTGCGGCGACCGCGACGTCGACCGTGCCCGCCGCTTCCTCGGCAAGAAAAGCCCCATCGAAGTCGTCGAAGCCAACGCCCGCAATGTATGGTCCATAGTCCGCGCGGCGCGTGGCTGCCACTTGCTCGCCAATTGCGCGCCCGCCACATTCAACGAGACGGTCCTTCGCGCCGCGCTGCGTCTGCGCGCGCACTATATCGACCTCAATTCGCGTCTCACGCGCAATCCCTTCAAGCCTGAGCAGCTTGCCTACCATCGCCGCTTCGTCCAGAAAAATCGCGCCGCCATCATCAACGCCGGTGTTGCCCCCGGCCTCACCAATCTCCTCGCCCGCCGCGGCGCCGAGCTTCTCGACACGGTCGACTCCATTCAAATCCGCCTTTACGAATCCACCGAAAGCCGCGACCCGATCTCGACCTGGTCCCCCGACGTCGCCTTCGACGAAGCCACGTCTCGCCCGCGCGTCTATCGCGACGGCCATTTTCGTTTTGGAAAGAAATTCGGCGAGCGAGAGAAATTTCGCTTCCCGCCGCCCATCGGCGAAGTTCCCGTGTATCTCGCCGCGCAGGACGAAGTCTGCGCTATTCCCACGGCCATCAAGCTTCGCGAAGTCGACGCCAAAATCGGCGGCAGCGACATCGAGCAGCTCCGCCGCTGGCATCGCCGCGGCCGCCTCAGCCGCTCGCAGGGCCTGGTCAGCAAGCGCTTCCCCAAGACTCCCACGCCGCGACAGGTCGCACGCCTGATTCGCCGCGGCCTCCTCGAAAATGCCCGCTTCGCCGCCGCCGTCCTCGTGCGCGGGGCCAAAGACGACCAGCCCATTCTCGTCCGCTGGGATGCTTCGGTCCCTTCTCTGTATCAGCTCCGCCGCAGCGGCATGATCACCACGCCAATTTCTTACGCTACGGCTCACATCGCCGCGCTCTTCATCAAGCATTTCCCGCGCGACTCTGCCGGCGTCTTCCTTCCCGCGCAAATCCCCCAGGATGCGCGCCGCGCCATCTTCAGCGAACTTCGGGCGCGCGACATTCGCGTCGCGCTCAAGATGACTCGCCTCAAAACAATCGACCACGATGACGATTACTGAGCTTTCGTAACGTGCTGGAACAACCAGGAAAACCTCGGGGGGCACTGTTCATCACTGATTACTTATCACTACTCACTGCTCTTCTCAATCCGCTGCGTCTCGCTCAACTCCCCCGACAATCCCGGCTCTCAACGCGACACTTTGCTCCGCGGGCAGCCGAGAGTATGCCTTCCTCAAAAGCACCGGCGTCACAATCGTCGTCACCACCGCCATCAGTACAAGCACGGTAAACAATTGCTCCCCGATGAATCCGTTCGCCAGCGCCACGTTCGCGATCACCAGTTCCATGATCCCGCGTCCGTTGAGCCCAATTCCCAGCGCCCAGCTTTGGTCGCTTCCCAGCCCCGCGAGCCTTCCTCCTATGTATCCGCCGGCGATTTTTCCACCGAACGCGACCACCAGAACCGCCAGCACCAGCTTCCAATCTCTCAAGCTCGACGCATCAAATTCCAATCCAATGGCCGCGAAGAAAATCGGCCCCAGAAATCCCATCGTCATATTTGACGCCGTCTTCCTCACTTCCTCGAAGTTTGCCTTGCCGAGCACCGCGTAACTCAGCAACATCGACCCGAAAAACGCGCCCACAATAAAATGCAATCCGAGCAGTTCGGAGAGGCTGGCAAACCCAATTACAAACAGGAACACTATGGCAAAGAGGGACTCTTTTCCCTTCAGCCTCAGGAGCAGCGGATCGACCAAATTGCGCGACCGCCGGAATCTCCCCGGCGTGAATTTTTTGATCACCCGCGACATCAGAATAATTGCCGCCATGAACACAACTGCTTTCACCAGCGCCAGTCCCACGGAAACGAGCAGGCTCCGCGTTGTGGGTCCATGTCCTTTCACTCCGAGGATGATTCCGAGCAGGAGCAGCGACGCCACGTCGTTCGTCACCGCCGCCGAAATAATCCTTTGCCCGATGTCCGTCTGCAGCTTGTCGAGGTCCATCAGGATCCGCACGCTCACCGGAAGCGCCGTAATCGCGATGCACAGCCCCACGAACATCATTCGCGTCGCGCTCATCCCAAACGCGAGCCCCAGCAAAATCCCCATTCCCAGCGGAACCACAAAACCCGCCAGCCCCACCAGCGCGCCCCGTCCGCGAAACGCTTTCCACAGCGCGTCTAAATCCATTTCCATTCCGACCAGAAACACCAATAGCAAAACGCCCAGGTCGGCAATGGCCTTGATTTCGGGTGTGAATTGAATTAGCGCGAAGACCGACGGCCCCAGCAGCACGCCGGCTGCGATTTCGCCGATCATTGCCGGCTGCCCCAGGCGCTCGACCACTTCCCCGATTACTCGGGAAACGATCAAAAGCAATAGCAGCGCTTCGATTAGAGTCATAAAGAGTTCCTGCTGCTCCTGTCTTGTGCTGCGTCGGGTAAAATGAAGATGCTATCTATAAGAAGGTGGGCTGGTACTGCCTAACCGCGCGGCCAGTATAACCCAAGTATGTCGCATTTCTGCGCGGATTTCAATCGACCCATTTCGCGCAGAAAATAAAGAAGATATCGCCTACTGCGTACCTTTCTCGTTCGAGTGAAACTCCGTCCACGGCCCGGCAATCATGTCGTGCAGCGCGGGCGCTTGCCAATCGTATTCGGGGTGCTTCGCCAAAAACGGTTTCGCGTAGAAATTCGCTCCGCAGGGATGTCCGGCGCGGGCAATCAATGTCATCTGCGCGGCCATTTTGCTGTCCGTGACTTTCCCCTGCACCGCGCCCATCGGATCGTATGGCGCCACCTCCCATCCCGGATCGCCCTTCGCCATCACGTCGCCATGCCCGCAAAGCGTCCGCACATCCGCTCCTGCCTTCTTCGTGTACGCATCAAAGTGATCCGCCTCGAATTTCTCCGCGAGCTGCACGTCGATCTTCCCTTTGTATTTCTTCATCAGTTCATCCCACCGCACGTGCCGTGCGTTCGGCGACATCGTCGGGTCGTTCAAGTTATACGTCGTATCGAGCTTCGTCACCGTCGGATCGCTCGTGAAATTCGACCCCACGAAGTATCCATTCTTCGTTCGCCAGACCTTGTACGCCTTCAATCCCAGCTCGAATTGCGCGATTTCCCCCGTCTTGCGGTCGCCGATCAGCCAGTCGTTCGCATAGCCGCCGTTGTTTCCGTCGAGCATGATCTTTACGTAGTCGTCGATCGAGCCTGCGTACTGCATCGCCTTTCGCGCACGTACGAACTCCGGAATGCCGTCCGGCTTCCAGCCGTGGAACGCCGAAATCGTCGTCTCCGTCACCATCAACCCCTCCGAATTGATAGTGAAGTCATCGTCGCTCACGATCACTCCCGGAAATCCGTCTCCGATCATGCGGTAGCCATGCTCCGGCACGATGTCGAACATGATTCTCCAGCGTTCGCCCTCCATGTACGCGGTCCAGTTGTTGTGCGCGATTACGATGCCGCCATCCTTCGTCCAGCTTCCCGTGGCCACAAACGCGCTACAGTGCCCCACCACCTTGCGCACCGGCGCGCCCGTTACTTTGTGCTGCTCGTCGTACCACGGCGCGTAATAATCCGGCAGTTCCATGAACGCGTTCAACGCCACCACATCGTCCAAATCCATTTTCACGCCGCGCGCGTTCAATCCCGCGACGATTCCCTTCAATTCCGCCTGATATTCCGCGTCAATGTGCGGCCACAGCATGTTCTGGGCCGCGTCGCGGAAGAAGTTCCAGTTGTGCTTGGTCTTGTGCGTGTCTTCGAGCTTCACCGCTGCGAACGCATCCTTGATTTCCGGCGCAAGCAGATAGCCGTGCTGGTATCCGATTTGATCCGGCGAGCCCTGCAAGTGCACGTACGTCCAGCCGCCGCGCTGGAATCGGTACGCTCCTGCGAGCCGCGCGCTGTCCGCCGCCGCGGGCTTCATTTGCGTCGCCGGCTCTTCCGCCGAAGCTGCGCTCAACCGCTCCCCTTGCAGCAGCAGCGAATACGCCACCACCACAAGCACCGCCACCGCAGCCAGCGCCGTCACAACGTGCCATCGCCTCGATGCCATCACGCCCCCCGGGAAGCAAATTACGCCAATCCGAAACAAAATCCTGCCCGCATCTTATTAGTCGTCTCCACCCAAGTCAACGCGTAGAACTGCGTTGATCGGATGAATCGACATCACAGTCCTCATGTGACTCAATTTTGAAGGGGAAACGAGAGAACGTCCTACTTCGTGGCTTCCTGCGGCACTCCGAGGACTTGAATCTGCACGGCGCGGTCGCGCGGCCCATCCATCTCCGCCAGAATCACCGACTGCCAGTTCCCAATCGCCAGTTCGCCCTCGGAAACGGGCAGCGACAGCGTGTGCCCCAGCAGCATCGCGCGCAGATGCGCATCGGCGTTCTTGCGATGACACTCCGAAAGCCGCGGATCATTGTGCCGCCAGTAATCGAATCGCCCCACGACGCGCTCCAGAAACGCCTTCATGTCGTCCATCAGCGCCTGCTGGAATTCGTTGATGAAAATCGCCGTCGTCGTGTGCAGCGACTGCACCAGCACGAATCCCGCACGGAAGCCGTGCTTCTCCACGATTTCATTGATGTCCTTCGTGATGTTGATCAGCTCCAGCCGCTCGCGCGTTTTGTAAACGATCGTCTCCAGCACCACGCTCAGAAATGCCGGACGCGCCTCCGCGCGAGGTTCTGCTGCCGCTTCCAACTTCACTTCGGCGCTCTCGTTCGTCGTCTTCACTGCCGATAACTTCATGAATGATTCCTCAGCTCTTTCGGGCTACCCAGTAGGCTCGGCAAACTCCGATAGTTATTGGATGCCGTCCCCCGGGCAAGGTTGCGTCACAAAGGTTGCGTCGCAAAGTTGCGTCGCAAAGTCGCTCCACAACGTCACGCCACGAAGTTACGGCACAAAGCAACGCCGCAAAGTCGCGTCAAGACGCAGCGCCACGATGATTGCGTCATAGAAGGATTGTAGGATTGGCCCCGCCGGACGTCTAACTCAACCTCGCCTGCCTGTGCGCAACCCGCCCCTGACCCAATGGCCAGTCATCGCGCCTGGCACGGGCTCGCTTCTTAATGGAAGGCTGCTTATTTCTTGCGCGTGTAGATCGTTTCCTGGAACGGCGTCTCCTTGCCGTCCGCGCTTGCCGTCGACATCGTCACGCTGAATTCATCATCGCTCATCCAGCGCAGCGTCGCGTGCATCGCGACTTTGCCCATTCCGGTGGTTTCCGTCTCGCCCGCGTAATCAATCGTCTTGCCGCCATCGTTGCTCGTGCCTTTCATCAGCGTGATCGCGTTCGACATCGTGTACATCCGCGCCATTTCATACTGCTTCGTCGCGTCGTTGTACCCGTAAATTCGCAATCCTTCGACCGGCCGCCCGAACACGACGTCCTTGCTTTCCTCCAGAATGAATCTCCCGTCGAGCGCCACGGAAAATTTCGACGTCCCCGTCGATGGCGCCGCCGCCGCGCCCGTTTGACCCACGAACTTCACCACGCGATCAAACTCTCCGGTGAGCTTCGCCAGTTCTGCGTGCGCCGCGTCAACCTGCGCCGCATTGCCACCATGCCCCATCGCCTGCACAGCTCCGTCCGCGCGATTCACGTCCTCATGCTGTGCCAGCGCCGGCCCCGCAATCATCAAGATCGCGCCAATCATCGCGCCCGCCGCTCCTCCGAGAACTCGCCGCTTCCGCTCGGTCATTTCGCTCCCTCCGTTTATGACATTTCACTCGGCGCCTATTCTGCACCCTCCTGCTTTGATTGCCACCGAAATCATTTTCGCGCCCCGCCTCGACACCCGCCGTTCCTCACCCCTGCCCGCATTGACGGGGTTAGGAGTTAGGAGAGAGCGAAACCGCCCCCTGGGCGCGAGCGGGGAACCGGCCCTCTCTCCGATCTCAAAGATAATGAGGTATAAAATTGACGCTATTCTACCTTGTCGGGCGTCCAAGATTTGACGATTGCAAAATCCGTGGTTCGTGGCAGAATTGACAACATGAAAGTTATCGAAATTCCACCTCCCCAAGATTTGCACGTTGTAACCGAAGAGTATCCCGAAGGGCAGCGCCACGTAATCCGCATCGAATTTTATAAGATGCCCGATAATAGTTACTACGTCTGGCCGTACGTAAGACGATTGGTAGGTGACGGCGTGGATTCGTAAACATCGCTCACTTCCCCGCGCAGCGAGTAGCTGAAGCCCTCGTCGGTGATTTTCGATGAGCAAGTGGAGGTGCAGGTGTAAGCTTCGGCCATTCTGCCCTTCGCATTTGCCATCGCTGCATTATCTACGGTAGCCGCATCGTAGACGAAATACTTGTTGGGTGTGTTGCCGGAATTCGGCCCTGAGGGATAGGTGACGCTCGTCAGGCGATGTGAGGAATCGTAGGCCGATTGTCGAAGCAGGAAAGCCATCAGGCAACAGGTCCAATGTAGCTTTCAATTCCCTAAGCCGCCGCTAGAGTTTTTCTTGAAAAATCGCAGAAGTTGCTGGGAAAGCCGAGCAAAATGATTTCACGCTTTGTGCGGAAAATGGGGAGCAGGTCATCCCAACGCCTGGCCGGGGGGAGGTGTCGGTTTCGCGCACTCCCGCCACCGAGGCCCATGGCTCCGCCCCATTCCTACCGCTTGTGTGCCCTTCCGCCTACCACTATATATGGGAGGGCCGGTTTCGCGCGTGTCTGTATCCTAACCCCTGCCCGCATTGACTCATCTCTCCGCCAGTCCTAAGATGCCCTCACGGAGACTGTCCCTTCCTTATGATTGGCCAGACACTCGGCCATTACCGCATCATCGAAAAGATCGGCGTCGGCGGTATGGGCGAAGTCTACCGCGCGCGCGATGAGCGCCTCGACCGCGACGTCGCGCTCAAGGTTTTGCCTTTCGGCCTGCTCAAGGACGAAAAAGCCCGCCGGCGCTTCCGCCACGAAGCGCTTCTTCTCGCCAAGCTCAATCATCCGAATGTCGCCACGATCCACGAATTCGACACGCAAGACGGCACCGATTTCGTCGTCATGGAATGCGTCGAAGGCACTTCGCTGGCGCAAGTCCTCGAAGCCGGCCCTCTGCCGGAGAAAGAGCTCCTCAAGCTCGCGTCACAGATTGCGCAAGCCCTTGAGGAAGCCCAGGATCTCGGCATCGTCCACCGCGACCTCAAGCCCGGCAACATTCTTATCACTCCCAAGGGCCGCGCCAAGGTGCTCGACTTCGGCATCGCACGCCTGTTGCGCGTCGCCGGCGATGACGAATCCACGCAAAGCGCCACGGCTTCCCGCGGCGTCATCGGCACGTTGCCCTACATGTCGCCCGAGCAACTCATGGGCAAGCCCGCCGACTCGCGGAGCGACATTTTCTCTTTTGGTGCCGTGCTCTACGAAATGTCCACTGGCCGCCGCGCCTGCGAAGAAAGGATTCCCTCTCTTCTCATTGATGCAATTCTGCGCGACTATCCCGTTCCGCCGCGTGTCCTCAATCCAAAAATCTCCGCGGAACTCGAACGCATCATTTTGAAATGCCTCGAAAAAGAGCCGGAGAACCGCTACCAGTCCGCGAAAGAACTCGAAGTCGATTTGCGCCGCCTCCAGGCACAAACGTCCGCGCCAATCCCTCTCGCTGCCGTGCCGCCGAAGAAAAGCTTCGGAAAGAGGAACATCGTCATCGTGGCCGCCATCGTGTTCGTCGCCGCGATCGCATTCGGACTTGGCCTCCGCGACTGGCGCTCCCGGAGCGCTCCTCCCCCGCCATCTCATTCCATCCAATCGCTCGCCGTTCTTCCGCTCGAGAATCTTTCTGGCGATCCTCAGCAGGAATATTTCGCCGAGGGCATGACGGAGGAGTTGACCACTCAGTTGGCGCAAATCAGCGCCTTGCACGTCATTTCGCGGACCTCGGTCACGCAGTATGCGAACTCGCATCAATCCGCACGCGAAATCGCCCAGACCTTGCACGTCGACGCCGTCGTCGAAGGTTCCGTCATGCGTTCCGGCGACCGCGTACGCATCACCGCGCAATTGATCGACGCTTCCACCGATAAACTTCTATGGGCCCAGTCCTACGATCGCAATTTGAAGGATATTCTGGGCCTGCAGGAAGACGTCGCCCGCGCCATCGCCAGCGAAGTGAAGGTCACGCTTACTCCCGACGAGCAGTCCCGTCTCGCCAGCGCGCGCCCGGTTAATCCCGCCGCTCATCAGGCTTATCTCGAGGGCAGTTATCTCAACAAGGGAACCAGCGAGCAGCAGCGCAAGGCCCGCAAATATTTCGAGCAAGCCATCAGCATCGACCCCAATTACGCTCCGGCCTATGCCGGCCTCGCCGAGTATTACTGGTCTCGCACGGACGTTCCTCCGAGCGCATCTATGCCTGATGCGCGCCGGTACGCCCAGAAGGCGCTCGATCTCGATCCGGCGCTCGCCGACGCTCATGTCGAACTAGCGTTGATTCATTTCTACGCCGATTGGGACTGGCCGGCAGCCGAGAAAGAATTCAAGCGCGCTCTCGAACTCAGCCCCAGCGATGCCGAAGCTCACCGCAACTACTCCTATTTTCTTGCCGCCATGGGACGTGACACCGAGGCCCTCGGCGAAAGCCGCCAGGCCCAGCAGCTCGATCCTCTCTCCATCTGGACGCAAATTACCGCTGGATACGTCTTCTATTACACTCGCCACTACGATCAGGCAATTGCCCAGTGCCAGAAAGTGTTGGAATTGGACCCGAATTCTGTCGGCGCCTACGATTGTCTCGGAACAGGTTATCTTGCGGTCGGGAAAAACGCGCAAGCCATTTCAGATTCCCTGAAGGCCAGTAATCTTTCGAGCGACGATCCGTCGCGTCTCGTCGGCCTGGGCCGCGCCTATGCCCTCGCAGGAAAGAAATCCGATGCGTTGAAAATCCTCGCGCAGCTCGGCGGGATTTCCAGCCGCACCTACGTCCCGCCCTACTTCTTCGCCACGATCTACGCCGCCCTGGGCCAGCGCGACAACGCTTTTTCCTGGCTCGACCGCGCCGCGTATGAACGCGATAGTTATTTGGCTTGGCTGAAAGTAGACGGCGCTGTCGACCCGCTGCGCCGCGACTCGCGTTTCCCGCAATTGCTCCATCGCGTCGGCTTCACGTCTGAGTAACATTGATTCAAGCCCGCGCGTTGCGAATCTCGAGCCGTGGATTTCTCTTTTCCCGACGCGATTCTGCCGCCGTTTATCCCTGCCAGGCGGTAATCACGGCCGTGCTCTCGAGTGTGTGCGCTATCATTACAATCCAGCAGTTGTCGCTCCCATTGGGCACCACGCTGCCGAAAACCAGCTTGATGAGATTCCTTTTCAAAATGCGTCGCCGGTCGACGTATTTCATCGCGATTTTCCTGCTCGCGTGGAATTTCTTGAATTCCGCATTCGACATGCACAAGATCGCCATGTCAGGCAACTTGCCGCCGAGATCCGTGTACCATGCTCCTCCGCGCAGCTTCCTCCAGCGGGGTTTGCGAAGCTTGTGAACTTTCATTGTTGCAGGCCGTCGGGCTTTTCGCGGGGCCGCTTTCATGGGCTCGTCCTCCTCTGATTAAAGAAGGTGGGATACATGCTATGCCGTGCTGCGCTTCTACACCCCCCGCACCTCGATGTCAATTCCCCCGCGCACTTCGCAGCTCACTCGCGCGCATATGCCTGGCGGCACGGCTCATGCTTCCTGCACGTCGGCGGACAATTCGTGTGGTCGATCAAAATATAGTTGTGGCACGCCGAGCACAGCACTCCGTAGATCGTCTCCGTGAACTGCTCGTGCTTCGTGTCCAGCGTGTGATTCGTCTTCGCTTCCGCGCGCGTCATTCGCATTTCGTTTTCACCTGTTCGCTCGTTCCCATTCTTCGAGGCAACTGAAACTGTACAGCGGAAAAATCTCCCGGAAAATCTTTTCCACTTCGCCCGCGAATTCTCTGCGCGTCGCCGCCTTCGCCGCCAATCGCCTGCGCACGATCCATCCTTTCGCTTTTTTCCATTCTTTCGCGTCGCGCGGCCAGCCCGGATGTTTCGTCCATTCGCCCTTGACGTTCGAATACCAGTAGCTCTCGTATCGCAGTCCCAGTTTCGCTCGCCGCAGCGCCAGCCAATCGAGATTTTCCGCCGCCCTCGGCGCGCACACGCTCGCGAGCGCGCTTTCCCGGTTCGCATAATAAATCCGGAACCCGATCGTCACCGTTTCCGCCGAGATTCCCACGTACAATTGCCCGCCGGAACGTCCTTGCGTCATCTTGCTCGCGCCGCGCGAACGACCGCGCTCGGAAACAATTGCCCCGCGAGCGCGCTCTGATCCGCGCGCCGTGTGGCGCGAAAAAAACAAATACATTCCTGTGCGATACGGCGTCTTGTCGTCAGCGAACCGCGTGTCGCGGTTGATCCGCGAAAAATTCTCGCCTGAGCGTCCGCCCAGCGCGAAATCCGCATGCAGTTTCCGCATGGCCGGCGCGAGCGCATCAAGCAATCGCCGCAGCGGCTCGACAACGTGCGCGCGGTATCGCTTACGGTTTTCGTCCATCCACTCTTTGCGATTATTTCTTCCCAACTCGCGAAAAAATCGCAGTGTCTCCGCCGTAAGAATCGCTTCCTTGCTCAACTTTTGTGATTCCTTCCTCTGCGTCATCGCGCAAAGTGAGACCATTGTTCACTGACCGCTGTTCTTGTCACTTCACTTCTGCGGGTGTTGACGTCGCGGGACCTTCGCCGACGATTTCCAGCACGGCCTCATCATCTTTCGCGCCGTCGTAATGCGCCTGCTTCGCGAAATGCGTGACGAAGCTTCCCGCCGGCATCGCCACCGTGCGATTCGGATCGAACTTCGTTCCCGTGCCGACCCACCACGTTCCGGAAATCACGGTGATGTAACGATTGTTCGGATGCCAGTGCGGATGGCTCATGTGATGCGGCGTCCATTTCACGAGCACGATGTAAAGCCCCGGCTTCGACGGATCGCCGAGCAGCACCGCCGTTTTCGCGCCGATGGGATCGTCGATCCAGTGGATCTGGCTTGGCAATTTGTACGCGAGCGTCGCGGGATTCAGCAACGTCTCTTGCGGCAGCTTTTGTTTTCGCGGCGGGCCCGGCAGAGGATTTTGCGACGCGGCTTGCACTTGTCCCGGCGCGGCCGGTTGCGCGGCGCGCGATGCGGCGCTGGATTTGGCGAGAGGCGGAGCGAGCATCGCGGAGAGAGTCGCGAGGAGCAAGACGGTCACGTTATGGAGCAAGCGAAAGCCGGGCATGTGAGGCCCTCCTTTGAAATTCGGTTGATGGTACTAGAACAGGCCAAACAGGCCAAATTGTCTCTTTTTGGGGCGATTTTTTCCTCGTGATTGGCCTGATTGAGCAGGCCATTGAATTTTCGCGTTTTGCACGATTTTGATGCGCCGAAGATACGTTTCAGGGCCACAGGCTTGCATATTCTGCGAATATGCACTGAACGCGAAATGGTGCGAATACGTGCATTTTGAAAAAGACAATTTCCTGAAAAAACGGCGAATTTGCAACGCGCACGGAGAGCCATGAGACGTGGCGTCGAGCCGGGATTCGCAGCCCGCGAAGCCCTTCGACCGGGCGCGCCTGCTGTCGGCAGGCAGGCTGGAGTGCGGAAGGCTGGTTCGCGTCGGATAGACAAGTTTGGTTGCGGCATGCGGGCCCGGCGTGTGGGACGTAAACACAGATTTCGAGACTACTATTTTTCTTTATAGCGCAATGCGGAATTGGGCGCAAGTCGTTTTGTGTGTGGAAGAAAAACGTCCAAGGTGAGATAGACAGTGGTCAGTGGTCGCTCATCACACCCTCGGAAAAAGCAGGTCCCTCACCGCCGTTCGCAGACAGCGCGACCGGGTTCCCTTCGCGACGGCACTCAGGGCAGGCGGGATGACAGCGTGACGGCAACAGCGTGGCTGTTAATGTGCAGCGCGTATGCCGGAGCGGCGACGCCTCGCGGGGCGATTGCAAAGACGGACGAAGCGCGTATACATTCGGCGATATGAACAAATCCCTGCGGCGCGAATTCGATTCCGTCGACCGGACCACGGATCCAAACGATTTCGTCCGATATCTCGACACGACTCGCGCTACGGATTTCTTTCAGCAGATCAAGCAACGCACCCTTGCCCTGATGGACCTTCACGCGGGCGAGAGCGCGGCCGACGTAGGATGCGGCACAGGGGAGGATGTGCGGGCTTTGGCGGCCAGGGTCAGCCCGGGCGGACGCACGGTTGGCGTGGATCGCAGTTCGACGATGATTGCGATGGCGCGACAGCGAACGGGCGCGAGCAAGTCGAGCGTGGAGTTTGTTCAGGCGGATGCGCAGAAGCTGCCGTTCGAGGACGGTTGCTTCGACGCAATTCGAGCCGAGCGGCTTCTTCAACACACTCCAGATGCCGATGCAGCGCTCGGCGAGATCGTGCGAGTGGCGAAGCGCGGAGGACGAATTGTAATCTGGGAGGGCGACCTCGATCTATTCATTATCGATGCGCAGGATTACGACGCGAGCCGCATCATGCAGCGCTTCATCTGCGATAGCTTTCGGAATGGGCACATCGGCCACCGGCTCTACAAGCGCTTTCTCGATTGTGGGCTTGCCGATGTGCAGTCGATACCCCTGATCGGGCAATTCACCGATCTCGCGCTGATTGAAAGCGCCTTCGACCTGGGCGCTTGCGTGGAACGCGCGATCGGGCAGAAGCTGCTCCAAGCCGAGCGCGCGGCGCTTTGGCTAGAGTCTTTGCGCTCGGCTGACCGCGCGGGCCAGTTCTTCTCGGCAATTGGGGGCTTCATAGCGTTTGGCCGCAAGAATTGAAGCTGGGCTGCGCGCGTTTCGCTTCGCGCGGAGTGCTAATGCTAATAGATGGAGCCGGAGGGCTGGGAGGAGCGCAGCGCTCCCGAAGCGACGGAGAGCGAGTAAGCGACGCCTGAGCCGCTCCAAGAGGTAAGGTCGAATTTCTCCCCGGCAACAAGCTTACGCACCGAAATCCCACTGAACGTCAGCGGAACGCCGCGCCGGCAGATGGCGGGGCGTTGCGCGGCCGCGAAGAAGTAGACGGCGCCAGAGCCCGCGACGATAGCGTGGCCATCGGGATCGAGAAGGACCGCAGTGTGCTGGTCGATGCCGATGTCGTGAATGCGCGGTGCGTCACCGGAGGCGAGAATGCGGGCCATGAAAACGAGCGTGCGGCCGAGACGGTCGCGTGCATGGAAGTGCGAGTCCGTGATGACGCCGCGGAGGGCGGAAATCATGAGGAAATTGCGGGCGATGACAACTTGCGGATGGAAAGGATTGGCGAGCGCCATGGCGGAAGAGAGATCGGAGCCATTGGGCTTGTCATTTTGCGAAGTGTATGCGAACTCGCCGAGGACGGCGAGGCCGGCGCTGGTGCCGCCGACGGGAACGCCGCGTCGAATCGCGCTATTGAGTTCGCGCTGGACCGGCGTGCCGCGCCAGAAATTGATGTAATTGGCCTGATCGCCGCCGGCAATAAAAATCGCGGCAGCAGCGCGGATGGTTTTCGCGACGAATGGATTTTCGGCGGCGTCGCGACTGGGAATGATGAGCGTGGCGACGGAATTTTCACGGCAGAGTTTCTGGATGTAGGGATTGTAAGCGTCGGTGCCGCTGGCGCGGAGAACGAGAAAGTCGCCACCGGAGGAGCGCTGGCAAAGCCACTGGAAGGCGGCGTCCAAATCTTCGCCGCCGCCGATGAGCGCGTAGCCGGGATGCGGCGCGACGCGAATGTTTTTCGGATTGCCGATGCGAATGTATTTATAGGGCGTGCCGGAAGCGGCGGCGCGAGACAGAGCGAGCGTGACTGCGGCGAGAAAAAGTACGCCGATAAAAACGAAGAGTTTGGCCCGGCTGCCGGCTACGGCGGGGAAATTCGTGGCCTCTTCGGCGTTGCCATTGAAGCGCAAGAAGAGCGTGATTTTTTGCATTCAGCTCCACTCCTTTCCGTTCTGTGCACACACTCCCGGGGAAAAGCCCGCAGCAGGTGAGTTCACGCGATTCTCGTCTTCATTTTCTTTTTTCTTGGGCCGAGCGTCCAACCGGGCGGATCGCTGGCGGGAAAAGATTCGCGCGAAGCTTCGTCGACGCTGTCGAGATTTTCGCCATTCGTCGAGCTAGCGATGGGCGAAGAATCGTTTGCCGCAGAGGCTTGTGATTTCGACTGATTGTCTTCGCCGGGCTGTTTTGCGGACTCTTCTTTCTCGGTCATGGCGGCATTCTCCATTTTCTAACCGGGCGCTGCAAGACTTGAAAACGGTACCTCAGCGGCTAAAGCCGCCTGGATAAAACCAGACCTTTTGTCGCGGCTGAAGCCGCGACCCACAAAGCGTGCCCTTCCGCAGCGTCCGACTAGCTGGCATTTCAAATGATGGCGAGGCGCTTGCCAACGCGTTCGAAAATCTCGAGCGCGCGCGTGAGATCGGCGCGCTTGTGCGTGGCGGTGACGATGGTGCGCAGACGCGCCTTGCCTTCCGGGACGGTCGGATAGGCGATGGCCAGAGCGATCAGGCCCTCGTTGAAAAGCTCGCGCGAAAATTCGAAGGCCTTGGCGGCGTCGCCGACCATGATCGGCGTGATGGGCGTTTCGCTTTTGCCGATATCGAAGCCGAGGCGCTTGAGGCCGCGCTTGAAGAATTTCGTGTTGCTCCAGAGGCGCTTGACGAGCTTCGCGCCAGCATCGGAATCGAGCAGTTCGAATGCGGCCTGGCAGGTGGCGGTGACGGAGGGCGGATGGGACGTCGAAAATAAAAACGGACGGCCGCGATGATAAAGGAAATCGATGAGATCACGCGAGCCGCAGACGTAGCCGCCGATGGAGCCGATGGCTTTGCTGAGCGTGCCAACCTGAATATCGACGCGGCCGTGGCAGCCGAGGTGATCGACCGTGCCGCGACCGTTGCGGCCGAGGACGCCGGAGGAATGCGCGTCGTCGATCATCATGATGCAATTATATTTTTCGGCGAGGTCGCAGAGCTTCGGGAGTGGGGCGATGTCGCCGTCCATGGAGAAAACGCCATCAGTGATGAGGAGCTTGTGGCCGTTCCAATCTTTCGTTTCCTCGAGGATGCGCTCGCAATCGGCGACGTCTTTGTGTTTGAAAACTTTGATGGTGGCTCGCGAGAGGCGGCAGCCGTCGATGATGGAGGCGTGGTTGAGCTCGTCGGAGACGATCAAATCTTCCTTGCCGAGAATCGCGGAGACGGTGCCGGAGTTGGCGGTGAAGCCGGACTGGAAAACGACGCAGGCTTCGGTGCCCTTGAAGCGCGCGATTTGCTCTTCGAGTTCCATGTGAATTTTCATGGTGCCGACGATGCTGCGAACGGCTCCGGAACCGACGCCGTATTTGCGAATGGCGTCGATGGCGGCGCGGCGGAGCTTGGGATGCGTGGTGAGGCCGAGATAATTATTGGAGCTGAGGTTGATGACTTCCTTGCCGTCGATGACGGCGATGGGCTTTTGCTCGCCTTCGAGGATGCGGAGACGAGTGTAAAGATGACGCGATTTGAGATCTTCGAGCGCGTCGCGAAGATATTGAAGCTGCGGGCGGGTGGAAGCGACAGGCGATGGCGTGGCCATGATTCCTCCTATGAAGGAAAGAGAGCTGAGCAGCGCAAGGAGACATTATAGGACAGGCGCGAGCCTGCGCGAGGAAACAAAATCGTTGGTAGGGGCTCAGTTTGATCTTGAGGGATTCATCAGGCCATTTACTTATCCAGATGGAGAGGAACAGGAATGTATGGGTTGCGCAGTGTCGCCTGAGGAGAGTATTCTTGCCTTATGCCGCGTAAGAAAACAAAGCTGGATATTGCCACAGAGAAGGCGGCGCGGATTATTCAGGGGCACATGAAGACTTTGCCGCCCACGGAAGCCAAAGGAATGCGCGAAGAGATTCACGCCTTGGCTGTCAGGTCTTCCCGGTCTGCCGTATCGTCCTAATTCAGATTTTCATAAAGAACGAAAGCATAGATTAGGCTGCTGGCATATTTGACGCGCGCGGCGCGGCTCTATTCGTCAGCCAAGTCTGAATCTTTCTCAAGATCTCTTACGTAACACTCAAGATTAGCGGCTATCTTTTCAAAAACATTTGGAAGCACCGATTCGATATCGCGGAGCCTTGTTGAAGGCTTCATCGTTACCCCATGGTAGTAACTGAGGTAGTGTCCGATGTCCGTGCGATCTTGAGGTGTCAGGGTGTCAAAGGGATCCCGGTCCGGGTAGTCATGGAAATTCGAGAGATGGATGAAGCCACAACCAAAGGCGTAGACGTTTCGAGTCCAACCATGTAGCCTATCAGACAATTCAACCATTTCTTTGTCGGTGATCTTGCGCTTTCCGTCCTTCGTACGCCAAGGCTTGCCATTCACAGCATCCTTAAACAATTGTCTTCGATATCCTCTGTCGGAGATAGAGAAGATGAAAACACAACGGACCATGGAGTCTAGCTCTTGCCGTAGGACAGCCATGACATTTCCCGTCAGGGCGTTCTGGTGTAGAAGCGCTAACGCTCTTTTGTTCTCCTGGGATCTTTTTCTCACTTGCCTGCAAAAAGCTGCAAGTTCACGATCGCCCATGGGGTTGGGCCTCCGCTGCGCGTTGTCTGCGTCAATATGTCTCAGCTGAATTAGGAAACTACCGGCACCGCGCCTGTGATTTCCGCCCGAGTGTGTTTGTATTTTTCAGGCATGGATGCGCATTCCCGCCATCTTGGCGCTGCTTCGGTTACTCAGCGTTACCTATCCTAACAGAGAAATCCTGACCGGCGAGAATTGCGCGGTCATTTCGGAGAACCGTTGGGGAAGAAGAGGATTTTGCCGGCCTGGCCGGATTCGAGGAGGGCGAAGGCTTCGGCGAAACGGTCGAGTGGCAGGCGCTCGTTGAAAAGTGGCTCGAGATTGAGGCGGCCGGCTTTCAGAAGCGAAGTCATCTGCTCCCAAGTCTCGAACATCTTGCGGCCGTAAATTCCCTGCACGACCGCGCCTTTGAAAATGACGTCGCTGACGAGATCAAGAGTGACGGGCTCGCTGGGAATGCCGAGGAGCGAGGCGCGGCCGCCCTGGCGGAGCATCTGAAAACCCTGGCGAATTCCGGCGGGATTGCCGCTCATTTCGAGGAGCACGTCGACGCCGTCGCTATCGGTGGCTTCGAGGACACGCGCGACCGGGTCGCTCGCGCGAGGATCAAAAACTTCGTCGGCGCCCATTTTCTTGGCGAGCGTGCGGCGATGGGCGTTCACCTCGGTTGCAAAAATCGTGGAACAGCCGCAGGCGCGCGCGACGGCGATGGACATCAGGCCGATGGGGCCGCAGCCGGTGACGGCGACGGTCTGGCCGGCGATTTCTCCGGCGAGAACCGTGTGCACGGCGTTGCCGAGTGGATCGAGTATGGCGGCGTAGTGCTCAGGAATGGCCGGATCGATTTTCCAGACGTTGCGCGCGGGGATGCGAACGAATTCGGCGAAGCAGCCGTCGGCGTCGATGCCGATGATTTTGACCAGGCGGCAAAGATGCGGCTGGCAGGCGCGGCAGGCGCGGCAGTGGCCGCAATTGACGTGCATTTCGGCGCTGACGAAATCGCCGGGCTTGAGCGAATCGACTTCGGCGCCGACTTTTTCCACCGTGCCGCAAAATTCGTGGCCGAAAGTCATCGGCGGGCGAATGCGCGAAGCAGACCATTTGTCCCAGTGATAAATGTGGAGATCGGTGCCGCAAATGGAAGCGGCGCGGACGCGGATGAGGGCGTCCGTGGGGCCAAACGCGGGAACGGAAACGGATTCGAGTTGCGCGCCCTGTTCGGGGCGGGCTTTACGCAAGGCTTTCATAATAGGGTTCGCCTTCGAGGATGAGAATGATTGCAAACGGGATGGATGGCGTGTGCCAAAGGAGTGATGTTAGCACAGGCCGCGCTTTGCCGGGAAGGAAGCCCGGACTGTTTGAAATCCTCGTGATATATTCACGGGCATAAGGTCATGTCCCTTCTAGGTGTCCGGCGCAAGAAGACAAGGGCCGCAACTTCGACGCAATGGCCGTTCCGAATGCTTTTCATATTGCTTGGCCTAGGGGTAGCGTGGACAGGCTGGGAAGCGATTGAACATGGGTATTGGTGGATCCGGGATTACAATCCCCGGCTGGGTATTGTTGCAGTTGGGCCCAGCTTGGGCTTTGTGTTTATGGGTGCTCTGTTCGTCTTGATGGGTCTGATCCCGTGGCCACGAACGCGGAAAGAGCCAAAATCAAAGAACGACATGTACGAAATCCGCTAGCCCTTCTCCCACAACGTACGGTCCACAAAAGAACTGCGAGATTTCATCCAAGTTTCGCTACAATCGCGCGCGGCGAGAACGAAGGCGGCAGCGGCGTGCGCGAAATGGATACAAGGCGACACGGCTGGGACGCGCCGGCTTTTGACTTCCCTGCCCGTGCGCTGGCGCAAAGGCGAGCGTAGCGTCGCGAGGAGATGAGCTTGGGATTTGGCGAGCGCGTAAAAGAGATACGCGAAGGGTTCGAGCCGGCGTTCTGGGTGGCGAACGTCACGGAGATGTTCGAGCGGCTGGCGTATTACGGAGCGTTCGCGTCGCTGGCGAATTATCTGCACTCGAACCTCGGGTTTCCGACGGAACAAACAGCCAGCCTTTCGGGGATTTTCGGAGGGCTGGTGTGGTTTTTGGCCATCGTGGGCGGCGCGGTGGCAGACCGGCTGGGATTCCGGCGAGCGCTTTCCACCGCGTACTTGATACTCACGTGCTCGTATTTCCTGCTGGGGTCGATCGGCTCGGCGTGGATGGCGCCGCTGCGAAACGCGGTGCCGCTCTTCTGGATCGTGCTGGTGATTTTGATGCTGCCAGCGCTGGGAATTTCGATGGTCAAGCCGGTGGTGGTGGGGACGACGAAGAGCGCGGCGAAAGAGAATGTACGGTCAATCGGCTATTCGATTTACTACACGATGGTGAATGTCGGCGGCGCAGCCGGGCCTTATGTGGCGTCGCTGGCGCACCGGCGCATCGGCGTGGAGAGTGTTTTTCGGATTTCCGCGCTGTGCGTGTTCGTGATGTTCTTTGCCGTTCTAATTTTTTTCAGGCAACCGAAAAATTCCGGGGAGGAGAAGACCAGCAGCCTGGCGCAAACGGCGCGGAACCTGGCAACCGTGCTGGCAAATCCGAAGTTCATGCTGTTTCTAATTATTTTTTCGGGCTACTGGATCGTCTACTGGCAGGTGTACATCGGGCTGTCGCTGTACATCACGAAGTATGTCAATCCGCACGCGGCCGTGGAGCTGGTGATTATGACCGACGGGCTATCGGTCATCTTGCTGCAGCTGGTTATCAGCCATCTCACGCGGAAGATCCCCTCGTTTCGCGCCATCACCATCGGGACGGTGATTTCGGCTCTGGCATGGATTGTGATTGCAGTTCATCCGACGATTTTTGGAGCTGTGGCCGCGGTGTTTGTCGTGGCGCTGGGCGAAATGACGCTCTCACCGCGCTATTATGAATATGTTTCCCGGCTTGCGCCGCAGGGGCAGCAAGGGACGTACATGGGATTTGCGTTCGTGCCGATTGGGATTGGCTCGCTCGTCGGCGGGCCGGTGATGGGATATTTCTTGCATCATTTCGGCGAGGTGGGACATCATCCGGCGCTCGCGTGGTGGGCGATGACCGGCGTGGGATTGCTGACGGCGCTGTGCCTTTGGATTTACGACCGCGTGTTCAAGCCGGGAGAAGAGAGTTCCGCGAAGAAGTAAAGCCGATGGCGTGGCCGCTCAATTGACCATGCGGCGAAGATGCTCGATGGCCTGGCTGGCGAGCCCATAATCAGGTTCGAGGCGAAGGGCGGCCTGGAATTCATCTCTTGCGCGAGAGAGCAGGCCCTTCGCGAGATAGACGCGGCCGAGATTGTAGTGCGGGAAATGGCGCGGCTCATAGCGCGGGGCTTCGAGGGCGCGTTCGAGCCAGGGAATGGCTTCGTCGAGGCGATTGAGCGAGATCAGATACGCGCCGATGTCGTTATAGGGATTGCCGAAATCGGGATCGACTTCGATGGCGCGCTTGCATTCGTCGATGGCTTCCTGAATTTTTCCCTGGAAATGGAACGTCCAGCCGAGAAACGTGTGGGCTTCGGCAGTGGGATGAATGGCCAGGGATTGCTGATAGAGGCCGACGGCGTGGTCATAGTCGCCTTCCATCTGGGCGCGGTAGGCTTCCTCGAGGATTTCCCAGGCGCGCGCGACTCGATCAGAGGGCATGCGAAGAAATCTGGTAACACATGGTTAGAGACGTGTCAAACATTGACGTGGCGATGATGCGCCGATGACGCGACGCGGAAATCGAAAAGCAAATTAACCGGCCGGGGAAGATGGGAGATGCGGAACAAGGGACTGGAACAACTGGCGGGGATAATTTTGATGCTGGCGGCGATGATGGGGACGGGCCGCGCGCAAAGTGTGCAGGCCGGCAAGCGCGTGCAGGCGGCGGATGCGTCGAAGGGAGAACAAGTTTACGAGCAGAAATGCGAGATTTGCCATTTCCGCACGGCCACGGAGAAAAAAATCGGGCCGGGGCTTGCGGGATTGATGAAGCGCGAGAAATTCAGAAACGGAATGAGGGCGGATGACGACAATCTGCGGCTGGTGATCGAGCGCGGTGGCAAGGATATGCCGGGATTCCGAGGCCAATTGAATGACGCGCAGATTCGAGATTTGATTGCGTACGTAAAGACGCTGTAACGCCCCGCCTGTCAGACAAACCACGCAGACGATTATTTTTCGAGGAGCGCGAGGGCCGCATCGGTGGTGATGAGGCGTGCGCCGAGGCGCGTAAGCTCGTCGAGGGTTTTCTTGCCTTCGTTTGTATCGAGCGTTTCGATGGCGTCGGTGACGATGGCGACGCGGCGATGGCGGTCGAGAAGGCCTTTCGCGGCGAGGCGCACGCAAAACTCGGTGACGACGCCGAAGATCACGAATTCGGAATCCTGCGGGAGCTGTGCGAGCAGCTTCTCGACGTTGGGATTATCGAAAACGTCGAGGGTTTGTTTTTCGAGGACGAGTTGCTGAATGCCGTCGAGGCGGAAGAAAGCGGCGGAGTTTTTTTCGTTAGGGACGAAGACGGGCTGCGCGGCTTTCAATTCCGGCAGAATTTCGGCGCCGCTGGTTCCGCGGACACAATGTGGAGGAAAGCGCGCGAATTCGGGATCGCCGGGCGCGTGCTGATCGGTGCTCGAAACGAGAAAAACTTTTCCAGCGCGGGCGGCGTCGACGAGGCGCTTCATGTTGGGAACGCGCTTCTCGGCGCCGAGGACGTAGAGTTTTCCGCCGGGGAGCATGAAGTCGGCCTGTGTGTCGACTTCCCAGAAGATGATTTTGTTTTTCGGCGCGTTCGGCAAAGACTCTGGACCTCTCGAAACAATTTTAGCGCGTCAAGCGCGAACAAGCGAATTAACGAAATGATTTTGCGCGGCGTGATCAGGAGGTTTTGCGGATGCGGCGGCGGACTTGCTGGAGGAGCGCACGAAGGGGCTTGCTGTGGCGCACGGGATATGGCGGCGCGGGCGCGAGCGAGAGGCAGCGCGCAGGAAGATGCTTGACGCTTTCGGCGCAGCGATCGCGAGCGACGGTCAACGGCTCCGGAGGCGCGAGACGTTTGCCTTCGCGCATAACTGGAACAAGAAGCGGCACGCCGCCGGCGGGAGATTCGCGTTCGAGAGCGATCAAATCGCCTTTCCATTTGCCCGAGGCGGTCGAGAAACGAAAAACCTGCTTGCGGCCGGGATAAGTAGCCTTCGATTCGCTGAGCTTTGCGGCTTCGCGAATCTTACCGGCGCGTTCGACTTCGACGAGTTTGTAAATCATGCTGAGATTGCGCGCGTCGGTGGGAGCGACGAGGGCGCTGCCTACTCCGAAAGCGTCGATTTTCGCGCCTCGGCGCAGAAGCGCGGCGATTTTTCGTTCGTCGAGATCGCCGGAGACGAAGATCTGGACGTCGCGCCAACCGGCGCGATCGAGCTGGCGGCGCACCCAGCGGCTGTCGTCGGCCATGTCACCACTATCGAGGCGGACGCCGGCGGGCTTGCGGCCGCGAGCGATGATTTTTCTGAGCGCGGCGCGAACATTGTAAGTGTCCAGAAGAAGAGTGGCCTGCTCGGGAAAAACATCGAGGAAACGATCGAAGGCCTGGGACTCGTCTTCGAAAGCCATGATCCAGGAATGCGCCTGCGTGCCGTATGTGGGAATGCCGAAAAGGTGGCCGGCGAAAACGTTGGACGTTCCCTGGCAGCCGGAGATGAACGAAGCGCGCGCGGCGAAAATTCCGGCTTCGGCGCCGTGGGCGCGGCGCGCACCGAATTCGACGACTGGCCTGCCATTTGCGGCGGCGACGACGCGGGCGGCGCGGCTGGCGACCATGGTCTGAAAATTGATCGCGGAGAGGAGGCGCGTCTCGAGGAGCTGGCCTTCGATGATGGGCGCGGTGACGCGCAGGAGCGGTTCGTTGGCGAAAACGACCGAGCCTTCCGGAACGGCCCAGACTTCTCCCGTGAAACGGAAGCGCGCGAGATAGTCGAAAAATTCCGGGCGAACGTGGCGGAGAACGGGATGTTGGCGAAGGTAATCGATTTCTTCGGGCGTGAAGCGCACGTTTTCCAGGAAATCGAGGGCTTGCGCGAGACCGGCAGCGACGAGGAAATTGCGTTCGGGCGGGAGACGCCGGACGAAAAGCTCGAAAGTGGCGCGGGCGTCAAAGCCGGTCTGAAGATAGCCGGCAGCCATGGTGAGTTCATAGAGATCGGTGAGAAGGGCGGAAGATTCGCGAATGGCGGGCGAAGGCATGGAATTATTTCGCAGCGCGATCGCGGCGAAGCGTGAGGCCGCCATCGACGAGAAGAGTCTGGCCGGTAATGTAATTATCGGGTTCGAGGAAAAAGCGGACGGCGCGAGCGACGTCCTCGGGACGGCCAAAGCGCGGGATGGCGCCGCTTTCGATGAAGCGATCGTATTCCCCAGCGCTGACGCTCGATTCCGCCATTCCCGCGACGGTGGCTCCCGGCGCGACGACATTCACGCGAACGCGGGACCATTCCTGCGCGAGAATGCGAGCCGCATGGACGAGAGCAGCCTTCGGCGCGGCGTAGTTGAGACTCGCGGGAAATGCGGCGAGGGCCTGCATGGTGGCGAGAAGGACGATGCTCCCTCCCGAGGATTTTCCCATTTGCTGGCCGAGGTCGCGCGCGAGGAGGACGGGCCCGGAGCAATTCGCGTCGAACGAACGAGCCAGAGATTCGCGGCTAACCTCGTTGAGAGTAGCGCGCGCAGGTTCACCGGAAAACACGGCGACACCAGCAAGGGGAGCGCCGACGCGAGCGACAGCGGCGAGATAAGATTGGCGAGTCTCCGGCGCAGCGAGATCACCGGGGACAAGAACAATATCGGATTGAAACTGCTCGCGGACGGCTTTGCGCAGCGCTTCGGCGCGGCCGCCATTGGAGCGATAACCAACAACAAGACGTGCGCCTTCGCGCGCCAAGAGAGAAACCGTAGCGGCACCGAGCCCGCCCGTCGCGCCAGCGAGGACGATGGCGCGGCCCTGGAGCGAGCGTTCGGGGAATTCATATTGAAACTGACGGTAACGAGAAGCGAGATTTTCGTCCCAGTAAGCGGATGCCATGACGTTCACTTATCTGCGTGCCGCTCCTGACGGGGAGTCACAGAGACAATTCCGGGAGAGAAGGCGCCAATGAAAACGGTGCGAAGAAATAGCAGCGAAGACCCCGTGCGCAAGCCTGTCTGCTGTAGGCAAGCTTGGCGGAAAGCCACATGCCGCCGGGGCCTCGCCGCGAAATTCCGAGTGGCCGCGGGCTTACTTGAGGACAGCGTCCTTGAAAGCCTTGGCCGCGCGAAGACGAACAACTGTCTTGGCCTTGATTTTGATCGCTTCGCCGGTGGCCGGATTGCGGCCCATGCGCGCCTTGCGGTGCGCCTTAACTGCGCGCCCGATGCCGGGAATGACGAACTTGCCGGCGCCTTTTGCTTCCTTCACCGCCAAATTGAAAAGCTCGTCGAAAAATGACGAAACCTGCTTCTTCGAAACGGGCTTGTCCTTGGTGCTGACCTTGTCAGCCATGTGCGCGATGATTTTAGACTTGCTCATCGGAGTTGCCATCGTGTTGCTTTCTCCTCGCTAAAAGAATTTTTTCCGGAGCTCCCTATTGGGAACCGGGGCACTATAGCCGCACGAGGCAGGTAACGCAAGCGAAAATGCTGAAAATCCGCAGAAAACCGAGGGTTTTTGCGAATGGGCGTCCGTAGCGCTCAGAGATGCGCCAAATTGGAGTAGAAGAGCGCGACGGATTTGATCCCGCAGAAGTAGTTTTCGAGGGAGATATGTTCATCGGGCGCATGGGCGTTTTCATCGGGCAGACCGAAGCCCATGAGGACGCACGGGATCTTGAAGATGTCGTGCATCTGGGTGACAAAGGGGATCGAGCCGCCTTCGCGAATGAATGCGGCCTTCTTTTTGAAGCCCTGCTCAAGGGCGCGGCTCGCCATCTGAAAAACCGGGTGGGTGTAAGGGGCGACCCAAGGCTTGCCGGTGCTGAGAACGTCAAATTGGCAGCGCACGGTCTTGGGGAGCAGGCTGCGAAGATGACGTTCGACTTGCCTGGCGATTTTTTCGGGATTCTGATTGAGGACGAGACGCGTGGAAATTTTCGTGAAGGCTTTCGCAGGGATGACAGTCTTCGAGCCTTCGCCCGTGTAGCCGCCCCAGATGCCATTGAGCTCGAGGGTGGGCCTGCACCAGATGCGTTCGGTGCTGGTGAAGCCTTTTTCGCCGCAAAGGCCGGGCGCGCCGACGGTCTTGCGAAACTCGGATTCTTTGCGTGGGAGGGCGCGAATGGCTTTGCGCTCTCTAGCCGAGGGGATGACGACGTCCTTGTAAAAACCCGGAACTGTCACGCGAAAATTCTTGTCGTGAAGCTTGGCGATAGCTTCGGCGAGGATTGTGATGGGATTGGGAACGGCGCCGCCGAAAACTCCGGAATGAAGGTCCTGGGCGGCGCCGGTCACTTCGACTTGATAGTAATTCAGGCCGCGAAGACCGTAGGTGATAGAAGGAACGCCCGGGGCAAGCATGGCAGTGTCGGAAACCACCAGGAAATCGGCTTTCAGGCGATCTTTATTGTTGGCCACAAATTCCCAAAGATTCACGCTCCCAACCTCTTCCTCCCCTTCGAGGATGACTTTGACGTTGACCGGAAGCTTGCCTTCGGATTTCATAAGGGCCGCAAGGGCCTTCAGGTGAATGTGCACCTGGCCCTTGTCGTCGGCGGTACCGCGAGCGTAAAGATTGCCGCCGTGAACGGTGGGGTCGAAAGCAGGCGAGGTCCAAAGACCGAGTGGCTCGGGAGGTTGAACGTCGTAGTGACCATAAAAGAGGACGGTAGGCTTTCCCGGAGCTTCCAGAGATTCGGCCATGACCAAAGGATGCAATTTCGTGGGGATAATATCCACTTTCGTGAATCCCGCGGCGCGCAGGCGCTCGGCAAGCCACTGCGCCGCGCGCTGAATATCGGGCTTGTGCTCGCTCTTGGTGCTGACGCTCGGAATGCGAAGGAATTCCTTGAGTTCACTCAGATGCTCTTCGCGGTGGCTCTCAATATAGTCAAGAAAACCCATCTGCGCTCCCGAAACATTTGTTCAAAAAACAATGCCGACGAGGCGACTGAGTCGGGTGACGTCGGTAATCGTTCACCCATCAAAGAACATGCATTGTACGAATCAGCCCCCATTGCAGCAAGGGGAAAGCGAGGGTTCGATTCAGTTGACTCGACCGTGGGGTTGATGCAGGATAAACGCACAATGCCCGCAACGCCGCCACAAGAGAAGGATACACGGCGCAGTTTGAGGATTTTCCGGCGCGTTCCCGTGAAGGTCCGGGGGATGAACGCGGAGGGACAGAAGTTTCGCGAATCGTGCCAAACGATTGTACTGAATGCCCACGGCGGCCTGCTCTACTTGAACGAATCGGTGGAAATGGGCGGGCAACTACAGCTCGAGAATCCAGTGACGGAAGAAGAGCAAGAGTGCCGGATCGTATATCTGGGCGACAATTCCGACCGAGGGCAGCGCGTGGGCGTAGAGTTTTTGTCGCCGGCTCCGCATTTCTGGGGCGTGGAATTCGCGGCGCCGGATGCGAGCGGACGCAGGCCGTCTCCCAGTCAGTAAACAAACGCATCTCACTGACACGCCGCGCCGGTGAACACGATTCCCTTCCCGATTGAACTTTTTTCAGTTCATTTGTTGTCCAGTTCATCTGTTCCAGCCCGGAGTGTGGGCGAACGACGGAGGTAGATGCAACATTTCACCGCGCACCGGTGTCTCAATATACATCTTCGTACAGTGTGCTTGGCTATAGCAGTGCAACAGCAGAACGGCACCCGCGGTGCAGGTGGGAATTGAGAAGAGTTCTCGTGGGCCGCGGATTTCGAGGGGAGGATGTATGCGCAAATGCTCCTGTTGGATGGGCTGTCTTGTCCTGGCCGGATTGCAGTTGGCGAGCGCTTCGCCGCGGCAAGAGAAGCGAACCGCCGCAACGCAATCAAAAAATGCACCTCCAAAGCCACAAAATACGGCTGATTCGCGGCCAGCCGAAACGAGCGAGGATTTGGCGGCGAAGCTTCCTGTTCGCCGCGTGGTGCTTTACAAAGGCGGCGTGGGCTACTTCGAGCATCTGGGCCGCGTGCGCGACGACGGGAATGTACGCATCGATTTCACCAGCGGCCAACTCGACGATGTGTTGCAGTCGCTCACAGTGCTCGACCTGAACGGCGGACGAATCACGGGGATTGACTACAATTCGGAAGCGCCGTTCAGCCAGAGACTGGGGACGCTGGGACTTCCGCTCAGCGCAAATACGGACCTGTCGAAATTTTTGACGGCACTGCGAGGCTCCCGCGTGGAAATACGGAGTGGGACGAATGTGATCACGGGACGGTTGCTGAGCGTCGAGAGAAAGACACGCGTCAGCGGTGGCACGACGCTGGAAGTGGACCTGGCGACCGTGGTGAGCGACGTGGGAGAAGTGCGCTCCGTCGAGGTCACGCCAGGAGTAAGCGTGCGGATCGCCGATCACGAGATTGAAGGTGAGGTGGGGCGATACCTGTCGCTGTTGGATTCGACGCACCAGCAAGACTTGCGACACATGACGATTTCGACGGCGGGGACGGGCGAACGCCAGATTTACGTGAGCTATGTCAGCGAAGTGCCGATTTGGAAGACGACGTATCGAATCGTGATGCCGCTAAAGGCAGGCGAACAACCTCTCCTGCAAGGCTGGGCGATTGTCGACAACACGACCGGCGAGGATTGGAACGACGTGGAGCTTTCGCTGGCGGCGGGAGCGCCGCAATCTTTCATCGAGCAACTATCGCAGCCGTACTACGCGCGGCGACCGGTGGTGCCGCTGCCGCGAGCCGTGGACCTTACGCCGCAAACGCATGAAGGCGCAATGCTGGGAGGGCCGGGGAGTTTGTCCGGGGTGGTGACGGATCAAAGTGGGGCAGTAATTCCCGGCACACAAGTGCAGCTCCTTTCGGCAAGCGGAGAGAACATCGCAAGCACAACCGCGGACGATCAGGGGCGTTATGAATTCTCCGACGTACCTGCGGGAACTTACCGAGTGGAATTCCATAAGCAAGGCTTTAGTACGAACGTAGTTCAAGGTGTTTCGCTGGGCGGAGGAAGCGAGCAGACGCAAAATGCTGTTATGCAGATTGGCAGTGTATCGACGACCGTGACTGTAACAGAGGGAGCGGCAAGCGACTTGCAGACAACGACAGCCGAGGTCGCGGGTGGCGGAACGCTTGGGTCTGGGGGTGAACTCGGACGCGGGAGGGGGATTGGATCCGGTCTCGGCGTAGCATCGGGGGGCGTGGCCGGGGGAGCCCTTGCCGGCATCGTGGGCGGAGTGCCAGGAGAGGCGCTGCTCAATGAAGTACGCCAGAAGATGACTGCGGCGGCGCTTGGACAGAATCTGGGAGACCTTTTCGAGTACAAGCTCAAGGATCGCGTGACAATTCACAAGAACGAGTCGGCGCTCGTGCCGGTCGTACAAGCGCATGTCTCGGCAGAGAAGGTTTCTCTTTGGAGCAATTCAATCGGGTCGGAACGACCGCTGCGGGCGTTATGGTTGACAAATTCGACCCTGCTGACGCTCGATGGCGGCAGCTTCACGATGCTCGAAGATGGGGCGTTTGCGGGAGAGGGCCTGACCGACCCAATCAAACCGGGTGAGAGGCGTCTGCTATCGTACGCGGCGGACTTGGGCGTGCGCGTAGATTCGAAGTCGGAGAACCGCCCGCAGCGCGTGACGCGAGTGCGCATCTTTCGCGGCGTAATGACGCAAACGAGGGAGTTGGAGCAGAGTACTACGTACACGGTGCGAAACGACGACACGACTCCGCGAACGATTGTGATCGAACATCCTCTCCGCACGGGCTGGAAGCTTGCGGAAGGCGGCGCGAAGCCCGAGGAAACGACGTCGAGCGACTACCGGTTTCAGATAGAGGTGCGACCGAAGACGACGGCGGTCCTCGGAGTCGACGAAAGCGAGCCGCTTGATACTCGATACGAAATATCGAACGTGACTGATGATCAGCTTGCATTTTTCCTGAAGCAGAAAACGATTAACACACAGGTGGAAGCGGCTCTTCGGAGGATCACAGAGCAGAAGAATCATGTCGCGGCTTTGGAAGATCAGATATCGGGCCTGGAGGATCAAAGGCAGAAGATTTTCGATGATCAGCAGCGAATCCGTGAAAACCTGAAAGCGCTCAAGGGGACGCCGGAAGAGCGCGCGCTAACGCAACGGTACACGCAGCAGCTCGCGGATCAAGAAACACAGCTCGACAATCTGCAGAAGGAAGCGGGCGACTTGCAGGCGAAACACGACCAAGCGCAGCAGCAGTTGGATGATATGATCCAGAACCTATCGCTGGACGTTACGTTGTAGCAGGCGCGAGGCAACGGAGGCGGCGATGGTGACATTTCTGCTGTGGTGCATCCTGCTGGTGCTGTGCTGGCCGCTGGCGATTTTGGCGCTGGTGATCTATCCCATCGTGTGGCTGCTGTTGCTGCCGTTTCGGGTGCTGGGAATTGCGGTGAATGGAGTGCTGGAACTGGTCCGCGCGATCATTTTCCTTCCGGCTCGAATTCTACGCGGGCCGCGACGGTTTGCGAATGCGCCGCGATAGCAAGTTGTCAAAAACTTCCCGCAATCTCCGGACGAGGCCGCGCGAGATCGTCCGCAACGCGACCGCGTTCATGCGCACGCATCCGGAGTAAACGGGCTAGCCATGTTCGTTAATCTGGCAGGCTATTTGGCAACTACGGCGTGGCGAGAGTTGACGGCGACGGGGCAGTGAGCGGCTGAAATCGGCATTCTTGAAGAGATATCTCGGCGGCAGGCGATCGGACTTAAATCCGATAGGGTGCGCCCGGCTCCACTGACTCTTCTCAGGTTCGTGGTGCCGGGCGATTGTTTCGGATGCCACCCTCTCGATTTGCAGGCTGCTTAAAGCATGATGTTAATTGCGATGCCGGGACGGCCAGGATACCTACTGTCATACAGGTAATACCCGTCGTCGTAGTACGCTACGTAAACGTCGTCTGTTTGGTACCAATCTGTTCCCCAATATTCCGGATATGGATCAACCATGCTGAACCAATATCCACCATACTGGAAGCGCGGAAACCCGCCAACTTCCATGAAAGGGAGATTGTAGACACGGAACGCGTGGTTCTCGCCGTAGTAGCTGTTGAAATAGGCGGTGGGAATGCGATAGCCATTATAGCCGCCGCGTTGCTGCCAAGTGCGGTGCTGTGACGACCAATTCTGAGCGCGGCGCTGATGCCAATCTGCCGGTTGTTCGTGTTCCTGTACATTCACCTGTCGCTGCGTACGCTGTAGCTGCGCGTGCTGTGTGCGGTCTGTTTGTTGATTCTCGGCGCGCTGTGGCGTGGCCTTCTCTGTCTGTTGCTGCTGGGCACGCTGCGGCTTGGCCTTCTCTGTCTGTTGCTGCTGGGCACGCTGCGGCTTGGCCTTCTCTGTCTGTTGCTGCTGGGCACGCTGCGGCTTGGCCTTTTCTGTCGGCTGCTGCTGAGCACGCTGCGGCTTGGCCCTCTCTGTCTGTTGCTGCTGGGCACGCTGCGGCTTGGCCTTTTCTGTCGGCTGCTGCTGAGCACGCTGCGGCTTGGCCCTCTCTGTCGGCTGCTGTTGGGCACGCTGTGGCTTGGCCTTCTCTGTCGGCTGCTGCTGGGCGCGCTGCGGTTTGGCGGACTGCTTTGCGGGTTGGGATTGCTTTTGCGGCTTGGCTTGCTTTTCGGGTTGCTTGTCCTGCGGCGCATATGCAAAAGCGGTCGCTCCGAAAAGCAATGAAAGGACTGTTGTACCGATAATTCCGACGCGTTTCATAGCTCATACCTCGCAGACAGTTTGAACTCGGGACAGATTCTTAGCTGTTTCCTTTTGAACAGTTGAGGAAATATGAATGTGTTCAAAACCGCACAGACACTTTTCTGTACCTCTACTAACATGCTGCCTGACCAGACGTCGTGAGCGCGAAACTAAGTAAAGAGAAATAGAGAAGTGCCGATAAGGACTAAGCATTCTCTTTGACGCTCGGTGTGGTGTCGAGTAACTGCTCGCGGGCGGGCGCGCACAGACGATAAGGGCCTCGATAAGCTCAACAATAATCCTAAAGAGGAGGCTCTCCGCGGGCACGGCAAATCTGACATCTCGACGCGTTTGCGGCAGCTTGGGGAATCGAATAATGCTAAATGGCGAGGCTTTCTTTCAGCGCGGGTTTCGCGATTTGTTCCTGGGATGGCGAAATCATCAAAAATCCGCTGCGCAGGGCGGATCGCGCACTCCACAACTTGAAGGGTGCGGCAGAAACGGCACATTGAAAGTCTTCGCTGGGGAGAGGAGCGCATATTGAACGCGTACTCGGTTTGGTTAGGGCGCGAGGTACTGTTGCAAATTCGATCTGGGAAATTGCGAGTTCCGCTCCGAGGACACATCGTCAACGAATCGAGCAATGCTCTCCGTTTCCGGATCGACGGGCGCTGGGAAGTGGATATTTTCAAGGAAATGATCCTGCGGGTGGAAGCTGACAATTGTGGAGCTCCTGAGCCGGGGATGTTAGTAGCCAGCAAGGGAATCTCGACATAAAGCATGGAGAAACAACTTCCAATCGCGATTGCCGCATGCCTCGCGGGAGGCACCACCGGCCCGTTACTCGAGAAGAAATTGGGACACATCGGAGCATCTGGCTCCGAAGAAAAGGGGGTAATCGCTCATGCCTTTACTTCAAATCGTGATGGTTTTGATCGTGGTGGGAGTTCTGCTGTGGCTGATCAACCGCTTCATACCAATGGAAGGGATGATCAAGTCCATTTTGAATGCAGTGGTAGTCATCGCAGTGGTTTTGTGGCTCCTGAACATTTTCGGACTCTTCCATTCTCTCTCCCGGATTCACGTCGGGGGGTAAGCAAGCCGGAATGAATGTTGGAGTGATGTTGGTCGCGGTTTTGATTCCCGCAACTTGTGAGCGTACTCTCACGTTGGCCGCATAGCAGGGAGAGGGGATATCTCCCCACTGGTGGAGTGGAAGTGGTTCTTCAGGTGTCGCCGTGCTTTTGCTTCTCGGCCGTCTCTGAGGCATGGGCGAGCCGTCGATGCGCAGTACTTGTCGCCTACGGAGAAACTTCCGGCGAAACGTTCGAATGCGCTCGAATGGGACTGCACCCGATGGGGGGCGGGTCCGTTTTTTCAATTCGACCGCGATCGTCAATTCGGAGGCCGAAATTATGGATGAATCGAAGCGTCGAGTGATTCGGTTCTTGGAGAAAGAAATCAAGACGTACACAGCGCTGGCTCTGTTTTTGTCGAAGCAGAGCGTCAAGGAGCGAGCGCGCCTGGGGCGCACACGAAACCTCTTAAAGCCGGCGTTCTATAAAGAGAGGATGAAAGAAGCAAGGAAACTTGCAAATGAACTCCGGAAATCAAATTAGGGCTCTGCCGTCTATCCGCGCTATTGCCAGGGATTGGCGCCTCTTGTGCATCCGAGTGTTTGCGGTACTCCTGGTCCTGCTGATGTCCGGCGGCAGCTCGCCCGCATACTCCGTTCTGACGCACGAAGAGATTGTAGACTTGCTTTGGACGAGTGAGATTCGGCCGCTGCTGCTCAAGCGATTTCCATCTCTCACGGATGACCAGATCAAGGAGGCGCATGCCTACGCTTATGGAGGGGCCGTCATCCAGGACCTCGGCTACTACCCGTTTGGGAGCAAGGAGTTCAGCAACCTGGTGCACTACGTTCGCAGCGGAGACTTCGTTCACGAACTGATCCTCGAGAGCCAGGATCCCGACGAATACGCCTTCGCGCTGGGTGCTCTCGCGCACTACGCATCGGACATTGCCGGCCATCCTCTTGCGGTAAACCAAGCTGTCGCCATCCAATACCCGAAGCTGCGGGCAAAATATGGCAACTCAGTTGACTACGCCGAGGACAAAACCGCCCATTTGAAAACTGAATTCGGATTCGACATGGTGCAGGTGGCGAAGAATCGGTATGCGTCGCAGCAGTACCACGATTTTATCGGATTTCAGGTGTCCAAGCCCTTGCTGGAGCGGGTTTTTCCAGTCATATACGGGATGGAATTGAAAGATGTGCTGCCGCGCGAGGACCTGGCGATCGGATCGTATCGGTATGCGGTCAGCCGCCTGATCCCGGAAATGACGCAGATTGCGCTGCAAACCCACAAGAAGGACCTCATGCACGAGAGGCCTGATTTCGCGAAGCGAACCTTCCTGTACCGTCTTTCGCGTTCCGATTATGAAAAGGAGTGGGGAAAGGATTACAAGAAGCCCGGATTCCGGACCCGGCTGTTTTCAGCGCTGCTGCGATACATGCCGAAAATTGGCCCCTTCAAGTCGCTGGCATTCAATAACCCAACACCGCGGACAGAGGATTTGTACTTCAAGAGCATCAATACGAGCGTCGATCAATACCGGGCTTTTCTCGAAGAAGTGCGCACTGACTCACTCGTGCTTCCCAATCGCGATTTGGATACTGGCAAAATGACTCAGGCAGCGGAGTATTCCCTGACAGACGACACCTATGCAAAGTTTCTGAACCAACTATCCGGCCGGAAGTTCGACTTGACGACACCGGCGCTGCGCGATGACATTCTGCACTTCTATTCCGACCTCTCGGCGCCGATCGACACGAAGAAGGACCCGGCACGCTGGCAGGGCGTACTGAAGTCGCTTGATCTCTTGAAGTCGGCGACTCCGAGTGCGCCCGTTGCAAACAGCCCTGCACGAACCCACACACGCAAATAGAATGCAACCTCGGCACATAATTGCGGGCTGTCCAAAATTGAACAGCCTTAAATTGCTCCACAGACGTAAAGTGCTCCATATCGGGTCACTACGGTTTTCTCTCTCCTGGCGGAGAATCCGCTGCTGATTCTTGGGAATTCAGCAGGAGCGTGCAAATGCCGCAGATAGTCCAAAATGAAACGCCCCAGGGTCATCGAGGTTTTACCCAACGCAGCCTTGCGTTCCATCGACGGCGAATTATCCGGGTCCTGATTATTGACGATAACTTGGCGGACGTGGAACTTTGTCTGCAAGAGCTCAAGAGGGCGCAATTTGCCATCTCGGCGGATGTGGTCCAAACGCAGGCAGAGTTCAGCGACAAGCTGGGCAAGCAAGCTTACGATGTTGTGCTGGCTGATACGGCTTTACACGAGTGGACCGGGCTGCAGGCGCTTGCGCTCCTGCAAGAGCAGGAACAAGAGACTCCGTTCATTCTGGTAACCAAACCACTCGAACCAGGAATTGTGGACGAATTTATGAGGAACGGCGCGTCCGACTGCGTGGACAAGGGCCACTTGGTGGGCCTGCCGCTTGCGGTGGCTATAGCCGTGGAACGAACGTCCGTGGCGGGGGAACAGGACCGCGTGGAAAAAGAGTTGCGGCGCTCGGAAGCGCACTATCGCGCTCTGGTCGAAAATCCCACTTATGGTATCTGCCGGTTTGACGGAAGCGGCCGGTTTCTTGAGGTCAACGAAGCGCTGGTGACGATGCTCGGTTATGGTTCGAAAGAGGAATTGATGGCTGCAAATCTCGCGACCGACATCATCCGCGACCCGGTCGAGCGCGCGCAGTTGTTCGAGCACTACCGGCAAATGGGCCATGTCGATCTCATCGAAGTCGAATGGAAGCGGAAGGACGGAACGCCCATGAAGGTCCGGCTGAGCGGCCGGCAAGTGGGGAGCGATCAAGGAGCGCCGGATGGTTGCGAGATCATCGCCGAGGACGTTACGGCACAACGCGCGTCAGAAGATCATCTTCGCCATCTGGCCGCGACCGATGCTCTGACCGGCCTGGCAAACTACCGGAGGCTCAGCGAGGCACTCGAATCAGAGATCAAACGCTCAGACCGCACCAAGCGCGCCTTTGCAGTGCTCGTGTTCGATTTGGACGGGATGAAACAGATCAACGACTCGTATGGGCATCTGGCAGGCAACCGGGCGCTCTGCCGCCTGGCTGATGTTTTCCGCTTTTCCTGCCGGTCGATCGACACGGCCGCACGGTATGGAGGCGACGAGTTTGCGATTGTACTGCCGGAGACAGCGGCAAAAGATGCTGGCCAACTCGGGCTGCGGATTTGCGAACGTTTGACCGACGATCGTGAGGTGCCACTGCTTTCCGTGAGCGTTGGCCTTGCGGTTTACCCGCAGGATGGCACGACCATCGAGACGTTGTTGCAGACGGCGGATCGGGCGCTCTACAAAATGAAACATCTTGCGCGGGGCGCCTCCGATGCGCTCCCGCGATCGCCGAGTGTCAATCGTGCAGGACAACACTGAGCAGCGAGTCCTTTACATGGAGACCGCCGTTATACTCGATGAATCCCAGCTTCTTAAATTTGTTCATGAAAAAATTGACGCGTGACCGCGTGGTGCCAATCATTTCCGCCAGCGTCTCTTGAGATACCTTGGGAATGACCCACTTGGGTTTGTCCTGTTTACCGTAGCGGGCCAGTAATAAGAGAGTTCGCGCGAGCCGTTTCTCGCTGGAATTGAAAAGCTGGTCGATCAAATCCTCTTCAATGCGGATGTTGCGGCCCAACATATAGGTGATGAAGCGGTCCGAAAGCGCGTGTTCCACGTGGAGCACGCGGATCATTTCTTTCAGGCTGATCGCGAGCAAAGTAACAGGTGTAACTGAAGTAGCCGTCGCCATGCGCACAGGCTGCCTCGCCAGGGCACCTTCGCCGGCAAAGTCGCCCGGCTTCAACATTGCCACGACCGCCTCCCTGCCTGTTTTTGAGACGACCGAGAGCTTCACGGTGCCTTTTTGAATGTACATCACGTCCTTGCAGATATCACCCTGGGCGAATATGGTGGCGTTCTTCTGGAACTCCACAATTCTCTTCGCTACGCCGGCGGAATCGAGGAAGGCCTGAGCATCAAAGCTGGCGTCCTTTGGGTTCTTCGTTGTTTTCGTTGTCGTCATAGGACTGGAATCTCCACTTTCTTGGTCAGCGTGTGAGGACCACCCGGCGCTTTCCTTGATTTCCTAACCACAATCCTGCGGTCACCGTCGTGATGGGCGGAGAGATTCTCCTGTTCGAGAACCCTCTCTGCCACCTCAACGGGAACCCGCTCGAAATGCGCGCCCGTTTTTCGCATAAATCATTTCCCCAGACTGCACCGTAACAGTCTCCGCGTGATACGGGGAAAATCTTTTGCGTATCTGTAAATTACGCAGGCGGGCCACTTAACGGTATTTCGGCGGCACGTGGCGCGTGTAGTTCGCTCCCCCAGTTATCGTAAGTAAAGCGCGGTGGGCTGCGCGGGCAGTTCATTTCTATTGTGCTCTACGCTTGGAATACGTATTATTACGCGAGGATAGTTCTACGTTTGCGATGCGGGAGGTTCACGTGAAAACGAATCGAACAGCGCCTCATTTCAAGACGTTGGAGCTGGTGGACGTTCCTCGATCACGAAATGGCAAACACAAAAAGATCGTTGCCGCGATTTTGCGCGACCTCGACCAACTTGGACAAGGAACTGCCTTCCGGGTGCCTTTGGCGGAGCTGGGAGATACCAAGGAGAACGTGCGTTCAGCGCTAAACCGCGCTACTCGAAAAGCCAGTCGCAATGTCGCGACGGCCACGGACGAAAACTTCCTGTACGTTTGGAATGTGTCAAAACCTGAGGAATGGGACGGACCTCGCCACAACGGTCAAAACCAGTTGGCCCGAAAAGCACGCCGGTTGTGATCGATATTTGAATCTGTCAGCGGTTGAGTGGCCAAGCGGGAAGGCCGGTTCACCCCTGAGAAAAACCTCTGAAGCTTACGGGATCAGATACGAACGATCCTACGGAGTGACCCATTAGGCGCATTCGCGAAATTGCGCTCCGCAATCATTGATTTCCCTCTGGAATTCCGCAATTACTCATGTCACGTCCGCGTATGGAAAACGCACGACTGCGAATAGGTGCAATAGAGCACAGACACGCGTTTTCGGCACCTCTATCATGTTCTTTGTCAACGGTTCAACAGAACAGTCCTTGAAGACCTGGCCTCGGGCACAAGTCAAAAAGGAAACGGGGGGATTCATTGCGCGAACTAAAGATCACCGGCTACGCGTGCGGGCTGGCAGCGACGGTTGCTGGATTTGGCTTGTACTCCTACGCCGCGCGTGAACTTCTGGCTGCTTTCGCTATATTTAGCGTGGTTTTCCTTTCTCTGGCTTTGGTTGCGCTCTGCGCGCTCCTTCTGTGGTTCGCAAGCGTGCAGGTGGTAATCCGGACTGGGTCATTGTCGCGGAACGTG
Source organism: uncultured Acidobacteriota bacterium (assembly GCA_963729815.1). Classification (GTDB taxonomy): domain Bacteria; phylum Acidobacteriota; class Terriglobia; order Acidiferrales; family UBA7541; genus DAHUXN01. The sequence continues at coordinate 677,006 of CAVSPU010000004.1, forward strand.
GCTGCCTTTTCCCGCCGCCTCATCGCGGTCTATGTAAAGTCCTGAGCTACAAGAAAATCCCGTCACAGAATAGGGGACTGTGCATAAGTGAACAGACGGCCCGGCTTATCAAGCCTTAGTATGTTGGCCAGGCGAAAGCAGACCGACCGTGGGTTCGAGCGGGTTGGATGGGTGTTATGGGATCCAAGCAATCCCTCCTCTAAGCATCGTCCGGCTAAAGTAGTTCTCGACGAAACACAGACGCGTTGATTTCGAATGCTTGGGAAAGAGGCTTAACATGCTTTGGACAATTGCCGTGATATTGCTCGTTTTGTGGCTTCTCGGTGTCGTTACCTCCTACACGCTGGGTGGGTTTATCCACATCCTGTTGGTTCTGGCGATTATTGTGATCCTGATCCGTGTGCTCCAGGGCCGAAGAATCGCATCTTGATCAAGGAGTTGCAAACATGAAGCCGATGTCGATGGCCGGAATTTTGTTGATCGTTCTGGGTGCGCTGGCCCTCGCTTACCAGGGATTCAGTTATACGCGCCATGAGAAGGTATTTGACGTGGGCTCGATTCACGCCACCAGAGACGAACGAAGGCGCGTCCCTCTCCCTCCGATTCTCGGAGGACTCGCGTTGCTTGGAGGGGTAGTACTGCTTGTGGCTGGCGCGAAAGAAAAGAGTTAACGGAAGTCTTCGGTTGGGGAAGCTACAAGACACGCCTGCAGGATACGGGTTCCTCCAGCTAACTGCGCGGTTCAAAGCGCCTCACAAAGGTTTCGGAGAGAGTTAACTTCCGCAGCCGCAATTCTGATCATGGAGGTCAGCGATGCTACGTAAATCAATTCTCGTCGCCAGTCTAGCACTGGTTACAGCAACAATTTGTACCGCAAAGAATAAGGAGCAAAAACGCCTGGAGAATTCCGGGGTCGTGATGCAGGAAATCATGAACATACCCGAGAACATCCCACAAGAGGTATTGGAAAAGGCAGATTGCGTTATCGTGTTTCCATCCGTTCTAAAGGGGGCATTTGTGGTCGGCGCAAGTTACGGCCGGGGCGCGATGGTTTGCCGAACGGGCGAACATTTCAGGGGACCATGGGGATCTCCCGCGATGTATGCACTAGAAGGCGGCAGCGTTGGATTTCAAATCGGCGGAGAAGCTACTGATCTCGTTCTGTTAATCATGAACGAGAGAGGCGCATCTTCAATTCTCAGTAGCAAGGTCAAATTGGGCGGGGATGCCTCAATCGCGGCAGGTCCCGTGGGGCGTGACGCGGCGGCAAACACCGACGCGTATATGCGCGCCGAAGTTCTCAGCTACTCGCGTTCGCGCGGTGTCTTTGCGGGGATTTCCCTCGAAGGTTCCACGCTTCGCCCGGATGACGATGCCACCGCGGACGTCTATGGACGAAAACTGACGGCGAAGGAAATCGTACTTGGTGGGAAGGTCGGCGTTCCGGAGTCTGGCCGCCACCTCGTTGACGTTCTGGAAAAAGGTTCACCACACAACGAATCCAAAGAATCCGCAGGCAAGTAACAGTTGAGTCTTTGAAGTTCCGTATCGGCTGGCTCGGGAGTTCGGCAATGGTTCACTCAGCGGACTTCCCTGCCGGCCGCATCTACATTCCAAGGAAAAGGCCAATGCAAGATACAACTCAGGCGGGTACAATTCTCATTAGAGACGGCAGTCTTTTGCCGGAAGCCCTACAAATCGAAAGCGAGCCCTGCGTGCCGGGTTGGAGATTGGTGAAAGATTTAGATGGATACGGACTGGATCGAAAGATCCGCGCGGCCGGATGGGCTTTCTTCTGCATGGCTGGGGACATTCAAGCAACCGCTTTCGGCATTGACACCCAAAAGATGGTACGCAAGGCAATCCAGCGAGTCCTAACTAGCGTAAAGACGGAGAGATTTAATTCCCTGGAAATCACACGCGTGGATCTGAAACATTTTCTTGGGCTTCCTTACGCGACTGTTAACGCGCGCGCTCGCCATATTCAAGAAAGCATATTTCTTTCCACGAGCGAACACGTCCAACCGCGAGATCAAGTAAGTATCGCGAGTGCTCCAGGCGAAAGACGATCGCAGATGAGGGACGCGGAACCGCCATGGAAAGAGCCAATTGCACAACCAAGCGCGGCAACGCCCGTGAATCTGTAATCGCTTGAAGGAGATGCTGCAATGAAAACGATGCGAAATGTTGTGATCGCTTTTGCCTTGACCCTGCTTTGTGCTCCAATGATTTCCGCACAGGATCTTTCCAAGTACCGGAACTTTTCCCTTGGAGCGAGTTTGGACGTTATTTCAAGGCTGGTTAAAGCAAGTCCCGACAACATTAGCGTGATTCACCAAACCCCAGCAGTCATTCAAGAACTAACGTGGTCGCCGGTACAATATGGCGATCTCTCAGTGATTCCGGAATCTGTCCAGCAGATTCGATTTTCTTTTTACAATCGCGAGCTCCACCGCATGACGGTTATGTATGAGGATGGCGCCACGGAAGGCCTGACTGCCGACGACATGATCGCAGCCATTTCGGCCAAATACGGCGCCGCGACGCGGCCAGATGCCAGCGGCAACACGGTCACGAATTCCAGCTACAGCAGCACCGATATACAAATCGGCCTCTGGGAAAACCCGCAGTACTCCGTGACCCTTTCTCGCTTTCCTCTTTCGAATTCTTATCAGCTCGTCATGGTTTCAAGACAGTTGAATGACCAAGCTGGCGCGGCAATCGCCACAGCCAGGACGCAGGATCGCGAAGACGCTCCACAGAAGGAAATGGCGCGCGTGAAGAAAGCGGCCGCCGACATGGAAACAAAACGCCAAGCGAACTTGAAGACGTTTCGGCCTTAGCCCAGTTTTATTGGCAGTGGTGCGATTCGCCTGAATTTCACAAATCGATGAAATGGAGCATCGCAAAAAGATCACCAGGCCTCGTAAGAACTTGCCGGCCTAAAATGTCAAATCCACGGAATGAACAAGAATCAACCGCCGACCATCATCCTTCCTGAACTGGAAGAGCCGATCCGTGCTGAACTTTTCAGCCTGGAGCGGCTTGAACAGCATGCCGAAAGCCTAGCAGCGGCGCAGAGCGTCACGAAAGAAGGAAGCCAGGGACGCCCGCTGATCCCGCGCGTCTTGGACAATGGCCGGGTGCTGCAGGATTTGTACCGGTTGATTGCGCGGGCAATCCGGGAAGAACTTGCGATCACGCCCGCAGCCGAATGGCTGGTGGATAATTTCCACATCGTGGATGAACAGCTCCGCGAGATTCGGGATGACTTGCCGGCCGGCTATTATCGCAGGCTGCCCAAGCTTGCCTCGGGCCATTTGGAGGGCTATCCGCGAGTGTACGGCGTCGCTTGGGCATTCGTCGCTCATACGGACAGCCGCTTCGACCCCGAAGTCCTTCGCCACTTCGTGGCAGCCTATCAGCGAGTGCAACCGCTCACGACAGGCGAGCTCTGGGCGGTTGCCATCACGCTTCGCGTGGTGCTGGTGGAAAATCTGCGCAGGATGGCGGAACGAATCGTCCGCAGCCGGGCGGGGCGTCAGGAGGCCGACACACTTGCGGACAGCTTGCTTGGTCCCGGGGGCTCGCCCGCGATCCTACCAGCCCTGCAGCGGCTAGAGAAAGCCCCTTTGGAGACGGCGTTCGTCGTCCAGCTTGTCCAGCGCTTGCGGGATCTGGATCCCAAGGTTGGCCCCGTTCTGCTCTGGCTGGATCAGCGCTTAACACTTGCGGGAACAACCGCCGATGAAATGGTTCGTGCCGAACACCAGCAACAAGGGGCCATGAGCGTGTCGGTGCGCAACATCATTACCAGCATGCGCTTGATTTCCGCATTTGATTGGCAGGAATTCTTTGAAAGCGTCAGCCTCGTAGACGAAATCCTCCGCAAGGATACACGCTTCGCCGAAATGGATTTTCCAACGCGAGATAAGTACCGGCACGCCATCGAAGATCTCTCGCGCGGATCGAGCTACTCGGAAATAGGGGTTGCACAACAAGTCGTGCGCCGCGTCAAGCAGGCGATTCGCGATCCGATCAAAGATTCGTGCGATGGCGACAAGGTAAACGAGGAACGTGTAGCGGAGCCTGGATACCATCTCATCTCCCGCGGACGCCCGGCGTTTGAGCGCGAGATCGGCTTTCACGTCCCGTGGAAGCGCCGGCTCCTTCGCATGTATGTGCGAACTGCGATACCGGGCTATCTGGGCACCATTGCAATCGCGACGGCAATAATCCTGGCGCTACCGCTGTTGCATACGCGGGAAGGAGACATGGCCACAGGAGGCCTCTTGCTCCTCGGCCTGCTCGCCGCTGTGCCTGCCTCCGATTTGGCGATCGCGCTCGTCAACCGCGCGGTGATGGGTCTGCTGGGACCGCGAACGCTCGCGCGAATGGAATTGCGCGACGGCATTCCCGAGGGATTGAGAACGATCGTCGTCGTGCCCACGCTTCTTACTACAGCAAGAGAAATCCAAGAACAGGTCGAGCGGTTGGAAGTCCATTACCTGGCAAACTCAGAGGGAGACGTACGTTTCGCATTGCTCTCCGATTGGCTGGACGCGCCTACTGAAACGGTGCCGGGCGACGACGATTTGCTCGCCGTCGCAATGGATGGTATCGCGCGGCTGAACAAACAATATGGCCTGGCTCCCAACCAAGGAGAACGCTTTTTTCTCTTCCATCGCAAACGAGTGTGGAATGAGTGCGATGGGAAATGGATGGGCTGGGAGCGCAAGCGGGGAAAACTGCATGAACTAAACCAGCTTTTGCGCGGTTCCACGAACACAACATTCATGCCCATCGGTGGGCGCCCGCCAGCGAACATTGCCGGAGTTCGCTACGTCATCACGCTTGACGCAGATACGCGCCTGCCGCGAGGCGCCGCCGCTCGCCTCATTGGCACGATGGCGCACCCTCTCAACCGGCCAAGCTTCAGCGCTCGCGATGGGCGTGTTGTCGAAGGCTACGCGATCGTGCAACCACGGATTACGCCTTCTCTGCCCATTGAGCATTTGAGTTCAATCTCTCAAAGAGTCTTCTCCGGTCCGGGCGGCATCGATCCATATTCGTCAGCCGTGTCCGATGTCTACCAGGATCTATTCCAAGAAGGTTCCTACACCGGCAAGGGCATTTACGACATCGATGCCTTTGAAGCGGCCCTAGCGGGCAAGGCGCCGGCAAATGCGCTCTTGAGCCACGACCTCTTTGAAGGCATTTTCACCCGGGTTGCCCTGGCCACAGACGTTGAGCTGTTTGAAGAATTCCCGTCGCGTTATGAGGTGGTCGCAGCACGCCAGCACCGATGGGCCCGCGGCGACTGGCAACTTTTACCTTGGCTTTTCGGGCGCGGCTATCCGGAGCCGGGAAAACGAAAACTTACCCGGGTTCCAACAATCGGCCGCTGGAAGATTTTCGACAATCTGCGCCGCACTCTGTCAGCACCCGCCGCATTTCTGACGTTGGTTCTTGGGTGGCTTCTGCCGACTGCCTCTCCCTGGATATGGACGCGATTCATTATCGCAACAGTCGCAATCCCGGCGCTGCTGCCATTCCTCATCGGACTTAACCCGCGTCGAAAAGGCATTTCGCTGCGAAGCCATTTTCGCGGCGTGCTCAGCGATCTGGTGCTTGGCGCATCCCAGATCGGCCTGACGTTCGCGTTCCTGGCATACCAGAGCTGGCTGATGTCTGACGCGATACTGCGCACCCTGGGCCGCTTGTGTGTCACGCACAGAAACCTGCTCGAATGGGTGACGGCGGCGCAGTCTAAAATTTCAGTGAAATCAAAATTGTCCGCCGCATACAAACGCATGGCCGGTGGTGTTGTGCTGGCCATCGCGGTGTTCGTAGTGGTGATCTTTGGGCATCACCAAGCATGGGCCGCAGCAGCCCCATTTTTTCTTCTCTGGGCCGCGGCTCCCGCCATTTCGCTCTGGATTAGCCGTGTGCCACAGTCCCCCGGCGAGAGCCCGTTGTCGCTGGCGGACAAACAAGCTTTCCGCTTGATTGCCCGCCGCACTTGGCGCTTCTTCGAGGTTTTTGTTTCCCCCGAGGACCATGCGCTCCCTCCCGACAATTTTCAGGAAATACCCAAGCCCGTTATCGCGCACCGAACCTCGCCCACCAACATCGGGCTCTATCTTCTTTCCACGGTCTGCGCGCGGGACTTCGGATGGCAGGGCACGCTGGGCACGGTGGAGCGGCTGGAAGCGACGCTGGCGACCATGAGCCAGATGGAATTGTTCCGAGGACACTTCTACAACTGGTACGACACGCGTGATCTTCACCCGCTCGAGCCCAAGTACATTTCCTCGGTTGACAGCGGGAATCTCGCCGGGCATTTGCTGGCCCTCGGGAACAGTTGCCGTGAACTGATCGAAAAATCATCGGTGGGACCGCACCTTCTCGCCGGAATGGAGGATACGGTTCGCCTGCTGAGCGAGGCGCTCGGCAAAATCGCCGACACGCCACGCACACACATCGTCACGCGGAAACAACTAAGCAATGCCGTCGACGCGATGATGGCCGCGCTTCGTTCCCTGCCCGTTGAATCCGTGGATTGGGCGAATTGCTTCAAAGAGTGGCGCGCGCACGCCCAAACCATAGCCGATATTGCCCAGGCTCTCGCACAGGAGCACGGAGGTGGTCCGGAGTCCGAATTGCACACCTGGGCCGATGCGCTCAGGGCTTGCGTCGAGAGCCATTTCCGTGATGCGGGAATCCTGATTCCGTGGATGCGCCTGAACCCGAATGACATCGCGAGCATGGCCAAGAGTCTTCAAGACCAAGCACCCGAATGGAAGGCGATCGAACTGTCGCTGCGTTTCGTTCCCACGCTCGCCGATGCACCGGACAGATTCGATACTGCTCTGTATCAACTTTCCGCGTTGCGCGCTCGTCTGATGGAGAGTCCTCCAAAAGATCCGAAAACGATTGCGCGAATTGATTCGCTGGCCGAAGCGCTTAGGCTCTCGGCTGTGGATGCCGCCGCCCTCATTCGCCGTCTTTCAGCGATTGCCGAGACGACAGGAGACATGTTCCAGGCGATGAAATTCGATTTTCTGTTTGACGATGCGCAGAAGCTTTTCTCGATTGGTTATCGACTCTCGGATGGAAGTTTGGATCCCAATTGTTATGACTTACTTGCTTCCGAGGCGCGCCTGGCAAGCTTCATCGCCATCGCGAAAGGCGAAGCCCCGCCGTCACACTGGTTTCACCTGGGCCGGGCGCTCACACCCGTGGGCCGGGATTCCGCACTCATTTCCTGGGCGGGCTCGATGTTCGAATACCTCATGCCGGCGCTCGTGATGCACTCCCCGGGAGGGAGTCTGCTAAGCCAAACGTACGAACTGGTCGTGCGCCGTCAAATTGAATATGGCGGGGAGCGCGGCGTGCCCTGGGGAGAGTCCGAATCGGCATACAACGCACGCGACGTCGACCTCACGTATCAATACTCCAGTTTTGGAGTGCCAGGACTGGGACTCAAGAGGGGCTTGGGTGAGGATGTCGTTATCGCGCCGTATGCTACAGCACTTGCAGCCATGATTGACCCCGCGGCGGCGCTGCAAAATTTTCAGCGGCTCGAAGAAGCAGGCGGAAACGGCAAATACGGTTTCTATGAAGCCCTCGATTATACGAGCGCGCGCCTCCCCGAAGGCGAAACAGTGGCCGTGGTGCGCACCTACCTGGCGCATCATCAGGGAATGTCATTAATTGCCATCGCCGACCTGATAAGCGATGGCGCGATGCGCAGCCGTTTTCACGCCGAGCCCATGGTGCAGGCCACCGAACTGCTTTTGCAGGAACGCACACCGCGCGACGTGCTGGTTTCGCGGCCGCGCGCGGAGGAAGTATCTGCCGCTGCGCATGTGCGTGAACTTGTTCCGCCGGTGCTGCGACAGTTCACCACTCCGCACGGTTCTACTCCGCGGACGCATCTGCTATCCAACGGACGGTATGCCGTGATGTTGACCGCAGCGGGTTCAGGCTATAGCCGCTGGCGGGACATTGCCATGACGAGGTGGCGGGAGGACGCCACACGCGATTGCTGGGGCAGCTATATATTTCTATGTGATGCACAGACCGGCGAAGTCTGGTCAGCCGGCTATCAGCCGAGCGGCGTCGAACCTGACGCCTACGAAGTTTGCTTCTACGAGGACCGCGCTGAGTTTGTCCGCCGAGACAGAGCGCTGACCACCACTCTTGAGGTGGTCGTGTCCCCCGAGGATGATGCGGAGATGCGCCGCGTTTCCGTCACCAATCTGGGCACAAGCACGCGGGAGATTCAGGTCACGTCATACGCCGAGCTTTGCCTGGCACCCCAGGCCGCCGATGCGGCCCACCCGGCGTTTTCGAACTTGTTCGTGGAGACCGATTTTGATCATGAAGTTGGAGCGCTGCTTGCGACGCGCCGCAGGCAATCCGAAAAGGAGACGGCTGTTTGGGCCGCGCACGTGGCTGTTGTGGAGGGCGAAACTGTCGGCGACCTGCGATTCGAGTCGGACCGCTCGCGGTTTATCGGGCGAGGGCACGACGTGCGCAACCCCGTGTCGATTATCGACGGACGACCGCTTTCAAATACCGTTGGCTCTGTACTCGATCCGGTGTTCAGCTTGAGGCGCACGGTACGCATTCCTCCCGGAGCCACGGCACACGTTGTTTTTTCGACCATCGTCGCCTCGACACGGGAGCAGGTGATGGAACTCGCGGACAAGTATCGTGGCGCCGCAACATTTGAGCGCACGCTCGCGTTGGCATGGACACAAGCGCGCGTACAGCTCCATCACTTGGATATCACTCTCGACGAAGCCAACTTGTTCCAGAGGCTTGCAAACTCCGTGTTGTACTCCGACGCTTCGCTGCGGCCATCTTCCGATGTTCTCAGCGGCAGCACACTGGAGCGTTCCGCATTGTGGGCGCACGGAATCTCCGGGGATCTGCCCATCGTTGTGGTGCGCATCGATGAAACAGAGGATGTCGAGGTCGTGCGCCAATTGCTGCGCGCACATGAATACTGGCGCACGAAGCAATTATCCGTTGATGTGGTCGTCATAAATGAAAGGTCCTCCTCATACGCACAGGAGTTGCAGACGGCTCTGGATCAACTCGTGCGCGGAAGCCGATTGCGGCTCTCCCCGGACACCGATAATGTGCGCGGTAGTATTTTTCTCCTGCGGGCAGACCTGATCTCTCCGCTGGAGCGTGCGCTGCTTCAAACCATCGCGCGATCTGTGTTGCTCAGCCGGCGTGGCACGTTGTCGGAGCAAGTCAATCGATCTCAACGTGCAGAAACTGTGACGCCTCCCATCCCCCGGCCGCCGCGCCCGGCCAAACGCCTGGACGTGGCTCTTCCCCAGCGCGCTCTCGATTCCTTCAACGGCCTGGGCGGCTTTGCTCATGGCGGCCGCGAATACGTGACCGTCCTGGGAGAAGGATTGCGGACTCCCGCGCCCTGGATAAACGTGATCACGAATCCTTCGTTTGGTTTCCTGGTATCGGAATCCGGCTCGGGCCACACCTGGTCTCTCAACAGCCATGAAAACCAGCTCACGCCATGGTTCAACGATCCGGTGACGGATCCTCCCGGAGAAGCCATTTATATTCGCGACGAAAACACGGGTGAGATATGGAGCCCCACGGCGCTGCCGATTCGCGATGAAGTTGCTCCGTACATTGCTCGCCACGGCCATGGCTATAGCCGATTCCATCATGGCTCGCACGGGATTCTGGTTGAGCTGCTGCAATTCGTGCCGCTGAAAGACCCGATCAAGATTTCGCGGCTCACTCTAAGGAATGATTCCGGCCGCATGCGGCGTCTCTCCGTAACCGCGTATGCCGAATGGGTGTTGGGCAGCTCGCGCAGCGATTCGGCGCCATATCTCGTAACTGAACTCGATTCGGAAACGGGCGCCGTCTTCGCGAGAAGCGCATGGGGCGGAGAATTCAAAGGGCGCATCGCTTTCGCGGATCTGGGAGGCAGACAGGAATCTGTTAGTGGCGACCGAACGGAATTCCTTGGCCGCAATGGGACGTTGGGACATCCGGCCGCGCTGGAGCGAGGTGGCCCGCTTTCCGGGAAGGTGGGGCCGGGTCTCGATCCTTGCGCGGCATTGCAAGCCTCCATTGAATTGCGCCCCGGCATGAGCGCGGAAATTCTGTTTTTCCTGGGACAAGAGGAAAACAGAGAGCGGGTGCGCGAGTTGTTGAACCGATATCGCGTCGCGGACTTGAATGCAATCCTTTCCGAGGTCACGGGGCAGTGGGACACGATCCTCGACACTGTGCAGGTCACAACGCCCGAGCCAGCCATGGACCTGCTTATGAACCGCTGGTTGCTCTATCAGACGTTGTCATCTCGAATGTGGGCGCGCGCGGCGTTTTATCAATTGAGTGGTGCGTACGGCTTTCGCGATCAACTGCAGGATGGGATGGCCCTGTGCGTCGCCAAGCGGGAAGTCACGCGCGAGCATCTTCTGCGCGCGGCCTCGCGGCAATTCATCGAAGGTGACGTACAACACTGGTGGCATCCGCCCTCGGGGAAGGGCGTGCGAACGCGGATCTCGGATGACCTTCTCTGGTTGCCTTACGCTGTCGTCCAGTTCATTGAAGCGACCGGAGAGATGGGTGTGCTGGAAGAAGTGGTGCCATTCATCGAGGGGGATTTGCTTGCCGAAGGACAGAACGAATCCTATTTCCAACCGCGCGTGTCGGAGACTCGCGCGACATTGTTTGAGCATTGCGCCCGCGCGCTGGACCGCAGTCTCGGCGTTGGGAGTCACGGCTTGCCATTGATGGGCATAGGCGATTGGAATGACGGCATGAACCGGGTCGGCGAGCATGGGAAGGGAGAAAGCGTTTGGCTCGGTTGGTTTCTGCACACAATTCTTTGGGAGTTCGCCAAAATTGCCGACGCGCGCGGCGAACACGGCCGCGCGGAGGCTTGGCGTCTCCACGTAAGCGCGCTGAAGGCGGCGCTTGAGCGCGAGGGTTGGGATGGCGAATGGTATCGCCGAGCTTACTTCGATGACGGCACTCCGCTGGGCTCTTCCCAAAACCTGGAATGCAAAATCGACTCGATCGCGCAATCCTGGGGAATCATCAGCGGCACTGCCGAACCTGGCCGCGCGGCGCGCGCCATGGGGGCTGTGGACCAGCAACTCGTGCGTCGTCCCGAAGGACTCGTTCTGCTCCTCACACCGCCCTTTGAAAACACGCAGCACGATCCAGGCTACATTAAAGGTTACGTGCCCGGCATCCGGGAAAACGGGGGGCAGTACACACACGCCGCCGCGTGGACGGTCATTGCGTTTGCGGCCCTCGGTGATGGCGACAAGGCCGTAGATTTGTTCCGCATGCTGAATCCAATCAACCGCACCAATTCACGATCGGCCGTCCAGCGCTACAAAGTCGAGCCCTATGTGCTTTCTGGCGATGTGTATTCCGAACCGCCGCACGTGGGACGCGGCGGATGGACCTGGTACAGTGGCTCGGCTGGCTGGCTCTATCGCGCGGGTATGGAATGGATTCTGGGGTTCCGCGTGCGCGGCCAAATGCTTAGCATAGACCCTTGTATCCCGCGAAACTGGCCAGGCTATTCCGTCAATTTCCGATATCACTCCGCAACCTACAAGATCACGGTGGAAAATCCCCTCGGCCTCTGCCGCGGTGTTGCTTCAATCAGCGTAGACGGCAAGGGAATCACCGGTCGCACAAATATCCCACTCGCAGATGATGGCGCAGAGCATCAGGTTCTAATCGTGCTGGGGTAACCAGAGGAAGCTGGCCAGACTGTGCCGTCTGCACGCCAAAGCACGAGGTTTGATACGGACCTACCTCTCAAAGTCCTTCCTCAATAAGGCAGCCAAAGACATCGATTGTTACAAATCTCCCTCCAACTCGCGGATTGCGATAGAATTCAAATGAGGAGGGGTAGGAAAGTGGTTGACTCCGGCGGTCTTGAAACGCTAATTCACCTTTCGGCTAACTGACGGAGAATTCAACTAAATCCCTTCGCCAGCCGTCAGATACAACGAATTCCAGTTTTCTGGATTGAGCTGATTTTTGCCTGTTTTATGCGGTTTACTGTGACAATTTTGTGACAGTCAGCTAATTTTGGTCCCGCGCATTTGATTTTCACACTCACCAGACAGGAGCGGTTTTCCAGAGTTTGAGGAATTGTGTGTGCGGGGAAATTCTCCAGTCCCGTTTACGAGTCGCATTTGTTTGCCGGTGGAATTTTCAGCCGACGGCTCGCGCTGGACCAAGCAATCATACACGTAAGTCATATCATCTTGGTTGTATCCCGTCGGGATCTACCGCGAATAAGATCGATGCACAGGCCAACGAGAAAACCCTCAACGGCTAGGCAAGCCACGAGATACAGATTGAATAGAACGTCAGTCCTCCGAGTAAGGGGAGAGCCGCTAAAAAGTTTGGCTCCCAGCCATAACGCGGGATAGCCGAGGGTGCGCACCCATGAAAAGGTTAAAGCTTTGTTTGTGCTGGAATAGAAGATCAATTCAAGAGCGAGCATCGTTAAACCGCCAGCTGTGCTCAGCAATTTCGAGTACCGTAGGTTCATTTTAGGTATCTTTCTGATTGTGCGATCAGTGCACCGTGCGCGCTGCATTGTTCGGGCCGATAGGCCCATATACTTGTTGACGCATGCGATTTTCCCATCGCAGTGCCTCGTTGGATGTGTTCAAGTCCGGAGCGATTCCGCTGGCACCGGGAATGAGGCCATTTTGCGCAGCGTTTATGTTCTGCCACATTTTCCACGCGTGGCCGAATTCATGGAAGGCATCGATGGGAAGCGTATAATCTTGCACTGTTCCGGGGCCGAATTTTGACCGACCTGCGATCGTATCTTCGAAGAAGATGTTGGCCTCCGCGAGATTGTTGGCGTTTATTAGGACACGTGGGTTCGCATTCCCGATCTCGCCGGGTGCATAAGTGTAACCGCCTTGACCAGCCCCAGCGCCGGGGAGGTCTCTGTCTGTGACCCCGAATTCCAGAGTTTGAGTAGCTCCCACTAGGTCTCCGAGACTCTTAGCACCGCCGCTTAGCGATTCAAAGTTACCGATATCGCCTTTGATTCCTACAAAATATCGGGTATTGTCGCCGTCCTTGACCTCATTGATATAGAGGCGGGACGCGGCATCTTTGTTTCCGGTGGCGTCCTGAAGCACCTTGAGCTCGTTCGCGCGCTGTGTAGTGCAATCGTTGGAACCGCTAGCGCATATTAATTCGACCGCCGCTCCGTCTGGGTCGACGTAAATGAGAGGATTATTCCGCGCGTACGCGTAACGGTTCCAGGTCTGGGGATTTCCGAGTTCCCAGTCGTTTGAGATTGAATCGGGCGACACAAATCTGCCCATCGAGGGGCGAGAATACCTGTATCCAAAGTAGTCATTTCCGCTCTCGGTATCACGTTCTTTGGCGGTGAACTTGTAATGCGAGCCACAACTGCTCGTGTAGTCCACTTCCTGGCCGTAGGGCAGAAAGTCCGCGTCATAACAAGGACTTGTTTGTCCGGACTGGACCATTTCGCGCGAAGAACCCAGGTGGTCCGCGAAATAATAAAAAATGTTCCCAGAGGAGTCGCGCCGGGCGATGCGTTTCCCGCCAAAGAAAATGTACTCACTGAAGCTGGTATTGGTCATGCTTCCGCTCAAATCCGTCTCGTCGAGGGCATCGCCATTCAGCCCGTACCAGTAGATCGTCCCTCCCGACTTTTCCACGCGCTTCCCGTCGCCGTCGTAGCTGTAAGTAACAGGGCCCGTGGTGGAAGTGACTTGGCCTTCGCCATTCCATACGTAATTATTGATGCCATCACTCATCATATTGCCTGCTGCATCGTACTTGAAACCAGAGGTCGAAATTTGGTTGCTTCCGTTCGTGTTCATGGCCAGAGTGAAGGCAAAGGGAGTTGTCGCAGTGCAACCGGCATAGCCGCTGAGAGTGCTCGTCGCAGTGAGATTTGCCCAAGGGTCGATAGTGAACTGGAAACCAAAACAATCAGCCCCTGACGTGCCTTGAGTATACGCTGTGTATATCCGGTTCAAGGAGTCGTATGTAAAGCTCTGAGTGCGCGCGGAATTGCGATTGTTCGCGATGCCTGCGACGTTGCCGTTATCTCCCGGATTTCCCGCGCCCCAGTTGAAATTGTACTTCAGGTCGAGAATGGTCCCGGTCGTGTCGGTGCCACTGCACTGCGTTGTGCTCCACGGCAAAGCCGTGCCGGTGGTCGCGTACATCCAGCAAGGCTGCAACCGGTTGTTATAGATATAGGTGGAGTACAGATTCGAGCCATTCTGAAGAGAGGCGAGTGCACCGGCAGCCGTGTAGTGCGCGTTTGTCACATAGTTGATGGAATTGGCCGTGTCCACCGCTGAGAGCGGCAGCCCTGCACCGCCGGTCGAGTACGTTATCGTGCGCGTGCTGGGGTAAGTGAGCGTGTAGATCGAGCCGTCCACATAGGGGTAATGATTTGGCAGCATTCATAGAAGCAAACAAGCAGCTTCCCCGGAAAGAGGTCTCGTACTCAGGCAGCCGCGCGATTCCTTGCTACAATACCCGTGCGGCTGGCAAAGGGTAGAAAAGAGAGCCGCAAATGGGTATCTACAAAAGAGGTCGTGTTTGGTGGGTTGATTATTTCGACCAAAACCGTGAGCGAATCCAAGAATCCTCGCGCAGCACCAACCGACGTGATGCTGAATCGCTTTTGAACATTCGAAAGTCTGAGATTTTGCGGGGCGTTTTCAGACGGCCTGTGAAAATCGCTTTCGGCGAATTCGGCAAACGCTATATGGAGCACGCGAAGATCAACAAACGTTCCTGGTTGCGAGATGAACAAATGCTGAAGCACCTAGAAACATTCTTTGGGACCGAAAGACAGCTTACCGAGATTACGTCGGCGGATATCGAGGGCTACAAAATGCACAGACGAGCCTTGGTTTCCGGTTCGACGGTAAATCGGGAGATGGCTTTGCTCAAGCGAATGTTCAATCTGGCAATCGAATGGGACCTTTATCTGGGGTTGAATCCTTTTCGCAAGGTGAAATTCTTTCGAGAATATAACACCGGGCTTCGGGTTCTGAGTCCAGAAGAGAAAGAAGAACTTCTTCGAAATGCAGCCCCGTATATTCAGGACTTGGTTCGTTTTGCCTTGAATACGGGCCTGCGCATCGGGGAAATTTTTGGCCTGCTTTGGTCTAGTGTGGATTGGGAAAAGAACATTCTCAATGTTTTCGCCCCCAAGACTCAGAAAGTCCGCGAAGTTCCGCTCAATGCGGAAGCTCGCAGGGTCCTTGAGTTTTGGCGGTTGGGCAAGAAGAATGAATTTGTTTTCTACAATCCCGAAAGCGGCAAACCGTTTGTCGATCTCAAGACCGGATTCAAGCTCGCGTGCAATAAGGCGGGGATTACCGATGTGACGTGGCACACGCTACGTCACACGTTCGCTTCTCGCCTTGTGAATCGAGGCGTCGATATTGTCACGGTGAAGGAACTCTTGGGACATTCCAGCCTCAGCGTGACGATGCGCTACGCGCACACAAATCTCGATTCGAAGCAGGCGGCGGTCGAAAAGCTCGCAGGTCACTGTGACAAAAGTGTGACAGTATGCACCAAAATGCAGCAACCGAAGAGCCGACTGTCACATAATCAGGTCGTAACCCTCAATGCAGCAAGAAGTTAATTTTGGAGGGGTGGGTGAGCGGTTGAAACCGGCGGTCTTGAAAACCGTTAGACCTCAAAAGGGTCTCGTGGGTTCGAATCCCACCCCCTCCGCCAGTTTAAGTACTGTAGAATGAGTCAATTAGGGCGCTCTCTTTCTCCGCGTGTGTCCCGCGTGTGGTTCGTCTGCATTTGCAGAAAATGATCATTGCACCATGATTGTGCAACATCGCGTTCTAGCTGCTCCTGTCGAGCGCGTACCCACGGCGCGTAATGGCGCTCCGTCGTGCGCAAACTTTCGTGTCCGAGAAGCACGCTAACCCGCTCCATCGGCACTCCGGCCAGAAGCAATTCCACAGCGAATGTGTCGCGGAAACGATGCGCACGAATGGCGATCCCCTGAGACTTCGACAAAGCAGATAGCCGGTTCTGCCAGCGACTCACGGCAGTTCGCAGCTTGGCTTCCGTCGTGCGGAACCAGTAGCGCCCGTCCATCATAGGCGTCTTGCGCAGTGCCTCGGCGACATACGCTGGTAGTTTGACCTTCACCGGCACTCCGGTTTTTGCCGTGCGCACGAAAAGTTTATCGTCGGCGCTCAGACGATCCGGCGAGAGTGAAACCGCGTCACCGAGTCTCAGACCCGAATAACGCAGAATCAGAATCAGCGAGCGCAACCGGATTGCATTCAGCTTCGCGTGACTCTGCGCGTGCTCTCGATATGCTTCCGTGGCCGTGAGAATTTTCAGCATCTCATCCTGAGTGAAAGGCAGCGTTGGCGACGGCGGAATTTTCGGCGCTTTCAATTCGCTGGCCGGATTATCCGCAATCCACCGGCGCTTTTGCGCGAAGCGAAAAAAAGCTCGCAAGCGTTCCAATTTTTTCTGACCAGCCCGTGGCCCATCTTTCCATGTGCCACGAAAACGCGACAGGGCATCCACGTCAACGTCACGCAGCAATTCATAACCGCTGGCCCGCGCCCACTCATTCAGCCGCGCGAAGAGTGCTCGATACTTTTTAATTGTTTCCGCCGCGAGATTCCGCGCGTGTGCGTCGGCGAGATAACTTTCCGTGACCTGTTCGATGCTCGCTGGCGCTTGCCGTCCAGTGATTCGCTGTTCTGACTCCCACTCGCGCGCGATGTCTTGTGCTCGATTCCAGTCCGCCGTTTTCAGCGACGCACGGATATAGCCGTCGCCAAGCAAACCCTCAACCGCAATCGAGCAATGACAGCGCCGATAGTCGCGGCCTTCGCTGCGATGCGGGCATTCTTTTTTATGTCGGCGAAAAATTGTCAGCATGGCGGCCTCCCTTTCAAAAGGGAGCGATGATACACCCTCTGCGCAACTGATTCAGGAATTCGCAGCGTGCGGTAGCGGCGCTTGCCGTAGATGCGCGGCCTTTCGATTACCAGAACTCCGGCCTCATGCTCAAACATTCGGCGCACAGTGTCAGGACTCAGCGCCCACAATTCCGCGAGTTGCTCCGGCGAGTAGCAGCGTTCCAGCGCAGACGGCGCAACGTCCGTAGCCGGTTGCCGAAATTCGACACTGTTCGGACTCATCGGTGCCACGATCCCATTGTTTGACGGTAGGCCCGGCTGGACTCTTCGGGCACCGGAGATGCGGCAACGACTTCGCGGCCAAGCGAAGACAACAATCGAATAGGCTGCTCCCGATTGCCGACGTTCCAGTCCCAATTCGCCCTGTGCGCGTCGCGCCCGATGTATCGCCCGATGTAGTAGGCCGCATCCTGCTTCCAGGGCAGGATTCGATTAAATCCCGCATCGCGCCAAAGCATCGCTTGCAAATCACGCCAGCGATACTCGAAGAGACCCGGCCACGAAAGACCGCAATGCAGGTGAATGCGCCCGTTGATTTCTCCGAATTGGTGAGCAGTAAAAAACTCGATCTCGCTGTGGACCTCGCGGCTGACCCAAGCAAGCATCTTGGCGTGAAAGCTCCGCACAAAATCAGGGCATGGCATTGGCTGTTCCATCGGAAAGCCCTTCTTCCACGGAAAGTTAGGCGTACGAAACGTGAGTGTCAGAAACCAGAGCCAACGACGAGCCGCAGTACCCCGTCCAAGCTGGTCAATGAACGCGCCCATGCGGTCAGTGAAGCAGAGCCAGCACGTACACGAAGCGCGATGCTTCCGGCGCCGCAAAACGCGGCAAGGGGCGCACGGGCAGAACTCACGGCGCATGTTTGTTCGAACGCATAATCGAGGCTCGACCCGTCCGTCGGGATAAAAGACGCGCAGTGCGCCGTCAACGTATTGAACCTTCGCGGGTTTTGCTTTGCGCCCCATGTCGTTTGTTTCGCCGTCGAGACACACCCTGTGGAATCAAGAATGAGAACCGCCCCTTCCCGACCGAGGCGCATCGTCATGCGCGACCGTTCAACCGGACTCGCGCCACATCCAAGAACGAATCAGCCCGCCCCTCTCCCCCCGCCCTCTCGCCCGCGCCACATGCGCGCGGGCGAGAGGGGGCGCGTTTTGCCCCCTACCCGCAGCAGGGACGCACCCAGGACAGGGCGCAAGGAAATCCGACGGCTGGCGGCTCGTCTGCGGGTTAGGTCGCGGGACGCACGCCTGCGTTGCCCGCACTGAGCGCGTCCGGGCCGCCAGCCGTCGCTTCACGCGCGCGTGACTTCGACTTCGAAATTAACGCGCGGCGAACCTTTGTCTGTAGTGGTTTTGCCCGTGCATTCGACGTGGACTTGATCGCCAGCCTCTAAACTTTCCAGGCCCGCCGCCTGCAACGCCATGCGGAACCCCGTCAGGTTGCCGATGCTGGCGATCTCTTCGAGCTTGCCGTCCAACTTCACCGGATCGAGAAGTGCGATGACAGCGCACGGCCCGTTTTCAGATTTGAACGTGCGCATCACTTTGCCCGCGACCTTTGTGCCCGGTGCCCAAAACTTCGCATCCAAAAAAGGCGCATCCGCATCCTCGGTACATCCACGAAATTGCTTTGCCATTTTCTTCTTTCTCCTTTTCACAGAATCTGACTTTGCATTCTAGTACCCGTCAGCGATGAATTACCGAAAGCGAAAAGCGGATGAGGTTACCCAGGCTCCGCGCATCAACGGGAACGCGCGAGAGAAATCGGCGAGCAATCAACCGAGCTTGCGCCGTGCAAATGAGCGCGCGGTCAGAGCGCGCGATGCTTGACGCGGGGAAACTTTTGCGATAGGCTTTTAGCGAGATCACCAGTTTTTTTCCTTTGGCCCGACGCTTGCAACGCCGGGCCTTTTTTTATTTTCTGCTTCGGCGCGAACGGTGCCTGCGACACGGAAAAAACACCGCGACAGGTAATCCAAGAGCTTCGGCGATGGCTCGCTTTTCGCGTGCCCGCGCGCGGATATGCCCGCAAAGGATCCGCGAAATCCGCGAGCGGTCGCAGCCGAGCCTCACCGCGATGTCCTGCTGCCGGAGGCTGCGGCGTCGCATCTCGGCATCAAGATTTTTTAGGCGCATGACGTGTGCCCTCCCCACACACGATGTGATAACATTCGCACGTGGCGAAAGCACGAAACACCTTGGGAACTAGCGCGCACCCGAGGGATTACAATATGCCCCCGCCTCTGACCCCACTTGAACGCAAGGCGTTTTGCGCATTCATGGTGAGTGATGAGTGCCTAAGAGACAGGAACCATTCGCATCGAAAAAGTCCGATGGTCGGGAGATACTGGAAACGCAGCGAGTCGTATTTGCGGGGATCGGACCGCGTGGAACGCATTTCTGTCTGTGTCGTGGGGGGGAAGCGGTCCGGGTTGACGGTCAAGGAATCTTGCGGTGAGGCATCGCCCTACTGGTATCCCCGGTCAAAAACCAACGCAGCGGAAACGATTCGTAGACTTTACAACGATTTCAAATTGAAACCGCATCCGCTTACCCGGAACGACATGTACCGAAAGTGGCACAACACATTCTTGATTTTCCGTGGTTGGGTTTTGCGGGAAGTCCTGCCCTCGCTGATGGGTGGTTCTTCGGGACAGGATTTTGCGAAATCAAATTCGAGGCGGCTTATTTGCGGTGCCATGACGAGTCTCGGAAAAAACGGATTTGTTGCGATGCTGCGTTCAGTTGGATTGCCGGAAGCCGAAGAGTCTGCTGTTGCCCGTTGGTTTGATGAGTTTTCAGTTTTAGGTACTTCGGTCAGGTTGACTTCTGAGGCACGTAAGGCGTAGCTTACAGCAAGCGGGACGCGCCGATGGTTGGACACCGACGCGCCCCTGAGCACCGAGCCGCTAACGGAGAGCCGATGCCTGAGACGCATTCTCGCGTATCGCACCAGTTCGAGCAAGCCTGCGCGTCCCGCGACGTTTCAATCGAAGCCATGCTGCGACGGCCCGACTTCGTTTTGCTAGACGCAATCACTTTTCTCGAAATGCACCGCTTCTTTCAGGCTGACCGAAAAACGGTGGAACCGGAAACGACTCTCGCGCTGGCGACGCTGCGCCCGATTTACCTCGAAGTGAAAGCCGCGATGCGTCAGTGCCGCGGCCACGGTGGAAGCGAGAGATAATTCCCACGGGGCCGCCAAGACGAATACCCGTCGTCATTTCCCAAGTCGTAAAAACCCAGCAACGGCGACGGACCTGGGAGTGGGGTTAAAGACGGCGCACCGCCGAACCATCCCTTTAAGCAAAGCGCGACGCCTAGCCCCAGGCCCGCAGCGAACCCGGTGAGCACCACCCATTCTGTTTTATCCAGCGCCATTTTTTCGTTTCCTTACTCTCGGAGGGCTTTGAGAAAAATCACGCCAGCAATCCCGGCCACGAGCCACGGCCAATACTCCACAACAAAATCATGCGCCTTTCCTGCCCACAGAATCGCCGCCTGTTCCGCTGGCGTGAAAGGCACGGGAACGAGCGAATCCGGCAATGACGGAGCCTGACCGAGAAAGTACGGCATCACGCGGCCTCGATGTCGCGGTCCACGAAGTCCTCAATGAACTCTTGCGCATCTTCTTCGTCTTCGATCTCGCCTGCGAGCAACTGCTGAATGAGCTTCGGTCGGATTTTCTTTTCGAGCTTCTCGGCGAGGTCGCGGCGCTCGAAAAAATCACCCAAGTCCCAGTCGGCACCAGGCGCGCCTAATTCTTCGATGTAGATGGCGATGTGCCGGAGATAGCATTCAGCTTGCTCTCCCGCTTCCTTGCGTCGCAGGAACGGCGCGAGCGCGCGAGAAGCCGCTTTGCTGATACTCTCACCGTCGCACCCGATGGGAAGTCGGGCAAGCGAATCACGGACGGTTTGGCTGGCCCGCTCGCAATCGTCTGGCAAAACGCGAAACGCAACCAAGTCCACCGCGAGGCGACAATCTCGGAAATGGATTTTTTCCATTTGGACGCGCTCAAAATCGGCGGCGATTTTCCTCGCGGTTTGGTGCGCCTCGGCTCGAATTTCTTCAATGGAAGCATCGGCTGGCAGCGCACGAATGGCCTCGGACGCCGCCGCCCGGAAGCGGTTCTGCCACTCGGTCGGTTCGGAAAAAGCTATGCGCGCGAGAACAGGCAGCAACTCTTCCGCTTTTTTTACGATGCACGCGACTTCCTTGCTCCGCGTCCAGCTTGCGAGCGCGCGCTTAATCGCCGCGCTCACAACGATTGTGATGAGCTGCTGAGTCTCTCCCGGACCGAACGGCGCGAGTGACTCCCGCACGGCTTCGCCGGCGGCCAGTATCACGTCAGGTGGAGCGTCGTGGGGCAGAGCCGTAAGCGCATCGCTGAGGAATTGGTTTTCCCAGACTATCCGCTCGCGGGCGGCCGCTTCGTGTGCCGCTTGCCGGTCCTGCTCGATCCGCTCCCGCTGTCGCTGCTCGGTGCGTTCCTGCTCGGCCCGGCGCACGCTCTCTTCGCGCTCGCGGCGCGATTCCTCGTCTTCACGGCGGATTTCCTCGAGCTGCCGCCGCGAGCGGATCTCCTGCCCCTCTAGATTTAACTCGGCGATTCGTTCTCTGCGGTTTTGCAGCGTGCTCGATGCGGGAGCCTCGAAGCCGCTCCCCGTGCGACCCTGGGCGAACGCTTCCAAGTCCGCCCGACGAAACCGATAGTGCTTCCCAGGCGTAAGGAAATAGCGCAGTGAGCCGTCCTGGGCGGCGCGCTTGACGGAGCGCACCGAGAAGCCCAGCGCCTCAGCCGCTTCGCGTACGTTCAAAGATTCAACCGCCATCGCTTCCCCTTGCCGCCCGGCAAACTAGGACAAATCGTGCCAAATCGGTCAAAATCGAGCGCGCACACGCGGGAGATATTGGGCAAATCGAGCAGGCAAATCGGCCCAAAAACGTGGACAAATGTGGACAAATCGACCTTTCCGCTATATCTACCCCCGCCGATCCGTGCCGTGCTCGCGCCGGAGACGCCAGATTTCACGCGCGAAGCGCGACCGGCGATCTGCGGGCGTGGCATGAATCAAATCAACCGCCGCGCTCACGCTCATCGCGTCCGATTCGCCCTTCATGCTCATTACAGCGGTCAGCCATTGCCCCAGCGTGCGCGCTCCCTGCGTGTCCGGGTTGAATTGCCGTGTGCGCCGCCCCAAGCCGTGCCGCTGCATCACTACGCCTATGGCCACGTTGCAGCTCCGGCACGCCCACGTTAAATTCTCCAGCGAGCCATCGCTTTCATCGCCAGACAGGTGATGCGCGTCAACGTTCCGCGTCGAACCACAGAACGCGCAGACGCGCGGCCCGGGCGGACGGCAATCCCGCGAACTGGCCCGATAGCGCGCGGCTCTATCGGTGATTTCAGTCGATGGCTTTCGCCAATTCGAGCCGCACGCTTGCGTCAGTCCGAGTCGCCATCCTCGCCGTTGTCGTCGCCGTTGTCTCCCTCGTCGTCGTCCTCTTCGGGCGGCAAAGCGATATCCGCAATCTGATCGAGCTGATCCTGCAGCTCGTCGTTCTCAGTTTCTAATTCTTGAACTCGTTTTTGAAGGTCGGCTTTGCTCGCCATGTTCGTTGCTCCTCTGTGCGGATATTCCGCGACTTCGATTTTCCGTTGAGCGGCGCAGCGCGTCGAGAGAAACAATTCGCCGGGAGTTTCTTCGCCTGCGGCGCGCGTTCTGGCGAGAGCGCACCGCCGCGCGCAAGCGAGACTGCGCCTCCCTGCGGGATTGAGGGTCAAGGCGCGTCGATTCGGGGATACAAGCCGCGTAGATCGCGGACCAGCGCACGCCTCGGGAACGCAGTCTGATGGCTCGCGTAACTGCGAGATCACACGGACGCCCGGAATGCGGCGGAAGAGCTTGTTGAAAAATCCGGACGGCGCGCCGCTTGAACGCAGCGGGATCGCGCTCGGCCTGGCGCGCAAACTCTCGAAGCAAGCGAGCACCTGACTGCCGAATCGCGCGCGCGAGGCTTTCCTTGCGCGGCTTTTTCTCTCCGGGACGGGATGACCGTCGAGCATTTTGTGAGTCCATTGTTCACCAAAACGTTATAGCCCGAATTTTAGGTACGCTCCGGTAAATCCCGCGTGTGTCGCACGTGTGTGACTCTAGCGATTTGAGCCTTTTCCACAGTTCTAGCACTTCACAAAACACGTAACTTGCGTATTTTCTAAGCGGAGAGATGTTGCGAATCCCACCCCCTCCGCCAGTCAGTCTTAGGTTTTGTCTGTGTTCCCCGGATTACGGGAAGAATCCCTCATTTGCGGCCCAATTGTCCGGCCACGCGAATTCATTTCGTACGCTGGTTCTCTCTTCAACTCCTGTCCGAGAAGGGCATAGACTTATCGCCATATCCTCCCGAACTGATCGTGAGGTGCACTTTTATTCAAGGGGGAGAGGACGACAGGAGGATCTCATACGTGCGTGTCAGAGCCTTGTTCTGCGTACGTTCCCGAAAAAACCATTTTCCGCTGGATGAAACGAGCGCCGAGAGATCCCGAACTGGCCAAGGATCGGCTTGCATTTCTACGCAGCCACCGGGAAGCCATTGCGGCGAAGGACCTCTTCACCGTGACAACGATTACGTTCGGTGTGCTCTCCGGCTTCTTCGTCACCAACCATGACCGTCGGCGTATTCTGCACTTCAACGTCACGAAGCACCGGACCAGATTCTGGGTTATTCAACAGTTGCGTGGGGCGTTTCCGTTGAAACGGCTGCTCGCTGATTATGTCGGCTACTATCACGAGGATCGCACGCATCTTGGATTCGGAAAGGAAATACCGGTGCGCAGAATTCGCTCTGGAGCTACGGGTCGCATCATTTCTCACGACCGCCTCGGCGGCCTGCATCATCGTTACGGTCGGGCTGCGCGACCATGGGGTCTAGTTCAGAGACCACGCGCTCGAACTTTGTCATTTATAGGGTGTGAAGTGGATCCAATGGCAGGTTGCAGCCGCGTCGGTTCAATTCGGCTATTAGGACCCGAGCGTTCGTGACGGAATCGCTTCGCTTTCGGGCCGGATGGCATTTTGGCGAGCGACAGGCGGTGGAGCGACACGCGGGAGGTCCGTTCACCCTCGCTATGGCGTTCCCCACCGGGTTAGAGCCCGTCCTGATCCGAAATTGTGATGCCGCCCTCCCTGCGGCATACGATTCCAATCTCTGTAAACGATTGGCGGCTGGTAGAGATCGTCGGATCCATCCTTTCTCAAGCAACCGCTCTCGGAAACAACCATTCTCGCAAACGATCACTCGCTCTATATTGAACCTACGACACGTTCATTCAGGGGCAAGAACTGCCCATGGCACAATGAATGAATCATGAGTTCTGTGCTTTCTTGAAGCCGTTTGAATTGGCCAGGTCAGGACGAAACGCGGATTGTAATTGTGCTGAGAATGCTTTCATCTTATAGTTAAACGTGTCCGTGCTAATGGACAGCCCCAAGTTTCGTCACATCACGCCTGGAATAGAGACCCTACACCATAGTTTCAATTTGCCACGGCATCGTCATTTGCGCGCGTATGCCACAGTCGTGTTGGCAGGAAACTTTGTGGAATCGGGCTACATTGGACGCCTATACGCCACAGCAGGTGATGTCCTGATCCATCCTGCCCTGGACTGCCACGCCAATCCAACGGTCTCGGCGGGAGTTAAACTGTTGCGGCTGCATTGGCCAGATACGACGGGAGTCGGTGGGCTTTATCGTTTGAACAACGTTGATCCATTGGTGCGCACCGCTGAAAAAGATCTGAACGACGCCATTCTCCACCTTGAGCAGGCGCTTGACGAGAGGTGTCTTCCTGCGCTCGGGAGGAAAAACGATTGGCCCGATCTACTCGCCATGGACTTAACTCAGAACGCTTCGGTCGAGATTGGTGCCTGGGCGGAAACGAACGGCTTAGCGCGTGAAACGGTATCCCGAGGATTTGCAGCCGCATACGGGATTGCGCCTGCTGTTTTTCGATCTGAATTGCGCGCACGTGCGGCGTGGCTTCGCGTTACACGAGGATCTGATCGCCTATGCACCATCGCGGCGGAAATGGGCTTTGCGGACCAAGCCCACATGACTAGATGGATTCACCGAATTACTGGCGCACCCCCCGCTGCTTGGCGCCGGAAACCGTATCCCCGGTCAGCCAACTGATCATGAGTGAGCCGCAAGCCACCGCCCATGCGCATTTAAAGATAGCGACGCGTGCTCCGGGACATTTCGCCCAGCACATTATTTAAGTCCGTCATCCACTTTTGAAGTTCACGGCTTTTTGATCTTGGTTTCTCGAAGGCTTGACAATGAAAAAATAGACGGGGATGCCGCTGGCAACGAGTCCAATTCCAATGAGCGCACCGACGGGCCGCTCAATGACGGTGCTGACAACCAGCCCGATTGCCGCGGCGCAGAACAGCAAGGAGACCCATGGGTATCCCGGAACGCGAAAAGGACGCTCCAGTTGCGGTTGTGTATGCCTTAGCACCAAGACGGCTGCAACCGCCAATCCGTAAAAAATCCATGCGGTGAAGATGACGTTCGTGAAAAGCTGCTGATAACTTCCGGAAGCGGCTAGCACCGCTGACCAAACGCCTTGAACAATCAGAGCCAGCATCGGTGTGCGGTAATGATTATTGATTCGGCCGAAGATCTGCGGAAATGCACCGTCGCGTGCCATTGCGTAATAGACGCGAGGGCCGGTGAGCACCAGGCCGTTCATGGACCCTAGTATCGAAACGAGGATCAGAAAAGATATGAAGGTTTTTGCGATCGGACCCAGAAGCTTCCCCACTGCAAAGGCGGCGACGGCGTCGCTTCCTCGAATTTCGGCGGGAGACAATAAATGATAGTAGCCGAGATTAGCGGTTAGGTAGATCAGCATGACTATCGCGGTGCCATAGAAAAGGCCTCGCGGCAAGTCCACTTGGGGCCGCTTCATTTCTCCAGCGACGAACGATACGACGTGCCAGCCCTCATAGGCAAACAAGACCGCAACAAGTGCGATGCCAAATCCGGCGAGAGAAAAAGCATGACCCCCGCCATTTGCGGCTACTTGGAAGAGATGGAGGGGGCGCGAACCTTTAATGCACAGCAAGAGAATGATTCCAGCCAATCCGCTGACTTTGGCTATGGCGATAAGATTTTGCACGAGCTTGCCGCCGCGAATTCCAAGGCAACTGATCATTGTGAGCGTCAGGATGCACACCATGCTCAATACTTTCTCTTCGGCCGTGCTCAACGGCAGGATTTGGCCGACATACAATCCGAACCCGACAGCCAGCGCCGCAATGCTTCCCGAATGAATCATGAAAAGCAGCCCCCAGGCGTACAGGAAGGCGAGGAGCGAGCCGTAGGCGTGGCGCAAATAAGTGCAGAGACCGCCGGTTCCAGGATAAATGGACCCCAGTTCAGCCAGCGATAAGGCGCCAAATACCGTCAGGATTCCGCCAATCACCCAGACAAGCAGAACCGCTCCGAGGGAATTCAGTTCGGCGGCGATGGAACTGGGGATGAGGAAAATTCCGGACCCAATGACGGTGCCAACGACAATAGCCACAGTATCAAAGAGGTTCAGCTCCTTTCGCAGGGCGAGCGGAGGAGCAGCGGCCTTTCCTACGCGGGATACTGGTTCCGGCTGAAGATGCTCGCCAAAGGGCGATCCTCCCGGATCATTGGACGCTCGGCGTTCAGGAGGCAATTGGCTCCTGCTGCTCTTCAGCGCGAATGTCCCCGGTGATCATTCTTTGCGTGTTGTTGCCTTTGGAGTAAGTGATTTCAAGGTTGGGTTACAAACTCTTGCGGAATGACTCTTGAGTTTTGTACCACTCATAGCCGTTCCTCTTGTAGAAGCCGTGAGCGCGCTCCCGCTTGACGTTCGAATGCACGGAGATGATCGCACAACCGCGGTTTCGCGCCCATTCTTCAGCAGCATCGAGCAGTATTTTCCCGATTCCGCGCGAGCGGATCTCTTGTCCGACAACCAGTCCGTTAATCTCCGCGAGCTTGTCCATTTCGACACTTCGGAATATGCAGACTCCGATCCATCCGGCAATTTGGCCATCGGTGAGTTCAGTGACATAGATCGCGCATTCATTCGAATCCCGAATCTCCGAGAGGCGCACCCGCACCTGATCCGCAGTGGATGGATAGCCAAGTTGACTCGCCAGCTCCGCCATTCTGTCGTAATCGCTGTCCGCAGGCGCGCGAACCGTGCATGGACATTGGATCGAAGCGCGATCGGATGGCCTATTCATTTCCAACGACCTTTCTCTCTTGTCCATGTATTTTCTGCCATACTCCGTGTTCTGCATTAAGAGCTTCGTTTATCTCTTCGAACGCTGCAATTGTTGCAGTGTTTTCTGCGCGAGTTCGCGCTGGAAAACCAGCGGTGCGTCCGCATCCGTCTGAATATCCGCCTCGAATTGCGTCAGATCGAATGCGCCCGCCAATCGTTCGCCAGCCATGCGCACCTGAAGGTACGGATCGCCGAGCGCCGAGCGCACCACTTCTGACAGTTCCTGCGCGTGCTCCCGTTCGATTGTCTCCTTGAATGCCGCGAGTCCGGCGAGCGCGCTCAGTCGAATTCGCTCCGGAATGCCCGGTTGCGCCTGCGCCAGCAGGATTGCCGCCGCCCTCGAATCTTTTGTTGCGGCGAGCCCGCCCAACGCGGATTGCATGACGTGCACTTCTAGCTTCGCCGCCGCTTCCACCCGCAATACGTCGAATGCATCCGCGTGGCCCCACCTACCAATGTCATCCGCCGCCGCGGCCTCCACTGCATAGCTCGGATCGTCATGCAGCGTGTTGACGAGCACATCGTACACGGCGTGATCGTTCGCAAAATGACCGAGTGCTTCGACGACCGTTGTCCGCACGCGGCTGTCCGCCTGCTTCAGCGCCGAAAGCAACGCCGCCTTGGCCCGCTCCGTTCCCAGCTCGCCAAGACTTGTCGCTGCAGCTGCGCGCACGCCGTAAAATTCGTCATCGCCGAGCACTTTATCCAGCGCCGCCACGCGCAAATCCGCATTCGTCGCTTTCTTGCCAAGCTGCTGCACCGCCCACAGCCGGCTCATCATCGACGGGTCCTTCTCCGCCTGCGCGATCAGCACATCGGACGGCTTGTCAAACTCGACCGTCTTGTCGATGAAATCGTCGGGATCGAAGTCCACCCACTCTGACTCGAAATCGAGCGGCACATCGAATTCCTGCTGCTGCAAATGGTCGCGAACCTGAATTTCCTTTCGCTCGCCGCTCGCGCCATAAAAAACGAGCTCGACGGGCATATCAAAAATCGGCGTCGTCGCGTCCACATGCTGCGTCTGCTCGACGCTCACCTTTTCGATTTTCTTCGCCGCATCGTAGTCGTCCGCCACGCGATAATCCGGATGCCCGGCCATGTACACCCATTCGCGGAAAAACCAATCGAGATCGAGCCCGGCCGTCTCGCGAATCGCGCTAATCAAGTCCGCCGTGCCCACTGCCTGCGCGTGATGTGCCGTCAAATAGTGACGGAACGCGCGGAACAGCAGCTCGTTTTGCGACGCCTCGTGCGACGCCGCCTCTCTGCCATCCACCAGATACCGCAGCATGTCCAGCACCGCCGCGCCCTTCTCGTGCGTAGTCGCGTCGAACATGTCCATCGGGTCACTGTAATGCCGGTCGACAATTGCCCGCGAGTAATCCTCGTGCCCCTCCGCCTGCTCCGTCATCTGGTCGTTGTAAATCGCAAAGCGATACGCGTCGTAATCCTCATGATGCTGCGTATAAAGCGCCTCCATGTACGTCGCGAATCCTTCATTCAGCCAGATGTCCGCCCAGTCGCGCCCCTGCACGTAATCGCCGAACCAGTGCTGCCCCAGTTCGTGCGACACCAGCCCGGTGCTCGGATAGTCCGCGTCGGAGCGCGCGTCGTGCAGCGTGAATTCTGTCAGCGTTGTCGCGCTTACGTTTTCCTGCCCGCCAAAAATGAAATTGTGCACTTCGGTCTGCACGTACTGCTCGTAGGGATAATCCACTCCGGTCGCACGCGAGAAAAATCCAATCATGTCCGGGGTCAGATGAAACGACCGCCGCGCCGTCGCCTCATCCACGTACTCCGGCACATAATAATCCACTGGCTTGTCCTCATATTTATCCGCCACTTTGCGCCACGGCCCCACGGCAATCGAAACGAGATACGAGCTGTGCGGCACACTTTCCACCCAATCGTAAGTCGCGCTGCCCGCCCCGTGCGTCACTTTCATTAGCTTGCCGTTCGACACCACGCTTTGTCCCTCCGACACCGTGGTAATCGTCTCGCTCGTGGCCATATCGTTCGGATAATCCCAGCACGGAAACCAATAATGATTGAACTCCGCCTCGCCCTGCGAATAGACCTCGCGCGGCCACTTCGGATAATCCTTCGTCGGATTCACAAAGAATAGCCCCGTGCGCGGAAAGCCGTGATACACGATGCGCACGCGCAGCACGCTCGTCGCGTCGTAATCGCGATCCAATGTAATCCACAACCGCGATTCTTCCGACGTGTACGCCAGCTTCACCGGCGCGCCTTGCGCCGGCACCAAATTCACGGAATCAATTTTCAACTCGGCGCTATTCAAATAAAATCTGTGGAAACGAGGCGCGAATGGCCGCAGCGTCACCAGTTCGTCGCCAAACACTTCGCCGTTTGGCTCGTCAAAGCGCAGCCCCAACTTGTAGTTTTCCACGTGATACGTCCGGCTCGGCGCCCACTGCCAAATGTTGGGGTCACCAAACACGTGCGCCACCCCCTGCGCCGCCGCGCCTCCCGCCACGGCGAGCGCGACGCTCCCGACGAAACCAACGACGACGGATCCGACCCGCCGCCTGAATCCGCAGGCCATTTTCAGTAGCTCCTTCGACCAACCGCGTTCAGTCCCACGCCGTCGTCCGAATAGTCCGAACGCTTAGGATCAAGTGCTCCTGACGGGGCATTGGCAACTAGAAACGGCTTCGTGATCGAGCAGGTCGCAATCCGAGTCTCTCTTGAATCGATCATGGAACCACCTCATAAAGCTGATGATGCCACGGTTGGTCCGCGGCGAGTCTTGAATGGATTTGACGTGTTCGCGGGCTCTGGCACGTTCCGCGACTCCTCGAATCCCCGTGCGGTTCTGACCGACCGGGTTGAAAAGTCCGATGCGCCGCCGATGTACGACGTGGGTAACCACTCGTTGGTGCTGTTCGATCGCGGTGATGAGATCTCGGTCCAAGCTGGCGACGAGGGTATCCGTTTCCTGCTGGTATCGGGCAAGCCGATCGAGGAGCCGGTTGCATGGTATGGCCCGATTGTGATGAACACGCAAGAACAGCTACGCCAGGCAATCGCCGAACTGCAAACCGGCGCTTTCATCAAACATCGCTAGGTCGGCGGTCATGACGAGTAGCCGCGGTGCAGACGGGCCACATTTCGATTATCTTTGAGCTTGGTATCTGACCACTTCCCACTTGTCGCAACTCAAGGTATCCTGTCCGCCTCGTCCTCGCTACTGATTGTGGAGAAATCAATGATTGTGAACATTACAACACGTCCGAATGAAATTGCCACGATCGTCGACGTCACAGGCGAGATCACTCTGTATAACGCTCCCGACCTCCGCAAGGCGCTTATGGACTTGTTGAAGGTGAAGAAGGCGCCACGCGTGGTTGTGAACATGATCAAAGTGGCTTATATCGACAGCGCAGGCGTGGCCTGCCTGGTCGAAGCTTTGAAAGTATCCCGGGAGTCGAAGCTCGGCTTTGCTCTTTTTGGACTCAACCGCGTGGCCAAAGAAGTCTTCGAGTTGACGCGTTTGATCAATGTATTTGATGTGTATGGTACGGAAGAAGAGGCGCTCAGTGGCGTACGGCTGACCTCTTCCTCTTCTGGCGCTGCGGTCTGAGACTCCGAATATGTCCGTCACAGAAGCCGTCGGACAAGCGACCATCGACGGGCTGGCCTATCTCGGCGACCTCACCATCCTGACCGGCCGCTCGCTGCATGCCATCGTGGTGGCGCCATTTCAAGGTCAACGGCTGCGCGGCCAGCGCGCGATTCATCAGGCCATGGCCGCCGGCGTTGGCGCCGTCCCCATCCTTTCTCTCATTTCATTCTTCATCGGCGTCATTATGGCCCTTCAATCCGCGTACGAGTTGGAGAAACTAGGGGCCATTGCGCTTGTCGCAAGAGCTGTCGCCATTTCCGTGACGCGGGAGCTGGCCCCACTGATAACCGCCATTGTGGTGATCGGGCGCTCGGGCTCCGCGTTTGCCGCGGAAATCGGGTCGATGAAGGTGAATGACGAAATCGACGCGCTCGAGACGATGGCGCTCGATCCTGTGCAATTTCTCGTGGCTCCCAAATTTCTCGCCATGGCCCTGATGTTGCCGTGTCTTACCACCTGGGCCGACTTCATGGGCATCCTCGGCGGCTCCACTTTCGGAGTGGGCGTGGCGGGCTTCACGTTCGGTTCGTACCTCCAGGCAAGCCTCCACTCACTGGCCCTGCGCGACATCGTTACCGGCCTGATTAAGAGCGTGATGTTCGGTATGGTGATCACTGTTGTGGGTTGTCAGGAAGGGCTTTCGACCGGCCTGGGCGCGGAGCAAGTGGGGCGCGCGACCACGTCGGCAGTGGTTAAGTCCATTTTCATGGTCGTGGCCGTGGATTTAGTTTTTACATTGCTTTTCTATTTTACGGCTTCGCGATAAAACAGGTCACGGTTGCTATTGGTGATTCGCCGGAATGGAGCGAGCGATGAGCATGACCGACCGGGATGAATCAGAGAAATTGGCCAGCGATGGCGTAGCCATTAGTGTCCGTAATTTGCGGGTGAGTTATGGCGAGCGCGAGGTTCTTCACAGCATCAGCTTCGACGTAAAAGCCGGCGAGACGATCGCTATTCTGGGCGGCTCGGGCTCCGGCAAGACCACTCTGTTGCGCGCCCTGATGGGCCTCGAGAAAACCACCGGCGGTGCAATCTGGATCCGCGGACATGATCTGTGCTGCATTTCCGCCCGTGATATGGCTGAGCTTCGGAAAAAGCTCGGGGTATCCTTTCAGGGCGGAGCACTCTTCGGTTCGATGACAGTCGGAGAAAATGTGGCGCTCCCGCTTCGCGAGCACACCCAGCTGGATGACTCCACGATCGAGGTGTTGGTGCGGCTCAAACTGGAAGAGGTGGGGCTTTCCGGTTACGAAGACTACAATCCCGCGCAACTGAGCGGCGGAATGAAAAAGCGCGCCGCAGTCGCTCGCGCTCTAACCATGGACCCGGAGATTTTGTTTTTCGACGAACCCTCCGCGGGCCTGGACCCCATCATTGCCGCAGGAATTGACGATTTGATTCTGAAATTGAAGCGCGCGTTCAAGATGACCATCGTCGTGGTCACACACGAGTTAGCCAGCGCCTTTCTCATTGCCGACCGCATGGTTCTGATCGACAAAGGAAACATCATCGCGCTTGGCACGCCTGCCGAATTGAAGGCCAGCCAGCATCCGCGCGTGCGCCAATTTCTCGACCGCATTCCGGATCCGGAAATTTCCGTGGACGATGGCTTCCTCGACCGCTTGACGCAGAATCTGCGCCTGTAGCGGGCTGCGCGGAGCTTGCAAGGACATGTTATACTCGGCAACTTTGGAGGTCTGTTCCACCCAGTTTCTTGCTTTTCCGTGGATATCTTTGAGGAGCGCTATTGCAGGCGAAACGCGAGCGCGCGTTCGTAGGTTTGTTCGTCCTGGTCGCTGCGGGACTCCTGGTGGTGACCGTGTTTTCACTGACCGGAGTCTTCGGAGGCAGCGAACCAATCTACCGCGCCTACTTCAAGGATGCCGGTGGCGTGGGACCGGGTTCGGAAGTGCGCTACGCTGGCGGACCTCCGGTCGGCCGCGTGGTTTCCGTCCGCAGCGACCCGCAAAATTCCACGCGGATGGAAATCAAGTTTCGTGTCGACCCGCAGATTCCGGTAAAGACCGATAGTAAAGCGAAAATTTCCAGCCTCGGCGCGCTCGGCGATCATTTTCTTGGCATTGTCCCGGGCAGTGTGGCCGCTCCTCGCGCTCCTTCGGGCGCTGTCTTGTCGGCGATCGACTATGCGAGTTTCGACGATCTCACAACAGAAATTAATGCTCTCGCTCCCCAGGCCACCGTGCTGTTGCAGAACCTGAACGCGCGCGTCACGGAATTACAGGAGACCATCCGGCGCGTCGACGGCCTGCTCGATGCAAGCAATCGCGCGAATGTCGCCGCCAGCCTCGCGAACGTTCGCAGCATGCTAGCGGAAGACCGCCCGGTGCTGCATTCCACGCTGAACAATCTGAACGGCGGCAGCGCCAAACTTGCGCCGCTGCTCGACGATTTCAAAAAGACGGTGAATCAGGCGAATACCGCTCTGTCGCATATCGACGCAACGCTGATGGAGAATCGCCCCGATCTGCGGCAGGCGGTAGCTCAAATGCGCATGACGCTGACATCCGCTTCCGCGCTCACGGATCAGCTCAATACCATACTGAACACGAACAGCGACAGCCTCGATGAAGTTATCGGGAACTTGAGAGATATCACCGACAACTTGAAGGCTTTTACCGAAACGATCAAGACGCGGCCCTCCGCCCTGATTCGGTCCTCATTGCCGCCGGAACATGAGCCAGGGCAAGTGCCCAAGCACCCAGACTGAGAATGAACATGCGCGCTCTACCAAAGAGGATGGTAACAGTTCCGGCCACGTTGCTGGTCTTGGCGGCGATTCTGCTCACGGCGGATTGCGGCGCCACGCGGCCGGTGAAATACTACACGCTGAATTCCGCGCCTACGCCGGCGCCGTCCGTCTCGGTCAAGAACGATGCGCCGCTTCCGATCACGATTCTCGTTGGGCGCATAACTGCTTCTCCTCTTTATCTCGAACACCCCATTGTTTACACCGCCGGCGGCGTGGAACTGGGGACGTACGAATATCATCGCTGGGCCGAGATTCCCACGGAAATGCTCGAAACGATGCTCGCGCAAACGCTGCGCTCCGAGGGAAGATTTCGGTCCGTGGCCCAGCTCGGCAGCGGCGCGAAGGGAGATTACGTTCTGCGCGGGCATTTGTACGCGCTCGAGGAAGTCGATTCGCCTTCGATTGCAGCGCGCTTTTCTCTCGAACTCGAATTGTTTCAGCCCAAGACCGGAACCGTGGTTTGGAATCAATCCTACAGCCACGATGAACCCGTCGGCCAGAAGACCGTTCCTGCAGTCGTCGAAGCGCTCCGCCAAGGCGTCCTCACCGGCCTCGACCAACTGACAGCCAGTCTGGAGTCCTATGTCTCGAGCCTCTCTCCGCGCTGATGTTCGGCGTCGCGCGTCGTTCTAACGATGTGAGGTTGGTTGGCAGAGTATTTTGCAGCACCGGAACAGCCAGATCTTTTCACTGCCCGACATCCCGAGCGCTGTTCAAATCGCTGCGCTAGTTGGAACCGAGGGCGGCGCGTCCTACACGCCTGTCTCTTGTCGCCTGTGGCGTCGGAACGCAAAGGGCCTGCTGGACGCCGGGCGCCAGATCTTTTCGCCGGTCATCATTGTTTCCTTATTCTGAAAAAACTTCTCGTCGCGCATGCCCGATTCGATCGGTTGCAACGAAGCGATCAAGGGGCATCCGAGAAAGGCAACACACGTCGGTGAGGAGCCTTAGCGCCGCCTTTGCGCTTCGATCACTGCCGCGAAATCCTGGTCGCCATATCCGTTCTTGGTCGCATCTTCAAACACTTCGATAGCCGGAGCCGCGGTCTTCAGCGTCAGCCCGCGCTGCTTTGCCGCTTCCATCGAGTACTTCAAATCCTTCGCCATCAACCGCAGGTGGAAATTCGGCGTCGAATCCCCGCCTGTCGCGCGCGCCCAAATGGTCTTAATGAGAGGGCTCCCCGGCGCGCCATTGCATAGAATTTTCGAGGCCTGCTCACTATCCAGCCCGCCTGCCTCGACAAGTGCCATTGCCTCGGCAAACGCCGCCGCTTGCACGCCACAAAGAAAATTGTTGACGAGCTTCATCACAGCGCCACTGCCCGTCGGCCCCAGATGAACAATGTCGCGGCTCATGGCTGCCAGAACCGGTCTCGCCGCCTCCAGCGCCTCCGCCGATCCACCCACCAGGAACAGCAGCTCGCCCGACGCTGCGTGCGATTTCGTTCCGGTTACCGGCGCGTCGAGGAATTCGCATTTCTGCCGCGACGCTGCCGCGGCCATTTCGCGCACCCATCTGGTGGTAAGCGTACTCGATTCGATCAGCACCGTTCCCGGTGCTGCGCTTGCGAGCGCCCCATTTTCTCCCAGCCAAACGGCGCGCGAAGCGGCATCATCCGCAACCATGCTGATCACGACGCGCGCCTTTGCCGCGGCCTCGCGAGGAGAAACGGCCACTGCCGCGCCGTCCGCCGCCAAAGCTTCCGCCTTCTGACGGCTCCGGTTATACACCGCCACCGGAAACCCCTTCGAGAGCAGGCGCCTGGCCATGCCCGTTCCCATCAGCCCTAATCCTAAAATTGCCACTCGCGGTTTCGACATCGTTGCCTCATCCTATGGGAACAACGTTTACCGGCTTCGCTGCGTCTCGCATCACACGCACGGGGTTGCGCAGCGCACGCCCGAACCCTTCGAATCGCACCTGCATCACGTCGCCGTCGCGAAGCTCGATGCCTTCTCCAAAGCTCAAGGAATCGGCGCCCAGAAAATGAACGTGCACGTCTCCCGGTCTGCGGTGAGTATCGAATTTGAAGTGGTGGTGCTCGATATTCCGCAGGCTGTGGCACATTTCCGCCTCACCAGTACGAATTTGTTTGGACCATAGCACGTTGGCGTTGCGCGCGATCGTCACTTCGCCGGACACCGACTGAAAATCGGCGTCCAGCACGAGCTCCGGCCCGATCGCACAGGTGCGAATCTTCGAACTCGCCAGATTCAGGTAATTTTTCTTCTCGAACTTATGATCGGAAAACTCGTTTCCGACAGTCATGCCGACCCGCCGTGGCACTCCATTCGCGTCCACAAGGTAGATGCTGGCAATTTCGGCCTCTTCGCCGCCATCTTCGGCATACGCCGGAGTTTCCAGGGCTTCTCCGTGCGCGCGAAGAATCGTGCCCGTTCCTTTGTAAAACCATTCTGGCGGAGTGCCGATCTGCCCGGCCGCGGGATGCCCTCCCTCGATTCCCCAGCGGAACATCTTCATGCTGTCGGTCAGATCCTCGGCTTTCGCGTGCATGGCCTGCCGCTCGCGTGCGCTGCCCAGATGCGTTAGGCCTGTGCCCGACACGAGGCACCGCGCCGGTTCCTTAGGATGATCCACCGGCGCGAGCAGCCGCCATTGCGAAGCGCCACTATAAATAGGATCGTAATCCAGTAACTCCGGAGTGGCCTTTCGTTGCGCGAGCGCGCCGAGCGTCGCGCCTGCGGCAAGCGCCTCTTCCACGAGGGCATAAATTGACTCGCAATCGCCGAGCAGACGCAACCTCGGCTCCTCGACAATGCCGACGCGCCGGGTGTTTTCCTTGCGAATCTGCACGAGGCGCATCACGCTTTCCGCCTCACTCGATCACCTCGAAATTTGCGAGCGCCTTTTCATTCACGCGCAATCCCAGCCCGGGCGTATTTTCATCGAGGTCCACAAACCCGTTCTGCGCCTTTGGCTCGCCCTCGAAGATGTACCAGAAAAGCTCGTTGCCCACTTCCACGTCCACGATCGGAAAGTATTCAGCCATCGGCGAGTTCAGGCTTGCCATCACGACGTGGTAGTTGTGCATCTGCCCGGCGTGCGGGACCACCGGCACGGAGTACGATTCGGCGAGGGCAGTGATCTTGCGTGCCTGAGAGATTCCTCCCACGCGATTCGTATCGAATTGAATATAGTCCACGGCGCGAGCCTCCAGCAAATCGCGAAAGCCGTATTGCGTGTGCTCGTGCTCGCCGCCCGCGATGGGAATTCTGCCGTATGACTTCAGCTCTGCATAGCCGCCAATATCGTCCGGAATCACCGGCTCTTCCAGCCAGCGCAGATGAAACGGTTCGAGCAGCGGTAGCATGCGTTTCGCATAATCAAGCGTCCAGCCCATGTAGGCGTCCGCCATTATGTCAATTTCATCGCCTACGGCTTCTCGCACGGTGCGTACCAGATCAAGATTCCGTTGCATTCCTGCCGCGCCGTCACTCGGGCCCCAGCCGAAACGCAGCTTCATCGCCTGATACCCCTCGACCTTGTAGCGCTTCGCTTCGGCGGCAAGCTCACCGAGTGGCACGCTGTACAGCCGGCTCGCGTACACGGGAATGCGTCGTTTCGTCCGCCCGCCGAGCAGCCGGAAAACGGGCTGTTTTGCCGACTTGCCCAAAATATCCCACAGCGCGATATCCACAGCGCTGATCGCCGCCATGCCGATTCCTTTCCGTCCGAACGCCATCGTCTTGCGGTACATGTGCTGCCACAGAAATTCGATGTCCCACGGATTGGCGCCGAGTAGCAGCGGCTTCAAGTAGAGGTCAATCACCTGCTTGGTCACAAGAGGGGCGAGCGCGGTGTTGCCGATTCCCACGAGACCGTCGTCCGTGAACACCTCGGCGATCAGCCATCCGTGAAACGTAAACGTGCTCATGGAAGCCTCAGGCAAGGACAACAGGTCCATGGGATTCGTGCAGAAGTGCGGCGGCAGTGGAACTGTCTTCCCGCGCCAACGAACCACTCGCGTGCGGATATCCTTGATCTTCATCGTGCTCCTTCATAGTCGAGTTTGCGCTCCGGCGCCAGAGACCGTATTGCAGGGACCATCCCGAGGATCACCAGGAATGCAATCACGTGCAGCATTCCGGCTATGGTGAACACCACGCCGTAGCCGAATCCGTGATCCAGCAGGTATCCCACCAGTTCGCCGAACGCAATCCCACCCATTGCGCCGCCGAACCCTACCAGACCCGCCGCAGCTCCCACCGCGTTGGTCGGAAACAAATCCGCGGGCACGATCATCACTAACGTGGACCAGGATTGCTGCCCGAAATATGCCAGACTGAAAATTGCGATGGCCCACGACGCCGCAACGTGAGGCACGAGCAAGATACTAGGCATCACGGCGGCGCTCAGGCCCAGCGTCACTTTGCGCGCTACATTCACGGAATATTTCTTTCGCACCAGAAGACTCGAAAACCAACCGCCAACAAGACAGCCGACACCCGACGCCGCGTACGGAATCCACGCGAACGTCCCAACCGCTTTGATGTCGAAGCCCCTGACGTCATATAAGTATTTGGGCAGCCAGAAAAGATAAAAGTACCATGCCGAATCGCTCAGGAATTTTGCGATTACCAATCCCCAGGCTTCACGGATGCGCAGCAGATCTAGCCACTTATATTTCCGTGCCGCTGCAGCGGATTCCGTCACGGGCCGAATTTCCTCGCGCTCGCGCGCGCTGATCCGCGGATGCTCGAGCGGCGAAAAATACGCGAGCCGCCACCAAATCGTCCAGGCAAGCCCCAGCGCGCCGGTGATCGCAAAAATCCAGCGCCAGTTCAGGAAGCTCAACACCAGCGCGATCAGCGGCGGCGCGGCAACAGCTCCTACCGCCGTCCCACCGTTGATGATCCCCATCGCCGTCGCGCTTTCATGCGCCGGGAACCATTCGGACACAGCGCGTGTGGCCGCCGGAAAACCGCCGCCTTCTCCCACGCCCAGCAGGAACCGGCTGACCATCAGCATCGCAAACGTTGCCGCCAGAGAATGGCTCGCGCACGCAAGCGACCAGAACGCCATAATTAGCGTAAATCCTAGGCGCGTCCCAAGCGCGTCGACGAGCTTCCCTCCACCAGCGTACATGAATGCATACGACAGCAAAAACGCCGACTGCAAATCGGAAAACTGCTCGTTCGAGAGCGGGATGTCCTTGCTGATGGCCTTGATCGCTACCGGCAGTGTTTGCCGGTCCAGGTAACTGATCGCGATAGCCACACTGATCAGAATCGCGATGCGCCAGCGTAGCGCCATTTTCTCCTCGCGTGCCCACTCGCCATGCTGCGACGAACGAGGCGAGCATAATAGCAAACGGTCCCTCCGGATTGGGGGCCGTCTTCACGAATCCGTTTTGCCCCACGCTGTTGCTACCTCTCCTCGTCCTGTTCGAGAAGGGCATGGATTAATTCCAATATTCTCCCAAACTGATCCCGGAGTGCGTTCTCGAGGACCAAACGCAACTATCGATTCGAACGCGAGAGGTTTCTCTGCAGATCGGGTGCGTGGTTGCCGGTGGCCGGCATATGGAAGATTAATGACGCTTTCACGGAATCGCGGTGTAGCAGCAGACGCCCCTGCAAAAATCCTCGGACCCTGGGCGGCGCAAAGCCAAAGCAAATATCAATTCAATCGATCATGTGAGGCCTGCAGGGAGTGCGATTAATCGCAGACAACGGAGGATATAGTTTTGGCCGAGAAATCTCAGAACGTTCAGCCGAAACAATAACGGCACAGGCTCAACGCTGATCCACACCTATCAACGTCCGTTCTCTCTCAGGAAGCCGAGAAAGCACAGCCTCTTCCAATTCGTGCGCGCTCTTCACGTCGTTCGGATAGTTGCAGATAAATGTTGCAAAGGAAAATTTGCTCACTGCACCGGCTATTCTGAGCGTGTCTTCCAGTTGAATAGTCGTACTGTTCGCAGTCGCTCTGTCCGCATCGGGAAGAATCAGGCCAAACAAACCTTGCCCGAAGGTGTACATCGAGTCCGTTGGCCCCAAATTGCGAGAGATTCCCCGCGCCGCTTCACCTAATGCGGCTGTCTGCTCATTCTCGGGAAGATCCTGCTGGAACTTCACCTTGACGACCACAAGAGAGAGCGGTCGCTGCATGTTCGAAGCCCGGCGGCACTCCATAGTGAGACGGTCCTGAAAATGACCCATGCCCGGTATACTGTGCAGTAGGTCCACGTCAGCCTGGTGGCGCAATTCGAGATTTCGCTTGAACTCCGCTACGAGTTGCTGTTTGAGACGCCTCACCGTCCGTTGCCGATCCAACAGATAAACGATGAAGAGGAGTGACAACACACAAAATCCGATGAAGGCGAAGCGAAGTGTCCATTTGTTTCCCGACTCGGGGTGGACAAACACCAATGGGTACATTAGCAGCGCCACGCCGCCGGCCATCACGAGAACGATGATGGCTGCCAGAATCGATAAATGGAATTCGCGCCGCTCGAGTTTGTCCAGTTCCGCTGGATTGAAGCCGATCATCGCTTAAACTCCGTCCACGCCTAATGAACAGGCAGCTTCAGCTCACGCCGACGAGCTCGCATTTCTCATCATATTCTTAACTGGGAAACCGCTAGTTACAAGCAATCTGCTTGCACTTGTGGCTTGATTGTCACCTCAGGCTTGCGGCGCGAGGGAAATCAGAGGCTGAGCGCCGGGGAAAATGAAACATACGTACATACCTGCATCGCCCACTTTCAACGTACACCGCAACAAATCTCGTGTGCCGTTGGTCGTCATTGGAAATTGCAGCAATAGCCATGCGTTATTGAATGTTTCGCGGTAATATACCGTGCGTTTTTAACTTAACTGTCTCGAGGACCCATGCGCCGAATCGTCATAAGCTTCTCCGTGATAGCTGCTTTCTCAGTTTCCCTTTTGTTCATACTTGGAGCGACGAAGCTCCCGCGACAATCGGCGCACAAAGCGGCCAAGGCGAGCGCGGCCGCGAAATATGGCAACGCGGATTCAATTAGCGAAGATGAAATGAAGATCTACGACTATTTTCTCGCCTCCGACCAGCTCGAGGGCCGAAACTTACCTTCGCGCGGCTACGATACGGCGGCGCTTTATGTCGCAAGTCATCTGGCGGAATGGGGCCTCAAACCGGGCGGCAGCGCGAGCGGAACGAACGGCCCGCTGCAACCTTACTTCATGCCCTTTGCGTTGGTCACGCGCCAGGTTGCTCAAGAGGAGAGCAAGGCTTCGCTAACCGGACCGCCTCCATTTAATTTTGGTGGAGGTACCGTGGAACTTCGGACCACTGACTTTGATTATGGCAAAGACTGGACGGTCGGACCCAGCGGCGCCGGTTTCCGCGGTCTGCCACCGGCAGAGTCCTTTGACGTCACCGGAAACGTGGTTTTTGCAGGCGACGGCTATGTGCTCAACAAATCCAACATCAATCCTTACGAGGGCCTGGATGTACGTGGCAAGATCATTGTCGTTGCAGGGCTGCCTCGTGAACTCGCTGCGCAGCAGGCGGGAGCAAGGCGTGGCGCTGCCGGGCCGAATCCTCTCGGTGAAGATTGCACGGACTTCCTGACTCCGGAAGAGTACGCAGCGAAAAACGGCGCGGTAGCGGTTGTCAGAATTGCGGACTTTCAGCAGCTTGCCGCCATGGCCAATCCGAACGGCGGGCGTGGGCCGTCACTCAATGGACCTCCTTTCCAAGTAACGAAATTCGAGG
The DNA here is from genome assembly GCA_963729815.1 of uncultured Acidobacteriota bacterium. Lineage (GTDB taxonomy): Bacteria > Acidobacteriota > Terriglobia > Acidiferrales > UBA7541 > DAHUXN01. Next base: position 718,502 of record CAVSPU010000004.1, read on the forward strand.
ATCACCCCGCGTGCCCCAGCGCTCCTTCGATCATCGCTGGCGCGGAAATGACAAACGACCTCTTCGCGGGTGAAAAGACGACTGCGGCACAGGTGTTCTACGCTGCTGGCGCAAATGCCAAGCAGGACTCATTCGAGCTGAGCGCCGAGAAAAAACTGAGTTTACACGTTGTGATCCACAGCGAAGATGGTCATGGCGAAAATGTCGTTGGAATACTCGAAGGCGCCGATCCCGTACTCAAGAATGAGTATGTGGTCATCAGCGCGCATCTGGACCACATCGGGTTGAGTGCACCGTTGCCCGACGGTCACAATGTCAACAATGGCGCGGACGACGACGGTTCTGGGTCGACAGGTCTGCTTGCCATCGCCCGGGCTTACGCCCAGGGCGCGAGCAAGGGTATGCGGCCGAAGCGCACCGTGGTTTTCTTGTGGAACGCCGGCGAGGAGAAGGGGCTTTGGGGCTCGCGATACTTCAACGAATTTCCTCCCATCGATCTTACGATGGTGGTGGCCGACCTCAACATGGACATGATCGGCCGCACCAAGAATCCTAAATCCGTCGATCCAAACCCCACGCACATGCTGGTAAATCCCGGTGAAATCCTCGTCGTTGGACCCAATATAAGCAGCGATGACCTGGAGAAGACAATTGAGACCGTGAACAACAACTATCAGAAATTGATCCTCAATCACTTCTACGATGCGACCGCGCCGGACGCCACTCACGATAATCTCGGCCCGAAACCAAACGGCCAGCGCATCTTCTACCGCAGCGATCATTACAATTTCGCGAAAATGGGCATTCCAATTGCATTCTTCACCGTTGGACTCCATGTGGATTACCACCGTCCCACCGACACTCCGGAGAAAATTGATTACAAGGAAATACAGCAGGTCTCCAAGACCGTTGCCGCAGTTGCGTGGACTCTCGGCAATCAAGCGGGCCGCCCACATCTAAACACAAATCTGCCAGACCAATTGGTTAAGGATATGAAAAGCGCGCAGACCGACGGCTGGGGCAAGGTAACACCCGTTTTGCCTTCGTTGCCCGGCGAGCCGTATTAGGCAAAAGCGTGGTCAGATGCCGAGTGGCTAATCGTCCAGCGTGTGCGGACTGAGGCAACAGGCGAGCGTTCGGTAAATTGGCTTTCCATTTTGGATAAAATATAAATACAATGCGCCTTGCACTTAGGAGGCCCCGTGATCCGGCACACTCGCCATCTCTTCCAAATACTTTTGATCCTCGGTCTCGTCCTTCCGCCAGCAATAGTCGCGCATGCCCAAGAACGCGAGGAGCCGGGCAAGTCCATTGGCAAGGTTTCCGTCCTCGGAAACCTGATCCTGATGGAATTGGACAAAGGCGCACTTGGCCAGCAGAACCTCTTCGATCTTGGCCAGCGGACACTTCGCTTCACGCCGGATGGTGCGGGATATCGCGTCGAAAATCTTCCGCTGCACTGGGACGCGGACTTCGGCCAAGAGCTGAGCAGTCCCCAGGTCACGCTGCACAACTTCTCATTCCCATTCTCCGGAAAGACGTGGGATTCGTTTTCCGTCGGCGTCACCGGCTCGATTCGCTTCGGTCCGCCCGCTCGGCCGTCATTCGACGGGGGCATGCCTCCGGGCTTCGTGCCTCGCGACTTCGGCGGCGTCTCCATTGCCCGCTTCGATGCGCTCTCCGAAGCCGCCGGAAATTTGGTCAACACTGTTCCGGCGATTTGCGTCTTTTTCAAGCCGCGCATGTCCGGCAATCGCTACGTAAAGGAACTCGACGACCGCGCCGTGGTGACGTGGGACATAACCGAACCGTATGGCAACATCCAGGACTTTACATGGACCAAGACGATCAACCGGTTCCAGGCTGTGCTGTACAAAGACGGCGTGATCGAGATGTCCTACCAACAGCTTGCGGCGAAGGACGCCATCATCGGTGTCTATCCCCTCGTCGCTGGCGGCATAGAGAAACCGCTCGCCGCGCTCACCGGCGACAAGAATTCCACCGCCGCCGCGAATCTCAACCTCGAGAACGTCAAGCTTTCAGTGGTTGACGGACTGTTCCTGAAGATCACGTTTGAAACTGCCGGTCCTGTATTGCCCGAAGGAGATCCGGGGCTTGCAGGCATTGCCTATCGCGTTTACTTTAACGCCCATAAACCTTCTCTCGCGCCCGCTGCCGCCGCGCACCCCGATGCTGTCTGGACCATCTTCGGCTTTGCGCCGCGGAACCGCGCGAACGGCGGCAGATCACGGTACTTTGCGTTCGGTCCCGGCGTCTCGCGCCGCGTGGAGACGAGCGGCAACACCATTTCCATCCAGGGAATCCTTCCGCCCGCGCTCCGCGCCGCCGCACAGATCACCGTTTCCGCCGACGCTTCTGCTTCCGGCTCCGATCAGCCCGTTGCGCAGATTCCCGCGCATCTTGTCGCGCTCAGCGGCATTCGCAATCCTGAAGTCCACTTTTCTTCGCTCAAGCCGCAGGACGGCCCTTTTCCGGTCGTCTACGAATCTTTCCACTATTACGCGCTGCCCAACAATCGCGACCTGAGCTGCACGGTCATCAAGACCCTCGGCGACAAATTCGACTTCCTCGCCTATTACTCCGATTTCCGCGTCGACAATCAGGAGGCGGGCACGCCCAGCGACGGTCCGCTCGGCTCCACTGGCCCCGCTGTCACTGGCATCGCCGCCACGCAGACGCCGCAGGGTCTCGCTTCTTACTGCTCACCGGGCCGCTTCCAATGGGGATTTATTCAACCCGTCTACGCTGGCTCCATTCAGATGCAGGAATACCCGCCGGCGGACGCGCCCATCGGCGATATGCACGACATCACCTTTTATACGAAACAGCTCGCCGAAATCTCGCAGAACAGCAAAGTCCCTCCGTATATGTACGCCATGTCGCAGATCGGCCACGAAATGGGCCACCGCTGGGCCGCGTTCGTTTCCGCAAAAGTCGGTGACGAAACCATCCGCCTCGGCGACCCTGTCCATTGGCAAATGGGCCTGCAGGCCGTTGCGCCTTTTCCCTACGTCCGTCCCACCGAAGCCTCCATCATGGGCGGCGGTGTCTGGCAGGATAATTTCGACGGCACCTTCACGCAGCTCGACGACAACTACTACGTCCCCGCCACCGGCTACTCGTATCTCGATCTCTACCTCATGGGCCTCATTACCCCAATCGAAGTCCCCGACTTTTTCCTCCTTCGCAACATGAAACCGGTTGGCCATGACGCCGATGGCCATCTCATCGTCAAAGCCGATCGCACCAAGATCACCATTCAAGACGTCATCGCCGCCGAAGGTCCGCGCATGCCCGATGTCGATCACTCGCAGCGCCAGTTCAACACGGGCATGGTCATCATCGTCCAGCATGGCCTCAAGCCGAGTCCCTCGCTCATCAAGGAAACCAACGGCATTCGCAAACAGTGGATGCAGTATTTTTCGATCGCCACCGGGCGCCGCGCATCGATGACTGCGAATCCGAACTGAGCGGCGCGTTATCACCATTCGCGCGCAGCGGACTTCCGTGAGTGGAAACGGTGGAGGAGAGAGATCCAACCCCCAGGCCCCCTTCTTGGCGTGCAATTGTTTAGCAGGAATATCAGGGTGGTTTCCACACTGGAGGGTACTGCGAATGCGTCCGCGCCGGAGTCTTCGAGAAAACGGGTAATCGAATTCCCCGCGCTAGGTGTATTCTGGCGCACGGTTGCGAAGGAGCACGGCGATTCGCACATACAATCTGGCGCTCATCGGATTGGGAAACGTTGGGAAGGAATTCGTGCGGCTGCTCGTGGCGAAAGACGCGGTGCTGCGGCGTGATTTCGGAATCGAATGGAAGTTGACAGGCGTGGCGTCGCGCCGAATCGGATGGGTCGCCGATGCGAATGGGCTCGACCCGGCGGCCGCGCTCGAGCACCGCTGGCCGGAGACGCCGCACGGCAAGGTGCCACAGAACGTGCGCGAATGGCTCGCGGCGGCGCACGCGAATGTTCTCTTCGAAGCGTCGTCGCTCGACCGGCACGAAGGCCAGCCGGCGATTGACCACCTGAAGGCCGCGCTCGAAACCGGCGCGCATGCGATTAGCGCGAACAAAGGCCCCGTCGTGCATGCGTACGGGGAACTCCGCGAGTTGGCGCGGGCGAAAAACCGCAAATTCCTCTTTGAATCCACGGTGATGGATGGCGCGCCCATTTTTTCCATGTTCCCGCATTCGCTGCCGGCAGTGGAACTGCGCGGGTTCCGCGGCATATTGAATTCCACGACGAACGTCGTGCTCGCCGAAATGGAGAAGGGACTGACGCTCGACGAAGCCGTGAAAAGGGCGCAGGAAATCGGCGTGGCGGAGACCGATCCCTCGAACGATCTCGACGGGTGGGACGCCGCGGTGAAAGTGGCCGTGCTGGTGATTGTGTTGATGGGCGTGCCAATCAAACTCGAGGACGTGGAACGAGTCGGAATCCGCACGGTGACGCCGGAACACGTGGCCGCGGCGCGCGCCGCGGGCATGCGCTACAAATTGATTTGCCGCGCGAGCCGTACAGCCGACGGAGGCGTGCGCGCGAGCGTACGCCCGCAGCAACTGCCCCTCTCGGACACGATGGCGTTGCGCGAAGGAACGACGTCGGTGCTGCGATTCGACATGGACGTATTCGGGCTCTCGATCGTCGAGCACAAGCCCGGCGTGATCGCGACCGCATACGGATTGCTCGCGGATTTTATTCGCGCGGTGAAAGAGTGAGCATGACGCGGACGGAGCGAGCGCAATGAGCACATCTTCATTGGAGCAAAACGCGCGGCGCCAGACGAAGCCTTTGGATGTGAATTGGGCGCGAGAGCAATTCCCGTCGCTGAAGCAAATCGTAAACGGGAATCCGGCCGCTTTTCTTGACGCGCCCGCCGGAACGCAGGTTCCGCAGCGCGTGATCGACGCGGTGCGGGAATACTTCGAGACTTCGAATGCCAACACCTGTGGGGCGTTCGCCACCAGCCGCCGGACGGACGCCATGATTGCCGGGGCCCGCGCGGCGATGGCAGATTTTTTCAATTGCGACGCGGACGAAGTGTTTTTCGGGCCGAACATGACGACCCTCACGTTCGCGTTGGCGCGGGGAATCGGACGGGATTTGCAGCCGGGCGACGAAATCGTGGTGACGACGCTCGATCACGACGCCAACGTGGCGCCATGGCGTGCGCTCGAAGAGCGCGGCGTCATTGTCCGTCAAGCGGACATTCGAGACGCCGATTGCACGCTGGACATGGCCGACCTGCGGCGCAAGATCAATGCGCGAACGAAATTGGTCGCGGTGGGATACGCGTCGAATGCCGTCGGGACGATCAATCCGGTCGAGGAAATCGTGCGGCTCGCGCATGAGGCGGGCGCGCTGGCGTTCATCGACGCGGTGCACTACGCGCCGCATGGAACGATCGATGTGCGCGCGCTCGATTGCGATTTTCTGGCGTGCTCGCCGTACAAGTTTTTCGGCCCGCACATGGGCTGCATCTACGGCAAGCGCGAATTGCTGCTGCGATTCCGCCCGTACAAAGTGCGGCCTGCGCCAGAAGCTCTGCCCGACCGCTGGGAAACTGGAACGCAGATACACGAAGGCCTTGCGGGCGTGGCCGCGGCGATTGATTATCTGGCGGAGCTTGGGCGGCGGAGCGATCCGGCGGCCGGAAAGAATCGCCGGGCGGCAGTTGTGAGCGCACATCATGCGATGCGGGAGTACGAGATGAATCTTGCGGCGAGAATGATTCGCGGTCTGGTTGAAATTCCCGGGCTGCGGTTCTACGGAATTTCCGATCCGGTGCGATTCGGCGAGCGTGTGCCGACGGTCGGCGTGCGTCTGGCGAAAGGCAAGCCGCTCGACGCGGCAAAATTCCTCGGCGACCGCGGAATTTTCACATGGGACGGCAACTATTACGCGCTGAATCTAACCGAGCGCCTCGGCGTCGAAAAAGACGGCGGGTTGCTGCGAATCGGGCTGGTACACTACAACACCGCTGAAGAAGTTGACCGCCTGCTGAGCGCGTTGCGCGAATTCGCCACGACGCGCTGACTAATCCTTCGTCTGAGCGCATTTTTGGCTCTACAAGGGCTCCGCAAAATCCTGGCGACACGTTCCCATACGCACGCTATCCGTGTATTCTGACCGGTGACGAACATGAAACGGCCGAAACCGATTGTGCTGACGGTGCTGGACGGATGGGGCTACTCGCCCGAGACAAAGGGCAACGCCATCGCGCTAGCTCGCAAGCCGAATTACGACGCGCTGCTCAAGAAATTCCCCAACACGCTGATTCATACTTCGGGGCCGTTCGTCGGCCTGCCGGAAGGGCAGATGGGCAATAGCGAAGTGGGGCATTTGAATATCGGCGCGGGACGAATCGTGCAGATGGACATCACGCGCATCGACATGAAGATCGCGTCGGGGGAATTTTTCAGTGAGCCGCTGCTGCTGGAAGCGATGCAGCGCGGGCGCACGCGGCAGTTGCACCTGATGGGCCTCGTGAGCGACGGCGGCGTGCACTCGCACATCAATCACCTCTTCGCGCTGCTGCGAATGGCCAAGGAAAACAAGGTGGAGCGCGTGTTCGTGCATGCGTTCATGGACGGACGCGACACGCCGCCGAATTCGGGCATCGATTTCCTGCGGCAGCTCGAAAAAAAGATGCGCGAGCTGGGGCTGGGGCAAATCGCGACGGTCAGCGGGCGCTACTACGCCATGGACCGCGACAATCGCTGGGAGCGCATCGAGCGCGCGTACCGCGCGATGACGCACGGCGACGCGGACGCGAAATTCTCGGACCCCATCGCGGCGATGCGCGCGAGTTATGAAAAGTTGGTGACGGACGAGTTCGTCGTGCCAGCCGTGATCACGACGGAAGCGGAGCCGGGCAAGCCCGCGGCGCCGCGCGGCGTGATCCGCGACGACGACGCGGTGATTTTCTTCAATTTCCGGGCCGACCGCGCGCGGCAGATCACTCGCGCACTGGCGGAACCGGGGTTTAAGGAATTCGCCGATCCGGCGCGGCCGAAGAATCTCTGCTACGTGGGGATGACGCAATACGAAAAAACTTGGCCGTGGCTGCGCTACCTACAAGGGCCGGACAAACTGGAGCACATCCTGGCGCAAGTCTTCGGCGAAATGGGCTTCAAGAATCTGCGCTGCGCGGAAACCGAAAAATACGCGCACGTAACTTATTTTTTCAACGGCGGAATCGAGAAGGCGTACCCCGGCGAGGAGCGGATCCTTGTGCCCTCGCCAAAAGTGCCGACTTACGATTTGCAGCCGGAGATGTCCGCGGCGGGCGTGACCGATGCGGTCGTGAAGGCGATCGAGAAAGGCGATTTCGACGCCATCATCATGAACTTCGCGAACGCGGACATGGTGGGCCACACGGGAAAGCTGGAAGCGACGATCAAAGCCGTCGAAACTGTCGATGAATGCCTGGGGCGGATTTACAAATCGCTCGCGCCACGCGGCGGGGCCTGGATCATCACCGCCGACCATGGCAATGCGGAAATGATGATCGATCCGAAGACAGGCGGACCGCACACGTATCACACGACAAATCCCGTGCCGCTCCTGCTGCTTTCGGAGGACGGGCACGTCTCTTTGCGCTCGGGCGGATCGCTGCGCGATATTTCACCGACGCTGCTGGGCATCCTGGGAATTCCGGAGCCCAAGGAAATGACGGGCCGTGATTTGCGTACGCCGGCCCGATGAAAATCGAAGACCACTAAAACTTCATGACTCGAACAAAGCCGGAAGAAACAAAACTGCTCATCTGCATTTGGCACAAATTCACGCTCTGGCGGCCGCCGCAGGACTTGGGCGCGAAAATCAACGCACGCTGGCCAAAAATGAAAGTCGTGCACCTGCCGACCTATGAAAATGTAGAAAAGGAGTTGCCGGACACGGACATCCTGTTGGGGTATTCGCTGCGGCAGGATCAATTTGGCCAGGCGAAAAAACTGAAGTGGATTCATTCAACCGCGGCCGGCGTGGGGCAGCTGATGTATCCCGAGCTGCGCGAAAGCAACATCGTGCTGACGAACGCGCGGGGCATTCATGCCGTGCCGATGGCGGAGCACATCGTGGGCACGATTCTGGCGATGGCCAAGCGGTTTCCGGACGCGTTTCGCTATCAGGCGGAGGCCCGCTGGGCGCAACAGGAAATCTGGGACGCGAAGCCGCGGCCGCTCGAACTGAAAGGGCGAGTGCTGCTGATCGTCGGTTTCGGCTCGATCGGACACGAACTGGCGCGGCGGATCCAGCCGCTGGGCATGCGTGTCTGGGGCGTGACACGCTCCGGACAGGGCGACGCGGGTCTCGCTGAGCGCATTCTTCCCGTGGCGGAACTCGGGAGCGCGCTGCCGCAGGCCGATTTCATCGTGCTCGCGGCGCCGGAAACGCCCGAAACGAAGCAAATGATCGGCGCGAAGGAACTCGCGTTGATGAAACCTGCGGCGTATTTCATCAACGTGGCGCGTGGCACGCTCGTCGATGAACGAGCCCTGACCCATTCTCTTCTCACGCACGCCATTGCCGGCGCCGCGCTGGATGTAACCGAGGAGGAACCGCTTCCGCAGGAGAGTCCGTTGTGGAAGCTCGACAACGTTTTCATCACGCCGCACGTCAGCGCCGCGAGCGAACAGATGTGGGAGAGACAGACGAAGCTGCTGACGGATAACCTGGTGAGATGGTTCACGGGGCAGGAACTGCAGAATCGAATCGATCTCGCGCGCGGGTATTGAGTTCAGCCGCACGCAGCCAAACGCGAAAAATTAATCGCCGGGGGTCAGCGGAGGAGCAATGTAACCCTCGCGCGCATAGACGACGATCTTCTTCATCTTTCCCTTCTTGTTCGGAACCATCATCGGCTGGCCTTTGTCGTCGACGACTTCAACTTTAATCTTGTGGAACTTGCCATCGCGCGAGGCATCGGGCGGGGTATAGCCGATCGAATACTGGTTGCGCAGGAATTGCACGATATTGGAGAAAATGTCGGGCATTTCGCCTTCGAAACGGGGGAACCAGGCCACGCCGCCGGTAAGCTTGCCGAAGTAATCCATCTCATTCTTTGCCTGAAGGTAGCTGATGGGCTGATTCGGATTTTGAACCTCCTGCATTTCAGCCGAGCCAATGCAGAACACGGTGACGTTCGTTTGCTTGAGGACATTATACGTCTGGTCCAGGTTGTTCTTGCTGAATGTGTCGGCGCCCGTGCCAACCAACAGGATCGCTTTTTTCCCGGGAACGTCTTTCAGGCGCCCGATCGTGTCGATCAAAGCGTCGAATGTGTTCGCTTCGCTGAATCCCGGGATGAAGAGGCTTTGAATGGCATTTTCGATCTCGATCTTGTTGTGCGTGAAATCGACCACGACGTGAGGTTTCAAGTCGAATGTGACCAGCGCGGCCCAATCCTGTGGCCCGAGATGATCCACAAAGCCATAGGACAAATACTTCGCGATCATCCCGTAAAATCCTGAGTAACGATTACTGAATTCGAGGAGCAGCACAATGGTGATCGGCGCCGTATTGGGCGCAAAATTCGTGACTGGTTCCGGCTGATTGTCATCGAAGATGCGAAAGTTTTGTTGTTTAAGGCCGGTGATGATGTTGCCGTCCTGGTCCGTGACGACAATATTGACCTGCACCAATTTTGACTGAACGGTGAGCGAGAATTGCGGCTGCGGATGCTGCTGTGCGGGCGGCGGCTGTTGCCCTTGCTGCTGCGGGGGCTTGATGGGACCCTGCTGCTGAGCCATGGCGCTGCGCGGCATGCCCCAGACGGCCGCGAGGGACGTCACCAGGGCCAGGCGAATCAGAGCGCTGTATCGCATCGAGCAGGCACCTCCGAATATCGTTGGATGACAGGACGTGTCGCGGGGATGGTCGATTCTTTCGCTACATCCGCCGCAGCCGCGCCGATTACCCGAGAATCCGCATGATAGTATGAACACTGTACTCTCTGCTTGAAATTTATGGCATTTTTAGGGTGATCTGATGGAACGCAGGCTGGGGCTGATTCTTGCGCTGATTTTGATTCCCACTATAGCGTGCGCCAATTCGGCGCATGCGCGGCATCGCGGGCAATCCCCGCAGGAGCAAGAGCCGCCGCAAGCGCAGATGCCGGGCGTGGATTTCGGGAAACTGGATGTCGACGCGCTCGGGTGGCTGCAAGGCCTGATCCGCATCAATACGACGAACCCGCCCGGGAATGAGCTCGCTGCGGCGAAATATCTCGCGGACATCTTGCAGAAAGAAGGAATTCCAGCGGACGTTTACCAGAGCACGCCGGGACGCGGAATTTTGATTGCGAGGCTGTCGGCGAGCGCGGTGCCCGACCCGTCGCGGGCTCTGCTCCTGTTGGGGCACCTCGACGTGGTCGGAGTCGACAAATCGAAATGGCAGGTCGATCCTTTCGGCGCGGTGATTCAAAATGGCTATTTGTACGGCCGCGGAGCGATCGACGACAAAGGAATGACCGTCGCCAACGTGGCGGTCCTCGTGGCGCTGAAGCGCGCGAACGTGCCCTTGAGCCGCGACGTTATCCTGCTCGCCGAAGGCGACGAAGAAGCGGCCAGCGAAACCGGGATGAAGTTCGCGGTCGACAATTACTGGGAAAAAATCGCCGCGGGCTATTCGCTGAACGAGGGCGGCAGCGTCGTCGTGAAAGACGGCAAGGTGCAATATATTGGCGTGCAAGCGGCGGAGAAAGTGCCCGTAAACGTCACCGTGACGGCGACGGGAACTTCTGGCCATGGCTCCGTGCCGCTGCCGGACAACGCCATCGTGCATCTGTCGGAGGCCATTGCGAAAATCAGCGCGTACCAAACGCCATACCAACTAACCCCGGTGACGGAGGCTTATTTCGAGCAACTTTCTCTGGTGGCCGATCCGGAGATCGGCAAATGGATGCGCGCGCTCGATTCCTCCGTCCGAGCCGACCTGGCGGAAGAGAAAATCGCGGCGGCAAGTCCGGTTTGGAATTCAATGATGCGCGACACGATTGCGCCCACGATGCTCCAGGCGGGCGTACGGCCGAACGTGGTGCCTTCGGAGGCGCAGGCGACGTTGAATGTCCGCTTGCTGCCCGGAAATTCAATCGATGGAGTGCTCCTGAAACTGAAAGACGCGGTGAAAGACCCGCAAATCCAGTTTCAAGCGGATACTTCCATTGGCGAGGCGGCGCCATCCTCTTCGCTCAGCAGCGAGCTGTTCCGCACTATCCAGCAAACAACGCAGGAAGAATTCCCGGATGCGCCCGTGGTGCCAATGATGTCCACCGTGGCGACGGATTCGGCCATGCTGCGGCTGCGCAATGTGCAGGCCTATGGCCTGCTGCCCTTTCCGCTCGCCGAGGAAGACGCGATGCGCATGCACGCCGATAACGAGCGCATTCCGCTGGATTCATTCGACAAGGGAATCGAGTTTCTGTTCCGCATCGTCGACAATTTCGCCGCCGCAAAATAATTCATCGATCCCCGGCGTCCCGCATCGGCAATTTCCTCGAAATCCTAAGCTAGGAGCCTAGTTAACCCAGCTATCGGGCGGGCGAGGCGGTTCGTCGCGATGGCGCCGTTGATAGACTTCGAATTTGCGCAGCATGCGGCGGCGCTTCCAATCGGAAACGCGATTGCGGTAGGAATAAAGATACGAGCCGCGCCGGAGATATAAGTAGCCCACCAGCATGCCGCCAAGATGGCAGACGTGGCTCACGTTGTCCCCGCCCGCGCCCAGCGTCCCGAAAAATTCAATCACGCCCATGATGATCACGTAGACGCGCATCGAAATCGCCACCGGGAACGGAATCAGCAGCACGCGCTGATGCGGAAAAAGAATCGCGGCGGCGAGCAGGACGCCGTAAATTGCGCCCGAAGCGCCAATCGTGGGGATCAGAGCAGAGCCCAGGCCGTGCGGATCGAGAATCGTCTTGACGATGATGTTGATCACGCCCGCGCCGACACCGCACATGAAATAATAAATGTAGAAGCGCCGCTGGCCCCATGCTCGTTCCACATCCCGGCCAAACATCCACAGCACGAACATGTTGATGAGCAGGTGCCAGATGCTTTCGTGCAGGAACAAATAGGTGAACGGCTGCCAGATGAAGCCATGAATCGCGTATCGCGGAACTAATCCAAAATACAAAAGCCAGAAATTCCACCCTGCTGGCCCGAAAAGCACGCGCGACAATTCCTGTGCGAGAAACACGGCGGCGCAGGCGATCACCAGAACCTTGATCGCCGGCGTGATGGACCAGTCCCAGTCGAATTGGAAGCCGGAAGTGGACGCGTAGCGCCGCATAAGGGGTCCATCGCAGTGTATGCGGCCCGCGCCGCGGAGTCAAAGCGCTAGCGATGCGGCGGACAACAGAAGAGGCCGAAACGCAAAGTAGCAGCCCGGAATCGCGCTTCAGTCCATCTTTTTGCGCGCAAAATAAAACTGCGAAGCGCCGAGGAGCGCGAACATCACGACGGCGAAAATGCGGTTGGAAGCCAGGACGCCAAGCACTTGCGGGCCGATGTGCAGGAAATGCTCCGGCAAGAAGTGATACTTGAAATTGGGGTCGCCAAAAAGATAGATGACGATCCCGAGCAGACCGAAAATTCCGCCGCCGGCGATCAGGCCGCTGGCGAAAAGCGGGCCGGGCCCGATTTCGCTTCCGGCTGTTTCCTTGCTCTTCATCCCGCGTTCCGCCAGCCAGCGAATCACTCCGCCTGCAAACATGGCCATGGTCGTGTCGATCGGCAGATACGCGCCGACAGCGAACGGGAGCGAGCGAACGCCGAGCAATTCAACGGTGATGACCAGAAAGACTCCTACGAGCACGAGCCGCCACGGCAGTTGCCGCTGCAGAATTCCGTTGATGACCGTGGCCATCAATCGCGCCTGAGGCGCGGAGGCTTTCTCGCTGCCGATGCCATGCACCCATTGAAGATCGATCGCATGCGTGACCGGATCGTAGAGATAATTGCCGTCGGGGACGACGTGAGAGCCGATGGCGTTCAGCAGCACATAGCTCTTGCGTGCGTGCGTGAAGCTTTGATTTTGAATGCTGACGCCCGACGGAAGCTGATTCACATTGATGGCGATCTCCGCGGGCTTATATTCCTCGAGGCCCACGTTCATCAAGTTCAGCGTCCCGCCAACGGCGAAAACCGAAGTCATGACGCCGATCATGAGGGCGAGCTGCTGCCGCGAAGGAGTCGCGCCGACAAGATAGCCGGTTTTCAAATCCTGCGAAGTGCCGCCCGCATTGGATGACGCGATGCAAACCACGCCGCCGATCGTGATCGCCAGGGCCGAAAAAGCGGTGCCGGTCCAGCCCGCGACGAGGAACATCGCGCAAGTAGCCATCAAAGTGGCGATCGCCATTCCGCTAATCGGATTCGACGAATTGCCAATCAGACCGCAGATGCGCGACGACACGGTAACAAACAAAAACCCGAACACCACAACGAAGACCGCCGCAATCAGGTTAGAGAGCAAGCCCGTCTTCGCGCCAGGAATGGGCCGCCAGGTCAGCAGCGCCCACATCATCACAACAATCGCGAGAGAGCCCAGCACCACGATTTTCATCGAGAAATCGCGATCGACGCGACGGATGGCGTCGACGGCGGAATTCACTGCGCGGCTCTTGCGAACATCTTTCAGCCCTGCGCTGAGCGCAGCGATAATCGTGGGCATGGTCTTGAAGAGAGTGATCACGCCCGACGCGGCCACGGCGCCTGCGCCCATCGGCCGAATGTAAGCACGATACAAATCATCCGGCGCCATCTGCCCGATGGGAATCAGCCCGGGAAAAAGAGGGTTCGTCATCATCCCGCCGAAAAACTTGATCGCTGGCATCAAGACGAGCCACGAAAAAACGCCGCCGGCAAAAAGCAATCCCGCGACACGCGGCCCGATGATGTAGCCCACGCCCATATACTCTGGCGTGATGTTGGCGCGGAACGACGCGCCCGGAAGCCAGTCGGGCCGGTATTCCGGAGTGTCCGGCCAGAACCCCATGGTCTCCATCAGGAAGGCGTAGAGGCCGCCGAGGCCAAAGCCCCAGAAAACGCGTCCTGCGAATGAGCCGCCTTTGTCGCCAGCGACGAGCACGTCGGCGCACGCCGTGCCCTCGGGATAAAGAAGATTGCCGTGCTCCTTGACGATCAGCTGGCGCCGCAGCGGAATCATGAACAGAACGCCGAGCCATCCGCCGAGCAGCGCGAGAAAAAATACGCTCCAGTATTGCAGCGGGAAACCCAGAAAAATCAGCGCGGGCAGCGTGAAGATGACTCCGCCGGCAATCGACTCGCCCGCCGAGCCGGTAGTCTGAACTATATTGTTTTCAAGGACCGTCGCTTTGCCGAACGCTCGCAGGATGCTGATCGAAAGAACGGCGATGGGAATCGACGCGGAGACCGTCAGGCCGGCGCGCAAGCCAACGTAAACCGTGATCGCGCCAAAAAAAAGCCCGGCGAAGATTCCGAGGATAATGGCCCGAAGCGTGAACTCGGGAATTGTCTTTTCGGAGGGAATATATGGATGGAACTCGCCCGGCGGCGCAATTGAGCTCCACGGTTTTGACGCCACGCGTTCCCTCCCGCCGGAACCGCTCAGAAAGCGCAGGGCAAGGTAGCACTAGACAGCAGGCGTGGCAAGCCAATCCGCGAGGATCTAATTCAGCAAGGTAACTGAGAGCGCGTGAAGACTTCTTCCGTTGCGTTGAGTGACTTCCCCAGGCTTAAGAAGGACTTCGACGCAATTTCACTCGACGAAGCAGGCCCGGCGATCCTGCTCCCCGCAACTCCCTGAGCGAAAAATATTCCCGCCGACGAACGAAAGCAAACCCGCGGAACCGGGCGAAGGCTAATCCTTTGAGGAAAGGCGCTCGCGAACTTTGTCGCTCAGCGCCTTGCCGTCGACGGCCTTGCCCTCCAGGCGCGCGCGCGCCGCTTTGATCACCGCGCCCATCTGTTTAAGGGAATCCGCATCCGTGTCGGCAATGGCTTCTTCGACGGCCCGTGCAATTTCCGCGTCGCTGGGGGCCGGCGGCAGGTAGCCCTCGATGATCGCGATTTCCTTGGCTTCCTTCGCGGCGAGATCGCTGCGGCCGCCTTTCGTGAATTGTTCGATCGATTCGCGCCGTTGCTTGACGAGCGTTTGCAGCGTCTGCAACGCTTCCAGATCGTCCAGCGGCCGCATTTTCTCGATTTCCTTGTTCTTGAGCGCGCTCTTCACCATCCGCAGCACGCTCAAGCGCAACTCGTCTTTCTCTTTCATCGCCGCGGTCAACTCCCGCTGAATGCGCTCGGTCAGGCTCATGATCGTGGGATTCTCCCGTTAAAAGAGTAGCTGGAAAACGGCGTCTTGAGAAGTGGAGATGCGTTGCCGCGCAAGAGGTGCGTGCAAATTCGCTGGAAACGGTCAGAATGGTTCAGCGGAAGAAGTAAATAAATGCGGCACCCAAAATCATGAAGCCTGCGCCATAGAGGAAACCGGCGGCGGGCGCGACCGCAGTCCAGAGCGCGCCGACAACGAGACTCGAAGCGAAATCGCCGATGCCGTTGACCGCGGCCAGGACGCCAAAACCGGTGCCGCGAATTTCCGGCGTCACAAGCTCAGCCGCGAGCGATTTTTCGAGCGCCTGCTGCATCGCCGCATGAATTCCCGCGAGACCAAACAAAATCGCCAGCCACGGCAAACCCGCCGGCACGAAAATGAAGCCGGCGCACATCAGTGCGCCGATAGCGTAGCCAAATGCAAGCAGCCCGCGCTTTCCGATGCGATCAGCGAGCACGCCGGCGGGATACGAGACAACGGCGAAGACGACGTTGTGAAACGTGTAGAGGCCGATGGCCAGCGTGGTGGCGCGTGCAGCTCCGTAGTGTGGCGTCAGGATCTGGCTGGCGCGAAGTATGAGCAACGTGGGCGCGAAGTCGCCGACGCCGTGGGCAAAAACGCCGGCGAGAAAACGGCGAAAACTTCGCGGAAGCTGCCGCAGACTGTGCAGGAATCCGAAAGGTCGATGCGTGGTCAGCGACTTGCCCGCAGGCACGAGTAGAAGAAAGCAAATCGACGCGAGCAGGCCGGGCACGATCGTCCATCGCAAGGCGCTCCGCACTCCGGAAATGGAAACGAGCGCGACGGCCGTGAGCGGTCCGGCGACCGCGCCGATGGTGTCCATGGCGCGCTCGAAGCCGAAGGCCCGGCCGAGCTGCGATGGCGCAACGGCGTCGGCGAGCAGTGCATCGCGCGACGGGCTTTTGCCGCCGCGTCCGGCCCAACCAAGCGCGCGCAGGATGAGAACCGCCGGCCAGCTTTGCGCGAAGCTGTAGGCAAACGTGGTGAGCCCGACGATGATATAGCCGCCCGACGCCACGGGTTTGCGCCAGCGCGGTCGGTCCGCAATCCATCCGCCGGCCAATTTGCAAAAACTCGAAAGGCCGTCAGCGACGCCTTCGATCGCGCCGAGCGCAATCGCGGGCGCGCCGACCAGTGCCAGCAGCGCGGGGAGAAGCGCCGTTGCGGCTTCGTGGCCCCAATCGGAGAAAAGATTCGCGAGACCGATGCCGAGAATGCCGCGCGTGAGCCAGCGAGTCTCTTGCGGCCCGGCGTTGCTTGTTGGCGTGTTCACGGCGAGAAATTACGGGGCGACTTTGCGCGAAACAGCGTCGCGCGCGATGGGCAGCGCGAGAGCGACCACGCGCTCGGCCCATGCACTGCGGTCGCGAACATCAAGCCACACGACGCGATCGGCGACGCCGGAAAAGGCCGCGTCGTTGAGCAGCTCGTTCAGCAGTTCATGGATGCGGCGCTGGAATTCGCGGTCCTCGGAGCGAAATCCGTCGGGCTGAATTTGCGCCGCGAGCAACGGCACCCCGGCGAGAAGATCATAAGTCTCCATCCAGCAGCCAAGCCACGACTCGAGTTGCGCCTGGCGGCCGAATTTGTTGACCAGGTAGCAGTAGTTGTCGAGCACCGAACGGTCGCAGACGACGTGCGCAGCGCCGCGCCCCGCGTCCAGCTCGGCCGCAATCTGTGCGTGAAGAATCCAGAGCTGCCCTTCGAGCGGCGTGGCGGCGTTCACGGGAAACGGCGAGCGGCGCGCGACTTCGGCGACCAGCTCCACGTTTTCCCCCGCTTTTTTCAGCAGCGAGCAGATTTCGTAGGCGAGAGTCGTTTTCCCCACGCCGTGCGTTCCAATGAGCGCAAGCTTCAAATCTCTCGGCCTCCCGTTGCTTCGTTCGTTCTAGCATAGTTTGCACGCGTGGCACAATGAAGCCCGTGTTGCAGAAATCCAGGGCGCGCGAGGAATCGCCGCGCGTCAGGAATTGTCTTCGTTCGCCGCCTCTCCTACAATCGAGTCGCCGAATGCAACGGGATTTTCCGGGAGGAGCAGGTGAGGGCGGTTTTGCAGCGCGTGACGAAAGCGCGCGTCGTGATCGGCGGACAACCGGTCGGAGAAATTGGCGCGGGCCTGCTCGTATTGCTTGCCGTCGGGCGCGACGACAACGCAGCGGCCGCCGCGGCGATGGCCGAGAAAATCGTGAATCTGCGAATCTTCAATGACGAGCAAGGAAAGATGAACCGGTCGCTGCTCGACACGGGCGGCGCATTGCTCGCCGTGTCGCAATTCACCTTATACGGCGACACGCGCGGCGGGCGCAGGCCGAGTTTCATCCAGGCAGCGCCGCCGGAGCTGGGCAAAGCGTTGTATGAAGAATTTGTCCGCGCGGTGGCGGCGCTGGGCGTGCCAACGGCAACCGGCGTGTTTCAAACTCACATGTCGGTCGAATTGGCGAATGACGGGCCCGTGACCATCCTCATCGATTCCGATAAGATTTTCTGATGTTGCGGAAAGGCGGCAGATGGGCGCATGCAAATGAACGAAGCGGCGAAGCCTTCGACGATCAAAATCCGCGTGGCGGAATCCCGTGACGCCGCCGGCTTGGCGGCACTAGCGGGACAACTGGGTTACCCCTCCACGCGCGAGCAAGTGGAAGCACGGCTGCGCGGAATGGCCGGCGATCAGGAGCGCATCGTTTTTGTCGCGGAGCACGCGGGCGGCGAACTCGCGGGTTACGCTGATCTGTTCCTCCTTCGCACCATCGGCGCCGACGCGCGCGTGGAAGTCGCCGGGCTCGTGGTGGACGAGGCGTCGCGGTCCCGGGGCGTGGGAGCCATGCTGATGGCGCGTGCGGAGGATTGGGCGCGCGAAAAAGGCTGCGCTGTGATCGGTTTGAGGTCCAACGTGATTCGCGAAGGCGCACATCGTTTCTACGAGAACCTGGGTTACCGGGTGAATAAAACGCAGAAATCATTCCGCAAGGCGCTGTAATCCCCGCGCAACGATCTTCGCCGGCGTAAATCCATTCCAGCGCTCGTTCCGCGCGGCCAGCCTATTGAATCGTTGAGCACATCCGTTCGATGCCGTGTCGGCAGCCCCTTCGGTTTTGCATCGCCTTACGATATAATTTCCGCGGCCTTGAAAACACGCGCGAACAGCGAATTCGACTACAGAGCGCTCGCGGAATTCCGTTACGAAATTCGGCGGTTCCAGAACTTGAGCGAGCAGGCTGCACGGGCTGTGGGCATTGAGCCGCAGCAGTATCAGGCCTTGCTTGCGGTCAAGGGGCTGCCGGCCGCATCCGAGGCGACCGTCGGAGTGCTTGCCGAAAGGCTGCAGATCCAGCATCACAGCGCGGTGGAGCTGGTGGACCGCCTGGAGGCTCATGGGCTGCTGAAGAGGACACGCAGCCGCGCGGACCGCCGCAATGTTCTGCTGCGGCTAACGCATCGCGGCGAGGAAATTCTGAGAGAGATCGCGCTTCCCCACCGCGCCGATCTGCGTTCCTCCGGGCGCACAATTCTTCGCGCCCTGGAAACAGTGATGGCGCACGCCTCCGATGAAATTCATCCGCAGCGCCGCGCCGCACGCCAAAAATCGAACGGTCGCGCAAGAAAATACCGGGGCTAGAGGGCGGGCTGCGGCCGCGCCCAGGAAAGACGCCGAGGAAAGGCAAGGAGGATTTCGTTGGCAAAGATTGAGGGACCGCCTGCCGAACTCGTTTCCGGCGGCACGTTCCGGATTGGATACATTTCGCTGCTCGCAGCGTTGATTGGCGTTGCCGCCGGTTTCATTGCCTACGCCCTCTACGACCTGATCGGCCTTTTTACCAATCTCGCTTACTACCACACGTGGTCGTTTCATTTTCGCAGCCCCGATGGGAACACGCTTGGGCCTTGGATGATTGGGATTCCGGTGATCGGCGGCCTGATCGTCGGGCTCATGGCGAAATACGGCTCGGATAAAATCAAGGGGCACGGCATTCCGGAGGCGATGGAAGCGGTGCTGACAACTCGCAGCCGCATCGAAGCGAAAGTCGCGATCCTGAAACCGCTGTCGGCGGCCATCGCGATCGGGACGGGCGGACCCTTCGGCGCGGAAGGGCCGATTATCCAGACCGGCGGTGCGGTCGGATCGCTCGTCGGGCAGTTCGTGGCGACAACGGCGGCGGAACGCAAAGTGCTCCTCGCCTGTGGAGCCGGCGCGGGAATGGCGGCGACGTTCAATACGCCGATTGCCGGTGTGATTCTCGCCATCGAATTGCTACTTTTTGAATTTCGCGGGCGCTCGTTTATTCCTCTGGTGATCGCGAGCACTCTGGCCACCTCGGTGCGTGCGATTCTTCTGGGCCAGCGGTCGATGTTTTCCATGGACCCGAGCGTCGTCTTTGACCCTCTTCATGGCTTGCCGTATTATCTCGTTCTTGGCGTGATTTGCGGGTTCGCGGCGGTGGGTTTCACGAAGCTTCTCTACTGGGTCGAGGATTTATTCGACCGCTTGCCTATCAATGACTTGTGGCATCCCGCGATTGGCGCATTTTTTCTGGGCGTCATCGGATTCTTCATCCCGCGCGTTCTGGGCGTTGGGTACGACACAATTTCAGCCATTCTTCACGACAACCTCGCGCTGCAAGTCCTGCTGCTCTTGATGATTTTCAAATCGCTGGCGCTGGTGATTTCGCTCGGCTCGGGAACGTCCGGTGGCTTGCTGGCGCCTATGTTCATGTCCAGCGCGGCCCTCGGCGGCGCTTTTGCCATGGGCATCAATCACTTTATTCCCGGAGCGCATTTGTCTCCGGGAGCCTATGCGCTGGTGGCCATGGGAGCGGTTTTCGGAGCGGCGGCGCGAGCCACGTTTACGCTGATCGTGTTCGCCTTCGAAATCACGCGTGACTATAACTCGGTGCTGCCGCTGATGATCACGTGCGTGATTGCGGACATGATCGCCATCCGCTACCTGCCGAGCTCGATCATGACCGAGAAGCTGACCCGGCGCGGGCTGACGGTGCCCACCGATTTCGAAGTCAGTGTGCTCAGTGTGGTCAAGGTCAGCGAAGTGATGCGCACGGACGTGCCCTCGATCTCGCCGGAGTTGACTGTCGCGGAAGTGGCCGACCGCATGGGACGCGGCGATCCTGCGTTCAATATGACCCAGGGGCTTCCGATCTGCGAAGCGGATGGGAAATTGACGGGCATTGTGACCCAGGGCGATTTGCTGCGCGCCCTCAAGATCGATCCATCCGGAAAAATCAAAGTGATCGACGCGGGCGGTCAGAAGCCCGTTGTGGCCTACCCGGATGAGCGCGCCCTCGATGCGCTTTACCGCATGCTGCAGAACAACATCGGCCGCCTGCCCGTCGTGAGCCGCGATGGTTCGCAAAAACTGGTCGGTTATTTGAATCGTTCGAGCATTCTGAGCGCATGGACGCGGCAGATCGAGGATGAGAGTCTGCGCGAGCACGGATGGGTCGACGCGATTTTCAAGACGGGCAATTATGAGCGGCACGCCGAACGCCGTTTCCTGGTGGGGAAAGTGGCCGAGCTGAAGGAAACGAAGATGGAGTTGGACGTGACCGTTGACGGAAAAGAGCAGCGCTTCGATTTCAAGCTGAACGGACCGTTGCGCGGAATCGCCATCGGAGACGTAGTGAAGGTTAGTTTTGTCGAGGGAAAGGACGGGCGAGCCGTGCAGCGCGTCGAAGAATTGCGAGCGCGCTGAATCCGCCCGCGCGCCCTAGAACCCGCCTCCGCCTCCGCCGCCGAAGCCGCCGCCGGAAAAACCTCCGCCACCAAAACCTGAGCCGCCGATTCCTCCGGCGCTACGCGGCGTCGAAGCCATCGCGGCGCCCGTCTGCATGGACATGAAGTTCAATTCGTTGATCAGCAGAAAAGTCTGGAATCCTCCGCCGAACGGTCCGGAATACCATTGCGGCGGCTGCCTGCAAATATCCTGGAAGGCGCCCGCCCATTTTTTCTCCACGCGCAGCGCCATCGCGTATGGCAAATATTTCTCGAACATTTCGGGAGTTTTCTCGATGCGCTCGATGCGGTCCTTTTCCACGCGGCTGAGAAAATCCTCGAACCCAATCACCTTTTCGAGCTCGCGCTCGCCGGGAACTGAACGCGCGGACATGAAGTAGCCGAAACCGCCGACGATCAGCGCCGTCAGGATTCCCGAAACCACAATGGTCAAAAACGAGACGCCCGTGGCATTCGAGAGAACGCTTGCGGCAAAGAATGACCCGAAGCCGATGATCAGCGCAGCGCCCAAAAAACCTTGCCGCAGTTGGTCCGGCCGCCGCAAATAAAAGCCGTCGCTCATCAGCCCCTCGAAGACGCGATTCCGCAGCGGCGGCAAGTTCACGTAGAAACTATTCTGCAAATCCGCGAGCGAGACCGCATCCGTCGCGCCGCCATCGAAAAACGCCGAAAGCAAAACCTGCTCGTGCGGCTTCAAGCTGGTCCATTCGCTGGCCGCTTTCGTGCGATGAAAAATATAATTCTTGTGATGGACCATCCCCATCATCTCGCTCTGGTCTTTTTGCTCGATGGTCAAAAATCCGCGCACGGCGAGATCGACAATCGTCGCCGTGATGTCCCGCATGGCCACTTCGTTGTCGACGAGCGTCCCGCACTCCGCCGGGCTCATTCCATCCGGCGGCTCGTATTGCACCGTAATCGCATTGCGTCGCGGATCGCGCCCCTTGGAATACCACAGCCAGCCCATCAGGAAAAACACGATGATGGGAACGAACAGCGGCCAGTTCGCGCGCAAAAACAAAATCGTCGCCGCAAGAAATCCCGGCGGATTCGTGAATCCCTTGTCCCATCCGACGACGGCGGTCAATCCCTCCTGCGCCATCAGCGGCCGCTGCGTGCGCATCTCAACGGCGTTGCCCTGAACCTTCACATCGGCTTGCTGCCCCCGCTCGCCGTACGCGCCCGTGAACGCTTCCGCGTGCAATCCCGTGACGCCCGACGGCAGCTCGATGCGCGCCGTCGCGTTCTCGATGGGCATCTGCCATTCGTCGCCCGTGACGTTCCAATACAGCTCATCGTGATCTGGGAAATATCGCAGCCCGCGCAGCACCTGATAGCGAATCACAATCGTGCGCGTCGTGTTCACCGCGTCGGGAACGTAAATTTTAAGCTGTTTGTACCGTCCGTGGCTGCTGACTTCGTATTTCAGCGCATTGCCCGCCGCATCGGTGATGCTTTGCGCTTCGAAGAAAAGCGAATACGTGAACCCGAGCGAATCGCTGTATTCCACCGGAATCGTGCGGTAGATGCCGTTCCACGCGCCCTCGAATCGCACCTCGAGCGTTTCCGTGACTTCGATTGTCGAATCCGCATGCACATTGATTTGAATGTTGAAATTCTGAATCGTGAGCTGCCGCGCCGCCGCCGGCAATGCGGTCGCGAGCAGAAGAACGAGGAAAATTGCGGCCCGGCGGAGATCGCGCATCATGCGTTCCGGCCTACTGCGGCGCGCCGGCCTGGAAGCTGACCTTGGGCGTCTCGCGCTCCGCGGGAGCCGCGACCTCGAAAAACTCGCGCGTCTTGAAGTTGAACATGTTGGCGATGACGTTCGACGGAAACACGGCAATCTTCGTGTTGAAGTCGCGCACCACGGCGTTGTAGTAGCGCCGCGCGTTCTGAATGCTGTCTTCCAGTTGGTTCAGCGTGTTTTGCAATTGCGTGAAGCTCTCGACCGCGCGCAGTTGCGGATACGCTTCCGACAGGGCAAACAATTGCCGCAGCGCTCCCGTGAGCATGTTCTCGGCTCCGGCCTTCGCCGCCGGCCCTTGCGCGCTCATCGCGGCGTTTCGCGCCTGCACCACGCCTTCGAGCGTCGTCTTCTCATGCGCGGCGTAGCCCTTCACTGTCTCCACGAGATTCGGGATCAGGTCATACCGCCGTTTGAGCTGCACGTCGATGTCCGACCACGCGTTGTCGCACTGCACCTTCAGCCTGACGAGCCCGTTGTACATCCCGATGACGACGATCACGGCGATGACAACCACCGCCAGCACAATCCAGCCGATCATGGTGCCTCCTGCATAGACATACGCGGAAACCCGCCCCAGAGTTTCACCCGCGCACCCCAACCCGCGCAAGCATACGTACCCTCCGCGTGTTTGTAAA
Organism: uncultured Acidobacteriota bacterium; assembly: GCA_963729815.1. Lineage (GTDB taxonomy): Bacteria > Acidobacteriota > Terriglobia > Acidiferrales > UBA7541 > DAHUXN01. The sequence continues at coordinate 741,996 of CAVSPU010000004.1, forward strand.
GCATCGGCGTCTGCAACCACCGGCTTCACATAACCATCCCGTCCCGGCATTTCTTGAGCCACGAAACTTCTTTAGTATCGAATTTCTCAGCTGCCACGATTTCGCGGTCACTGGGCGCGTATTCATTCTTGACTGTTGACTAACCATATGGTATACATGGCCTTGCAGGCTGGAATTCCAGCCGGACATTTCGAGCAAGAGAAGGAAAGGCCGCGGAGACGCGGCTTTTTGTTTTATGGGCTTATGAGAATGAACGGCACGCCAACTCGGCCAGCTCTCCGACCCTACGGGATCCGAGCGCCCCGCTCCGTATCTGGCATTTTTAATCGCCAACTCCCGGAATTAAAAATCGACGTAACTCGCACAAAACAAACCATCGGACTCATTTCTAATCACGGAATTTACCGCTTTTACAAAATTGCCTGTCCGCCTCCGGACACTCGCAAAGTGCTCCGCGCCTTCTCTGATCACTCGTCACTGACCACTAATCACTGTTTTCCTAATCGCCAACTCCCAGAATTAGAATCGCCCGTAACCCACACAAAACAAAGCATCGGCTCATTTCTAATCGCCAATTTTGGAGCTTGCTCGCTGAGGCGAGCCCTTTCACGGCGACGGCGCTCCTATCGCCCCGCCTCTCTCGCATCTTCGCGCCCTCATCCACTCCCGCGACGCGTGTCCCGCGTTCGATCCACGCCATTTCTAATCGGGACACTAACGTTCAGTGAATTTCCTGTAACTCGCAGAAAACACACATCGGCACCCCATTCTAATCGGGACAAATTTCGCCCCTCTTTCAATCCCCTCCTAGCCTGCTCCGCAACTTCCCGCATCTGCCCTTTCCGCCGCGCGTTGGTCTGGCGTGGAAGTGCTTTTTGCGTTATCTTCGCGTCGGGCAAAAGAGGCACAAGCCTCCCTCTCTCCATGCTCTTTAAGTCATTCAGCGCCGCGGTCTATGGCATCGACGCGTATCTCGTCGAAGTCGAGGTGGACGTCGGCCCGGGCCAGCCAGGAAACTTCAACGTCGTCGGCCTGCCGGACATCGCCGTGAAAGAAAGCCGCGAGCGCGTGAAAGCCGCGCTGAAAAATTGCGGATTCGATTATCCCGGGCATTTGGCCGTGACCGTGAACCTCGCGCCCGCGGACATGCGCAAGGAAGGCTCCGCGTTCGATTTGCCCATGGCGCTCGGGCTGCTCGGATGCCAGGGAACCTTCTTCGGGAAAATTCTCGAGGACTACGTTTTCATCGGCGAGCTTTCGCTCGATGGCGGCGTGCGTTCCGTGCGCGGCGCGCTTTCGGCGGCGCTGGCGGCGCGCGACAAAGGCATCCACAACGTCGTCGTGCCGGAGGCAAACGCGCGCGAGGCGGCCGTGGTCGAAGGCATTCGCGTCTTCGCCGTGAAGTCGCTGCCCAAGGCCGCGGACCTGATCAATTCGCCGGAATCGTTCGCGCCCATCAGCGTCGACACGCAACAGGTGCTTTCCGAGGCCGCGCAATATCCCGTGGATTTGCGCGATGTGCGCGGCCAGCAATCGGCGAAGCGTGCGCTGGAGGTGGCCTGCGCGGGTGGGCACAACATTTTGTTCATCGGGCCGCCGGGAGCCGGAAAAACGATGCTCGCCAAGCGCATCCCCACGATTCTCCCACCGATGTCGCTTGAGGAAGCGATTGAAACCACGCGCATCCACAGCGTCGCCGGCGTGCTGGACGATTCGCGCGGCCTCGTCGGCACGCGGCCCTATCGCTCGCCGCACCATACCATCAGCGACGCGGGTTTGATCGGCGGCGGAGCGATCCCACGGCCCGGCGAAGTCTCGCTGGGACACAACGGCGTGCTTTTTCTCGACGAACTCCCGGAATTCGAGCGAAACGTTCTCGAAGTGCTACGCCAGCCTCTTGAAGACGGAGTTGTATCCATCGCGCGCGCCGCGCTTTCCGTCAGCTTTCCGGCGCGGTTCATGCTCGCGGCGGCCATGAACCCGTGCCCTTGCGGATTCTTCGGCGATCCCACGCGCGAATGCCATTGCACGCCCATGCAGATTCAGCGCTACGTCTCGAAAATTTCCGGGCCGCTGCTCGACCGCATCGACATTCACATCGAAGTGCCTGCGGTGAAATACAAGGAGCTGCGCGGAGATTCCGATTCGGAGCCGTCGGCTTCGGTGCGCCAGCGCGTGATCGCGGCGCGGCAGCGCCAGCAGGCGCGCTTTGAGGGCGAAAAGAAAATCTATTCCAATGCACAGATGCCGCCGAAACTTCTGCGCAAGCACTGCGCCATTTCCGCGGAAGGTGAAAAACTGCTGGAGACGGCTATCCAAAAACTGAGTCTTTCGGCGCGAGCCCACGATCGCATTTTGAAAGTGGCCCGGACGATTGCCGATCTCGATGGCGCGCCGGAAATCCAGTCGCGGCAACTCAGCGAAGCAATCCAATACAGAACGCTCGACCGCACGTACTGGGCGTAATAGGGGGTAATGAAAGAGGGCGCAAGCGTCCGCTGCTCGTACTGCCGGGGGTGTACTTCATGCCCATAGCGCGGCGCGCCGCGGCGCGCTACGATAGCTGGCATGGCTGGTTTAATTGACTTCCCAGCCGCAGCCGTGCGAGCATATCGCGCTTTTGGGCAAAACAAATAAATAATGGGTGGCAATGCAATCCCAACGCATTGAAGTGACGCTCGAGACCCTGCTGCAGAGCGTGGATCTCGCGGAAGAGATTGCCTTGCGCGTGGCCGGCGAGGCCGGCTTCGACGAAGACGACTGCCACAAAATTGGAATGTCGGTGCGCGAGGGAGTGATCAACGCGTACAGCTACGGAAACCGTCAGGAGCCCGGCCGGAAAATCGTGATGATCATCGAACTCGAGGAGCGGCGCCTCGTGGTCCATATCCTCGACGAAGGCGGAAATTTCACCCTGGCGGATGTGCCCGATCCGCTCGCGGAAGAAAATCTGCTGCGAACCTCCGGCCGCGGAATTTTTCTGATGCGCGCTTTCATGGACGAATTCGACATCCAGCCCGGACCTCACGGCGGGACTGAGCTCGTGATGAGCAAGTGGTTTCCCTCGACCGGCGGGACCAACGGCCTCACGGCAAATCCTTCGGCCTCGCGTTAACCCTTCCCTTTCTTTAAATCTTTGCACGCCGAGGTGCTATCTAACAGGACAAGCGAACTTGCACGGCCCCAAGGCAAGTGCTACGTTGGATTTTACCTTTCTATCCGCCGGAAATTGGGAAGAGGATGCGACTCATCCCGGACATGCGCGGAAACTAAGAAGAGGTATCGAGCGGGTTTCTCAGGACCCGCCGCGCGGGAGTTTGCGTGGCGAATTGGGTAAGCAACGATCAGAAACTTCCTCAGGGGCGATTAATCCTCGTTTCGTACTGTATTGTCCTGGGCATTGTTCTCCTACTGCTCGGCTTCTGGAAACTGCAAATCATCCAATCGGGCCACTTCGCGGATCTGGCGGAGAGAAACCGGATCCGATCCATTCCGATCATCGCGCCGCGCGGGAAAATGCTCGACCGCAATGGGCGTGTGATTGTCGACAACTATCCTTCGTTCAGCATTCTCTTGTTGCGCGACGAGCCAGCGCAAATCACGAAGGATTTGCCGCAAATTACTTCGGGCTTGAATATCACTCCGGAAGATCTGGAGCAACAGCTCGAAGCCGCGCGCGATGAGCCGAAATTCCAGCCCATCGTCGTGAAGCCGGAAGCGAGCGAAGCGGACCTGGCGTTCGTCGAATCGCACCGCGTGGACTTGCCGGAACTCGAACTGATGCTGGTACAGCGGAGAAAATATCCGCCGAACGATTTCCTTGCGCACGTGATTGGTTACGTGGGTGAAGTCTCGCCCGAACAGATCGAAGAATCCGGCGACCGTTATAAGCCTGGCGACATCGTGGGCAAAGCCGGCATGGAAAAACAATACAACGACGTGCTGACGGGCACGGACGGCATGCGCCGCGTGATCGTGAACAGCATCGGGAAACAGGTGCGCACGCTCGACGACACGGAGCCGATCCCCGGCAAACCAATCCGGCTGACGATCGATGCAGATTTGCAGGCGGTCGCGGAGGATGAACTCGCCGGCAAAGTCGGCGCGATCATTGCGATGAACCCGCAGACCGGCGAGATACTGGCGATGGCGAGCCATCCCGCCTACGACCCCAATGATTTTGCAATACGGATTTCGAACAGCGAATGGAGAGCGCTGAACGTGGATCCCAATAAACCGATGCTGGATCGCGCGATCCAGGCGCAACTCGCGCCCGGTTCGGTATTCAAAATCATCATGTCCACGGCAATGCTCGAATCACATGTGCCGCCGCCGGATTTCCACGTTTTTTGTCCGGGTTACGCTGATTTTTACGGGCGCACTTTTCACGACTGGGATCCGAAGGGCCACGGCGATGTCAGCCTGCACAAAGCCATCGTGCGCTCCTGCGATGTTTTTTTCTACAACGTGGGCCAGCGGCTGGGCATCGACAAGATTGCGTACTACGCGACCGCGCTTGGATTGGGGAAGCGGACTGGGATTGACCTCCCGAGCGAAGAATCGGGCCTTGTGCCATCGCCGGAATGGGTGGAACGCGTGTATCACCACAAGTGGTATCCCGGCTCGACGATTTCGGTAGCCATTGGCCAGGGCGCGACGGAAGTGACGCCTATCCAACTGCTGCGCACGATTAGCGGGATCGCCATGGGCGGAGTCTTCTACCAACCGCATTTGCTCAAGGATTTCGGCCCGGTGAAAGTCGTGCGATTCCCGCTCTCCGAGGATACCGTGGAGCAAGTAACCGACGGAATGTATGGCGTCGTGAACGAGGGCGGGACGGGCATTTTCGCCTATAACATCCTGAAGCAGGCAAAGCTGCAGAATATAGAGTTCTGTGGCAAAACCGGCACGGCGCAAGTGATCAGTGCGCAAGCGCTGGAGCGCGTTTCCGCCGCAGAGCGGCACAATTACGGGTACAACACCTGGTTCGTGGGATTTGCGCCAAAGCGGAATCCGGAAATCGCGGTCACGGTGCTGGTACAGGACACACATCTTGAAGGCGGCGGGGCGGCGGCGCCGCTGGCGGCGCGTTTCGTGGAAGCATATTACCAGGAGAAGCAAGGACAGCCGATACAGGAATTGCAGGCCAAGCAAGCGACTCCTCAGAGTCCGGCGCACGCGCAGCTTGTCAAGGTGGCGCCACAAACACGATGAGAGAACGGCGGCATGTCTTCGATCTCGATTGGTGGCTGATGGCCATCGTGCTGACGATCTGCCTGGTTGGGCTATTCGAGATTTATTCCTCGACGCACGGAGGCCCGCTGCGCGGGATGCAGTGGAAGCAACTGACGTGGATCGCGATCGGGCTCGTTGGAATGCTGATCCTTTCGCGCATCGACTACAACGCGATGCTCGACCAGTCGCTGATCCTCTACCTGGTGTGCATTGCGGCGCTGGTTGTCGATCTGGCCGCGGGGCACTCGCGATTCGGGGCGCGACGGTGGGTGGTCATCGGCGGCGTTGATTTGCAGGTGTCAGAACTGGCAAAGTTGATTATAATCATTGTGCTGGCCCGCTACTTCAGCGAAGTGCGGACAGAGAAGTTAACGCTCACGGATTTAGTGAAGATTGGCTTGCTGGTGGGCGTGCCGGCGCGGCTGGTGTTACTTCAGCCGGACCTGGGAACCGCATTGGTGCTGATACCGGTGGCGGTCGTGGGGGCGTTTCTCGCCGGAATCAATTGGAAGCATGGCGTGGCGGTTGTGGCACTGGGAACGCTGGTGGCTGTGGCAGGATGGAACGGGCACTTCCTCAAGCCGTATCAGAAGCAGCGCTTGTCGACCTTCCTGAATCCGGCAGAAAATCCGCGCGGCGCCGGTTACCAGATCTTGCAATCGGAAATTGCGGTTGGCTCGGGCGGTTTCTGGGGAAGAGGTTTCGGCAAAGGAAGTCAGAACCAGTTGGGATTTGTCCCTGTCCGGTATTCGGACTTCATCCTGGCCTCGCTGGCGGAGGAGCAGGGGTTTTTCGGCGTTTTAGTGACGCTGCTGCTGTATCTGGCTCTGCTGATGCGGCTGGTGGATAACGCCCAGAAGGCCAAGGATCGGGCAGGGATGTATCTAGTGATGGGGGTGGCCGCGATTCTTGCGTTTCATGTACTGGTAAACGCGGGAATGGTGATAGGGTACATGCCAGTGACGGGTATCCCGCTACCGTTTATGAGCTATGGGGGATCGTCAACGATATTTGGATTTTTGGCTCTGGGCCTGGTGATGAATGTGAGGACGAAACGGTTCGTCAACTGAGCGCAGAGAAGGTTGGTACTCCGGAGGCGCAAAGCGCGCCGGAAATCATATTGGGGAGCAAGGAGCGCATCGGAATGAAGGACAGGATGAGGGAAAAGAATGAATCCCTCCGGGCCGCCCCGGGAATGCCGGGACACTCGCGTGCATTCATGCACCGTGCGGCTGAGCGCCGATGCTCCCTGAGGAGTTCTCATGTCGAAGGAGATGGTGGTTTGCGCGAACCCGCACGAAACGCGGGTCGCGATTTTGGAAGATGGACAGCTTTGTGAGATATACGTCGAACGGGAAAAAGAATTTGCGTTAGTCGGCAGCATATACAAAGGACGAGTCACACGCGTGCTTCCCGGCATGCAATCGTCGTTTGTGGACATTGGCCTCGATAGCGACGCTTTCCTGTACGTCACTGATTTCCTGCAAGACGTCGAGGAATTCGACACGATCGTGCATACGGTCGAGGAAAAAGTTCACAAGATGGAAGATCAGGGCGGCCAAGTGTTCACCCCGCCCATCTCGCCGGGCCATGGAGCGATCGAACCGGTTGACGTGGAACCGTTGCCGGGAGAAACGATTCGCGTCGGCAATGCCACTGGCGAGCCTCCCCAACCCGGAACGGGTGCGCCGGGACGGGAGCGGCAGGGATTCCATGGACGTCCGTTTGGCCGCGAAGGCAAGCCACGGGAGGATCGCGGCGGCTACGGGCGCGGCGGACGAGATCGCGGGCGCGGCGGACGCGGCCGGCCGGGATTCGGTGGCGGGGGACGGGATCGGGGGCCCAGCGGACGGCACGGTCGGGAGTTGCCTTCGTCCAAATACGCTTCGCACCGGCCCTACGAACCCACTGAAGGAGGTCCTGGCGAGCCGTTCGAGCCGGTTCTGTTGCCCGGCGAGTCGCTTTCCGTATTGAAAGCAAGTCCGGCAAGCGCGGCACCGGTCGCGGAGCCGATTGCCGAATCCGCTGGCGAGCCGAAGGCTGAGATGGAGCTCGGCAACACTCTCGCAGGAAACAATGGCCCTTCCGAAATGACACATGCGGAGGAAGAGAGCGCGCAAGAGGGTGGAGTTCAAGAGACAAGCATCTCGGATACGAGCACGCCGGAAACAAGCGCTCGCGAAACGATGCCGCAGGAACCTGTTGCACCATTTCAGCCTCGCTATTCGCGCGGTGGCGGAGATCGCGGCGGGCGTTTCGGGCGGGATCGCGGGCACGACAGACATGGCCGCGGAAGGCGCGAGCATAGCCATCGCGAAGAAGAGCCAGGCCAGACAGGCTGGGCGACGACGCTCGAGCCGCTTCCCGGAGAAACGCTGGCGAAAGTCCAGACGCACGAGACTCCCACCGTTGCGGGCGAATCTCATGTGGAGTATTCAACCGACCTGCAAGAGACGCACGTCCACGAAAAGGAGATCCACGAGGACGAAGTTGTCGCGGGCGACAAAGATCCCGCTGCGGTGACCGCGTTCCCGGAGACCACGCATTTTGTCGAGCCCGCGGAGGAGCATCACGCACCTGAGTTGAGCGAAGAGGAAGCGACCGCGCTTGCGGAGCAGGTGGCGGAGGCGCAGCAGGAAGAAGCGGAGCGGGAAGCCGAGGAGGCTCGCGCCGCCGAAGCGCAGGACACCGAGGGTCATAACGAAAACCACGAAGAAAACGGCGCGGAAGCAGCGGAACTCGAGGAAGACGCTTCAGCGGCGGGCCATGACTCCGGCGAGGACGAAGATAGGCACGCGGAGAATGGCGAAGCGGGAGAAGCTGAAGAAGGAATTGCGGAAGCCGACGAGGCTTCCGAAGGCGTGAGCGAAGCGGATGCCGAAGCTGCTGCCGAAGCCATCGAACTGGGCGAACATGAGGCAGCGCCGGGCACAGAAACTGCCACAACAGGGGGAAGCGAAGAACAGCCTCAGCCAATGCAAGCGCGCGTGCGCGGGGATTTTCGAGCGCGGATGCAGCGGCCGATGCGCCGAGGCGGGCGCGACCGCGGGCGCGGCCAGAAACCATTTCGAGGCCGCAGCGGACACCACCGCGGGCAGCCACGGCGGACACAGCTCATTTCCGATTTGCTGAAAGCTGGGCAGGAAATCATCGTGCAAATCGCGAAAGAGCCTCTCGGAAAGAAGGGCGCGCGCATCACGAGCCACATCGCGCTGCCGGGACGATTCCTTGTTTACATGCCGACGCTCGATCACACGGGCGTGTCGCGGAAAATCGCGTCGGCGGAGGAGCGTTCGCGTTTGCGCCATCTGGTTACGGAAGCGAAAGGAACAGCCGGTGGAGGATTCATCGTGCGCACGGCGGCGGCAAGCGCGGCGCCGGAAGAAGTGCGGGCGGACGTCGAATTCCTGACAAAAACATGGGCGGAGATCAAAGGCCGCTCGGAGCAGCGCAAGGCGCCGTCGCTGCTTCATCGCGACTTGAACCTGGTGGAGAGAATCCTGCGCGATTATCTGAGTTCGGACTACACGGCGATCTGGGTGGACTCGGAAGAGGAATACACGAAGGTGCTGGAATTCGTGAGCCGCTTCCAGCCGCAGCTGGCGAATCGCGTGAAGCTGTTCACAAAATCGACGCCGATCTTCGAGGAATTCGGCATCCAGCAGGAAATCGACAAAGGGCTGCGGCCGAAAGTGTGGCTGAAATCCGGCGGCTACATCGTGATCAACCACACGGAAGCGCTGGTGGCGATCGACGTCAACACGGGGAAATTCGTGGGACGCGGGTCGAACCGGCTGGAAGACACGATCGTCAAGACGAACATCGAAGCCGTGAAGGAAATCGTGCGGCAGATCCGGCTGCGGGATTTGGGCGGAATCATCATCATCGACTTCATCGACATGGAAGAGCGGCGCAATCGCGAAAAAGTGATGGCGGCGCTGGAAGATGCGTTGAAGGCCGACCGCGCGCCCTCCAAGGTGCTGCGGTTCAACGAATTCGGGCTGGTGGCGATCACGCGCAAGCGGACGAAGCAGGCGCTGGAGCGCACGCTGTGCCAGCCGTGCCCGTATTGCACGGGGTCAGGAATGGTGAAGTCGATTCCGACGCTGTGCTACGAGATTCAATCAGAGGCGTGCAAGATGGCGCCGGAGCTCGATTCGGCGAGCTTGACGCTGCGCGTGCATCCGGAAATTGCCAAGGCTCTCAAGACGCGCGAATCGGCGATGATGGATGAGCTTGAGCAATTGACGCGCAAGAGCATCATCATCCAAGCCGATCCCACGCTGCATTGGGAGCAGTACGATATTTACTAGATGTTTGAGACCGGAAGTTAGAAGCTGGAGATTAGGAGCAGAGACGCCCCGGCAACAACACTGACCGGGGCGTTTTCGCGTTTGGGAAAGAGCTTCTAATCCGCGCAGCGACGCCGTTGTTTGAGTGCTCGTTTTCAACGTGATCGGCGCCGGCTGGAAACGCGCGGCTTTGCTTCCGAGGCCAAACGCAAGGCCCTCTTGAGCAAGTCCCGCAGGGCATCGGGATGGACTTTCGAAAGGTGAACCAGCACCCACGGATATTTCAAATAGTGATCGGTGATGTAGTAGGTCTCCGGGTCGGCGGCCATCATCTCTTCGCGTTCCTCGAAGGTCGTACCCACGACGAGCGATTCGCCGTCTTCTTTTAGTCTCGCGATTAGCTTGGCGCGAATCTTGAATGCGGCAGTTCCGTAAGATGTGCCTTCCTCCACGTTCTCCAGCGACAGCGCCAATTTGCGAACGTCTTTGAACGTGAGTGCCATGCTCGCTAGTCCGTATCGAAACGCTGCTCTCGGAACGGGTCGCCGTACATGTGGTAGCCGTTCTGCTCCCAAAAGCCAGGCGCATCATGCGGCAGAAATTCGATGCCGCGCACCCATTTCACGCTTTTCCAGGCATAGAGATTGGGGACAACGAGCCGCACCGGATAGCCATGGTCGGCGGGCAAAGGCTCGCCATTGTGGCGCAGGGCGAAGAGCGTCGTGGGACGGACGAGATCGTCGAGCGGAACGTTGGAAGTGTAGCCTTGCTCGGCGTGGACCATCACGTAGCGCGCCTCGAGATTCACTTTCACGAGCTTCATCACCTCGGTGAATGGCACACCTTCCCAGCGCACGTCGAAACGGCTCCAGCGCGTGACGCAATGCATATCCGCGGTAACCTGCTTCATCGGCAGGCGATTGAATTCGTCCCACGTGAGGCGCACGGGCTTTTCGACAAGCCCCGCGATGCGGAAATCCCATCGCGCGGGATCGAATCGCGGCACGGAGCCGTAATGCAGCACCGGCCATTTCAGCGTGAGGGATTGGCCGGGCGGCAGGCGGCCTTCGCGCTGCATTTCCTGCTCGCGTTCCTTGCGCTCGTTGCCTTCGAAAAACATGAGCTGGAGTTCCTTAACCGCTGGTCTATTGTACCGGAATTCCGCTGCGCCGGAATTCCGAGCGCGGCGAAGGGCCCGCACCGACGCAGCGAAATTCGCTATGTTATGATGGTGATTCACACCGATTTGATTTGCGAAGGAGCGAGCGTTGCCAGCACGGATACTGAACGGAATCGCGATTCGCGACGAAATTTACGCCGAGCTTGAGCGCGAAATCGCCGAGCTCACGGCGATGGGGATACGGCCCGGGCTTGCAGCGGTGCTCGTGGGCGACGATCCGGCATCGAAAATTTACGTTCGCAGCAAGATCGCCGCATGCGAACAACTGGGACTGCGCAGCGAACACATCACTCCAGCGGCCAGCACGACTACCGCCGAATTGCTGGCGCTCGTGCGCGATTTGAATTCCCGCGATGACGTCGACGGGATTCTGGTGCAATTACCGCTGCCCGCGCAGATCGAAGCGAAGAAAATTCTGGAGGCGGTCGATCCGGCGAAGGACGTTGACGGATTTCACCCCATGAATATGGGGGAATTGGTGGAAGGGCGGCCGCGCATGGTGGCATGCACGCCGCTCGGCGTGATGGAGATCCTGCGCCGCAGTGGAATCCGAGTCGCGGGCACCGATGCCGTCGTGGTGGGGCGCAGCAACATCGTCGGGAAGCCGATGGCTCTTCTGCTGATGCATGCCGACGCGACCGTGACCGTGTGCCATTCGAAAACGCGCGACATGAGAAAATTCACGAGCCAGGCGGACATTGTGATCGCGGCCTCTGGCCGGCCGGGGCTGATTACGCCCGAAGATATCAAGCCGGGCGCGACGGTGATTGACGTCGGGACGACGCGCTTGACCGACGCGCGGCTTGCGGCGGAGATTTTCAAGCACGCGCCGCAAAGGCTCGAAAAATTCAAGGAAAAGGGATTCGCGCTTGCCGGAGACGTTCATCCGGACGTGGCGCAGGTCGCGGGGGCGCTCACGCCGGTCCCGGGCGGCGTCGGCCCGCTGACGATTGCCATGCTGATGAGCAACACGGTGAAGGCCGCGCGGCTGCGGCGCGGATTGCGCGCCGCCGAGACGGCTGCCGCCCGCCGCTGACGGCCACACGATGCTGATCGCCGGACTCACGGGAGGAATCGCCAGCGGCAAGTCCACGGTGGCGAGAATCCTGCAAGAACGCGGTTGCACCATCATCGAAGCCGATCTGCTGGCGCACGAATACCTCAAGCCGGAAAATCCCGTTGCAGCGCAAGTGGTCGATGAATTCGGGCGTGAAATCGCCGACGCGAGCGGAAAAATCGACCGCGGCAAACTCGGCGAACTCGTCTTTGGCAACGAGGAGAAGTTGAAGCGCCTCAACGCAATCGTTCACCCGCACGTGCTGCGGGAAATTACCAGCCGCTTGAAAGAACTTGCGAAGCCGGGCGGCCCGGAGGTCACGGTTGTCGTCGCGGCGCTGCACATCGAGAGCGGCTACTACAAGAATTTCGACCGACTGGCGGTCGCGTGGTGCAGGCCCGAGCAGCAACTGCAGCGCGCAATGAGCCGCGGGCTAACGCGAGAGCAGGCGGAAAAACGGATCGCGTCGCAGATGCCAATCGACGAAAAGCGCAAGTTCGCGGATGACGTGATCGACTGCTCGCAGACGCTCGACGAAACGCGGCGGCAAACCGAAGAAGTACTCTCTCGCTGGAAAAACGTAAAGTAGCGCAAGACATCCTATCGCGACACACGTAATCGTTACGTGAGCAACACTATGAGCAAGCGGAAGCCCGATTACGGACTCGATGCGCCCGGAGTATTTCGAGGCCTGCTGATTGGCGGGCTCGCTGCGGCGATTGCCGGATATTGTCTTGTGCACTGGGCTTTCCGCGGAAACCCTGGCTCGCTGCTTGGGCTGGCTTTCGCGGTTCGAAATACGGGCATAGGCTGCCTCATCGGCGCGGCGATGATGTTCGCGAGCAGCCGCTACGGCAAGTTTCACGTGCGCGATCGCCTGCTCCGTGGATTGAACCTGCGTGGCGATGAGGCAGTGCTCGACGTCGGATGCGGCCATGGGCTTTTGCTGATCGGGGCCGCCAAGGAATTGCCGCGTGGGCGCGCCGTGGGAGTGGATTTATGGTCGCAGGTGGATCAGGGCGACAATTCGCGCGCTGCGACGCTGCGAAATGCTGAACTTGAGAATGTTGCGGATCGCGTCGAGGTTCATGACGGCGACATGCGCAAGCTGCCCTTCGCCGATTCGAGTTTTGACGCCGCCGTCGCCCACTTTGCCATTCACAACATTTCCAGCCACGAGGGACGTCGCGAGGCGATTCGCGAAATCGTGCGCGTGCTCAAACCCGGCGGCCAAGTTGCGCTTTCCGACATGAAGAGCGTCGCTCTCTATGCTGATGAGCTGCGCAAATTGGGCATGAGTGCCGTCAAAACTTCCTGGCCAAGTTTTTGGACCTGGCCCCCTTCGCGCATCGTAACTGCTCAAAAACCGGTTGCATTCAACTAAAATTCATACCGGCCGCAATGTTACGCATTCCATTCCGCGCGGATGCGCGCGCGTTCCGCTTCGTTAAGACTGAACCAGGATTCGGCAATGTCTCGCACGCGTTCGAGCGATGCCTGCATTTCGGCGTGCTTCTGCTCCATCAATTCGCGCGAAGCATCCGGCGGAACGTAAATCGTCGGCGCAACAACAATCACCGCACGAGAAAACAAGTGCGGAACCTGGAATAGATCCCAGGATTTCTCGAATGTGGAAGCGCGCTCCAATCCGATGTGGAACATGAAAATCGGCTGGCCGGTCTTGCGCGCAAGCATCACAGGGCCGGGCTTAGCGACGTAGCGCGGGCCGCGCGGGCCGTCGATGGTGAATGCAACGTCCTTCCCTTCCTCGAGCCGCTGCGCCATCACGACCAAACCCTTCAGACCGCCGCGCGAGGAGCTGCCTTGCGCCGTGCCGAAGCCCAGCCGCTCGATAACCCGGCGCGTCCATTGGCCATCAAAGTTTGTGGTGTTCATGACGACGACGCCGCGATTGCGCCACCACCAGATGGCCGAAAAAATCGAGCGGTGCCAGAACGTTCCGATCAAATGTTGACCGCGATCATAGGCACGCTGGGCGTGCTGCCAGCCGAGGACTTCAAAGCGCAGCGTGGGGCCGATGGCGCGAACAGCGAAATACACGGCCCAGGCGATGATCGGAATTTGCATGCGGCGCCAGCGGGAGAGTTTGGGCAAGCGCGTATCGTAATGAACATTTACGGGCTCTGGCTCGCGCTCGAGGCCGGATGTGGCTGGCTCACTCATCGGCGTATAGTATAGCAATCACGGCCAGGAGGCCGGTTCGCTGCACATGAACTTGCGATTGAAAAAGACAATTACGGCGCTGCGCAAAGCTGGCGCATTTGGCGCGGCACTGGCGCTTGCGGCGTTGATTTTCGGCGCACGTGCTCGGGCGCAGAGCGGCGATGCCGCGCAGGGCCAGATGCTGGGCCAGGTGATCGGGAATGATATCTCGGTCATGGGGCCATCGAGCGTCGTGCCAGAGACCGCGGCGGGGGAACAATCGCGGACGATCGCGTTCGCTGGAGGAAGCACGATCGTGGTGCATTCCGGGAAGGCGCGAGTCGATTTCATCGGCGGAGGCGAAATTGACGTTTGCGGGCCGGCGAAATTTACCGTTCTGGACTCGGGCGAAGCGCTGACGATCGCGCTCAGCTTTGGACGCGTGCATGTGAAAATTGACGCGCTGCGGCCGATTACGATCTACACGCCGACGATTTTGGCCACGCCGATCTCGATCCAGGAGCAACCTCGTGAGATGACGGTGGGAATCGCGAATACCGGAGCGATGTGCGTGGTTGCGGCGCGCGGGGCCGTGCAAGTCCAGCAACAATTGAGCGGAGAAACGCTTGTGGTGCCGCAGCCAAGCGAGGTGCTGCTGCAAGGCGCGCCGTTCGGGGCCGTCGCGGCTGCCGCGGGATCGTGCGGCTGCAATTTCGAGGAGCCTGTCGCGCAACAACGGGCCGCGACGCCGGCTGCCGTGACCCAGAGCCATCCGTCAACGGCAGCAGCGCAGAGTCCGTCAACTTCGGCGCTGACCGCAAAGAATTTGCCGCCTGCGCCCGTTTCAGCCGCTCGCGCGCAGAGCCCACCCGCACCGGCGCCACGGCCGATCGCGTCCGCGACCGTGCCCGCAAAGGCTGCGGCAGCGCCGAATGCCGCGGCCCAGCCGATCTTGAAGGTCGATCTGCCGCCTCTGGGCTATGACGCGAAAAGCGCAGCCGATTCGGTCGAGCCGCTCAGCGTTGCGACGCTGATGCTGGCCAAGGAAGCGGAGGTCGAACCGTCGTGGATTTTTCGGGGAACAGTGACCGGGCCAAGCCGAAAAGGCGCCACGCAAGCGCAGAACCCGGCGAACAAGTCGAGTAAACCAGGATTTTGGAGCCGGTTTCGAGCATTCTTTCTAGGGAAGTAAACGGCCGAAAACTAGAGAAGCGAGCGGCGCCTGCGCTTGATCAGCAGAGACTACATGCCTTCGTAATTCGGGCCGCCTCCGCCTTCGGGCGGAATCCAATTGATCACTTGATAAGGATCGGCGATGTCGCAGGTCTTGCAGTGGACGCAGTTTGAGGCGTTGATCTTCAGGCGCGGCTGACCTTTGTCGAGGACCATCTCGTAGACAGCCGCGGGACAAAAATACTGGCACGGGTTGCCATACTCGCGAACGCAGCGATCCGAGCAAATACTCGGATCGGTGACGACGAGATGGCACGGCTGGTCTTCTTCGTGGCGCGTGCCGGAGTGATAGACGTCGGTGAGACGATCGAAAGTTAACGTGCCGTCGCCTTTAAATCGCGTTGACTGATCCACGAGCTCGCGCGGACGATTGAGTTTGCGGTAATCCTCGTGGCCTGGCCGGCAACGCACCGGGTCGATGAGACCTCGCCCGCCGCTGGCAAACTGCAGGCCGGCGTGGAAAAGACCTTTCCACAAGCCGCCATGAAAGGCCTGATGAAAATTGCGGACTGCCCAGAGCTCTTCTTTGATCCAACTCGATTCCAGTTTCTGTGAATAGGCGCCAAGCGTTTTCGCGGAAGTGTCGCCGACGACGAGTGCATCGTGGATTGCTTCGGCGGCGAGCATGCCGCTCTTGAGCGCGGTGTGAATGCCCTTGAGGCGTTGCGAGTTCAGCAAACTCGCGGAATCGCCGATGATCAAGCCGCCGTCGAAATTGTTTTGGGGCCGCGAATACCAGCCGCCGTAGGGCACAGTCTTCGCGCCATAGCGGACCAGCTTGCCGCCATCGAGAATCCGGCGAATCCAGGGATGCGTCTTGAATTTCTGAAACGCTTCGTGTGGGTCGAAGAGCGAATCGGCGTATTCGAGGCTGATCACCATGCCGAGCGACACGCGATTGTCGCGCATGCCGTAAATCCAGCCGCCGCCATATTTGTGTGAGTCAAGCGGCCAGCCAGCGGTGTGCGCGACGAAGCCCGTCTCAATGCGGCCCGGCTGGACGTCCCACAATTCCTTGATGCCGATGCCGTAAATCTGCGGATTCAATCCGTCGAGATGGAAATGATCGACGAGATCCTTGGTGAGCGAGCCGCGCGGGCCTTCGGCTAGCACAGTAATTTTCGAGCGCAGCTCGTAGCCCGGCGTGAAATTGTCCTTCGGCTTGCCGTTCTTATCGACGCCTTTGTCTTCCGTGATGACGCCAGCGATCCCGTGGCCGTCATAAATGAGCGAAGCGCCGGCGAACTGCGTGAAGACGTTGACGCCAGCTTTCTCGACGAGGCCGCCGAGCCATTTCACCAGCTGATTGAGCGAGACGACGTAATTGCCGTGATTCTTGAACGGCGGAGGCGTAACCGGCAGCTTCCACTCGCGATTTGAGGTCAGAAAATAAACCGCGTCGCCGGTAACCGGAGTGTCGAGCGGCGCGGATTTCTCAAAATCCGGCACAAGTTCGCGAAGCGCGCGCGGGTCCATGATCGCCCCGGAGAGCTGGTGCGCGCCCAGCTCGCGCGCTTTTTCGAGGACGTAAACATTTTCAGGAGAAAGCTTCGGCGTTCGACCTGCGGCGTTATGCTGCTCGATCAGGCGAGAGAGGTGAAGGGCGCAGGCAAGACCGGCGGGGCCGGCGCCGACAATGAGAACATCCGCTTCGAGCGTTTCGCGTTCGGCAGGCATGAGCATTCATTGTAGCAGAACGTCCCACTCCGCCTTTTGAGGCAATAAAAAATCAACGACGACTATACGCATCATGTCGCAACCACTGCATCGGCGTGCATGGCGCACCGCAAGGCGAGACTAGCTGGATTTTGATTTCTCCAACTCTTCGGTGAGGGCGGGAACGATCTCGAAAAGATCGCCAACGACGCCGTAATCGGCGATCTCGAAAATCGGCGCGTTCTGGTCTTTATTGATCGCGGCGATGCAGCGCGAGCCCTTCATGCCCACAACGTGCTGAATCGCGCCGCTGATGCCGAGGGCGAGATACAATTTGGGAGAAACGGTCTGGCCGGAGCTGCCGATTTGCCGTTCCATGGGAAGCCAGCCTTCATCGCAAATAGGGCGCGAAGCGGAAAGTTCCGCGCCGAGGGCCTTGGCGAGTTTTTCGGCGAGGGGAATATTTTCCGGAGCTTTGATGCCGCGTCCAATGGAGACGAGGATTGGCGCCTGCGTCAAATCGACTGCTTGCTTGGCTTCCCGGAAAAGTTCCAGCGGCTTGGTGCGGATCTGCTCCGCTCTTAATTCGATGCTCACCGGCTTCACTGGCGCTTTGCCGCTTTCTTTTTTCGCGGCGAGATCAGCGCGGAACGCGCCTGCTTGAAACGAAGCGAGCCAGGGCGCAGAGCCCTGAAAAACGACATCGGCCGCGGTACGGCCCTGAAACATTTGGCGCACGAAAATCAGCTTGCCGTTTTCGCAACGATAGCCGACGCAGTCGCCAATCATGCCCTTGCCGAGCGATGCGGCGAGTTTGGGCGCGAAATCGCGAACCTGATAGGTGTGCGGGAAAAGGACGAGGTCGGGCTTCGTTTGCTCGATCACTTGCTTCAATGCGATCGAATATCCGTCGGGAGTGTATTTGTCGAGCAGCGCGTTCTCGACAAGAAGCACCTCCTCGAGTTGATATCCCGCGAGTTCCTCGGCGAGGCCGGCGACTCCCTGCCCGATGACTACGCCCGAGAGGGAGCCTTTCACCTGCGTCGCGATCTGTTGCGCGGCGGCGAGCGTTTCAAAACTGACTTTGTTCCATTTCGCTTCGCGCTGTTCGGTGATGAGCAGGATTCTCATGTCGAACCCGATTAAATCACACGCGCTTCGTGCCGCAATTTTTCGACGAGCTTCGCCGCGATTTCCTTCGGCGAACCGGTGATGAATTCCGTCTTCTTCGATTTCTGCGGAACGTAGATTCGCTCCACGCGTTGCGTTATTTCTCCCGATACGTCGAGGGATTCACGCGAAACGGCGACGATTTCTTTTTTCTTGGCGGCCATGATGCCTTTGAGCGTCGCGTAGCGGGGCTTGTTAATGCCGGATTGAATCGTCAGCACGGCGGGCAGGGGTAACTCAACCCACTGAAACCATCCGGCCTCGAGTTCACGCTTCAGGCGCAGGTGATCACCCTGCGCTTCAATCGACATGATGATTGTGGCGTGGGGCAAGCCCAACAATTCGGCGAGCAGGACGCCGGTCTGGCCGAAACCGTGGTCGTCGCTCTGCAGGCCCGTGAGGATTAAATCGAATTTTTCTTTCTTGATTGCGGCTGCGAGCGAGCGCGCCGATGCCAGCGGGTCGAGAGCATAGAATTTGTCGTCGGTGACGTGAATGCCGCGATCGGCGCCCTTCGCGAGCGCCTCTTTGATCGTTTGCTTCACGCGCTCCGGGCCCATGGAAATTGCCACGACTTCGCCGCCGTGCTTTTCCTTGAGCCGCAGGGCCTCTTCGAGAGCGAAGCTGTCCGGCTCATTCGTTTCAAAACTGATATCCGTCTCGCGAATCCATGAGCCACTCGCATCAATGACGAGAGGCGCATCCTTTGCGGGAACCTGCTTGACGCAAACAACGATGTTCAACAGAACCTCCTGATGCGGAGCCGAAGCCGGATCTCTCAGCGGCCTTCCCAGAGCTTGAAGACAAGAGATGCGTTGGTGCCGCCGAAACCAAAGGAATTCGAGAGCGCATAGCGCAAACTGGCCTTGCGCGCATGATTCGGAACGTAATCCAGGTCGCAAGCCGGGTCGGGATTTTCGTAGTTGATCGTCGGCGGCAAAATCTGGTCGCGCAAGGCGAGGACGCTGATGCCCGCCTCAAGGCCGCCCGCGCCGCCAAGCACGTGACCCGTCATGGACTTCGTCGAACTGACGGGAATTTTTTTCGCGTCGTCGCCGAAGGTCCGCTTGATTGCCACCGTTTCGATGGCGTCACCGATGGGAGTCGAGGTTCCGTGCGCGTTCACGTAGCCGATTTCGGAAGGCGCAATCCCGGCATCATGCAAGGAGGCTCGCATGACACGATAGGCGCCGTCGCCATTCTCGGCGGGCTGCGTCATGTGGAAAGCGTCAGCCGACATCCCATAGCCGACGATTTCCGCGAGAATATTAGCGTTGCGCCGCTGCGCATGGTCAAGCGATTCGAGAATCAGCACTCCCGCTCCTTCGCCGATCACGAAGCCATCGCGCTGCGCGTCAAATGGCCGGCTGGCGCGCGTTGGCTCGTCGTTGCGCGTCGAAAGCGCCTTCATGGCGGCAAAGCCGCCGACGCCCATGGGCGTGATCGCTGCTTCGGACCCGCCGGCAATCATCACTTCCGCGTCGCATCGCTGGATGATTTTGAACGCGTCGCCAATTGCATGCGCAGAGGCGGAGCACGCGGTGGCCGTGGCGGAATTCGGGCCCTTCGCTCCGAGGCGGATCGAAATCTGACCGGACGCCAAATTAATGATGGCGGAAGGAATGAAAAAAGGAGAAATCTTGCCCGGACCGCCGTGAATTAGCTTGCTGTGCTCGCGCTCGATCACGTCGAATCCGCCGATGCCTGAAGCAATGTAAATGCCGGTGGCATCCGCAATCTCCGGAGTGATTTCGAGCGCCGCCATCTTCATCGCGAAATCCGCGGAGGCAATGGCCAGGTGGATGAACCGGGCCATCTTCTTGACTTCTTTTTTCTCGATCCACTGGAAGGGATCAAACCCCTTCACTTCGCCCGCGAACCGGCAGTCGAAGCCGGTGGCATCGAATTGCGTGATCGGCGCAATGCCGCTCTTTCCAGCGATCAGGTTCTTCCAAACTTCTTCCGTCCCGATGCCGCAGGCGCAGACCAGCCCGACTCCAGTGACGACAACTCGGCGATTCAATGCGGAGTTTTCTCCTCGATGGAACTCTGAGGCCGGTGAATTACTTCTTACCCTGAGCGTGCTTGTCGATGTACGCGATGGCGTCCTTCACCGTGGCGATCTTCTCCGCGTCCTCATCGGGGATTTCGATGCTGAACGCTTCTTCGAAGGCCATCACGAGCTCGACGATGTCGAGTGAATCGGCGCCCAGGTCGTCCACGAACGAAGCCGTTGGCGTCACTTCGCCTTCATCCACACCCAGTTGTTCGACGATAATCTGCTTCACGCGTTCTTCAACGCTGGCCATTCTCTTTCTTCCTCCGGTTTCGGCGTTCGGTGAATCTCTTACGAACTACTGAGCGGCTGCCCCGACTCTTTTCCCGTGTTCATTCTATGCGGCCCGCGAAATCAGGTCAACCAGAGACAGTTGGAGATGACCGGGACGGCCCACACGACAGGGGCCGTCTTGCGCCGGTATCTTCCAGAGCCGAGCGATTCGCGCCAATTGCCGAAGCGGATCGATCGCTGCTGAATCAGGCCGCCGTAAGCAAGATCGGAGCGCCATCCGTAATCACAAGCGTGTGCTCGTAATGCGCCGAAAGACTCCCGTCCGCCGTCTTCACTGTCCAGCCGTCGCCTCCGTCTGCCGGTTTGCCAGAGCCCATCGCGATAATCGGCTCGACGGTGATGACAAGCCCCTTTGTCAGAAGCTGACGCGCCGTGGGATCATCGAAATTCGGCACGGTGGGCTCTTCGTGAATCGTGCGGCCAATGCCGTGGCCGCCCAATTCTCGAATCACACGAAAGCCACTACCGCGGACCTCCTGCTCGATCACGCGGCCAATCTGGTTAACACGGCAATTCGCGCGCGCGAACTGCATTGCCCTCTGAAAGGCACGCTCCGCGCAGGCCGCGAGACGCCGTGCATCTTCCGAAACGGGCTCGACGGGAACGGTCATGGCGGCGTCGGCCATGTAGCCCCCCTTCTCGAATGTGACGTCCAGTTTCACCAAATCACCTGCGCGAACGATGCGCGATGCCGCGGGAATTCCGTGCACGGCCTCGTCGTTCAAGCTGATCAAGACATCGCCCGGAAAACCATAGACCATTCGAGGAGCGGAATTCGCTCCATTTTGGCGCATTACTTTCCCACCGATTTCGGCGAGCGCGGCGGTGCTGATTCCCGCGCGCACGCGGCGCGCCATCGCTGCGAGCGCCAGCCGGACGATGCGCCCAACCTCCTTCAGCGCCAACAAGTCTTTCTGACTCTCAATCGACATTCAAAATGCCTTTCACGCTCTTCTTAGGTCGCGCCATACCCACCTAGCCCATGTGCATGCCGCCGTTGACGTCGAGCACGTGCCCGGTGATGTAGCCCGCTTCTTCGCTTGCGAGAAAAACGATTGCAGCGGCGACGTCGTTTTCCGTGCCGAAACGCCCGAGCGGAATGCGGGATTTCAATTCATCTTTCACTTTATCCGGCAACGGATCGGTCATGGGCGTGGCGATGAACCCCGGCGCAACGGCGTTGACCGTTATGTTTCGCGAAGCCATTTCCGTAGCGATGGCGCGCGTCAGGCCAATCAATCCCGCTTTTGCCGCAACGTAATTTGATTGCCCCGCGTTTCCCGTTTCGGCCACAACGGACGTGATGTTGATGATGCGCCCCCAGCGCTGCTTCATCATCACGGACAGCGCCTGCTGCGTGCAAAGATGCGCCGCGGTGAGATTTGTCCGCAGCACTACGTCCCAATCCACGAGCTTCATGCGCAGGGCGAGACCATCCCGCGTGATCGCGGCATTGTTGACGAGGATATCGAGCCGGCCGAACTTCGCCAGAGTCTGCTGGAAGCCTGCCTTGATCTGCTCCGGTTCGGCAACGTCCATTTTCACGGCGAGTGCTTCTCCACCTGCCGCTTCGATTTGCTTCACGACTTCGGCAAGCTTCTCCTCGTTTCGCGCCGCCGCAGCCACTCGCGCGCCAGCCGCAGCCAGTGCGATTGCCGCGCCGCGGCCGATTCCCTGGGACGCGCCGGTAACCATTGCAACTTTGCCCTGGAGTGAAAACATTGTGTTGTTCAATTCCCTCCGGATGAAATCACGCTTCGGTCGCTTCGGCGCGGGCCTGCGCGATTTTTTCGAGCGTCGATTGCAGGCTCGCCGAATCCTCGACATTAAGGCTTCGCACCGAGCGGTCAATCTGACGCAACAGGCCGCTCAAAACGCGGCCCGGGCCCACCTCGACGAAAATGCGCACGTCCTCCGCGATCATTTCGCGGATCGAGTCTTCCCAGCGCACCGGGGCGCACACCTGGCGAACGAGCGCTTCGCGTGCCTCTTCGCCCTTGGTAATCGCTTCCGCGTCCACATTCGTAATCAATGGAAATCGCAAACCGCTGAACTTCGCCGCGCGCAAATCCGCTTCGAGCCGTTTCTCGACCGGCTTCATCAACTCGCAATGGAAGGGGGCGGACACGGCCAAAATTACAGCGCGCTTCGCGCCGCTTTGCGACGCGATTTCGACGGCGCGTTTCACCGCCGCGGCATGCCCGGAAATAACCGTCTGCTCGGGAGAATTCAAGTTCGCGGGTATGACGATTTCGCTGCCGGCGGCTTTCTTGCAGATGTCCGCAACTTCCGCCGAGGCAAGTCCCAGGATCGCCGCCATGGCGCCGTCGCCGTGCGCGACAGCCTCCTGCATGTAACGCCCGCGGTTACGAACCAGCTTGATTGCGGAGGAAAAATCGATGCCCCCTGCCGCTACAAGCGCCGAATATTCGCCCAAACTATGCCCCGCGACGTAATCGGGCACTACTCCGTTTTCTTCCAGCACTCGAGCTGCGGCAACGGAAACCGCGAGGATCGCCGGCTGCGTGTTTTCGGTGAGCTTCAGCTCATCCTCGGTACCTTCAAAACAAAGATGCGACACCGAAAAGCCCAGCGCCGCATCAGCGGATTCGAAAACGCGGCGCGCCGCCGGGAATTTCTCGGCTAGATCGCGACCCATACCCGAATACTGGGACGCTTGGCCCGGAAATAAGAATGCGAGCTTACTCATGTGGTGTCCCGTTCCCCGATATATCTCGGCCGGAAAGCCGAATGCCGGTTCTATCTCTGTTCGAGAGGAAAGTCCAGCGCCTCACGGGCGGGCACTCAGGCGCGAGCGCTGGCAACCGCCGCAGAAAGTTCCTGTTCGATCTTCTCGTTTACTTTGGAACGGCAAAGCTCGGACGCGACGCGGATGGCGTTCTTAATCGCATTCGAGTTTGACCGTCCATGCCCGATTACGGTGATGCCGCGCACACCGAGCAACGGCACACCTCCATATTCGGAATAATCAATTTTCTTGCGAAATTCGCCGAACGCATGCCGCGACAGCACGTAGCCCATTTGCGCGCTCAGACTGCTCTGCAGCGCTTTCTTCAGCATTCCGCCAACGTGCTCGACGAGACCCTCGCTGATTTTCAGGACGATATTGCCGACGAATCCGTCGCAGACGATGACATCGACATTGCCCTTGAAAAAATCCTTGCCCTCGACGTTGCCGACGAAATTCAATGAAGTGTGCTTGAGGCGGTTCGACACCTCGCGCGTCAACTCATTGCCTTTCATTTCCTCTTCGCCGATCGAGAGCACAGCTACGCGCGGCCGCCGTGTGCCGAAAATCGCGCGGTAATAGATTTCGCCCATGATCGCGAATTGCTCGAGCTGCTCAGGCTTCGAATCCACATTGGCGCCGACATCGAGCAGGACCGCCGCGCCGCCCTTGGCGGTCGGAAAAGGAGCAGCGAGCGCCGGGCGGTCAACCGAAGGCAACGTTCCAAAAATAAATCGCGCGATGGCCATGACAGCGCCGGTATTCCCCGCGCTGACAAATGCCTCCGCCTGCCCCTGGCGAACGATCTTCGCGCCGACATGCACCGAGCTGTCGCGCTTCTTGCGGAACGCCAGGGAGGGCGAATCCTCCATGGTGATTACTTCAGTGGCGTTCGCGATCTCGATGGGGAGGCCCCGGTACGTGTGCCGGTTGAGTTCAGCGCGGACCTTCGATTCCACGCCGACGAGCACAATGCGAACGCCATATTGGCGCGCGGCGAGCACCGCTCCTTCGACTTCAGCACGAGGAGCGTGCTCGCCACCCATAGCGTCCAATGCAATGGTTATCATCGGCTCGCACCCGCTCAAATTGACTTAGGAGATTCCGAAATTCCCCAGCTCGGGTATCAGGCTTCCGTGTCCACGACTGCCCGCCCCTTATAATACCCGCAATGCGGGCAAGCGCGGTGCGGGAGCTTTGGTTCGTGGCAATGCGGGCACTTCGAGATTGACGGCGTCTTCAGATGATCATGAGCGCGCCGCGTGCTGGTGCGTTTCTTTGAGTGACGTCGCTTCGGATTCGGCATTCCAACTCCTCGCGCGGAGGGCGCACGGCGCCCTTCCGTCAAATTTCGGCATTGTATTTATTTTATTGCTTTTTCGACCAGTCCTGCTTGAGACGTGCGAGCGGCGCCAGGCGCGGGTCAGCGGCATGGGTTTCGCAGCGGCACTCTTCCTGGTTCAAATTCACTCCGCAGTGCGGACACAGCCCCCGGCAATCGCTGCGGCAAATCACCTTCATGGGAAGCGACAAATTAACCTGTTCGGCCAGGACATCGGCCAGGAAAAGCCCGTCCCCCTCGAAAAAGGCGACGTCGGTGTCGTCCAAGTTGAGCCGGACTTCCTCTTCCCGACTGATGGAAGTCACGGGCCTGTAAAACAGGTCAAAATTCTTACTGACTTCTTCCACCACGGTCTCGAGGCAACGCGCGCAATTGAGCTCCAGCCGGGTGTGAAACGTGCCATAGATGCGGATCTGATCGTCGACCAGCTCCGCCGTGGCGCGCACGTCCAGCGGCTCGATTTGGCGGAATTCGCCCGAGTGGAAATCCAGCGTGCCCGGGGCGTAATTTCGCCGGATGCGAATCTTACGAGTAGCGAGTTCGTGTACGTCGAGGAACATGGAAATCCCAAGGAAAAACGTAATGAAGCCTCATTATAAGGTGCGGTCAGACAATGTCAAGGAAACGGCCCAAAAACCAAGCAAATGGTGCGAATCGGATACTTGCCCTTTGCGACAGAGCACAAGTACAGGTTGCACCGCGCCCTGCCCAAGATTGCGATCTCACGGGCCGGCAATCACCTCAATCAGCGGGCCCTGATTGCCCATCGCCAAGCTGTTCCTGGTGCTGTTGCAGCAAGTAGTGATCCGTCATACCGGCGATGTATTCGCAGACGACGCGGTGTGGCGGCTCATGGCGCGCCTTCTCGGCATAGGCGGCAGGCATCTTGTCTGGATACTGCAGATAAAACAGAAAAAGCTCATCGAGCGCGGCGACCGAGCGTTCGCGATCTTCAGTGATCGCGGGATTCTGATACAGCCGCGTGCGCAAGAACTCCTTGAGCGCGACATCCTGCGCGGCAATTGCCTGTGAAAAACTCGCCAGGCGCTTCGGATGCCGGCGAACGTCTTCAACACTGGCAACTCCGGCGCTGGTTGCTTCCGAGCGAGTATGTTCGATCAAATCCGTCGCAAAACGGTCAAGAACACGCTTCAGCGCCTCGTTGAATTTCAGCTTTATCCGTCCATCTGGGTATCGACGATCCACTTCTCCATAGGCCGCGCCAAAAATTGGCACCGCAGCCGTCAAGTCATCCAGCTTCAGCAAACGCGCTTCGAAGCCATCATCCAAGTCGGCTGTGTTGTAAGCAATTTCGTCGACCAGGTCGATGAGCTGGGCCTCGACCGGCGGCCGCTGGTCGAGAAGATATCCGGCGAGCTCCGGAAATTCCGCCGCCGAATAGTCGCGGGAATGTTTGATAATGCCCTCGCGGACTTCGAACGTCAGATTCAAGCCCGGAAAATCCAAATAGCGCTGCTCGAACTGCTCGACGATGTAAAGCGCGTGCAAATTGTGATTGAAGCGGTCGCCATGTTCGCGCATGCGCAGGTCGAGCTGACGCTCGCCGGCATGACCGAAGGGCGGGTGCCCAATGTCATGCACCAGCGCCAGCGCTTCGACAAGGTCCGCGTTCAGGCCTAGCGCGCCGGCTACTGTCCGTGCAATCTGGGCCACTTCGAGGGTATGCGTCAGCCGATTGCGAAAATGATCCGAATAGCGCGTGGTGAAAACCTGCGTCTTCGCCTCAAGGCGCCGGAACGCTCGCGAATGCACGACGCGATCGCGGTCGCGCGCATAGTCATTGCGATAGGGATGCTGCGGCTCGGGATGCTGCCGCCCGCGCGTCTGGCGCACATCCATGGCATAGGGAGCTGGATTCGAAGCAACGTCCATCGCCGCTATTGTAACGGAACCTCAAGGCGCTTCCCATTGCTGTAGCTCTTGCATGCAGCAGAGCCAGAATCTCCTTCCCTTCGTGGTGATTCCACCGACGATCATCTCCACGAACTTCCGCGACTTCGATGTTAGAATCCCGCCCCGGCTCTTATCCTGAGCCCGGATCGCACAATGGCTCTCGCCCTCTTTTTCATTTGGCCGCAGCCGCTCGACCCACTGCACTCGCCGGCGCTCTCCGCGCTCGCGGCGATTGTTCCGCTCGTGGTCGTCGTGGCGCTGATGGGCGGGCTGCGCAAGAGCGGCGTGTTTTCTTCGGCATGCGGGCTGGTTTCGGCTGGGGCTCTGGCAATTTTCGTGTGGCACATGCCGTTTGCGCTGGAGCTTTGGAGCGTCGTATACGGCGTGATTTACGCGCTGTGGTCCATCTTGTGGATCGTCTTTGCTGCGCTGTGGCTTTATAACCTCACTGTCGAAACAGGCCATTTCGACCAATTGCGGCGATGGATGACGCATCACGCCTCCGGCGACGCCTGCATTCAAGCGGTTCTTGTGGCCTTCTGTTTCGGAGCGTTGCTTGAAGGCACCGCTGGTTTTGGCACACCGGTCGCGATCACGGCCTTTCTTCTCGTCGGCATGGGATTCACGGCTCGCCGCGCCATTGTAGTCTCGCTGATCGCCGATACGGCGCCGGTGGCTTTTGGCGCGCTTGGCATTCCCATCGTCGCGCTTGCCGGCGTCACTGGAATCGACCTGATGAAGCTTTCCTCGATGGAAGGCCGCCAGCTTCCATTTCTCTCTGCCATCCTGCCCGCGTACCTCGTGTGGGTGGTGGCGCGCGGCAAAGGCTTGAAGCGCGCATGGCCGGCGGCGGTCGTGGCGGGAATCAGTTTCGCACTCGCGCAATTCTTCGTCTCCAATTTCTGGGGCCCTTGGGCTGCCGACATTATCGCTGCATTGGCATCGATTGCAGCGCTGGTCGCTTTGCTTCGAGTCTGGAAACCGGGCGCGGCGGATTCTTCTGGGGTGGCGAGTCCGCCCGGCGTGCAGAATTCGCCTGTTTCCTCAACTGAAGCCTTCACAGCCTGGTTGCCGTGGATTCTGCTTTCCGGCGTGATGGTCCTGTGGTCTTACTTCAAGATTTTCACGAAAGGCCAGATCACATTCGAGATCCCTCATCTTCACAATGCGATTCTCATTACGCTTTATGGCAAGCCATACGCAGCTCGCTACTCCTTTCAACCTCTGGCCACGGGGACTGCTGTACTCGTCGCGACCATCATCACGGCGATATGCCTTCGCGTACGGCCAAAAGTCTTCGCTCAAGCGGGCATTAAGACGCTGCGCCAGCTGCGCGTCGCGGGACTCACGGTCGTCCTCATCGTCGCGCTTGCCTATCTTTATAACTATTCCGGGATGGCGTACACGCTCGGGGCTGCCGTGGCGCACATCGGCCGGTTCTTTCCACTGGTCAGCAGCTATCTCGGCTGGGTCGCCTGTTTTCTGAGCGGGAGCGACACCGCAAGCAATTTGCTTTTTGGCAACTTGCAAGTCGCCGCCGCCCACCAGATGCATTTGAATCCCGTGCTTCTCGCGGTCACGAATTCCTCCGGAGCCGTCACGGGGAAAATGATCTCGCCGCAAAACATCGCGGTCGGCGTTACGACCGTTGGCTTGATCGGCGAGGAAGGCAAAGTTCTTCGCTCGACGTTCTGGCACAGCATGTTTTTCGCGCTGCTAATCGGCGTGCTCGCGTTCGCTCAAGCCCACTGCCTCGCGTGGATGGTCCCCTGAGAATTGCGCGATGATACGGGTATTCGATTCCGCCACCTGTAGCGCCAGACGGTGCTGTCGCCGTACACTATCTGTGCAGGTCTGAGGAGGAAACGATGGCACGAAAAGCTACCGCAGTCTGGAATGGCATGCTCCGCGACGGCACTGGCACGATCTCGACAGAAAGCGGCGTCCTCTCGAAGGCGAACTATTCATTCGCCACGCGCTTCGAAAACGCCAAGGGAACGAACCCTGAAGAATTGATTGCCGCGGCCCATGCGGGCTGCTTCAGCATGGCCCTTGCGGCGCAACTGGGTAACGCGGGCATCAAGCCGGAGAGCATCGAAACAACCGCAGCCGTGACGCTCGAAAAGCAAGGCGACAGTTTCGCCATCACGAAAATTCATCTCGACGTGAAAGCGCGCATTCCCAATGCCGACAAGGCAGCATTCGAGAAATCGGCAGAAGCGGCGAAGGCAGGCTGTCCGGTGTCGAAGGTGCTCAAAGCCGAGATCACGATGACGACGCAGCTCGAAGGCCAGCGCGCCACAGGCGCATGAACCTCGCGGCGGTGGTGCTGCTCAGCTCCCCACCGATTACTTGAGGATTTTGTTGTATTGCACGAAACCGGAGCGCTCCGCGATGCGGTCATAAAGCAGCATCGCATCCGTGTTCGTTTCATGGGTCAGCCAATAGACACGCGCGCACCCAGCCGCGCGCGCGATTCCATACACGTGCTCGATCAGCTTGCGTCCGATCCCAGCGCCGCGCTTCTCCTCGACGACAAAGAGGTCCTGCAAATAGCAATAATTTTCGACCGTCCAGCAGGAACGGTGGAAAATCCAGTGCACGATGCCCACCGCCTGGTCGCCAATCAATGCAATGGCGCCAAACATCGGCTCGCGCGGATCGATGAGCCGCCTCCATGTCATACGCGTCGTCGCCTCGGGAATTTCTTCCTTATAAAAGTTCTGATAGCCGTGCCACAACGGCAGCCAGGCCTCATGATCCGTGATCTGCAGCGGCCTCAACTTGAACGCTTCAATCGAACTCATCCATTCATCTCCTCAGCTTGGCTCCGCCAAAAGGCGCTCTCGATCCCCCGGCGACAACAGATCCTGATACTCGGCATGCTTGCGAATGTAGCTTGCCACAAATGGGCATACGGGAACGACTTGCAACTTGTTCGCGCGAGCAAAATCGAGCGCCGCACGTGCAAGTTTTCCCGCGACGCCTTTTCCCTCGAATGCAACGGGCACTTCCGCATGTCGAAACGCAATGCGATCGCCAGTACGGCGGTAACTAATTAGCGCCATCTCGTTCCCGAGTCTCGCTTCGAAGCGGTGAGCTTCCTCGTTGTTCACCACAGTGACATCATTCAGGAATTCCATCGCTTGTTCTTTTTCCTCTCAGGCCTTTCCCGCTGCTTCAGCGACTCGAAGTAGAAGCTCAACTCGCCCAAGTGGCGCTGCCGCATTGAAAGGAGTCATTCTGTGTCTATATACTCTATGCGTTAATAATCTATATATACTTTCACGCATCATCCGCCGGATGCTCCCTGTCCGCCGGCAGAGTATACCTTGAATATGACCCGAAATCGTTGGCGCGCGCGTGGCAAAATTTTGCAACTTGACGGAAGCCACAGGGTCAGAATCAACGGGCCGGCTTATGATAAGCCACTTAGTCACTATGAGTTAGGCTGGCATGTCGATTGCTCTCTCCCGATCGAAGGCCCCGCTGGGAGGCATAGTAATGGTAATGGTCCCGCGACGGGTCGCGTGGAGTGCGAAGGATTTTACGTGAGCATCGAAATTGTCCAGCGGAACGAAGACAGGATACTCGGAGCGCCTCCGTTGCGCACAGATCGCAGGCGCGCGCGTCGCGTCCGTGTCCGATTATCTGCCCGCGTTCGTCCATGCAACTTCGGGGACACTTTCGAGGAGGTTCGGCCCACTCTTGACATGTCCCGCGACGGCATTTATTTCATCACGGAAGAGCCTAGTTATAAGGTGCACATGCATCTCTATGTCTCATGCCCCGCCTCGGAATGTCGCGCCGATTCCGGACAAGAGACGGGGCGCGTCGTGCGCATCGATTCACTCGAGAGCGGCCGCCGGGGCGTCGCGGTCAGCTTTCTTCGTAGCCCGGGATTCCACTGTAGCGCGGGATTCCCATCGGGAAGATAAGAGGGTGACAACAATGAAATGCGCAATTTTCGCGGCTTCACTCCTGTTGTTCGCATTGCCAGCTCACGCGCAAAAACGCGCCAACGTTGCTGGCGGTGCTTCTCCTGCCGCTGCTCCGACATACAGTGGTGGGGGCGCTGGCGGTGGCGGCGGATCAATGGGATTTGGATCCGGCTTTCTGCCCACTACAAATCGAACTGCGTTTCAAATGACCAGCGCGCAGGGCTCAAGCACCTTCGTACCCTCGACCTTCGTTCCCTACAAGGAAGCCGTGAAGATGGGGCAGGCGGCGCTGGCGTATAAGCCGAAGTCAATCGCTGAAGTCGCCGCCGAATATCGCGCCAGCAAGAAACGCGCGAATTAACTACTCTTCCCCACCCCGCACGAACGGGTCTTCAGGATTCGCGAGAAACGGCCTTGCGCCGAAGAAAAATTCCCCTCATTAACTCTGGAAAGTGATTTGGTAGCGATACCGGGACTCGAACCCGGATTTGAGCCTTGAGAGGGCTCCGTCCTAACCTTTAGACGATATCGCCTCAAGCGCGCCCAGCCGGAGATCAGGAAAAACCAACCCAGCGCGCTGCCGCAATTTTCGCATGCCTCCACGCGGGCCGCAAGTGGGGCGACTGCGCAACAAGAGCGTAGAGCCGTAGGACCGGCCCTTTGCGATGATTCCTCGAAACGTTTTGGGGGTAGAATCCGTCTGTCTTGGCACACGAAAAGGGGTGGATCCGATGATGACAAAGATGTCTTTTTCGAAGGCGTTCGCTTGTTTAGCAATTCTGACTGCCGGATTGTTCCTGGGGACCATGCGGAGCCACGCCGACAGCTCCTCAGCGGCTAAGCCGGCATCCAGGACATCTAGAAAAGCGAAGGCCGCAAAACCAGCCTCGCAGGAAATGGACGCGCAATATACCGCGAAGATTAAGGAATACACCACTGAACCCTATCTTTCGACGCCGCTCGTCGACCATCTCCCGGCTTCGGCGACCGTCCCATCACCTGACAAAGTGCTTGGCTACGTCATCGGGACGCCCAACAAGCTGACGCACACCGCCGACATTTACCGCTACTATCGGGCACTCGAAAAAGCGTCGCCGCGCGTCCGCGTGTTCGTCACGGGGAAAAGCGAGGAGGGCCGCGACTTCATGGTCGTGGCCGTCAGCGACGAACACAATATCGCCCAGCTCGATCACTACCGCGACATCACGGCAAAGCTGGCCGATACGCGAAAAATCACGCCTGCCGAGGCGACCGATCTTGAGCAAACGGGAAAGCCATTCTACTGGATTTCAGGCTCGATTCATTCGCCGGAAACTGGCTCTCCGGAAATGCTGATGGAGCTAGCCTACCGCCTTGCCGTGGAAGACTCGCCGATGATCGATCAGATTCGCAAGAACGTCATCGTGCTCATCACTCCGGTTCTCGAAGTGGATGGCCGCGACCGCGAAGTGGATCTATACAATTGGGAAAAAGCCAATCCAGATAAGCAGGCTCCCAGCCTCATTTACTGGGGCCATTACGTTGCGCATGACAACAATCGCGACGGCATTGCCATGGCGTTACAACTTTCGAAAATCCAGATGAAGACATTCTTCACCTGGCATCCTCAGGTTTTGCACGACCTGCATGAGTCGATCCCATTTCTTTATATTTCCACCGGTACGGGCCCGTACAACGCCTGGCTCGATCCGATTGTGGAAAGCGAATGGCAAGAGCTGGCCTTCAACGAAGTGCAGAAAATGACCGCCTACGGCGTGCCCGGCGTATGGACGCACGGCTTTTATGATGGATGGGCGCCCAACTACATGATGTTTGCCGAGGCCGGACACAACGGCATCGGCCGCTTCTATGAAACATTCGGCGGCCGCGGCGCGGATACTTCCGTGCAAACCGTCCCACCATCAGACACCAGCATGACCTGGTTCCGTCCCAATCCTCCGATGCCAAAAATCAAGTGGTCGATACGCGACAACGTCAACTTGCAACAGAGCGCGCTGCTGATCGGCTTGGGTTACATGGCGCAGCGACCTGAGGAATTTCTCACTCGCTTCTACGACATGAGCCGGCGCTCCGTGGCTAAAGCAACCACCGAAGGGCCGGCTGCCTATGCCATCGTGAATGACGGGAAACGCCCCGGGCTGGACGCGCATCTCGCGCGTCTTCTGCAAGACCAGGGCGTCGAAATCGCGCGCTTGGACCAGGCCGTCACCGTGAATTCGCCCACTTTTGCTGATCCGTTCGCCGATGAACAAATGCCCGTTGGAAAATCGGCCGACGGAGGTATGTCCGGAGAGAGTTCCGACCAGAAGTCACGAGACGGCAAGACCTCGGCTGAAAAACCTCCCGCGACAACCACGATTCCCGCGGGCAGCTATATCATTCGCATGGACCAGCCATACAGCCGCGAAGCGGACATGCTTCTCGACACTCAGTATTATTCGATTCATGACCCCGCTCCTTATGACGACACGGGCTGGACTCTCGGCCCGCTGATGGATGTCTCCACGGTGCGCATTACGGATGCCTCCATTCTGAAGGCTCCGATGACACTCATCGACGGGCCCGCGCCTGCTGCAGGCAAAATCGACGGCGGCGGTGATTTTTTTATCATCAATGCCGATGCAGAACCCGCGCTCGCTACGCTTCGCTTCCGATTGGCTGGTGTGAAGATGTTCGCGGCAGAGGATTCATTCAAGACGGATGGTCAGGATTTTCGCGCTGGCTCGTTCATCATTCCCACGGACGGCAATCCATCGAATCTGCGAGACGAACTTTCCACGGCCGCGCAGGATCTCGGCCTGGAAATTCACGCCACATCGGCGGATATTTCCGTCGCGCGCCACCCGCTTGAAACGCCGCGCATCGCCCTGGTGCACAACTGGATGAACACGCAGCCGGAGGGCTGGTATCGCCTCGCGCTCGAAGCGTGCAAGGTCCCGTATTCTTACGTCGCCGACGCGGTGGTCCGCGAAACGCCGGACCTGCGCGCGAAGTATGATGTGATTATTCTTCCGCCATCGATGCCGAATCTCGCGCGCCTCATCAGTGGTGTTCCTCTGCGCATGCTTCCGGATGGCAGCATCGCCGGGAATCCGATTCCCTGGGAAAAATCTGACCTGACGCCGAGCTTCGGCCTTGGCCCGGATCAAACCAGCGACATTCGCGGTGGCTTCGATTTCTCCGGCCTAGCGAATTTGAAGAAATTCGTTGATGACGGCGGGTTGCTCATCACCGTCGGTTCCAGTTCCGTTGTGCCCACGGAAACTGGAATGACCGACACCGTCTCGATCGTTCCCACGCCGCAATTGCACGCGCGCGGCGCGATTTTCAACGCCACGGTCGAAGATCCGCACGATGCGATTACGTACGGATACGATTCCACCGTCCCGGTTTATTTTAATCAGGCGCCGGTGTTCCGCGTTTCGCTCACTGGGGGCGGTGGCGGATTCGGCGGCGGCGAAGACGGCGGCATGAGCCCGCGCACCAGCGGCCGCGGATCACTCACGGATCCCGATATTCCGCAGGGCCGTCCGTACGTCGCTCCGCCGCCCGCCGAGCATCGCACACGCGCGGAGCAGGAGCTTTACATTCCGCCTGAAGCACGGGAATACGCGAGCTCCGACATTCCTCCGAAGACGCTGTGGCCGCACGTCGTTCTACGTTTTGCGGACGAAAAAAATCTCTGGGTCAGCGGAATGCTGGATGGAGGGCAGGCACTTGCGCAGTCGCCGGCCATCGTCGACGTTCCCGTTGGGCGCGGCCACGTGGTGCTGTTCGCCATCAATCCCATGTGGCGACAAATCACGCAGGGCAGCTTCATGCTGCTGCTCAATGCGGCGATGAACTACGACCACTTGAGCGACGCACAAAGTGCCCACTGACGCAGGTGGGTGGGAACCAAACGCTAAAATCGGGCAGCCGAAGTTCGGCTGCCCGATTTTCACTTTTCAGCAGTTCTGTTGATTTTTCTACCGCGCGTCCAACTTTCTTCCTGCATTCAAGCTGTCGAAATTGAGGATGGTGTTCAGGACGAGCGAGTAGCTACCCCAGGTCTCGCCGCGGTAAATCGGATTATTCGAGAACAAAACCACGTGGCCTGACTCCATGGGAACGTCGATCACGCTGGCATGCTGCGCGATGTCTTCGCCGCCTTCGACAAGCCCCGAAACCAGGAGATTGCGGCTATCCGCATAGCGGAAAATCACGCGCGGGCGGTATTGTGGGGGAATCAGCCCGACATTATTGTGCATCTCCTCAGGAGTGACGGGTTCGGCCTGCCACGGCTGAACAGCCGGCTGCTCCGGAGGGGTTTCGTTCTTGCGGCCGACGACGAAATCGGGATCGTCGGGCGTTCCGCGTCCCGTTGGGCGCCCGTTGATTTCGGGACCGAGCCGGCGGAAACCGCCGCGGCCCTGAACATTGCTCACGTCGAATGCCGGCCCGTTGAAACAATATACGGAAAGCTCATCGCCGTAACCGTAGGCGATGGGGCTCGCAGGATCGACGACGTCCGTGCGGACGACACTTCCGATGATTCGTTCACGCTGCGTCCGGCCGATGGAAACGCCGTGAGTCAGCCCGAGGGCCACAGCAAGATTGGCGGTGTCCATCACCGTGATGAGCACGCCGCCGTGGTTGACGAAATCCTGCAAGTGCGCGGCGCCCTCCCAGCCGAGTTCGGGACGCGTGTCATCGGTGGAATCGAGCTTGCCGATATTAGGCGTAAGTTCGGTGGTTTTCCACGGCAGCGGATTGCCCCACGCGGTGGGCAGGCCGTTGATGATCAAATCCGGACTCACGCCGCGGCCCACCGGAGGAAAAAGAATTACGTCGTATTTCGAATTGAGGTCGGCATTCTTCGCGACCGTTTGCGTGCTGATGTAGTCGTAGGGAATATGCATGAAATCGAGGGCCTCGCGCCACCAGCCCTCGGTCTGCGTACTCAGCCAGGTGTGAAGCAGCGCGACGCGGGCGGCGCGCACGGGATGAGTTTTCACCGACGGGGCAGCGGATAATGCATACGCCTGCAGGCCCAGATCCGAGACGGCCTTCTGCAGCGCGGCGCTATCCGCACCTTGAATCAGGAACGTGCCGCGATTGAACTTGTGTCCGTCCGCTTCAAAAGCATCTTCGGCCGCTTCGATTTGTGCGTCTTTCAGTTGATAACGCAATGTCGCAAGCGCCGTGTCCGCGTTGTCGTTGATTGCGAAGATCGTCCCCGTGCCGGAAATGCCGCTCGCGGGCGCAATTTGCGTCACACGTTCCATCGCCACTGAAAGAACGGCGGGATCAGTGACTCGCGTCACTTTGACGTTAAACAATTCGCCAAACGTCCAGCCGGTGTCATCGTAAGGCGTCTTTTGCGGATCATCCGGACTCCAGTATTGATAGTCGAGCAGCGCATCGGCGATTCGCGAATAGGGCTGATCCATGCGGACAATGTAGCTGCCCGCCGGGAAGTTGAGCGTCTTGGTCTCCGGAGCAGGCTTTTCCTCCGGCTGCGCTGACGCGGCATGAGCGTGATCCTTGGGCTTGTTCACTGGCACAGTGACCGTGAACGCAGCGGTGGCGCGCGAGATTTCGCAGTGTTGCAACTGCAGAATGCGCAGCAACTCGGCCTGCGCCCCCGAGCGTGGGTCATCCCCCGGCAGGACGTAGGCCGCGGGCCCTTCGTTCTCCGGCTTCCGAATGGAGCGCTTCGCCTTAAGGTAAAAATTCTTCAGAAACATCTGGCGGTTGTCGGAGAAGAAGTGCAGAGAGGTCAGCAATCCTGTTTCTTCGTAATTGTTATTGTCGCGCTGCGACCATATCACCGTGGGCAGCGGCGGATTTTGGCGCCACCACGTGCGCGAATATTCGTCCGGGCCGAGAGTGCGTTGCTCCGTGTCGGCGCCGCCATTGCCGAATGTCTCGTAGAGCCTGCTGATGCCATTATGCAGTGCAGCAAAAAACATCAGATAGCCCGGCGACCATGTGTCGAATTCGCCGTGCGTGAAAACGCCTGGCATGCCGAACTTGGTCATGTCCTGCACGTTGCGCCAGCCGAGGATTTCCCACTCGTTCGTCAGGATCGGGTCGACCCAGGCGTTGAACGGCCCGTCGCCGGCGGTGTTGTCGTAGAGATAAGGAACCGACTCGTGAAGGTCGTGCAGAACCTGGGCGTCCCATCCCACGAAAGTGTCGAGCACGTTCTGGCTGAGCTTGAGCGTCATGCCCATGGCGTCACGATTGTTGTCGTGCGCGACGTAATGGCCCCAATACATCAGGGGCGGATAATTCTCCTGCAAATGCGCGCGGTGCCAGCGGTAAAGATCGACCATGCGATCGCGGCCATCGACTTCGACGACCGGCGTGATCAGCGTGATCACGTGGTCGCGAATTTCCTGAATATAGGGACTATCGTCGACCGCCAGGCGATAGGCGAGCTCCATCAACGCCGTCGGCGCACCCGTTTCCGTCGAGTGGATAGTGCCAGTGATGTAATAGACCGGTACGGAATCGTCGACAATCTTGTCTGCCGCGGCGTCGTCGAGATGAATCGTGCGCGGATCGGCAAGTTGCGCGAGCCTCGCGCGATTCGCCTCGAGATGCGCCATGTTCGCTTCGGACGTGACAGCGACAGCGATCATCTCGCGGCCTTCTTCCGTATGGCCAATCGAGACGACCTTAACGCGCGGGCTGGCCTTTGCCAGCATGCGCATGTACTGATACACTTGCGAAGAATACGGAAGGATATCGGGCGCGCCGGCGATATCGCCGAGCACGGCTTCGGGCGTGGGCACCGTCTTTGACGCTGGCAGGTAATTCACCAAGGGCGAAATAAAGTACGGCTCCGTGGTGTATTTGAGAATTTTCTGCGTGTACGCTTCGTCGATTGGCTGTTTCGGGTCGCGGCCCGGCACGCTCGTGTCAGCGGCCGAAAGCCCCGTGTTCAATAGAGCGAGCGCGCAGAGGAGCAGAGTTCCCGTAAAGATGGTCCGCGCAAAGAAAATCCTATTTCGCATTTGTCCCCCGTATTTTTGAAAACGATGCCGTCACACAAAGACGTGTGTCTGGCACGTGCAAATTTTCTTCGGCTCAGCGCCAAACTCTCCCGATGGTACAGCCGAATACTACGGCAGAATCGACATCGCCAAGTGATTCGCCTTAAGCGTTTCGTTGAACGCAGGCGTATCTTTGTCCTTCAGTTCGTCAAACGCGAGCCGCGCCGCGGCGATTTCCAGCTTGAGTTGGCTGTGAACGGCGATGGCCTGATCCGTCGGCGGCAGATCTGCGCCGCTTGATCCTTCGCCGGGTGCGCCGTTCATCAGTGCGCCCAGATTGGTCAGGCGTCCGTAAAGCCCCATTGGAGCGCGAAATGAGTCCTCTGAGCGGCCCGTCAACTTGACGTCGATGAATTTACCCTCCGTAGCGACGGCTTTTGCTTCAAGGTCTTTCGCCGCTTTTGCGACCGATGCATACTTGGGGTCGTCGCCAAACATCTTCTGCAGGTCTTCCAACTGTTTCCGCGTCCATTCGATGTGGTTGACCATGTTCGCGAGATCACTCATCTCGCCGCGAATTTGCAGAAGGAACTGTACTTCGCTTTCGATGTCCTGCTGCGTGCCGAGCGTATGCGGATCGGGCAGCACTTCAACCGGCGCGGTAAAATCCTTGCCATCGACGGTCAGTTTCACCGTGTACTTGCCTGGCGCGACGCGCGGCGCGCCATCGAAATGCACCCAATTCACAAGTGGCCGGAACCCATCCTTTGGTATTTCCACCCACGGCTCACCCGGAGGGCTCGTGCGGAGCTTCACTGCCGTGGCGGGATCGTAATTCAGATCCCACCAGACGCGATTGAGGCCCGGTTTCGCGGCATCGTACTTGATTGTGCGAATCGTCTTGCCGTCCGTGCTGGCGATTGTGATTTCCGCCTTTTTCGTGGCCGCTTTCAGATAGAAATTGATATCGGCGCCATATTGCGGGTTCGTGCCAACGACGTGGCTGCCGACATCCGCTTCGCGCGTGTTGTCGAACGTGCGGAAGCGATAGGCCGGCCGGGGCTTGAAGAGATAAGCATCGGAATCGCGCGCTTTGTCATAGTCGCGGAGCGGCGTGACATCATCGAGAATCCACAACCCGCGCCCGTAAGTGGCCACAACCAGATCATTAAACTTTGGCTGAATCGTGAGCCAATAAACGGGCGCTGGCGGCATGTTGTTGCGTAACGCGGTCCAGTGGCCGCCATCGTCCCATGACACATACACGGAATTGTCCGTGCCGAGATAAAGCATTCCCTTGCGTAGTGGGTCTTCGATGACACAGTGCGCGCTGCTGTTCATCGACTTGGGCACGTCGCCGCTGATGAGCTGCCACGTTTGACCATAGTCGCTTGTCCTGTAAACGTAGGCGTCGTAGTCGCCCACCTGCTCCAGATTCACAGAAATGTACGCCGTGCCCGCGTCGAAATGCGAGGGCTCGATATTCTCGACTGTGCCCCATGGCGGAAGATTGGGGATATTTTTCGTCACGTTTGCCCAATTTTTTCCGCCATCGCGCGTGATATTCACTTGTCCGTCGTTGCTGCCTGTCCAGATCAAGCCAGCCGTAACGGGAGATTCGGCGATGGCATAGAGCGTGGAGCCGTCGTAGGTCATCAAATTGTCGGTTGCGATGCCGCCGGAATTTTGCTGATGGCTCTTGTCATTCGTGGTCAGGTCAGGGCTAATGACACGCCAGCTCTGTCCACCATTGTCCGTTTCGTGAACGTATTGGCTGCCAACGTAAACGCGATTGTGATCGTGCGGCGAAACATCGATCGGGAACGTCCAATGCCAGCGGTATTTCACGTCCGCGGGCGCCCAGCCATAACTCGCATCGGGCCATACAGTGACGCTGCGCGCTTGGCCAGTGCGCAGATCCATCCGCGTCAATTCGCCGTCGTAGCAGGCAGACCAGATAATGTTGTTGTCAGCAGGATCGGGAATCGTGAATCCGCTTTCGCACCCGCCGACATGCGTCCATTCGCCGGTGGAAATGCCGCCGCCGAAGAAGCCGCCCTCGCCTTCCAGGTTGTTGCTGGGCCCGCGAAACGAAGTGCCATCCTGGCGATTGGTGTAAACGAAATACGGAACCCGATTGTCGGCATAGACGTGGTAAAGCTGCGCAATCGGCAGTTGCACGTGCGCATAGTCTTTTCCGCCATTGAGGCTGATGGAGCCTCCGGCATCATTTGCAACCATCACGCGCTCCGGATTCAGCGGATCAAACCACACATCATGGTTGTCGCCCCCGGCCGAGCCAAGGCCGGTGGGATTGGCTCCGCCTTCGCCTCCAAAGCCGGGAATAAAGACTGTATGGCCGCCGTCGACGGAAATGCTGAAGCCAACGGAGACGAAAAAGAGTTCGTTCTCGTTATTCGGCGCCACGCCAAAGCGCACGTAATACGGCGCGCGCTCAGACAGCACATGCTGCTGGTTGACGAGCTTCCAGGTCTTCCCTGCGTCGTCTGACCGATAAAGGCTCGGCGTCTTCTCCTCAATCAGGGCGTAAACGCGATCCGAGTCGCTGGGCGCAACGGCCACACCGGTCTTGCCGACCGCTTCGTTTGCTTCGGGCAATCCATTGCCTGAGAGCTTCTTCCACGTGTCGCCGCCGTCGTGCGACACATAAACGCCGCCTCCGGTGCCTCCGCTGTTCAAGCCCCACGTGCGAATTTCCACCTGCCACATGCCGGCAAAAAGCGTCTGCGGATCGTGGGCGTCCATCGAGATGTCGGAGCAGCCCGTGTCTTCGTTCACGAAAAGAACCTGCTGCCACGTCTTGCCTCCGTCGGTGGTGCGAAAGATCCCGCGCTCCTTCTGCGGCCGGTAAGCCTGGCCGAGCGCGCACGCGTAAACGATGTCCGGATTGTGGGGGTTCACGACGATCCGGCCGATGTGACCCGTCAAATCGAGCCCCATGTGCTGCCAGGTGCGCCCGCTGTCGGTCGACTTATAAATGCCATCGCCCATCGGATAATCGGGGCGAATCAGGAACGACTCCCCCGTGCCCGCCCAAACGATATTGTGCGCGGAGGGCGCAATCGCCAGCGAACCGATCGCGGCCACGTCTTGCTTGTCGAAAATGGGGCTCCAGTTGAGCCCTCCGTCAGTTGTTTTGAAAATGCCGCCCGCGGCCGCGCCAATGTAAACGACCGCGGGATTGCCCGGCTCGCCGACGATTGCATCCGCGCGGTTGCCCACAGGCCCCACGAAGCGGTAATTCAGCTGGCCGAGCGGATTCTCAGCGGGCGAACTTTGCGCACGGACGATACTCGAAAGAACAAGGACGCCCGCCACGCCGCACGCCGCAAGGCAAAGAAAACTGCTCAGTCGATTCCGATGACTCATCGTTACCTCCACACAAAACTGGTGAATCTATCACGAGACGGGCTTGTGTGCGCGAAAAAAAACCACTGCCAGATTCACTCAGAGGGAGAAACAGAAGCCCTTGCTTCCTTGCAATTTGAAAGAGCGAGGAACGAAAAAAAGGCCGGGAGGGTCGCTCCCGGCCTTGTGAACTGCGTGAACAATCAGTTACCGATTACCAGTCAATGCTCAAGCCAAGCTGCAATTGGCGAGGAATATTGCCCTGCAGGTTTCCGCCGCCGCCTAGCACGCCCCAGTCGGTTGGATCGAAGATATTCAAGCTGGGATCGTTAGGCTGCATATGGTTCAGCACGTTCGTCCAGTCAAAGTACAAGGAAGTGCTGAGCTTCTCCTTGATTTTGACGTTCTTGGTGACGCCCAGGTCCAGGTTCCAGAACGGCAAACCCTTCAGCGGGCCGCCGCCACCCATCTGTCCATCAAAACCAAGGATAGGACTGCGTGCCGCATCGCCGAATATACCGCCGTTAGCCGGGCAGCTTATGCGTGGGGTCGCTGAAAATGTTAAAACCCGCGCCGCCGGTGCCGCAGCTAATGGGAGACCCGAAGCTGTTTGTCACCACTCCTCCGCTAGCCGCCTTCAAGGTGCTGCTGTAGTGCAGGTTCTGCGTGATGATACCGTTCTCTTGCGAGCCAACGTAGTTGGTGTTGCATTCGCCAAAGCTTCCGCAATCGAAGTTCGCCGTGCCCAACTCTATCGGGAAGGCGCTGCCGTACACGAAATTCGGCGCGAAATTCCATCCGCCGAGCAGCTTGCCTATGACGCCCTGCTGCGAAGCGTAGAAGGGCGGGACGTAGTTGAGGAAGAGATTCATGACGAATTTCTCGTTGTAGGACTGCGGGCCGTAGTCGTTCTGTATGTTGAAGGGATCGACGCTCGCGAATGAGCTGGAGGCCTGGACAACGTCGCCAGTGCCCAGCGCATTGCTATATTGGAAGTTGGTCTTCATGGTCAGGCCGTGCCAGTTTGTGAAGGTCAACTGCAGATAGCCGGCATTGTAGTTGCCATAACCATTGCTGACCGTTGTGATGATGGACGGCGACTGGCCATTGCAGCCGATCCCGACGCCGCCTGGACATGACCCGATCGCCTCACTGGTAAAGCTCCGGCCAAACGTCCATGCACTCGGCGCTCCCCCGCCCGGGTTAGCCACATTGCCCCAAGCATCGAACGCGTCGGATGAGTTCATAAGGCCCGCACTGTTACTGACAAACGCAGCCGTGCAGCTGGAGAACCCGGCGCAGTACCCCGGAGTTAGAGAGTTCTCGAAGAAAGGCTGCACGGGGACACTGCTCAGATTAGCGGTGC
Organism: uncultured Acidobacteriota bacterium; assembly: GCA_963729815.1. GTDB lineage: Bacteria > Acidobacteriota > Terriglobia > Acidiferrales > UBA7541 > DAHUXN01. Next base: position 783,996 of record CAVSPU010000004.1, read on the forward strand.
CGTAGTTGGTGGCCTGCATTACTTGAGACCAGGCATTAGCAAATGTCTGCCCGCCTCGGGTCATCATGTAAGGAACATTCGTCAGGCTGTAATACTGGGCCTCATTGGCGAGGATGCGACCGATGTAGCCGACCTCGGCAAGGATCTTCGGCCCGAACTGGTGCTGGACGCTGACCGTGAACTCATCAGAACGGTCCGGCTTGAAATTCGGATCGATCGTCTCGCCCGACCCCGTGGCTACGTCGTTAAATCCGGGATACCACGGTTGCGGGAGATCCGCACTCGGCGCGGGTAGTGGCGCGTTCACGCCATCCACGCCGACGCGGAAGACGTTCGCCGGGGTGCCACCGCAGCCACCCGAGAGATTCGGGCCGCCGCAAGTGGCCGGCTGCATTAATCCGGGGGTGAGCATCGGGACAAGGATTGGATTGACGCCATTGATGCGGCCGAAGATGCGCGCGTAGCCGGCGCGGATAACGGTGTCTGGCATTATATTCCAAGCCATGCCGATGCGCGGGCTGAGTCCGCCGAAGTACGGGTCATAGGGATAGTGAGAGTGGCCATTAACGTTCATCAACAATCGAAAAGCCGATCAGCGGGGCATAGCCGTTGCCCTGAAGCGCCGCTTGCTTCTCGCTATTCAGGTATTTCATGGCGTATAGAATGTTGTCGTTCTGGTCCACCATGACGGTCTGGAAGCCGCCATTGACGTTGTACGGCGGCATTTCGACCGTGTAGCCAATGCCATAGTTCAGGGAGAACGTCGGCTTTATGATGCCACGAATCGGTAAAGTACCCGTTATACGTGGGAATGATGCTGTCATTCGTCAACGGCGGCGAAGAAATGCAGGCTGCCGTAGCTGCGATACCAGGGATGGCACACGAGGTCCTGGTGTTGAGGGGCAGGCCTGTCACTCGGGAGCCGGGATCGCGAGTATAGAGGCTCTGAGTCTCGTCGACCATGCCGAGAACCATGGAATAAAGGTCTCCGTATTTGCTTGCGTCACTCCGGAGATGCCGGTCGGAATGTCGCCGGTCATGTCAATGCCATAGCCGGAGAGAGAAGCACCGCTGCCCGCGCCGACCAAGTACTGCTCGAAAGTGTTAATGCTTTCGCCGTTGTCATTCCTATTGTGAGTATCGTTGTTGTGCTGATACAGGCCGCCGATTTGGAACAGGTGGTTGCCTCTGATCCACGTGACGTCATCGCGGTACATGGTGTCATGGCCGTTCCAGTAGCGGGTCCTGACGTCCTGGTTGTCGGTGTTGTAAGGCTGGAAAGTGTCTTTAGTTTCGCCGCCGATTTCCAAAGCGGCCGGAAAGCCCGCAACGTTTGGCACGCCGCCGGGATCTCCATAGGCCCACCAGTTGCGGGTGAAGCTAAAATGGAAGTCATTGGTTACGTTGGAGCTGACATTGGTGGTCAGACCAGCGGTATAGATCCAAGGCGCCTGCGGCTTCTGGCGAATCGCGGCATACTGCCCCAGAGTGTCCCCTGGGAAGAAGCCGCCCACATCAATTTGGTTATCGACAGTGTTACTCAGCTTGTAGTAGTGGTACGTGCCATTGAAATGCCAATTCTGGGAAAAATCATGGTCGACCCTGATGACGCCAAAGTTACTGCTCTCCGGCGTGGAGATTGACCCCTTGTATCCGCAGTAATTCACGCCATCGCCTTGACTGCAGTCGTTCGGCAGCGGCACGGAGGCGTTCCACAGAGCGATGACTGGGTTGGCGGCCCATCCGCGGTGCCGTTCGTTCGTGGTCCCAAAATCCTGGGGATCGCAGAGGGACCGGCTGGGCACATGGTCGTTGGAACACTTGAACCCACCAGTGGTATAGCCGTCCGACGTGAGTTTGCAGTCCGGCGCAGACCCGCAGCCGGGGTCCGTGACCGGAAAGGGGTTCAGGTTAATCGTATAGGGGGGCCGGAGTTAGATATGGAGAATTCCGGCACGCAGAGATGGCAGAGGAAAGTTTTCCTCAAATTCCGAGGCATACGGGTAAGCGGAAACCTTCGTAATTGCCGAAGAGGAACCATTTGCCGCCCAGGACGTTGATTTTCGGTATTTCACCGCCTGCTGCCGCGCCAAAGCGGCTGAAATGAGAGCTGGGCTGCGCCGTGCCTGTGCTGTTGTTGTCCCAAGTGTTGGCGCCGGCGAAATTGTTGTCCAGGTAGTATTCGTAGACACTGCCATGGAGGGTGCTGGTGCCCCGCTTCGTTTCGATCTGCATCTGGCTTCCCGCGCCACCGTTGAAGTCGGCGGTCTGATTGGACGTGGAAACCTTGAACTCGGAAATGCTGGCGACCGGAATGGGAACAACGGCCGATGGAGCCTGCGAGAAACCGGCGCTATGCATCGCGCCCGCTCCACCTGCCGTGTCGCCACCGAAAGCCTTAATGTAAGTATTGTTGTCACCGCTCATGTCGTCGGTGGCATAGCCTCCGTCAAGCTGGAAGGAGTTTTGGTCGGTTTCGACGCCGCCTGTGGCGCCGTTGATGTTCTGGCCAGGCTGAAGAACGGCCAGAGTCGACGCGTCGCGAGTCGTGTTAGGCAGGTTCATGATGATCGCGCCGCTCAGCGTCGTCCCCACAGTGGGATTCATGGTCTGCAGTTCGGCGCCGGGAGTTTCCGTCACGGTCACCGTGGTGGAAACCGCGCCAACTTGCAGCTTCACGTTCTCCGTCAACTGGAGGCCGATTTGCACGACCTGATCAGAAATGACCGTTGCAGAGAAGCCCTGCTTCGTGACTTTGATGTCGTATGCTCCGGGGTCAACGTCAGCGAAGACGTAGCGACCCTGATTATCGGTGGTCGTCGAGCGCGACGCACCTGTCGTCTTCAGGGTGATAGTCACGGTGGCATTCGGAACGACGGCGTTGGTGTTGTCGACAACGCTGCCGGTGATCGTGCCAGCGTTAGTCGCCTGGGCCCACGCTGTGGTCGGCGCGACAGTCAGCGCGAAAGCAGCCACAAACGCAGCCAAGCACACGAAAAACGAAAAGTGGAGGAACGGCCTCCTGGAGGGATTCAACATGGTCTGCGACCTCCTGGTCGAGAACTCTAGATTTCATTAAGATCTAGCGCCTACCCCTGGCGCCAGGACACACATACTGGCATGCGTTTTAATCTGGGACTGCCTTTGTGTCAATAAGAAAAATGTTCCAAGTGGCGAATATACAATCTACGTCGCATTGGGCATTAAAATCTCCCAAAATTGGTATAAATATTGCAAGAAGTGTAGAAAGATGGCCTTAGGGCAACATCTAGGCCAACGGAGGCTGTCTTCGCGCTTCATATGAGGCGGAGGATTTAGAACTCGAACCTAAGGCCGACCAGCAGCTGTCGCGGCGTGTTCGCCTGACTATTCCACGTCCCGAAACTGCTTGGAAGGTTCAGATTCAGGCTTGGGAAGCGGAAGTTCACCAGGTTAAATACGTTGAACGCGTCAGCCGACATGAGCACCTTGTAGTGCTCCGTGGAAGCGATGTTTTTCCCTACGGAAAAATCCAAATTCCACGTGGTCGGAGTGCGCAACTCGTCATAAGGAATCTCGCCGGCGGCGCTCAACGCTGGCCTTGAGAGGTCGGATAAGACGGCGCTCGCGTTCGAGAAGAAGTTGTAATTGCCGCTTACCTTGTGCTGCGAGCCCATGCCGTACAGATGTACCGAGGAGAGAGCGCAGTCGCTGGCCAGAAAGGCTCCGAAATTACCATCGGCGTTCACACACGTCGGGAAGCCAGTCGCGAAGGAATAGATGCCCGATGTATACCAGCCCCCAATAATGCGGTTCACCACGCCGCTGCCTGTCTTGAACTTGCCGCCTGTGCCGAAAGGCAGCGTGTAATAAAACCAGCCATTAATCGTGTGCTTGTGGTCCCATGGCTCGGAAGAATAATCGAGGTTCAAATTGTACGGGCTGTTCATCGAATAGATGTATTGCTGATTGGTTCCCTGATTCCCAATCGCATGGCTCCAAGTCCAGTTGAGCTGGAATTGCAGGCCACTCGAGAACGCCTTGTTCAGACTGACATACCCAGCCATGTAATTCGAGAAGCCTCCATCGGTCGTACCCGAGAATTCAAATACTTGGAAATCATCCATCGATGGTTGGCCAAAGAGGATCAGCTTATTGTTCACCGTTTGCGCGAAACTGCCCAAGTTGCCGTTGACCAGATCAAGACTGTCTTTGGCAGCAAGATAGGTCGAACAATTTGAAAATCCCGCGCCCGTGCAGTTTGCCAAGCCAAGCTGATTGTCGAAGAATGGCTCATCTGGAACAGTTGCGCCCGTCCGAAGCGCTTGTGCTACGCCGTCAAACGCCTGGGCATAGGTCTGGCCGCTCGCTGCGTCCTTCATCATGTAGTCAGGCGCATTGAGCTGAATTCCCTGGGCGAGATTGCGGCCCATCCTGCCGATGAAGCCTGCTTCAATCAGCATCTTATTCGGTAGAGACCGTTCCACGCTGACCGTGACATTATGGGAATGGCCCGGAACTGTGTACGGATCCAATGCCGACGAGAGGAAGAGTCCATTGGGAGTCGCCGGGCTAAATGGAATGCTTTGCGCGACAGGGCTAGGAATTGCGACAGTGGTTCCGTCCCAGCCGGATGCCGTCGGGCCCAGCCGAAATGCATTCGTGGGATCGGTAGGGGCGGCAGTGCACGTGCCGCTGGTATTTGGTCCACCGCACGCGTCAACGTCTGCCAAGCCTCCCGTGAGAAGCGGATTGAGCACCTCCCCCACGGCACTGCTGCGATCGAACAGCAAGTCATATCCGCCGCGAATTACGGTTGCGTTATCGCCCCATAAACGATTTTTCCACGGCACTTGCCATGCCATGGACACGCGTGGACCGATGTCGTGCCAAACCGTGTTTCTCATCGCGCCCTGGAAAGGTGTAGCCAATGAATTGACCGGCGTAAGCGCCCACTGTGGGTTGAAAACCTGGCCGTTATCGAGGGCGGCCGCACGATTCTGAATGTACTGATAATAATTCACCGGCGTGTTCGTGCCCGCATAGGTCATCACGACTTCTTTGCCCTGGGCCTCGTTCGGTTGGAGTTGGACTCCCCAATCAAGCCCTGCCGTGATGGTCAGACTTCGGCGAGCCTGCCACACGTCCTGAAAATAAGTATAGAAGGAGGGAATGTGCACATTGTCATAGAGAGGTGTACCCAGTGGATTAGGTTGGAAGGTCCCACTGCGGGTCTCGACTTGAGCTGCGCGATCGACGATCCCGAGGGCCGTCGAGTAAAGCTCGTTCCAGCTCAACAATTGGTTGCTGGGAAGGCAATTCGTGGACACGGACGAGCTTGAACTGCACGGAGTTGGCTGGTAGGCGCTCGGGATATTTACGAATTCTCCGCTGCCATTGCCCGTCGCCTCAATGTAATTGATTGGTCCACTAGTCAATCCACCAAGCACGTCGTCGGTGCGCAGGTGGTAGTCGTTCCAAATATAGCCAGAGCCGCCAAATTGCAATAGGTGGCTTTTGTGCAGCCAGCTGAAATCTTGCGCGATGTACCAATCGTGGCCGTCCCAGATTCTTGCGCGAGCCTGCTGCGTGTTGATATTTACAGGGTCGGCCAGAAGCTTTGCAGTGGAGTTGCTCTGCCCAAGGCCCTCACCAGCCAGCTGGAGTGCCTGTGTAATCCCAGTTGATGGGACTAGCGGCGTGGGCGCCTCGCGGTTCCATACCCACCAGTTCCGCAGATAGGAGCCGTGAGTGACTGAAGTCAATTGCGGCGTGAGCTGGCCCGTTACTTCCACAGTTGCAAAACTCGGATAAATTGGGTCGGTAGCCACGGACTGCTTGGTGAGCAGGTCCACCTGTTCTGTTCCCTGGCGCGCAACTGCAGCCTCATGATAGGTAGTGAACACGCTCCATCTATTACTCAACTGATAGTCCAGGCGAACCACACCGATATTTTCTGAAATGGGTGTGGGGGCATTAAACGTGTAGCCCGTCGTGTTCAGCCCGTCACCAAGATTTGAGTTGTTTCCCGTGGGATATAACGCTAATTGCGCCGCGATAACCGGGCTGATCCCCAGTCCGCGCGGATCGCACGGGCCCGCTGCGCATGCCGTGGAAATGTTGCCGGACTGCAGAGGGTAACTTATGGGATTCCCTCCCAGACAGTTGCCGGTCGCGCCGAAGCCTTTGGCACAGTCAGCAAACGTGAGAATCCCCGACTGCAGTGTACTGGTTGGCACAAGGACGGAGAAAGGCGTCTGGTCATGGAACCTGCGGCCCTCGTAATTCCCGAAGAACCAGACATGGTTCTTCACCAATGGTCCGCCCACCGTAAATCCAAAGCGATTATCAACGCTCTGTGGCCGAACGAGACCCACGCGATTATCGAGCCAGCTGTTCGCATTGAGCCCATCATCGTTGTGGTATTCATACGCTGACCCATGCAGGGAGTTCGTTCCGTGTTTTGTGATCAAATTGACCTGCCCACCCGACGAGTGGTCGAATGTTGCGTTGGGACTGCTGGTCGCCACGCGAAACTCCTGCGTACTATCGGTTGGAATCGGGATCACCGGAGCGGGCTGCGGTTCGCTCGGCGGGCCAGCATAATTGTTCGATCCTTCGAGATCGCTGGTGGCATCGCCACCGTCCAAATTGAACGTGATCTGTTCGCTGCGGGCCCCCGCCACCTGGCCGCCCAGTGTGTCGCTATTGGCTACGGGGGGAGTCACTGCGGGCTGCAGGAACATCAGGGCGCTGGCGCTTCGCGTGAACGCAGGCAACCGTTCCAAGGCTATGCCGCCGAGCGTGGCCCCAACCGTCGAGCTCGTTGTCTGGAGTTCGGCGGAAGGCGTTTCACTCACTTCGACCGTTTGCGACGTTTCGCCGAGTTTCAGCGTGATGTTTTCAACATAAGACTTCAACACTTCCACGTGCATATCGGCGACCACTGTCGTTTGGAATCCCGTTGCGGAAACTCGCAGCGTGTATTCACCCGGGGCCACGGCTGCGAAGACATAGTGTCCGGTCGCGTCCGTAACGGTGGACTGTGTCGCGTTCGTGCCATGCTCCTCTAACGCGACGTTGGCGTTTAGTATGATTGCGTTTGAGGGATCGGTCACGGTTCCGGATATCAAGCCCGATGTCGCTGTCTGCGCGTGCAATGGCTTCGGAGCGAGTCCGAATAGGCAAAAAAGGACAATAGCCAACAAACCGGAACGCTGAACCCACGATGCAGCCGGTGCGAAAGCGTGCCGCCGTCCACGGCGCCGGTGCGAACCGCTCATGGGAACATGCAGGGATGCACTGCTGAAGGAAGCAGCCATCATCATGTTGGCCTCCTGACGAATTTCTCGAGTCTTTTGGCTGAACACTTTGGACGTGTTCAAAGACACCATTCGGTAGTGGCTAATTACTACTTCCGGTAAGTGTTTGTCAAACCCAAAACAAAATACAGTATAAATATTGAATATAAGTGGTTCATTCCAGCTGACCGTGGATTATGGTCGCCCCTTGGGCTTTCTGATTGAATCGCGGGAATCAGAATCTCACCATCCGATCCACTTCGATAGCCGTACTTCTTGCAGCCAGTTCCGTTTCTGAGCATCAAAATTCTGTGTGCAGGTTTGCGTATCTATCCCAGTGGCGCTAGAGGCCAAGATATCCTAAACTTCATGGTTTGCTTTCCCTGTTCGATGAAATTAAGGATGTTCATGCGAACCAATCCCTATTTACACGGACCGCGAGCGAGCGCGCTGGTCTTGCTGGCCAGCGTATTTGGCTTCGCTCTTCTGCCGGGCTGTAGCAATAAGCCTGTCGTCCACGGCGCCGGCTTTTCGTCCATGCCCGTGCAGACTCAAATTGCGAACCTTGTGGATGTCCCGGACACATCCGAATACTTGGCTACTCTGAAATCGCGGCGCTCCGCGTCCATCAACCCTCAGGTTGAGGGATGGGTCACGAAAATCTTCGTGCGCTCCGGCGAACACGTCAACCAAGGCGCGCCGCTGATGGTAATCGATCCGCGCGTTCAAGAGGCCACTGTGGACAGTCAAATCGCGGCGCGCAACGCTCAAGCGGCAACTCTCGCAAATGCCGAAGCTCAATATCAGCGCGGCCTGAAGCTTTACCAGGCGGGAATTATCAGCAAGCAGGATTTCGACACGTATAAGACCACTTACGATGCCGCTCTCGCACAAACCAAATCGCTCGATGCGCAAGTGAATCAGCAGCGGGAAACCTTGCACTATTACACCGTTTCCGCACCGACCGACGGAATCGTCGGCGACATTCCCGTGCACGTGGGCGATCGCGTCACGAACACGACTTTGCTCACCACTGTCGATCAGCCCGGCAGTCTCGAAGCCTACCTCTATGTTCCTGTGGAACACTCATCGGATTTGCGGCTCGGCGAACCGATCGATTTGCTCGACGATTCCGGCAACGTCCTTGCCCACACCAGTGTGTTTTTTATTTCTCCGGAAGTCGACAGCACGACGCAGACCGTGCTCGCTAAAGCGATTGTGCCGAATGCTCAGCACAAGTTCCGCACTGACGAATTCGTGAACGCACGGATTACGTGGCGAACGACCAAGGGACTCGAGGTTCCGGTGCTTGCTGTTCAGCGCCTAAATGGCCAGTTCTTCGTTTTTCTGGCCGTAAACGGATCGAAAGGAACGGTTGCGCGCCAGCAGCAGATTCAGGTCGGCGATATTATTGGGAACAATTACGTCGTCCTCAGCGGCATCAAGCCAGGCGACCACGTCATCGTCGGGGGTTTTCAGTTTCTGATCGACGGCGTGCCCGTGAAAGAGACGATCCAGAACGCTCCTGCGACGGCGGGATCTCATTGACAACAGATACCAGGGTCATTTTCCGGAGTTCGCGGGATAGCTTTCCATTGCGCGCTTGCCGGAATCAGGAGTTGAAGCGTGTTCGTTGATTTCTTCATCCGACGGCCAATTTTTGCCACGGTCTGCGCCCTGATTATCATTCTAGGCGGAGCGGTCGCCATTCCCACGCTTCCCATTGCCCAATTTCCAAATCTCGCCCCGCCGCAGGTTACCGTCACCAGCGCCTATACGGGCGCGGACGCGGAAACGGTGGAATCGGCGGTCACGATCCCGCTGGAGCGCTCGATCAATGGCGTTGAGGGGCTGAAGTACATCACATCGAGCAGTGGCAATGATGGTTTGAGCACGATCACCGCCACCTTCGATGTTTCGCGCGATCCGGATCTCGCTGCCGTCGATGTCCAGAATCGCGTGCAGGCTGCTGTGGGCCTCCTGCCTGCACAGGTCAATGCCAACGGCGTGACGATCACCAAAGGCCTGAGCGGCTTCGTCTTCGCCGCTGCGTTTTATTCCGACAACAACAAGTACAACAGCCTGTTCATCAGCAACTACGTCGATGTGTATGTCAGCGACGCCGTCAAGCGGGTGCCTGGCGTCGCCAACGTTCAGATTTTCGGCGAACGCGAATACGCCATGCGCCTCTGGCTTGACCCCAATCGGTTGGCCGCCCGCGGCCTCACGGCTACTGACGTTCTCAGTGCTCTCAACGAACAGAACGTCCAGGTTGCCGCAGGTCAGGTCGGGCAGTCGCCCGCGCCAAGTAATCAAGCGTTCCAGATCAGTGTCCGCGCCATGGGGCAACTCACCGATCCGGCCCAATTTGATAACATCATTCTGAAAACCGGGACCGACGGCACTCTTGTGCGCGTGAAGGACGTCGGTTACTCCGAACTGGGTGCGCAGGATTACAGCAGCAATCTGATCATCAACGGCCATGAAGCCATCGGCCTCGCGGTCATCCAGCTTCCCAACGCCAATGCACTCCAGGTCGATGAGCTTGCCAAGGCCGAGCTCGAAAAGCTGGCTCCGAATTTCCCGGCGGGATTGAAATACGATTTCGCGTTTGATACGACGACGGCGGTGAGCGAAGGAATCCGCGATGTGCTCACGACGCTCCTCGAAGCGATTCTGCTCGTCATCGCCGTCATTTTCATCTTCCTTCAGGATTGGCGGAGCACCTTTATTCCCGCGATCACGATTCCGGTTTCGCTGGTGGGCACGTTCATTTTCGTCAAGCTGCTGGGCTTCTCGATTAACACGCTCACGCTGTTCGGGATTACGCTCGCCACAGGCTTGGTCGTCGACGACGCCATTGTCGTCATCGAGAATGTTCAGCGGCACATCACCGAAGGGCTTTCCGAACCGCACAGAGCGGCATCCGTCGCTATGGGCGAAGTTGCTGGCGCGGTTGTCGCCACTTCGCTCGTACTCGTGTCCGTATTCGTTCCGGTTGCGCTCTTTCCCGGGACTACAGGCATCCTCTTCCGCCAATTCGCTCTGACGATCGCATTCTCGGTCGCGATTTCTGCATTCAACGCCCTTACGCTTACGCCCGCTCTGTCGGCCATTTTTCTCGGCCACGAAAAACAGGGGCGGTTCAGTAAGCGCGTCTTCACGCCCTTTAATCGCTTGATCTCCGGGGGCACAAGTCTCTACCGCCGGACTCTCCGTCACCTTTTCAATTGGAAATTCGTCACCGCGCTCGCTTTCTTGGCGCTTGCCGCGACGACTTATTGGGTTTTCACAAAGGTGCCTCGCGGCTTCGTTCCCACCGAGGATCAAGGCTATATGATGATTACCGTGCAAGCGCCTCCGGCTGCTTCACTCGAGTACACGTCGGACATCTGCCGTCAAGTCGAGACCATCCTCGACCACCAGCCCGAAGTTCAGGATGTCTTTTCCATCGCTGGCTTCAGTTTTTCCGGCGCGGCTTCGAATTTCGGCATTGTTTTTGTGAATTTGAAGCCCTTTGCCGTCCGTAAAGGAGCCAATGATTCCTCGGCGGCCATTGTCGCCCGTTTGCGCGGGCCATTCTTCGCCATCCCCGGCGCGATCGTGGTGCCCTTCGAACCTCCGGCAGTTCAGGGACTCGGGCAGTTTGGCGGTTTCCAGTTCGAAGTGGAGGATCAAGCCGCCGCATCCCTGCAGGAACTTCAGGACGCAACAGGCAAATTGGTGAAGGCCGGGAACACCGACCCGAAACTTTCAGGCCTATTCAGCAGCTTCACAGCCAACGATCCGCAATTCGTCGTCAATATCGATCGGAACACGGCGAAGAGCCTGAACATTCCGCTCTCGCAAATCACCGACGCATTGCAGGTCTTTCTCGGCTCGGTCTATGTCAACAATTTCACGTTCAACAATCGTTCCTACCGTGTCTACCTTCAGGCGGCGCAGCAATTCCGTTCGCATCCCGACGACATTAACCAGTTCTACGTCCGCTCAAATTCCGGCGAGATGGTGCCTCTCGACAATCTCGTGAAAATCACGCAGACCGCGAATCCCCAGGTCATCACACACTATAATCTTTTCCGTTCGGCGGAGATCGATGGCTCGGCCGCGCCGGGCCAAAGCTCCGGCACCGCCATCGATGAAATGCAGGCTCTCGCGGCGAAAGTCCTGCCGCGCGGAATGTCCTATGAATGGTCGGGCTTATCGCTGGAGGAAATTCAGTCCGGCGGCAAATCCGCCGCTCTCTTCGGCCTCGGCTTGCTTGTCGTCTATCTCACGCTCGCTGCGCAGTACGAAAGCTTTTCGCTGCCGTTCATTGTGCTGATGGCCGTGCCCATGGCGATGCTGGGCGCACTGCTTTTGCAAGCGTCGCGCGGGCTGATCAACGACGTTTATTGCCAAATCGGCATGGTCATGCTGATCGGCCTCTCGAGCAAGAACGCCATCCTCATCGTCGAGTTTGCCGAGCAGCTCCGCGAAAAGGGCATGACCCTCTACGACGCCGCGATTGAAGCCGCGCGTATTCGCTTGCGTCCTATCTTGATGACGTCGTTCGCGTTCTTGCTCGGCGTCCTGCCTCTCGTGCTGGCCACGGGCGCGGGCGCGGCGGGGCGCAAATCGGTCGGCACAACGGTCTTCGGAGGCATGCTCTTCGCCACTTCGCTGAATTTGATCTTCATTCCCGTTCTCTACGTCATCGTCAAAGGGATGCGGCTTCGCGGCGCGGGACAAACTCCTTCCGGGCCTGCCGAGCCTTCTTCTGTTAAACCGTGATTCATTGGCCGAAAGCTTTTTCAGCGGCTCCATTAGCTAGCGCGGCCCACGCATTTCGCCGCTCGTTGTAGAATGGCCTCTGGAGGCATGCATGCCCGATTACACCGCTGCGCACGCCCGCGCCGGAATCGATGCCAAACTTCCGCCGCTCGAAACCTGGCCGAATCACTTTCCCGGCTATGAGATCACCGTTCGTTTCCCGGAGTACACTTCCGTCTGCCCGAAGACTGGCCTGCCCGATTACGGCACCATCACGATTCAATACCAGCCGCGAAAAGTGTGCCTCGAACTCAAGGCCCTCAAAATGTATCTCCTCGCGTACCGCGACCTGGGAATCTTTTACGAGAATGCTGTCAATCGCATGCTTCGCGACGTCCTCGCGGCCACCAAACCTGCCTGGTGCGTCGTCCGCGGCGAATTCACGCCGCGCGGCGGGCTGTATACCAACGTCGAGGCGCGCTGGCCCCATCGACACATTTCCCGCCCTCGACCGTAGACTTTCCCTCCCGGCTTGGCGATAATGCTCCAGCCTTGGCCGAGATATTTTGAGGAGAAACGATGACCGATTCGCCGGATGCCCCGTCTCGCAACACCGCGTTGCCTCCTCCGGAATCGTATCCGTACACGCCGCGATGGATCATCCTCGCGTTTCTCGTGGTTTTCGCGCTGATTGGCTATTTGCTTTACACGCTTTATGCGCAGCGCGATCAAATGAGCCAGTCATTCGACGCCGCCACAAAGCGCGCCAGCGTTCTCGCCGCCGAGGTCGACAAGACAAACGCGTCGATCAGCGATCTGAAATCCGACCTCCAGGTCACCGCGCAGAAGCTTGGCCTCACCGAAGATGAGCTTGCTCACGCTCGCGCCTTGTCTCAATCCATTCGCATGGAGCAGGCCGCCAGCGCGCAAAAGCTTCGCCAGCAGATCGGCCAGGTACAGCAGCAGACTGCCAGTCAGATTGGACAGGTTTCGGCGGACCTCAATGGCACGAAGAGCGACGTGGCCGCGACGCAAAAGGATTTGGCTGATACCAAGAACAAATTGACCAGCACGATCGGCGATCTCAATGTCCAGAGTGGCCTCATTGCCAGCAACCACGAAGAGGTGGAAGAACTCAAGCGCCTGGGTGAACGGAACATCTACGAATTCAACCTTCCCAAAGCGAAGAGGCCCCAGCACGTCGGTCCCATCCAACTCCTGCTTCGCAAGGCCGACACCAAGCATTTCACATACACGGTCGATGTCATCGTCGACGACAAGCACATCGAGAAAAAGGACAAAACGCTCGAGGAACCAGTCCAGTTTTACACGCAGGGTAGCCACGTTCCCTATGAGATTGTCGTGTACACGATCACAAAGAACCGCGTGACCGGATACCTTTCGACACCCAAAGAGACGGCGCCCTCAAGCCCGTCGAATCCGCCAGGCCAATAGCTTCGCTTGCAAATTCGCACTCCGGAGCGAATTGCCGACGCCGTCCGGAATGAAACGGAGCGCACCATGAATCTTTCGAAAGTGACGCAAACCGGCCTTGGCGTACTCAATATAGCGCGTTCCATCTCCCAAAGGGCAGCGCGTACGGCCCCTCTCCTCATCGCCTCTCTTGTACTTTTTGCCGCGCCCGTGTTCGCTCAGGCGAATTCGCTGGTTGATCGTCTTCCGCCCGACACTTGGGCCTACATCAATTGGCACGGGATAACGTCCCTAAATTCCGTTCGCGGCACAAACTCTCTCCTCCGTCTCTGGAACGACCCTTCCTTTGCGGTGCTTCGGGAACATTTCGCCGCCCACATTTCTCAAGGTGGGCGTCAAAGCAGTCCCCAGGCGGCGCAAATGGCGCAGGAGCAAATCAAAGAAATCCTGTCTGCCCTTGAGAATCCGGCTGTTCTCGGTTTCCTTAATCGTCCCGCGGGGGGCGCCGGGCAAGGGGCGATGAATTCCATGGGTTTGTTTCTCGTTTACGACGCCACCGGAAAGCTGGACATTGTCAACGAACTGCGCCACGAGCGCGATACGAACTCCGCCGAACCGGTGGAGCGGACGCCGTTGCCGGTCGGAGACGTGACTGCCGAAAAGGTTGTTTCGAACGGCCATGCTTCTTATGATGTCCAGGTCGGTTCCTATTTCATTTACACCGATACCTTCGCAGCCCTGGAGGAACTGGTTCCTCGCTTTGCGGCCTCGCATCCGCCTTTGTCTTCATTCGAGCAGTCGCCGGATATTCCGTCCGCCTGCCGCAATGGCTCCCAGTCTTCCGCCTTGGATTTATTCGTGCTTCCATCGAGGTTTCACGCGCCAGCGACTCCTTCGAACCCGGATTTCGATATCCATGCCTTCACGAGCTCGCTGCATCTCGACCACATCCATGCGGTCTGCGGCCGCATGAGTTTTGACCGGGAAGTCACGCGCTGGCACGGCGTCATTCTCGGCGACACATCGCAGGGCAGCATTTTGGACATTTTTGGCGACAACCGCGATTCCTTTGCAACATTGCCCTTGGCTCCGTCCGGCTCCTCGTTCCAATGCTCGGTCCTGAATTTCGCCGCGTTCTACAATATTTTCTTCAACGCGATCACCGCGGCCCTGCCCAGCAATAAAGCGGCAGTGGTAATGGGGATGACCGCCTTTCTTTCTTCCACCTGGGGAATGCCTCCCGATCAAGCCTTTGGTTTGTTCACTGGCGAGTTCGCCTCCATCCATCCGGATCCAGCGACAGACCCTGGCGACACCATCTATGCCATAACGATCCACAGTCCCGAGAAGCTTCTTACGATCTTGCAGCACGTATACCCTGGCGAGCAGGCAGCAGTGAAGCAGGACGGAGACACCACGTACCTCACAGTCGCTCTACCAGGTTCACCTGTTGCAACGTCGGATCCACCGGCCGCTCCTCCTGCGATTTACTTCGCGCTGACGCCGAACATGCTGGTCGTCTCCAAGCAACGGGATCGCGTCCGCGATGCTGTCGCTCGGCTGCATTCCTCGCCCGATTCCGCGGCGGCGGATTTGCTGTCTCATAACCCTGACTTCCTGAGAGCTCGCGCCACCTTGCCGCCGAAATTGGATGGTTTGTCCTACGCGAATTTTGCGAGCTACAATTGGCAGAAGGTTTTTGCGGACATCGAGAAAAGCATCAACGAACAAGTCCAAGCGGCTGCAAAAAGGGAGAAAGTAGCGCCGCAGCCGATGGATTGGGTTCAAGGATTCGATCCAAGCGTCATTTCCCATTACCTTCATTTCTCCGTTGGCGGCGCATGGAAAGATTCGAGCGGCATTTACTTCGATTCCTACATCCAATAACTCGCGCCGTTTTGCGCATCGCCAGGACATCTGATATTACTCTTGGCCGGCGCGGCGTATGTGCTATGCGCCCGCTGAGGGAACCTTTAAATTTTGCGATTGGTGCCGTGCATCCCGGTGAAGATCACTTCTCGGCTGACTTGCCTGTTACTCGCATTTTTCGCGCTTTGCTACTGCGGCTTTGCAGGTGGCAACGCCTTGCAAAAAAAACAGGATAAGGCCCTGCCCGCCTTGCCCCCGCCGGCGAGCGCCACAATTCAATTTGCACTGGGCGGCAACGTCGCGCAGATTCCCGTCGAAGTCGCGGACGATCTCGTCTTCGTTCCGGTTGGCGTCAATGGAGGCCGACCTTCCTGGTTCTTGCTCGATACGGCGCGAGCCACTTCCGCCATCGACGACATTCGCGCCGTCGCGCTCGGCCTTTATGCTCCTGCGTCCGGCAATCCGGTCGCAAAATCCATTTCAAACGCGGTTCTCGATTTTCCCGGACTCAAACTCACCGTCCCTTCGCTTGCCCTCGATTCTTTCGGCGATCTTTCCTCGCGAATCGGCCATGAGGTCGACGGAGTTCTCAGCGCCGACGCCATCGGCCATCTCGTTGTCGCCATCAGTTACGATCGCCAGTTGGTTCGCTTCTACGATCCGAAGTCGTTTCAATACCAAGGCGCCGGCCAGAAATTCCCGATGCAAATTCTCGATGGCGTCCCGTCCATCGAAGCCAGAGTCTCCGTACGTCATCGCGGAAACCTGCGAGGTCTCTTTGCCATTGCCACCGGCCAGACGGAAGCGGTTCAATTCTTGCCGCATTTTGCTGCCGCGCACGATCTTTCCGGATCCAGCGAACGCACCATTCCTTTTTTCTCCACGAATGCTTCTTCCGACTCCGATTCAGTTGGGAGCCTCGGCCGCTTGCACGAAATCCAGTTCGGAAAGATCTCTCTTTCCGATCCAGTTGCGGTTTTCCCCGGCAAATCCGCGCGGCGTGCTTCGCATTCTTCCCCCGATGCCGCGGGTTCGCTCGGCGGCGAAATTCTCGACCGCTTCAACGTCTATATCGACTATCCTGGCAATCTCCTCGTCCTCGAGCCCAACAAGCACTTTAACGATCCCTTCATCGAAGACATGAGCGGCCTCGTCCTCGTGGCCATCCCTCCCGGTTTTCACGCCTTCGAAGTCGCTCAGGTCGTCCCCAAATCCCCGGCTGAAGACGCTGGCATGGCCGTCGGCGACATGATTGAAAAAGTCGATGGCAACCCGACGTCCGATGGCTCGCTCGATGATATTCGCGCCATTCTTCGGCAGGGAGCTGTGCGCCACGTGCTCTCGGTTCGCCGCAATGGCAAGCTCATCGAGTTCACGCTCACACTGAAACCGGTGATTTAGAGTCTCTGGTGTATTTTTATCGCCGTGTATTCAGCGAGTTAAGTAAAGCCATGGAATTGGTGTTAACAGTTCGCGGTTGCGAAGCGTCTTTAACTACCGGAGAGGGTGCGCGTAGGCGCTGTTCCGGCGGTGAAAACAATCGTACAGGAAGCGCCATTGCCGGCTGGCCCCGCGACTGACATTTCCGCCGTCGCGGCTCTCGTCCGCGAAGCGCGCGATGGCAGTCGCTCTGCGTTTGGCCGCCTCTACGAGTTGCATGCGCGCATGGTGCATGGAATTCTTCTTGCTCGCGTACCCCGGATCGAGGTCGACGATCTGGTTCAAGAAGTCTTTCTCCTCGCGCTGAAACAGCTCAACACTTTGCGCGAGCCTGCTGCGTTTGGCGGTTGGCTCGCGCAAATCGCCCGCAATCGCGCTGTCGATTTTCACCGCCGGACGCGCTCTGCCGGCGAATTACTGACGGATCCAGCCGAAATGGAATCCGGCGCGGGAGCGAGAGCAGGGATGGAAAGGTCGCCGCGTGCCGCGTTGCTTGCCAGTGATGCATCGCAGGCGGAAGCGGAGGCCGCACTCGCGGCGGTTCGCGCCTTGCCCGAGGCCTATCACGAGACTTTGGTGCTTCGTCTCGTCGAGGGCATGACTGGCCCTGAAATTGCCGCGCGCACCGGCCTGACGCCGGCTTCGGTTCGCGTGAATCTGCACCGCGGCATGAAGCTCCTGCGCGAAGCGTTGGGAAAGGTCGCAGATCATGAGTGAAGATTATATTTGGGACGGTTCAGGCCACGCCGATCCGGAAATCAAGCGTCTGGAGACCCTCCTCGTGCGCTTTGGCCATCGCGGCGCCGCCTTTGAGTTCCCCGCGGTCGCCTCGGAGCGTCGCGCGATTCGTTGGCGCGTATGGGTCCCGAGCCTTGCCGCCGCTGCCATCGTCGTAATCTTCGCGGCGATTTGGCTCGTGCCGCGTTTGTTTCCCGATCCACGATGGGAAATCGTCGGCGTTGAAGGCGCCGCCAAGATCGGCGACTCTGCCGCGCAGACTGGGGCGCGGCTCGCGGCAGGAAAGTGGATCGAGACGGGCGACGCGGCGCGCATCACGCTTCAAGTGGGCGGCCTTGGACGCATAGAAGTTGGTCCGGGCACGCGGATGTACTTACTCGAAACGCTGCGACAGCACGAGGAAGCCGTGCTCGAGCACGGGACGATTCACGCGGAAGTCAACGCGCCGCCATACGTCTTCTTGGTGCGGACACCGTCGGCCTACGCCCTCGACATGGGTTGCGCGTACACGCTGCATGTGAATCCCGATGGCTCAGGCATCCTCGAAGTCACCGAGGGCTGGATCCAGTTTCAGCACGGTATCTTGCAATCGATGGTTCCCGCGGGCGCCGACGCCGAAATGCGCCCCGGCTTCGGTCCCGGCGCGCCTTATTTTGCAGACGCCTCGCCCGATTTCCGACGCGCGCTCGAAATCGTCAATTTCGATCTCAATGATAGCCAGGCGCGATCTGCAGCTTTGACAACGGTCCTCGCCGAGGCGCGTTCACGCGACGCATTTACACTCCTGAATTTGCTCCACCGCGTTGCACCGGAAGATCGTGGCCGTTTATATGACCGGCTCGCCGCCCTATTGCCGCCTCCGCCAGGAGTTACACGCGAAGACGCGATCGAAGGCAATTGGCTTGCGTTCGACCCGATGTGGGATGAGCTTGGCATCGGACACCCAAAGAAGGGCACAAAAAGTCCGCCGCGAATCGAAGGGTAAGCTGTTCCATCATTTCGTTTCCCATCGCAATTTCCACGTATCCGCTTGTTAACGCTTCAACCTTGCCTCGCGTCTTTGTTTGTGAACCTTGAATATCTCCAGACGAACATCACTGGACGCATATGAAGATTCTGAACCTTATTATAATTCTGGCGCTGGGACTCGTGACGGCATCGCTCGCCGCCACCGTTCCCGCCACAGCTTCGCTTTCCCCTGATTTCAATCCGGTGGTGATTCGCGTCGGCAAAGCGCCAGGGTCAATCGCCATCGCAGATGTAAACCACGATGGCAAGCCCGACATCATTGTCGCCAATGTCGAGGACCAAACAGTCAGCGTCCTGCTCGGCGACGGCAAAGGGCACTTCACGCCCGCGCCGGGCTCCCCATTTCCGTGCGGGAAGGGGCCAAATGACATCGCGGTTGCAGACATGAATGGCGATGGCAATCCGGACCTGGTGATTGCGAATACGGGAACGCCATACCTGACGATTCTCCTGGGAGACGGCAAGGGAAGTTTCAAACCTTCGCCGCATTCTCCTTTTGCCACAGATTCTTATCCGCACGTTCACGGCGTGGCTGCGGCAGATTTCATGGGCAACGGCAATCTGGCGGTTGTCACCGATAGCTGGGGACACGATGAGATATTGCTGATTCCGGGCGATGGCCACGGCAATCTCATCCTCCCAGGAAAGGCCTTTCACACGGGCAAGCGTCCCTATGAGCGCCTGCGCGCAGCCGATTTCAATAAGGACGGAAAACCTGACGTGGTTACCACCGACCTCGACATGAACACCGTCACGATATTGCTCGGCGATGGCAAGGGCGGATTCCGCGAAGCCCCCGGCTCACCGTTCCCCGCAGGTGTCTTCCCGTGGGGAGTCGCCATTGATGACATGAATCGGGACGGCAACCTCGATCTGGTCGTGATCCCCTACGACCGCGATATCACGGACCCGAAGCGGCTCGGCGTCACCGTTT
Organism: uncultured Acidobacteriota bacterium; assembly: GCA_963729815.1. Lineage (GTDB taxonomy): Bacteria > Acidobacteriota > Terriglobia > Acidiferrales > UBA7541 > DAHUXN01. Next base: position 803,472 of record CAVSPU010000004.1, read on the forward strand.
TGCTGGGCGACGGAAAGGGTGGTTTCACAACCATGCGCGGCTCGCCTTTTTCTCTCGCTGGCTGCCAGGGGCCCGACCGCGTGGCGACTGGCGACATCAACGGAGATGGATTCCGCGACATCGTCGTCTCCTGCGCGCAGAACGACAAACTGATTCTCTTCATGGGTTCGAAGGACGGCACGTTTCAAATTTCCAGCCGCGACGTTCAGACTGGCTGGTCAGGTCTCGCCGTCGCTGACCTTGATGGCGACGGCAAAGATGACGTCGTCGTATCGAACAACGCAGCGGGCACGATCACGATTTTCTTCAGCAAGTAATTCGGAGGTACGCGCTATGAAAACAATCCGTGCGTGTTTCGTGATTCTCTTGCTGGCAGCTCTCCCCCAAGTGCTATCCGCAGCGCCTTCGACTAAATCCGCGGCGAAGACATACCGCGTCAGCAAGACCTACACCACTCTTTCGTTTACGGCAACGAAATGGATGGTCTTCAAGGAGGAAGGAACATTCCAGGATTATGGCGGGACGCTCACTTACGATCCGGTGAATCCGTCCGCGTCGTCGATCGACGTGACCGTCCAGGCCGCAAGCCTCGACACTCGCAACTCCACGCGCGACGGCGTCCTGCGCTCCGATGATTTCTTTGACGTCGCGAAGTACCCGACGCTGTCATTCCGCAGCACGCGCGTGACGCCGGCTGGATCCGATTCCCTCAGCGTCGCGGGAGATTTGACCATCCATGGAGTGACGAAACAGGTGACCGTTCCCGTGAACATCGTCGGCGCGCGTGTCATGCCCGGCATCGGCGACTTCGCCGGCTTCGAGACCACCTTCACGATTGACCGCAGAGAATTCGGCGTGCTCGGCACGCGCTGGAGCGGCAATACCGTGGCGATTGATCCTGAGGTCGTCATTCATCTCATCATCGGTGGTGTGAGGGAATAGCAGCGCGCGAAATGAATTCCCGCCCGCTTTATTCGTATTCGCTGAGAATTTTCGCCATCTCGCGCAATCGCTCGTCGGCGCGCGCAAAGACGTATCCTTTTTCGAATTTTCCTTGTGCATCTTGCTTGCCGGCCTTCATGCCAGTGAGAATCTCGATTCCCTCTTCAATCCTCGCCACGGGATAAATGTGGAACTTGCCTTTGGCTACGGCTTGAATCACGTCTTCGCGCAGCATCAGGTCGTCGACATTTTCAATCGGAATCAGCGCGCCTTGTTTGCCGGTCAAACCCTTCACGCAGCAAACGTCATAATAGCCTTCAATTTTTTCGTTTACGCCGCCAATCGGCTGAATGTCTCCCTGTTGATTCACAGAGCCGGTTACGGCCAAATCCTGCCGAATCGGTACGTCGGCAAGCGCGGAAAGCAGCGCGTAGATTTCCGTCGAACTCGCGCTGTCGCCATCCACTCCCGAATACGATTGCTCGAAACACACGCTCGCGGCCAGCGAAAGCGGCTTGTCCTGCGCAAATGTTCGCCGCAGATAGCCTGAAATAATATGCACGCCCTTGTCGTGTAGTTTTCCGCTCATATTCGATTCGCGCTCGATATTGATGATGCCCGCCTTGCCCAGCGCCACCGACGCCGTGATCCGTACGGGCTTGCCGAACGCATAGCCCCCCAGTTCGAGCACGCTCAGCCCGTTGACTTGCCCGACTCGCTCGCCGTCCACGTCGATGAGCAGCAGCCCCTTCTCGATCATCTCCTGAATTTTTGTCTCCACCAGATTGTGCCGCTCGATCTTCGCTTCGAGCGCTCCGCGCACGTGCGCCGCCGTCACCAGCGCGTTGCTTTGCTGCTGCGCGGCGTAGCTCGATTCGCGCGCCACGTCTGCAATGTCGAAGAATCTCGCGGTCACTTTTCCGCGGCGTCCCGCTTGGCGCACCCCATGCTCCATCAGCGCGGCCATCGCTTCGCGATCGAAGGGCAGCAGCCCTTCGTCGTCGCACAGCTTGCGCAACCGCCCGCAGTAATGCGCGATCACTTCCTGGCCCCACTTCATTTCTTCGTCGAACTCGACCCGTACCTTGAAAATCTTCTTGAAGTCGTCTTCGAAGTTGTACAGCAGTTCGTACATGTCGCGGTCGCCGATCAAGATGATCTTCACGTGCACATCGATCGGCTCCGGCTTCATCGCCGCGGTGCTGAACGGGAAGAACACATCCACCGGCTGAATTTCCAGCTTGCTGTGATTCAGTGTGCGTTTCAGCGTTCGCCACACGCCCGGCTCGGTCAGCGTATCGAGCGCATACATGATCAGGAAGCCGCCATCGGCCCGCAGCAGCGAACCCCCGCGCAAATCCATGAAGTCCGAATTCCACCCGCCGCGTGAATCGTAGCTGCGATGGACCGTGCCGAACAGGTTGGCGTACGTCGGAATCGTCTCGAAGATCACCGGGCAGGTCTCCTGCTCGCCGTGCGATAGAATCACGTTCACGCCGTAGACGCGAAATGGATCACGATCCGAACGCTCCGACCGCAGGCTGCCGCCACCTTCGGAAGGCGGCTGCTCGTCCTCGCCTTCGCGTTCCTTGAAGGGGTCGAGATTGTCCAGAATGTGGTGCCGCACTTCTTCGAGATACTCCGCGATGTGGCCGTTCGGATATTTTTCCTTCAGTTCCTCGATCACGCCGTCCACCAGCACGGACGCCGCTTCCTGTTCGAGATAGCTCATCTCGCTCGCCAGCTCACGCGAGAGCGACAGCGTTTTCCGGTAGACGACTGTAAATTCCTGCCGGAACTGGTCGTACTTCCGCTCGAGATCCTCCGCCGCCGTGGTTTCGATTTTCCCTTCCTGCACGAGCTTCGGAACCTCTTCGATCGGCACCATCTGCCCTTCGAGAACCGGAAAAATTTCCGGCAGCGCCACTGCGCCGACTTGCATTCGCCCCAGCGCGAATTGTTCGCGCGCGATTCGCCGCGTGAAATCGTCCATCAGTTCCTTTTCGCGCTGCGTGTAGCGGTCCACGATTCGCGACTTCTGTCTTTGGAACGGTTCGCCTTCGAACACTTGCGGAATGCGCCGCCTCAGGAACTCGATGCCCGATTCCATTTCTTTGCGCAAGGCGTTCGCCTGGCCCGGCGGCAGCGTCAGCAAGCGCGGCCGGTCCGCATTCTTGAAATTGTTGACGTAGCAGCGGTCCGGCGAAGCCTGCGTCTTCGGCCCGATTCCCTCAATCATGCGCACGATCATTCCGCCGCGGCTTGTGCCCGATAGCCCGCAGACGAACGCGTTGTATCCCTGCGCGGTCATCTCCACGCCCATGCGCAGCGCGCGCAGGGCGCGTTCCTGCCCGATCTCTCCGCCGATCGAGGGCGCTTCGGTCGAATTGGCGTACGGCACGGTCTTCGGATCGCACCGCCATCGCAATTGCTCCGGCGCGAGTTCCGGCAGCGATTTTGTCTTTGGATTCATTTCACTTTCCAGCGTTTTTCAAGCGGCGCTTACTCTAGCATGCCCGCGCGTCGCGTCCCAATTGCACCTGCTACGTTGTTTCGTTCCTGACTCTCGGCCTCCCGTGCGCATACAACTCCAGAACACCGGCCGCCGTTGCCACCACAATCGGTCCCAGCACAATCCCCAGCAACCCGAAGACCGCCATCCCGCCAATCACGCTGATGAATACCACCAACCCGCTCAACTGTGCTCGCCCGCTGATGAACCACGGCCGTATCACGTTGTCTGCCACTGCCACCACCGCTCCCAGGACGATCGCCAGGAAAATCGCCTTGCCCCAGTGTCCTGTCACAATCAAGTCGATCATCGCCGGAATCCAGATCACCATGTCCCCAACCACCGGCAGAAGCGAAAGGAACGCAATGCTCACACCCCAGAAAACAGGCCCCGCGATTCCCACAATCGCAAACGCCAGCCCTGCCGCCAGCCCATGCAGCAAGGCGGTGACCAGCGCCGAGGTCACGCTTGCGAAGATCAAATCGCGCGACTTGCCGAGCATCTCCTCTCGCGACGCCCGCTCGAACGGCAGCACCTGCCTGACGCGCTCCATCAACTCGTCATTGTCGCGGAACAAATAAAACATCGCCAAAAGCGTCACCGCCAGATCGAAAATGAAAATCGCAGCGTTCCTCAACACCACGCCAATCTGGGATGCGAGAAACGCCTCGACGGCTTCGATCGCGCGATGCAGCGTTTCCGAAAAACTCTCCGCCGTCTGGCCGGGAACGTGCGCGGCTAACCATGCCCACGCGCGGTTCACCCGAACGAATCCTCCATTATTGATTCCGTGCTCCACGGCGCCGGCGGCTTCGAACCCCTGGTGAACAAACGCCATTCCCACTCCGATCGCTGGCACAATCAGCAGCAACATAACAAGCAGAGTGCACGCCATCGCCGCCCACGTTTTTCCCAATCGCTTTTTCAGCAGGCGGTTCAGCGGATCGAACACCACCACGAGCACAGCCGCCCAGCACAGCGGTACAAGAAATGGCAGAAAAACCAGATAAACGAAATACGCCAACAGCGCGATGAAGCCGTAAAACAGCACCGAGCCGAGCCGCCTCTGCAATATCGTTTTTTCCGCCAATTCCTTGCGCCTCCGTTCGCAACCCTTTATGGTAAACGAACAGCATCCATAGTTTCCTTTTGCGTCTTTGTCAACTGCCGGTTTGTAGCAGGGCAGGTAGCTTTACTCGAAAAATCCGCACTGTCCCAAATTCGGTTCCTGTGCTTTAATCCCGCCAAACCGGCTCCCTTTTGGGAATTAAAAGCGATCGAACACTTTGGAGGATTCCTATGGGCAACGATAGCAATCTCGCACCACTTCGCGTTGTGCTGGTGATCGTTGGGATTATCTTCATCGTTGGGATCTATCCGCTAAGCATCATCTGGCCGGCAGGATGGGCCTGGCACATGGGCGGCCGCTCGATGTACCTGGAGATGATTCTGGGGATTTACGCGACGCTCGGAGTTTTTCTCCTTCTCGCGGCGCGCAATCCACTCAAGAACGTGACTCTAATCTGGTTCACCGTCTGGTCGAGCCTGGTGCATGGTGGCATCATGGCAGAGCAGGCGATGCAGTTTCCGGAAGATCGCGGACATTTGCTCGGCGACGTGCCTGCCCTGCTGTTGGTGGCTCTGGTTCTCGCAGTGCTGACCGCCCGTGCCACGAAGGGCGCAACGTAGGCAGAGCTTTAGCCGGCTAAATTCTCACCCGACTGCCGAATTTCAACAGGCATCACCGCCATTGTGGAGCGTGCCTGCAGGGCTCGCTCCACAAAGCCGCCCACCAGCCATGATGCGCGTCCTAATGCTATAATTATGCTGATTCTCGGACGATGGACCTTGACTAAGGCTGGCTATGTCCCCTGAGCCCTGCAAACATACGCGCACGATTCTCGTCGCCAAGGACGAGCACGCGGAGTATCTCGAATGCCTTGACTGCGGCGAGATCTTCGATCCCGCGGAGACGGAACCGGCCGCTGGCGCGGGCGCGAACTTCGGCGAATCCCTTTCCGACGCGTAACTCCAGAATCCCCCTCTAGGACTTCCCTTCTCTGTGGCAGACCTGCGCGAGTTGTGGTATGAACCGGCGAACCTCGGGGCGCAGGTTCTGGGCTTCTACGGATCAAACGTACGAACGAGGAGAGGGTGATGCGCAAACTGATTCTTTGCGGCGTTCTGGCGCTTCTGGCGGGCGGCGTCTGCGCCGCGCAAGAAACAGACACGGAACGCGACGCGGCGCGCGATGTGGTCACGCAAATCCAGCAGCTCGAGCAATCGCTTGACGTCCCGGCGATGGTGGCCAAGCTCACTGCCGAGGACAGCGGCCGCGACCAAGTTGTCGCGCGCGTGAAAGAGCTGATGCAGACGGAATTACTGCCGATGGCCGACTGGATCACGACGCATCCGGAGATTGGGTTCACCGAAACGCAGGCTGTCGCCAAACTTACTGCGTATCTGCAAGCTCACGATTTTGAAGTGACCACTGGCGTCGCGGGTCTGCCAACCGCATTCGTCGCGAAATACAAGCGCAGCACGCCGGGACCGAATCTGGGCGTGATTTTGGAATATGACGCGTTGCGCGGCACAAAGGGCCCGTTCCACGGCGACCAGCATAGCGCGCAAGGACCTGTAGGAATGGCGGCAGCTGTTGCCATGGCAGAGTTTCTGACGCGCACGCATACGCCCGGAACGGTCACTGTCTACGGCACGCCGGGCGAGGAAATGATGCCTCCCGACGCCAAAACGGTCATGTGGAACGCCGGCGTTTTCAAAGGCGCGGACATCATCGTGCGCAGCCATTCGCTGATGGTCACGACGCGGCCCGCGGCCGGCTTCGGCACTTGCTGCATGAACATCGACGGTGTGAAATACACGTTCTCCGGCGCGCCGGCTCACGAACTCACCGCCTGGAACGGGCGAAACGCTCTCGAAGCGGTCATCAAGCTCTTCGACAACGTCGACGCGATTCGCGCGAGCATGCGTCCCGAGGCGCGCATCGAGGGCATCATCACCGAAGGCGGCGCCGCGCCGAACGTTGTGCCGGATAAAACAGTCGCCGATTTTTACATCCGCTATCCCGATTCGGTTTATCTTGACCAGATCACGGAAATGGTGAATAACGCGGCGCGCGGCGCGGCCCTGGCCACCGGAACGAAAGTGAAAATCGATCACTACGGCTCGCAGCGCGATGGCATTTCCATTGCAGCTCTCGGTGAATTGGACTTCGCCTATATGAAGCAGTTTGGCGCCACGGGCGTCATTCCAGAACCTGACAAACCGCAGGGCTTCGAAGAAACCGGCAGCGTCTCCAGCCAAATTCCCGGAATCGAAGTCACCGCAAAATCTTCGAATTTCTCCAATCACACCTACGGAATGCTCGCCGACGCGACCACCGATGTCGGCCATTCTGGCTTCATGATCGACGCGGAAACCGAAGCGGCAATTTTGTATGATTTTGCCACTCATGAAGAGTTGCGCAGCGCCGTGAAAACGGAATTCACCCGCATTCAGGCGCTCTTCGCGGAATACCAAGAGGATTTGCAGAAGGCCTACCCGCAGCCCACAGTTCCCGAGCCGAAGTAGCACGCACCCTTGTCCAGCTGCCTCGCCACTTGACATTTCCTGCTCACCAATCTACCTTGCCATAGTCTAACTATGCATCGACAACCTATGTCAGGAGCTCACCATGCATCGCGATGAAATCCCGCCAGGCACTCTTTATCTCCTAATCCTGAAAACTCTCGCACGCCGCGGCGAATTGCACGGCTACGAAATCGCCCGCACCATTCAGCAGAATTCCGAGGATGTTCTGCAGGTCGAAGAAGGCTCACTTTATCCAGCGCTCCAGCGCATGCTCGTCAAAGGCTGGGTGAACGCGCACTGGGGCGCAACGCCGGAAAATCGCCGCGCGCGCTATTACCGCCTCACGCCCGCGGGCCGCAAGCAGCTGGAAATTGAACTGTCGCACTTCGAGCGCGCGGTTCGCGCCATCACTCGCGTGATTCAAACAGCGTAAGCGCTCACGAGGAGGACCCCATGCCCTGGCTCGCTGAATTCGGCCGCCGTTTCCGGATGCTCTTCCGCCGCGCGCAATTCGATCGCGAACTCGACGAAGAAATGCGCCTGCACATCGAATTACGTGAAAAAGAATTGCGTGAAAAAGAATTGCGTGAAAAAGAACACAGCGAGCATGGACTTTCGCCCGAGGAGGCGCACATGGCCGCACGAAGAGGTTTTGGGAATTCACTCGCGCTGCGTGAAGTGAGCCATGAGAGCTGGGGCTGGGCCTGGCTCGAGCATCTGGCGCAGGATTTGCGCTTCGCCTTCCGCATGTTCGTGAAAAATCCCGGTTTCACGGCCATCGCCGTCCTCACTCTTGCCCTCGGCATCGGCGCGAACACCGCCATCTTCTCCATCATCGATGCGATTTTCCTCCGGCCGCTGCCTTATCCCAACGCGCAGCAGATTTACCTAGTGTCGCGAACAGGCAATGCGTTCGGCGGAGAATCCATTTCTTCCGCGATTTTCGCGGTGTGGCGGGAACGGCAGGAACAAATATTCGAGCATTTGACGCTGGTGCGCGGAATGGGCAACTCGACACTGATGGTATCGGGAGAGCCCATGAGCGTCCCGTCGGTCGCCATCTCGACGGATTTTCTTCCCATGACCGGTGTCCATCCGATTCTCGGACGGGATTTCGTTTCAGCGGAGGGTCAAGTCGGCGGGCCGAATGTGGTGATGCTCAGTAACAGTCTGTGGCGCAGCGGATTCGGTTCGAACCCAAATGTCGTGGGAAGAAGCGTTACCTCGAATGGCAAGCCTTATACCATTGTGGGCGTTCTTCCACCAGGATTCACAGATCCCACATTCGGTCTCTTCGAACCCCAACTGTGGTTTCCAGTACAGGTTCCCGCCACGAGCAACGATCCATCCAACGGAGGCCGTCTCTGCTTCGGCATGTTGAAACGTGGAGTCAGCGTCGCACAGGCCGAAGCGGTGCTTACGCCCGCGCTTTCGGACCTGCGGCGAGAGTTTCCGAAAATGTTCATGCCCAACGAACGGGCGCACTTGATTCCCCTGCGCGAGATGCTGAACCAATGGGCCGGCACAACGATGCTGCTGCTCTTCGGCGCGGTCGGCTTCGTGCTTCTGATTGCGTGCGTCAACGTCGCGAATTTGACGCTGGCCCGTTCGGCCACTCGCCAGCGGGAAATAGCGGTGCGCACTGTAATCGGCGCGAGCCGCAACCGGATTGTCCGGCAACTCCTGACCGAAAGCATTTTGCTGGCGGTGTTGGGCGGAGTCCTCGGGATCGCAGCGTGCTACGCGAGCTTTCAGTTCATTGTCACTCTGGTTCCGGCGAGCTTGCCGCACGTTGGAGCGTTTGGGATTGACGCGCGCGTGCTTCTCTTCGCTTTCGTGCTGAGCATTGCCACCGGCATCGCATTTGGCCTCGTGCCGGCGCTGGGCGCTTCGCGCGTGGACCTAAGCGGCTCGCTCAAGGAGTCCAGTGCACAAGCGGGCGCCGGAGCTGCCAGGGGACTTCGCCGCTTTCTGGCGGCGAGCGAGATAGCAATTTCGCTGGTCCTGCTGATTGGCGCGGCGCTGGCCCTGGAAAGCCTTGCGCGGCTTACGATGGTGAAGCCCGGCTTCGATACGCAGAACGTGCTGACGTTCGCGGTGTCACTGCCGAGCCAAAAATACGACACGCCGGCGAAACGAACCGCATTCTTCGATCAGGCGATTTCTCGCGTCTCCGTAATTCCGGCCGTAGAGCAGGCCGCGATTATTGACACGTTGCCGCTGCGCGAAGGTGGCGACATTCTCTTCACCATTGAGGGCGGAACTGCCGTGGCGCCGACCAGCCAGCCGCTGGACGCTGAAATTCGAATTGTCAGCCCGGATTATTTCCGCGCGTTGCGTATTCCGCTGATCGGCGGGCGTGAATTTACTGCGGCCGACAACGCGAGCGGCGCGCCCGTAGTGGTGATCAATCGGACGATGGCCAGAATGTTTTGGCCGGGCAAAGATCCCATTGGGCAGCAGATCTGGATTGGTAAACCGATGGGTCCGGCGCAGAGCGAGCCCGCGCCGAGGCGGGTTATAGGAATCGTCGGTGACGTTCGAGAGTCCACACTGGGCGACATGCCCGGCCAGGGGATGTTCATCCCTTACACACAAACAAAGTGGAACGACTCGGCTTCGTTTCTGCTACGCACGCGCGCCGCCGCGGCGGTTTCTCTTCCGGCGATTCGCAGCGCACTGCACAGCGTAGACCCCGGCGAGCCGCTCACACATGTGGAGAGCATGGAGCAAGTGGTTTCGGGCTCACTGAACAACTGGCGCTTCCACGCAATTTTGCTTGGCATTTTCGGCGCGCTGGCGCTGGTGATCGCCGCCGTCGGCGTGTACGGCGTGATTTCGTATTCGGTGGCGCAGCGCACCCATGAAATCGGCATTCGCATGGCGCTCGGCGCGCAACGCGGCAGCGTTCTTCGCCTGGTGATCGGGCAAGGGCTGGCGCTAGCCGGCATTGGGGTAGTTGTGGGTATCGCCGCCGCGCTTGGCCTAACGCGATTGATGACGAGTCTGCTGTACGGGGTGAGCGCAAACGACCCGCTGACCTTCGCCGGAGTGGCAATCTTGCTGCTCGGCGTGGCGCTGTTGGCGAGCTACATCCCGGCGCGGCGGGCCATGCGCGTCGATCCCATGGTGGCGTTGCGATACGAATGAAGGCAAGCAAATGAAGGCACGCAAACGAAGGCAAGTAAACGAGGGACGGCGCACGGAGATGAAATCATGAACTGGCTCGCTCAATTTTCGCGGCGGCTCTCGATGCTGTTTCACCGCTCGCAATTCGATCGCGAACTCGACGAAGAAATGCGCCTGCACGTCGAATTACGTGAAAAAGAATTGCGTGAAAAAGAATTGTGTGAAAAAGAACACAGCGAGAACGGACTTTCGCCCGAGGAGGCGCACGTGACCGCACGAAAAGGTTTTGGGAATTCGCTCGCGCTGCGTGAAGTGAGCCATGAGAGCTGGGGCTGGGCCTGGCTCGAGCATCTGGCGCAGGACTTGCGTTTCGCCTTCCGCATGTTCGCGAAAAATCCCGGCTTCATGGCCATCGCTGTGCTCACTCTCGCGCTCGGTATCGGCGCCAACACCGCGATTTTTTCCTTTGTGTATGGAGTGCTGCTGCAACCGCTGCCATACCAAAATCCCTCGCAGCTCATTGTGCTGAACGAAACGACACCGAAGGTCGGCTCGGTCAGCGTGTCGTATCCGAATTTTCTCGACTGGCGAACGCAGAGCCATGCATTTTCCCAAATGGCCGCTGTCCACAGTGTGGGCTTCAATCTCGCTGGCGTCAGCCAGCCGGAAAGCATCAGCGGCGACGCGGTCTCGCCGAATTTCCTTTCCATGATGGGCGTGCGTCCGTTCCTCGGGCGTGACTTCGACCCGTCCGAAGAAAAACCCGGCGCTGCGCCGGTTGTGCTGCTGAGCTATCAACTTTGGCAGTCGCATTTCGCAGGAGACCGCAACGCCATCGGCCGCACCATCACACTCGATGGCCGCAGCTTCACGATTGTCGGCATTCTGCCGCCGAATTACCGCGCTCCTGACAAGACCGACGTGCTCGAGCCGATTGGCACCTGGGCAACAAGCAATCCGGAAGCGACGGACAGGGGCGACCGCGGTGACATGGCCGTGATCGGCAGGCTCGCGCCGGAAGAGACTCTCGCGCGAGCGCACACGGAAATGCAGGGCATCGCAGCACAGCTGGCGGCGGAATATCCGGCGAGCAATGATCAATTCGGCGTCGCTCTTCAGTCGATTCGCGACGCGTTCGTTGGAGATGTGCGGCCGGCGGTTCTGGTGCTTTTCGCCGCGGTCATGTTTGTGCTGCTGATTGCGTGCGCGAATGTAGCCAATTTGTTTTTGGTTCGCGGCGCGGCCCGCACGAAGGAAATCGCATTGCGCACTGCCTTCGGCGCCAGCCGCAGCCGCATCATTCGCCAAATGCTGACGGAGAGCTTTGCCCTGGCGCTGCTCGGCGGCGTCCTGGGCCTCGTTTTTGCGATTGGCGGAATTCATGCGATGACGCGGTTGATTCCGATGGACATGCTTTCGGGCGCCGTCGTGAATCTTAACAGCGCGGTTCTTCTCTTCGCGGGGGGCGTCGTGGTGCTGGCGGCATTTATTTTCGGTCTCGCGCCGGCGCTGCATGCGACGAAGCCCGATATTCAGACGGAGTTGAAAGAAGGCGGAAGAACGGCAAGCGCCGGCGCACCTCAGAATCGCTTGCGTGGCGTCCTCGCGATTGCCGAGATTTCTCTCGCGCTGATTCTCCTCGTTGGCGCGGGATTGATGATGAAAAGTCTCTACAACCTGATGAACGTGAACCCCGGATTTCGTCCCGATCGCGTGCTGACGATGGAAATGGATTTGCGCACGCAGCAATATTCGAAAGACCCGGCCATCCTCAATTTCTGGCAGCAAACGCTCGACCGCGTGCGCGCATTGCCCGGCGTGGAGAGCGCTGCGGTGGGAACCGTAGTTCCACTCACGGACAGTCACAGCCGCGGTGACATCACGATTGAAGGCATGCCGCTGCCAAGGCCGGGAGATTTTCCGCATCCGGACTACCATGACGTCAGCTCGGAATACGTCCGCACGCTCGGAATACCATTGCTGCGCGGCCGCACTTTCACTGATGCGGATAATGAAAGTTCTCAGCTCGTCGGGATGATCAATCAAAAACTTGCGCGGCAATATTTTCCGAACGAAGATCCCGTCGGAAAAAGATTCATGTTCGGCCATCCCGATGCCACCGGAAAAAAACCGCCGAAATGGATCACCATTGTCGGCGAGGTCGGCGACACTAAACTCTACGGGCTCGCGAATCCCGCGCGGCTCGAGGTGTACGTGCCATTTCGGCAGGATGCGAGTAGCGACATGAATCTGCTGGTGAAATCGGCGGTGGATCCGACGGCGCTAATTTCATCGATTCGCGCCGTGGTGGGGTCGATTGATAGAGATCAGCCCATCTTCGCGATTTCCACGATGAATCAGTTGCGGAACGATTCGATCCGCACGCGGCGCATTACGCTCATCCTGTTGGGAGCATTCAGCGGGCTGGCGCTGATTCTCGCGGCCATTGGAATCTACGGGGTGATTTCGTACTCCGTCGCGCAGCGCACGCACGAAATTGGAATACGCATGGCGCTGGGCGCGCAGCGCGGAGACGTATTGCGCATGGTACTGAAACAGGGAGTGAGAATCGCGCTCGCTGGAGTCGCGATCGGCTTCGCGGTATCGATCGGCCTGACGCGTTTGATGTCGAGTTTGCTTTTTTCGGTGGGCGCAGACGATCCCGCGACGTTCGCGGGGGCGGCTGTTTTGCTGGCGCTGGTTGCGTTGCTGGCTTGCTACATTCCCGCGCGGCGCGCGTTGCGCGTCGATCCGGTGATCGCGCTGCGCTACGAATAATTCCGCGGAATGCGGCGAAAAATCGGACGGCTAGCGAATTCCGAGTTTTTCGATGATACGCGTCACTTCGGCGGCAGGGACGTCGTACAATTCGTGTTCATCTTCCTGTTCGAGGCGCTCGCGCAAATATTCGGCGGCGATGAAACTGGCTTCGCGGTCGGTGAGATTGCGCTTGCAGCGATCCATGAAATCCATGAAGGCCATATGCGCGAGGCCGAGCACGATGCCTTTGCCATCCACATAAAATTTGCAATCGATGGTGTCGGAATGGCGCGTAGCGATGCCATTCCAGGTGTGCGAAAAGCGCACGCGATAGACGACATCGGTCATTTTGGATGCGACTTCGAACGGCCTGACGAAGTCGCTCATCATGCCGCGATTGGGAATGCGCGTTACGGCTCCCGTGCTCATCTTTTCTTTTTCCTCGTTCCCTTTTCCTTTTTCCTTAACAAGACTTCTGGCCGGCCTGAAGGCTGGCGCTACAAAACAACGGTTACTTGTGCACGGCGACGGCGGCATGCGCATCGGCATAGCTGCGAATCGCAGCGCCCACGCCTGCGCCTGCCTGCAGACGGAAATTCTGATCAAGCAAACACTTTTCCAGCGCGGCGAGGAAAAGCAGCACGTTATTTTTCTGACAGCCGTAGCCCATCAGGCCGACGCGCCAGAGTTTACCCTTGATGGGGCCGAAGCCGCCGCCGATTTCGATATTGAATTCGTCGAGCAATTGGTTGCGCAGCTTGCCGTCTTCGATTCCCTGCGGAACTTTGATGCCGGTGACAGTGACCTGGCGATCTTTGGGATTTTCGACGAACATTTCAAGGCCCATGGCTTCGAGGCCGGCGACCAACGCGTCGCGATTTTCGGCATGCCGCGCCCAGCGCGCCTCAAGCCCTTCTTCGAGAACCAAACGCAACGCTTCGCGCAAGGCGAAGACGAGAGAGATGGGAGCAGTGTGATGATAGGTGCGCTCCTTGCCCCAATAATTCATGGTGGTGGTCAAATCGAAATACCAGCTCTGCACCGGCGTCTTACGCGCGCGGAGAACATCTTCGCAGCGCGGGCTGACGGTGATCGGGGCCATGCCCGGAGGGGCGCTGAGAGCTTTTTGCGAGCCGCTGAAGCAGATGTCGATTTTTGTTTTGTCGACGTTGATGGGCATGCCCGCGAGAGTGGAAACTGTGTCGACGACAAGCAACGCGCCGAGTTCATCGGCAACTTTGCGCATGTTATCGAGATTCGTGACGACGGCGGTGGAGCTTTCGCCGTGAGTGACGCCGACGATTTTGATTTTCTTGCCTTTGCCAGCGCGGCGAACGTCCTCGGGATCGCACGGCTTGCCGTAGGGCGCCTCGACGCGAATAATTTTCGCCGCGGTGCGCTCAGCAATAATGGCCATGCGCTCGCTGAAGACGCCATTGACGCAGATGATGGCTTCATCGCCCGCTTCGAGCGGATTGAAAACGGCGGCCTCGATGCCGCCCGAGCCGGAAGCAGAGATCGGAAATGTGAGGCGATTTTGCGTCTGAAAAACCTGGCGCAACTGGACCTGGACGTCGCCCATCATTTCGAGGAACCAGGGATCGAGATGGCCAACGATCGGAGTCGACATGGCGCGATAGACGCGCGGGTCGATCTGGGAGGGGCCAGGGGTCAGCATCAAGCGATTCGGGGGAAGCAGTTCACCAATCGGCGAGTTCATCGTTTATCCTCACTGCGCGTGCTTGCCTGTGAATGAGTGCGTCTGTGGCCGGGAGCCGTGCGGTTGCATTGGCAGGCAGGCGCTCGGAAATGTACCTGGCGCCCGGTCGCAAAGCAGTAGTCTCTCGAATTTGGGTACCCCTGGTCAACATCCAAAATGGACTGCGGGGCAGCGAGGCCAGCGGCGCGGTAGTACGGGCTCTCTGAGGCGCGATTGAAATGGCCGTGGGAAAAGAACCGTGTGCCCATCGATTCGAGCGGGGCGCGAGTGTCTGAAAACGGACAAGAGGCCAAAAATAATGGCGAAAAAACTCGATTAGAAATGCCTCCGATTCTTTGTTTTGTGTGAGTTGCATGGCGTTCTTATTTCCCATAGAAACTCGATTAGCCAAAGGCGGTGGCCCTTCGACTGCGCCCGCTAAGGCGGGCAAGCTCAGGGCAAGGTAGTGGCGAGCCGGCCAAACCAGACGCGCGGCGCAATGAGAGTGGGAGGCAAGTGTCCGAAATCGCAAAGTTTTTCAAAAAATCGAAAGAATCAGCGATTAGAACGACCTCCCGTTGTTTGTTTTGTGTGAGTTGCATCGAGTTCTAATTCTTCATAGATTAAGCGATTAGAATCCCCGCCACGGCGGGCAAGCTCCCACGCGCCCGCCACGGCAGGCAGGCATAAAAAGCGAAAAGGCCACGTCGCCGTGGCCTTGCACTCTTCTAGCGCACTGTCCGCAGCCTGGATTTTCCAGGCCGCTATGTCCTGTGTACCATAGAGTTAACCAGATGTCAAGGAAAAACCGGGGTAGGCTTATACCAAGGGGAAAACTGCTACACCTGGGCAAGTGTACGAGGACCCCAAACCCCCGTCAGATGTATGCCGGGCATGTCCCCGGAAGTCGGTTAACGGAGTCCTACGCCGGTCGCAGGCACTGCTGATGCCAGATTCCGGGAATACCTTCAAGGTTATAAAGTTGGTCGCCACCATGATAGAACCCGACCTTTTCAACAATCGCCACTCTATCGGCATACGCAACTTGCTCGGGTAGAAGTTTGTGATGAAACTTCCATGTCGCGAGAAAGTTTTCAAGAAATTCTCGATCTGCTATTCGGACTTTGGAGCCTATTGGGAAAGTCGCTGTATAGAGATCCTTCATCATTGAACCTTGATTGTGATTCTTATTTTGGCGTCTTCACAAACTTTGTTGGACCGATTGGTGCTGGTTCTTTGAGTTAGAACTGAACCGCTTCACCGCTCGTTTTTGCCCCGTTCGAATCTGTTCGGCTAAGATTCTGGGGCTGAGCCAGTTGAGGCAGGACGTCTCATGCGTGTCATTACGGAAAGAACGACGAACCACACAACGGCATAAAACAAAACACCGGAGCACTGGAATACGATCCCCCAGAGTGGAGCGCCCTTCCCGGTATGCACGCCCTTCGGGTAAATAGTCTGTGCGATGAGTGCCGCAGGTACAGATAGTGCATCTGTGATTTCATCGCGGGCATGACTATAAGGAAGTTTAGTTGCACAGAAGCTGATTAAACCGACACTCGTTGCGCCAAGAACTAGGCCAAGTAGTATCCGTCCTCGAAGCTTCGATTTGTACATGGCCGTTCCCCTCATTGAGGTTGCTTCCGCGGTTGGAGCGGCAGTGGTGGTGGGCTTGCGGCTTGTTCGGCTTGTTGCGCAGCCTCATCGTTCCACAACGTGAGTCGTCCTCCTTGAGATTCGCAATTAGGTCGTCATCATACCTGCCGTCTCTGAGCAACGCCAAGTTCCAATTAGCTAGGATTGGCGGACACTGCCCACTACCGTAACAAGGCTGCTCGTGTCGATCAGAATGGGAAGGCGTGATGTGGCGTTATTTCCCTATGGATTGGCGTATGTCGCGGCGCAGGTCAGTTTGAATTTTGACTCCTTGTGTCCCGATCAAGAAAATTCAAACTGACCCATTGCCTATACCTAGAGGTGTAGTCCTATTGCCGAAAACGGGGTGTGCGGTTATGGTATGACGAGGCGGAGGCTGTCGCGACGGCGTAGCGGGACTTGGTGGAGCGAAGCCGCAATAAGGATTTGGCGAGACAGGGCTGCGGAGAAGATTCGCGGAGCAAGGCGGCAGAGATTTTGCGGGGCGAGGCGGAGGTTGTAACGAAGCCAGGGCGAGGAACTGGCGGAACGAGATCGAGGTGAGGAATGGCGGAGAGGACTTCGAATCCAGGCGGCGCGGGCGATGCGGCGGGGCAAGGCGCGGAGAGGCGCATCGCGCAACGGCACCTGATCGTGGCGCTGGCGGATGTGACGGAGATACGCTCCGGCGAGCGAATCACGGCGCAAACGACGCAATTGAGCGCGACCGGCTGTTACATGGGCGCGATGAACACGTTCGCGGAAGGAACCGAAGTGCGCGTGAAGCTGACCAAGGGCGGCCAGACGTTTCAGACGAACGGGCGCGTGCAGAACGTCCACGCGGAATTTGGAATGGGAATCGTGTTTGAAAACGTGCCGGCCGAGCAGCAGCGCGTCCTTGATGGCTGGCTGGCGGAACCGCAGCATTAATCTACCGAGGCGAATTGCCGGGCAAAACTACCGGAGCGCCATCCACGCAAAACGACCAGGGCAAGAAAAGCTTAACTCGTGTTGCATTTCCGAAATTCGGGTTACGTGAGTTTGGAGTGCCACACACCATACCTCACCATACCTCAGGGGCTGAAGCCCCTTTTCTTCCGAGGCTTGAACGGCACGGTTAAAACCGTGCCCTGACACGGCCATGTGCACTCTCTTCTGTAACACGACACTAGAGAACGCGCGAAGTGCGCCCGGGCGATTGAAAAAACGACGCCGGAGAGAAAAAAGGCGAGTATGATGCCGTGCGCCGAAACACTATCCGGGGGTGCCCCATGCGATCCAACAAAAATGCGGCGGACGACGCAAGACAAGTCACTGCAGGAGAACGAGCGCGAAAGTCACAAATATCCGGAGAACGAATGCAGAAGAAATCGGCATGGATTTTTCTGGCGGCGCTGATTTGCTGGGCGATCTTTTATTGTGCAATCTTTCCGAGCGCAGCGAAGGCGCAGGAAAGTGCGGGACCGTCCTCGCGAAAAAGTTCAAGGACGCATAAGGCTGAGACTGCGAATCGTTCGAGCGGGCTGAAATTTGAGATTACGTTTCCGAGCGAGCGGAGCGCGGCGCCGCTGACGGGGCGCGTAATTCTGGTGCTGGCGACGACGGACAAGCCCGAGCCGCGATTTCAGAGCGGGTACACGGCGCTGACGGCGGCGCAGATGTTCGGCGTGGACGTGAACGACTGGGCGCCGGGGACGCCGGTGACGGTGGACGCATCGGTGTTTGGGTATCCGATCGAGAGCCTGGCGAAAGTGGCGCCGGGGGATTATTACGCGCAGGCGGTGCTGAATATTTACGACTCCTATCATCTGGCGAATGGACACACCGTGGAGCTGCCACCGGACAAAGGCGAAGGGCAACATTGGGCGGGCAAGCCGGGAAATTTGTACAGTGCGGTGCAGCGAGTGCATGTCGATGCGGCGGCAGGCGGAGTGATTCGCGTGGAGCTGAGCGAATTGATGCCGCCGGTGACAGCACCGCAGGACACAGATTGGATCAAGCACGTGCGCATCGAGAGCGCGCTGCTGACGAAATTCTACGGCAAGCCGACGTACATCACGGGGGACGTGCTGCTGCCGCCGGGATGGAACGAGCACACGAACGCGCATTATCCGCTGATGGTTTACCAAGGGCATTTCGCGCCGGACTGGCGCGCGGCGGTGCCGTTTCGGACGGAGCCGCCGACACCGGATATGACCGGACGCGAGCGAATGGCGGCGGAGTATGCGTACAAGTTTTATCAGGACTGGACTTCGGGAAGGCTGCCGCACTTTTTGGTGCTGACGATTCAGCATGCGAATCCGTATTTCGATGATTCGTACGCGGTGAATTCGGAAAACGTGGGGCCGTACGGCGACGCGATTGTGAAAGAGCTGATTCCGGAAGTGGAGAGGCGCTTCCGCGGAATCGGGCAGGGATGGGCGCGCGCGGTCTATGGCGGATCGACGGGAGGATGGGAAACGCTGGCGTCGCAGGTATTTTATCCGGATTTTTACAACGGCGCGTGGACGGCGTGTCCCGACCCGGTGGATTTTCGCGCGTATCAGACGGTGAATTTGTACGAGGACAAGAACGCGTTCTGGGTGGAAGGGCCGTTCGCGAAAGTGCCGCGTGGAATGATGCGCACGACGGACGACCAGCTGGAAAACACGATGGAAGGCGAGATGCATCGCGAGCTGGTGCTGGGGACGAAGAGCCGGTCGGGCGACCAGTTCGACATCTGGCAAGCGGTGTTCAGCCCGGTGGGCGACGATGGATACCCGAAAGACATTTTCGATCCGATGACGGGCGAAATCGATCACGACGTGGCGGAGTACTGGAAGCAGCACTTCGATTTGAGTTACATCATTCGCACGAACTGGAGCACGCTGGGACCGAAACTGGTGGGAAAACTGCATTTCACGGTCGGGACGATGGATACGTTTTATTTGAACAATGCGGTTTCGCTGCTGCAGGATTTTCTGGAGCAGACGAACTATCCGTATTACGCGGGCGACTTCGAGTACGGCGAGAAACAGCCGCACTGTTACACGGGCGGGCCGATCAATCCGCCGGGCGTGAGCGGGATGACGTGGAATCAGAGGATTTTCCCGGAAGCAGCGGAGTGGATGAAGAAAACAGCGCCGAAGGGCGCGGACATGAGCTGGGTGTACTGAGGCGAAGCGATTTGATGGGCGCGAAAATTTGACTGTACGGAGGATGAGCTAATGCTGAGCCGCCGGAAGTTTTTTCAACTTGGAGGATTGGCCGCGAGTTTGCCGCTGGCGTCGCGATGGCTGCCGGCACAGGAAGACAAGGGCTGTGCGGCGCTGCCGCCATCGATTGCGAATTTGAAGTCGATGCGCGATCAGGCGCAGCCGATAACGGTTGCGGAGCGGCAGGAACGCGTCGAACGGGCGCGGCGGCTGATGGGCGAGAACAATATCGACGCGATTGTGCTGATCGGCGGATCGTCGCTGAAATATTTCGCGAACATCGACTGGTGGCTGAGCGAACGGTCGTTTTTTCTGATTGTGCCGGCGAAGGGAAAGCCGTTTTTTGTTTGCCCGGGATTCGAAGAAGACCGCGCGCGGGAGCAAATCAACCTCGGGCCGTTCGCGGGGAATCCGGATGTTCGCATCTGGCAAGAACACGAAAGCCCATATGAGCGCGCGGCACAAGGGTTGCGGGACCGCGGAATCGCGAGCGGGCGGCTGGGAATCGAGGAGACGGTCTGGTTCGTTTATAGCGATGGAATCGCGCACGCTGCTCCGCAAGCGACGTTCACAAGCGCGACGCCGGTGACGGCAGGCTGCCGTGCGCACAAGACGGACCATGAAATCGCCCTGCTGCAATTGGCCAACACAGTCACTTGGAATGCCTATAAAGCGGCGTGGCAGGCGCTGAAACCGGGAATGACGCAGAACGATTTTTCGCGCATGGTGTCGCAAGCGCACGACCAACTGGGATTCAAGGGCGACGCGGGCGTGCAAGTGGGGCCATATTCCGCGCTGCCGCACGGGTCGATCGAGCCGCAAAAGGTGGAGGAAGGAACGATTCTGCTGATGGATGGCGGCTGCACGGTGGAGGGATATCACTCGGACATCAGCCGAACGTTCGTGCTGGGCAAGCCAACGGAGAAGATGAACAAAGTATTCGACATCGTGCATCGCGCGCAGTCAGCGGCGCTGGCGCAAGCGCGGCCGGGCGTGGAAGCGCAATCGGTGGACGCGGCGGCGCGGAAAGTGATCGAAGACGCGGGATACGGGCCGGGGTACAAGTATTTCGGCCACCGGTTGGGACACGGAATCGGGATGGACGACCACGAATGGTATTACCTGGTGGGCGGGGACACGATAAAACTCGAGCCACGCATGAGCTTCAGCGACGAACCAGGGATCTACATTCGCGGTGAATTCGGCGTGCGGCTGGAAGATTGCATGCATGTCACCGAAGACGGCGCGAAGATGTTCACGCCGCAAAGCCCGTCGCTCGAACATCCGTTCGATACATAGGCGCGCGGAGTTTCAACCTCGGAAACTCGTGGCAGAGCCGCGGCAGCGAAGCATTCGCGGTGTGTTAACTTAAGGCTTTGTCTTTATCCCTCTACGATTCGAGGAGACGGCTCGATGGGCTCGCGGGAAAACCGGCGAAGCGATCGCATCTCAGTTTCCTTTTCGTTGGACGTTGCCGGAGTTGACGCCGAGAACCGGCCGTTCACGGAGACGGCGCGGACGGTTGTGGTGAACCGGCACGGCGCGCTGCTGACGCTGAAACACCGGCTGCGCATGGAGCAGGAATTGACCGTGCGGCGGCAGCACACAGACGGATCGCAGCGCGAAACGGAAGTGCGCGTGGTGGCGCGCGATAAAGAAGGCCCGGATGGGTTCGGCTACGGTGTAACGTTCGTCGATCAAAAATTGGATTTCTGGGGCATCGAGTTTCCCTCGCCGGAGCAGGCTATCGATGCCGTGGTGCGTTTGCTGGTGGAATGCACGCACTGCCGCAGCCAGGAGCTGGCGTATCTCGACTCGCGCGAGTTGAAGGAGTTCGAGACAAATCACCTGTTCGCGCGCCAATGCCGCATCTGCGAAGCTCCGACGATCTGGAAGCAGCCGCTCGAATCCATGCACCGCGCGAGCGCGGCGGATTCGCGCCACGAAGCCGCGCCTGCAGGGGGTTCACCGGCGGATCGGGAAACGACTCGTTACGATACCAGGCTGACGGCCTGCGTGCGGCAAGACGTGGGCGCGGAAGAAATGGCCGTGTGCGAAAACGTATCGCGGCAGGGAGTCGCCTTTCGCAGCCGAAACAAATACGCCGAGGGCGCACAAATCGAAGTGGCTGTACCGTACACACCGGGGATGGCGAATGTGTTTGTGCCCGCAGTGGTGGTACACGTCAAGGCGCTGCCTGCGGCGGGCCTGTTCCGGCACGGCGTCAAATACGTACGAAAAGAGCAGTAAGAAAATCCCAGAAAATCAAATAGTGGATTCAGTTTCCGGATAGGCGACTTACAGGAACCTGGAGCCGCGGTCCGACAATAAGTTCCGAGTGGCCGACGATTCGCGCAGAACCTCGTCTTTTGCTTTCCGCAGTCTCGTTTGTGGCCACGGCACGGTAACTCGGCGTAACGCGCCAGCACGGCCGGCTTACTTACTCCTGTTTATTCCGATACTCGCCGGGAACATCATCCTGCGGCACCTCATGCGTGCGAACTTCCCTCTCCTCAGCGTCCCCGGCGTCTTGCACACCCTTCACCGCGTCGGCCTCGAACGCATTGCCTTCTTCGAGCAACTCGTCCACACTTTCCGAATCCGCACTTTCAGTGTTGGACAATCCCTGTAAATCTCCCGATTGCTTGCCCGGCCACGCTTCCAGTTCCTTCGGTACGGATGCCACCGTTTCCACGCTTTGGCTTTTTCTCCGAGCCTGTTTTTTACGTGCGCGCGCCGCGTTCTCTCGGATTGTCCTCTTGCTGCCGGCCTTCGCTTTCACCTTCGCCCTTTTCCCAGCCACATTCTTCCCAACCGCGTTCTTCACGGGCGCGGTCTTTTTGGCAGCAGCTCTCTTCGACTTCGTTTGCTTCTTCCTAGTTTTCCTTTTGATAGCCATATGCGCAGTGTACCACCGGTTGGTGATTCCAAGCGCCGGGACCACACGCAGATAACTGGAAAAGTGAAGTGCCACTGGCTGGAACGTTGCATGCCGACGAGATACAGTGTTCGTTGCCGACCGTCCGGGAAGTCAAGACGGAAATTCCGGATTAACGCACGGAAGCCGCCGCGAGGATCTTCTGGTACAAGGTGTTGAGTTGCGATTCCGAACGGAGGTCCAACGCGGAAGTATCGAAGGTCAAGACCTGCAATCCTCCCGTGGAGTTGTGATGGCGGGCGTATGCGGCGCGGAGCGCGTCCAGGTATTTCGCGTCAATGGACGCCTCGTAGGGCCGATTGCGCCGCCGAATTCGATCCAGAAGAATGTCGTTGCTGGCGTCGACGTAAACCGTAAGGTCGGGACGGGAAACGCTGGCGTCAAGTCCGACGCTAAGCCTCTCGTATAACTCCACCTCGCGATCATGCAGAAGCGCGCGCGCAAAAATGGGATCTTTGGCTTGCGTGTAGTCCGAAATGACCGGTCTACACCGAGACGGAGGAATCGTTCTCAATTGCTCGTACCGGGAAATCAAGAATGCCAATTGCGTACTGAAGGCCCAGCGGTCTTTGTCCGCGTAGAAATCGGGGAGAAATGCGTTGCCATCCACATCTTCCAGAATAAGCGTTGCGCCGAGATGCAAGGCCAACAACTGCGCGAGGGTCGTTTTGCCGGCCCCGATCGGCCCCTCGAATCCTATATATGGCTGGTTGCCAGGCGGCAAGTTGTTTCAGCTCCCACGGAACGGGCGGATGGGCTATCCCACGCCGTGTGCCCGTTCGCTGCAACGTTGACGTGGCCAGATGATACCACTCTACTGATTCAAGCCGCAGTTTCATTGCGTCGCGCAGCGGAGGGCCTGTTCCGGCACGGCGTGAAATACGGGCGAAAAGAGGCGTAGATTAACGTCACAATCCTGCGCGATGAATTTGGTCTCCCGTGGGCAGGGGCATCTGTCTTCCGTCTTAGTTCTTGCAACCTAACCACTCGCTAAACAATCTAAAAGATTAGGACCGGTTAAGGTGTCCCGCACTATCCGGCCTGTTGTGCCGCGGGCGGAGGTGATCGCCATGGAAAGACATTCGTTCACAAAATTGGCGCTTACATCGATTGCATCACTTGGCCTCGTCTTTTTTGCTTCGGGTTCAGCTTTCGCGCAACGCGGAGGGGGACACGGCGGTGGCGGCGGTGGATCCCATGGTGGTGGGGGTGGATTTCATGGCGGTGGTGGCGGTGGGTTCCATGGTGGAGGTGGCTTCCACGGCGGTGGAGGATTTGGCGGAGGGTTTCGTGGCGGCGGAGGTCCTCGCGGCGGTGGTGGATATCGGGGTGGATTCGGTGGCGGCGCACGAGCCTATGGCGGCGGAGGGTTTCGAGGCGCGGGCGGGTTTTCGTCGCGGGGTCATGGCGGTTCTGGATCTCGCGGATATGGATTTGGCAACAGGGGTAGCATGGGCCGCGGCGGCTTCGGGAGCGCTGGGCGTTCCTTTGCGGGACGCAGCGCTGTGGCGGATGGCAATTGGCATTCCTTTGGAAACAACGGGCGCGCGGCGAATTCCTTTGGAGCGGCAGGACTTCGAAACGCGGCAATAACGGATGGCAGCTGGCATTCGTTCGGAGCGGCAGGCGGTAATTTCGCTGGAAACACACGCTCGATTCCCTCAGGCCGCGGAACCTCGAATTTTGGAGGCATTCGCGGGGGCAATTCCGGAGTTGGAAATTTTGGAAACGGGCGAAGCAATTCGTTCGCAAGCGACCGATTCGGGCGAAACACACTTGGTACGTTTGGCCGGCCGTTCGGCGGAGGATTCGACGGTCGAGGTTTTGACAGAGGCTTTGGAAACATCAGAGGATTTGATCGCGGATGGCGGCGTGGTTACGGCAGGGGTGGTTACGGATGGGGCGGCTACGGCGGTTATGGTTGGGGCGGCTTCGGTTGGGGCTGGGGGTTAGGTTTCGATTGGGGATGGCCCGGAGCTTATTGGGGACTTGACTGGGGTTACCCGGCTTACGCATGCGATCCCTACTGGGACCCGTATTGGTGTGATCCGTATTGGGGCGGAGATCCGGACTATTTCGGAGTCTACACGTACTGACAGTCAGACTAGAGATCCGAGGATTCTTGCAAGGGTCTTGACCGCTCGCTCTGCGCTTGCTCCCCGGCAAATCTCAGTGGCAAATTCAATGCAAGCTAGCTTGTCAGAGCCGGGGTGTGCTCTGAGCTGTGCTGCGAGCTGTAGCGCATGGCGATGTTGACGAAAACGCGGCCGGCGGGGGTATCGAGATACATGGCCATGGCCTCGGTTTCCTCAGTGCTGCGCACGGACTTGCCCTTGGGGTGGAGTTCGGGAGGATGAACCTTGAATTGGTAGCCGCGATCGTTGAGCAGCGTGACAGCATTGCCGATGACCATGTTGGCAAGCTCGCAGACGGTCTCACGGACAACTTGCTCGGATGCGTCGACTTCGCATCCAGCGAGAGCGGAAGCGACGCGGACGGCGGTGGCTGAGTCCATATCGAGAATCACGCGGCCCTCGATTTCACCGCGAATGGCGATGACGGCGGCGACGCCCTTCTGACGATAGCCGTCTTCTTCCATGGTGAGGTCGCCGATCTTCGTGGGGCCGTCGAGGGCGTAAGCCAAGACAGAATCCGCGGCGTTGATGAACGGCTGAATGAGCTGCATTTTCATGAGCGCACCTCTCCGACGGTGGCGGGCGCGGGCATGCCGGCCTCATCGTTCAATACGTAGCGGATGATTTCGTAGAGCACGTCGGGTTTGACGGGCTTCTGCACGAAGTGCCGCGCGCCTTTCTGCAACGCCGCGAGAATGTTGTCCTGATAGCCGACGGAAGAGACCATGACAATGCGGGCGTCGGGATGCTGGCGGACGATGCGCTCGACGGCTTCGATGCCCTCCATCTGCGGCATGGTGATGTCCATCAAGACGATGTCGGGATTCGTGCGGGTGTATTCGGTGATGGCGGTGCAGCCGTCGCCCGCCTCGCCAGCCAATTCGCCGCCGAACGTTTCGATCATCTTCGCGAGGCTCTTGCGCGCGAAGACGGAGTCGTCCACCACGAGATAACGGACAGGGCGGCTATCCTGCTTCCGAGTCAAAGGCGTAAACGGTTTCATAACATTCTCCTCAGTTGCGCCCGAAGCTTCAGGCAAAACTACTGCAATCGCCCCGGGGTTACAGAACTTACTTCCTGATCCACGACTGCTAATTCAGGGCACTGAACATAAAGAAAATTGGGCAATGCCTGGAGGCCGACAACGCGGGAAATGTAGCCGCGTTCCACGGCGCCGCGGGGCATGCTATCCACAACGCAAGAGCCGGAGTCCTGGGCAAGCGTGAGACCGCCAGCGTCGCGGACCAGGCGAATGGCCTCAACGCCGTCGTCGCCCATGCCGGTCATGAGCAGGGCGATGGCCTGGGCTCCGAATTCCCTCGCGACCGAACGAAACAAAACATCGGCGGAAGGACGATGACCATTGACGCGAGCCGTTTCCGAAAGGACGACAATGTGGCCGGTCGCGGCACGGCGAACATGCATGTGGCGATTGCCGGGACAGATCAACGCCTGGCCGGCAACGAGAGGGTCGCCCGAACGCGCTTCGCGGACTTTAATCATGGAGCATTCATCGAGACGGCGCGCAAGCATTTCCGTGAATCCCTCGGGCATGTGCTGCACGATGAGGAGGCAACCCGGAAAATCGGCCGGGATTTGCGAGAGCACATATTCGAGCGCGTTGGGACCGCCGGTGGAAACGCCCACAGCAATGACGCGGGTGGGCGGACGAAAGCGGTGAATTTTGGGCATGGCGCTCTTCGGCCGCGCGGGAAGCACTTCGAGCATGACCTTGGGGAAACCGGCCTTGGCCGCTGCCTTGATTTTGAGGGCGAGCTCACCGGCAATCTCTTGGAGGTGGCCCGCGGCGGCAGCGTTGGGCTTGGTGACAAAATCAAACGCGCCGAGCGAAAGAGCCTTAAGAGTGGCGCGGGCGCCATCGCGCGAGTGAGCGCTGAAGACAATCACGGGCAAGCGGAAACGGCGCGTAATCTCACGCATGGTGTCGAGGCCGTTCATACGCGGCATCTCGAGGTCGAGCGTGACGACCTGCGGCTTGAGCTCTTCGATTTTTTTCAGGCCGAATGTGCCATCCATGGCTGTGCCCACCACTTTGATCGAGCCGTCCTGTTCCAAAATCTGCGGAATCAATTTCCGCATCAATGCTGAGTCGTCGACGACGAGGACACGGATCGGTTCGCTCACGCGATCGCTCCCAGCGCCGGCAAACGAGCGAGCCGGCTGGCGACGACGGCAATGTTCAAGATCAAGACGACTGTGCCGTCGCCAAGAATCGAGGCGCCGCTGACGAGGTCAGAAGATGTGAGACTGTCGTCGAGAGCCTTGATTACCAGTTCCTCCTCACCCATCAAACCATCCACGACGAGACCGAACTTCCGCTCGCCCGCGCCAATCACAATGACAAACGTCTTCTTGGAAGCTGCGTTGCCGTTCTGTGGAGTGAGGCGATCCAGATGGACCAAGGTGAGCAACTGATCGCGCAAGCGGATGACGTCGTAATCATCGACGCGGTGAATTTCAGCGCCAGCGACGCGAGTGATCTCGACGACATTGGCGAGAGGAACCGCATAGAGGTGGCCGGCGACTCGGAAAAGAAGGGCCTGAATGCTCGCGAGGGTGAGCGGCACGAAGATGCGGAAAGTGGTGCCGACACCAGGAGCGCTAGTGGTTTCGATGGTACCTTTCAAGCGTTCGAGCGCGCCAGCGACAGCGTCCATACCGACGCCGCGGCCAGAAAGCTGCGTCACTCGATCGGCGGTGCTCAGACCGGGCTGGAAAATCAATTGAGTCGCGTCGGCTTCGGTGAGATTACCCGCGTCCGCGCCGGAAATCGAACCGCGCTCGATGGCGCGGGTGACAAGTTTCTGGCGGTCGATGCCGCGGCCGTCGTCGGAAACTTCAATGACGACCTGAGTGCCTTGGTGAAATGCGTTCAGACGAATGATGCCCTTTTTCGGCTTGCCGAGAGCTTCGCGCTGTTCCGGAGGTTCGATTCCGTGGTCAACCGCGTTGCGAACCAGATGAGCGAGCGGTTCAGCCAGCGCATCGAGGATGCCCTTGTCGAGGTCGGTATGCTCGCCGGCGATTTCGAGCGTGACGTCACGGCCGCAGTTCTTGGCAATATCGCGCACGATGCGCGGGAAGCGCCGGAAGAGTTGCTCGACAGGAACCATGCGGATCTTCATGACCGAGCGCTGCAAGTCCTCGAGGACGCGGGATTGAAACGCGAGGGCGTCCGCGAAACGGCTGCGCAAGGGATCCTTGGCGTAGTGCTTGTCAAATTCGATGATGGTGCGGTGCAGCATCGATTTGCCGATGATGAGCTCGCCGATCAGGTTGAGAACTGTGTCGATGCGCGTGGCGTCGACGCGCAAAGTATTTTCGGCGGCGGCCAGCGCGGCGGAAGCGCGCGCTTCGCGGCGCTTTTCATCGGGTTCCGGCGTGGGAACAGTTCGAGGCTGCGGCGCAGGAGCCTTGTTGGCATGACCCGCGGCACCGGAAGCATGGGCCTCGGCTTGCAAGAGGACTTCGAGCAAATCCTGGGACGGCTCCTGGGCTTCGGTCATCTGCTCGATGACGATACCGGCGACGACGGAAGGGATCCGGCACTTGTTCGCGAGAGCTTCTTTCGGATGCCCGCTTGAAACGGCTGCTTCGATATGCGCGGCAAATTCAGCCGAGGCAGCGTCAGACGGATGAAGCGCGAGGATCGACCCAACATTTTCAAGCACTTTGTGAATGAGCTGAAATGCGGCGGAGCGCATGCCGCTCGAGGGTTCGATTTGCAGGCCGATGTTGTACACGCGCTCGGCTTGTCCCAGAGCGTTGGAAATACGCTCGCGCTGGGCCGGATTCCAATTGAACTTCGGAGCGAATGGTTGATCCGGAGCAGGCATCGGCGCCGGCTTCGCCGGAGTCCGCGCGATCTGACGAATGTGTTCGCGGAGCGCTTCGCCCGCAGGAGGCGGCAACGATTTGTGATAGGCGGCCAGCATGGCCTGAAAAGTGTCGGCGGCGGTGAAAATGACTTCGACGAGAGAATTTTGCGCGGCACGAACGGCCTGGGGAGCGAGCGCGTCTTCCATCTCGTGCGCGAGCGTGCTCAGTTCCTGGAAACCGCAGGCGGCGGAATCCCCCTTGAGCGTATGGACGACACGGCGGACACGGCGAATGATTTCGGCGTCGCCCGGATGTGTTTCGAGCTCGAGCCCGGCTTCGTTGAGCTCCTGGAGCAATTCCTGCGCGCTTTCAAAAAAAAGCTCGCGAAGTTCGGCGGCGCGTTCGTCGGGGAAGAAATTCACGCGGGCACCTCGATTCGCTGATAAGCGGTGCCGTTATTCTGGTGAATCATCTTGAATTTAGTGGTCAGGCCGAAAAGGCTCTCGGCATGGCCGACGAAAAGGTAGCCTTCGGGGTTCAAGCAACGATAAAACTTGTCGATCAGGCGCTTCTGCTCCGCTTCATCGAAATAAATCATGACGTTGCGGCAGAAAATGATGTCGTTGCGCTGCGGCAAGAATTCCGCCTTGAGATTATGAAAGTCAAACTGAATCAGGTTCTTCAGCGCCGGCTTGACCGTGTATTTGTCGCCCATTTTCTCGAAGTAACGAAGGCGGCAGGTGTAATCCACCGGCTCCATGTGATTGTCCGTGTAAGTGGCCTGCTCGGCCTGAAGCAGCGCGGAATAGCTGATGTCCGAAGCTAGGATTTCCACTTTCCAGGGCGGCGGGACGAGCGGCTTAGGCGAGGGCATGTCGAACGGCAGCGGATTGCGCAAGTAATAATAGGCGAGCGCGTCGCAAATCTGGATGGCCATCGTGTAGGGTTCCTGCCCGGTGGAGCAGCCGGCGCTCCAAAAGCGAAGTGAAAAATCGCGGCGCTCCTGCTTTCTATGGAGCAAGTTTTCGAGGACAACCTTCGAGAACAACTCGAGCTGGGGCAGATTGCGAAAGAAACTGGTTTCGTTGACGGTCAGATTCTCCACAAGCGCGGAGAGCTCTTTTTTGCCCTCATGACTGGTGAGCAGGTGGTAGTAGTTGTAGAACGAATCGAGGTTACAAGCCTTGAGGCGGCGCTGGAGGCGATCGCACAAGAAATGGATGCGATGCTCGTCGAAGCACATGCCACATTCCTGATAGACGAGCGTCCGCAGGAGCTTGAGCTCGGGCTCGGTCAGCTGAACGGGAACAGTAAAAGTCGCCATAGCGTTGTTCGCACGCGCGCAAAATTTCGAAATCTTTCTGAAACCTAGACAGAGGCCGCCGGCACCAATTCTTCGAGATGACGCAATTCGCCGCTCTTCAGCACCTTATTCAAATCCAAGAGAATCACGAGGCGGCCATCCAGCTTGCCGACGCCAGTGACGTAATCAATCTCGCCTTCGGGGAAGACAGAGCTTGGCGGCTCGATTTCTGAAGGTGGGATCTTCAGAACCTCGGAAGCAGCATTCACGATGAGGCCGACAGTACGATTCCCGAGCTCGACGACGACGATTCGATTCTTCTTATTGTTATCGGAGCTGGCGCCGCCGAAACGCTTGCGAAGATCCACGACGGAAATAATCTTGCCGCGGAGGTTGATGACGCCCTCGACGTATTCCTGCGCGTTGGGAACAGCAGTGATTTCCGGCACACGGACGATCTCGCGCACGATGGCGATGGGAATGCCATACGTTTCGCGTCCGATGCGGAGACCCACGAGATGGACATCTTTTGCCATGATTGGCTCCGCTCAGACGCGAACCAAATCGCGGCGATAGGAATCTTCCGAGCGAGTTTCGCGGTCGCTCTTGTTACGCCACGCGGGCTGATTCTTGCCCTGATCGCGGGAATCACGTTCGATGCGGAAACGGTCCATGCTTTCGAGCAAGCCGCGGGAAAGCTTGGACATTTGTTCCGCAGTCGCGGCCAGTTCGGTTGAGCTGGAGGTGGATTGCTGGACCAGCTCGCGCATTTTTTCCATCGCGCGGACGACGCCCTGGGCGCCGGAAGCCTGCTCTTCGACCGAAGAGTTGATCTCCTGCGTGATTTCCGTCAGCCGCGACGTGGCCTTGGCAATCTGCGAAGAGCCGCTGGACTGTTCGTTGGTGGCCGCGCCGATTTCCTGAGCGAATTTATAGACCTCGGTGACCACATTAGAGATTTTGCCGAAAGCCTTATTGAGGTCGAGGCCGAGAACCAAGCCATCCTGGACCATCTGAGTGCTGTTGGCCATGTTATCGACGGCCTCGCGCGCCTCTTTTTGAATTCCTTGAATGAGCTCGGCGATTTCCTTCGTCGATTGCGTGGATTTTTCGGCGAGCTTGCGCACTTCGTCGGCGACAACGGCAAAGCCGAGGCCGTGTTCGCCGGCGCGAGCAGCCTCGATGGCAGCGTTGAGAGCGAGCAGGTTTGTTTGCTCGGCCAAATCGTCGATGACTTCGATGATCTTGCCGATATCGTCGGCGCGCTTGCCGAGGACGCCGATGATCTCCGAAGAAGATTGAATGGAAGAACTCGTACGGTTCAGGCCATCGGTAGCCTTTTCCATGGTTGTAATGCCCGTTTCCACTTCGACGCGCGAACGGTGGCAAATATCGAGAAGGATTTTCGCCGTGTCGGCGACGCGCTGAATGGAAGCGACCATTTGCTCGATGGACGCGGAGGTTTCCGCGACGCTGGAGGCTTGAACCTGGGTGTTCTTCACGACGTTCTGCACATTGATGCTCATTTCGTGCATGGTGCTCGTGACTTCGTCAATCGCGGCCGCAGCCTGCACGCTGACTTTGGCGGATTCTTCGGAGGCGGCAGCCATCTGGCTGGCACCGGCGGAAACCTGCGAAGCACTGTCACGCACCTGGCCGACGATCTGGCGGAGGCCGTGAGCCATTCGCGAGAAAGCGGAGGCCAGGGTGTCGCGCTTGGAAAGCGGCTCAATTTCAACATCGAGATCGCCTTCGGCAACGGAGGCGGAAACGCCGGCCATGCGTTTCAAGTGTTCGACCATGGAGCGGAAATTATCAGCGAGCCGGCCGACTTCGTCGTTGCGGTGAATATCAATGTTCTGATCGAGGTCACCCGCACTGCCGATTTCATGGGCGACTTCAATCAAGTGATTGAGCGGCTGGGTGATGGACTTGGCGGTGTAATAGGCGATGCCGAGTCCCAGAAGAATGGCGAGGAACATCCCGAAAAAACCGCCGTTAATGCTCATGGAGCTGGCATGAGCGGCGGAATCATTGGAGTCGTCAAGTGACTTGCGAATTTGCTGGTCGGCTTCGTCCAGTATGTTGACGTCACCGTTGATCCACGAACCGGGTTTCTTTTCGAGATAGAAAACCTGCAGGTCGGAAACAGTGGCATCGCCGGAATCGACCTGGTGACGCTTTTCAATGAGTGGTTTGGCGAAATTTTCGAACCAGTCCTGTTCGCTTTCGCCGACCTGCGCGAGGGCATTCCGGAGGGTATCGTCGGAAGATCTTACCCTTGCGGTCTGGAGATAATCCATGAGGTCGCTTTCCTGCTTGTTTGTCGTGGCTTCAATGCGAGTGTCGCCGCTCAGCAGGAAATTGCGGAGATCGAGGCGAGCCTGCATCATTTGATAGCGAACGGATTCGATCGTTTGAACGCTCTGGAGGGTGGTCGCCGCCTTTGTGCGCACGGAGTGCTCGCGGAGCAAGGCTGTCAAATTGACAAGGAAAACGATCACCACGAGCGCGAGAATCGACCCGAATCCAAGATAGAGCTTCTTGCCAATCGTCATCGTCGAACCCCTCCCCCGCAAACGCGGCCCAATCGCTGGGCTTTCCAAGATCAAAGAGATTGCTGGTTACTGCTGTCCCTGCTGCGCGAAGTCAAATTCGATGACTTCGGTGGTCTCTTTTGGGCCTGCCTCAAATTTCCAGGCCTTCGCCGCCCTGGTGGCTGAATCGATGAGCAAGGGGCTTCCGCCGAGGGGTCGAGCGCTCTTGACGTGCCCGTCCGGAGCAACTGTCAGTTCGAGCTTTACCTTGCCGGTGATGTTCATCTGCCTCGCGAGGGCCGGAAAATCGGGTACGACTTTATGGCTGACTTTGCGCTTGCTGGCCGAATCCTGGCACTTTGCGGTAGGCGGCAAAATGAATACGGAGCCTGTTAGGGCAATGAGAGCGAATCGCACGATCCTTGTTCGAATGTTCACAGACAAATCTCCTTATGGCCTGAGATCTACTTATCCGGTGATGTTGGTTGCAAGGCGCATACCAGTTCCAGTACCAGGCCTGAGTGAGTGAGGAAATTCGCGTAAGCTATTCTTATATAAAGATTAATTGGACTCAGAATGCGTGTGAGCCGATGACGATTGCCAATAACATCGTCTCAGTGGTTGGCCGAATGGCGGTATGTCGTCTCACATTGAGAGAAAGGAGGAGCACGACGATGCACGATTCAGCAACCGGCCTTACCGCTCTTATTGACTCAAAATGAGATTGCGGGCTACCGTTGTACTGTTCTCAATTTGAAATTCTCAGCGCGCAGGCCCCCTAACCCCCATGCGTTCACGACGGAAGTCCAGAGCCCCATCCTCTCCTCGCGGAGGCGTCGCTGATAGCCTCCTGGCGGAGTTTTGCCTCCACGCATCGAAACGCTCTCCACGTGCGCTGATTCGCGCTGCCTGCCGCCTGGCGAAATCATTCTTCCAATTGGATGGCGCGAGCTACTGGGAAATTGAAAAGACCACGGACGAAAACGAGCAGCTAACTCTCCTACATATAGAAGGACGATCAAAGCTATCGGCCGTGCGGCGAATGCACCTAAACGATGTGCCGCTTTTCCGGAGAGCAATTCTTGAGAAGCGAGCGATTGTCGGGAGCAGCACGCAAAAGCGAAGTGGATCAGAAGAAATAATAACTGCAGGCGGCTCGTATGTGGCCATTCCTCTGCAGCCGAGCGCGCGGCCTTGGGCAATGTTGATTTTATGGGGCAGGAAAGGCGGTGGAGCTTTCGGGCGCCGAATGGTGAACCAGGCCAGAGCATTTGCGGGAGTGCTTGAGACATTGCTTTCGGAGAAGAAAGAAAAAGTGCCGTCGGGCTCGACGGAGCGGCGCGCACAAAGTCTGATGGACCTGGCGGTGGAATTGAAGCCGTCGCTGCGGCTGCCAGAATTCGTCGGGCGGTTTACTTCAAACGCTGGGGAAATGCTTGGCGCGCGGGCGGCGGTTCTTGCGCTCACGCGCGGTGCGCATCTGGAAACCGTCTATGCCCACGATGCGGGCGGGCATTCCAACCAGGAAGCGAGGCCGCATCTGGACGAGGCTTTGACGAAGCTCGCAGCAGAACAGCCGAAGCCGTTGCTTGTTGGAACTGCTGCGACGTTGCTGGGTGCGCGAGTGGCAAGCACGCTCGGATGGCGCGACATCTGCATCGTGCGGCTGACCGGCCGGGAAGGAGATCTGCTGGGCATCCTGTGCCTGGTGAACCGCGGGCGCGAACTTTCAGATGCGGACCGCAACCTGATCCAGGCACTGGCGAGTCATGCGTCGGTGGCACTCGAGAATTCGAGGCTCTTCTCGCGGATCGAGCAGTCGAAGCGGCAGTGGGTGGAAGACTTCGATGCGATCACGGACTTGATCGTGGTGCATGATCCGGCAAATCACATTGTGCGGGTGAATCGCTCGCTGGCCGAAGCGCTTGGATCGCGCCCTTCGGAACTGGTGGGCATGAGCACACGCACGCTGAGTTCGATCATTTCCAGCACGGCGAGCCGAGCGTGTCCCTTCTGCCGCGAACCGGCCGGCGTAAGCGACGAATCCATCGTGAGCGCGGGAATGCGGGCCTATTTGATATCGACGTCACGGATCGGCGGCGGCTCGGAAGAAGGCTCGCGCACGATTCATATTCTGAAGGACATCACGCAGCAGCGGACGTATCAGGCGCAATTGCAGCGCGAGCGGGATTTCAACACGAAAATCCTAAACCACACGCAGAGCATGATTCTGGTGCTGGACACGGCGGGGCTGGTGAGCTACGCAAACCGTCGAACATACGAATCCGGGTACGGCGAAGAGGATCTGCTCGGGCGACCACTGGCCGAGTTCATTCCGCGAGACCGCCGGGCGAAGTTCGAGAAAGCGTTTGAGAGCACACTCGAAGGATTTACGCCCGAGAATCTCGAGCTGCCCGTGCGGCGCGGAAATAGGAGCACGGGACAATTCTCCATCAGCCTGAGTCCGATGCGCGATGAACAGGGGCATGTCAGCAGCATCGTGGTGGTGATGACGGACATTACCGATGCGGCCGTGCTGCAGGCGCAGCTCCGGCACGCCGAGAAGATGGCGGCGCTTGGGCAACTGGTTTCCGGCGTGGCGCACGAAATCAATAATCCACTGGCGGCGATTGTCGGGTATGCGGATTTGCTGATGGAGAACACGGAAGTGCCGGGGCCGGCGAAGGATGAACTTCGCATCGTGTTGCAGGAAGCGGAGCGCACAAAGGAAATCGTGCAGAATTTGCTGCAGTTTGCGCGGCAGATGCCCGCGCGACGAGAACCACTCGATATACACGCCGTACTGAAACAGGTGGTGCAGCTTCGCACGTATGGGTCGACGGGAGACGGCATGGAAGTGGCGGAGAAATACGGCGCGGGGGTGCCGCAAATTTTTGGCGACGCGCACCAGCTCCAACAAGTATTTCTGAATATTCTCAACAACGCCTATGACGCGGTGCGCGAGGCGAGACGCGCAGGACGAATTGAAATCGCCACGAGCGAAAAGGAAGGACTGGTTGAAGTGGCGATCCGCGATAACGGCACGGGCATTTCCGACATGGCGCGAATTTTCGAGCCTTTCTATACGACGAAAGAAGTCGGCAAGGGAACGGGCCTGGGCTTGAGCATTTGCTACGGAATCGTGCGGGAGCACAACGGAGAAGTATCGTGCTCCAATAATTCCGACGGCGATGGCTGCACATTTATCGTGCGCCTGCCTACGGCAGAAAGCGCGGCAGTGGCAACAGCGGGAGAAGCGGTGCGGTGACACCGCTGGTAGTTGAGCGCATGCGATAAGAGAGGACCCATGTCCAACGAAATGAGAATTCGGTTTCTAGTTGTGGATGACGAGCCGTCGATCCGCAAACTCTGCGTGACCATTGGAGAAAAGCTGGGCTTTGCACCATCGGAAGCGGAGAGCGCGGAAGCCGCGCTCGCGATGGTCGATACGCAGTCGCCGGACGTGGTCCTGGCGGATCTGAAATTGCCGCAGGTGGGCGGCGTCGAACTGCTCCGACAGGTGAAGCAGCTCTTGCCGGCGACCGAAGTGGCGATTATGACTGGCCACGGCACAATTGAATCCGCGGTAGACGCGATGAAGCTCGGGGCCTACGACTACATCGAAAAGCCATTTCGCGTAGAGAAGCTGCGGCTGCTGTTGCAACGGATGGCGGAAAAGGTCCGCCTGGTGAGCGAGAATCAGTTTTTGCGCGAACGGATGGACACGGAAACGCAACTCGATGGAATCGTGGGCACGTCGGCGAAAGTTCAGGATCTCCTGCGCATGGTTTCCCGCCTGAAAGATTCGCGCACGCCGGTGTTGATCGCGGGCGAGAGCGGCACAGGCAAAGAGCTGGTTGCGCGCGCAATCCATTTTCGCGGGCCGCTGGCGAAGATGCCGTTTGTTGCGGTGGATTGCGGCGCGCTGGTGCCGACGTTGATGGAAAGCGAATTATTCGGGCACGAAAAGGGCGCGTTCACGGGCGCGGTGAAATCGAAGGCCGGACTGTTTCAGACCGCCAACGGCGGAACGATATTTCTCGACGAAATCGGAGAGCTGCCGCTCGAAATGCAAGCGAAGCTGCTGCGAGTGCTGCAAGAAAAAGAGGTGCGGCCCGTGGGCAGCAATGAAAAAGTCGCCGTGGATGTACGCGTGATTGCCGCGACAAACAGGGACCTGGAAGCAGCCTATCGCGCCGGAACGTTTCGCAAGGATTTATTTTTTCGGCTGAACGTAGTGACGGTACACCTGCCAGCGCTGCGAGAGCGACGATCAGACATTCCCGCGCTTGTGCACTGCTTTCTGGAGCGGCATGCGGCAGGTGAGAACATTCACGTCAGCGCCGCGGCGATGAAAGCGCTTCTTCAATACGACTGGCCGGGGAACGTGCGCGAACTGGAAAACTCGATCGCGCGCGCACTCGCCCTGGGAGACCGCCGCGGCATCGACGTGAAGGATCTGACGCCGGCGATTCTGTCAGGACAGGAGACCTCACTGCCCGCGGGGGAAACAAGCGATTTGGCGTCGACGGCGCTCGCGGACATGGAGCGAATGACAATTCTCCGCGTATTCGAGCAGGTCGGCGGCGACAAGGCGCTCGCCGGGAAAATGCTGGGAATCAGCCGGGCAACGCTGTACCGCAAACTGAAGCAGTATCAAATTCCGCTGCGGCCGGCGGCGAAACTTGTCGCCAGTGAAGCCTCCGGAGATTAGAGGAAGCATGATAAATGTCTCAACGGCATCATGAGCGGAGAGGGAGTTGTGAGACAATTTAGTCGCAGTGTGAGACGAGCAGAGATTTCTGAAATTATAGCCTCCATATAATTCCTGCCATTGCAGTGTTTTACGATTTGCCGCAGCCGCTCCTGTTTGGCTTTGGTCTTGCAGTCTAATCATGCTCGAAGGGGCCGGTGTCTCTCCGCGTGCGCTCGGGAAGACCAGGAGAAATGCCGGGCCGAGAGGAAATTGTGAAACGTCAGATTGCCGAAGCAAGGCCACGCTCCACGGGAACGGTTGTGCAACGGCTGGCCGAACTATTTCCGGAGGCAGTCCTGATGCGCCTGCCGGTGGAGATTACACAGTTGCGCGCCGCAGGGGCAGGGCCCAAGGAAAACACGTTGATCGAATTCGGCACCGCGAACGAGGCGCTGTTCGCGTCGACGCTGCCGCTCGAATTCGCTGACCGCGTGCGGATTACAAACACGGATGGCTCGCTGAACGCAGAGGCTTCGGTCGTGGCCGTGCACTTCGAGCTTGGGCGTCGCGCGGTAGCCGTGCGATTTTCGGAAAAACTCACAAATTGGATCATTCAATGAGCAGTCTGAGCAATAAAACGACGCCACCAAAACCGGAACCGCAGTCGATCAGCGAAAAAGCCGAAGCCATTGCCGCAGCCTGGGCCGAAGCTCGACTTGTTTATCCGCTCTATTTTTATCTGACGACGCATTTTCACCTGGGAGTTCCGCCGGTCAACGATTCCGCTCTTCCGGCAGCCTGCCCGGCAAACGAACTGTTCGGGCGAATCACACGCTGGCTCGAGGAGATGGATGCGTGTGTGAAAACGAATCAGCTCCGGCAGCTCTTGCATTCGATCAAGGAAATCCAGCCGGACAGTTTGCGGGCCTTGATCTGGCGATTGTTGCGGCGGCCGGAAAAAACTCCCGCGGACCGCGACAACATCGACCTGCTGCTAGCAACTTATTTCGCGCTGTGCGCGCCGGAAGACCTGTATTCATGCGAGATCACACTAGGGGATGTTGCGCAGGTGCTGCACGGAGTTCTCGGCGACGCTGATTCGACGGAGCTCGAATGGTGCGCGCCACTGGATCAAGTGCTGGAAGCGACGAAGGAATGCCAGGGGTTGCGGGAAGTTTTTGCGGCGAAGCTGCTGGAAAAAGGTCGCGAGCTGAAAGACGCGTCGGGGTTCATGTTCTACGACCCGGCAGCACTTGTGGCGTTTACGCGATTCAACTTTTTGCTGCGACGGGCATTTTTCCGACTGCTGCATGCGGACCTGCGCGCGATACGCGAGGGTTTGTCGGAACTCGAGCGCCGAGGCATTTCGACCGTGGACTGCCGGTCGGCCGGACTGACAGCGCAGGAGCCGGTCGAGCATCTTCGCGAAATCTCTCTCGCGTGGCGGCAGCCGATTTCTTCGGACTATGCAGAGAACTCGGCGAACAAGACGTTCGAACAATTGCTGGCGATTCGCGCGGCAGTGGAGCGTGCGCTGGGAATCACACCGGCAGAGGTAAAGATTCCGGCGATCGGTTCAATCATCGATAGGACCACGGACGGCAGCATTGCCAGCGGTCCCGGGGTGGCGGAAGAAAAACCTGTGAAAACAGCACCGAAAACAGCGTCGAAAGACGCGGGAGTCCCAGCGGGCAAGACTTCTGATGTCCATGCGGCGGAAGTGCAAACAACTCCGACCAAAGTCACGCCTATGAAGGCGCCGGCTCCGGTGAATCCGAGCGTGGAGAGAAGGCAAACCACTGCGTCTCCTGTAAGACCGGAAGCAGTCACGTCACCAAAAGTTCAAGCTGAAGCTGCACCGATGCGGTCTGACGCAACTGCGCCACCCGCTCCAACCGCGAACAGTGCAAAGACAGCTTCCCCTGATGCGGAGAGCAAGAAACCGGGCAGGGAGAATCGGCCACCGTCGTCAGGGAGCCGCAATGTGCCCTCGACCGAACTTGAAGCGTGCCTGGAATCGATCTGGGAACAACTCATCGAGGCGCCGCCATCGCGAGGGCGGTCGATGAGCACGGTCACGCTGGGTGACGCCAAGATTTTGCTCTCGGCATGGGAAGTGAACGCGTTTGTGAGCGATGGCGGACAGCTCTCCGAAGATCTTCGGCGCGCCGTGGCCGCGCGCGCATTGGTGGCCCTGGGGCGTGAAGAAAAGAAGCGCACGGGCGATTCGGCGAAAGTGAGCGCGGCAATTGCGCTTGGCCGTGAAGAGATGGGCTATCTGCAAACTCGAGTCGATCAAGCGCAGCGAACGAAAAATACGGAAGCGGCGGTGAATCTGGGTATCAGCGCCCGCCGGCTGCTTTCGGCGATGGAAGAAGCGCAGAACTGAGCGCGAGGAAACACAATTGCCCCAGTCGAATATTCTCGTACTCACCGACGACCCTGCATTCGCTCATGCCGTGGCGGCACGATGGCGCACTGAGCACCGCCCTTCAGCGGGCGCGATCACACAAGTGTCGAGCGGCGTGGGCGAGGCGGCGATGTTCGAGGATTATCGGTTCGCGATTCTCGGACCCGTGCGGAATGACGCGCTGGAACCTTTGTTGTGCGGGCTGGAAAGCGCCGGGGTGGAGGCATGTGTTTGCAGTGAAGCGAATGAAAAAGATCCGCTCTTCAAAATGCACCCCGGAGTTCTTCGCGTACGGCTTCAGGACGGTTGGCTGGATGCGCTAATGCTGGTTTCGAACGAAGTGCTGCGGCGGCTCGAGGCGGATACGCGGGCGAGGCAAGCGGAACGTGCCGCAGCCATGCGAGGAACCGAGGCGACACTCGGGCGATACATGCTGGAGATGAGCCACATCGTCAACGACGCGCTGACTTCGCTCGTCGGCAACGCCGATTTACTTCTGCTGGCCGCCGAGCCGGTTTCCGCGCAGGGCTGCGACCAGATTCGAACGATTCGGGCGATGGGTCTGCGCCTGAGCCAGGTGATGCAGCGTTTCTCATCGCTGGCAAGCGAGATTGGGGCGGTTGAGAAACAGTCTCAAGCTGAGACGGCGGAGGTCTTCTCAGCGCGAATTTCCGATATTTGAGGTGACGAGACGATTGGGCTAACCGGCTGATAGTCAAAGACATGGCATAAGAAAGAACGATTGCGAGGCGAGCGGAGCCGATTGGCTTTGCTCGTGCAATTATCTCTGCGGATAAATAGCAGGAGGATTGTGTGTTGAAGAAGGTGCTGGTGATCGACGATTCGGCGGCAGCCGTCAAAATGATGCAGGGAATCCTCGAGCAGGGCGGCTACTCATCGGTGGGGCTGAGCGATCCGCGCCGAATCGAAGAGACGATCAGCACGGAACATCCCGGCGTGATTCTGCTCGACGTGGTAATGCCGGAGCGAAACGGATTTCAAGTTTGCCGCGACCTGAAGGGCAGCGCGGTATTCGGCAGCATTCCCGTGATCCTGGTGAGTTCAAAGAATACGTCGAGCGACAAATTCTGGGGACAGCAGCAAGGCGCGGACGCATACATTGCCAAGCCATTTACGCCAGAAGAACTTCTGGAAGCAGTACGGAGATTTGCGTGAAGCCCGACGAATACAAAATGGAGCGCGGATTCGAGCCGGGCGAGCTCACGGCGATTGGCCCGGAAATGGCGGAGATGCAGGGGCTTCCGGA
The DNA here is from genome assembly GCA_963729815.1 of uncultured Acidobacteriota bacterium. Taxonomy (GTDB): domain Bacteria; phylum Acidobacteriota; class Terriglobia; order Acidiferrales; family UBA7541; genus DAHUXN01. The sequence continues at coordinate 844,060 of CAVSPU010000004.1, forward strand.
CACGCTTGAACCGCTCGATAGCGACGGCTTCTCTGAGGATCGATCTCCGGAGAGTCAATATTGCGTGTTTCGTGCGGGCCGCGAGCGATTCTGTCTGTCGGTGCTGGCGATCGAGGAAGTGGTCGATTGGCCGCCGGTGACGCGCATACCGCTGGGGCCCGCGTTCTTGATGGGCGTGTTCAATTTGCGTGGATCGATCGTGCCGTTGATGGACATCGCGTTTACAGAAGGACGCAGGCCGGGCCTCTTGCCGCGCCATGTGGTCGTGGCGGCGTTGCGCGACGAAGCGCACCCGACGAGCCTGCGGCTCGGCATTGCCGCGGATGAAGTGATCGGGACATATACGGCGGCGGACGATTCATTGATCGACCAAATGCCGAGCGACGTGCCGCACTGCCGCGGGATGCTGCGGCATGACGATCGTCTCGCGCTGGTTCTGGATTTGCCGAAGCTGCTCGAGGTTTTTCCAGTTCCGATGATATGAGATCAATGGAAATATCGGGGACAAAATCGGCTGCGTGCAAAGTGGTCATCGAATCTTACGAGTTTCGGAGGATGTTATGAAATCGCGTCTGAGCACGACCATCTGGGGGTTGATTCTGTGGGACGTGGCCGCGCTTGCTGCTGTCCTCGGGCTGGCTCTCCATGCCGGAGTGGCTGCCAACGGGCAATCCTTGTCGAATTTTTCGGCGCTGCCGAGCGGAGCGTCGGGCAGTTTGCTGGGAGCCGGGGCTCTCGTGATCATCACGTTCCTGATCCACGTGATGCTGCTGCCGAAGCGCGTCATCACGCCGCTGGCGGAACTGGCGAGCTTCTCCGAGCGGCTGGCGGCCGGCGACAAAGGCGCGAAGGCGGACGTTTCCTCGACCGACGAATTCGGGTTCATCGCCGAGAATCTGAATCGAAGCGCTTCGAAACTGGCGCGCTCTTCGATCAGCCAGGAAGCCTCCGAGTCCCTGCAGCGCAGCATCACCGATCTGCTCAACCTGATCAACCAAGTTGGGCGCGGCGATTTGACCATGCGCGGGAAAGTGACGAACGACGCGCTCGGCAACGTGACCGACTCCGTGAACCTGATGCTGGACAACTTCAGCAAGGTTATCGAGCGCGTTCGCAAAGCGGCGATCGACGTCAGCACCAGCGCGAACCAGATCCTGATGGCCGCCGACGAAATGACGACGGGCGCGACGCAACAAGATCAGGAAATCACCAACACGTCATCGGCCGTGGAAGAGCTGACGGTGTCGATGAAGCAGGTGTCGAACAACGCGGAAGCAAGCGCTGAAGCGGCGCGGCGCGCGCTGGATGCCGCCGAGCAGGGCAACCGCGCCGTGCGCGATACGCTCGAAGGCATGCAACGCATTCGCGCGTCGGTGCAGGCGACGGCCAAGAAAATCAAATCGCTGGGCGATCGTTCACTGGAAATTTCGGAAATCATCAACGTGATCAACGACATCACCGAGCAGACGAACCTGCTGGCTCTTAACGCAGCGATCGAGGCCGCACGCGCAGGCGAGGCGGGACGCGGTTTCGCCGTCGTTGCCGACGAGGTCCGCAAACTGGCAGAACACTCCCGCAGCGCGACGAAGGACATTGCCGCGCTCATCAAGGCGATTCAGGCCGAGACAAACGAAGCCGTCGTCGTCATGGAGGAAGGCACGAAGGAAGTGGAAGTTGGCGCCAGCCTCGCCGATCAAGCGGGCAAAGCGCTCGAAGCCATCTCGAGCGTGGTGCGGCAATCGGCCGAACTGGTTCAGGAAATCTCACTGGCATCGAAACAGCAGGTGCGCGGAACAGAAGGCGTGGCCAACGCGATGCAGATTATCTCCGGCATCACACGGCAGACTTCACAGGGCGCGCGCCAGACAGTTTCGACGGTCGGCAACATGGCACGGCTCTCCGAGCAATTGAATGAAGCGCTCGCGCAATTTCGCTACGCGTCGAGAAATGGCTCGGAGGCTGCCGCCGAGGAAGCCCGGCCGGAACCGGTCCCAGCCGGTGCACGCCGCTAAGGGACACGAAACGGATTTCCAGCAACCGGCCGGCCTGAGCGCCGCCCGCTGACGCGTGCCCATGATGAAAGAGAAAGCGACCGCCGCCATCACGGAATACGAACTCGATGAGATTCGCACGCTCATCGAGCGCCGGTCCGGCATTCTGTTCGATGCCTCGCGCGAGCGGTTTTTTTCGACACGCATCCGCGAGCACATGGCCGCAAAGCATCTGCCGCACGGCACCGACCTGCTGCGGAAAATCCGAGGGTCGAACGTCGAGTACGACGGGCTGATCGAGCGGCTGCTGACGCAAGAGACTTCTTTCTTCCGTTATCCCGCAGTCTTCGATGCGCTCGAGAAAAAAGTGCTCCCCGAATTGCACATGAAGAAATTCTGGGAGACGCCGCGAACGCTGCGTATCTGGAGCGCCGGCTGCGCGACGGGAGAGGAATCCTACTCCATCGCAATCACTATCGCGGATGCTCTGATGTTCGCCGATGCGTGGAACATCGAGATCCTCGCCACCGATATTAGCAAACACGCGCTGAAGCAGGCCGAGAGCGGCGTTTATGCGCGACGGAGCCTGGGAAATGTGTCGCCGCGGCAGCACGAAGCGTATTTTTCGGCGGCAGGAAGCGAGTCCATCGTGAAGCCGCGCCTTCGCCGCATGGTGTCGTTTGCGCCCATGAATCTAGCGCAGGCCGTTTACCTCGGACGGCTGGACTGCATTTTTTGCATGAACGTGATGATTTATTTTTCGGAGGCGCGCCGCAATTCTTTAATCCAGCATTTTTATGAATATCTCGAGCCCGGCGGATACCTGTTTCTCGGTCACTCGGAATCCTTGTCGAATATTCCGGTGAATTTCGAATCGGTGGTATGCGGCGACTGCATTCTTTATCGCAAGCCCGCGGGCGAAATGGTTTATCGCGGCGCGGCGCTGATGGAAGGAGCTCTGTGAGCGATCCAGGAAAAGGCGCCATCGAGGTCTTTCTTCAGGAAGCTTCCGAGCACCTGCAGTTTCTGCGGGAGTACTCGAGCATCCTGCAGGAGCCGCAGCCGAATGCAGACGATCTCGAGCGGCTGTACATCGCGGCGCACACGCTATGCGGCACTTCGGCGACGTACGGCTTCCCGCTCTTTTCGGAGATCTCGGGGAAACTCGCGCACATATTCCAATACACGCGGAATGCACCGCTCAATCCGGATACGATTTCGCCGCTCACGGAATTCCTGTCGGACGCGATTTCCGTGCTCGAGTTCGATTTACTGGAGATCAGCAATAGTGGCAATGAGGTCTCTTCAGACATTCACGCGTTCAAGCAACGCTACGCATTTGCGTTTCCGCCAGCGGCCGCAGGAGTAAAGACGGCGGCTCCCGCAACATATGCTGCAGAGGCGGACGCAGCGAATCCCCCAGCCGATGCGGTAAGCGCACAGGGCCAAGCTTCATATTACGACGCGCTGCCTATCGATGGCGATGTGCCGGACGAGGTTCGGCAATTTTTCGTGCCCGAGGCGGAAGAGCATCTCCAGACAATCATCGAGTGCCTCCTGGCGCTCGAGTCGAATGCGAATCCGGAGGAGATCAACCGGCTCTTCCGTTCGATTCATACGATCAAGGGCTCGGCGGCGCAGGTCGGATTGCATCGTATCTCCGCGATAGCACATCACGTGGAAGACTTGATCGGGCAAATGAGAGACGGGGTTCTGGCGCCGACAACGGAGCTGACCGATCTGTGTCTCGAATCCGTCGATATTTTGAAAAAGTTTCTTCACGGCAATTGGACGAGCGAGCCACTGGCGCGTTCCGCTGTCGATTTGCTGCTGGGACGAATCAGCGAACTGGTTCCCGAGGAAGGCCAGGAGGCTGCGCCGCACGTCACGGGCGGAGCGCTGGCCGAAGCGGCCGCACTCGCGGCGGGCGTACCGACCAGCGTCGGACCGCGTGCGGCGGGGCCTGCGGGGCCAATCCAGAAGGCCGCTGTCCCAAATGCGCCGCAACTCCATTCCGTTCGCATTTCGCTCGAGCGGCTTGACAAAATGATGAACGCAGTCGGCGAATTGGTGATCAACCGCACGAGGATGATCGGGAGGCTGGCGGAACTCGAGAAACTCGTCGAAATCCTGAATTTCTCGAAGGGCCGGCTGGGCGAAAAGATATCCGGGTTTCAAGACAAATACGAATTCAATTGGATCGGCTCCGCCGCTTCATCCTTCGCGGTGAGCGAACCCAAGAAACGGTTCGCGAAGTCCAACGCCGCGCCTGCGGAAACGCGCCGCGACACGTTCGGCGAATTCAGCGAACTGGAAATGGACCGCTACGACGATTTCAATATTCTGTCGCGGTCTCTGACGGAAATTTCCGCGGATGTGAACGAAGTCCTCACGCAGCTCAATGGATTCATCGGCCGTGTGGACGCGGACATCGACGAATTCACCAAGCTGGCGCATCACCTGCAGGATCAGATCACGCAAGCGCGCATGGTTCCCATCGGGAATCTCTATACGCGGCTGTCGCGGACCGTGCGCGATGCGGCGAAGGCGACCGGCAAGGAAGTTGATTTAGTGCTGGATGGCGCCGGAACCGAGCTCGACAACAACATTATTCAGCTGATCTCCGATCCGCTGATTCACATCGCGCGCAACGCGGTCGCGCACGGAATCGAAGACCCCGGCGAGAGGGCGCAGAGCGGCAAGAATCCAAAAGGCAAGATCACGGTTCGCGCATATCACCGCGGCAATCACATTTTCATCGAGGTCGAGGACGACGGCCAAGGGATCGGCCCGGAAAAAATCCGCGCGCGAGCGATCGAGGCAGGCGTGGTGGCGACCGAACAGGCACGCCAGATGAGCGACCGCGAACTACGGAATCTTTTGTTTCTCCCGGGATTTTCGACCGCCGGCGAGAAAACGGAACTGGCGGGGCGCGGCGTGGGACTTGACGTCGTCAAGTCGAATCTCGAGGCGCTCAATGGCGAGGTGGAAATTCGCAGCGAAGTGGGCCAGGGCGCATGTTTCACATTGAAAGTCCCGCTTACGCTGATCATTTCGCAAGCGCTTTTTGTGCGTTGCAACACATCGGTGTTCGGGCTGCCGCTGGCGTTCGTGGAAGAAATTCGACGGCTGCGGCCGGAAGAAATCGAAGAAATCGGTGGCAAGTTACTGACGAAGGTGCGCGACGAAATCATCGACATCGTGCGGCTGGACACGCGGCTGGGCCTGCCGTTCCTCGAGACGGTCAACGGTTATTTCCGCATGGTGATTGTGAGAGTGAGCGGGCGACGCGTGGGAATTGTCGTCGACGAAGTGCTGCGGAAGGACGAAGTGGTCATTAAGAATCTCGGTGAATTTCTGCGCAATGTAAAACTGTTCCCGGGCGCGAGTATCGCGCCGGACGGCAGCTTGATCCTCGTGCTCGATTTGCACCGGCTGGCAGCGCAAGAGCTGGCCGAACATGCCACGCTGGCGTCAACGACAGCGGCTGCACGCATATTTGCGCCGGGCGCAGCAGCGGTCGCCTCGGGCAGCATTCCGGCTGAAGCAATCGACGAAGTTCAAGAAGAGCGCGTGATCGTGGTGGCGGACGATTCCATCAGCGTGCGGAAATTCGTCGGGCGCATGCTGGAAAAAGCGGGCTATCGCGTGCGGCTGGCTTCGGATGGGCTGGAAGCGGCAGAACTCGTCACGCAGTCGGGAGCGCATTTGATTGTCACCGACCTGGAGATGCCGCGGATGAACGGCTACGAGTTGATGAGCCATCTGCGGCAGAATCCGGACACGCGACGCATTCCCGTGATGGTGGTAACTTCGCGCGCTGGCGCGAAACACCGCGAGCGCGCGCTGAAAGAAGGCGCAGCAGCCTTCATGACGAAGCCCGTGCAAGAAGAACAGCTCCTGGCCGAGGTGGGCAAGATTTTTGAAATTGAGAAAACAGGGGCGCGGCGGCGTCCGGTGCCCGTGAGTTAGCGTATGAGCGCAGCGACCAAGAAAATTCGCGTGCTGATCGTGGACGATTCAGCGTTCATGCGCAAGGTGTTGCACACGATCGTCACGGCGGACCCGCTGCTGGAAGTGGTGGGACAGGCGAAAGACGGGCGCGAAGCAGTGACGATGACTGATTCGTTGAAGCCGGACGTCATCACCATGGACATCAACATGCCGCACATGGACGGATTGCAGGCGACCGAGCACATCATGTCGCAGAATCCGCGGCCCATTGTGGTGGTGAGTTCGGAGACGCGAGAAGGCGCTGCAAGCACACTCGTCGCACTGGAACTTGGCGCGATTGATTTTGTGCCAAAACCGTCGAGCGGCATCGACCTGGACATGAATGCTGTGGGTGAAGAATTGAACCGCAAGCTGAAAATGGCGGCGAAAGTACGTGTGGTGCGCACGGCCACACGGTCAAAGCATCATGCTCCGAGCGCTCATCACGCGCATTCGGCATCCGCGGACGCTCAGGACAGTGCGAACGGAGGCTCGGGCGGACGCTTTCCGGTTGTGGTGATCGCGGCGTCGACCGGCGGCCCAGCGACGGTGATGCGCCTTGCGCCTAGCTTTCCGGCTGATTTTCCGGCTGCCGTCGTGCTCGTGCAACATATGCCGGGGAGCTTCACGAGCCAATATGCGGTGCAGCTTGCCGAAGTGACAGAGATCGAAGTGAAGGAAGCGGAGACGAATGAAATTCTCCAGCCAGGGATACTTTACGTGTGCCCCGGTTCGCATCATCTGCGCATTTCATCGTCGGGACGCATCGTGCTGGATGATGGGCCGCGGATCGATGGTTACCGTCCGTGCGCCGATGTCGCGATGGAAACGGCAGCTGCCTGGGCCGGGCCGCTGACAATCGGCGTGGTGCTCACGGGCATGGGCAATGACGGCTCAAATGGAGCGCAGGCGATCCAGCGAGCGGGTGGAACCGTGATCGCGCAGGATGAAACGACTTCGGTGATATTTGGCATGCCGGCGGAAGCGATAAAGACCGGCGCGGTAGGCCAGATTCTGCCGCTCGATCGAATTTGCGCGGCCGTTGAAAAGCGCGTGCGGCAATTGGCGCGCACCGCGCAACCGGTGCTGCGATGAAAATCGCGCCGAGCGAATGGCAACTGGCGCGGCGAACCGGACGCACCGAAGCCGTCATTTTGTTTGTGATTTCGGGGCAGACGTTTGCGATCACGGCCAGCGCAATCCACGAGATTCGAAGCACGGACAGCATTTCCGGCGCGGCGTCTGAAATTACGGTCGAAGGCATTGCAAAGGTTCGCCACGTGCTGCATCGCGGCCGCAAATCTTATTACGTTGTGAACGGTTGCGCGCATTTTGGATTGCCAACTTCGAGGCCGGCGCTGGTTCTTGTCCTGCGACACTGCCATGTCGCTGTTTTGGTGGACGCGATCGACCGCATGGAAACGATTTCGCTGCTCATGGCGCTGCCACCGGGGTTTTCCGGACCCGAGCGCGCGTGGTATCGCGGGGTAACCCTGATTGGCGAAGACATGGTGCCAGTCGTGAACCCTTCGGGATTTCTGACGGAAAGAGAGCTCGCACAACTCAATACGGTCGCGAAGGTGGACGAAGCATTGTCCTCCGAGGATGCACGAAATGGCACTGCCGAAGAAGAAAATAGGGTGGCTTCGCAATGAGCGCAACGGCAGAGCTTCAATTACGTTCGTTCGTGCTTCTGCCGCTGAACAGCCGGAAAGTCGCGCTTCCAGCGGAGGCGGTGATCGAGCTCGTTGCCCAGGGAAAGCTGCAAAAGTTTCCGCATCGCACGCCATGGATTTCGGGAGTGATTATTCGGCGAGGACGAGTGGTTCCGGTTTGCGACGTCAGCCAACTCTTCGGAGAAGCCGGTTCGGCGCAGGGGCGTTTCTACCTGGTCGCAGAATGGCAGGCGGGAAAGGTGCACGACTGGTGCGCGGTTCCCGTGGTTCGAGAATGCGAACTGGCAAACGCTGAAAGCTATTCACCGATTGGCGCAAGCGCGGAAATGCGCGCGGCACACGTCACTGGCACGCTGCGGGTGAGCGACGAAGAGATCGAAATCTTGGATCTGGGCAAATTGATCGCGGAGTTTCAGCGAAACATGGCGGCTGGGACGGAGCCAACGCCATGAACATGGCCGTAGCTCTGCCAAAAATTCTGTTGATCGACAGCAACGTCTATTTTTCGAAGAAACTGAGCGACGCTTTGAAACACGAAGGCTTCGAGGTGCTGGCAAGTCCACAAGCGCCATACGCGCTGACGATGCTGGAATGGAACACGCCCGCCGCGATTCTTTGCGCGACGAATCTGCGCGAAATGAGCGCATACGAGATTGCACCGATTCTCCGAGGCGATTCGAAAACGGCGACGATTCCGTTGATCGCGGTCGGCAATGGCGGCGAGCAGGCGCTGATGGAAGCGTTTCGCTCCGGCTGCGACGATTACGTCGACCGGCGGCGCGGCCCGGCAGATATTGCGGCGCACGTGCGAAATTTTCTGCTGAGCCGGCAGGAGGGCTTCCAGCCAACGCAGATGGTTCCGAATTCGGTGACGTCGCTCACAGGGGATCTGTCGAGAATGGATTTGCCGGGCGCGATTCAGATGCTCAATCAGGCTCGCCAGACCGGAGCGCTGAACATAAATTCTGGCGACACGGACGGCGTGATTTATTTCGATGCCGGTGAACTTTCGCACGCCGAGTGCGGAACACTTTTCGGAGATGAAGCGGTGGTGCACATTTTGAAGTCGTGCGAGGGCGCAGGAAAGGGCGTATACAAATTCGTTTACGGCGTTACCGCCGCGCAGCATACCGTGCTTCGCTCGGCGACGGATCTGATGCTCGATGCAATGCGTGAGCTAGATGAGGCCGCGCGCGATGATGACTCGAACGGGAGCGCAAGCATGGAGGCCACGGCTGAAGGGCGTGAATCTTCCCCGGAGGATGCCGGGGTTGCCCCGGAGCAAACCGAACCAGAGCACGAGCACGCGAGGATCTCACCGGAGAATGCCGGGCGGGAGCAATCATGAGCGAAACCTCTACGCTACCCACTGAACGCGTCCCCACGGTTTATTTCATCGACGACAGCGCCACGATGCGCGAAGTGATAAAGATCGCATTTCGCCGTGAATCGATCAACGTCATCACGTGCCCGGATGCGGCGTCGGCGCTCGCGCAATTTGGCAAGTCGGCGCCCGACGCGGTGATCACGGACGTCATCATGCCGGACAAAGACGGCTACGAAGTCTGCCAGTTCATCAAGCAGGATCCGAATCTGCAAAAAACGCCCGTGATATTGATGTCTGGAGTGGTGAACCGTACGGTGGCGGAAAAGGCGATCGCCGTCCAAGCCGACGAGCTGATCCGCAAACCGTTTCAGCCACAGGAACTGATCACGCGCATCAAGAATCTGCTGAACCCAAGACCGGCGCCCGTGGGGCTTGCTCCCGCCCGAGACTCCGAGGTTCCGCGAGGCACACGGCCTGCGGCGGATACACTCTCTGGGATTTTCGACGCCCCGAGTGCGCCTCCCTCCACTTCATACCCAGTTCAGCAAACCTCGGGCAGCGGATCAAGAAAGCCAACTGTCCCGTCCGGCGAAGGGACCTCTGCGCCAACCACGGCGACACGTCCGAATGGAAATTCCAGCGCAGGCTCGTCAGCAACCGCGCAGGCCGATCTACAGAGGGTGCGCTTTGAAGTCCAGCGCCTGGAGATGTTAGTTAAGAAACTACAATCGGAACTGGAAGCCGAGCGGCAATACGTCGCGTCCCTGGAATCGCACCTCAAGACGCTGCAAGAGGCTGACTAGTCCGTTTGCCACCAGGGATTCGCGCTTGAAAGTGGCGAGCTTCGTGTTCGACCTCGTGAAGATGGCATAGTTCCCTTTCCGGTGAACTTGCGCCATGCGAGTATTGACCTGGCAATGCCAGCGGGCCTACGATGCAATCAAGGCAAGGAAGTTCAGGATGCGGCTCCCTCTTCCGCAACCCCAGCGGACTGCACCTAGAGGTGCCCCGATGACTTTACAGGATTCCAGTGGTTCTGGTCCTCCACGCATGATTTCGAGCAGTACAAGGAGCGCCTCATTGGGCCGGCGGCGGTATGAGCGCACTGCGTGCCGCATTCCAGCAAAGGTGCGCATCGCAGCGGAAGACGTGAGCCTGCCGGGAACTGTCACCGATATCAGCCCCGCGGGTTGCTACATCGAGATGCTCTCTCCGCTTCCGGTCGACACAAAAATCGAAGTGACCCTGATTTCCGCGCCATCCAGTCTATCCTGCACGGGGCTGGTCCGCAGCGCACTGACAGGGATGGGAATGGGAGTCGCGTTCGATGGCCTAGATGCGAACCAACTCCAAATGCTGAAGGCAATCGTGCCGGAAATTCCCGCAGTTCCGGCTGGAGTGGACCTGGCTCACGGGAACACGACATCCCCCCCTGTGACACCGAGTTCCGTCACACCTCACGCAGCTCCGGCGCATACGAACGTGGCAGAAGTGCTTGAGGCTACTGTGCGATTGTTGCTGAAAAAGGGGCTGATAACTCGCGCGGAGCTTGCGGAGGAAATTGAAAAGGCAAGATCGGGCAAACACTGAATCTGCTTTCCAATTTTTGCATTCCGCATCTAGTCCAGCTAGACTTTCCCATCCTTTCATCCTTCTACCGCATCTCTGCAGGGCATCGCGGTAAGGAGCGACATAAGTTAAAATAGAATTCAACTCACCAGCCGTGGGAGCGTACACGATGAAGCGATCAACCTCTTCACTCGGAATTCTCGTCTTGGTCCTTCTTGCTTGTTCGGCGCAAGCCGCACCTCGACGCGCTGCGGATTCAAAGCTGCCGCAGTTGCGAAAGTCATTTTGTCCCTGAGTTAGACTCTATCGAGCGGAGAAATTCGCGGACGACAACGGCTGTGTCTTTGTGCTGGCTGACAACTTCATAGTTCATTCGTTGCATATCTTGATCCGAGATTTTCCCCTGCAAGCTCGCAAGCGCCTCAGCGATAGCCGGATATTGCGCGAGCGTCGCCTCACGCACTATGGGCACGGCCTGATAGGGCGGGAAGTAATGCTTGTCGTCTTCGAGCACGGTGAAATCGTTCGTGAGTAATTGCCCGTCCGTCGTGTTTCCCGCGATTATATCCACTTGATGAGAGAGCAACGCGCGATAGAGCAGATTGAGGTCCATGATGCGGGGCTCGCCGGAGAATTTCAGATCATAGGTTTTTATCATGCCGGCATAACCATCCGGCCGATCCATAAATTCGTAGCCGAATGCAGGGCGCCACGCTGGGGCGTATTTGGCGGCCTGCGAAATTGTGCGTATGTTGTCACGCCGAGCGGCGTCACCTCGAATTACGATTGCGAAACTATCGTTGAAGCCGAGCGGCGGCTCGACGACGAGATGGAAGCGCCGCATATATTCGTCACGAACACGATTGAAGACCGCAAGTGGATCCTTTTGAGGCTGCGCTTTCAATATCGCGGTAAGCGCAGTGCCGGTGTATTCAACGTATATGTCGATGCGGCCAGCCAGCAGGGCCTGTTGGCAAATGTATGTGCCTGCCAGATAGAATCGCCGCTCGACATGCATACCTGTTTTCGCCTCGATTTGCTGCGCGAGCAGTTCGCCCAGAATCGCCTGCTCGGGAAAGTTTTTCGAGCCGACGACAATCGTGGCCTTTCGATGAGCGCAGCCGCCAAGGACGAAAACAACCGCTGCGCAGACGAATAAACCCGTATGGCGCATGTGCGTCATCGAGCGTGGCGGAGCCGGCGTTCGAAAAGGCCAAGGACGACATCGGCGAAGAGCGCGAGGATTGCCGCCGGAATCGCGCCCTCGAGAATCACGCGGTTATCCACCATCGCCAGCCCGCGAAAAATGAATTCCCCAAGCCCGCCGGCGCCGATGGCCGCCGCGATGGTTGCAATGCCAATTGTCCAGACTGTGGCGACACGGATTCCCGCGAGCAAAACCGGCATAGATAGCGGCAACTCGACACGAAGAAGGATCTGCGCATCGGTCATTCCCATGGCGCGCGCGGCCTCGCGGACATTTGGGTCAATGCCGCGAATTCCCGCCACAGTGTTGCGGATAATCGGCAATAAGGCGTAAAGCGCGAGTGCGACAATCGCCAGCCTGTCAGCGCGCGCGCCGAGCCAGGGAACGGGTAGCAGAAACCCAAAGAGCGCGAGGCTGGGGATTGTTTCGGCAACATTGGCAGTGCCGAGGATCGGCTTCGAGAGCCATGGCTTGCGCACGACGGCGATACCTAGCGGCACACCGATGGCAATCGCCAGCGACATCGAAATCACGACCAGCCAAAGATGTTCGGCGGTTGACTGCAGGATCTCCTGCTGATGAGACAGGAAAAATTGCATGAGAGTCATTGAGCGCCTCGCTTTTCGGGGGATTGTGGCCCGATGCCCGCGCGAAGAGCGGAAACATACGCGGCGGCGATTGGTTCGGTTGAAAGGAGAAATTCTTCGGGAAGGTAAACACCGACGAGCTCGCCGGCTTCGAGCAGCGCAATGCGAGTGCCTAGAAGCAGCGCCTCGCCAACATCATGTGTGACAAAAACAACCGTCTTATGCATTTTTCGCTGGAGCGCGAGAAATTCCTGCTGAATCTCGGCACGAGTCAAGGGGTCCAACGAGCCAAAAGGCTCGTCCATTAATAGAATCGGCGGATCGGACGCCAGGGCACGCGCTACCCCGACGCGCTGTCGTTGGCCGCCGGAAAGTTCATGAGGGTATCTGCGCGCGAATTGCGAAGGATCTAGTCCAACAATACTGAGCAATTCTTGCACGCGTTCGTTCACACGCACTTCAGGCCAGCTCTCAAGATGTGGCACAAGCGCGACGTTACGTTCGACGGTGAAGTGCGGAAAAAGTCCGGCGTCCTGAATGACGTAGCCGATGCTGCGGCGAAGCCGAATCGGATCCCACGCGAGCGTGCTCTTCCCATCGACGCGCACCTCACCGGATGCCGGTTCGAGCAAGCGATTCACGAGTTTCAAGGCTGTCGTTTTGCCTGAGCCGCTGCGTCCGAGGAGAACCAGCGTTTCACCGGTGCGCACCTCGAGAGAAAGTCGCTTCAATATGACATGCTCGGCGAGACGAAATTCCACGTCGCGAAATTCGATCACGGGCGCGATAGGAATTTCAGAGACAATTTCCGCGCTGCGCGCTCTGTTCACGCGGCGATTGTAGCGTGAAGCGTGGCGCGACCGGTGTAATTCGTTCTCCGTATGGCTGACCGCTGAGACGATCGAGGAAATCACACGCAGAGGACTATACTTACGGCTGCGACCGGCCAGGTGTCTGCGACCTCATTTTCCTGCAGAAGAAAGGACGATCGATGATTCCACAACTGCTGCGATATCAGGATGTCGGAATCCTGCTGTTAAGGCTGATGGTGTCCGTGATCTTCATCACGAGCGGATGGAATCATGTGAAGGATCCGGCAGGAAGAAGCAAGAGCATCGGAATGAGCAAGGGCTTCACGATCTTCCTTGGCGCGGCGGAAATTGCGGGGAGTCTGGGACTGATCTTTGGCGTTTTGCAGCAAATTGCCGCGCTCGGATTGATTGTCTTGATGCTCGGAGCAATTCAAAAGAAAATTGCCGTCTGGCATACAGGGTTTTGGGGCAAGGACGGAAATGGATGGCATTACGACCTGATGATGATTGTGATGAACATTATGATCATCGTGACCGACGGAGGGAGATACGTTGTCATGAGATAGAACTGCGATTTGCGCGGCCACGAGAGAGTCAACGGCACGACAAAAAAAGAGCCCCTAGAAAAACCAGAGGCTCTTTTTGGACTCGGACTGAAACTAGCCAGTTAGCGTTTGCGAGCGTTGTGCTTCTTGTTGTAGATCTGCCGAGACGTCTTGTTTTGCTGCTGATTCACGGCGCGGCGGTCGGCCCGCGTGAGTTTTCCACCGTTCGCTTGGCGCATTCCTCTCGTTTCGCGGTTGATGCCCTGCTCTTTGTTCTCCAGGTTTTTGGTTTCTCTCGCGGTCAGCTGGCCGCTGCGGATGCCCTGCGCGATGCGGTCCTGTTGGTTCTCTTTGCGCTGGCCAATTTCGCCATTGCCGTTGTGCGCGGTGTTGGCGTTGTGTTTATCCTGATAGATATTGTTTGACAGATGGTTCTGTTGGCGATTGAGCTTGGCTCGGTCGGCAGCGGTCAAGTGGCCGTCGTCCTGGGAACGCATGCCATTCTCTTCCTTATTCAGGCCCTGTTCCTTGGTTTCGAGGTTTTTCGTTTCACCGGCGGTCAACTGCCCACTCTGGACGCCATTAGCGATGCGGTCTTGCTGATCTGTCTTGCGCTGGCCAACTGTTGGCTTAGTTGCAGTGGTCGATGTACTCGACTGCGTTGTAGCCGGCGTTGAGCTTGTCTGCGCCGGAGCGCTTTGGGCGAAGGTCGTGGGGACACACAAGGCCACCAGGGCCGCGCCGCTTAGTAAAAGTGTTCTGGTTTTCATGATCGCATCCTCTCTGATGACCTCATTTTGGTGCCGGATCTGATGTTGTCAGGGACCGTGCACCCACATAAAACACAGGGCCGAAAGAAAAGTTGCAGGATGATACTAGTACTATTCAAGCCTTTCAATTAGTGTACATTAGACTCAATTTGCTGGAAGAATTTAGGCGATAGATGATTCCAAATAATCACGGATCCGGCGAAGAACGCGGTCCAACATGGATGGGGTAAGCCGGCCAGTGAATGTGTTCTGCTGGCTGGGATGATAAGAGGTAAACACTCTGGGAAGTCTGCCCGGGAGCCTGTGAACTGTGCCGTGGGCGAAGGGAAATTGGGCGTGACTCGCTATGAGCTTCTGGTCTTTCAGAATCTGCAGATAAGCACGAAGGGCGAAGCCGCCGAGGGCGAGCAGTGCTTTGGGACGGAGGGTATCGAGTTCTCTTTCCAGATAGGGACGGCAACTGCGGACCTCGGAGGGCAGCGGCTTATTTGCAGGCGGCGCACAGCGGACGGCGATGCTGATGTAAGCGTTTTTGAGGACGAGGCCGTCGTTGCAGCTTTCCGAGGTTGATTGATTTGCGAAGCCAGCGCGATGGAGTGCGGCGTAGAGAAAATCCCCGGAACGATCCCCCGTAAATGCGCGCCCGGTGCGATTGGCGCCGTGGGCAGCGGGGGCCAGGCCCAGTATGAGAAGCTGGGCATGCGGGTCGCCAAAGCCGGGAATCGGCTTGCCCCAGTACTCCCAATCAAGATAGGCGCGGCGCTTCGTGCGAGCGACGCTTTCGCGATAGCGCACCAGCCGGGGACACTTGCGACACGCGGTGATGGTCTCGTTGAGGACCTGTAACTGCGTTGCAGAGGAAGCCATCTCGTGATTCATTCAGCGCCCGCAGAGAAATTGACAAGGCGGCAACGCGCAGACTAGCATACTCGAAGCGATTTTCCCTGCCTGAGCCGGGAACCCAGCGCATCTTTGCGCTTATTGAACATGGGAACGAGCACAGACTCGAAGAATGTCTTGGCGCGCATCGTCGAACGGCGGCGCGAAACGATCGCGCATCGGAAGCGCGTGCTGCCGGAAGTAGCCTTGAAATTGGCCGTTGAGAAGAAGGCGCCGGCGCCTCGGGATTTTCCGGGAGCGCTTGCACGCGCAGGATTAAATGTGATTGCGGAACTGAAGAAGGCGTCACCTTCGCGCGGGCTGTTGCGCGCCGACTATCAGCCAGCAGTGACGGGCCCAGCGCTGGAAGCCGCTGGGGCGGCTGCGCTTTCCGTGCTGACGGAAGAGGATTTTTTCCTGGGCTCGCTCGGCGATTTGACGGGAGTTTCCAAGGCCACCAAGATTCCCATTCTGCGGAAAGATTTTATTGTCGATCCCTGGCAGGTGTGGGAGACACGAGCGGCGGGCGCGGATGCGTTTTTGCTGATCGCCGCAATCCTGGACGATGCGACGCTGCGCGAATTATTGGAACTGGGACAAAAACTGAAGATGGAGGCACTGGTCGAGGTGCATTCGCGGGAGGAACTGGCACGTGCGATTGGCGCAGGGGCCAAAATCGTTGGCGTGAACAATCGCGACTTGAAGACGTTTGAGGTCAGACTTGAAACTTCCTTCGAATTGATTGATGCGATTCCGGAAGGATGCATTGCCGTGAGCGAATCTGGGATTCGCGCGCACGCGGATCTTGAGCGATTGAATGCTGCTGGATTTGACGCTTTTCTGGTGGGAGAGCATCTGATGACGATGCCCGACCCTGCAGCGGGACTACGCAATCTGGTTGCGGGCGCGTGACGATGGTCCACGTCAAGATTTGCGGGATTACGAGCTGGACGGATGCCAAGCTGGCGATGGACGCGGGCGCCGACGCGCTGGGATTTAATTTTTATGCGAAAAGTCCGCGGCGAATTGCGCTTTCGCATGCTAAGGAAATCATCCGGCACATGCCCAAGGGCGTGGCTGCCGTGGGCGTGTTTGTGAATGCGCCCGGCACGGAAATCCTGCGAATTGCGCGCGCCGCGAATCTCGGCGTGTTGCAATTACACGGAGAGGAATCGCCCAATACGGTCGAACGCCTTGCACGAGGATATCCCGTGATCAAGGCTTTTCGAGTGGCGCGCGGATTTCACGCGATCGAATTGAGAAAATACGCGAGTGCGGCGGGATTCTTGCTCGACGGATACGACTCTGCACTGCACGGCGGCACGGGAAAGCGATTTAATTGGCGCATCGCGCATCAGGCAAAACGTTATGGCACGGTGATTGTTGCTGGCGGCTTGACGGCGGAGAATGTCGCTGAAGCAATTCAGGAAGCGGAGCCATTCGCAGTCGACGTATGCGGCGGAGTCGAAACGCATCCGGGGAAAAAGGATCCGAAAAAGGTGAAACAATTCATGGCGGCTGTGAAAAGAGAGCAGCGCAAGGGCTGAAGGGAACAGAAGAACGCAAATGGAGACAAAAAACATAGCTGGGAGTGTCCCGGACGCGCGCGGGCGATTCGGCGCCTATGGCGGGAGATACGTTCCGGAAACGCTGATGGCGCCTCTCGAAGAGCTAGAGCGCGCATACAACGAAGCGCGCGCGGATGCCGACTTTCGACGGGAGCTGGATGATCTGCTGCACAATTTCGCGGGTCGGCCCACGCCGCTGCAGTTTGCTTCGCGACTGACCGAACATCTGGGCGGCCCGAAGATTTACTTGAAGCGTGAGGACCTGCTGCACACGGGCGCGCACAAAATCAACAATTGCATCGGACAAGGATTGCTCGCCGTGCGCATGGGCAAGCGGCGTGTGGTGGCAGAAACTGGCGCGGGACAGCATGGCGTGGCCACGGCGACCGTGGCAGCGCGGCTTGGCCTGGAATGCACCGTCTACATGGGCGCGGAAGACATGGAGCGCCAGCGCCTGAATGTTTTTCGCATGCGGCTCCTGGGAGCCGAAGTGATCGGCGTGGACGCAGGCAGCAAAACGCTGAAGGACGCAATCAACGAGGCCATGCGCGATTGGGTGACGAACGTGCGCACGACGCATTATCTGCTCGGCTCTGTGCTCGGCGCTCATCCATATCCCGCGATGGTGCGGGATTTTCATCGTGTGATCGGGCAGGAGGCGCGCGCGCAAATTCTGGACGCAGAGAAACGCTTGCCTGACTGGCTCTTTGCGTGTGTCGGCGGCGGCTCGAATGCAATCGGCCTCTTCAACGATTTTCTTGACGACGCGGAAGTCAAAATGGTGGGTGTCGAAGCGGGTGGCCGTGGCACGGCACTCGGCGAGCATGCTGCCCGATTGGCCGCTGCCGCTGGATTCGGCGGCGCGAAGCCGGGCGTTTTGCAAGGCACGTACACGTACGTGCTGCAGACACAAGATGGACAGATTTCAACGACGCATTCGGTTTCGGCGGGACTCGATTATCCCGCCGTTGGACCCGAACACGCCTGGCTTGCGGAACGCGGCCGGGCCGAATACACGGCAGTGCGCGACGATGAGGCCATTGCTGCGGTGAAGACGCTCGCGAAGATCGAGGGAATTATCCCCGCGCTCGAATCGGCGCACGCCCTGGCGGAATTGACGCGGCGCGCGCCAAAAATGAGGCGCGACGAAATCGTGATTCTCAATGTTTCCGGACGCGGCGACAAGGACATGGAGATTCTGGCGCGATATGTCTGAATATGCGACGAAAGCCAGCGGCGCAATGCGGACGCGAATCGGGCGGCGATTCGAGGAACTGGCCCGCGCGGGCGAATTGGGCATCGTCGCGTATCTCACCGCCGGCGATCCTTCGCTCGCGGCCACCGAGGAAATTGTTCTCGCCGCTGCCCAGGCTGGCGCCGACGTGATCGAGCTTGGCGTTCCCTTCAGCGATCCGGTTGCGGACGGGCCCACGATCCAGCGCGCCAGCGAACGCGCGCTGCGGAGTGGAACGACGCTGGCGGGAATCATCGAGCATGTCGCGCGTCTGCGCAAGAAAACGGAAGTGCCGCTCGTGCTCTTCAGCTACTTCAATCCGATTCTGCAGATGGGACTTGAGGATTTTGGCGCGAGGGCCCAGCAAGCAGGAGCCGATGGCGTGCTCGTAACCGATATGACCCCGGAAGAAGGAATTGAATATCGCGCCACGATGCAATCCCACGGGCTCGACACGATATTTCTGGCAGCGCCGACGTCTACAGACGCGCGGCTGAAATTGATTTCCGAAGTCTCGACTGGATTCTTATATGTAATTTCACGCACGGGCGTCACCGGCGCGAAAGATTCGTTGCCGGAAGAATTGCCGGCCATGGTACGGCGAGCACGGAAATTCACATCGCTGCCGATCGCCGTGGGATTCGGCATTTCTTTGCCTACGCAAGTCACCGTGCTCGGCGGGATTGCGGACGCGGTGGTGGTTGGATCGGCGCTTGTCGCGGAAATCGAAAAAGCGGTATTGGCAAACGCCGCAGCGGCTGCGGTTGCTGAGCGCGTGAAATTGCTGAAACGTGCCGCGCGGCACGGCGTCAGCAGGCGAGATCCGAATGCCTGATGTTGCTCCCTTCGACCGTGTCGCAATCCTGGGAACGGGGTTGATCGGCGCATCTTTCGGGCTTGCATTGCGCAATGCGTACCCGCGAATTTCAATTGTGGCTTATGACCGGCCGGAAGTGCTGCGCCGCGTGGCGGAATGGAACTGGGGTTGGGAGACTGCCTCCGAAATCGGCGCGGCCTTAGACAAAGCGGAATTGATTTATGTCGCCCTGCCGATTAGCCGTGTGATGGAAGTTCTGCCGTCGATCGCGCCGAAATGCGATGAGCGTGCGTTGGTGACAGACGCGGGAAGCACAAAGAAGGCGATTTGCAGAGTTGCAGAGACGGCATTTCGCGGACGCGCACGATTCCTAGGAGGCCACCCGATCGCGGGAAAGGAAACATCCGGGATCGGAAATGCAGACGCTAAGCTGTTTCGCGGCGCGCGCTACGCACTGATCGGCACGGAACGAGAAAGCGATGAACGTGTGCTTCGATTTGTCGCGCTCGTGCGAGCAATCGGCGCTGAGCCTGTGTGGTGCGACGCCGAAACGCACGATTGGGCGCTCGCGGTCGTGTCGCAGATGCCGCAACTTGTGGCGCTGGCGTTGGCGCACGTCATCAGCGACGAAACAGATGAAACCGGATTGCCCATTTCGTTTGCCGGTGGTGGATTGCGCGACATGCTGCGGATTGCGGGTAGCCCCTATGAAATCTGGCGCGATATTTGCCTGACGAACACAGACAATATTGCACGCTCGCTCGACCGCGTTGCACAGGCGATCGATTTTCTTCGCATGCGGCTGACGAGCCAGGAGATCGGACAGGAATTCCGCACGGCGAACGACCTTTACAATTCCCTCCACTCCACCGAACGGAATTTGCAGTAGACTTCCTCGGCATTCTTCAGCAATCGTAATTCTATTGGCAGCGGAATTGCCGGAGGTCCAACCGGATGGACAAACGAGTCGCGAACGCCGACGTGGCCATCGAGCGCGTGAAGGATGGCGCCACGATCCTCGTCGGCGGATTTGGAATGTGCGGCGTGCCGGAGCATCTCCTACGCGCGTTGCACAAAAAAGGGACCAAAGACTTGACGCTCGTTTCGAACAACGCCGGTACGGACACGTATGGCATCGGGTGGCTGCTCGAATCGAAACAGGTGAAGAAAATGATCGCCAGCTACGTTGGCGAAAACAAACGATTCGAAAGCCTCGCGCTGAGTGGCGAAATTGAAGTGGAATTGAATCCGCAAGGCACGCTCGCCGAACGCATACGGGCCGGCGGCGCAGGCATCCCGGCATTCTTCACGCCAACGGGGTATGGCACTTCTGCCGCGGAGGGGAAAGAAACGCGCGAATTCCATGGACGGAATTACGTCATGGTGCCGTGGCTCCGCGGTGAGTTCGCATTCATCAAAGCGTGGAAAGGCGATCGTTGGGGAAATCTCGTGTTCCGTAAAACGGCCAGGAATTTTAATTCCGTGATGGCGACGGCCGGTGACTACGTGATCGCGGAAGTCGAAGAACTCGTCGAACTGGGCGAACTCGAGCCGGATTGCATTCATACGCCGGGAATTTTCGTCAGCGCGATCTTTCAGGGCGAGAGTTACAACCGCCCGATCGAGAAGCGCACGCTACGGAAGCGGGAATAGGGGCCTGAGAGAAATGGCGAAAGAGATGGACAAGCGGGAATTCATTGCGCGGCGCGTAGCACAGGAGTTGCGCGACGGCTATTACGTAAATCTCGGAATCGGCATGCCGACGCTTGTGCCAAATTTCCTGCCACCAGGAATGGAGGTCGTGCTGCAATCCGAAAACGGAATGCTGGGCGTTGGGCCATATCCCTACGAGGGCGGCGAGGACCCGGACCTGATCAACGCGGGCAAGGAAACGATCACGGAGATTCCGGGCTGTTGCTATTTTTCGAGTGCGGACTCCTTCGCCATGATCCGCAGCGGGCGAGTCGACGTGACGGTCCTCGGTGCGTTGCAGGTCGATGAAAAAGGGAATCTCGCGAATTGGGCGATTCCCGGGAAAATGCTCAAAGGCATGGGTGGCGCGATGGACCTGGTGGCAGGCGCGAAACGGGTCATCATCGCGATGGAGCATGCCAACAAAGAAGGCCAGCCAAAGATCATGAAAAAATGCACGCTGCCACTTACCGGCGTCAGCGTCGTGAAAATGATCGTGACAGACATGGCCGTGATCGACGTGAGCCCGCAGGGACTGGTCTTGAAGGAAATCGCTCCGGGGCTGAAGCCCGAGGACGTACAGAAGGCGACAGAGGCTCGTTTGCACGTCGCCGCGGGGCTGAAAACAATTTCTGTTTAACTGCCGCGATACGATGACTCTTGGGGCGCCAGACGGGTGCGTGCGGCGCGGGAATGGGGTAGCATCGATTAGGACCTCTCAGAGGTGAGGATGGAGCCGCATTCGATTGTTGTTGTCAGCCTGCACAGCCCCAAGGAACGGATTTGGGGCGAACTGCTCGAAATATCCGTGGCGGGTGTGACCTTGCGCGGAATCGATCTGGATTCGTTTGATGATTTCATCCGGCAAGTGAAGCATCCCGAAGGCGAGCGAATCGGCTTGCCTACGCTCTTCTTCCCGATGCAGCGCATCGAACGGATTGCGCTTGACGAGGCTCGCGGATCGATTCCTTCGCTGGCGGAAAAATTCGCGCACAAGGTGGGCCAGACACTGGGGAATTACCTAACGCAATTTGCCTGAGGGCCCCCCGAAACGCTCCCATGGACAAGAATGTCTTCACGGTTCCGAATCAGCTCACCTTCCTTCGACTGGGCTTTCTTCCATTCTTCATCATTGCGATTCGCTATAACCGGTACGACTGGGCGCTCGTCTTATTGCTTGCGGCCGGGCTGAGCGATGGGCTCGACGGGCTGCTCGCACGCCGGCTGAATCAGAAAACTCAGCTTGGCATGCTTCTCGATCCTATCGCGGACAAACTTCTGCTCTCATCGTCATTCCTGATGCTGGCATTGAAGGGAAAGATTGGCTGGTGGCTGGCAATCCTGGTGCTGGGACGCGATGTGCTGTTGTTGACCGCCTGCGCGGTGATCCTGCTCGTGGTGGGTTACAATTCTTTTCCGCCCAGTATATTCGGCAAATTATCGACCACGTTTCAAATTCTGCTGGTCCTGGTTGTGATTGTTGGAGCGCTCATGCCGAATCCGCTTCTGCATGATGCGCGAATGCTGCTCGTGTACCTCGTTGCGGGATTCACGATTTTCTCGGGATTTCACTACAGCGTTGTCGTCTCGCGCAAGCTTTGAGCCCAAGACAATTGTCACGCCAAGTGCTGCCAGTCTGGTTTAGTGGATATAGAATCCCGTGCGCGCGGCCAGAATCACAAGACCGAAGCTTACGAGAACAACAACTGCTGTGGCCCAGCCCAATGCGTATGCGCGTTTGCGCTCGGAGGCCGTGGCCGGCAGGCGATCAATCATAATTTTGCCAAGAATAAAACCCGTTACGCCGCCACCAAGATGGGCCATGTTGTCGATGCCCGGAAAGAAGAATCCCCAGAGAACGAGATAGATGATCCAGCGATAGACCTGCGAGCGAAGTTGCTGCATCCCTGATCCGCCTCGGCGGTAGGTGATGGCCAGCAGGACCCCGATGAGCCCGACGATCGCACCGGAGGCGCCAATGCTGAAATGCCCTACAAAACCGCTCAGGGCATAGCCGCCGATCCCACACGCGATATAGAGGAAGAAAAAACGCGGTGAACCGTACACTTCTTCGACCGCCGGCGCGAGGTCTACAAGAACCCACATGTTGAACACAATGTGCATCAGATTGGCATGCAGGAAACATGCGGTTATGAGGCGCCAGGGCTGGAGAAGATCGATCGGGAATGGCAACGACGCGCCGAGTTGCTGGAGAACCTGTCCTGCGACAGAACCGATGCCAAAAAGCATTGCAAAGATTCCACCGCCCTGAGGGGTGAGCGGCGCCCCTAGTCGCACCGTCAGCAGGAGGCTGATACCGTAAAGGAAGCAACAGGAAATCAAAATTGCGTAGGTGACCGGCGCGGTCGCGGGCATGATGCGGCCGAGCTTGCGGCTGGCCGCGGCGAGCGAAAAAGTCAGGCTCGCGCCGCACTGATGGCATCGCGTGGCCGTCGAACCGACCAGCGTGCCGCAAGCGGGACAGAGTTGGGGGCGTCGTTCTTTCTCCTTGGCATGAAACATCGCGGAGAAGCTATCGCGCCATCTTTCCAGTTTCCAACGCCAGCGTAGGGGAAGCGCCAATGGTTTCCTTGCGGCGGTTTGGCCGCGTTCCTATAATACCGGAAAATTCTGGAAGCACACGAGGAGAACGAATCGCATCATGAGGAAAAGGCTAGGGCGCATGGCGTATCGAGCGGCCGGGATGTGGTGCGGATTGTGACTTGGCGCGGTTCATCAAGGCTCATCTCGATTCGTGTTTTCGCGGTCTCGGGGCCATTGTTTATCGTCATCGTCGCCGTCCTGTTCGTAGCTGGATGTGCGCAGAGACGGCCAATCGCAAGTCCTCCCGTCTCGGCACCTCCAGTTGAGCAGCCGCCCGTAGCGCAATCGCAACCATCCACGCCGCCTCCGACAATCGGACACTTTCCCGCCGCCCCCAGCGAGTACACCGAGCAGGGCATCGCATCGTGGTATGGGGTTCCGTTCAACGGCCGGCGCACGTCAAACGGAGAAATCTACAACATGTTCCTGTACACAGCGGCGCACCGGACTTTGCCCTTTGGCGCCGTGGTACAGGTGACGAACCTGAACAATGGCAAGCAGGTCGAAGTGAGAATCAATGACCGGGGCCCCTTCGTTGCGAATCGCGTCATCGATCTCTCTTACTCCGCGGCTGTAGCCATCGGCATGATCGGAACGGGAACCGCGCCGGTGCGGCTCGACGTGCTTGCGGGACCAAATCCCAACGTGGGCTTCTTTGGCGTGCAGGTGGGCGCATTTGCCGTGGAGGCCAATGCCGAGCGGTTGCGCGACAGGCTCAGCGCGCGCTATTCGCCGGTCACGATCAAGCCATACGATTCACCGAGCGGGACGTATTTCCGCGTCCGAGTGGGCCGAGTGCCGAGTGAAGGCGCCGCGCAACAATTGGCCGAACAGGTCGGGGAGCAGGAACAGTTGGCCGCGTTTGTAGTGCGGTTGGATGACTGAGCCGATTCGAATCCAGGTGGTGCGGCGGGATTTCTGCTACTTGTGCTTCATCACGTAGACGCCTTCCCAATCGGCGGGCGGCTCTTCCGCGATGTATTCCTCGCAGCGTTCCAAGAATACGCGGCTCGGGCCATCCTTCGGCCAGCGCGCCAGATTTTTCTCGAACCACTTCTTCGCTTCTTTCCAGTTCCGCATTTTGTAGATTTCGTGTCCGTGCGTGAACATGTCGCACAACTCCACCAAATCGCCAGCGGCATCGCGCCGCCCAAGCAGCTCATAGATCGTCACCGGCAGCAGCTTGCCTTTCACGCGGATCAAGTCGAGTTCACGCACCAGGAAGTTCTCATCGCGCATGGCGATGTAAGTTGATTCCGCGAGAATGATATGCGTCGAATATTCTTTGTTGAGACCCTCGATACGGGAGGCGAGATTGACCGAGTCGCCCATCGCCGTATAGCCATAGCGAAGTTCGGAGCCCATGTTGCCGACCGACGCGATTCCGGTATTGATGCCAATGCCAATGTCGATCACCGGCTGGCCGCGCTGCTCCCATTGCTTTCGGAGTTCGCCCAGGCGCGCCATCATGTCGAGTGCGGCCTGCGCCGCAAGATCGGAATGCCCTTGTTGCTCAAACGGAGCACCCCAGAAAGCCATGATGGCGTCGCCGATGTATTTGTCGAGAGTTCCCTGCCGGTCGAAAATGGTTTTCGTCATCTCGGTGAGGTAGCTATTCAGAAGCGCGGCGAGATCCTGGGCGTCGAGCGATTCGGAAAGGGTCGTAAAGCCGCGAATATCGCTGAACATAACGGTAATGGCCGTCTTGCGAGGTTCGACGAGCTTCGGGTCGTCGAGGAGCCGGCGGACGACTTCTGGGCTGACATATTGTCCGAACGCCCCTCGGACGCGCCGCTTCTCATGCTCCTCGATCAGCACGCGATAAAGCGCCACCAGGCTCACATTGGGAATCAGTGTGAAGAGCGAAGGCACGATGAAATTCAACCACCAGCCGTGGAGAAATGCCCAATAGACAATCGCTGCGAAGGGCATGAGCAGTAGAAATCCCGCGATCAGCCAGCGCGGTTGCACCAGAGCAAGCCAAATACCCAACGGAATCCCAAATAGAAATATTATGGCAAGGTCCGTGAAAACCTGTGGGCCTCCATGAAGCAGAAATTTCTGATTAATTATGTTATCGATTACGTTGGCATGGATCTCGACGCCAGGAAAATCAAGCCCGCCAAACGGCGTGGTGCGTAAATCTCCAATTCCTGTCGCCGAGGCCCCGACGAGAACCAGTTTGTTCTTGAATGTGCCCGGCGCAAAATTCTTGTTCGCCACGTCGGCGATGGAACGGTAAGAGTAGGTGTGGGAAGGGCCCTGATAATTGATCATCATTCGGCCGATGGGATCCGGATGAACGATGAGGCTTGGCCCGAATTCCAGCGCAACGATTCCCGTCTGTCCATAATCGAGGACGGTTTGCTGGTCAGGCAAATTCAGAAATAGCCGGATAGCCTGGACGTCGATGGAGGCGTAGAAGTCCCAGTTGGACGGATCCGGATCGATCCCATAAGGCAGCGCCAACAATGCGCGGCGCACAACGCCGTCGGCGTCGGGCATGACGTTGAAAAATCCTGAACCGGCGCGATCGGAGGCGAGGGCGCCCGTAAAAAGGTCATCATTCGCCTCGGCGCCCTTCGGAGCTAAACCAAATGCCCGATAGTCGTGGATCAATCGAACGTAACTGGCCGAGCCGCCCGCCGACTGCAGAGCGCGCACTTGCGGATACGGGAAGAAGGAAATGAGATCGGCATAGTGCTTTAGGGACTGCTGCGAGACGCCCTCCAAATCAGCTTCTGTATAGAGGAAATAGTTTCCGAGGACGACGCGGCCGAAACGCTGGATCGAATCGGCGAATTGCTGGTCGTAGTCGTAGCGCTTCTGAAGGGTTTCGATCGCGGAGAGCAGCGCCGGGTCGACCGGCTTCCCCGCTTTCTTTTCTCCCGAAAGCTCGGCTTGGAAATTGCGCAGAGGCTGGAGAGTTTCATCCGGCTTGCTGAACGTGACGTCAAAAACAACTACACTGGCGCCGTCTGCGCGTAAATTATCGAGCATGTGCGCGAAAGCAACGCGGGGGAAGGGCCAGCGGCCCAGAATCTCCTGAGAACGCTGATCAATGTCCACAATCATGATGCGCGGGTCGGGGTGTTGGCGGCCGCGTAATCGGAACCGCGTGTCTAAACTATTTAATTCGAGGCGCGAGACGAAATCGAAAATCGGTGTGGGTTTTTCGCCGATGAATGTGAAGACGTAAACAAAGACAGCAAAGAAAGTGATGACGAGACTCACCGCCAGCGAGCCTTTGTGTCGCCACCAGGCGGGGATGAAATCGAGAAAGCTTCGGGTGCTCCGGTTGGCCATGAGCCGGAAAAGCAGATGTGTGCCCGAGTCGTTCGAGCCGGGCAATCGCAAGCGCGGTTAGGCTAACAAAGGCAAGACGTCACTTCAAGGATGGCGCGACGGCGGATTTCTTCGGCGGAAACGTCGCAGGGACGAGCCCTTGATGCATCTTCGCGTTTTGCGATTCGACCGTTGCTGCATGGCACGGTAGAATCGAGGCATGTTCCGCGCGGCGCTTACGGCGTGCTTGCTCTCGGTTTCAATTTCCATGTGGACATCAAATCGCGTGTACGCGCAGGCTTCCTCCGCTGCCATTGCCCCTGCGCAAACAATTGTGCTCCCTTTGGAATTGGTGGCGAACCAGCCTGCCACGCTGGCTGCGCTGTCGGCAGACGGACACGTGATGCCAAGCGTGAAACTTGTGCTGTCGGATGGAGAATTGGTCACCACTGACGAAAGCGGGCGCGCACATTTTTTAGCGCCGCCCGAACCGGGATTATTGTATGTCCGGATTCCGGAATCGGAGACGCGCGCGGTGGCGGACGTGCTGGCCACGAGCGCGACTGTCGATGGGCTCAAGGTTTCTGGTATGCAGTCGTTCGTCACTCTGAAGGATCCCTTTTCGGTTTATGGCACCGGATTTCAAGGTGATGCAGATCAAAACAAAGTTGAGGTGGAGGATCAACCGGCGCTCGTACTTGCCTCTTCACCGGTTGAATTGATCGTGCTGGTCCCGCCAAGCGCCACGGCTGGAGCCGCTCCTCTTACGGTGAAGTCGGCGAAGGCTGAGATCGCGATGAGAACCACGCTCGTAAATGTGACGTCAGACACAGTTGAGCAGAACGTGAAGCAAGGAGAAAAAATGCCGCTTTCCTTACATGTGACTGGCACGATGCAGCCAGCCGTGTTACGAGTAGACAACCTGAGCCCACAAATTGCCCAGTTCAAATTGAAGCACAATCAATCTCTAAAGACATCGGGCGGGGAAGACAACTCCGCGACGATGGAAGTCAAGGGACTGCGTGCGGGGCAGTTTTCGTTTCGCGTTGAACTCGCTCCGCCGTCCGGCACACCTGACGTGGCCGCAGCAAGGGTCTTTCTTGACGCGGCGCAGAAAATTGCGCCCGAAAATCAAAGAAATCTCATTGGCGATATTCTGAAAAAACTTCGGCCACAGGCGATCAACGTTGCGGGCGCGAGAAGAAAATTCGAGAAGCTGTCGATGGACGGCGACTCGGGCGACGTTCTCGTGCTGCTTCGGGCGGGACGCCGGGCATTGCTGGGCGAGTAAAGCGAGCAGATAACAGCGGATAAGATCTCTACTCTCTCGTCGTTGCTTCGAGCGCTTTCACCGGCGCGTCGGGCAGAGCTCCTTGCGCCATTTGTTCGAGGTTTCCGCGCGTGCGATCCAGTTTTCGATCCGCATCGTCATAGCACTGCTGCGCGTGGCGAATATGGCCGCCGAGCGTCTCATAGACCTTGGAGAACACTTCGAGCTGGCTTTGCAGTCCGGCAAGCCCGGCCTGGAGATGCTTCGCGTTTTCCTCGACCTGCATTCCTTTCAGCCCCATCAGAATCGCGCTCAAATATGCGTGGAGGGTGTTGGGAGACACGGGCAAGATGCCCTTGCTGCGGCAGTGGTCGTCCAGGCGCCCCAGCTTCGCGTCGGAGGTCATAAGTAGTTCGTAGTAGACGCTCTCCGAGGGAACAAACATTAAAGCCACATCGAGCGTGCCTTCGTTCTGCAGAATATATTTCTCGGCGACCGATTCGGCGTGCTTGCGGACCGCCTGAAAAAACTCCTTCCGCGCGTCGTCGCCCGACTCTATCAGTCGCCGGTAAGTCTCAAGCGGGAATTTCGAATCGATGGCGATGAGTTTCTCGCCGGAGCGGATTACGGCATCGACAATCCCGCCGGTGGAAAAACGGTACTGCGTTTCATACGCGCTGCGGGGCAGGGCGTCGGCAAGAAGGGCTTCGAGGGCGACTTCGCCAAGCGAGCCTCGCGTTTTCGCCCCGCCGAGAACGCTTTGCAGCGTTTGCGTTGCTTGAGAGAGATCGCGGCCCGCCTGTTGTATTTCGCCCAATTGCTTTCCAACACGGCCAAGCACTTCCTGCGAATTCCGGAGCTCACTAGCGACCGCGGACTGGGCTTGCGAAACCAACTGCCCTGAATTCGTCAGACCTTCCTGCAAAGACGTTGTCACTTGGCCAAGTTGCTGGAGGACCGTTTGCAGAACCTGGCCCAACTGGGTGTTGACTGACTGCGAATGCGCCTGTAGTGCTGTCTGCATATCCTGGCGCAATGCCGAAATCTGGCTGTCGCCGCTGCCGTGGCGGCGCGTCGAGAACCAGAAGACTCCGATCACCAGCAAGATCACGACGGCTAGAAGCACCGCCACCAAGACCTGTGTCATTTGGGCCGAACTCCTATGGCGAATATGCGGCGAACCTAAGCTCTCACTTTAACGCAGATTGAGAGCGAACAAAAGCTGCGGGAAGACAAGGAATGGGGAGTTAGTTCCTCGAGGCTCCTGTCGGCGCGATACCTAGTTGCCGGTGCCGGTCAGCTGAACAAAGGACTGAGGCTCTTGAGCGGGGCCCGGCTCGATCCTCTGCGGCCCGCGCCAGTTATCGAGGACAGCCACTTGATGGACGCAGGAGACCGTGCAGTGCGGCGCGCATGACTTCTTCGTATCGAATTCGCGATGGCGCCGCTCCGCGGAATACTCCGCGAGCGGAATACCCGGATAGCCCCGCTGCTGCGAGCAATAGTGAACTAGACCGTCCTCGCATATATACAAATAGCGGGAGCCCGCGCGGCATCGCCAGTCATTCTCGCGGCCGGCGGCGATATTGTGCTGGAAAGAATTGACGCGAGAGAAGGAGCGCTTGCCGAGGCCCATGATTTCCTCGAAGATTTCGCGTTCGCGCGGACCCAGCGGCCGCAATTGCCCGTTGCCATCGTGAATGATGCCTACTGTCGAGGAAAATCCAAGTTCCACGGCACGACGGGCCACCGTCAGCGCATCCTCGGGATGATTGATTCCGCTCCCCAGCACTGAATTGATGTTGACGTGAAAATCCGCATGTTCCGCGAGCAGCTTCAGTTTTTGATCGAGCACTTTCAAGCTCTTTTTCGAGACTTCGTCCGGCTGTGCGTTGTCGATGCTGATCTGCAGGAACTCGAGCCCTGCCTGATTGAGTCGCTCGATGCGCTCCGCGACCAGCAGATAGCCGTTGGTGATCATTCCGGCGATCATGCCATTGCGCCGGATGCGCCGGACAATGTCGTCAAGCTCCGGATGCAGCAATGGTTCGCCACCGCTGATCGTAACCACCGACGTGCCGAAGGAACCGAGGCGGTCGATGCGGTGGTACATCTCCTCGAGCGGAACGGGATTCGAGAAGTCGTCGTATTCGTTGCAATAAGTGCAGGAAAGATTGCATCGCCGGATGGGAATAATGTGCGCGAGAAGCGGGTGCTTCGTCGACACGAGCGCCTTGGCGATCATCCGCCAGCCTCGCAGCGCGCGATGCGCGACAAGCAGCTTGCGTCGAATTTTCCGGCGAGTGTCCATGCGCAGCTGTTTAGGCCCTCGAGATCGCGAAAGTGCCTTTTTCCAGGTCTCGAAGCCTATGACTCTCTATGCTACAACAATGTCCCATTGAGGTGCCTATGTTTTGGCGGGACTGCAACACGGCAGTCAGCAACGGCGCAGTGCGTGTTAATCTATTGCACGGGAAGTTTCAAACGGGGCTGTAGCTCAGACGGATAGAGCAGCAGTTTCCTAAACTGCGTGTCGGGAGTTCGACTCTCCCCAGCCCCACCACTCACCACTTCAGCAAAAGCAACTCGGAGCAGAATCCTGGGCCCATTGCTCCCAGGATGCCGAGCGTTCCCGGTTCGGGACGGCGGTTGGCCACCACGTCTTCGAGGACCAGCAAAACGGACACGGAGGAGATATTTCCGACCTTCTCTAGGCAATCCCATGATGCTTGAAGCGCGCTATCGGGAAGATCGAGTGCCGCTTCGACGGCCTCCAGCACTTTGGGCCCGCCCGTGTGAAACACCCAGCTCCCGATGTCCTTTTTCGAGAGACCCATGTCCGACAAGAACAATTCCAAATCCTGCCCCAAATGCTCCTTGATAACGTCCGGCACTCCGGGCGATAGCACAATCTGAAAACCCTTCTCGGAAATATCCCAACCCATCGTGCGCTCTGAATTCGGATAGAACGTCGAGCGCGTAGCCAGAATCTCAGGCCCCTGGATATCCCTTTCGTCGCCCGTGACGATCACGGCTGCCGCTCCGTCCCCGAACAAACCAGCGGATATCAGATTGGCCACAGAAAGGTCGTCGCGTTGAATGGTCAGCGAGCAAAGTTCGATCGCGAGCAGCACTGCCGTTTGGCCCGGAAAGGCTCGAACATAATCGGCCGCGCGGGAAATGCCCGCCGCGCCTGCAACACAGCCCAGGCCGAAAATCGGATTCCGCTTGATATTCGGGCAGAGCCCCATGCGATTGATCAATCGCGCGTCCAGCGAAGGGCTGGCGATGCCGGTGACCGACACCACGAAGATTGCGTCCAGATCGCGCGCGGCCAAGCCGATCGGCTTCAGCGCGTCGGCGATGGCTTGCTCTCCAATATCGAGGCCGGTCTCAATCCATTTGTTATTCGCCTCGCCCCACGAAGAGAGGCTGTAATAACCCTCCAGGGGCAGCGACATGTAACGTCCGCGTACGTTCACGTTGGCGTGCAGGCGATCCAGAACTTCTGGATTTTTTAATCGATCGCCCCAGTATTGTTTCAAGGCCGCGGAGAGGGCCTCTTGAGTGTAGTAATACTTCGGAAACGCGCCCGCGACGCTCGCAATTCTCATCCGTCACCTATCCTCTCGTGTTCTCCCCGCGATCACACCATTACTTGGCGCATGGCTTCGACGCACCCGTCGATTCCGAAGTTGCCTCGCGCGTCGCCAGCTGATGCGCTCCAGGACAGCTTCGCACGGCCATGCCGCTCCGGCCGCTTATACCCGGCCCTCCGGAGATTGCCTTGCGAGGCATTCCGGGCATGCACACGCGCGGCCCCGATTCTCATCCCGAAGCGCCGTTACGGCAAGTAGCAATCTTGCCCAGGGCCGGATATGGAGCCTGCAGCGATTCTACCCGGAATTTCCCCGAATCCATCGCGGAATCCGCAAGGGGATCGCATCCCGGTCTCGCATTCACATCCCATTAACAATTATGACGTCCCTGCGTTCAAAACGCTCTACGTATATCACTGTGAATATTCTGTAATGATTCTTGCGCCATCTTGCCCGTAGGAATCGCTTCCGCTATGCTCTGCCTATCGTGAATCCTCCCGTAAAAATCCTAATCATCGAAGACGACAAAGACATCGTCGAACTTGTTCGCTACAACCTTGAAAAAGACGGCTACCAGATCATCGCTTGCGGCGATGGCATGACGGGATTGACGCAAGTTCGCAAGTCGTCGCCGGATTTGCTGATTCTGGACCTCATGCTCCCTAAATTGTCCGGCCTCGAAATCTGCAAGGAAATCCGGCGCGACGAAAAATTGAACCGGCTCCCGATTCTGATGCTCACGGCGCGCGGCGAAGAAGCCGATCGCGTCGTCGGCCTTGAGCTTGGCGCGGACGATTACGTCACCAAACCTTTCAGCCCTCGCGAATTGGTCGCGCGCATCAAGGCGCTACTGCGCCGCGTTCAACCGCCGGGCGAAGACGCGAAGCTTCTCGAAATCGGCACCCTGCGCGTCGATCCAGTCTCCTATCGCGCTCAACGGGAGGGCAAGACCCTGCCATTGAGCACGCTCGAATTCCGTCTCCTCTACTTCCTTGCTTCCCGCCCCAATCGTGTTTTTTCGCGCGATCAATTGCTCGACTCGGTTTGGGGCAGCGACCGCTTCGTCACGCCGCGCAGCGTTGACGTTTATGTGCGGCGCTTGCGCGAAAAGGTCGAGCGCAATCCCGAAAAGCCTGAATATCTGAAAACAGTGCGAGGTGCAGGCTACCTCTTCGAAACCCGTGCGAACTAGCCTCTTTTGGAAACTCGGACTGACCTACCTGATTCTTGTCGTCCTGGTTTTGACGGCCGTCGATTTCTACGTGGCCCGCGTCCTTCGGCAGGACTCCATTCGCGCTGCCGACGATCAACTCAGTTCTCTTGCCCAGGTCGCGAAATCTCGTCCACCGGAATTCGATAATCCTGCCGCACTCGCCTCCTGGGCGTCCTGGATGGCGCGCAGCGGTGCACGTATCACGCTCATCGCCGCCGATGGCCGCGTCCTTGCTGATTCCGCACATGACATCGAAACAATGGAGAATCATTCCAATCGTCCTGAATTCATTCAAGCCATGTCCTCGGGCCAGGGCCAATCCGTGCGCCACAGCCACACGCTTGGCCGCGATCTGGTTTACTACGCGACCCGGTTTGACCGCGGCGCTGCTTCGCCAGTCATCATTCGTGTCGCGATGCCGCTCGCTCAGGTCAACACAGCCCTTGCCAAGATCCGGCACCGGGTTTGGGCGGCGTCTCTGGTCATCCTGGTCCTCAGCATCATCGTCTCCGCTTTCTTTTCCCGGCGCTTTGCCCATCGAATCGCGCGCTTGAAAGATTTCTCACGCCAAGTGGCTGGCGGCGATTTCCGTCCTCTGCCCCAGGAGCCCGGCAATGACGAGCTGGTTGATTTGGCGATCTCCCTGAATGAGACGGCGGCTCGTGTAAACCAAATGATTCGCACGCTCACCGATGAACGCAATCGCTCCGCCGCCATCCTCCGCAGCATGGTAGAGGGCATCGCTGTCGTTGACGCCCACGAGCGGCTTGCCTTTTGCAATGAAGCCTTCGCCAAAATTTGGGACGTAAACTCGGCCGATTTTGAAGGCCGGCCCGCTGTCGAAATCATCCGCCATCCTGATATCCTCGAGCTGATTCGCAAAGTTCTTGCGGGACAGGAAGTTCTCCAAGGCGAAGTTTGTTCAGGAGCCGCCCGGCCGCGAAGTTTTTCCGTCACCGTGGCGCCCGTCGCTTCCTTCGACGAGGCCGCCGCCAGCCAGCCCCTTGGCGCGAGCCGCCCGGGCGCTGTCGTCGTGCTGCATGAAATCACCGAGTTACGCCGCCTCGAGCAGGTCCGCAAGGATTTCGTCGCCAATGTTTCCCACGAACTGCGGACGCCTCTGACGGCTATTCAAGGTTTTGCCGAAACGCTGCTCTCTGGAGCGCTCGATGATCAGGAAAACAATCGCCACTTCGTCGAGATTATCCGTACGCACGCCGCGCGCCTCGCTCGTTTGACTGATGACCTTCTCAAGCTCTCGCGCATCGAAGCCGGGAAGGTAGAAATTGATTTCCAGCCCGTCGATCCTCGCCACTTGGTTGAAACGGGCGTCGAAGCCGTGCGGCTGGCTGCCAGTCAAAAACAGCTTTCCTTGGGTGCTTCTCATCCGCAGCGAAATTTGCCTCGCGTGCGCGGAGACGCCGGCTTGCTTCGCGAGGTCCTGCGAAATCTGCTCGACAATGCCATCCAATACACGGCTGCGGGCGGGCGTATCGAAGTCAGCACAGCAGCCAGTGGTGAGTTTGTAGTCTTTACAGTGGCGGACACGGGAATCGGCATCCCTCAAAATGATCAGTCTCGCATTTTCGAGCGATTCTATCGCGTCGATGCCGCTCGCTCTCGTGAAGTTGGCGGCACCGGCCTCGGCCTGGCCATCGCCAAGCACATCGTCGAAGCTCATGGTGGCAAGATTTGGGTTGAAAGCGTCGTAGGGGAAGGCTCTAAGTTCCATTTCTCAGTTCCGCTTGCCTGAATCTGCCTCTGTTTCCGCAAATTTATGACTGTGTTACGTCTCTGCAACATGAAAACCTCATACTCTGTTTGTAACGGTCGCTCCTGGTCGCTCCAACGGCGATTTCGCGAAAAGAGGAGAATTACCGATGGCATCCACCGCCAGCAGTTCCGAGAATGTCTATCAGGCCGCACTGGAAAACTATCTTGTTTCGATGGCCCGCACGGTTGAAAGCGCGGTCAACCGTGCGCTCGAAGCTCTGTTGTCGCGCAATGGTGATATCGCCAGCGGCGTATTTCTGACAGAGCCGCGCATCAACGAAATGGAAATCATCATCGACGATCATGCCGTTCGCCTTCTGAGGCAAGGCAATCTGCCCGAAGACGAAGTTCGCCATATCGTTGCCACTCTTAAAATCAATAACGACCTCGAGCGCATGGGCGATCTCGCAGTCAACATCTGCCAGCGCGTGATTTCGTTGACGCAAATGCCGGGCGCGGAAACGCCGCCGGAGCTGGAGCCGATGAGCATCTCAGTCCGTGCCATGGTCAGCCGGTGTCTGGGGGCTTTAATCTATCGGAACATCACGCTCGCAAACGAAGTCCTCGAAAGCGAAGAAGCAATAGATGATTTCCGTGATCAGGTCTTTGACCGTTTGTTGTCTGCAATGAAACAAGACCCGTCTCTCGTTGCTCCGAACATTCAATTCCTCCTGGCCACGCGCAACATGGAGCGTATTGCCGACCACACAACGAACATCGCCGAAGACGTGGTCTTCTGGTTGCGCGGTCTCGACATTCGTCATGGTCGAGTTAACTCCTTTAATTTACATAGCTTTGAAGCGCCTGCTGAGGAAATGTAACCTAATATTAATCTTCTTCTCATGGTGTGTTCAAACTCTCCTGCCACACTGCGCCACGATCTACGGAGCAGATCTTGACCCATACCCCACATCACTCACAGCGAAGAAAGGTCTGCTGCGTCGCCCCGATTGGCTGGCGCCCCCCCGGTGCCAGCCATCCTTTCCTGATTCGGCCATTTTTGTCCCTGAATCCCGGAACGGCGTTTCACAGCACTCTTGGACACGAGATATCGCGCGCCAAATTTTGAACACTCTCTAAGGAGGAGTGAATGAGAAGAATTCTGATTGGTCTTGCAGCGACTGTGCTGCTGTCGACTGTCCCTGTGTTTGCACAAACGGGCTCCGGCACAGGCACAGCACCAGCGGATAATAGCCCGAGTACGTCCTCCGCTACCGCAGCTTCGAACAGCACGAAAAAGGCAGTGCCTGCCAAGAAACAGGGGGCGGCCGAAAGCTCTTCTACCGACCCGGCGCCGGCGACTCAAACTGCCGTTGCAAAGGTCTCTGCTACCCCAAACGAGGAGGCGGATGGCGCAGCGACATTCTCCAAATCGGATAGCCAGTCGGATCAGGATGACCAATCGCCGCTCTTCTTCAAGATCGGCAAAGCCGAATTCTCTCCACTAGGCTTTATGGACTTCACGACAGCTTTCCGTTCAACGGATGTTGGCAGCGGCATCGGCACGAGCTTCGGGAGCATTCCATACAACGGTTCTTCGCCAGCAGGCGAGGAGTCCGAGCTCCGCTTTAGCGCCCAAAACTCCCGCATCGGAATGAAGATTGACGCTAACCCCAGCAGCGACCTCAAAGTACGCGGCTACCTCGAGGCTGACTTCCTCGGCAACGCGGCGGCGAACGTCTATATCGGCAGTCACTCGGACACGCTCCGCATGCGCGTCTATTGGGTCGATGTTCATCGCGGCAAGTGGGAAGTCCTTGCCGGGCAGTCATGGAGCATGATGACTCCCAATCGCGTCGGCATTTCCCCCATGCCCGGTGACATCTTCTACTCCCAAGACATGGACACGAACTACCAGGTGGGCTTGGTTTGGCTCCGCACGCCCGGCGTTCGCCTGGTCTATCATCCAACCGACAACGTTGCATGGGGTTTTGCTCTTGAGGACCCCGAGCAATATACCGGCGGGCTTGTGACTTTCCCGGCCGGTTTTAATACCGCGCAGGTTGATGACGCTGGCGGAAACACGAAGACCCCGAACAAAGCGCCGGACATCGAGTCCAAGCTCGCGTTTGACACTCACCCGAATGGCGGCGGCCGCAACTTCCACATTGAAGTCGCTGGCATTTACCGCGCGTTCCGTTTGAACACGCCGGGCCTCGGAAACGTCACCAAGTCCGGCGGCGGCGGTTCGGTCAACGTGAACTTGGAACTTACCAAGGGCTTCCACCTGATCGCCAACACTTTCTGGAGCGATGGCGGCGGTCGTTACATTTTCCAGTTGGCACCCGACTTCGCGGTCAACACCAACGCAGCCGGCAATTTCGTTCCTGCGCCTATCCATGCTGGTTCAGGGATTGGCGGCTTCGAGTATACGGTTAAGAAGAGCCTGCTTTATGCCTACTACGGGGGCGTCTATATCGGCCATAACTACGTCGCCACCACGGGCACCGGAGGCACAACCACTTACACTGGCTACGGCTATCCCGGGTCCAGCAGCTCGCAAAATCGTTCCATGAATGAGGCGACCGTCGGTGTGATTCAGACGTTGTGGAAGAATCGCGACTACGGCGATCTGAAGCTGATCACGCAGGTTTCCTACTTGTCCCGAAATCCTTGGGCCAATACCGGCACGCCCGGCAATGCCGATAGTGCGCACCTCGGCATGGGTTTTGTCGACTTGCGTTACGACCTGCCATAAGCGCAACTGGTCCGCGTCTGCGAGGAGCCTGCTCCTGGCGAATCGACAGACACGGACAGATCACGAGCGCAGCGAAATGCTGCCGGAGTAGGGTGAAAACTCGGGAGTTTCCAGAGAGAGCCTTTTACACAACAGTCATCGAAATGTAACACAACTGTAACAATGAAACTGCCAAATTTGAGCATGCGAGGAGAAGGAAACTATGAAATCGCTTAGACTGACGGCAATCCTTCTAGCCGTTTCCTTGGTTGGACTTGGCGCGTGGGCGCAATCGAGTCTGACTGGCGCGGGCAGCACTTGGGTATACCCCTTGGTGGCTAAATGGGCTGCTGCGTATCAACAGAGTGCTGGCGTAGAAGTGAACTACCAATCGATTGGTTCAGGCGGCGGAATCGCCCAGATCAAGGCGGGCACGGTTGCATTTGGCGCCAGCGATATGCCCCTTAAACCCGAAGATTTGAGCAGTGCGGGCCTGATCCAGTTCCCCACCGCAGTGGCCGGCGAAGACTTGATTTACAACTTGCCGGGGATTCAACCAGGCCAGATCGTTCTCAGCGGCCCGCTAGTCGCGGACATCTATCTGGGAAAGGTCAAGAAGTGGAATGACCCGGCCATCGCCAAGCTTAACTCCGGCCTGAATCTTCCGGACACGGACATCACCGTCGTGCATCGCTCGGATGGATCGGGCACTACCTTCACGTTCTGTGATTATCTGTCCAAGGTCAGCCCGGAATGGAAGGATAAGGTCGGAGCCAATACTTCCGTCTCTTGGCCTGCGGGCGTTGGCGGGAAAGGTAACGAGGGTGTGGCTTCCTATGTTCAGCGCATTCCTGGTTCTATCGGCTACGTCGAGTACGCCTATATCTTGGAGAGCCACTTGTCGTACGCGCGCATGATCAATCGAGACGGCAAGATCGTCAGTCCGAGTCTGAAGGGGTTCCAGGACGCCTCGGCACATGTGGACTGGTCCACGGCGCAGGATTTTTATGTGATCCTCACCGACCACGAGGGGCCGGACACGTGGCCAATTTCCGGTTGCACCTGGCAGATATTGCGGAAGAATGCCCCCAAGGAAACGAATATGGCAGTGATGAAGTTCTTCGATTGGGGATTCGAGCACGGACAGGATATGGCCCGCTCGATTTCCTTCGGCCCGTTGCCGGCGAGCACGGTTGCAGCTATCAAGTCGTATTGGAAGAAGGAACTCGGCTACAGCATCTGAACTCTAGCGCCGGTTCCTTTAACTCTTACCCCAAGGAAGATGGATGAGCGAGTCGGACGTTGCGTCGCGGATCGGAATACGGCCGATGTCCGAACGGCCGAAATCTGTCGGCAGGTCATGGCACCTTCCGGCAGATTTTTTGTTCCACAAGGCGGCTGTGTTTGCGGCCTTCCTCGTGGCAGGAGCGCTCTTCGCCACGGTTATCGCCATCGCTTACGATAGCCGCACCTCGATCCATGCGTTTGGTATTTGGGGATTTCTGAAGTCCAGCGAGTGGAACCCCGTAACTCAAACGTTCGGGGCTTTTCCGTTCATCATTGGCACGCTCGTCAGCTCCACGATTGCCATGGTTCTTGGCATACCGCTCAGCTTTGGGGTCGCGGTTTTCATTGCAGAGATTGCTCCTGTCTGGATCAAGAAGCCCGTAGCCGGGGCCATC
Source organism: uncultured Acidobacteriota bacterium (assembly GCA_963729815.1). Lineage (GTDB taxonomy): Bacteria > Acidobacteriota > Terriglobia > Acidiferrales > UBA7541 > DAHUXN01. The sequence goes on from CAVSPU010000004.1 coordinate 882,830, forward strand.
GAGCTGTTGGCGGCCATACCCAGCATCGTTTACGGCTTGTGGGGGCTCTTGATCTTTGCGCCGGTCTTCGCCAAAGCCGAGCCCTGGATCAACGATAAAATTGGCGTAATTCCGGGGATTGGGCTCTTGTTTCAAGGGCCTCCGATGGGCATCGGCATGCTGACTGCCGGAATCGTATTGGCGATTATGGTTCTGCCGTACATGTCCTCGATTATGCGTGACGTGTTCCTGGTGGTTCCCTCGTCACTGCGCGAATCCGCCTACGCTATCGGAGCCACTACGTGGGAAGTCGCCTGGAATATTATTCTGCCCTATACGCGGACCGCGGTCATCGGTGGCATCTTTTTGGGATTGGGGCGCGCGTTAGGTGAAACCATGGCCGTCACCTTCGTCATCGGCAACAGCAATACTCTCTCATCCAGCTTGCTGATGCCCGCGGTGACCATCCCTTCCGTCCTTGCCAATGAATTCACGGAAGCGACGACCAAACTCTATGTTTCTTCACTGATCTATTTGGGGTTGATCCTGATTGCCGTCACGCTGATCGTCCGCTTCCTCGCCGTGTTGCTGATTCGCCGCCTCGGCCGGCGCGAGGGGACTGCCGCGTGATCAGCCTATACGCACGGCGTCGCTCCGTTGACGTCACCAGCAAAATCCTGATGGGTGCTGCCACCGTCATCGGTGTTTTCTTCCTGTTTTGGATCCTGTGGACGACGCTGAAATTCGGCATTGCGGGAATGCACTGGGATTTGTTCACCAAGGACACGCCGCCGCCAGGTACCGACTCGTTTGGCTTGCGCAACGCATTCGTAGGGAGCTTAATGTTGCTGGGGCTGTCTCTGCTGATCGGCGTGCCCGTTGGTTTAATGGGAGGCACATGGCTGGCCGAATACGGCTTTCGCAGCCGGACCGCCAATGCCGTCCGTTTCATCAACGACATCATGCTCAGCGCGCCGTCGATCGAAATTGGTTTGTTCGCGTATGCGATCATGGTCGATCCCATGGGGCACTTTTCGGCACTCTCCGGCAGCGTGGCTCTGGCGGTCTTGATGATTCCGATCATTGTGCGCACCACCGACGAGATGCTCAGCCTGGTCGGTAGCGACATGCGCGAAGCGGCCATCGCGCTGGGAGCGCCGAATTGGGCCGTCATCACCAAAGTGACATGGAAGGCGGCTCGCGCAGGAATCCTCACCGGAATACTCATCGGCTTGGCGCGCATCACCGGAGAAACGGCTCCTCTGTTGTTCACTTCTCTGAACAATCAGTTCTTTTCCACAGACGTTCTCCATCCCATCGCCAATATTCCCGTGGTGATTTATCAATTCGCCTTAAGCCCCTACACCAATTGGCAACAGATGGCCTGGGCCGCAGCTTTCATCACCGTCCTCTTCGTTTTGGTGCTGAGCCTTGTCGCTCGTTGGTTTCTTGGTAAAGTTCAGGTGCCCAAATGACCGCCGACCGGCCGCAAAGCTATCCGCTGACGAAAGTCGTCGTCCCCGTCGAACCTCGTGAGCCGGCGGAATCGCACAGCGCCGTTGCGCCGCCACCTGTGAAAATCGCGGCCCGCAACCTGAATTTCTATTACGGCAAATATCACGCCATCAAAGGCGTCAGCTTGGAGATTAGCCAAAACAGAGTCACCGCTTTCATCGGGCCGTCCGGATGCGGCAAGTCCACGCTGTTGAGAATTTTCAACCGCATGTACGACCTTTATCCCGGTCAGCGCGTGGAAGGGGAAGTCATCCTCGACGGCGAAAACATTTTGACTCTCAAGAATATCGGTCTGCTGCGGTCCAAGGTCGGCATGGTCTTCCAGAAGCCCACTCCTTTCCCCATGTCGATTTATGAGAACATCGCGTTCGGCATCCGGCTGTACGAAAAGTTGTCGCGCTCCCAGATGGACGATCGCGTGCAACAAACCTTGACCAAAGCTGGTTTGTGGGACGAGGTGAAGGACAAGTTGCATCAGTCTGGACTTGGCCTTTCCGGCGGCCAGCAGCAGCGCTTGTGCATCGCTCGCGCGCTTGCTGTAAATCCGGAAGTGCTCTTGCTCGACGAGCCTTGCTCGGCTCTTGACCCGATTTCCACGGCCAAGATCGAAGAACTGCTCTTCGATCTGAAGAAAAATTGGACAGTGGTCATCGTCACCCATAATATGCAGCAGGCGGCGCGCGCCAGCGATTTCACCGCCTTTTTGTTGGAGGGCAAGCTGATCGAATACTCCGTCACGTCGAAGCTTTTCACCACTCCCACGGATTCGCGAACAGAAGCGTACATCACCGGACGCTTCGGCTAGCGACGGCCTGCTTCGTGACTTCGTAGTAGTGCGACAAAAAGCATTTTTCAGGAGAGTTCATGGAACGGCATTTCGAACACGATCTCGACGAATTGAAGGAACGACTGCTGTGGATGGCCAGCCTTTCGGAGAATGCTGTCCATCAGGCGGTGCAGGCCGTTTTCGAGAAGGATGAAAAACTCGCACGCCACGTCCTCGAAGAGGAAAAGACAATCAATGAAATGCAGCTTGAAATCGATGACCGTGTGATGCAGCTCCTGGCGACACAAGCGCCCATGGCCGTCGATCTGCGTTTCATCCTTTCCGCTTCGCGCATCAACAACGATCTGGAACGCATCGGCGACCAGGCCGTCAACATCGCGCAATCCGCGTTGCGCATCCTGCGCCATCCGCAGGTCAAGCCCTACGTCGATTTGCCGCGCATGAGCGAGTTGGCCGAAGGTATGGTCCGCGACAGCTTGAATGCGCTTGTCCGCCGCGACGCAGAACTGGCTAAATCCGTTCTGGTTCGCGACGACGAAGTCGATCATCTCCGCGATCAAATTTTCCGCGAGCTTCTCACTTACATGATGGAGAATTCCGCAGTCGTTTTTCCTGCGTTCGAACTGATCCTCATCACCAAGAATCTCGAGCGCATTGGCGACCACGCAACCAACATCGCCGAAGACGTGATTTACATGGTCGCTGGCCGCGACGTTCGCCACCTCGCTGCTGACCGCCGCTGACCGTCGCCCGCATTTCGCCGGCTCCCGCTTTGGGGAGTTTCGTGTAGTCTCAGGCCCGCTCGCCACGACGACGCTAGAATTTGTCTGTGATTTCCTCGGCAAAACAAAGAAACCTGCCGTCTGCCTCGTGCGTAGTAACATCATGGGCTCAATAATGTCCGGGGAAACCAATGGCTTCGCCGTGCGCGCGGAAAATGTGTCGCGCCACTATCAAATGGGATCCGCCGTTATTCCTGCCGTAGATGACGTCACCCTTTCTATCCGCACGGGAGAGTTCGTCGCCCTGCTGGGCAGTTCCGGCTCGGGGAAATCCACGCTCCTGAATTTGCTGGCTGGTCTGGACCGTCCCACAGCCGGCGCCATCGTCGTCCAGAACCGCAATCTCGCGGAAATGGATACTCACGAACTTGCGCGCTATCGCAGCCACATCGTCGGCATGGTCTTTCAAGCGTTCAATCTTCTCCCGCGCATGACGCTCGAGGAAAATGTCGAACTTCCCTTGCGTCTCGCGGAAGTGGGCCGCGCCGAGCGCGCCCCACGGGTGCGCGAAGCACTCGAGCGCGTCCATCTTGAAAAGCGGCTTACGCATCGCCCGAGTGAGCTTTCCGGCGGCGAGCAACAGCGTGCCGCGCTCGCCCGCGCCTTGGTCAATCGGCCGTCCATCCTTCTTGCTGATGAACCAACCGGAAATCTCGACAGCACCACTGGCGAGGAGATCATGCTCTTGCTGAAGAATTTCAATGAGACATTGCGCATGACGATCGTCATGGTCACGCACGAGCGTCCGTTGGCTGAGCGCTTCGCCGATCGCATCATCACGCTCGCCGATGGCAAGTTGGTCGGCGTTACCGATGCAAGCAGGAGGACGCAGCGATGAAGCTTGGCGACCTCACCGAACTTGCCGTTCGCAATCTTCGCGAAGCGCTTTTGCGGAATTCGCTGACCACCCTTGGTGTTGGTGTTGGCGTCGCGTCGCTCGTCGCCATGCTTTCCCTCGGTGTCGGCCTTCAGCAATTTGCTTCGAAGCGTCTTGCGAGTACGGGCCTTTTCAACGCCGTGTTTGTCGCGTCGCGAAGCGAGATGGGAGATTTTGGCCGCCCCCGGCGAAACGCAGCCGAAAGCGCCGCCGAGCCATCGATACCGCTCGACGAGGCCGCGCGGCAGGAAATCGCGCGGCTGCCCAATGTCACCGAGGTCTATCCCGAAATCCGTTTCATGACGGAAATCCGCTACGCGAATAATCCGTATCCGACGATGGTTGCCGGCGTGCCGGAGTCGGCGCATTCGGATGGCGCGTTCGAAGGCATGCAGGGCACGTTTTTTTCGAGCGGAACCGCCGACGAGGCGATCCTGCAAATTGAATTCGCCAAGGAGCTTTCGGACAATCCCGCTTCGCTGATTGGCAAAGACCTCGTGCTTCGTTATGCCGAGCGGCAATCGCTCTCTGGCTCGACTGTTGCCGGTTCTCCGCCGGGGAAAAAGGCGAACTCTGGCAACGGCGGATTTTCCGTGGTTCCGCACGAGCAACAATTGAAAATTGTCGGAATTGTCTCCACCGAGCCGGGTGGTGGTTTCGGCGGCTTTGGCCGCAGCCGCGTCTTCATCCCTTTGCAGGTCGCGCAAACGCTCAGCGCGACAGAAGTAAATGACCTTCGCTCGGTGCTGAATAGCTCGAACGTGAACCGCAATTACGCGAGCCTTACCGTGCGGGTGACCAGTCCCAAGCAAGTCGAAGCGGTCGAAACGGCGATCAAGGCCATGGGTTTCACCACTTTTTCTTTGCTGGACACCACGCGCAACCTTCGCTTGTTTTTTACTGTATTTGATCTCTTGCTTGGAATTTTCGGCAGCCTCGCGCTTGCCGTCGCCACGCTGGGCATTGTCAATACGCTGGTGATGGCGATCCTCGAGCGGCGGCGCGAAATCGGCGTCTTCAAAGCGCTGGGCGCCGACGATCGCGACGTCAAACAACTCTTCTTCGCGGAAGCCGGCGTGATGGGACTCGCCGGCGGCATCGTCGGCGTATTCCTCGGCTGGCTGATTGGCCGCGCCCTCACTTTCGGCACCAATGTCTATCTGGCTCGCCAAAATCTCCCCGCCGTGGATATTTCCGCTGTACCGCTCTGGTTGGCTATCGGGTCCGTTGGTTTCGCCGTGATCGTCAGCTTGATCGCGGGGCTTTATCCTGCATCGCGCGCCGCGCGCCTCAATCCAGTTGAGGCGCTGCGGTATGAATAGCCGGTTCCGCGCGGCGTTTTTTGCGGCGATTTGCTTCTTAGCGCTGGCTATGGCTCGTCCGGCGCGGGCGGCGCTCGGTCGCATCGAGTGCAATGCGATGCGCAGCGCGATACTGCAGCGCAGCGTGCGCTACTGCGCGATTCTCCCGCCCAGCTACGATTCGGAAAAGGCGAGGCGATATCCTGTTCTCTATTTTCTTCACGGCCTGGGAGGAAACGAGCAAGTATTGGTCAGCTCGGGCGCGTGGAACTTGATTGAAGATCTTTGGGAGCAGAATCAGCTCGGCGAATTTCTCATCGTTACGCCCGACGGTGACACGAGTTTTTACATCAACTCGCGTGACGGCCGCGAGCGTTATGAAGATTTCTTTGTTCATGAGTTTCTGCCATTTGTCGAGCGAACGTATCGGGTTCAGCCGGGGCGGCGCTCGCGCGGCATTGGCGGAATTTCCATGGGCGGCTATGGCGCGTTGCATCTGGCGTTTCATCATCCGGATTTATTCGTATCCGTGAGCGCGAGCAGCGCGGCGCTTCTCGCCAAATTGCCCGATGTAAAGTTCGCGGATCGGCGCCAGTCGGGTTTTTTGAGAGCGCTTTCTCCCTTTGGCACGCCGTTCGAGCCGGCGTACTGGCGGCGCAACGATCCGCTGGCGATGGCCCGAACGGCGAACCTCGCCGGGCTGAAAATCTATTTTGATTGCGGCACGGAGGATGATTACGGATTCGAAGCGGGCGCGCAGGCGCTTGATGACGTTTTGAAATCACAGCGGATTCCGCACGAATTTCACTTATATCCCGGCGGCCACAACTGGCAATACTTTGCGGCGCATTTGCCGGCAGCGCTGCAATTCCACTCGCGCGCGCTCGGACTGGGCCCGCGGCAATAAATGCCAATCTCATGCACGTTTGCATCCCGGCAGGCGGGCTTGCATCCAAGAGCTCGTGGGCAAGCAGTGTATGCGGAAACCAGAAATCGCCGTGCGGCGCGAGACGAAATGGGAATTCTGGCGTCCAATGAACGTACGGAGCACACTTTGCCATCTCTTGAGGTGATCGAATGAACGAGCAGAATTTTTCGAATCATGCACGAGTTGTTCCCGCATTTCACTTCGTAGCGCTGCCTATTCTTCTTCTGAATCTCGGCTGGTCGATCTATGAGCTTGTCCACACGTGGTTTTCGTTCGGCGCCGTTGTGGGCGTGCTTCTCGCGTTCGCTCTTTTGATTGTGGCGCTCTACGCCAGAATGTTCGCGCTGACGGTTCAGGACCGCGTGATTCGCCTGGAAATGCGGCTGCGGCTGGAGAAAATTCTTCCCGCGGACTTGAAGACGCGCATTCCGGAATTCGCGGTGGCCCAACTGATCGCGCTGCGTTTCGCGAGCGACGCGGAACTTCCGGACCTTGCGCGCCGGGTGATCGAGGAGAAGGTGAAGGACCGCAAAGCGATCAAACAAATGGTCAAGACGTGGAAAGCGGATTACCTGCGGGCGTAGACATATGCACGCCGCGCGCGGATTGAACGAGAATGGCTCGGTTGTCATTTGCTTCCGCCGTGGCGGATGAAGAATTGCCATTTGTCGATGTTCGCCGGGACGGCGACGTCGAAGAAACCCACCATCATTTCATCGTAAGTCTGATCGCCCCAGCGCACCGCAACCGTGGGGTCGGGGTTGTGCGGGTTGTTTTTGGAATTGTCGTACCACGCGACAGCCTGCAATTCAGTTCCTGCCTTGAGAAATAACGGCTGCGCCAGCCGGTAGCTTAATTGCCAGTAAAAATTGTAGTTCACGCGCAGCAGCGGCTCGATGGAGCCGTCGGGATGAACGATGTTGTATTCGAATTTCGTTCCTCGCAGATGCATGTGCGGGAAAAAACTCAGCAGCGTGCAATCGTTTGGCAATGTGCCGTGGACTTCGACGCGAAAATCGGGAACGCCGGGCGGAATGATGAAACGATCGTTGGTAAGTTGTAGCGTCAACACGCGCTGCCTGGGCGGCTCTTTCGCAAAAATCAGACCGATGCTTGTTTGATCCGTGGTTGGACGGCCCTTGGTGATGTAGTGCATTTGAAAAACGAGATCGGAGCCGGCGGGGATGAATTTCGCAATTCCCGAAGGCCACTCGTCCGGTGAACTTCCCGGCGCGTAAACAAGAAGAACGTCGCTGTCGGTCCATTTCGCGTCGCGGCGATCCTGCTCGTCTTTCAAGGTTGACGCCGTGAATGGCACGCCGATGGGCGCGTGCCGCAACCATTTCGAGTCCGGCGGCCGTACGTAGACGACGGCGTGGTGCACGTTGGCGCGGCTCGACGGGCGAACCTCCGACATCTGAACCCATTCGCCGTGTGTGAAATTCGTGGGCACAATTTCGTATGTATACTCGACATCGCCGTCGGCGGGAATGGAAACGGGTACAGGCATTTTCACGATGTCGTCGGGCTGAGGGATGACCCAGCCCGTTGCCCAATGCCGCGGCAGGGGCGCGTCGCGAGGATCGCCTGCGGGCACGCCATCGTCAACCCAGGCTGCGAGGATCGCGATTTGCTTCGGCGAGAGCGAGGGATCGTCGGCGAAATGACCGCAGCAAGGATCGGCGAACCATGGCGGCATGATGCGCCGCGTGACTTTCTCTTTGATCTGCTTCGCGTAGCGACGCGCCTGCGCATAAGTCTCGAGTGGCATGGGGGCAATTTCGTCCGGGCGATGACAAGCCTGGCAGTGCTGCTGGAGGATAGGGAGAACTTCACGGTAAAAAGTAATTGCGGTTGGGGGAGGGGCGTTTTTCTGGCGTGAAATTGCGGCGCAGAAAAATGCCGAGAAATAGATCGATGCGGTAGATGCGATGGCGAGCAGAGCGAAGCGGCGGCGCGAGGGTAGGGCGATATGATTCATGAGATCGCGATCCCTGAGGCCGATGAAGTGCTGGAAAAGCGAAAATCAGAAATCCATGAGAGGGTGCGAAATGTGGCGATTAGAAATTGGGCTGGCCTTTGTTTTGTGTGAGTTACGGCGATTCCTAATTCCGCGGTGTGGCGATTAGAACGGACAAAATGGGAGAAGACGCAAGGCATCGCGTCGATTGTTCTTTGAGCTTCGCCGGTAACCGGGCCGGATATTGAAGCAGCAAGAGGGCCGCTTCCTCGTCCTGCTGCAAGCTGTGAAGCCATCGCCTGCGCGCCTTCGCTGCTGCTTCTTGTCGCTCCCCGCAAAACTCCCTCCCAAACTGTCTTCCGTCGGCGCCGCTGCGTAGGCCGCGAACAAGTGCGGCGCGCACAGAAAAATCATGCGCGGCTGCCAGGTCAAATGCAAGGTGTAGTGGTTGTGGACTTTGGAGCGCGGAGATCCGCCGCGACAAGCGCTGCGCGATGCGGAACGGCGCTAGTAAGAAAAGCAGCAAGCGACCGGAAAGCGCCGAGAGGCGACGACGTGCAACGCGTGTACTATCTCTTCCGTGACGACTCAGGGCCTGAATCGCAAGATCATACAATCCACCGGCATCGTGATGGCGAGCGTGCTGCTCAGCCGCTTGCTGGGATTTGTGCGCGAGTGGACCGTGGCGCACCAGATTGGGTCGAACGCCATCACGGATGCGTACTACGCGGCATTCACGCTGCCGGATTTTTTGAATTATCTCGTGGCGGCGGGATCGTTGAGCATCACGTTCATACCCGTGTTCGCGAAATTCGTCGCCGCGGACCAGGAGGAAGAAGGCTGGCGCGTTTTTTCGACCGTGATGACATTCATGGGCCTCCTGGTGATAGCGTTCGTATGCGTGGCGGAGATTTTTGCGCCGCAACTGGTGGACGTGATCGCTCCGGGATTTGGCCCCGCGGAGAAACAGCATGTGGTTTTTCTGACGCGACTGATGCTGCCGGCGCAATTTTGCTTTTATCAGGGCGGAATTTTGAGCGCGGTGCAGTATGCGAAAGGGCGGTTCGTCGTGCCTTCGCTCGCGCCGCTGGTTTACAACATGATGATTATTCTCGGCGGCGTTCTGCTCGCTTCGAGAATTGGAATCACGGGGTTTTCGGTCGGAGTGCTTGCGGGAGCTCTTCTCGGAAATTTCCTGCTGCAGATTTACGGCGCGCATTTAGTGGGAGCGAAATTTTCTTTCGCGCTCGATTTGCGGCATCCAGGGTTCCGTCTTTTCCTGAAACTGTCCGTGCCGATCATGCTGGCGCTTTCGCTTTCGTTCACGGATGACTGGATCATTCGCTGGTTCGGGTCGTACCTGGTGCCCGCATCGATTACCTGGCTGACGTACGCGAAGACGCTGATGCGCGTGCCGCTCGGCGTGGTGGGACAGGCGATCGGCGTGGCGTCGTTTCCGGTGCTGGCGCAATTGTATTCGGAGGGGAAATTCACGGAGCTGAACCGCGTATTGAACGACACACTGAAAGGCCTGATGCTGCTGCTTATCCCCATTTCCGCGTTCACGATTGCGGAGAGCCCGTATGTGGTACATCTCGTTTTCTCGCACACGCGCCTGCGTGCATTCGATTTGCAGGCGACGGCATCCACGCTGGCGCTTTTCTCGCTGGGAATGTTCGCGTGGGGAGCACAAAACTTGCTCGCGCGAGGCTTTTATGCGGCGCGCGATACCTGGACGCCGGCGATCGCCGGAACGGCGCTGACTTTTCTGGATTTACCGATTTACTGGTGGCTGGTGCGGCGGGCGCAACACTTGGGACTGGCGCTGGCGAGTTCGATCGGCATCACGCTGCTGACGCTTGTTCTTTTTGTCCTGCTGGTGCGGCGGACGAAAGACCACGGGGTCAGGGATCTGCTGCTGTTTTTCGGCAAGGTCACAGTCGCGTCCATGGTTGCGGCTGGTGCGATTTATGAATTGGCAAAATGGCTTTCGCGCTCGATCGCGTGGCAGCGGACGCTAGGATCTTTTGAGATTCTGGTCGTTGGGACGGCAGTGGGGCTATTGATTCTGATCCCAATTCTGAAACTCTTCCGGATCCGTGAAGTGGATGCGTATCTTGCCCGGCTAAGATTGAGGTTTTGGGCCCCCTGGCGCTGACTCCGCTATTCCATTGATAACACTGGCCTTCCGCGTCCATCGATGGTTTGAAAGGTAGTACTGGTTTCCCATAGCTGCCGGAGAATGGGCACGAAATAATGCGGAGTAAGGTAGCTCCGAGGTGCCTTCATGATCCAGGGGATTCTCACTCTATCAGGGTCAGCGTTGAAGCCCGTGTCGCGACGAGATGCGCGAAGGCGGAAACGCACAAAATTGAATTTGTCGGCGCGCTTGTGGCCGTTCGAGCCGAAGTACCGGCATCTGCAGGAAGTGCGCAAGATCAAGAATTTCACGCGAGAAGGACTCTATTTCACGACCAATTTGACGCACTATTTCATTGGGATGAAGGTGCTGGTCACGTTTCCGTTTTCCGATAGGGCACCGGTGCAAAATGACTATCTGGGCGCGGTCGTGAGAATGGAGCGCTTAACGAACGGCATGCTTGGGGTTGCGCTGCGATTTGTTTTTTGAGGAAGAGTCTCTTTCCGATTCCCCAAGAATGGAATTGAGGAATCGAAAAGGGGCTTACTGCTGAGGATTACCGAAACCTACCGGGGATGACCGCCGCCATGCGAGCCGCCGTGAGATCCACCTCCGCGAGGTGCGCTGGCGCGAGATCCTCCTCCGCCGCCGCGAGAACTGCCACCGCTTGGCCTACTGTACGACCGAGGCGCACTGGGAGCTCGATAGTTGCCGCTGGGCCTGCCGTAAGATCCGCCATTTGACCGACCGTAGGATCCACCCCCGTAGGAGCCGTACCCAGATGGACGGCGCGCGATCGGCTGGCTCATGTCAAGACGGGGGCGATATGCTGAGCTCCCGTTTGACGAGCGCGAGAAGTTACCGTATCCCGGACGGCCCGGTTGACCGCTGGGTCTCGAAGCTGGCCGAGACTGCTGCGCAGGCCCGTTGAATTGATGCCATCCATTGTTGTTGTTCGACCGCGATTGAGACGGCGCTTGCTGATTGCGAGTCTGGCCCTGTGCGCCGCGGCTATTGGTGGATGGTTGTCGATTCGCGTTGCTCGGCGGAGTGAAGCGGTGCCAAGCGTCGGGCTGCGAGCCAGACGAGCCGCCGGACCGCGAAACGCTGTCTTGCCGCGCGCCATTATTTGAAAACGAACGCGAGGCGCCGGACCCGTTCTCACCCAGAGACTGCTGCCTGGCCGGAGCGGAAAAGCGAGAGTTATTCGCCCCGCCTGTCTGCGTGCGTGAATTGGAGATCATGCGTTGCGTCTGAGCAACCTGATCATTAAAGGAACGCTGAGTGGACGAAGACCGGCTCTGCGAGAAGAAATGCTGATTGTTGGCGCTCGCAGTTCTGGCAATCGACGGGGACACGTGGTCCTGCACGCGGCCGAGGCTCTGGCGCGACGGCACGGCCGGCAGGCGGCCCGTCATCATGCTGGCCTGGTGAAATTGAGCGGTGCCAATTCCGTGTTGATTCATAGAAACACGACCCTTGCCGAACTGGTCACTCGACATGGAGGAGAATCCGCTCCGGATACGGGCATCATTGTCGAAGCGGTTGATATTCGAGAAACCGTTGCGGCCTCGGAACAGCGGATCGAAGCGCCGGCCATAATCACGATCGCCGACTCCGCGACCGAAGAAGCCATGATCATGGAAACCGACGAAGCCAACGCGATTGACGCCGAAACCCCACCACGGCCGGAAGAAATCCCCAGGGCCGCAGGGGAGCCAACCAACGTTGCCAAATCCAAACCCGAATCCAAAACCGGCGCCCCAGCCAAAGAACGATACATACGCAGGAGACCAGATAGGATCGTAGCCCCAGCCGCCATAGACGCCGACCGGTCCGGGCCACCAGGCCCAATTGCCGCCATAGGTGAACCAGCGGCCGTAGTGGTAGGGCGCCCAGCCCCAAGGTTCGTAAGATACCCAAGTCCAACCATAATAGGGTTCCCATTGCCATGAGCCGTCGCGATACGGCGCCCAGTTGGAATCCTGGTCTGGAACCCAGACTTGGCCGTAGTCGGGGACGTTTTCCCAGTGGCCATACGCATCGAGGTCTTGCGTTCCAGTGTAATAGCGATCGGTATGTTGCCAGCTCTTGGCGCTTTCGATCTGATGATCCCGATCAACATTCCAGTTGTCGAAGTCATCGGCGCTCGGTGCGTCGACGACTTTATATTGCGGATTGTCCGCGCCCTGAATGGTGATGAGCTGGCCGGCTTCGATGCGCGTGCTGCCCTGCGGCTCGGCGACTTCGGCTTGGCCGTCGCGGACGGTCACCTGCGATTCCGAATCGCTGTTGACTTCGACGCGATATTCGCCTTGGTGAAGCGGATGAAGCGCGGCATTGGGCGTGTCGACTTCGGCGTCGGCTTGGCTGTTTTCAAATACGTCGTAGCTGACAAGGCCTTGTCCGACCTGAAGCTGGATATGCGAACTCGTCAAATCTGTGATCTTGATCGTGGAGTTCTCGTCGAGGCGCACGACGTTTGCATAATCGAGTTGAACTTCCGCACGAGCGCCGCTTCCGGTGGAAACGCGGTCGCCGGCTTCGATCGGAGTGTTGACCGTTGCGGCAATCCAGTCGCCCGAGTCGCCACGCTGAATGGAAACGTCGCCCTGAATCATGCTGATGCGACCGACGGCAGGCTGGGCTTGAGCTGTCCCCTGGTCCGCGATATTGCCAGGCTGATTCTGATCCGGCGCGTTCTGCTGGACTTGCTGATTATCCTGGACCGGAGGATTGGTCTGGTCCTGGGCATACGCAGTTCCGCACAGAGCGGCGAGTGCGAAGAAAAAAGCCGCCGCAATTCCGAGAATTTTATTGGCCGCTGTCATTTCCACTTTTTCTATAGTCATGAGCCCACCTCGCGCCGGGATCGCCCGGACGGTGCCTTGTACTCCAGTAGGAGGAATAGCACGAAGCGCGCCAAAACGGCAGGTCTGGGCGAAAACCTTGTAACCTATTACGAATCTGATTGATACGGAAACTCCCACGAGACATAGCTGCGTTATGTGCCGAAGGAAATCGGTTGTTCTCGCGCAGGGGTGGTGGATTTCAACCAGGGGGGAAAGCGGACAAAACGAAGGCGTCAGGTGCTGGACGAGGCGCCCAGAGATTTAACATACGCATGCGTATGGTCACTCATCCGTCTCAGGCGCATCCGGCACACCCATCTGCGAAAGACGATAGCGCAGCGCGTTGCGAGAGAGCCCGAGGGCGCGCGCGGCCTGGCTCTTGTTGCCATTGGCGTGGCGCAAGGCTTCGCGAATGATTTCCTGTTCCCATTTCTCGAGCGTCATGCCTTCGGGAAGAACGGGGGCCGCCGGGGACGCAAGCGATCGCTGATCGAGGTGAATGTCGGCGGTGTCGAGCGTGGAGCCACTTGAAAGGGTGACAGCGCGCTCGATGGTGTTTTCGAGTTCGCGCACGTTGCCCGGCCAATGAAAGCTCATCAAAAGGTTTACGGCGGCAGGTGTGATTTGACGGATGGGTTTGGCCGAGGCGCGAGCGAAACGATCGAGGAAGAAACTGGCGAGGGCCGGAATGTCTTCCTTGCGTTCCCGCAGGGGTGGAATGTCAATGGCGACGACATTGAGGCGGTAATAAAGATCCTCGCGGAAAGTGCCATCTTCGAGAGCGGCGCGAAGGTCGCGGTTGGTCGCAGCAATGAGCCGGACATCGACCTTTAACGTCTTCGTGCCGCCGAGGCGTTCGAATTCGCGTTCCTGAAGCACACGGAGGAGCTTTACTTGAATCGCAGGAGGAATATCGCCAATTTCGTCGAGAAAAAGCGTGCCTTTATCGGCCAGCTCAAATTTCCCGGGCTTGGTCGAGGAAGCGCCGGAAAAGGCGCCCTTTTCGTAACCGAAGAGCTCGCTTTCGAGCAGATTTTCGGGGATGGCGGTGCTGTTGATCTTGATGAACGGGCCAGAGGCACGATGGGAGTGTTCGTGAATTGCGCGGGCGATCAAGTCTTTGCCGACGCCGCTCTCGCCACCGAGAAGGACGGTTGAATTTGAAGGCGCGACGCGCTCGACAAGCGCGAGGACTTCCTGCATTTTCGCGCTCTTGGCAACGACATTGGCATATTCGTAGCGCTGGCCAAGAGCTTCGCGGAGAGAGCGATTCTCTTCGCGCAGATTGCGGGCATCAAGCTCCTTGCGAATGACGACGACCATCTCGGCAAGGGAAAAGGGCTTCAAGACGTAATCGCTCGCGCCTACCTTCATCGCTTCGACGGCTGTTTCAACCGACCCATGGGCCGTCATAATGACGACCGGAAGGGCTGCGTCCGCGCGTTTGATGGCCTGCAAGAAGTCGAGGCCGTTCATGCCGGGAAGCTTGAGATCGGTGACCACGAGATCGATCTTTTCGCGGCCCAGGATTTTCAGGCCGGTTTCGGCGTCAGCGGCGGCGTGCGTACTGAAGCCCTCTTCGCCAAGATTCAATTCGAGCAGGCGTCGCATTTTCGGTTCGTCTTCGACAATGAGAATCGTTGGCATAGTTCGATGAGATCAGGACATATCTCAAGGCTTGGGCGCGGCGGGGAGAAATACCCGGAAACACGCGCCCTGGCCCGGTTCGGATATCAATTGAATCGCGCCTCCATGATCATCCACGATTTTGGCCACAATCGAAAGGCCGAGGCCGACACCCGTTTTCTTTGACGTAACGAATGGATTGAAAATTTGCTCCCGAAGATCGCCAGAGACGCCGGGGCCGGTGTCCTGAATTTCAATTGAGACGCCGGACAGCCCGTCTTTTGAATCGGGCCGAATCGAGACCGAAAGCGTGCCTTTTGGCTGGTCAGGTGTCGGGCCGGAGACACCATTATCCTGGCCATCATGCGCGCCCATGGCTTCATAAGCGTTCAAGATCAAATTGATGAAAACCTGCTCGCACAGTTGTTCGTCAGCGAGAACAAGCGGGAGATTGTGTGCAAAGCGCCGCACGATCGTCACGGGCGCATGAGGATAGCGGGCTTGAGCGACCTCGAGGGCGCGGTCGATCAGAGGCGGCAACTCGATGGAATGCAGCTCGAGATGCGATGGGCGGGCGAAATCAAGAAAACGAGTGACAAGCGCGTTGAGGCGATTCACCTCGGCGGAAATGTAGCCGGCGAGCTCGCCGGCGACGGGTTGCGAAGACTGCAATTTCTGGGTCAGCATTTCGGCGGAGCCCTTGATGATGCCGAGCGGATTTCGAATCTCGTGCGCGAGTCCGGCAGTGAGCTGCCCGAGGGCGGCCAAACGTTCGGCACGGCGCACTTCGGCCTGAGCCTGCAGCAATTTTCGATTCGATTCGGCGAGAGTCTCCGAGACGGCCTGGTAGCGCGCGACCTGACGGCGATTTTCCATCACGAAGCGGTTCACGAGCATTGCCGACAGGAAGAAAAAAAGGACGCGAATTCCCAAGATGCCATATCCGGAGCCCGTTATCTCGTATTGCTCAACGTAAAGCGCGGGAATTAAGTAAGAGCAATAGGCCAACGAGGCGAAGGCGGTCCAGGAAAGCGTGCCAATGGGACCGAAATAAATTGCCGCCGTGACAACGGGCAAAAAATAGATCGGCCAGTAGCTGCTGTTGATTCCAATTTCCCCAGTGTGGCCGAGAAGGAGCGTGGCGAGAAGAGTCTTAATGAGAACTGTGTACGCGCGGCCGCGGCCGGGACGCCACGCGATCAAGCGTCCTTCGAAAATCTGGCAAACGCCGATGGCCAGCAAGGTGAGTTGCTTGTGAACTTCCTCGATTGGCGGCAGGATTGCCAGGCCAACCAGGAATGCGAGCCAGAGGACGTCGATCCAGCCAAATTTCTCTTCTTGTCGTTCCGTCATGGGCAGACTTTCCCTGCTGAATCTAACACGATTCTAGGGGTTGGGAATCGGAGGCTGGAAGATAGGAGATTCGAGAACGCAATTTACTCGTAGCGCAGCGCGACCATGGGATCGGTTTTCATCGCACGCCGAGCGGGAACGTAGCACGCCGCGAACGACACGGCGGCAAGCACAATCGCGGCGGTGATAAACGTAAGGGGATCGGTCGGTGCGATGCCATAAAGCAGCGAGGCCAAGAGACGCGTCAGGCTTACTGCGGCGACAGCTCCCAGCACGATGCCCACAAGCGTGAGCAACATTCCCTGGCGAATGATGAGCTTCAAAATATCGCTGCGCTGCGCGCCGAGGGCGAGTCGAATGCCGATTTCCGCGGTACGCTGCTTGACGGAATAGGCCATGACGCCATACAACCCGATAGCTGCGAGGAACAAGGCGAGGCTGGCGAAAACGGCGAAGAGAGAAGTCTGGAAACGATGCAGAGCGCTGGCTTCGGAGATGCGCTGATTCATCGTGGCGATGTTGGCGACGGCGAGCGCGGGGTCGATGGAACGAACCGTTTCACGAATCGCAGGAATCATTTGCGCGGGCGGCAAGAAAGTGCGAAGCGCAATGTAAGCACTGTTGGTGTCACTTTGCCAGAAGGGCGTATAGACTTGGGGAGGCGGAGCATCTTCGAGATCAAAATTACGGACGTTGGCGACGATACCTACGACAGTTAGCCAGTTGACGTTGCTGGTCCCCGAGGCGCCGGCGTTGTTCGATCCCGAGATGTAGCACGTGCACATGTGGCCGCCGATCGCGGAGCGGCCCGTGAAATACGCCTTGGCGAAGGCTTCGTTGACGATAATCACGCCTGGAGCCTTGGGAGCGCTGTCTTCTTTTGTGAAGAATCGTCCGGCAAGAAGCGGCGTGCCCATAGCCTGGAAATAATTTTCCGTGGCGATACGAAAGTCGATGAGCTGATTCTGCTTGTTGGAATAGCCTTCCACGGTGAAAGTGGTCATTTCTTCGTTATGGGTCAATGGCAGCACATTCACGGCGCCAACTGAGCTGACTTCGGGCAAGGCGCCGAGTTTTTGGAGCGCGGTATGGAAAAACGCCTGGCGCTGCTCCGGTTTGCCATAGCGCTGATCGAGCGCGATCTGCATGGTGAGCGTGGCGTCGGAAAAGCCGGTGGAGACGCTTTGCAGATTCAAATAGCTGCGAACCAGCAGGCCAGCACCGGCCAAGAGCACCACGGCAAGGGCTACTTCTCCGACAATGAGGCCATGCCGCCAGCGCTTCGAAGCGCCAGCGATGCCTTTATTGCCGCCCTGCTTGAGAAGTTCCGTCAAGTGCGTGCGTGAAACACCGAGCGCAGGCAAGCATCCCGAAAGCAATTCCTGTAAGGATGGAAATTGCGAGCGCGAAAATGAAAACGCGTGGGTCGAGAGAGGTTTCGGCGAGACGCGGAATATTGCCGGGGTTGAGCAAGAGCAGAAGGCGAATGGCAGCGTAGGCGATGAATATACCCAATGCACCTCCGCCGCAGGCAAGCAAGAGAGACTCGGTGAGCACCTGGCGGATCAAACGCCCACGACGCGCGCCGAGAGCAGCACGGACGCCCATCTCGTGAGTGCGCGTGGCCGCGCGCGCGAGAAGCAGATTGGCGGTATTGGCGCAGGCGATGAGCAAAACGAGAGAGACTGCGCCGAAGAGAAGCCACATGAAAGGACGGATGCCACCGAACACTGTGCCCGTGAAGAAGCGCAGCACACAGTAAGAGTCCTTGAACGGAGAATTGGCGCCGTGAAGCGGGTTGAGACGCGGCATGATGGTATTCATCTCCGCTTGTGCTTGCGCGATGTTTGCGCCCGGGCGCAAACGCGCAACGGCATTGCCGACGGGATTATCGCGGTCGGTTTTTTGCTGTGTCGTGAGGACCATCGGCAGCCAAACATCAGTCCGGCCCGCGCCGGGATCTGAATAAGGCAGCTCGTTTGGGCTTGGGTAGCCAAACGATGCAGGCATCACGCCGATGACGCGATAATTTTCGCCGTCGAGCGCTATGTTTTTGCCGAGGACCTGCGCGCTGCCGCCGAAAGTGGATTGCCAAAGCGCGTGACTGATTACGACGACGTTTCCACTGCCCGGCTGCGTGTCGACTGCCTGGAAATCGCGGCCGAAAAGCGGACTGACGCCAAACGTGGAGAAAAAGTTGGGCTGAACGACCGCGCCACTGACGCGTTGCGCTGAATGTTCCGTGGAAAGACTGAACGACTGCTGGTCGAAAAGAGTGATGGCAGCGAAGGAATGCGCTTGCCGCTGAATATCAAAAAAGTTGCCGTTGCTGGGGCCGATGGCTTCTATGGGGGCTTGAGGGAGGTCATGGCTGGGAGTCCAGACGTAAACAAGCCGGCCAGGGTCTGCATACGGCAGCGAGCGGAGCAGAACCGCATTCAACAAACTGAAGATGGCGGTGTTGGCGCCGATGCCGAGGGCGAGCGTGAGAATGGCGATGGTGGTGAAGCCGGGGGATTTGCGCAACATGCGCAGGCCATAGCGCAGGTCTTGCGCGAGGTCTTGCAACCAGCTCACTTTGCGCATGTCGCGGCATTCCTCTTTCAGAGATTCGACGCCGCCGAATTCAAGCAGCGCGGCACGGCGAGCTTCTCTTGCGGACATTCCCGCTGAAATGTTCTCGGTGACCTGACGTTCCACGTGGAACCGCATCTCCTCGTCCAACTCACGGTCGGCAGCGTTCCGGTGAAAGAGAGAACGGAAGCGAAGAGAAAGTTTGGTGGTCCAACGCATGAAAACCTCCCTAGATTCGTGCTGCGTCTAAAACAAGTCCGATGGCCGTGGAAAGGCGTTCCCAGTTGGCCTGCTCTTTTTCCAGATATTTTCGGCCGGCGCGCGTGAGGGAATAAAACTTCGCGCGACGATTGTTCTCCGAGTCGCTCCATTCCGCACGGATCCAGCCCTGCTGTTCCAGGCGATGAAGCGCTGGATAGAGCGCGCCCTGGCGGACTTGAAGTGCATTTTTCGAAATGAACTGGATGCGCTGCGCGATGCCCCAGCCGTGCATGGGTTCGAGCGCGACAGTTTTGAGAATGAGAAGATCGAGCGTGCCCTGAACGAGGTCGGTCGGTTTGCTCACGTGGCTCCCCTTAGTTAATGACAGGAACTCTAGGCCTCTCCTGTCAATTGTCAAGGGGAAAGAGGAACGGGTAATGGGCCAGTTTGAATTTCGACTCTTTGTGTCACGATCAAGAAAATTCAAACTGACCCGCTACCAAGGAGCGAGGGAAAATCGAGGGCGGATACTCCACGGGCCCCGTGCGACGTCAGGGAATGGGCACGGCCGCGCTCTTATCTGGAAAATGTTTCTCGTACCAGGCGATCGAGCGATCCATGTCGTCGATTTGATGTTTGACTTCTCGGATGCCGTGCCCTTCCCGCGGATACATGACGAATTCGGTTTCGACGCCGACGTCTTTGAGCGCGACATACATCTGCTCGGCGTCGGGGATGGGGACGTCGGGATCGTTTGCACCGTGCATGATGAGCGTGGGAGTGGCGACTTGCGCGACATAACGGAGTGCGGAGCGCTTCCACATGATATCCATCAAATCGTCCTGATGTGGCAGCTCGCCGAACTCCATCTGCTCATACTGGTTGTAGTAAGTGAGGTAATTGTAGCTGATGAGATTCGTGATACCGGCAGTGGGAATCGCGGCTTTGAATTCGCGCGTCTGCGTGATGAGCCAATACGTGAGCTGGCCGCCGTAGCTGACGCCTTCGATTCCCATGCGCTCGGGATCAATCCACGGAAAGCGGCGGATCGCGGCGCTGACGCCATAAAGAACGTCTTGCCCTTCGTCGCCATCCTGATCGCCGAAGACGGCGTCGGCGAATGCCTGGCCATAGCCGGTCGAGCCGCGGTAATTCACATGCAGAACGGCCCAGCCGCGCGCGGCGAAAACTTGGTCACGGAAACTGAACGCCGGGCCATTCTGTCCGTGCGGACCGCCGTGAATATTCACAATTAGCGGATGCTTCGAGCCTGGAGTGAGGTCGAGCGGCTCCACGAGGAACGCTTCGACGTTGTACTTGTTGTCGTTGCTGACGAAGTGGAAAGATTCTATGCTGGCGATTTTCTTGCCGCCGAGAACGTCCGCGTTGAGGGCCGTAAACTGCTTCGACGACTCGCCGTTCTTCAAAAATAGTTCGCCCATGTCCTGCGGACTTGTGAACGAATAGGCGATTGCGCCGGACTTGCTGACGGAAAACAAGCCCACACTGCCGCGAGAGTTGATGACGACCTCTGGCCGACCGCCACGGAGGGAGAGTTGCTCAAGATGCGTGCTGCCGCGATCCTGCACCGTGAAATAAACAGACTGGCTGTCGGGGGACCAAACCGGCGCGCCCTGGCGGTCGTCGACCATGGACGCAAGCTCGTGGCGATTGCCCCCGTCCGCATCCATCACCCAAACATGTGTGTCTTCCATGGTCGTTTCGCGGTCGGTCAGTCCGCGCTTCGTCGAAAGAAAAGCGATATGCTTGCCGTCAGGAGACCACACGGGATGATATTGCGTGGTCTCGATGGTCGTGAACTGGCGAATCGAGCCGTCGGAGACTTTTATCGCGAAGATGTTGTAATGAAAGAATTGGTCGGCATAGGGTGAGCGATCGGAACAAAACAAAATCTCCGAGCCATCCGGCGACCAGTCGATGGAATGTTCGTAGTAATCGCCGCTGGTGAGCTGGCGTACCTGCTTGCTCACCACATCGACAACGAAAATGTGCAGGCGGCGATTGTCATTCCACGGGTGAATGCCTTCGCCCGCCGTGGGACGCCAGAGATAGCGCGTGAAGACCATGGGATCGCCGCTCGCGGCGGCGGTTTCCGGGCCGGGCGTGGCGGAGACAAATGCGATCTGCTTGCTGTCGGGAGACCAGGAAACGTCATTGCCCTGGCCGGGGATGGGAGCGTTCGTGCCTTGTGCGTCGGCAAGAAACGTCGCGTCCGAACCGTCAGGGCGAACAATGCACAAACCGTCTTTGCCTTGCGCTCCGCCGTCATAAGAAATCCAGCGGCCGTCGGGAGACCAGACCGGATTGCCATTTGCAGAATCAGCGTCGCCAACACGCGCCGATTTTCCGCTGGCTACATCCATCACCCAGAGCTGCGGATATGGGCGTCCCGGCTTGTCGTAATTAAGCACCGTGTAGGCGATTTTCGAGCCATCGGGTGAGAACGCCACTTGCCCCACATCGCGAAAACGGGAAAGGTCGCTGCTCTGCAAGCGATCCTGTTGGGCACGGGCCGGCGCGGCGACAAGGAGTGAGTATAAAAGCGAGAAAGCAACGATGGCGAATGCGGAAAAGGCTCTCAATGGAAATCGCATGAAAGTGTTCCTCCCTCCCACTGAATCAATCAGCACAACCCGCTCGCGATGGAAAACGAACAATGAGCCGGGCGATTCTATACAACTCGGCGCGGATTGGAGAGGTTTTTTCGTGAAGTGCGCAAGAAGCGGCGGCGACTGCGACAGGATCCGGATTATGATTGCAAAAGAAATCGGAACCGATTCACGGGCGTGTGCGTCTCGTACTATGCGAAACAGTAGTTTGGCGGGGTGGCTGCGCCGAGCGGGCGTATAATGCCGTGCGCAAGGGATTTCAGCATTTTGCAAACATGATCTTCGTGAGCGATTTTCCGCAACGATTCAACTTTCTTGCAAAAACCAAGATCCGTGTAGTTCTAAAAGGAGATGAGTGATGGCAAAGTCTCGCATTTTTTGCGCCGGACTCGCGGCGCTGCTTCTGTCGTTCGTTGGCTTAGTTCAGGTTGTTTCCGCGCAAGACGCGGCAACCTCTGACCAACAAAAAGCGGACATATTTGCGAACTTGAAATTCCGCGATCTCGGCCCTGGATCAGCCGGCGGGAGAGTGGCCGCCGTGGCCGGGGTTCCCGGCGACCCCAATGTGTACTACGTAGGCGCGGGCGGAGGAGGAGTGTTTAAGACGGTTGACGGCGGACTGAGCTGGAAGGCGATATTCGAGCACGCAAAAACCGCGTCGATCGGCGCGATTGCGATTGCTCCATCAAATCCGAGCTACGTGTGGGTGGGAACGGGCGAAGGCAACATCCGCAATGATGTTATTGATGGTGGCGGCGTCTATTTTTCTTCCGACGCCGGGAATTCGTGGAAGTTCATGGGCCTTGCCGACACGCAACAGATCACGGACATTTTGGTCGATCCCAGCGATCCGAACACCGTGTTTGTCGGCGCGCTGGGCCACACGTGGGGACCGAACGCCGACCGCGGCGTTTTCAAAACGACGGATGGCGGCAAGACCTGGAAGAAGGTGCTTTTCGTGAACGATTCGACCGGCGTCGCCGATCTCGAAATGGCGGCCGGAAATCCGAATGTTCTGTTCGCATGCATGTGGCAATTCAGGCGGTATCCGTGGACGCTGATGGACGGCGGCCCGGATAGCGCGATTTACCGCTCGACCGACGGCGGCGATACGTGGCAGAAACTGACGAAGGGATTGCCCGATGGACCGTGGGGCCGCAGCGCGATTGCGATCGCGCCCTCGAATCCCGACCACATCTACGCGTTGATTGGCGCGAAGCACGGAAT
This sequence comes from uncultured Acidobacteriota bacterium, assembly GCA_963729815.1. Classification (GTDB taxonomy): domain Bacteria; phylum Acidobacteriota; class Terriglobia; order Acidiferrales; family UBA7541; genus DAHUXN01. Next base: position 905,562 of record CAVSPU010000004.1, read on the forward strand.
GTTGTGGCAATCGACGGATATGGGAGATTCGTGGACTTCTGTGAACGATAGCCACGCGCTCGACGTGCGCGCGTTTTATTTCTCGAAGCTGGTTGTTTCGCCCAATGACGAGAACAAAGTCTATTTCCTGTCGTTCAACATGATGGAATCGACCGATGGCGGCAAGACGGCATTCGTCGCGGATCGAGGAGTTCATTCCGACCATCATACGATGTGGATCGATCCGACGAATCCGAACCGGATCATTCAGGGCAATGATGGCGGCGTGTTCCTCTCGACTGACGGCGCGAAGACGTGGAACTTCCTCGATGGCCTGCCAATCGAGCAGTTCTACATGGTATCTGCGAGCAGCCAGGAGCCCTACTCGCTATGCGGCGGACTGCAGGACAATAGTTCATGGTGCGGGCCGTCGTCTGATGTGAGCCGTGGACGCGTTACGGGACCGGCATGGTACACGGTTGTCGGAGGCGACGGAGAATATGCCGTCTGGGCGCCCAGCAATCCGGACATTGTTTACAGCGATTCGCAAAACGGTTCAATCGAGAGGCTGGATCTGAAAACGCATCTGAGCCAATCGATTCGGCCCTATCTTCCCGGCGTGGAAGAGACGAATCCGGCCGACCTGAAATACCGCTTCAACTGGACTTCTCCCATCGCCGTGTCGCCGACCGATGCAAATGAGGTGTACATCGGCGCGAACGCGGTCTTCAAGTCCATGGATGGCGGAAAAACATGGACAGCGATCAGCGGCGACCTGACTCGAAACGACAAGAGCAAGCAAGTGATCGCCGGCGGGCCGGTGCAGCACGACATCAGCGGCGCGGAAACGTATGACACGATTCTCACCATCACACTGGCTCCGACCGATCCGAAAGTGATTTGGGTAGGCACGGACGACGGGCTAGTGCAGGTGACGCGGGACGGCGGGAAGACGTGGACGGATGTCGCGAAGAATATCTCTGGAGCGCCGGAATGGGCGCGTGTGTATCAAGTGGGCGTGTCGCCATTCGATGCGGGAACTGCGTACGTGACCTATGACGCGCACGAACTCGACAACCGTGGCGTGTACGTCTATCGCACGGAAGATTACGGCGCGACTTGGCAGAAGATCACCGATGGCTTGCCGGATGGCTCTCCGGCTCACGTTGTGCGCGAGGATCCAAACAAGAAGGGTTTTCTCGTCTTGGGGACCGACACGGGGCTTTATTACTCGACCGATCGCGGCGACCACTGGCAGCCGCTGAAGTCGAATTTCCCGACGGTAACCGTGATGGACGTGCAGTTCGTGAAGAATACGCACGATCTGGCGGTCGCGACACATGGCCGGGGAATCTTCGTGCTGGATAATATCCGGCCAATCGAGGAGATGACGCCGGAGATTCAAGCGAGCGACTTCCACTTTTTCACGCCGGGCCCGGCGGTGATGTTCCACACGTGGAGAACCGGCGAGGGACAACCAGCGGGCTATTCCGCGCCGAACGCACCCAACGGCGCGGTGATTGATTACTTCCTGAAATCCGAGATCAAGCCCACGCCGGAGGACAAGATGCAGCACCATGGTCCCGTGAAGATCGTGATCACCGATGAACGCGGGAACGTGGTGACCACCGATTACGGCCCGGCGGAGGCTGGCGTCAATCGGTTCGTTTGGAATATGTCGGCGGAAGGACCCGTACGGCTCAAGCTCGAACGAACTCCGCCACCGAATGAATTTTTCAACGCGAACCGCGGCCCGCGAGTGGCGCCGGGTACGTACAAGGTGGCGGTGACGGTGAACGGCCAGACTGAGTCGCAGAGCGTCACGGTTGAGCCCGATCCGAACCTCCATATCGATCCAGCTATTTTCCGCGCCGAAGCAGAAGCTGGTTTGCAGGCGCGGAATGAGATGAGTGCCTTGAACGAAATGATCAACCGCATCGATGCGATCGACAAGTCGCTCGATGATTTCCGCTCGGCTGTGCAGGGCAGCGACGATAAACAGGAACAGGCGAAATACCAGGCTATTCTCGGCCGCGGGCGCGAACTCTCGAAGAAACTGAACGCAATCCGGGACGCCGTCTACGACCCGGAGGTTCAGCACGACGTGTCCGAGGACGACATCCACGGGCTGGCGCGCTTGCAGTCTCAGGTGAATCGCCTGGTGTTCGAGGCCGGCGGCGCCTACGGCGAAGCGCCAAGCGAACTCGTGCGCCAGCAGATGACAGCGCTCTATGCGCAGGAGGCCGATACACTGAAGCAGTACAACGATGCGCTGCGAACGGACGTCGCCGAGTACAACCGGGCCGCGGAATCAGCGGGCGCGCCGACGGTGTTTGGCGGCAGCGCAATTACCGTCGAGCCAGTGAAGTAACACTGCATAAATGAGGAGGAGCGCTCGAGACGCTTCTCCTCAACGAATACAGGCGTGGCCTTGCGGGACGAAAAAACTCGCAAGGCCCACCTTGAACTCCTGTCAGAAACTTGTTTCTGTTTTAGCTCGCCCTGGAAAGCACGATAATCGCCAGAATGAGTACGGCAACGCCAGCATACATAATCTGCAGCGGACGCTTGCCGGTGCGCCTCCATTCTCCTGTCAGCACGCCCAAAATGCTGGCGACGATAACGATAAGAGACATAAATATTGGCCACGCCACGGCGGTGCCCAGAGGTCGCACAGCGATGCCGTACATCAATGTGCTGCCGAACCAAAACACGCCCATGATTCCCGCGAGAATGAAATAACTGCCCGTTCCCTGTTTGGAGAAACGGTTTCCGGCGCGATTTTTATTGATCAGGTAGATGCAATAGATAAGGTTGGGAATTCCGCCGGCCATCATCAAGGGCAGCCAAATCGCATTGGGTGACCAAGTCGTGCTGGCGCCGAATTTCTCCGCCGCCGCGCCGATAGGACCTCCGAGCCATAAGCCGATGCCAACGAGGGCTGAGCCGACGCCACTGATTGCGCAGTAAAGCAAGCCTCGCGTCACGGACGCTTTGTTGGGATCAACTTCCTGGCCAAGCGCAGCCTCGCGCCAGCGGCCAGCAACGGCGCATATCCCCACGCCGACCGCAATCAGCGCGACGCCCGCGAGGACAAGAATGTCGCGGTGCGCGAAAGCCGCATGCGTGTGGGACTGGAACAGTGGAACCAGAGCGCCGACAGCGGCTGAGATCCCCAGAATCACGGAGAAGGCCAGTGCGATGCCCACTGACTCCACGGCCAAGCCGAAAAACACCTGCGAAATTCCCCAGCCTGCTCCACACGCAGCGACCGTGACGATTACTGCGGCGGGGACGCTGGAATAAACGGAATGCAAGTGAGGAACGGTGAGATAGGTCATCGCCGGCGGAAAAATCACCAGGGCCCAAACCGTCCACACAAGCCAGGTGTTTTCCCACGCCCACTGGCGCGTAAACTTCATCGGAAGCGTGAAGCTGGCGTTCATAACTCCGGCGACGATCAGCAAGACGATCCCGGCAATCGCGCTGTCCATTGAACTCCTCTCCAGAAAATAATTTGGGACGGGCGCAAGGCCCGCAAGCGGCGGAAGTATACACGTTTGCGTGTGCTCACGTATGATAACGAGCCGCAGGAGGTCGAACCCGGAAATGGGCGCAAAAGGACCAATTTATCTCGGAGTGGATATTGGTGGGACGAAAGTCGCGGCTGGAACGGTGACCGCGAGCGGAGAAATTCTCTCGAAGGTGCGCGTACCGATGAACAGCCGCGGCAGCGAGGCAGAGGGATTGGCAGCCGTGAGTGACGCCATTGAGGCCGCACTCAAAGCCGAACCGAAGCGCCGAGCAACCGTGGCGGCGATAGGAATCAGCAGTCCCGGGCCGCTGGATCCGCGGAAAGGCGTCGTGATCAATCCGCCGAACCTTCCCTGCTGGCACAATTTCGCGATCACGGAAATAATTCAAAAAACGTATCGTCTGCCAACGAAATTAGACAATGACGCGAACGCAGCGGCGCTTGCGGAGGCAATCTGGGGCGCGGGCAAAGGATTCGATTCCGTTTTTTACGCGACGCTGGGAACGGGAATCGGCGCGGGGCTCGTGCTCGGCGGGCGGGTCTATCACGGACGGACGGGTGCGGCGATCGAAGGCGGTCACGTTTCCATTGATTATCATGGCCCGAAATGCGCGTGCGGCAAACTGGGATGCATCGAAGCTCTTGCGGCGGGACCGGCAGTGGCAAAGCGCGCGCGCGAACGATTGCGAACGGGTGGGTCCGGGCGTGAAAAGCTTCTCGCGCTCGCGGGAGGAGAGCCGGATGCCGTGACGGCTGAAATGGTAGGCACGGCGTGGCGCGCCGGAGATAAGCTGGCAGGTTCCATTTTGGAAGAGACGGCTGATTTCCTGGCGATATGGCTCGGCACCATCGTCGACTTACTCGAGCCCGACGTCATTATTTTCGGCGGCGGCATGGGTGAACTGATGTCTAGTTGGTTCGCGCACATCCGGGAGAAGCTGCCGGAATGGACGATTAACTCGCGCTCGAAGGAGATTCCTCTGGTGCGCGCGCGGTATGGAGAGGATTCGGGCATCGCGGGAGGCGCGGCGCTGTGCCTGTCGCCGAAGAATACTGAGTCACCCCGGAGGCACGGCAAGAAAAAGAGGAAGTAGCAGCCGCCATGTAATTCTCCAGGCCCGCGCGGACGAGATCCATGAGCTGCGGCGCATTTCCACCAGCCCGCAATCGAACTTCTACAGAAGAAGAATGCCGCTCAGGCGGGCGCTCGGCTACAAATCATCAGCGGGTCAGCCAGGAGCGGGCGCGAATGGTGATCAGCGCATAGGGAAAAATCCAGAAGAGGGCGAAGAAACCAAAATAGGCATACACGATGCCGTAGAGAAAATCCGCCGAGCGTTCACTCCGGAGAAAATAGAGCATATTGAAGAAAGCCAGAACGCCGATGGCCGTCAGCAAACGCAAAATCAGCAAAGGTTTGCCGAAAACGAGAAAGATCATGAGGAAAAGAACGGCATAGTTGATCGGGTAACGGAAATTTGTAATGAACCGGTCGCATAGCGCAATGCAGCGTGAAACCAGGGGACGCTTCCACACGATGGACTGAAACCGAATCTCCTCGCGAATGTAACTGCGGTCCCAGCGCAAGAACATCTTGCACAGTTTGATATAGGTCTCCGGAGCCACGGTGTGGACAATGGCCGAACGCTGGTAAACTGTATCAAATCCTGCCTCGAGAATGAAGTTCGTGAGCGCTCGATCCTCGCCATACGTGCACGGCACGCCCCAGAATGTTTGCGTGGACCATCTTTCAAGCACGCTCCGGACGACCGAAGCGCGGTAGGCGGTCAACGCGCCGGGGCAACAGTAAACAGTCTGATAGGAGGATTCCACGGCGCGCAGAAGATCGAACGACAAAATATAGCGCACATGCAGCATGCGCGGAATCAAACCATGCCGCCGGTTGTAAACGGCAACTTTGCCCGCGACGGCGCCGATCTTCGAGTTTCGGAATGGCCCCGCTGCGGCCAGCAATGCGCGCGGCTCAATCACGCTGTCGGAATCAACTGTAACGACAATCTCACCCTTGGCCCTGGAGAACCCCTCCGCAAGCGCGTCTCTCTTCCCGCGATTTTTCGGAAAACGGATGGGCGTCAGTCGACCCGGGAATTTCTCCAGGGCGCGCTGAATGTACTTCCAGGTATCGTCGCTGCTTCCATCGTCAATCACCAAGATCTCCAACCGATCTTTCGGATAGAGCGCGAGAACAGCAGACTCGATCGATTTCAGCACCATCGCGCCTTCGTTATAGGCGGGGATGATTACCGTGAGACTGGGAGCGTTTTCAAAGGAAGCCGGCGGAAACGGGCGATATCGAACCCAGAAGATGGTGCGAAAACCGAGCAAGATTGTTCCCATGATGGCCCAGAGGATCGCGGGGCGCACAATGAAGCGGGTCCACTGATGATCTTCGGCGGCGAGCAATAGGGGATCGAAAGCCGCACTGCGATATACTTCGTAAATCAAGATGGCGAACCCCAGGACGATCGCGGCGCTCAAAAACCAGTCCCAACGGTCGCGTTTTTCTTCCCACGCGATCTCCTTGGAAAATTTCTCCGCTCTTTCAAGCGAATGCGCATCAATCGCCCCAGCGATAATCGGCCCACGGCCGATTTCGGCATCAGCGGCAAATTTCGCTGGCAATCCGCTCTCCATGTCTAGTTGCTCACCATAAACTGCCGACAAAAAGCTCGTCCGGAATCTTAGGTCATCGGCGCGGCTATCGCAAGCCGCGGCTCGCTCATCAGAAAACCCCACTTTTCGATTCTTAGGAAGAACATCCGGTTGCACCGCCTGGGTTGTGTCCTCCACGGGAACGCATCCTCGAAAGCTGCCGCGCTCGATGCCGAACGGTGTGTTAGTCTCGAACTCGTCCGATGCAACTCTTAAAAGGAAATACGCTCCTTGATCGAAGCTTCCAAGCCAGTATCACGCTCAAGGGCATTGACGGCTTACTGGAGATCCTGGGTGGTCTCCTCGTACTATTTTCCAGTCCCATCCGCATGAACACGTTTCTGGATGCGATCACGCATCACGCCGTGACTAGAAACCCGAATGCTTTCATCGCATCGCACCTTCTCCATGCGTCAAGCACGATCACGGGTCATGCGCACTATTTTATTGTCTTTTACCTCGTTTCGCACGGGTTGGCGAAAGTGATCCTCGTTGTTGCTCTGTGGCTCAACCGGATGTGGGCTTATCCGGGGATGATCATTTTACTCATACTTTTCATATCTTATCAGCTTTATCGCATGACTTTCGCGCTGTCTTGGTGGCTGATCTGGCTCACGGTTTTTGACGCGATGGTTATTCTGCTGACCTTCGCGGAATATAAGAAGCGTCGATCCCCCGAAATCGCCGAAGCCACGAATTAGACGCGAATCAATTCGCGCCTCGCCACCTCGCGTGAATTTCTGGCAAGACCGCTACCAAATCCGGCAAACCTGATCCGGCGGACGCACCATCGCGTCGCCCGGCTTACAATCGAAGGCTTGTGCAAACGGCGCCATGTTGGATGGCGCAGCAATGGCGCGATACTTGTCCAGTGGGTGAGGGTTGGTCTTGGCGAGCATCAGGTCCAGTTCGGGACGCTCGGTGCCCTCCCACGTGCGCGCCCATGCGAGGTAGAAGCGCTGGATCGGCGTGAAACCGTCGATCTTTTCACTCGACTGCCCCTCTGACGTTTTCAGGAATGCCTTATAGGCGATGGTCAAACCACCGAGGTCAGCGATGCTTTCACCCAGCACGAGCTTGCCGTTTTCGTGCACATCGCCCTGTACGACGTAGTCATCGAACTGATGCTCGACGCAATCAGCGCGCGCCTGGAAGTTCTTGGCGTCGTCGGCCGTCCACCAATCGCGGAGATTCCCGTCGGCATCGAACTTTCTGCCTTGGTCGTCAAAGCCGTGGGTCATCTCATGTCCGATGACGGCGCCGATACCGCCATAATTCAGCGCGTCGTCAGCTTTGGGATCGAAGAAGGGCCATTGCAGAATGCCAGCGGGGAAGACAATCTCGTTCATCGAGGGGTTGTAGTAAGCGTTGACCGTCGGCGGCGTCATGGTCCATTCGGTGCGATCCACGGGCTTGCCGATCTTGGCCATTTCGTAATGGAATGCGAATACGCGCCCGCGAAAAACGTTGTCGATGAAACGTCCGCGATCCACCTGGTAGGCTGAATAGTCGCGCCATTGATCGGGATAGCCGACCTTGAGCATGATGTGGCTCAATTTGGCGAGCGCCTGCTGTTTCGTCGCGGGGCTCATCCACGGCAGCGTCTCGATGTCATCGTGCAAAGCGTTCACGAGATTGTGAACCATCTTCAGCGCCGCGGCCTTTGCCTCCGGAGGGAACGCTTTCTCGACGTATTTCTGGCCGAGCGCTTCGCCGAGTTCGCGATCCGTCATTTGCACGCAGCGTTTCCAGCGCGGCTGCAATTCCTTGGCGCCGGTCAGGGTCTTGCCGAAGAAATCGAAATTCTCGTCGACGAACTTGGATGAGAGCGCGGGCGCGGCGGCGTTGACCAGATGCCACCGCAAGTAGATCTTCCAATCGGACAGCGAAGTTGAAGTGAGTTGGTCGTTGAGACTCTTGAAGAAGTCGGGTTGCCCGACGTTAACTTCCTTTACGCCGGGATAGCCAATGTCCTCGAGGTACGCGCTCCAGGAAAAGTCGGGGGTCATGGATTGAAATTGCGCGATATCCATTTTGTGGTACCGCGATTCAGGATCGCGCATGGCCACGCGGTCGATTGAAATTTTCGCCAGATTCGTCTCAATCGCCATGACGGTGTGAGCCTCTTGCGCGGCCGTCGCGGGATCGTCGCCCATAAGTTGAAACATGTTCGTTATGTGCGTGACATAAGCGGTGCGAATTCCTTGCTCACGCGCATCGTCCTTGATGTAATAATCCCGGTCGGGAAGCGCGAGCCCACCCTGAAACGCATTGGCAATTTCCAATGTACTGTTCTTGTAGTCCTGGCCCGAGCCAAAACGGAAAAGCACTGGTACGCCCATGCCCTGTAGCCTCGCGACTTCGTCTTCGAGTTGCCGGATGCTGGCGATGCTGTTGATGCGAGTCAGTTCCGGCTCAAGCGGCTGGATTCCGTCTTTCTCGATCGCGGCTTCATCCATGCAGCTCGCATAGTAATCGCCGATCTTTTGTTCGGCCGAACCCTGTGGCGCGCTGCGGTCCGCAGCCGCTTCGTCCAAGATCTGATGGAGAACATCCTGATTTTGGTTCAGAAGCCAATTGAAAGTGCCCCAACTCGCGTAAGCGGGGGGAATCGGGTGAGCGGAGTTCCATCCGCCGTCCGCATACTGAAAGAAATTCACGCATGCCTTTGCCGTGGGATCAAGATCGGCAGGATTCAAACCGTGCGTTTGCGGTTGGGTCCCCGCGTCCTGGCCAGAAGCCGCGGCCTGCGGGAAAAAACCAGCGCGGCAATACGCGCCGGTCTGAGCCATGAGGGGTCCGGGCACAAGCACCAACAGCGTAAAAAGCGCTAGCTTACTTAGAATACGCATAGATCCCCCAGTGCGATTTGAATTTCACGTGAGCATATTCCCGTCACGCGACGCAAGTCAAACGAGCCTGTTTGCTGGCAGATGAGACGCACGCGTTGACACGGGAGTTTCATGCAGGTGAACATCTGAAGCAGTGTCATTCCACCGCTAAGCTCTTTCATATAAAATGCTGGGATTGCGCGCCGAGGGGTTTTCATCCCGTCCGGCTTAACGAGGCAATCGATGATTTTGGACACGAACGAGATTCAGAAAATCCTGCCGCATCGCTATCCGTTCCTTATGGTGGACACCATTGTCGAGATGGAACGCCTCAAGCGGATCGTGGGCATCAAGAATGTCACCATTAATGAGTATTTTTTTGCCGGACATTTTCCCGGCCAGCCTGTGATGCCAGGCGTGCTGATTGTCGAGGCGATGGCGCAGACTGGCGGCTTCTTGCTGCTCCAGGAAATTCCGGAACGCGACAGCAAGCTGCTTTATTTTGTCGCGATCGACGATGCGCGTTTCCGGCGGCCCGTGGTGCCGGGAGATCAATTGCGTGTCGAAGTGGACGTTGTCTCCTGGCGGACGACATTCTGCAAGCTGGCGGGCAAGGCAATGGTAGGCAACGAACTTGCGGCCGAGGCGACTCTCATGTGTAAGACCGTAGACCGCAATCCATGAGCGAGATCGACTCCAGAGCGAGCGTTTCCCCGCGCGCCCGAATCGGCAACAACTCGCGCATCGGGGCATTCTCCGTGATAGGCGACGATGTCGAGCTGGGCGACGGATGCGTGCTTGAACCCCATGTTGTGATCAACGGCCCGTCGCGCATTGGCAAGAACAATCATGTCCGCTCGTTCGCCGCTCTCGGCTGCGACCCACAAGACATAAGTTACGCGGGCGAGCGCGTTTCGCTCGAAATTGGCGACGGCAATCAATTCTATGAATTCGTCACAGTGTCTCGCGGCACAAAAAAAGGCGGAGGAACCACGCACATCGGCGGCAACAACATGTTCATGGCATATTCGCACGTCGCGCACGATTGCCACGTGGGCGATCACACGATCTTTGTGAACGGCGCGACGCTCGCCGGGCACGTGACGGTAGAAAATCATGCCACCGTGGGCGCATTCTGCACTGTGCATCAATTCTGCCGAGTCGGCCGCCATGCATACGTCGCCGCGCTTACGGCGATCACGCAAGACGTGCCGCCATTTTCCAAGGTCGTGCAATCGCGCGATGTCCACTGCTTTGCCGTCAATTCGATTGGCCTTGAGCGGCACGGCTTCAGTCCTGAACGCATCAAAACAATTGAACGCGCGTACCGCCTCCTCTTGCGCTCAAAATTGAATACGACTCAGGCGCTCGAACGAATGAAGACGACGCTGAACGGCTCGGAAGACGTCTCCGAGTTGATTCGTTTCATCGAAGCCGCGGAGCGCGGCCTGGTTAAGTAGAAAACCGATGCCCTCTGAAACCGATGCTTCGTCGACCACCGGGTGGGGTCTGATCGCCGGGAATGGCAAGTTTCCATTCCTGGTTCTGCAAGGGGCCCGGAGCCGTGGCATCGATATGGCGGTGATTGCGATTCGCGAAGAGGCCTCGCCGCAACTTGAGCATTTGGCCTCGCGGTTGCACTGGGTCAGCCTCGGTGAGCTGAGCCGCGCCATCGAACTGCTTCACAGCGAGGGCGTGAAGCAGGCTGTGATGGCCGGGCAGGTGAAACATAACAAGATCTTCAGCTCCATACGGCCCGACTGGAAGCTTGCCAAGCTGTTGCTGTCATTGCCCAAGAAAAACACGGATTCGCTGATTGGCGCCGTCGCCCGCTTGCTCGAAGACGAGGGAATTCGCCTGGTCGACTCGACCGTATTTCTCGCATCCCTGCTGCCGGAAAAGGGGGTGCTGACGCGCCGCGCGCCGGATGACGAAGAAGCTGGCGATATTGCCTATGGACGCGAGGTCGCCCAGCGTCTGGCCGGGATGGACCTTGGGCAGACGGTCGTGATTCGCGAGCGCGCCTGCGTCGCGGTCGAAGCCATGGAAGGCACCGACGAAACCATCGAGCGGGCGGCACGTCTTACGAATGGGAAGCGTTTGGCGGTCGTGAAAGTGAGCAAGCCCGATCAGGACATGCGCTTCGACGTGCCGGTCGTCGGCCTGCAAACGATCGAAGTCATGCAGCGGTCCCATGCCACGTCACTCGCAGTGGATGCGGGGCGTACTTTGCTCTTTGACCGCGAAAAACTGATCGCGGCAGCCGATGCGGCCGGGATTGCCATCGAGGCCTTTGCACCCCTCGGCGCGGAAAGCGCATCCGAGAAAGCTGTGCTGAAGAGAGGAAAGCCGTAATGGGCAGGAAGATTCGTGTCGGTGTGATTGGCGTTGGCGATTTTGGGCGTAACCATGTGCGCGTTTATCACGAACTGGCCGACGCGGAACTCGTTGGCGTTCACGACGCCGATCCGGAACGCGCGCGGCAAATCGCCGCGGAGTTCGGCACGCAAGCCTTTTCCGATGTCGCGAGCCTGGCCGCACAGATCGACGCCGCCAGCGTTGCCGTTCCCACGAAACTTCATGCTCAAATTAGCACTCAACTTCTGCAATCGGGCATCGACGTTCTTGTCGAAAAACCGATTGCCGTTTCGATTGCTGAAGCGGATTCGCTGATCGCGACGGCGAAGCGCGCGGACCGAATTCTTCAGGTCGGACATCTCGAACGGTTCAATCCCGCGGTCGTTGCCGTTCAGAAGATCGTGACGCGGCCTCTGTTTTTCGAAGTTCATCGCCTGGGCGTGTTTTCGCCGCGCAGCCTGGATGTCGACGTGGTTTTCGACGTGATGATTCACGACCTCGATATCCTGCTCGCTCTGGTGGACTCGCCCGCGCGCGACATTCATTCCGTGGGCATTCCCGTTCTGACCGACAAAGTCGACATCGCCCACGCCCGAATCGAATTCGAATCGGGCGCCGTGGCGAATCTAACGGCAAGCCGCGTATCCACCGAGCGCGTCCGCAAGCTGCGGTTCTTTCAAACGCGCGAATATGTGTCCGTCGATTACACTCGCCAGGACGTCATGAGGCTGCGCGTAACCGGCGAGGGTTCGCAACCTGCCATCGATTTCGAAAAAGTGCCGACGCAGCCCGAGGAACCGCTCAAGGCTGAACTGCGCTCGTTCTTGGTTGCCGTCCGCGACCGGACCACGCCATTGATTGACGGCGAAGCGGGACGCCGCGCTCTGGATTTAGCGGAGCGTGTCATGGCTGGAATCGTCGAACATGCGAGACGCGTTAAGCCGGAGCTTGCCGCCGTTCCGAATCCAAGATGATTCCTAGGACCCTGGTTCCGCTGAAAATTTCACGCGTTGACCCGAACGCCCCGCCGGAAAACGGGCAGCGGCGTACTTCGCCGCTCGATTCGCGCATCGTTGTGCCGACGGGGCCATCCGACCGCCCTCTGGAAACTCGCAGCTCGATTCCATCTTATTTGCCGCTGGATGTCCTCGCAAGCCGGATGCTGATTCCACGCGACATGCCCGTGACGCCGATGGAATCGTCCGGCTCCACGATTCCGACTCATGTGCCGATGGCCGTGCTGGAAACGCGCATTGTTGTGCCGCAGGAAGCGAAACTCGAGCAATCCACAAAGATCAGCTCGCACGCTCCGTTGCCTGCGGGAATTTTCGATGAAATTCTGGAACCGGACCTCTTTACGACCGGGGAAGTCAACCTGCTGGCGAGCCCCGAAAAACCAGATGCCAAGGATTGGCAATGGGTCGCGCGATCTTTTTCTCTCATTGTCCACGTTGCCGTAATTCTGTTGGTACTGTTCTTGCCGAAGCTATTGAGTACAAATGAGCCCACGCAGCAAGTCCAATTGGCACGCGAGCAATTGTCGCGCGTGTTTCTTCCACCGTCGGTAAGGGAAGTTCCCAAGATGCGTCCGCGACCCGAGCAGCCGAGCGCTCGGATGCGCCTGGATCCGCGCATTTTGAAAGAGCTCGAGCCGACCCCGCAGCCACCCGCGCCGGAGCCGCTGGCGGGCCCGAAGACTGCCGCGCCTCCGCAGCCGGAAGAGGCGAAGCCAACTCCATCGCAACCACAGCCCGCGGCACCGACCAAGGCGGCGCCTGCTTTCAAGCCCCTATCGCAATTGGAACCTCCTCCACCGTCTCCAAATCACAAACTGAACTTAGAGCTGCCTCGGCTCTCGCCTGGACGCGAGCTCGAGAAATCAGCTCGAGAAGCCCTACAGAACAACCAGAATAGTTCCACGTCGGCTGCGATCTCCGAACCGATGCCGCTAGCGCCCGGTGCGTCTCCACCCGACGGCGCCGGAGGCCAGGGAATGCTGGGTAGCGGCGTGCAGATATTGACTCCGACCCAGGGGGTGGACTTCTCAAATTATCTTGCGCGCATGCTGGCTCGTGTGCAGCAGAACTGGGATTCCGTAATGCCCATTTCAGCGCGCATGGGCGACAAAGGCGTCGTCGTGATGCACTTCCACATCATGCGCAACGGCGATATGCCCAATACCGAGCCGTTCCTCGAGCGCACCTCGGGGAAGGAACCGCTTGATCGGGCTGCCGGCGCGGCCCTCACCGAGTCGAATCCTTTCGAGCCGCTGCCGTCGGCCTTTACCGGCCCCTATATCGAACTCCGAATCATCTTCCTTTACAACCTGCCATTGGATTACAACTACAATCAGTGAAACCGAGCCGCAATCAAATCCTCGGAGCGCTTGTCCTGGCGCTTGCCGTCCTGATTTACCTCGTGCTTCGCTACGAGGTCTTTCACGGATGAACGCGCCGCGCCGGCTCGTTGTAATTCTTGGCCCAACGGCGTCTGGAAAATCTTCCCTGGCAATCGCTCTTGCGGAAAAGCTCGGCGGAGAAATCGTCTGCTGCGATTCCACGCAGGTCTATCGTTGTTTCGATATTGGCACGGGTAAGGTGCCGGTCGAACAGCAGCACGGGATTCCGCATCATTTGACCGGCCTAGTTGATCCCGAGGAAGTCTTCACCGCGGGAGAGTATCGCCGGCGGGCGCTGGAGGTTCTCGGAGGCGTTACGGAGCGACGGAAGATCCCGATTATCACGGCTGGAACAGGCCTGTACTTGCGAGCTTTGTTGGAGGGGTTGGCAGACGCGCCTGCGCGTTCCGAAACGCTGCGCGAAAGACTCCGCCAAAGCGACGCGCTCGGGGGTCCACGGTACTTACACCGCGTCCTGCGGCGTCTGGACCCCGAATCGGCTTCGAAAATCGCCCCCGGCGACGCGCAGAAACTCATTCGGGCGATCGAAATTTGCCTCCTGGCTGGAAAACCCGCAAGCGAACTGCATCGGCATGGGCGCGTTCCCCTTGAAGGGTATTCGCTCGTCAAGATTGGGTTGGCACCGCAACGCGCCGCGCTTTACATGCGTATCGACCAACGTGCCAGCCTCATGCTTGAATCCGGATGGCTCAGCGAAGTCGATGGGCTTATCAAGCGGAATATCCCGCCTACGGCAAAGCCATTTACGTTCTTGGGATATTCGCAACTGCGGGAACATCTCCAAGGGACGAAGACAATAGAGCAGGCGACGCGGGAAATTCAACAGGCGACGCGGCGATATGCGAAACGGCAAATTACATGGCTTCGGCGAGAGACAGCTGTACATTGGTTTGCGGGCTTCGGAGACGAACCCGGAATCGTGCACGCGGTCCTGGAGCTCCTGGCTGCCACGCGGGCGGACTTCCATACGTAGGCGTATTGACTCATTCTCCTTAGAGCTGATATTCTTAATTCCATACCAAGCCGTATGTGAAGTTCTGAGGTGCCCTGATTATGGCCATTCATCGCGCAAACCTAGAGCGGCTTGACCGTTCCGATTGGGTGCGGGCCGGGATTGAAGTCCTCTCCTCGCAGGGCGTCGACGCCGTTCACGTGGAGGAACTCGCCCGCAAACTGCATATCAGCAAGGGCAGTTTCTACTGGCATTTCCGCGATCGCGACGATCTGCTGCAGGCGATTCTCGACGCCTGGGAATCCGATCAGTCCGACTGGAACATTGATCAGAGCGCGAGAGATCGAAGCCCGGCAGAACGCTGGGCCAAGCTCGTGGAGCTCTTGTCGCACGCGGGGTACGGTCGGCTTGACGTTGGCATGTTCGCTTGGGCAAGGGAGGACCAGCGAGTTGCCCGCCGGGTCGCCGAAATCGAGAGAAAGCGCATCGCCTATCTCGCACAAGTGTTCCGAGAAATCGGTTTCAACGCAGCGCAGGCACGAGAGTGGTCGCATGCCGCGATGCTCATGTACGTGGGCTGGGTGGACTGTGCGACGCGGGACGCGGCTTTTCGTGAATCGGGCGTTTCGCTCGCGGAGGCTCTTTCCCGATTGGTCCTTGCTGCCTCTTCGCTGGCAAGCCAAGAAGCTCTGCAGCAATAGACACCGGTAACGAGTATAATTGCTTTCGAAGTATGCGCGGTGCACCGAGGCATCTCATGGCGCTTGCTTCCCACATAGAATGAAATCGGCCTCCCTCTTGGACAATTCCGAGCGAGTGTTCCTCGTTGGTGTGGGCGTCAAACGCGCAACGCGCGCCAACGGGATTGCCAGCGGCACGATAGAACGCGAGTCGCTTGCCGAGTTGGAGGAATTGGCGCGGAGCGCCGGAGCCAAGGTAATTGGCAGTCGATTGCAGATGCGCGATTCGTTCGATTCAGCGACGCTTGTTGGGCGGGGATTGCTTTCGGAATTGAAGACAGAGGCGGAGCGCCTCGGCGCCGATCTGATTATTGTCGACCGTAGCCTTTCGCCCATTCAGCATCGGAACATGGAGCGCGAGATCGATTGCCCCGTCATCGACCGCACGCAGCTAATCCTGGATATCTTTGCGCGCCATGCGCATAGCCGCGAAGGCCAACTTCAAGTCGAACTGGCCCAATTGAATTATCTGTTGCCCAGACTTGCGGGCAGCAAGCGCGAGTTGTCACGACTCGGCGGTGGAATCGGGACTCGCGGACCTGGCGAACAGAAGCTGGAGACTGATCGCCGGCGCATTCGAGATCGTGTGCGCAAGATCGGCCAATCGATCGAAACCGTGCGGCGTCAGCGCGCTCTGCGTCGCCGGGCCCGCCAAGCAATCCCGCTTTGCACCGTGGCGCTCGTGGGCTACACGAACGCGGGCAAATCGACGCTATTCAACGCGCTGACAAACGCGGAAGTGCTCACGTCGCCGAAAATGTTCGCGACGCTGGATCCGACAATTCGATCTCTGCGTTTGGCCCCCCGCCGCCGCGTGCTCCTTTCTGATACCGTAGGATTCATTCGTGATCTCCCGCCGGATCTGATTGCCGCCTTCCGCGCGACTCTTGAGGAAGTGCAGGAAGCGGCGTTGATCGTACAGGTCACGGACGTTTCGAATCCGTCGCACGCGGAACAAGACGCCGAAGTCGAAAAAGTACTAAATGCCCTGGGCGTCGCCGACCGTGCGCGATTGCACGTTTTCAATAAAATCGACCGCCTCTCCGCCGAGGACCTGGCAATCCTGCGGGAGTCTTTCAGCGCAGGTCGCGATGCTACAGATCGTTTGAGAGTCTTGGTTTCCGCTCGAACGCGCGAAGGGTTCGATGATATGCTCCGGCAAATCGAGATGGCGATGCCAGTCGATCCCGTTGTGTCGCGCCACCTGAGCCTGCCACTCGCGAATGGACGGGAGCTAGCCATGATTTATGCCTGCGGCCGCGTCTTGAGTTCAGAAGTGCGGGATGACCATATCCGGTTGGAAGCAGAGCTTCCCGAATCGCTCGCCACGCGGCTCGAAGCTTTTGCGAGCCCGGCAAAAGCGGGTCAGGCAAACGCTTAGCCGATCTCTTCTCCAAGGAGCAGCTCTCATTACTCATTGCTTAATTAGCCGGGAGCGAATAAAGGGAGATTCCCGCTCGGGATATCTGTGGAAATCATTGTGGAAATTGCGCTTAGCGGCGTGGCCGCGTAATATTCCTGCAATATACGCCGTATTTCACATATCCACGGATTAACGGCATAACCCATGCCGGAACAATGAGTTACGGGCTTGCTACTAGAACTCAACCGACGGCAAGAGTCACGGAGCGCGGAAAATACGTGGGTATGCAATTTTCACAAGCTGAGCATCGAAGCAGACCAAAAGGTAAATATACCCTCTTCAGTGTGTACCGGCACGATGGACCGAAGGAATCCCAGGCCTGCGCCGTTTCCAGCACAAAATTGGCTTCGTTGCGTTGACTCGGCACTGGCAGCGCACTATAGTGGCATCATCTCCCGTGGCCAAGTGCGAATGGCTGCGGGGCTGCACGGGCCGAGGCCGAAATGAATCTCCCGAACAGCCTGACCATTCTGCGAATCTTCTTTGTGCCACTGCTCGTGGTCGTCCTGCTCACGCGCGAACCAAACCTCGAGTTCTGGGGATTATCCGTTCATTTCGAGATTTGGGGTGTGTTGATTTTGGCGGTCGCAGCGGCTACGGATGCGTTCGATGGATACTTCGCCCGCAAGCGCGGCGAAATTACGACCCTGGGAATCCTTCTTGATCCGATCGCGGACAAGCTCTTGATTTCAGCAGCATTTATTTCCCTGGTGGCAATGGATCTCGTGCCCGCGTGGATGGTTGTGATCATCATCGGCCGCGAGTTCATCGTCATGGGCTTGCGTAATATCGCATCAGCAGAGGGATTGGTGATCCCGGCTTCGCCGCTGGGGAAGACAAAAATGATCTTGCAGGTTCTGGCAGGCTGCATCGTGATTTTCTCCGCCACTCATCCGGGCACGAAGATGCTGGCTCTAGTGTTGTTGTGGATGGTTGTAATCAGCGCTGTCGCATCGGCAGTTCACTATTTCCTGATGTTCTGGAGCCAGGTCGATGGCCGCATCAAGCAGCGCCGGGACACCGAGGTGATTTTGGCGCAGAAGAAAAATCCGCAAGATGTCCCAACTCGATAAGACAGAAAAACAGGCCCTTCTCGAAATTGCTCGGAAGGCAATCTTTCTCGCTCTCACGGATGGCCGCAGCCAGGAAATAACTTCCCCGCTTGAGGCTCTTGCGGCTCCGGGAGGCGCCTTTGTGACGCTGCGCAAGCGTGGCCGGTTGCGCGGATGCATCGGACGCATAGCTGCCTCCAAATCTCTGGCGAAACTCGTCTCTGAATGCGCCGTTGCTGCGGCCACCGAAGATCCCCGATTCTCCCGCCTGCGGGCGAATGATTTGGCCGAACTCGGCATCGAGATCTCTGTTTTATCGGCGGCCGAAGCCGTGACGCCCGATCGAGTCGAGCCAGGAAAGCATGGTCTGATTATTTCAAGGAACTGCCAGCGAGGCGTCTTGCTTCCTCAAGTGGCGGCAGAACACCGCCTATCTCGGGAGCATTTTCTGGAAGAAACTTGCCGCAAAGCGGGTCTGGCGCCGAATGCGTGGCAGGATCCATCAACTCAAATCGAAATATTTACCGCGGAAGTGTTTTCCGATTCGGACTTCCGCACCGGAACCTGCAATCAGGCAGATTTCGGCGAATTAGACGGCTATTCGAGCTCGCAATAATCGCCTACGTAGATTTCCCTCAGACTATAGGTAATCAAGACGGTCGAGGAGTTGGGCGTTGCACGGATGACCACCGCCTCGCCTAGGACTTCGCGCGGGAGTTCCTTGACGGAATAGTGTCCCGTCGCCGCGCCATATCCCGCGAGCGACGTTGCGATATCGGATGTCTGGTAGGCAAATTCACCGTTGCTGCCCTCATATCGGAAAACGCGGAGATAGTCGCCAATTTTGACACCTTGGTTGCTGCCGAGATTGACGTAAGCGACTTGGTTCTGGCCAAGTTGAATCTGGAAGTTCTTACTGGCCACGACCATTCCTTTTTTCTTGCCACTCGGGGGTGCAAAGCGGTCAAAATTAGCCTCGGACTTAAGCTGCGGCACGGGCCGCTCGACAAACGGCAGAACAACGTCGCCGCGATATAATGACGTGCAGGCGTTGGTCACTCGCGCCACAGAGGTATTCTGCTGCACATCCGCGACAGTAATTCGCCCTTCATCCTCCCACCATTGGCCTATTGCACTCAGAATCCTGTCCTGCCCATCGAACCATTCCACTTTGTTCACATCATTGATCGGTCGCATGACCAGGAATACATCCCCGACCTTCACACCTTTGTCGGCACCCCGATTGAGGTAAACGTAATCCCCATCAGAAAAACTCAGCCGGGCGTTGGACTCTTCTCCTGAGACAACCTGAAAGGAGTTGGGCACATGCTCTTTCGTGAACATCCCGGAACAGTAGACGTCGGCCTGGGTCGTTGTGGGTAACGACACATTCTGCACTTGCGCAAACGCACCAGAAGATAGGAATGCCACTGACAGCCCCAGCATCAAGATAATCCTGCGCATCTCTCTCACTCCTTGCGACCCCTCCGATTGGCCGGCGGGTTGCCCAATGAATCGACCGTAACAAAGGCACCAGGGAGCGTCAAGGCAATGTCCCATTGCGTTTTACATTCTGGGTAACGCATCCTAGACAGTTCTATCCCTGTACCGAAGGACAGTATGGCGAAGGATTCTTTGTTCGAAGGCGAACGGCTCTGCAGCGTGGTCGCGGGCGCAACGGCGCTCGATACTTGGCAACAACTCGGCCTGGCGCTGCGCCGCACGCGTACCGTCGAACTGCGTTTGGACTGGCTCAAAGACGATAAAGAGTTCGAACGCTTCGTATTTCTGCTTCGCCGCAGGAAACACGATCCCCGAGTGTCCCTGATTGCGACCTGCCGGCGGAAAGAGGCGGGCGGACGATTTCGAAATGGCGTTACGGCGCAACTCGCTCGATTGCAAGAGGCTGTCCGCGCGGGGTGCAATTGGGTTGACCTGGAAATAGAGAGCGTCGAATCCGTTCCGGCGTTTGTAATTGATTTGTATACGTCAGGGGCCCGGCGAATTCTTTCGTATCACGACTTTGACGGCACCCCGACGAAGAGCGCTCTTTCGCGAGTCGCGCAGAAACTCGACAACCTTCGCCGGCGGGAGGAGTTTGACGCAGTGAAGATTGCGATTGAGTGCGGCTCGCTGCGAGATGGCCTGCGAGTGCTCGGGCTGGCTCATGCGAACACGAGCGTGATGGCGGTGCCGATGGGTGAGATTGCGACGCCGCTGCGCATCCTTGCGCCGCGTGAGAAAAGTCCTCTCACCTATGCGCCACTTCAAACCGCCACTGCCCCCGGACAGGTCTCGCTCGCCGCAATGCAAGAAGTCTATCGCGTGGACCGCCTAAACCGGCAGACACAGGTCTACGGTGTCATCGGCCAGCCGATCGCCCATTCACTTTCCCCAATTCTGCACAACACAGGTTTCATGGCGCGGCGAATTAACGCTGTCTATCTGCCGTTCCTGGTGAAAGACCTGCGCGATTTTCTCTACGCCATCGAGCCGCTCGGAATCAAGGGATTCAGCGTTACGCTTCCACACAAAGAACGCATTCTGCGCCACCTGGATGATTGCGATCCGCTGGCAGCCGCCATTGGCGCTGTGAATACGGTTGTTGTTCGCGGCAGCGGGAAACTCTTCGGCTACAATACTGACTACGTCGGTGTGCTCCGCGCGCTGGAGCGCCGGATTCCTCTCGCCGGCAGCCGCGTTCTGATTTTCGGCGCCGGAGGCGCGGCCCGCGCGGTCGCATTCGCGCTGGCTAAGGGCGGAGCATCCGTATCAATTTGCGCTCGGCGGCCGGATCAGGCAAAGAAACTCGCTCGCGAAGTTCACGGCGAACTGATCCCGCGCGCATCGCTCAAGCGCGAATTCTTTGACGCAATCGTGAATACCACTCCAGTCGGAATGCATCCAAATACGCGCCGCTCGCCGCTCAGTGCGCGCGAATTGAATTGCCGGCTCGTCTTCGACACGATTTACCGCCCGCGCCGGACTAAGCTCTTGCAACTTGCGGACAGAAAAGGCATCGAAACGGTTTCAGGAGTGGAGATGTTTTTGGCGCAGGGAATTGCTCAATGGGAAATCTGGACGGGAACGCGCGCCCCTGAAGCGGCCATGCGCCGGGCCGTCTTGCAATCGCTGGCAGCCGAAGAACGAGAGCGTGGCGAACCATGATCCAACCCGATTACAACACTTTTCGCAAATTGGTCCGCCACGGCAACTTCGTCCCGGTCTACGAAACCATTAATGCGGACCTTCTGACGCCCGTTGCCACGTATCTTAAGCTCGCGCGCGGCGCAAAATATTCGTGCCTTCTCGAAAGCGTGGAGGGCGGCGAAAACATCGCGCGATACACGTTCCTCGGAGTCGATCCCGCCGAAGTATTCCGTTCTCGCGCGCGCACGTGCACGATCGAAAGCAACGGTCGCGTTGAAAAATTCGACGCGAATCCCATCGCGCTGCTGCGCCGCCGCATTTCTCGCTACCGGCCGGTGCGTCTGGCCGGCTTGCCGCCACTCGTTGGCGGAGCGATCGGGTATTTTGCCTATGACATGGTCCGCCTGATGGAACGAATTCCGTCGACTGGCGAGGACGAACTGAAGCTCGACGATGCCGTGCTGATGTTCTTTCACGGCCTCGTCGCGTTCGATCACGTGCAGCACCGCATTTGGATCGTTCGCAATGTGTTCACAGAGGGGCCAGGAAGTTTGCGCTCGAAATATGATGCGGCGGTCCGCGAAATCCATCGCATGCGCCGCAAACTCGAACGGCCGCTGCCGCATCCGCCAAAAGCGAAAGATCGCGGCGCGCTTCAATTGACTTCGAACTTCTCGAAATCGCGTTACCTGGCGGCCGTGCGCCGCGCCAAGGAGTACATCCGAGCAGGAGACATTTTCCAGGTCGTGCCCAGCCAGCGATTTTCAGCGCGGACGAATGCCGACCCCTTCGAGATTTACCGCGCTCTGCGCGTCGTGAACCCCTCGCCGTATCTTTATTTCTTGCGTCTCGGCGACGTCTCCGTCGTTGGCAGCTCGCCGGAAATGCTCGTGAAGGTGCAGGGACGCGACGCGTTTTACCGGCCCATCGCCGGAACACTGCCGCGCGGACACAACGAAAAAGAGGACAAAGCGCTCGAGAAAAAATTGCTCGCGGATCCCAAAGAGCGCGCGGAACACATCATGTTGGTCGACCTCGGCCGAAACGATCTCGGACGCGTGTGCGAATACGGAAGCGTGAAGGTCGAGCGCCTGATGTTCGTCGAGCGCTATTCGCACGTCATGCATCTTGTCTCCAGCTTGCGCGGCACGCTGCGCAAAGGGGTGGATTGCCTCGATGCGCTCATGTCGTGCTTTCCCGCGGGCACGCTGAGCGGCGCACCGAAAATCCGCGCCATGGAAATCATCGACGAACTCGAGCCCACGCGCCGTGGAATCTACGCCGGCGCGATTCTTTATCTCGATTTTTCGGGCAACCTGGATTCGTGCATTGGTCTCCGCACTCTCGTGGCCAAGGACGGCAAGATTCACATCCAGGCCGGTGGCGGCGTGGTGGCTGATTCGGTTGCCGAAAAGGAGTATCAGGAAACAATCAACAAAGCGCGCGCTCTCGTGGTCGCCGTCGAGATTGCTCATCGTGGCAAGCAGCGACCCCGCTGAAGCATTCACAATGCGTCCATCTCGTGGGAAGCATTCCGCAACACTTGCAAGCTTGCCATTCTGAGCCTGCCTGCCGCAGGCGGCGCGCAATCTCACCTTGGCATTTGTAGCTCACGTCCCGTTCGCGCCGGTCTTGCGCGAATTGACGTGAGGCTTTTGCCTCTTGTCATCATTCCGATCGTGCGTTTCATCCGCCTGTCCTGAGCGTCGCGGCGAAGGGCGCGATGTCGTGGTAGTGGTAGCGCAGACCTATGCTTTTTAGGTCTGCGGCTTTTGACTTCAGCAGTTTCGGCTCTGAAATTGGTAAGATGAAGGGTTGCAAGCGCAGATGATTCTCTTGCTCGATAACTACGATTCGTTTACCTACAACCTGGCGCAGTATCTCGGCCAGATGGGCGAGAAAGTCGAAGTGCGGCGCAACGACGAGATCACGCTCGATGAAGTCGCCCACATGCGCCCGGACCGCATCATCATTTCACCGGGCCCTTGCACGCCGCGGGAGGCGGGCGTCAGCGTGCCCATGATTCAGCGTTTTGCGGGTAAGATTCCGATCCTCGGAGTCTGTCTGGGGCATCAGGCCATCGGCGACGCCTTCGGCGGCAAAATCGTCCGCGCGAAAAAAATCATGCACGGAAAAACCAGCAAGATTCATCACGACGGCAAAACGATTTTCCGCAAACTCCCGCAGGATTTCGAAGCCACGCGCTACCATTCGCTTATCGTCGAACGCCGCTCACTTCCGCGCTGCCTGGAAATCTCCGCCGAAACCTCCGACGGCGTCATCATGGGCCTCCGCCATCGCAAATTCCGCGTCGAAGGCGTCCAGTTCCACCCGGAGTCCGTCCTCACCGGTGCGGGCTTCCAGCTCCTTAAAAACTTCTTATCAAACGTCAGCTAGCTGCCGACGTTGTGCAATCTCTACCATCTTGTGTTCAGATTCACTCAACCGATCCGGGTATTTCAGCGTACCGGCTAGTTTGACGACTTCGCGATACTCTTTCTGGCGGAAGTACTTGCGCATCCGTCCAATCGCTGCCGTGTCACCGGCATAGCCAGCTTGGCGAGCCTTCTCGGCGACTTCTTCCTTAGCGGCTGCCTGTCGCAACTTTTCTGCGGAACCGTCTAGGAAGTCACAGGCAAAGTCCAAGTCGTGAAGGAGGTCTTTGAAGCCGCTCATCGGGTCATTCGAAAAGCCCGGATACTGGCATTGGTCCCCAACCCCAAGCTCTCGCATGTAGAACTCGTGAGAAGCGCTCCGGTCGCTCACATGGTAGCGAACAAGACCCAAGCCTTGCCGGAAGTGGATCTCGAGCCGTCTGTCAGCCCGAACGAATTCCCCCCACGAATAATGTCCACCCGAACCTTTCCCCGCGTCGCGAAATCGAAACTTGAACCCCTTCTGGCGGAGCAGCGTCTTGAGAATTTGCGCTCCGTCTTTCAGAGCATTCTTGGGCACGAGCTTCTTATCTCGCACGGATTTACTTCCACTCCAATCCCGCCAAAATCTCACCGTAAATCTCCATCCCTTTCCACAAATTCCCCACGCGCAAATTCTCATTCGGGCTGTGCTGATTATCGTCGAAATTCGCAATCGGCACGCCAATCACCGGCAAACCCAAATCCGCGAAAATGTACATCGGAACGCTGCCGCCGAGCAGCGGCAACTTCACCGCCGTCTCGCCCGCGCCTTCATCCACCGCGCGCATCAGCGCCAACGAAACCGGCAAATCCATCGCCGTACGCGTGGCGGGGTATCCATGGTCGTGCGTCACTTCGGCAATGCGCGGATACTTTAGCCGCTCGGCCATCGTCGGCTCGCGGTCAATCACGTAATACCCCTGCTTGCGAATATGCGTCACCAGCGCATCAAACTCCTGCTCCGGCCCCGCATTTTTCACCAGCCGCATGTCGAGCGAAGCTGTCGCCTCGTCCGGAATAATCGTTTTGGCCTGCGCGCCGGTCCATCCGCTCTCCATGCCGTCGATATTGAGCGAAGGCTCGTTCAGCAATTCGAGCAAACTTTTTCCTCCGCCATCGGGCGCCGCCAATCCAAACGTTCGCAGCAGCAGCGCGTCGTTGTCCGGAGCTTCCGCGATGGCTTTGCGCTCCGCCGGCCCCAGCGGCACCACGTTGTCATAAAAACCGGGAATCACCACGCGTCCATCCGCATCCTTCATGCTCGCGAGCAACTGCGCCAGACGCATCGCCGGATTCGGCGCCCAATTCCCGTAGTGTCCGCTGTGCAGTGGATGCAGCGGCCCGAAAACCGTGATGCGCACGGAAATGACGCCGCGATTGCCGAAGAAAATCAGCGGCCGCCCGCTCTGATCGATCGGCCCATCGGCGGTGATCAGCACGTCGCCGGTGAAGAGATTCTTGTGCGCGTCGACTGTCGCTCCCAGATGCGGCGAGCTGTCCTCCTCCTCGCCTTCGAAAATCACCTTCAGATTGACGGCCATGGGAATGTGATTCGCCCGCAGCGCATCGACCGCGGTCATGATGCCGATAATGGGCGCTTTGTCGTCGCCGCTTGCGCGCGCGTAAATTCGCCAGTCATCCTTATAGCTGCCGGGTTGGTCCGGGAAAGGAATCAGTTTGCCGCCCTTGTCGATCGAATCCGTCCGCAACGCGGGAACAAACGGTTTGGTATCAATCCATTTCGAGGGATCCACCGGCTGGCCATCGTAATGCGCGTAAAATAGAATCGTGTGCTTCGCGCCCGGCGCGTCCAGATCGCCGAAGACGACTGGCCCTCGCCCTTCAGCCGTGGGCAAAAGTTCCACGTGGAACCCCCGCGCCTCAAGCATGGATTGAATCAGCGTCGCGTTGCGCGCGATGTTCGCCGCATCCGACGCCACATCGGGAATCGAGAGCAGCTTTACGAACTCGCCGATGATTTGCGGCTCGTGTGCAACGCGATACGCGCGCACAGCTGTGACGACCTGTTGCGCCTGGTGCGCGCTCTGCGCCACAGCGCCTGCCGCGAGCCATGCGACCGATGCAAGAAGTATCGCGATACGCCTCATGATTTTCCCCTCGAAAGTTCCGGTTTCGTTCAGCGGAACCCTTAGACCGCGAGATTATAGCGATTCGCTCGCGTCGAGCGGCAACTTTCGCCGAGATTCTGAAAACGGTTGACATTGGATTGCTTCGTGCGTAGAGTTTTCACCGAAATACGAAAGGGCAGGTCGTTTGCCTATGCGTATCATTAACTCTCTCCTCTAAGTTTCGGCTGTGCGCGAGTTGGCAGTCGCGCGCCCGTGCCTTTTTCTGAATTTTCCTTTTGACACCCTTGCCGTTCATTGCTTTCTGTTTAGCGCAGATTGTGGAGAAATGTTCTATGAGCGACTTTGCTTTGGAAGTTGAAAACCTGGCGAAGGTCTACGAACGCCGCGGACAAAAGCCGGTGTGCGCAGTCGACGGCATCAGCTTCTCGGTTCCGCGCGGCGAGATTTTTGGCCTGCTTGGTCCGAATGGCGCGGGCAAGACGACGCTGCTGAAAGTATTGACGACTCTGCTGCGCCCCACGAGCGGCGGCGCGCGCATCGAAGGATTCGACGTCGTGGCGCGGCCACTCGACGTGCGCAAACGCATTTCCATGGTGCTGCAGGAGACCGCCGCGGAATTGTTCTTGAGCGTGCGCGACAATTTGCTGACGTTCGCGCGCTTTCACGGCCTGGATTCGAAAACGGCGCGACAGCGCGCGGACACAGTGATGGACAAATTCCAGATCGCATCCTACGCGGAACAAAAAGTGCAGGACCTGAGCGGCGGTTCGCGACGTCGCGTGCAAGTCTCCAAAATGTTCATGGTGGATACGCCGCTGATTTTCCTGGATGAATTTTCCACAGGCATGGATCCGATTTTGAAGCGCGCCGTGATGGGCTATTTGCGCGAAGAATCGGCCAAGGGGCGCACCATCGTGCTGACGACGCAAATTCTGAGCGAAGCGGAAGAATTGTGCGACGACATTCTGATCATGAATCGCGGCAAGCAAGTGGCCCGCGGCGATTTGAACGCGCTGAAGCTGCTCTCGGCCGGTGTGTACGAAATTTCGCTGACGTTCGACAAATTGCCGGAAGCCATCACGAAAGACGTGGCGGCGCTCAAGCCGCTGCGCTCGCACGTGGACGGCAACACGATCGAGGTCTCGCTGAAAGTGGAAGAGGCCAAAGTGCTGGACATCGTAAGTGAACTCTCGAAGAAGGGCCGGGTACTGCGCGTAGAAGTGAGCGGCGCAAGTTTAGAAGATATTTTCGTCGAGCTGACGAAGGAGGCATGAAATGGGTCCGCTGGCGGCGATCGTTTATCGCGAGAGCAAGATTCGTTCGACCAACATCACATTTATGTTTTTCGATTTGTTTTATCCGTTGCTCTATCTGCTGATGTTCGGCGTGGGCGTGAACGCGGCGCTGGGCACGCCTGCGCTCGGCGCGGGAATCGATTACAACTCGTTCTTCCTCGCCGGAGTCCTGGGCATGGCAAGCTTTGGTATTGCCACAACCAGTTCGTGGTCTTTTTTCCTGGACCGCGACAACGGCATTTTTTACGAGATGCTGACCTACCCGATGCGGCGTTCGGAATACCTGCTGGGAAAAGTGCTGTTCAACATCTGCATTGGAATCGTGCAGGCGGTGATTACGATTGCGCTCGGCTGCCTGCTGCTGAAAATTCATTTGCAATGGAGGCTGCTGCCGATTCTGGCCGTCGGCGTGGTTGGCGGCACCGCGGGATGGTTTTTCTTCTATTCGATTTTCGCGCTCAGGATCCGGCGCAACGACGTGTTCAACAGCGTGGTCAACGTCTCTTATTTCGTTTTCCTTTTCGCGAGCTCGATGTTTTATCCGCTGGCGCCCCTGCCGCACTGGTTTCGCATCACGGCGCTCGCGAATCCGATTACCTGGGAAGTGGATTTGTTCCGCTACGGCTCGATTGGATTGGGCGCGCCGCGCCAGGTATTGATCGAGACCGCCGGCTTCGTTTTGTTTGGGCTCGCGAGTTTTGCCTACGCCGTTCGAAGCTTGCGCGAACAGGGCTAGCCTGCGAGACATTCTGAAGCCGCAACGAAGTACAGGGGGGCGTCCCCGTCGCAAGATCCGGAGTCGGTTTCTTAAGCTGACGTGCTTCGGGCTTTCGTGAAGGCAACAAGTTGCTCGAGCTTCTCGCGCGCCGCGCCGGAATCAATCGACTCAGTCGCCAAACGCACGCCTTCGAGAAAATCCCCGGCGCGCCCGGCCGCAACCAGTGCAGCGGCCGCATTGGCCAACACGATTTCGCGGTGCGGCCCATGTTCGCGGTAAAGCAGCGAGCGCCCGAGAATTTTGTGAATGATTTCAGCGTTATGCTTGGCGTCGCCGCCGTGAAAAGCTTCGCGCGGCGCGCGCCGCAATCCAAAATCTTCCGGCACCAACGTATAGCTGCGAATCGCGCCGCTTCTCAATTCGGTCACGTAGGTTTCTCCGCTCAGCGAAATCTCGTCCATGCCATCCGCGCCGTGAACCACGAATGCCCGTTGCACTCCCAGCTCATTGAGGGCCCGCGCGACCAGTTCCGTGACGCTCGCGTCGAAAACACCGACCACTTGCGCCGAAGCCCCTGCGGGATTCGTCAGGGGCCCAAGGAGATTGAACACCGTGCGCATGCGCAATTCCCGCCGCGCGTTCATCGCATGCTTCATCGCCGAATGCACAGCCGGCGCGAAGAGAAAGCCGATGCCAATTTCATCGATGGCGCGGCCCGACTGTTCAACCGGCTGGTCGAGCGAAACGCCGAACTGTTCCAGCACGTCGGCCGAACCGCAGCGGGAGCTGATGGAGCGGTTGCTATGCTTCGCGACGCGCACGCCGGCCCCGGCCACCACAAATGCCGCCGCCGTCGACACGTTGAACGTATTTGAGCCGTCTCCGCCCGTGCCGCACGTGTCGACCAGTGTTTCCTTGATGCTGGCGCGGCCAGCAGGAAACACCGGCGCGGCGTGGCGCCGCATTGCGGTGGCAAAACCGACCAATTCGTCGACCGTTTCGCCCTTGATGCGCAGCCCCATGAGCAGCGCCGCGATTAGCGCGTCGGAAGCATTGCCGGAGAGAATTTGCTCCATGGCCGCTTCCGCTTCCACGCGCGAAAGGTTTTCGCCAACGATGATTTTTCCCAGTGCGTCTCGAATCATGGCCAATCGAATCCCGCGCGGATGCGCTTTCTTGCTCCGCTCTCCCATTCCGCTGTAAACTTTATCGCTTTGAGCGTTCCACAATTTTAGCACTACTGGAAGGGCAATGAAGATACACGAATATCAGGCCAAGTCGATCCTCGCCAAATTCGGCGTTCCCATCCCGCGCGGCGAGGCTGTGTTCAAGAAGGAAGAAGCGAAGGCAGTTGCACAAAGGCTTGGCACTCCCGTGGTTGTCGTCAAGGCGCAGATTCACGCCGGCGGACGCGGCAAGGCGGGCGGCGTCAAGCTGGCGCGCTCGGCGAGCCAGGCTGCGGAACTCGCCGGGCAGATCATGGGTATGAAGCTCGTGACGCCGCAGACGGGCCCCGAAGGCCGCATCGTTCATCGCTTGCTGATCGAAGAGGGTCTCGACATCAAGCGCGAGCTTTATCTGAGCATTTTAGTCGACCGCGTTGCTGCGGCGCCTGTATTCATGGCCAGCGCTTCGGGTGGGATGGAAATCGAAGAAGTCGCGCAGGAGCATCCCGAAGCGATTCTGCGTGAAACGATCAATCCCGCCGTCGGCCTCGAGCCATACCAGGTTCGCAAGCTCGTCTTTGGCCTGGGCCTTCCACCGGAAATGGTCAGCGTTGCGGTGCCATTTTTTCAGTCACTCTACCGCGCGTTTCTGGAAACGGACGCGTCGCTCCTCGAAATCAATCCATGCGTGGTCACTGGAGACGGCAGGCTCGTTGCGCTCGACGCGAAAATGAATTTCGACGACAACGCGCTCGGGCGCCATCCGGAAATCCGCGACATGCGCGATCTCGACGAAGAAACGCCGCTCGAAGTCGAAGCCTCGAAGTACAAGCTGAACTACATCAAGCTCGACGGCAACGTCGCCTGCATGGTCAATGGCGCCGGCCTCGCCATGGCCACGATGGACATCATTAAGCTCGCCGGCGGAAGTCCCGCGAACTTTCTCGATGTTGGCGGCGGCGCATCGGCCGAACAAGTGAAGAGCGCGTTCACAATTCTTCTTGGCGATCCGAATGTCCAGGCAGTCTTCATCAATATTTTCGGCGGCATTCTCCGTTGCGACGTCCTCGCGACCGGCGTCGTGAAAGCCGCCCACGAATTGAAGATCAAGGTTCCCGTGGTCGTCCGCATGGAAGGCACAAATGTCGATAAAGGAAGAGAAATCTTGCAGAACTCGGGCTTGAATTTCACCGTCGCCGCCGGCATGAAAGACGGCGCCGAAAAAGTCGTTCGCCTGGCCGCCGGGGGTGCGCGATGAGCGTTTTAATCGACGAAAGAACGCGCCTCATCGTGCAGGGCCTCACCGGCCGCGAAGGCGGTTTTCATTCCGAGCAGATGATCGCCTATGGCACGAAAATCGTCGCCGGCGTCACGCCAGGCAAGGGCGGGACGAAGCATCTCGATGTGCCTGTGTTCAACACCGTCGCGGACGCAGCGAAGCAGACCGGCGCAAACGCCTCGGTGATTTTTGTGCCGCCACCATTCGCCGCCGACGCTATTCTCGAAGCCATCGATTCGCGCCTGCCGCTGGTCGTGTGCATAACCGAGGGCATCCCGACGCTCGATATGGTGCGCGTCGCCGCTGTCTTACGCGAGTCAAAGACTCGATTGATAGGCCCCAACTGCCCCGGCCTGATCTCGCCGGGTAAATGCAAAATCGGAATCATGCCCGGGCATATACATAAAGGGGGCCACGTCGGCCTTGTCAGCCGCAGCGGCACGCTCACGTACGAAGCGGTCGATCAGCTCACGCGCCTGGGCATCGGCCAATCAACATGCATCGGCATCGGCGGCGACCCGATTATCGGCACGAATTTCCTCGACGCCATAAAGCTCTTCAACGAGGATTCCGACACGCAGGCGATCGTCATGATCGGCGAAATCGGCGGCAATGCGGAAGAAACCGCCGCCGAATACATCAAGGCTCACGTGAAAA
This sequence comes from uncultured Acidobacteriota bacterium, assembly GCA_963729815.1. GTDB lineage: Bacteria > Acidobacteriota > Terriglobia > Acidiferrales > UBA7541 > DAHUXN01. The sequence goes on from CAVSPU010000004.1 coordinate 936,296, forward strand.
AACCTGTCGTCGGCTTTGTGGCTGGTCAGACGGCGCCTCCGGGGCGCCGCATGGGCCACGCGGGAGCGATTATCAGTGGCGGCCAGGGCACGGCCAAAACGAAATACGCCGCGATGCAAGCGGCGGGAATTCACACCGTGCAAAGCCCGGCTGAAATTGGCCACACGATGGAAGCGGTTCTGGGTAAAGCGGCCAGGAAGTGACAGCGGCCGCATCGCGGTTCACAAATTTACGCATAAATGGAAATCAAGGAGACGAATCTTGGCAATCGAACGCACTCTGGCCATCATCAAGCCCGACGCCGTAGGTCGCGGGCTTGCCGGCGAGATCCTGAAAAAAATCAATGACGCGAAGTTTCAAATTGTCGCGATCAAATCCCTGCGGCTGACGAAGAGCGAAGCGGAAGGATTTTACGCCGTGCATCGCGAGCGCCCCTTCTTCAAGGACCTCACCGAATTCATGAGTTCCGGCAAAGTCGTTGTCATCGCCCTGGAAGCGGAAAGCGCAATCTCTCGTTGGCGCGAGACCATGGGCGCCACCGATCCCGCCAAGGCCGCGCCCGGCACGATTCGCAACACCTTCGGCACGAGCATCCAAAACAATTGCACGCACGGGTCCGACGCTCCGGAGACAGCGCGATTCGAGATCGGCTATTTCTTTGCAGGTTTGGAGTTGATCTAACGCCCGAGCGCACAAAATCCGCTTCCCGGGCATCAATATGAATATGCGAAAACAGCGGTGTCCCAATCCGTTCAACATGATTTTTATCGTGGCGATCGCGGCGCTGGCGTGGTTTGCTCCCGCGCGCGCGCAGGATTCCTCCGACGGCCGCCTCGTATCTTTCAAAGCCATGGCCCCGGAGATCCCTCCGCCCGGCTTCGCTGCCAGCGGCATCACATGGCTCGATTCGCCTCCGCTCACCATGGCGGGCCTGCGCGGCAAGGTCGTGATGATCGATTTTTGGGAATATACGTGCATCAACTGCATCCGCACGTTCCCGCAAAATAAAATTTGGTACGCTCGCTACCAGAAATACGGATTTGAAATCATCGGCGTGCACGATCCCGAATTTCAAATCGCGTACGACGTTAGCAACGTCCGCGCCGCGGTCGAGCGCTTCGCTTTGCCTTATCCAATTTTGGTGGACGATAAATTCTACGTTTGGAATCACTATCGAAATGAATCCTGGCCCAGCCGCTTCCTGATCGATGCCGGTGGATACGCGCGCTATCACATCGACGGCGAAGGCGATGATCGCAATTTCGAATTGGCCATCCGCAAATTGCTCGTCGAGGCGCATCCGGGACTGAAATTCCCCGACAGCTATACGCTGCCCGTAGATGACAACCCATCGCGCTCGGGATGCGGCGGAGACCCGACGCCGGAAATGTATGTCGGTCCGTGGGACGGCCGCGGAATACTCGCGAACGATTCCGGCTATCATTTGGATGAAAAAATCGACTTTAAAATGCCGAAGCGCGTGGAGGATGGCCGCGCGGCGGTCTCCGGAACCTGGGAGACCAACAAGAACGGCATGATTTTTGTGGGCTCGGCGCAGGAGCCCGGCGAAGCTGCCTCGCGCTTGCGCATGAAATACCATGCCACGGAACTCTACTCCGTGCTGAACGTTGCCGGCGGGAAACCCGAAAAACTTTACATCCTGCAGGATGGAAAATATCTGACCGCCGAAAACAAAGGCGCGGATGTGAAAATCGACGCCCAGGGGCGCTCGTATATCGACGTCGATAGCTCGCGCATGTACTATTTGGCTGTCGTTCGAAAATTCAGCAGCCACACGGTGGACTTGATTCCCACCGCTCCGGGACTCATGGTCGATTCATTCACCTTCGGCAATTCCTGCCAGACCGATTTCCCTCACAACTGATCCCGCTCTCCAGAATTGTCGAGTAGAATGATGCTCGAAAAATGATGTTCGAAAATGGCGCGCGAGAATAGCTCATGAGGATGAATCATGAGAATGCATCATGAGAATGTCCCGTGAGAATAGCACGTGAGAATGACTGATGGACCCGGTGCGTGAGTTCGGCAGAGGGCTGTTAATTTTTGGGCTGGCGATCGCCGCCGTTGGCGCGATCTTGCTTGCCAGCCCGCGATTGCCTTTTCGAATCGGCCGTCTGCCCGGCGACGTCGTTTATCACGGCCGGCACACGACATTTTACTTCCCCATCGTCACGTGCATCGTTTTGAGTATCGTGTTGACTCTGATTTTTTGGATCATCGGCATGTTCCGGCGCTGAAAATGATGATCAGACTTCGCCAAGGCTGAACATGAGCCAATTTTCTCTCAACCTGATCCCCGAGAAGCATATCTGGCGCGTCAGCGAGCTGACACTGCGCGTACGCGACATGCTCGAAGGTGAATTTCCAGACATTTGGGTCGAAGGCGAAGTTTCGAATTTCCACTCCGCGCAGTCCGGTCATCTTTATTTCACGTTGAAAGACGAGAAGGCCCAGGTTCGCTGCGTTTGTTTCCGCGATCAGGTGCGCGGCCTGAAGTTCCGCCCGGAGGACGGCCTCAAAATCACCGTGCGCGGATCGGTCAGCGTCTATGAACCGCGCGGCGAATATCAAATTTACGTCTCGCACATCGAGCCGGTCGGCCTGGGCGCGCTGCAATTGGCGTTCGACCAACTCAAGAGGCAATTGCAGGCCGAGGGCCTCTTCGATGAGAGCCGGAAGAAGGCGCTGCCCGCATTGCCGCGCCGCATCGGAATCGTTTCCTCGCCCACGGGCGCGGCGATTCGCGATATTGTGCGCGTTCTGCGGCGGCGCTTCCCGAATCTGCATGTGCTGCTCTATCCCGTGAAAGTTCAGGGCGAAGACGCGGCCGACGAAATCGTCCGGGCGATTCGCTACTTCAATCGCGCAGCACTCGTCGATGTCATAATCGTCGCCCGCGGTGGCGGTTCGCTCGAGGATTTATGGGCGTTCAACGAGGAAGCGGTCGCGCGCGCCATCGCCGCCTCGGAGATTCCCATCATCACGGGGATCGGCCACGAAACCGACACGACGATCGCCGATTTCGTCGCTGACGTGCGCGCTCCTACGCCTTCGGCGGCGGCCGAGATTGTCGTGCGCACGCGCGCCGAGTTTGAAAAGCACATTGCCGAATGCGCGCGCCAGCTCGCCCAACAGATGCGGTACATGCTTTCGGAAAAACGCCACCGTTTGCGCGATCTCGCCACGCATCGCGCGTTTCGCCGGCCGGAGGATTTGCTGCGGCGAAACCACCAGCGGCTGGATGAGTCGAGCGCCGCGCTCGGAACAGGATTGCGCGCCCGCCTCGACGTCGCGCGCCAGCGCGCGCGCCTTGCTGAGACGCGATTAGGCTCATTTGATTTGCGCGGGCGCGTGGGCGCGGCGCGAATCCGCCTGGAACGCAGGACTGGCGAGCTACGCGCTTCGCTCGAACGCGCGGTCTCGCGAAAACGCCGCCGTTACGCCGTGGCACAGGTTCGCATCGCCTCGCTCGATTTGCGCGCGCGCGTCGGCAGGCTGCGGCGGCGGCTCGAGCGCGATACAGATAGTTTTGTTGCGCACGCGAGGCGCTACGTCGTTTTGGCGCGGCGAAAACTGGAAGCCGCTTCGGTGCGTCTCGAAGAGCGCAGTCCGTTTCAACTGCTCGAACGTGGATACGCCATCGCCTACGACGCAAACGGCCGCGTCTTGCGCTCGGTCGATCGAGTCGCCACCGGTGATGAGATCTCCGTCCGGCTCGCCAACGGCGAAATCGGCGCAACAGTTCACTCGAAGAAAAATATTCGCAAAGAAAGCTAATGGGCCTTCTCGATTCAATCAAGCGCGCAATTAGCGGTTCGCCAGGCGCTCCCGCGGATGATTTTCGTCCCGGAAGCGCTGATGCAATCGAACGGCTGATAACGGAGCTCGCAACTTGCCCCGTATGCGGAAAGGATTTTCGAGGCCATCAGCTCGTGCTCTTCGCGTACACTCCGCTCGACGAGAAAAATCGCAAACGCGTGCGCGAGCTGTTCGATGCGCTCGATGAGCGCCGCTGGAGCGATTTGAAGAAGTTTAAGGAGTGGAATGGACGCGGCGCAAATGCCGAGGTCTACGTCATCTGCTGCGTAACGGGCGACGCAGCGGTCGCGGTTTTGCATTCTTCGCCCACGCCCGCTAAATTCAAGAACGTCGAACGCTGCGCTTGCGCAGGAGGCCAGTCGGCTCGTGAACTTCTCGCGCTTGTTCCCGAACGCGCGTGGCAGCCAATCGCATTCGTGCCCGCCGCGACGGATCGCATCCTGCCCACTTGATCACGCTCTAGGCCGCGTCAATCCTCGGAGTCCGAACCCGCGGCCACTTTCAGCACGGCGAGGAATGCTTCCTGCGGAATATCCACCTTGCCCACGCGCTTCATGCGTTTCTTGCCCTCTTTCTGACGTTCGAGTAGCTTGCGTTTGCGCGTGATGTCTCCGCCATAGCACTTGGCCAAAACGTTTTTTCGCAGCGCGCTGATCGTCTCGCGCGCGATCACGCGGCTCCCGATGGCGGCCTGAATCGGCACTTCGAACTGCTGGCGCGGAATCAATTTTCGCAGTTGCGACGCCAGCTGGCGTCCGCGCTCGTAAGCCTGATCGCGATGGCAGATGAGCGTCAGCGCGTCAACCGGCTCTCCGCCTACGAGCACATCCAGTTTCACCAAATCGGCCTCGCGGTAGCCTTCGAGATGATAATCAAGCGAGGCGTAGCCGCGCGAAACGCTTTTCAGCCGGTCGTAAAAATCGAGGACGATTTCATTGAGCGGCATTTCGTATGTCAGCATGACGCGCGTCGGCGAAAGGTATTCGAAGTTTTTCTGCGCTCCGCGCTTTTCCTCGCAGAGTTGCAGAATCGCGCCGACCGAATCGTCGGAAGTGATGATCATGGCTATCAGGATTGGCTCCTCGATCCGCGCAATCTGCGCCGGCGGGGGAAACTTGGTCGGATTGTCCACTTCGACGGTTTCGTTCGCCGTCGTCGTGATGCGGTAGCGCACGCTCGGCGCCGTCGTAATCAAATCGATACTGAATTCGCGTTCCAGCCGTTCCTGCACGATTTCCATGTGCAGAAGGCCCAGGAATCCGCAGCGAAATCCGAAACCCAGCGCCGCCGAATTCTCCGGCTCGTAGAAAAACGCCGCGTCATTCAACTGCAATTTGCCGAGCGCGTCGCGCAGCAGCTCGTAATCGCTCGCATTCACGGGATACAGCCCCGCGAAAACCATGGGCTTGATGGCTTCGAAGCCGGGCAGCGGCGCTGCAGGGCGTTCCGCTTCCACAATCGTGTCGCCCACTCGCGCATCGGCGACGCGCTTGATATTGGCGATGACAAACCCGACGTCGCCCGCCGATAGCTCTTCGAGCACGATGGGCTTCGGCGTCAAAACACCGAGATTTTCGACCTCATAAACCTGATCCATTGCGCACAGGCGAATCTTCATGCGCGGCGTGATGCGCCCTTCCATCACGCGCACCAGAATCACGGCGCCACGGAACGAATCGAACCACGAATCGAAGATCAACGCACGCAGCGGCGCCTCGGCCGACCCGACTGGCGCGGGAACGCGCGCCACCACCGCCTCGAGCACGTCCGCGACACCCAGGCCGCTTTTTGCGCTGATCAGCAGCGCATCGCCCGCAGGAATCGCCAGGACGTTTTCGATCTGCTCTTTCACGCGCTCCGGCTCCGCCGCCGGCAAGTCGATTTTGTTGATCACGGGAATGATCGTGAGATTGTGCCGCGAGGCGAGAAATGCGTTGGCGACGGTTTGCGCCTCTACTCCTTGGCTCGCGTCCACGACGAGCAGCGCGCCTTCGCAGGCGGAAAGCGCACGCGATACCTCGTACGAAAAGTCCACGTGTCCCGGCGTATCGATCAGATTGAGGCGGTATTCCTTGCCGTCCTTCGCGCTGTAATGCAAGCGAATGCTTTTCGCTTTGATTGTGATGCCTCGCTCGCGCTCCAGGTCCATTGAATCGAGCACTTGCGCGGTCATTTCGCGCTCGCTGAGCGCGCCGGTCAGCTCGAGCAGCCGGTCGGCCAGAGTCGACTTCCCATGATCGATATGGGCGATGATGCAGAAATTCCGTATGAGCTGGGGATCCATTAAGCTCTCTTTGGTGATTTCACTTCGGCGTCAATCATCCCGGCGGGCGCGCTGTGCCCGAACTTCAAGGCCGGCAAGGCAAATCCCTCGGTTCTCCTTCAACCTTCCAGTCTGCCATAGATTTTTGCGCCCGGCCAGCCGCTGGTTCCCGCTTCCCCGTGGGCTTCCGCCCGGGAGTGCCTCTCCCGCCACGGGCCATGGACCTTCAGCGTGGACGGCATTGCCTCCGCGGAGGGCTTACAGTACGCTGTACCGGATTTCGGCTCGGGAGGAGTGAGGAAAATGAAGTTTTGCTGCTCATCTGTTCGGTCAGGGTGTAAGCAGCGGAATCGCACGTTGGGAGTGGAAAGCCCTCGTTGAGCACAACTGTCACAAGATCTGCTCCGCCGAAGCGCCGGGCGTTTATCTGGCTCGGATATGCCCTCTCGGTCTTTTTCCTTGCCTGGGTGCTTTACGACTTTCACGTCAAGCGCGCGCTCGAACATCTCGCCCATGTTCACTGGCGCTGGGTCGCTCTGGCCATTGTGTTCGACGTCCTCAGCTACGTGGCGCAGGCCGTGCGCTGGAAGTTGCTGTTGTCCCCGTTTGGACGCGTAAAGATTACGGACGCTGTGCGAGCAGTGTTCGCCGGATTGTTCGCCAACCTGGTCTTTCCGTTGCGCCCCGGCGAAGTTCTCCGTGCATATCTCATTTCTGATTCCGAGGACATCGGTTTCGTGACCGTGCTGGGCTCGGTGGGAGTTGAACGGCTGATCGATTTGGTTGTGATCACGGCGGGCTTGGCCGTCGTATCTCCTTTCGTGCCGCAACGCACTCGTTTTCCTCATGCCGTCGACGCCCTCGGCATCACGACGCTTTTGATCCTGGGCCTTTTCGTGGGCCTCATCCTTTACATCGAGTTCCGCTTCAGTGGCGATCCGCGCCGGATGACGGGCGGCAGGCGTGTGCCGGGGAAATTGATGTCCGCGCTCATCGCACTCCACGCCATGGGTACGGCTCCGAGTTTTTATCCGGCGGTTTTTACTTCGCTGCTGCTGCCGTTTTTCCAGCTTCTGGCACTGTGGTCGCTCATGCAATCGTTCCCCCTGGGAGTGCCCTTGCCGTTCCTGGGCGCTGTCGTCGTGCTGCTCGTGATCAACTTGGGTGTGTCCTTGCCCAACGCGCCTGCGAATGTCGGGGCATATCAATTCTTCTGCGTTTTGGGCCTTAGCATTTTTAATGTGGAGAAGACCACCGCAACCGGCTTTTCGATCTTTGCTTTCCTGATGCTGACCCTGCCGTTTCTTTTCCTCGGATTCTACGCCGTCGTGCGCAGCGGGCTTTCTGTGCGCTCAATGCGCGAGCAGGTGACTCACTTGCCCAACCAAGCGCGCACGCCCCAGGCGTAGGAGCTTTCTTATCGCGCATTCGCGAGCCGATTATTTTATTGGAAGTTCGCACTTCGAGCTTCCATTCGAGCCTCAACAGAAATCGTTCTGGCTCTGATGTTCCTTGGCGCCGGCTACGAGCACTCTTTGTAGACCTCGGATATGGCGGCACGAAGAGCGCTGCCAAGCAAACGAATCTCCTCCGGGGAAATCACAAACGGCGGCGCTAGGAGAATGTGGTCGCCGCGCGTGCCGTCCACGCAGCCTTGAATGGGATACGTCAAAACGCCGCGCGCGAACGCGGCCTCGTAAATCCGCGAAGCCATGTTCCTTTCGGCCGGAAAAGGCTCGCGCGTCTTCGCATCGCGCACGATTTCGACAGCAGCAAGCAAACCGAGGCCTCGAACGTCTCCGACGATCGGCAGTTGCTTCAAAGGCTCGAGCGCCGACCGAAGTTCTTCGCCTGCCGGTGCAACCCGCGCAAAAAGATCTTTCTCGGCGATATAGTCGAGCACGGCGAGGCCCGCGGCCATCGAGACAGGATGCGCACTGTATGTAAAGCCATGCAAGAATGCGCCTGAGCCGCGCTCAATCGTGCGAGCAATTCGTCCTGTGACAATCACCGCACCCAAGGGCGCATATCCGCTGGCGATTCCCTTTCCAACCAGAATCATATCCGGTTCGACTTGCCAATGCTCCACCGCGAACGGCTTTCCGGTCCTGCCCATTCCCGTCATCACTTCGTCGGCAACCAGCAGAACGCCGCGCCGGCGGCAAATATCCGCGATCCGCGGCAAGTACTCCGCTGGCGGCGCCACTGCGCCAAGCGTCGCGCCGGAAAGCGGCTCGACAAAAAATCCGGCCACGCGATGGCCATCTTTCGCGCCGAGTTGCCGATTCAAATCTTCCGCGCACTCAACCTTGCACTCCGGATATCGCGAGCCGAGCGGGCAACGGTAGCAATAGCACGGCACAATGTGCTCCCACTTGGCTAGAAGTGGCGCGAACGGCGTTCGCCGCTTGATATTGCCGGAAATGGCGAGCGCGCCCAGCGTGCTGCCGTGATAGCTCTGCCATCGCGACAAGAATTCCACGCGCTCCGGCTCGCCGCGCTCCAGAAAGTATTGCCGGCAAAGTTTCAGCGCCGATTCCGTCGCTTCCGAACCGCCACTCGTGAAGAACACCCTGCCTGGCCCATCCTCCGAGTCGCGAAAATTCGCCGGCGCCAGCGCGAGGATGCGGCGCGCTAGCTCGGCCGCGGCGTGCGTCACAAATTGCGAGGAATGAACGTACGCAAGACTCCGCGCCTGTTCTCCCATCGCCCGCGCCACAGATTCAACGCCGTGGCCAATCGAAACTACGGCGGCGCCGCCCGAAGCATCGAGGATTTTGCGCCCGTCCGTTGTATAAATGAAGCAGCCCTCGCCGCGCACCGCTTCCGGATAGCTCTTGCGAAAATTTCGCGGGAAAAGCGCTTCGCTCATGTCTCGTGTCGCCGCGTATCGTTTGCAGAACCTTCCGCCCGGATCGTGTTTCCTTGCGAAAGCGCGCTGATTCTAACAGAAATACTCCGCATGGATTTCGAGACATCAAGCCACTGTCGAGCCCCAGGCAGCTGCCGCCTGATTTATCGGCCGCGCTTGGCCTGTTCTCACTCCGCGAGCGCCAGCAGATGCCGTGCCCAAGAGCGGCGCAACATTTGCTCAAGTGAGCACATCCTTAGTACTATCGCATCGGGAAGTTGGAGGATTTTCGTGAAAAAATACGCCTGGTTGTGCGCACTCTTGATTGCCGCGGTAGCGTTGCCGGCGATGGCCGGTTCCACGCGCCACGATGATATTAGCCGCATTATGGACTCGACCGACATATTCAAGGACATCGTTGACGCGCCCGACAGTGCTTTCCCGCTCGATCTGCTTCAGTCGGCTGCGTGCGTCGCCATTATTCCGGGCGAGAAGAAGGTTGCTTTTATCGTCGGCGGAAAGTACGGCAAGGGCATCGTCACGTGCCGCACGGGCAATAAAACCTGGAGCGCGCCGGCGTTTGTAATGATCAGCGGCGGAAGCTTCGGATTTCAGATCGGCGGGGCATCCACCGATTTGATCCTTGTTTTCCGCAACCGCGACGGCCTGAAAAAGCTCCTCAGCGACAAATTCAAAATCGGCGGCGATGCCACAGCGGCGGCAGGCCCGCTCGGACGCAGCGCCGAAGCAAGCACAGACCTTCAGTTGCACGCCGAAATTTTGGCCTACTCGCGCAGCCGGGGTATTTTTGCAGGGGTCAGCTTGGCCGGAGCTGTGTTTGAACCGGATGATGACGGCGATATTTCTCTCTACGGCGAAGGCATAAGCCCGGAGACGATTCTCAACGGCAAAGTCGCCCCACCGGCGGAAGCCGCTGGTTTATTGGCAGAGATCACCAAGTACGCCCTGTAATGAGTATTTGATTCTCAGCCGGGAAACTGTTGCCGAAGGTGTGGTCGCGCGTTGGCTATCTTGCGCTAGCGCTTTTCGCAGCAGTGCGGGCTGCGGCAATCGAGGCATGTTTGCCATTTTCTCTCGCCTCAGTCGCCCGTTCCTTGCTCTGCGTCATCGCCCGAAATTCCTCCACCAAATTGCCGTCCCACCAGCCGCGCTCCACTTCCACCTGCAGGATCTTCCATGCATCCGCAGGAGAAAGCGCGCTCCGGTAAGGCCGATTCGTCGTCAGCGCATCGTACACGTCGACGACTTGCAGTATTCGCGCGGTCAGTGGAACCGCATCGCCTCTCAGCCCATCCGGATAGCCCGAACCATCCCAACGCTCGTGATGGTGGCGAATGATCGGCAAAACTGTTTGAAACGTCTTCAGCGGCGAGCAAATGCGCTCCCCGGTTGATGGGTGCTCCTTGATCACCAAGCGTTCTTCGACGGTCAGCGGGCCAGGCTTGAGCAGAACTGCGTCGGGCACAACCACTTTGCCCACGTCGTGAACAATTCCTGCTCGCCGCAACGAGGTAATTTCTTCCGCGGGAAGCGCCAGGCGCTCCCCCATCCGCGCGGAAAATTCGGCGAGTCGCGCGCAATGGCCATGCGTGTATGGGTCGCGCGCCTCGATGCTCAATGCCAGGCTGAAAAGCACCGCCTCCGCGTTTTCCAGCTCGTCGGTAAACGATTTCAACCGCAGCAGCGAGCGAACGCGCGCGTTCAGTTCGCTCACGTCGATCGGCTTGCTCAGGAAATCATCGGCGCCCGCTTCGATGCCCCGAATGCGATCGCTTCTTTCCGTGAGTCCGGTGATAAGAACCACAGGAATGAGCCGCATCTCCGGGCGGGATTTGATTTCCCAGCAGATCTCATACCCGTCGCGGCCCGGCATCATCACGTCCAGCAGAATCAAGTCCGGGCGAAATGCCGCGCATTCTTCGAGCGCCCTGTCGCCGTCGTCTGCCGTCCTAATTTCATAACCCTGCCGTCGCAGCAAGAGTTCCAGCCCGGCGCAAACCGCGACTTCATCATCGACGATAAGTATTTTTTCGCTCATGGAGCTTGGAATCGCGTCCTCGCCGAAAGACAAACCCTTTCTCTAAACAGTCCCTCTGTGATTGTCATCCTCCCGTCGCAGCGTCGCCTCCACCGTGCCGTGCGTCGCATCGGCAGTGGAAAACACTTCATTCTCATTTTCCATCCCAAACGGTTTGAGATCGACCAACGAATAATGGTTGTCCGTCAGCGCCAGCCGGATCTCTGCAATCGCTTCCAGGTTATCGAGCACCGCTTGTCCCATCGCATAGAGCATGTGCTGTGGTGAACGGCTTTCGTGTGCGGCAAAAGTCTCCAGCAAAAGTTTCCGCGCGCTGTGCCACATCGTCGAAAAAGGCAGGTCCGGCTCCGCAATTTCGTAGAGCCACGCCGCGTTGATTGACGTCGCAAAAATTCGTTCGCTCGTCCCCGGCAGCGTCGTGTAGGGATCGCGCCGGAAATCTTCGAACGAGAACGAAGTGGTCCTCATGGCCATCAAATCCTCGATCCCGGATTGAAGAATCATCTTTCCCCGCGTGGCCATGATCTGCGTCGTGCGCTTCTCGCTCGCGCTGGCGATGAACGCCGTCGCTTGCGGCTTGTCGCCAACGGGAATTCGCGACCACGGCCGCTCCCTCACGGAAACATTTACCCTGGAAATTTGCTCGTTGTACGTGAGGAAGTGCTCGATCACGTGCAGCGCGAATTCTTCGATGGACTCGGCGGGATACTGCCGCGCCAGGACGTGCACCGTGTTTTTCACCGTGTCCGCCGGCAGAATATTCCGATTATCGCCTCCCGTGTGCGCCGAATCGAAATCGCCTTCAAAGCGCACCGAGACGTCAAGGTCTTTCACTTCATGGAAGCTGCCCCGGCGCATCACTCGCAGAACTCCGATATGCGATTCGCCGTAGCCGTTTTGTTCCAGCGTGATGGTCATGGATCAGCCGCCGTTCAATAACGGATTTTGCCCCGCTGTTTTGCCCAGGCACCAAGGACCTTCTGCGCTTCGGCTCGCATCATGCGAATCATCGGTATTTTTCGTTGTCGCGCGGGCCGGCGAATTTCGCGGTAAATAAAAAAATCATCAAATCCAGCCTTGGACGCATCCGCCGCCGTGCCCGCGGAATAGATTTTCGCCAGCCGGGCCCAGTAAATCGCTCCGAGGCACATCGGGCAGGGCTCGCATGTGGCGTAAATCTCGCAGCCTTTCAGTTCGAAATGCCCCAGCTTCCGGCAGGCCTCGCGGATCGCGATGATTTCCGCGTGCGCCGTCGGATCGTTCGACGAAGTAACGCGGTTCACGCCTTCCGCTAAAGTCTCGCCGTCCCTCACCACCACCGCGCCGAAAGGGCCGCCCTGTAGTGAACGTACATTCTCAAGCGCCAGCGCGAGTGCTCGTGCCATGAAGGGATTCGGCGCGTTCTTTCCCCGCACGGTCAGCGGTCTCGCTCTCGTTCGCAAATCACCATGCGATTGTAGCGCACGCCGTGGCATTTTACTGGCCGCGTCGCTGCAGCTAGTGCACCACGCCTCCGGCTTTCTTCGGTTTCGCCTTTTTCAGAATGAACATCACAGGAATCATCCCGAAACATATGTATCCCATGATGCGGAAATCCTGAATAAACGAAAGCATCGTCGCTTGGTTCTGCAGCGTCCGGTAGAACATGGCTTGGGCCTGCTTCAGCGCTTCGGTTGCCGTGGACCCCGCCACCATCAAGCGCTGCGCCATCGCCTGCATGGCCGCCGCGAAGTTCTGGTTCATTGCGGTGATGTGCGCGGCCAACGTGACTTGATTCGTCTGCCCGCCGCGATCCAGCAGCGTCGTGACAAACGAAATTCCCATGCTTCCACCCACATTTCGCGCCAGGTTGATCAGGCCGGTCGCATCGTTGGTCTTTTTCTTGTCCACGTAATAGAACGCGATCACGTTGATCGGCACGAATAGGAACGCAACGCCGAAACGCGAAACAATCCACACCAGCACCGGCGTCTTCATCCCCATTTGCAGATCGAAATGCGAGCCCATCAGGAACAGTCCCGTCCCCGTGATCGCCAGGCCCACCACCACCAGCCATCTCGCCTCGAATTTGCCCAGACTCCACCCCACCAGCGGCATGACCATCATCATGAACAGGCCGCCGGGCAACAGCACCAGGCCGCTCTGCATCGCCGTGTAGCCCAGCTCCGTCTGCAACAATATCGGGAGTAAGACCGTGGTCCCGTACAGCACGAATCCCAGGATGTACATCGTGAATACGGCGATCGCGAAGTTCCGCTCCTTCAGCAGCCGCAGATCGATGATGGGATCCTTCTGCCGCAGCTCCCAGATAATCACGCCGACGATTCCGATCACGGCCGTCACCGTCGCCCACTGGATGAAGTGCGAGCCGAACCAATCATCTCGCTGCCCTTTGTCGAGAACGACCTGCAAAAACCCGACTCCAACGCTTAGCAATCCCAACCCGATGTAATCGATCCGAAGTTTCTTTTTCAGCTGATGCGCGGGATTTTTGATCAGCAGTGACGTCATCAGAATCGACAGAATGCCGACTGGGATGTTGATGAAGAAAATCCAGCGCCACGTGAAATCATCCGTGATCCAGCCGCCCAGCGTCGGCCCGATCGTTGGCGCCACCACCACGCCCATGCCGTACACCGCCATGGCCATGCCTTGCTTTTCGCGTGGAAAACTGTCCACGAGAATCGCCTGCGAAATCGGCTGCAATCCCCCGCCGCCCGCGCCCTGCAAGACGCGGAAAAACACCAGCATCCCCAGGCTCGGCGCCAGCCCGCACAAAAAAGAACTGACCGTGAAAATCGCCACGCACGCCATGTAAAACTGCTTGCGCCCAAAAACGTTCGAGAGCCAGCCGGTCAGCGGCAAAACGATGGCGTTCGAAACCAGGTAGGAAGTGAGCACCCATGTGCTCTCGTCGACGCCGGCGCTCAAGCTGCCCGCGATGTGTGGCAGCGACACGTTGGCAACGCTCGTGTCCAGCACTTCCATGAACGTCGCCAGCATCACCGTCGCGGCGATCAGCCATGGATTGACTTCTTGTGTCCGCTCGCGTGGAAGTGCGAAAGTCGCCATGCGTCCCTACTTCGTGATGATTGTTGCTTCGACGTTCATACCCGGCCGCAGGACGGCCTGCTCAGGAGGGATCGGATCGAGGACAATCTTCACCGGGATGCGTTCCACCACCTTGACGTAATTGCCTGTCGCATTTTCCGGCGGCAGCAGACTCAGCCGCGAACCCGTCGCGCCCGCGATCGAGTCCACATGCCCCGAAAAGGTCTTTCCGTACATGTCCACGTGAATTTCCGCGCGGTCGCCCGGACGCACTTTCGCAAGCTGTGTCTCTTTATAGTTCGCTGTCACCCACACATCCTTGAGGGGAATCAAGACCAGCAATCCCTGGCCCGGTGCAAGGATTTCTCCCACCTGGACAGTTTTGTCGGTGATCACGCCGTCTTCCGGCGCAACGATCGTCGTGTAGCTGAGGTTCAGCTCGGCCGCATCGAGATCCGCTTGCGCTCCTTGCACGGTCGCGCGCGCCGATAATGCATTGGCCGCGCTGATCGCCACTTGTTTCCGATTGGCGTGCGCCGCGGTCAAATCCGACTGCGCCTTCTCCACATCCGCCTGCGCCGAATCCACCTGCGCTTGCCGCACCGCAATCGTTTGCCGCGCCAGTGCGAGATTCTGCTGTGCGGCGTCCAGTTCGCTCTTCGCTTCCGTTGCCGCCGCGACATAGGCGTCGTACTGCTGCTGTGAAATCTCGTTCTTCGCCGCCAGCGGGCCCATGCGATTCAGGTCCGACTGCGCCTTCTCATTTGCTGCTTGTTCCTTTTGCACATTCGCCTGCGCGTAGGCCAATTCCGAAGTCGATGCCTGCTTCATGGCGAGCTTGGCTTGGTCATAGGCTGCCTGTGCGGCGCTCAAACCGGCATCGGCGCCCGTCGTTCCACTTTGAGTCGTTTCGCTCGTCAGCGGCACATTCACCGTCGCCGATTGCGCGCGGCTTTGCGCCATCGCCAGTGCCGCTTTGGCGTCGTCAACCTTTGCCTGGTAATCTCGCGGATCGAGCCTCACCAGCACTTGTCCCTTCGTTACGTGCTGATTGTCGTCCACCAGAACTTGAGCCACGCTCCCCGGCACCCGCGACGAAATCGGAATGATATGCCCGTCGACCTCCGCGTCGTCCGTCGTTTGCCGGTTCCGGTAATGCAGCCACATCCCCAGCGCGATGGCTACGACGACCACGCCTCCGATCATCAGCCACCGGCGCACGCGCGGATTGTTCAGTCCGCTCGGCGCTTTCCGTTCGGGCGTTTCTTCCTGCCCTTGCGGCTCGATCGCGTTCTGATCCGCGCTCTTCACTTGTGGCTTCCCGTCCGTCTGCGTGCGCGTGGTTTCTCTTTCCAACTGTTTCTCTTGCGGCTCGGCTTCCGTCGTTTTGGAGTCCATGAAATTTCAACCTTTCACTTGTTGTACAGAAGTTCGATCTGCCCGATCGCTCGCGCCAGATTCGCGCGCGACTGGTTGTACTGATAAAGTGCGGAGATTTGATTTTCGTACGCCCGCGCCAGCGCATCCTGCGCGGTGGTCACCTCGATATTGTCCGCCACGCCGGCATTGAACCGATCGTGCGACTGATCCACCTCTTCCAACGCAAGCTGCACGCCCAGGTTCGCCACCTGCACTTGGTTTCGCGCCGAATCCAGCTCGGCGATCGCTGTCCGCACGTCGAGCGCTACCTGATTTTTCTCGTCCTGGATGCTTTGCTGCACCTTCTGCACTTCCAGACTGTCGCGCGCGATCTCATTATGAATGCGCCCGCCGGTGAACAGCGGCACCGTGATGTCGCCCTCCACCACGTACGTCGGGATCGCATTGTTTATCGCTATTCCTTGCTGCTCGTAATTGCCATCGAAGTGCAGAGCCGGCAATCGCGAGTCGCTGTCTGCGCGTTTCTGATATTCGAGCGATTGCTGCTCGGCCTCGAGCGCCCGCATTTCCGGGCGCGCCCGGTAAGCGTCATTCAGGCTCTCTTTCTCGTCGATGTCCGGCATTTGCGAGAAGCTCGCCTGATCCGCCAGCTCGATTTTCTGCTGCGGATCCAAATTGAGCAGCTTCGACAACCCGTACAATGCGATTTGCTCGTTTGTCTGCGCGACGATCAGCCCCTGTTTCTGATTCTGCAATTCGACATTCGCGCGCAGCGCGTCAACGCCTGTCGCCACGCCTCGTTTTTCCATATCCGAGGCTTGATCGAAAAGCGCCTGCGCCAGCTTTACCTCGGACTCCGCCGCGGTCACTTCCGCGTGTTGCCGCAGCGCGGTCAAGTATTGCGACACCACCAGCAGCACGATCTGCTCGCGCACGGACTGCCTCTGCGCATCCGCACTCGTCACGTTCTTTCGCGACGCTTCCCATTTCCGCCACAGCGACAGATCAAAAACCGGCGTCGAAAAATCTGTGCCCCCCTGAACCACCTGAAACGGCCCAACTGCTTTCGGAAATCCCGGAAAACTCAGCCCGATTTGCGCCTGCAAATTGACGCGGCTCACGCGCTCGCTTGCGTTCAAGTCTGCCTGCGGCAGCAGATTCGCCAGCGCGATGTTCCTTTCCTTTTGGCTTTCCGCCAGACTGAGCGCCGCGATCTGAACGTTGGGATTCTCCTTCAGCGCCATCTGCACCGTTTCTTGCAAGTTCAATTGCAACGGCATCTTTTCGATTTCCTTCGATTGCACATCATCCTGCTGAGCGCTCGCCATCCCCACGGCCAGGAAAATCACCAGCGGCACAATCAAGAAGCGCTGTCGGCCCCGCGTGCGCCGCCCCGGCGAAAGTACCGGCTTGCCCGCGGATTTCTTGCCCGATCGAATCGAACTTACAATTGCCGATGTCGAACAGCCTTCCGCTCGAATTTCTGCTCCTTGTTCAGCCATCATCGAAAGAAGTTCCTTCCCGCTTTCATCAATGAAGCTCACATCTGCCAGCTCGACCGCTATTGGATGCCCGGCACTCGTCGTCAGTAGCGACTCCCAGCAACGACGGAGTTCCTCCACCCAGGGTCCGCACACTTTCCCTTCCACTCTCAGCAAAATCTGCGCTCCGCTGCGTTCCACCGTTGCCTTCATCATTGGCTGGATCCTATCGCCTACGATGTAACGCTAACGCACCTTAAGTGCCAAATTGCCGATTAATCGCCATGACGTTAACATTCTCAAATAGAATAGATTAGATAGGAGATTCTAATTGGGGTTGGGCTTTCAGGTAATTTATATGAATTTCTGTGCCGATATGTCGGCACATGACCATATCTCGGCGCCACTCTAATCTCGTCGCTGGATTCCCAGCTTTTGCATTTTGGATTGCAGCGTTGTCCGTTTCATTCCCAGTTTCGCAGCAGCGCCGTTTGGGCCGCCCACAATTCCCTGCGTTTCGGCAAGAACGCGCTGAATGTGTTCGCGCTCCGCGGCGGCAAGTGTGGTGACGCGGGCTTTTTGCGCCGGTTCTTGCTGTCGAAGTTCGGAAATGGGAACCCGCAATTCGGTTCCCGGCGACAATATGATGGCCCGCTCGATGAAATTTTCCAATTCGCGAATGTTCCCCGGCCAGGAATACCCCATGATCGCATCCATCGCTTCATTTGAAATCGTCTGAATCGACCGGTTCATTTCCCGCGCGTGCTTTTGCACGAGGTGCCGAACAAGTAGCGGAATGTCCTCCGTCCGTTCCCGCAGCGCGGGAGTGCAGATCGGGAAAATATTCAGCCGATAGTAAAGATCCGTCCGAAACTTCCCCTGCGCGACCATCTGTGCAAGATCGCGATTCGTCGCCGCCACCAATCGCACGTCCACGTGAAGCGTGCTCGTGCTTCCCAGTCTTTCGAATTCCTGCTCCTGCAGAACTCGAAGCAGCTTCGGTTGCAGATCGAGCGGAATGTCGCCGATCTCATCGAGAAAAAGCGTGCCGCGATTCGCAAGCTCGAATCGCCCCGCTCGCCGCGCAATCGCGCCAGTGAACGCTCCCTTCTCATGCCCGAAAAGTTCCGATTCCAGAAGCCCTGTCGGAATCGCCGCGCAGTTCAGTTTCACGAACGTCCGTTCCTTCCGCGCGCTGTTGTTGTGAATTGCGCGCGCAATCAACTCCTTCCCCGTGCCCGTTTCGCCCAAAATCAGCACCGTCGAATTCGTCCCCGCCACCGTCGCCACCTGCCCGAGCACGCTTTTCCACGGCGCGCTCTCGCCAATCATCTCCTCGAAATTGTATGTGCTGCGAATCTCATCCTCGAGGTACAGCTTTTCTTCCGTGAGCTTGTCCTTGATTTGTTCCACGGCCCGGTACGCCAGCGCGTTTTCCACCGCGATGGCGATCTGCCCCGCCACCTGCCGCAGAAAATCGATGTCCTCCTGCGAGAACGCGGACTCGCGCAGGCTCGCGAAGTTCAGCGTCCCCAGCGCGCGGTCTGGAGTGAGCAGCGGCAGCGCCACTCCGGATTTCAGGCCCTCTGCCTCAACCAGGGATGCCAGTTGCGGATACATTTTTGAAACATTGATGCGATCCAGGACGTAGGGCTGTCGCGTGCGGAAGGCGTGGCCCGCGGGCGATTGATCGAGCGGCAACGTCAATTCCTCCTGGAGAAACCCTTTGCCACCCGGGAAATCCAGTGCGCGCACTTTCATCACTTTCGTTTCCGGGTCATAGATCGCCAGACTGACGTACTCGCATTCCACAAGCCGCCGCAGGCTCGCTGAAATCGCGCTGAACAGTTGCCGCAGGTCCAGTTTCGAACCGACCGCGTTCGTCACGTCGAGCAGCATGCGCAAACGGTCTCGCTCGTGTACCAATTGCTGCTGATACGACTGCGCCCGCTGATGATTCAGCGCGTTGTCCACCGCGACTGCCACGAGCCGCGCGATTCGTTCCAGCAGGCTGACCTCGCTCGCCGCGTATTCGTAGTGGCCTCGGTTCCCGAAACCCAGCCCGCCCAATCGTCTGTGCGCTGTGCTCAATGGAACCACGCAAAATGAATGAATGCCTTGCTCCAGGAGAGATTCGCGCAGGCGTGGGAATCGCGTATCCGCATCGACCGATGCCACCGAAAATGGTCTTTGCGTTTCCATCGCGATTCCGCTCGGCGATTCATTGAGCGGCAATTCCAGGCTCGGCGCCGCAAGCGCGGGATTGGCCCCTTCGCACACGCGCAATTGCATCACGCCGCGCTCCGAATCATGAAGGATCAAGCTGAGGAAATCGAATTGTACGATCCCGTAGAGCCGGCGCGCCAGATCGTGAAACAGCGCCGCGAGATCGCGGTGCAGCGACACCGATTCGGAGACTTCGAGCAGCGCTCGAAATTTTTCCGCGCTATCGGTGCTTTGGAGAGGAGGCTCCGGGGCGTTCATGGAAAATCACAATCGGTCGATCTTCGCCGCCAGGATGAAATCGCTTTCCGTCAGCCCGTTGATCTTGTGCGTCCACGTGGTGATTTCCGCTTTACCCCACGTGAAATTGATCGCCGGATGATGGCCTTCCTTCTCGGCTACATCTCCCACACGGTTGACGAACGCCAGCGCCTGCTTGAAATCCGGAAACGTAAACGTCTTCGTGATGTGATGCTCGTCGATTGCCTTCCACCCGGGGACTTGTTTCAAATAACCCTCCAGCTCTTTTCCCTTCAAAGGAGGAACGCCGCCCTTGCACGGTACGCACGTCTTGCTTGCTAGCTCGCTCATCGTACACTCCTTCCTTCTCGGTCGACCGTATTGATTGTATCCAATTCAGCGTCGCTGACGGAAGAGTTCCGCCGGAGTCTTCATGCCGATTTCCATTGTGCTTCCCGCGCAAAAACGTTAGAAACTCGGAGACACCTTCCGTGTCCGCATCATGCACACAGAACTTCTTAAACGTTCACTGCTCACCATAACAAAGATCGCTGCCGCGACCCTCCTTCTCGTCCTTCCCGCGCTCGCGTTGCCGAACGGTTCGGTCGTTCCCGGAGCGCCGCAAGGCGATCCGATTGCTCCCATATTATTGACCATCGTTTTTATCGTCTTTGCTGCGTTTTTCGGCGGACTCGCCATGCGCCGATTGGGCCAGCCGGCCGTGCTGGGTGAATTGCTCGTCGGGATGCTCGTCGCCAACCTGGCCTACGCGTTTCATCGGCCCATCTTGACCGTGCTGCGCGAGGGCCCCGTCATCCTCGATATCGTGAACCTGGCCCTCACGCACTCCGTCACTCTCCAGCAGGCGGCGCAACAAATTCTGCCGCATGTGGAATCCTCTCGCCGCATCATTGGCATTCTCGGCAGCAGCGCCGGCATTGCCGCCGTCGCGGTCTATCAATTCGTTGACCAGATCGCTCGCATCGCCGTCATTCTTCTCTTGTTCCTCGTCGGCCTCGAGACCAGCCTTCAAGAGATGAAGCGTCTCGGATTGCTTTCTCTCGGCGTCGCCGCCGTCGGCGTCGTCTGCACCTGGTCTTTGGGATTCGCTGTCATGTTCTGGATCCAGCCAGCCGCGGGCATCCCGACAAATCTATTCATTGGCGGCACATTGACGGCAACCAGCGTCGCCATTAGCGCGCGTGTCTTTCGCGACATCGGCGCGGCACGCCGCATCGAAACGCGCATCGTCCTTGGCGCCGCGGTCATTGACGATATTCTCGGTCTCATCATCCTGGCGGTCGTGTCTGCGCTCGTCGTCAAAGGAGTCGTCAGCCCCGTCTACATCGCCGGAGTCGCCCTCCGCGCCGCGGCTTTTCTCCTCGCCTGCATCGCTCTCGGCCTTTGGATCACGCCCACCGTTCTGCGCCGCCTCGCGCGCTATCGTATTCCCAATCTTTATATGCTTTTCGGTCTGGGCCTCGCTTTCGTCTTTTCCTGGCTCGCAAACCGCTTCGGCCTGGCGACGATTATCGGTGCATTCGCTGCCGGTCTTGTGCTCGAGGATTTTCTCAAGAAGAAAATCCAGGAGGGCCACCTGCTGCGCGAAATTCTTTCGCCGCTCGAAGCCCTCATCGTTCCAATTTATTTTGTCTTGATGGGTATGCAGGTCAAAATCGAGACTTTCGCGAGTCCAACGACGCTCTGGCTCACCGCCGGCCTCACCGCTGCCGCAATTCTCGGCAAACTCGCCGCCGGAGCCGTTTGCATCCGCCGCGTTCAATGGCTCGCCGTGGGCGTCGCTATGATCCCGCGCGGCGAAGTACAGTTGATCTTCGCCAGCATCGGCCGCAGCCTCGGTGTCATCAACGACGCGACTTTCTCCGCCATCGTCGCCGTCGTGATGATCACCACTTTCATCGCCCCGCCGCTGCTGAAGCTGGTTCTTCGTCCCGAGCCGCAGCGCGCATAAGCGTCGTGCCCTCGATCCATCGCGGCCCGCAGCTCAGCGCTTCGCCGTCGCCGCCTTCTGCACCAGATATTCTTTGATGTACGCCGCGAACGCCTCATCGAGCCGCCGCGTAACCGGCCCCGGCGCGTTCGCATAACGATGCCCGGCGATTTCGCCCACTGGCAGCAGATTGCGGTTCGTCGAGGAAATGAAAACTTCATCCGCCGCGTATAAGTCCTCCGGCCGCAGCGTTGCTTCGGCACACGAAATCCCCGCCCGCAGCCCGATTTCCAGCAAAATGCTGCGCGTGACTCCTTCAAGGCACCCGGAATCGAGCGGCGGCGTCTGCACTTTCCCGCCGCGCACGCAAAAAACATTCGCCGCCGTGCATTCCGATACTTCGCCGCGCTCGTTCAGCAGCACCACTTCATCGAACCCGCCTTGCTGCGCCTCGTAGAAATTCCATGCATTGTTAAGCCACGACGTCACCTTCACTCCCGCCAGCGGCGACGCCGCATGCCTCCCATGCGCGCGCAAATTCAGCCGCGCCGGCATACGATACTCCGGCAGATTCGTCGTGCACAAAATCAAATCCACCGCCGGAAAATTCTCATCGCTCCGCCAATGCCCCACCGTGTTGTAAATCGCGTAAATCCGCGCCGCGCCTTCCTGCACATGATTCGCGCGAATCACTTCGTGCAATTGCCCGCGCACTTTTTCCGCGTCGAAGGGAAACGGGCAATGCGTGCGCTTCGCATCCTTCTCCAGCCGCTTCCAGTGCCGCTCGAACGCGAAAAGCTCGCCTTCGAAAACGTGCAGCGTGGTGAATAATCCCCAGCCATTCATCAGGCCCGCCTGGCCCGGCGAAAGCCGCGCCTCCTCCATGGGCACGAGTTTGTCGTTGTGAAAAATGAACCGGTGCAACATCCGTCCTCCCGCTTTCTTGCGCTGATCCTCGCGTTATTGTAGCGCAACCACTGACCATTCGCCGGCGTGAACGCTCGCCGGAATCAGCACGCGCCGTTCGCATCGCAAACTACGCTATTCAGAAATTCGCAGCACGGCCGCGCCGCGTATGCCATCGCTCTTCAGCGCGTTCAGCGCGCGATTCGCCTCGCGCAACTCGAACACTTCCGTCTGCGTGCGAATCGGAATCTCCGCCGCGACGCGCAGAAAATCTTCGCCATCCTCCCGCGTATTGTTCGCCACGCTGCGCATCACGCGCTCGCCATAAAGCAGGTCGTAATCGAACGACGGAATCGCGCTCATGTGAATTCCGCCCAAAACGAGCGTCCCGCCCTTCTTCAGCGCCGCCAGTGCCGGCGGCACAATCTCTCCGGCCGGCGCAAAAATAATCGCCGCATCCATTTTCGCCGGAGGCTCGGCAACCGTGCCGCCAGCCCAAACCGCGCCCAATTCCAGCGCGAGTTGCCGATGCTTCGCTTCGCGCGTGCACGCAAAAACTTCCGCGCCCCAGTGCCGCGCCACTTGAATCGCAATGTGCGCCGCCGCGCCAAAGCCATAAAACGCCAGCCGCTGCCCCTTCCGAATCCCCGACACGCGCAGGCAGCGAAATCCGATGATCCCTGCGCACAGCAGCGGCGCGGCCTGCTCATCGCTGAAATTCTTCGGAATCGCGTAGACAAAATCCTCGGACCCGATCGCGTACTGCGCGTAGCCGCCATCCACCGTGTAGCCCGTGAAGTTCGCGCGTGCGCACAGATTCTCTTTTCCCGCGCGGCAGAATTCGCATTGATGGCACGTGCTGTGCAGCCACGCAATCCCCACGCGCTCGCCCACGCAAAATCGCGTCACGCCCGGTCCTAATTTTTCGATCTTGCCTACGATTTGGTGCCCGGGAATGATCGGCGATTTCCGCGGCGACAATTCGCCTTCGATGACGTGCAAATCCGTGCGGCACACTCCGCACGCCGAGACGCGCACCAGCACCTCGCCGCGCCCCGGCTGCGGCTCAGGCGCGTCGGTGAACGCGAGCGGATTCGTATCGATTGGTGCGGGCGCACTCAGGATGCAGGCTTTCATGGTTTTTTCGAGTCGAAAAAATCTACGCGGTGGCTCTCTTCAAAACGCGGTGATTCGTTCCGCCGGCACTTCCACCTCGTTCACTCCCTTAAACGAAAATAGCAGCCGCACCAGATACTTCGGCGGATTCTCCGACGTCTGCCGCACGATATTGCCCACCGCATCCGTCACCGCCGCCTGAAACATCACGCCCTGCGCCTGCATCCCCGCCAGATTCGCGCGCACTCGTTGTCCTTCTTTGAACATTCAATCTTTCCTCGCCTTCAATTCTCCGCCGCCACCTCCGTTTTTGCAACGAACTCCCTGCGCCCAGCTCAAGCCGCGCCGCACTTTCCCGCGCCACCTCACTTTCCGAGTACCGCGTGATTCGCCCGGAGTCGACATTGGTTGGCTCTCGCGCACCGTTGTATACTCTGAAGCCAGGGGCGACTGAAAATGCAGAGCGCTAAGGAACTGGTTGCACATGCGAATTCGCGCGTGAAGACGGTTACTGCACAGGAGGCCATAGCGCTGCTTGACGATCCCGAAACCGTGTTCGTGGACCTGCGAGACAGCGCGGAGCTATCGCGCGACGGCAAGATACCTGGCGCCGTCCACGTCACCCGCGGCATGCTGGAATTTGCCTTGGATCCTACCCTGCCGTATCGCAATTCCGTTTTTTCTTCCGGCAAGAAGTTCCTTATCTTACTGTGCTAGCGGTGGCCGCTCGGCGTTAGCCGCCGATACGGCTCAGACCATGGGACTCTCGGATGTCTCACACCTGGGTGGCGGTTTTAGGGGTTGGACCGAGGCAAATGACCCGGTGGAGAGGACGCAGGAGCGAAACAGCCCGGCGGTCCAGCCGCCACCTGCCGGCACCACGTCGATCTGCCTGGCGCACAGCCTTCTTCGACTGTTGCGGCACAAGCTGCCTAGCGACAAAACGATCGCGCTCGCGCCGGAACTAGTTTCTCTTCGAAATCCTACGAATTGCCCCCAAAGGACTCAACTGAAATCAGTTCCTTGGATTGCGCCAGGGTTGTCGGCTATACGGAACTTATCCAGATATGGCGTTGTGATACACGCATCCAGATGGATGAGACGAGATCGAGAACAGCCGAACAACGGCTTTGCCTTCCTGATTCTCACGCGACTGTAGGGCTTCACTCGACTAATTGTACGGTAGTGCCGCTCCAGAAAGGACCCAAGCTCCGCTGTCGTCTTGAACTGCAGGAACGGATCGAGGTCTTTAAATGCGCTCGTGAACGGGCTGGACAGACCGCATGTCGTCCATGGTATGGATTCATCAACCATTGGATTGAAGTGAAGTAAGGATCACTTCTTAACGTTCTTGTTTTCATGCGACATTTGTTCTACTGTCTGCGTCGAGAACTCACATGAGAAAACTATCTCTAGTTCCCTTGGTGGCGGTGATTCTCGCGCTGGCCGGCTACGCGAGAGCCCAGCAAACATCGCATCCGCGGCTCACGATTGACCAATTAATTGACATCAAGCATCCGTCCGAGCCTCTTTGGTCGCCTGACGGACGCTACGTCGCATTTGTCTGGGATCGCGCTGGCGTTAGCAATTTCTACGTCGCCGACGCCAATGGGCACGGACAACCAATGGCTCTTACTTCCTATTCTGACGGGCAGGTTGGCGGAGCGTTCTGGAGCAAAGACGGCACAACTTTGTACTTTCCTCGCAGCGGCGAGTTGTGGCAAGTGGCCGCAACCGGAGGCGGGCCGCGCCCCGCGTGGACGCCCGAGACACAGGAAACAGACATCGTCGCCTCGCCCGATGGTGCGCGCGTCGCATTCGTGCGCCCTACTTCCGGCGGTTCCCCAGCGGCAAATCGTGGCAGTGACCTTTACGTGCGTTCTCTCGACGACGGCACAGAATCGCGCATCGCTCATGACGACATCAACATCAACGGCATTAGTTGGTCGCCTGACGGCGCGCACATCGCCTACGTTGGGGGCTCGCAAATCATCCATCACGATGAATCGCCGGCCTACTCTGGCGCGAAACTCATCTACGCGATCACGGAATTCAAGCATGGCAGTGTTTTTGTCGTTCCCACGTCAGGCGGCCAGCCTGTCCCGCTTCGGGTGGACGCCGGATACGGGGCGTTGCGTTGGGTCGACGCGAATCATCTGGTCTTCGAACAACAATCCAGCGACTTCAAGAAACGCACGATTTACGTTATCGATACGAATACGCAAAGCAGCGAGCCGCGCGTACTTCACGAGGATGTCGAGGGGAAATTCTGGAGCATTCCTTATGACGCTGGCGCTGGACCGCTGCCTTCGCCAAACGGCAAATGGATTTCCTTTCTCAGTGATCAAGACGGCTGGGATCATCTCTACGTTATGCCAGCAGCTGGCGGCCAGCCAGTACAGATCACCAGAGGGCATTTTGAGTCGTGGCGTCCCGCATGGTCGCACGACAGCACGAGAATTGCTTTCGATGCGAATGAACCCGATCATCCAGGTGATCGCCACCTAGGCGTCGCGAACATTGGCGACGATCCCGATCACGCAACGGTGAAGATGATCACGGCAGGCCGAGGCACGGATATCGAGCCGGCATGGTCATTCGACGATAAGGAGCTCGTCTATCAGCATACCGATCCGCACAATTCTGCCGATCTTTTTGTTATCGATGCTGCCGCCGACTCCAAGCCCGTGCGATTGTCCGAGTCGATGCCGGCATCCATGGACCGTTCTGCCTTCGTTGCGCCGCAATTCGTTCACTTTCCGGGCGCGGACGGCACGCCCGTTCCCGGCTGGCTGTTCGTGCCAAAAAACTTGGACCGCACGAAGAAACATCCGGCCATTGTCTGGATTCACGGCGACGGAATTAACCAGAATTATGATGGTTGGCACGTGGAGCGGAACTACGCGGTTTACTACAGCTTTCACCAATATCTGCTCCAGGAAGGCTACGTCGTATTCGCGCCCGATTATCGTGGCAGCATCGGCTACGGCCGCGATTGGCGGGACGCTGTCTACAACGACATCGGCGGCAAGGATGCCAAAGACGCCTGGATGGCCGGAAATTATTTAAAGACCCTTCCCTACGTTGATCCCAACCGCATCGGCGTCTGGGGCCTTAGCTACGGGGGCTTTTTCACGCTGAAAGCTTTGACCGACCAGCCGACTCTGTTCCGCGCTGGCGTCGACGTGGCTGGCGTCGTGGACTTCGCCATGTATTACACCGATCCCTATCACAGCGAGTGGACGGCGAGCAGAATCGGAACCCCAGAGCAAAATCCGGAAGTCTATGCGCAAACTGCGCCCATTAACCACATCGACCGGCTGGCCCGGCCTTTGCTCATCCTCCACGGCACCGCCGACGTCAACGTTCCATTCCTCGAATCGGTTCGCCTGATCGATCAGATCTTGAAGCAGAAAAAAGGCAGCCTGGTCTCATTCATGATGTACCCAGGCGAATTTCATTATTTCAGCCGAGCGCAAACGCTGCTCGACGCATGGCACCGCGTCGACGCCTTTTTCGCCACGAACCTCCGGCCGTCAAGCGTTGCCGGGCATTAAGCAACGCATTCGCGCGGGAGATCACGAGGGAACATCCATTTCATCGCGGCGAGTTATATTAAACGTCAATAACTTTGGACGAGGAAAATTATGTTCGCCCCGGCAGTCCGGCCCCAAAAGAAATTGACACTTTCGCGGAACTTCTTGTAGGCTCGCCGCAGCGTTCACGTTTATGGGGTGTGTTTCTGTCGTATACAAGTTGATTTGGATTTTTAGTCCGATCGAAACCGACGCGGCCTTCCCCCAGTCTTGGCCCTGCGTCACAGTCACCAAATTGTCAGTCGAGGAGTGTCTGCGATGAGGAATCGAATCTTTGTTTCCGCTTTGCTCTTCGTTCTGTTGGCGCCGGCCTGCGCGTTTGGGCAAGGTTCAATAACCGGCAAGATTACTGGAACCGTCACGGATTCTTCCGGAGCCGTAATTGTTGGAGCCGCTGTTTCGGTTGCCGGCCCCGCGCTTATGTCGCCACAGTCGGCGAAAACAGGGAGTGATGGCAGTTATCTGGTAAATTTACTGCCTCCCGGCAGCTATAGCATTACGATCACCGCTTCCGGATTTCAGACCTTCCTTCAGCAGAATGTGGACATCACGGCGGGATACACTGCCACCGTCAATGCGAAGCTCAAAGTCGGCGCAGTCTCGCAAGAGGTCACCGTTACGGGTACTGCGCCCGTCGACGTATCGACCGCGACCACTTCGACTACTTTCGGCACGAGCCTGCTGCAAAAGATCCCTACTGGCAACGATCCGTGGTCTACAGTGGCGTTGACTGCAGGAGAAGTTCAGGACCAAATGGACGTTGGCGGCTCGAAGAGTTTTTATCAATCCACGACCGAAGTTCACGGGAGCATTCCAGGCCAGCAGGTTTATAGCTTCAACGGATTGGCCATGAACTGGCCCGAGGGCTCGAACAGCTATACAAGCTTTTACATCAATCGCGATGATCTCCAGGAATTTGATGTGGTCACCGACAATGCGGGCGCCAATGTCAGTGTGGGCGGCGTGTATATGAATATGGTCACCCGCTCCGGAACGAATCAATGGCACGGAGACGCGGCTGCGTATTATCTGACCAGCGCGTTTCAGTCCCAGATGAATTATCCCGTTTTCAACGGGGCCGTGGATCCGATCGGTACGCCGTTCGTAATGTCGCGCGATACCACCGTTGACGCTGGCGGTCCCATCCTGAGCAACCGTTGGTGGATTTTCGGTTCTTACGGTCGATACGACACGCGTGAGAACAATCCCGCCACGCTCAACCCCGACGGCTCGATATCCCATTCGACAAACCATCAGTCAAACACGCTTTTGCGCAGCGATTACCAAATCAATGCCAAGAACCGCGTCAATTTCAATTGGTGGTGGAACGAACAAAATCAATTTGACCGCTTCGACGGAACATTCGTTTATCCGCAGGCCACTTGGCTGCAAATTGAGCCAACGTATATCTTGCAGGGCCAGTGGACGAGCTTCCTCACGCCCAATCTTTCCCTGGACACTCGCGCGGGGTGGAACCACTTACTGTTCCCGCTGATGTATGAGCCTGGAGTGGGACCGAACGATATTCCAATCGACGACATCGCAACAGGTGTGCTGAACGGGGCCGCCATCTTTCAGCAAGTCAACAACACAGACGTGATTGCGTTTGCTTCGACTGCTTCTTATAACAAGTCGAACTTCGGCGGCTCGCACCTTTTCCAGGCAGGAGTTGAGTTCACGGATGGGCGCAACCGGTATCTCTATCTTGCGAACCACAACATGGAAGAGTTCCTGAACAATGGCGCGCCCTATCAGGTCACGGTTTACAACACCCCGTCTGACGCGCGCGAGGTTTACCATAACTTGTCGTTTTTTGGACAAGACGCGTGGAAGATTAAACAGCGCCTCACGCTAAACTTGGGGCTGCGCTTCGAACATTTTGTCACTTTCTATCCTAGCCAATCCCGCACCGCGGCTACGGACTTTCCGACGCTTTTCCCGGCCGAGAGCTTTGCCGCGTCCGGCAACGTCGTCGACTGGAATACGGTCTCGCCGCGAATCGGTGTGGCATTCGATCCCACCGGGAAAGGCAATCAAGTATTCCGCGCCTCTTTCGCAACTTTTGAATTTCAGCAAGGAACTGGTCCTGCCGAATCGGTGAATCCGAACGCCTTTAGCAGTTTTACGTACACGTGGACTGGCGCAACGGATTCCAATGGATTGCCAACGGGATTTCTGGGTTCTCCTCCAGTTTCCGCGAGCGGAGGTGTGGACACCGTGGTTGATCCCCATCTGAAGCGCCCGTACTCGGAAGAAGTCTCGTTCGGATACGAGCGAACGCTCTTCCGGGATCTCCAGATTGGCGTCAATTACTACTACAGATCCAATAAGGACCAGATGGTGTCCAATAATGTCGACACCCCACTCAGCGACTGGACGCCAACGGTTACTGTAAATCCGCTTACGAACCAGCCTTTGACCGTATACAACTTGAATTCTGCACAAATCGGCATGTTCAATTTCCTGCTCACGACCGAGCCTGCGCTGAACGACAATCGTTACGATGGAGTCGACTTCACGGCGCAGAAGCATTTCAGCCACAATTGGCAGGTTCTGGGCGGATTCACCGTTTCGCGGAATAAGGGCGAGTTCACCACCGGTTCGGGCGACAACTTCAACGATCCCAACCTCAGCATTAACCGGGCCAATAGCTACTTAAATGATGACGCTACTTATGCTTTGAAACTGGCATCGACATACATCGTGCCACGCATCGGTTTGAGTCTCAGCGCGAGCTACCAGCATTACAGCGGCTATCCATTCCAACCGCAGGCTTCCGTCGCACTGGCCCAGGGATCGGAAACGATCAACCTTCTCCCCGCAGGCGTGGTGCGGCTGCCGGACCGCGATTCGCTGAATCTACGGTTCTCGCGTCCGTTCACTCTTCACGAACGCTTTCACATCGAGCCGATCATCGACTTATTTAACATCACGAACAGCGCATCGATTATCAACAAGCTGAATTTCTACGGCACCATTACCGGCTCGACGTTCAGTCCGTTTTCTGATTATGAGCTCCCAACCGACATGCTCAACCCGCGCGTTATGCGCATCGGAATTAAGTTCGACTTCTAAACCCGCGCGCGCCGCCGCATATCGTGCAAACATGCGGCGGCGCCATTCGCGGCAATCCCCACGGATGCCCTGATGCTCAAAGGGGCCGCCGCTCCAGTAACCCTTCTCCAATTCGGCAACCCTGGAACCCGATGCCGGGTTAGAAGTAGCCGTACTTGGCATTTCAAGTCGAATCACCAAGCGATAACTCCTGTATGGTGGGCAATTCGAAAGTTAAGCGTTTATTCCCGAGCGGCCCGTCACTTTGGCGGGCTTCCGAATGTGCCTGCGCCGCCGATTTGAGTCTGAGCAAGAAACTGCATTGAACAATACCATGCATGGCTGGTGTCAGCGCGGACACCATCGAACTAGGAATTCGCGCAGACTCTATCTCCGCCTATGTCTAGTACCCCGTCATTCATTCGGAATTGGCGGGCATGCGGAGCGCAATCCGCGTCGCAATGTTAATCAGCCGGTGAAGCAACCTGCTTGTAGTTTATGGCTGTCAAGCCATTTCGCGCAGTAGCTCAACGCAGCGTGAGTCTTGGAGGCGTGACCGACCCCGCCCATATTTATTGGTGAAAGCGAGTGCTGACTTGCGAGGTTCTTGCAGTATACTTTCCCGGTTTGCGCGGTTGGATTCTTACAAGGAGTGCATCCATCATGAAGCGAATTTCGCGGGTTGTGTATTGGGGGCTGGTATTCGCCAGCGTGCTGACATTAACTTTGAGCGCCGCGGCGCAAGTCAAACCCGACCTCTATGCCGGGCTTAAGTGGCGTAACGTCGGACCTTTCCACGGTGGCCGCATCGCTTCTGTCACCGGCGTCATCGGCCAGGCCGGTGTGTTCTACGTCGGTACGCCCCAGGGTGGCATCTGGAAAACCACCAGCGCCGGCGTCACATGGTTGCCCATCTTCGACCAGGTGAAGAGCGTGGATAGCGTTGGCGCAATCCAAGTCGCTCCCTCCGATCCCGAAGTCGTTTATGCAGGCGCTGGCGATCCCATCGGCGGCAGCCTCGGCAATGGCATGTGGAAGTCCACTGATGCCGGCAACACTTGGCAGCACATCGGCCTGGATGACACCGTGAAGATCGACAGCATCGTGGTCGATCCGAATGATCCCAATTTGGTGGTCGTCTCCGCCCTCGGCGACGCGACACACGACGGCGGCGGAATCTACCGCTCCACTGATGGCGGCAAGACTTGGACCAATGTCCTCAAGCCCGCGGGCTACGACGGCACACGCGAAGTGGAGTACGCATACGACGACCCCAGCGTCATGCTGGCCGACACGCAGGGCACGGGCGGCGGTTTTTTCCGCGGTCCCGGCCCTCAACCCAAGACCAAGCCACCGCTGGTCTTCAAATCCACCGACGAGGGCCAGACCTGGACTCAAATCAAGATTCCGGCTTTCCCGGGTCGCGTTGGTGTGGCGATCGCGATGCACACCAAGGGCCAGCGCTTCTACATCGTCGGCAACAATATTGAGAACGGCTCGGGGCTGTTCCGCTCCGACGACGGCGGTAACACCTGGCAGCACATGGCAGGCAAGGATACGCGCATCAGCAACGGCCAGGGTTCCTACAGTTGTGGCGTCTTCGTGGACTCGCAGAACCCTGACATCCTCTACACCGTTAGCACCGCCATGTACGGCTCCACAGACGGCGGGGTCACGTTCCACGCCTTCAAAGGCGCGCCCGGCGGAGAGGATTACCACAAGCTCTGGATCGATCCTACCAACGGCAAGCGAATGGTGGTTGGCGCCGACCAGGGTGCCAGCGTCACCCTCGACGGCGGCGACACCTGGAGCCTCTGGTATACCCAGCCGATCAGCCAGGTCTACCATGTCAATACTGACAGCCAATATCCTTACTGGATTGTGACTTCGCAGCAGGATACCGGCGCGGTCATGGTCAACAGCCGCGGCATGTGGGGCCAGCTCAACTTTTTTAGCGACTGGAGCCCTGTGCCCTCCTCTGAATTCGGCGTCATCACGCCCGATCCCGAGAACCCCCACATCCTCTATGCGGTCGGCTATGGTCCCGGCGGCGGCGGCAACGGCCTGGTCAAAATCAATATGTCGACCGGGCAGTGGGAAAACGTTGCGCCCAATTTCGGCGCTGATGCCACAAACTACCGCGCCGGTCGTGACTTCCAGAAAAAATTCGACAGCGCCTTCGATCCCAGCGCCCTGTACGTGGCCTATCAATGCCTGGTCGTCTCCCGCGACGGCGCGCATTCTTGGAAGGCGTTCAGCCCCGACCTCACGACGAAGACGGGCGAGCCAACGGTGGCCTGCGGCACGCCGGAACCACCGCAGCCGCAACGCGAGGGCACCTTCAACCCGCCTGCGCCATCCATCAGCGACTTCTCCATTTCCAAGGTCAAGCAGGGCGTAGTGTGGACCGTGAGCACCAACGGACAGATCTACAACACGATGGACGGCGGCAAACGCTGGAACAACGTCAGCAATATCGCCGACGCGCCCCCGAACACTAACTTCAACACCATCGAAGCCGGAGATGAAGTCAATACCGCCTACGTCACGGGTCGCATCGGCGGCCAGCGCGGTCCCGCTGGCGCCGAGCCCAGCAAACAGGACGAGGACGTGCCGCTGATCTGGCGCACCACCGACGGCGGCAAGACTTGGACCAGCATCGTCAACGGCCTGCCTCTCGACGAGCGCACCGGAAGCTGGGTAAACGTTCTGCGCGCCGATCCCGAGCAGCCCGGCCTGCTTTTCGCCGGAACCGAGACGACCGTCTACGTCAGCTTCGATAATGGTGATCACTGGGAGTCGCTGCGCCAGAATCTGCCCAGCACCTCGATCCGCGATCTCGCCATCCACACCGATTACCACATGAACGATCTGGTCATCGGCACGTACGGCCGCGGCCTATGGATTCTCGACGACATCGCCCCGCTGCGCCAGATCGCCGCCAACGCTAACGCCATCAGCTCTTCCTCCGCCTATCTCTTTGAGCCGGAAGAGGCCATTCGCGCCCGCATCAACAGCAACTGGGACCAACCAACCTCCGTCGAAGTACCTCATGCGCCCAATCCGCCGTATGGCGCGATCGTGGATTATTACCTCAGCCATCAGCCCAGCGGGCCGATTCAGCTTCAGGTCCTCGACTCCAAGGGCAACCTGGTGCGCACGATTTCTAGCACGTTGCCGCCGCCCATCGAGGGCCAAGAGTATCCGCGCTACTGGCTGGCCTCGCCCCAGTCGCTCGCTCTCAGCGCCGATGTCGGTGAGAATCGCGTCAACTGGGACCTGCTCTATGATGATCCGCCGGCCTTCCAGCACGATCTCGAAAACCAGATGAATATGGTCGCGGGTGCCACCACCGCTGGTCCGCACGGGCCGCAGGTGATTCCGGGCGTTTATACGCTCAAGCTGACTGTGGACGGCCAAGTCTACACCCAGCACGTCACCGTCATGAACGACCCGCGCGTCGACCAAAGCCCCAAGCTTATGGCCGCCCTCCGCGCCCAGAACCAGCTCACGATGCTGGCGTATCATGGAATGCAGCAGAGCTATCAAGGCAATCAAGAAGTGAATACGGTCAGGGCGCAGCTTGCGTCCCTGATGAAGAGCAGCTTGCCCGGTGATGTCGCCACGCAGGCCAAGACGCTCGACGCCAGCCTGACCAAGATTGGCGGCGAAATGCCGGCCAGCGGCTCCTTCTTCCGCCGTCCCACTCCTAAGCCCGATGAGC
Source organism: uncultured Acidobacteriota bacterium (assembly GCA_963729815.1). GTDB lineage: Bacteria > Acidobacteriota > Terriglobia > Acidiferrales > UBA7541 > DAHUXN01. Next base: position 970,031 of record CAVSPU010000004.1, read on the forward strand.
TGCGATCCTTCATCACACTAAACGACGACTACAACACCATGGTCAGCATGATGCAGGTGGGCCTCGACATGGCGCCCACCCCTACCCAGATCGCCACATGGGAAAGCGACTGCCGTAACTACAACCGCACCGTGGACGCCTGGATGGCGATGCAGAAGCAAGACATCGCCAACTTCAACGCTGTGCTGGCCAAAGACCAACTGCAGGTGCTTAACGTCGCGCCCACCAAGCTCACTGGCTCGTCGTGCAGCTTTAAGGCCGGCTCGAACTAATCAGGAAGTTAAATATATAACTCTCCTAAGGCGCACCCAATCCGTGCGCCCAAGGTGTGGTATTTGGTAATCTTGTCCATTGGCGCCTCACATTAACAACAGACTATCTCCGCGAAAGGATTCATGAAGCTATCCTGCGACGCCAATCGCCGAAAGTCGGTTTATCGGATGCTGGGCTTGATTTTTTCCCGTGGCAACGGGGCGCGATGTATGCTAATCTAGTTACGACGTAAATTGAATACGAAGGAGCCGGGTGAGCAGGCAGCACGCCAACCAAAAACCAGCTTGCCTGCCTAGGCAGGCCCGGAGCGACCCTCCCGCAGAGAGAATCCCCGCAAACTGCACGATTTCTAATCGCCAACTCTCAGAATTAGAATTGCTCGTAACTTACACAAAACAAAGCATCGGCTCATTTCTAATCGCCAACTTTGGAACCGCTTCGCGTCTCCACACGCTCTCGCGCCACACTCCCGCCTTTCGTCAGGGCGCGGCTTCAGCCGTGCCGATTCATTCGCCTTCCGAATTCCCTTCCTTTCGCGCCCCTCATCTGAGCGACCTTCCGCCCCGCCGGTCGCGAGCGAAACGACTCCGCAATCCCCGCTTTCTTCCTCATCGCCGTGCCTATTGGGAATTAGAACCGCGCGTAACTTACACAAAACACTCACTCGGGCTCATTTCTAATCACGGAATTTACCGTTTTTACAAAATTGCTCTCCCATTTTCGGACACTCGCCCCACTGCATCCACTCAATTTCTAATCGGGACACCAACGTTCAGTGAATTTCCCGTAAGTTACAGAAAACACACATCGGCACTCCATTCTAATCGGGACAAATTTCAGCCCCCATTCGACGCAGATCATCCCTCGCAGGGGCCATTTCTAATCGATAGATTCGGCACATATCATTTTTCCGCAACTCGCACAAATCAAACGCTCGTACCCATCTCTAATCGATATGCACACAGCGCTTTGCCGATGCCCGTTCTTCCGCTTCTGCAATTCTCCTTATCGCGTCTCGCACTCAACCCGGCGCCGCGGCCCCGCCACCTCTTGGACTTCCCTGCAAGTGCGTTTCGCGCCATAATCGGCGCGCACGAAAACGAAATTCCGTCTCGAGGCCGGAACTTGCCCGAATCGCTCAGAGAAATAATCTACGCCTACAATGATCGCGCGCCGGTCGCCGAAGCGCACACCATCCCCTCCGCGTGGTACGTCGACCCGCGCATCGCCGAACTCGAGAAGCAATCTGTCTTTGGCCGGACGTGGCAGGCGGTCGGGCGCCTCGATCAAGTCGCGGAGCGAGGACAATTTTTCACCGCCGATCTTGCCGGCGAACCTATCGTCGTCGCTCGCGGAGCCGATGGCGAATTGCGCGCCTTCTATAATGTCTGCCGCCATCATGCGGCCGCCGTCGTCACCGAGCCGCAAGGAAGCGCGGCGAATTTCCGCTGCCCGTATCACGGTTGGACCTACGGCACGGACGGAACGCTGAAAGGCACGCCGGATTTCGACGGCGTCTGTAATTTCGACCGCGCCGAAAATGGCCTTGTGCCTATTCGCGTCGCCACATGGGAGAAATTTGTTTTCGTGAATCTCGGCGCGCAGGCTGCTCCCCTCAAAGAATTTCTCGGCGCCCTGGTCGCGCGCGTCAAGCCGCTTCGTTTGGGTTCGCTGCATTTTTTCGAGCGGCGCATCTACGAGCTGAACTGCAATTGGAAAGTCTACGTCGACAATTATCTCGACGGCGGCTATCACGTCCCTCATTTGCACAAAGGCCTGAACAGCGTCCTCAACTACGCGAACTACACCATTGAAAACGAGGATCGCTTTTGCCTCCAGTCCAGCCCCGTGGAAACTTCCGGCGCTTCCGCCGACGCCGACGCGGCGGCCACGCGCCAGGGCAGTCGCGCCAATTATTTCTGGCAGTATCCGAATTTCATGCTCAATTGGTACGAGGGCTATCTCGACACGAATCTGGTCCTGCCGATTTCCATCGACCGCTGCCGCGTGATTTTCGATTTTTATTTCACTGGCACAGATGCCGCCGCGAAGGAATACAATCGGCAAAGCATCGCTGTGAGCCATCGCGTGCAGGAAGAAGACGTGGACATCTGCGAATCCGTGCAACGCGGACTCCACTCCCGCGCCTATCGTGCGGGCCGGCTTTCCGTGCGGCGCGAGGCCGGTGAACATTTGTTTCACCGGCTGCTGGCCGCGGATTTGAAGGCAGGCCTAGGCGAATGAATTGAAGGGGGCAAAGATCATGGACGCAAAAGCGGGCGCGCAAGAGCGGTTCCGCCAGTCGGAAAAGAAAATCCTCGATTTGAGCCATCGCATCCACGCGCATCCGGAGCTCGGCTTCGAAGAAGAGAAAGCCTCCGCGTGGCTCGCGGATGAATTGGCTGATGCCGGATTCGACGTGAAGCGTGGCATTTGCGATCTTTCGACGGCGTTTTCGGCCCGCGCGGGAAACGGCCCTCTGCATATCGCCATCTGCGCCGAATATGACTGCCTGCCGGCCATTGGCCACGCCTGCGGGCACAACATGATCGCGGCGATGGCCATCGGCGCGGGAATCGCCGCGGCAAAAGTCGCGAATGATGTCGGCTTGACTGTCACTGTCATCGGCACGCCGGCCGAGGAAGTCGGCAATGCCAGCGGCAAAATCATTCTCCTCGAGCGCGGCGCGTTCACCGGAATGCATGCCGCGATGATGGTCCATCCCGCGCCAATCGAAATGTTGGAGGCGCATTTGATCGCCGCGTCTATCTTCGACGTGTATTACACGGGAAAAGAAGCGCATTCTTCGGCTTTTCCGGAGATGGGAATCAATGCGGCGGACGCATTGACGGTCGCGCAAACGTCCATCGGGCTTTTGCGCCAGCATCTGCGGCCCACGGACCGCGTGCACGGAATCATCACCCATGGCGGCGATGCACCCAACGTCGTTCCGGCTCACACTTCGGCGAAATACATGGTGCGCGCCGAAACCATAAAAGAGCTGGACGACGTGCGCACGAAAGTTCATCGCTGCTTCGAGGCCGGCGCCATCGCCACGGGCGCGAAAATGGAAATTCGCGGCGGCGACCAGCCCTACGCCGACGTCAAGTACGACCACGAAATGAGCCTGATTTACAAACGAAACGCGGAAGCGCTCGGCCGCGAATTTCCGGAGCTCACGCCGATGATGCAGCGCATGGCCGCTTCCACGGACATGGGAAACGTTTCCTACGCGATTCCGTCCATTCATCCCATGATTGGAATTAATTCTCTGCCGGCCGCGAATCATCAGCCGGAATTCACGGCGCATTGCATCACACCCGAAGCCGACAAGGCGGTGCTCGATGGCGCCCTTGCGATGGCATGGACGGCGATTGAAATGGCCAGCAACGCCGCTTTGTGCGCGCGCCTGACAAAGCAAAACGGCGCGCGAGCGGGCGCATAAATAATAATAAATGGTGCGGCTATTTTTTTTCGAGGAGCGGCGTCCAGCGCGAGAGATGGTTCAGTGACGCCGTATGCGTGTGGTCGAGTTCCAGCGGCGTGACGGAAATCGCGCCATCTCGGATCGCCGCGTAATCCGTGTCCGGGTCGATGCCTTCCGAAAGTCTCTGCTCGTGCAGCCAATAATAAGTTCGTCCGCGCGGATCCTCTGCCACGCTCGAGCACATTGCGCGTGATTTTCGGCGACTGGCGCGTAAAGCGAACCGCGCCCGTGCACAGATTCGGCACGTTGACGTTCAGCAGCACTCCCGGCGGCAAGCCTTCTTTCAAAACAATAGGCGCCAGCCGCGCGATGAATTCCGCCGCAGGCTTGTAGTCGAATTCCCGCGCGCGCGCCGCCACTGAAATCGCGATCGCGGGAACGTGGTTGATCGCCGCTTCCATGGCCGCGCCGACGGTGCCGGAATAATAAATATTTTCGCCGAGATTGGCTCCGCGATTGATTCCGGAGACGACCAAATCCGGCCGCTGCGGCAAAAGCGTGTGGAACGCGAGAATCATGGCGTCCGCCGGCGTGCCTTCCACGGACCATTCGCGCTCGGCGACCTGCTCGCAGAAAATCGGCTGGCGAAGCGTGAGCGATTGCGCGGTGGCGCTGCGCTCGTGCGACGGCGCGACCACAGTCACGGTGCCTACGGCCTGCAACGCCTGGACGAGCGCACGCAGACCGTGCGCGGAGATGCCGTCGTCGTTGGTCACCAAAATATTCGGCATGAAGTAATGATTCGAAAGCCGGAGGGGCGGGCCGGTAAAACTGTTTGCGCCCGCGAAAAAATGGTCGGGACGACTGGATTCGAACCAGCGACCTCACGCACCCCAAGCGTGCGCGCTACCAGGCTGCGCCACGTCCCGACCGCGAGCAAAAATAGCGTATCACCGTGGTTCGAGAAGGGTCAAGACAGCCAGAAGTTCTTCGCGAAGATCGAGGAGGCATTTGCGCTGTGCGCGGGAAAGCTCGTGATCGCGTTCACTGACGGGCGGCGCATCGGGAACGGGAGCGGCGTTCGAATCAGCGGTTCCGTTTTGTTCCGCAAGATGGCGGCGCGCGCCGGCGATCGTGAAACCCTCTTCGTAAAGCAGGCGCTTGATTTCAAAGACGCTTTCGATATCTTCGCGGCGATACATGCGATGGCCGCTCGAACTCTTCACGGGTTGCAGCGAGGGGAATTCCGTTTCCCAGTAACGCAGGACAAAAGCCTTCGTTCCCGTCAGGCGGCTGACTTCGCCGATGCGAAACAGGTTCTTATCGGGAATCGCGCCAGCGGATTGGGTCGCGGAGGCCATTTCGTTGATACATGCTCTCTCGCTATCGTAGACTGATTCCGCGCCGTGTCAACCCCGGGCGAGAGGCCAGGAAAAACGCGCGCCCCTCACGATGCGGGTTCGAGATTGACCGTGCGGAGAAATTGGGGCGGCTTGCGCGCGCGAGTGGCTTGCTCGAAAGCGTAGGCAATCTTGATTAAGTTCGGCTCGCTCCATGCGCGACCGAAAAACGAAATGCCTACCGGGAGGCCGAAAGCGAAGCCTGCAGGCACTTGAATGTTCGGATATCCGGCGACAGCAGCGAGAGAAGAACTTCCGCCTGTATCGTGGTCGCCATCCACAAGATCGGTGACCCAGGTCGGGCCAGCGGTAGGCGCAATCAGCGCATCGAGCTTGTATTTGTCCATCACGGCGTCGATTCCTTCCGCGCGCGCCAGGCGATGATTTTTCTCGAGCGCATCGAGATAAGCCTTATCGGTGAGCGGGCCACGTTTCTCCGACTCCACCATTATGTTTTGACCGAAATACAGAAGCTCTTTGTCATGATTTCGCTCGTTGAATTCGATGATGTCCTGGAGCGAATGCATGGGCGCGTTGGAAAATTGCGCGAAATAAGCACGCATGTCGGCTTTGAATTCGTATTGGAGCACAGTATTTTCCGACTCGCCGAATTTCTCGAGTGCATCGATCTCGACGGGATCGATGAGCACGGCGCCTTCGCTTTTCATCGCGTCGAGCGCGTTTTTCATGATGGGCGCGAGCTTTTCACTGAAGCCGAAAAGCTTTCGCACCACGCCGATGCGCGCGCCGCGCAATCCGCGGCGATCGAGAAACTTTGTGTAATCCGCCTCGGCTTTGCGCGTGGGATTTTTTGTGGCCGCGTCATCGGGGTCCACGCTGGCAATTGCGCTCAGCAATGCCGCTGCATCGGCGACGGTGCGGCAAATCGGCCCGGCAGTATCCTGGCTGTGCGAAATAGGAATAATTCCGGCGCGGCTGACGAGGCCGACGGTCGGCTTGATTCCTACAACGCCATTCGCGGAAGACGGACAGACAATCGAGCCATCGGTTTCCGTTCCGATGGTGATCGCGGCGAGATTCGCCGAGGCCGCAGCGCCGGAACCGGAACTCGATCCACAGGGATTGCGGTCGATCGCATAGGGATTGTGCGTTTGGCCGCCGCGCCCGCTCCAACCGCTCGAAGAATGACTCGAACGAAAATTCGCCCACTCGCTAAGATTTGTTTTGCCGAGAATCACGGCGCCAGCGTCGCGCAGTTGGCGCGCGACGCCAGAATCCTTCGTGGGTGTGAAACCAGAGAGCGCGAGCGAGCCCGCGGTGGTCATCATGCGATCGAACGTTCCAATGTTGTCTTTGATCAACACGGGGATGCCGTGGAGCGGGCCGCGCGGGCCCTTGCTCGTGCGCTCGGCGTCGAGCGAATCGGCGATGGAAAGCGCGTCAGGATTGATTTCAATGACGGCGTTGATGGCCGGACCTTGCTTGTCGATTTCCGCGATACGGTCGAGATATTTTTGCGCGATGGAGTGCGCCGTGAATTTCCCAGAGTTCATGCCCTCCTGAAGCTCGGCCACGGTGATTTCGTCGAGTTCAAACGGCCGCACGTCACCGGATTGAGCTGCACCGCTCTCTCTCGCCGCGAATGCCGGCGCGACAAGCGACGCCGCACTGAGAGCAGCGGCGGAGCTGAGGAATTTACGGCGGCTGAGTTGGGACGCATTGGCTTTCGAAGACTTCGAGCTCAAGGAGTCACTCCTTTTCCGAAACTTTCCCGCCAGCGCAGCACTGGCGATTTGGATTTTCAAGCGGAGTGATTGTAAGCGGAATATTCGCGGAATTCACGGGCATTCTTGCGCGTGACACTCAGGCAGAGCGGTCGGCGCGAGCGGCGCCGCGTGCGCTGCTTCACGCGCTGCTGGAAGCGAATGGGCGTGCCGGTGAAATCGAATTTCTTGCGAAGCTGATTTTCAAGAAAACGCTCGTAGCTGAAATGCAAGCGGCGAATCTGATTCGTGAAGAGAACGAAAGTGGGAGGGGCGACGGAGGCCTGCGTGACGTAATAAATTTTGACTTTGCGCTCGGCGGGCGACGTGCCGCGCTCAAGGTCGACATTGGCGAGCCAGCGATTCATTTCGCCGGTGGAGATGCGGCGCTGACGCGAAGCGACCACGTGGTCAATGAGAGCGAAAAGGCCGCCAGTACGGTCGCCGGTGAGCGCGGAAAGAAAAATGATGGGCGCGTAGTCGAGGAATTTCAGCTTCGCGCGAATGAGCTTTTCATAATCCGCCATCAATTTTTGTGGATTCATGCGCGCCGCATCGGATTTGGACTTCTTTTCCTCGGCGGCGCGTTCGTCCGCGGCCTTGAGAGCCAGATCCCATTTATTGATGACGACGATCAGGGCGCTTCCGGATTGCTGCGTGTAGCTGGCGATGGTGGCGTCGTGGGAAGTGACGCCCAGCGCGCCGTCGATGACCAGCAAGGCCACGTCGGCGCGTTCGAGATGGCGGCGGGCCATGACAACGCTCAGCTTTTCCGCGACGAGACGCGTCTTGCCCTTGCGGCGGATGCCGGCGGTGTCGAGAAAGCGGTACATTTTGTTGTCGCGCTCGACGACCGTGTCGACGGCGTCGCGCGTGGTGCCGGGCTCGGGCGAAACAATCGAACGCTCTTCGCCGACCATGCGATTGAGCAGCGTGGATTTGCCGACGTTGGGCCGGCCGACGATGGCGATATTGATTTCGGGCGGGAGCGCGGGCGCCGGGCCCGAAGGAAAGTCCGCGGTGAGCGAGTCGAGCAGATCGTCGACGCCGAAACCGTGCTCGGACGAAACGGGAAAGACTTTTTCGCCCAGCTCATAAAACGGAGCAGCGAGCGCCAATTGCTTCGGCGAATCGACCTTGTTGGCAACGATGATGGGCGGCTTGCCGGCGCGGCGCAATAGCTGAGCGAGTTCGAGATCCAGCGGGACGGGGCCGGTGCGCGCGTCGGTGACGAGAATGACGTGCCTTGCATTGTCGATGGCGACGCGAGCTTGCCGCAGAATTTCACCGGGAATACCGGCTTTCTCTTCCGGCACGATGCCGCCGGTGTCGACCACCTCGAAGGGCTTGCCCTCCCATTCCGCCGCGCCATAAATGCGATCGCGCGTGATGCCGGGCTCGTCCGTGACGATGGAGCGGCGCGTGCCCGTGAGGCGATTGAAAAGCGTCGATTTGCCCACATTGGGCCGTCCGACGATGACGATAGATGGCAAAGTGCCGCTCATGTTTGTTCGCGCGACTGAGATGCGATCTCTTACCCTATCACGGCGGCGGAGAATGCGCTGCGCTATGCTATTTTAGCTGTTTGTGGTGTGCGCGGCCTAATCTGCCTGAAAGGCGAAATGCCGAAACGAGCGACGAGCGAAGCAAAGGTCCCCATCACGATGGCCGATATTTTCGGCCCCGGGGGAATGCTGGAGAAATGCCATCCGGGCTACGAATTTCGGCGCTCGCAACTCGAAATGGCGGAAATGGTGGACGAGGCATTCCAAAAGCACCAGCACGCGCTGATCGAGGCGGGGACCGGGAACAGGGAAAACCCTGGCGTATCTGATTCCGGCGATACGCAGCGGGCGGCGCGTGGTGATTTCCACGGCGACGAAATCGCTGCAGGAGCAACTCTTCCAGAAAGACATTCCCATTTTTGCGGAAGCACTTCGCGCCGGAATTGAAAGTGGCGCTGATGAAGGGCCGTAACAATTTCGTGTGCCGCGAGAAAGTTCATTTGATGGCGCATCAGCCGGTGCTGCGCGGGATGGACGAAGTCGACTGGTTCGCGCAAATTCGCGACTGGGAAAAACTGACGGAGACGGGCGACCGCGCGGAGCTGAATTTTCTGCCGGACGACGCGGAGCTGTGGAACCGAATCGACGCGCGCAAGGAAACATGCACCGGACAGAAGTGCCCGCAGTTTCAACAATGCTTCCTGACGGCGATGCGACAGCGGGCGCAAGAAGCGGACGTGGTCATCGTGAACCATCATTTGTTTTTTGCGGATCTGGCGCTGCGGCAGGACGATTTCGGCTCGATTCTGCCGGAATACGCGGCGGTGATTTTCGACGAAGCGCATGAAATCGAGGATGTGGCGAGCGATTATTTCGGGAGGGAGATTTCGAGCTACAAGTTCGACGAGCTGGTTCGCGACGGAGAACAGACATTGCGCATGGTCAACGCCGCCACGACGGCGACGCGGCGGCCGCTGGCGCAAGTGCGCGAGCGCGCGCATGCGTTTTTCGAGAGGTTTCCGGAACGCGAAGGCCGCTTTCCCTTCGAGCAAGCCGAGCGCGCGGCGTTTCTCGATCAAAGCCGCGAGGCATACGACGGGCTGGCAGCGGCGTTGAAACGCCTGGAGACGGAGCTCGCGGCGCTCAGCTCCAAGCCGGAAGAAGTGATGAACGTTGCGCGTCGCGCTGCGGAATTGCGGCGGGAGCTGGCGTTCCTGCTGGAAAGCGAGGAAAAGGGATACGTCTACTGGTACGAGCGGCGAGGAAAAGGCGTTTATCTGGTGGCGACGCCGATCGACGTGAGCAACATTCTCCGCGAAAAACTCTTCGAGCAGTTCGACACGATCGTGCTGACGTCCGCGACGCTGGCGGTCGGAGGCCGGTTCGATTACGTGAAGCGCCGGCTGGGGATTGCCGCGTCGCGCGAGGAAGTGCTGCCGCCGGAGTTCGACTACAAGAGCCAGGCGCAGCTATACATTCCGAAAGCGTTGCCGGACGTGCGCCACGCGAATTTTTCGGCGCGCGCGGCGGAAGAGATTGCGCAGATTCTGAAGGTGACGCGCGGGCGGGCGTTTTGCCTATTCACGAGCTACGCGCAGATGCGGGAAATCAACGAGCGGCTCACGGGGATGATTCCGTTTCCGATTCTTTTGCAGGGGACGGCGCCGCGCACGGCGCTGCTCGACCGCTTCAAGGCGACGCCGGGGGCCGTGCTGCTGGCCACGGCGAGTTTCTGGCAGGGCGTGGATGTGCCGGGCTCACAGCTTTCGTGCGTGATCATTGACCGGCTGCCGTTCGCTGTGCCGTCCGACCCGATCGTCGCCGCGCGCGTGAAAGCGCTACAGGAAGACGGCCAGAACCCGTTCGCGGAATATCAGGTGCCCAAAGCGGTGCTTTCATTGAAGCAGGGCTTCGGCCGCCTGATTCGGTCGCGCAGCGATCGCGGCGTGCTGGTGATTCTCGACAACCGCATCGAGCGCATGCAGTATGGTAGAATTTTCCTGGAGTCGCTGCCCGAATACACCCTTACGCATGACCTCGCCGAAGTGGCGCGCTTCACAGAGGGCCTCTGAAGAGGCCTGGCGTGCGCGGGACGATTTGCATCGGGCGCAGGAACCGGCCGGAATCGAATGTACGAGATTAGCGTGGACGAGGGCTTTGCCGCAGGCCATTTCCTGCGCGGATACAAGGGCAAGTGCGAAAACCAGCACGGGCATAATTATCGCGTGCGCATCACGCTGGCGGGCAAGGAACTGGATTCGACGGGACTGCTTTATGATTTTGTCCACTTGAAACAGATCATTCAGAATGTGATTCGTTCGCTGGACCACAAAAACCTGAACGATTTCGCGCCGTTCGACAAGCTGAATCCTTCCGCCGAGAATATCGCGCGGCACATCTACGACGAAACTTCGAAGCAAATGCACGCGTCTCCAGACGGGGCGAGCATATCGAGCGTGACCGTCTGGGAGACGGATACGAGCGCGGCGACGTTCCGGCCGTGACCGGCGAGGACGGATTGTGAATCGCGCGTTCATTATCATCGCAGTGCCCGCCTTCGCGGTGTCTTTTTTCTGGCTGTATTATGGTTACGGATTAATGGCGGCCGTGATCATCATCATCGTAGAATTGGCGGCGTCCATCGGCGGGGTGATGTATCTGCGGCGAAAAGCGGCGCGCGAGGCGGGACGCTGAATCGCTGCGGAAATCGTATTCATGTTTATCACCGAGATCTTCAAATCGATTCAAGGCGAAAGCAGCTATGCCGGCCTGCCATGCATTTTCGTGCGGCTGACGGGCTGCAATTTGCGCTGCAAGTGGTGCGACACGGCGTACGCGTTTCACGGCGGCACCAGGCACAGTCTCGATGAAGTGCTGAGCCGCGTAAGAGAATTGTCGAAAGCACGGAACGGCGCGGCGGGCGAAGTTCGGCTGATCGAGATCACGGGTGGAGAGCCGCTGTTACAGCCGGAAACGCCGGAGTTGGCGCGGCGGCTCCTCGGCGAAGGCTATACGGTGCTGATCGAGACGAGCGGCGAAAAAGATGTGAGCACGCTGCCACGCGAGGGGGTGAAAATTGTGGACGTGAAATGCCCCGACTCAGGCGAGTTTGGAACGTTTCGCCTTGCGAATCTGGAAGCGCTGGAGCAAAAGGACGAAGTAAAGTTTGTCATCGCCAGCCGAAGGGACTATGAGTTCGCACGACAATTTTTGGCCGAGCATGGGCTGGCGGAACGAGTTCACGAGATTCTTTTTTCGCCTGTGTTCGCGGATCCGGAAGGCACATGGCCAGCGATGGATGCGCGCGCGCTGGCGGAGTGGATTCTGGCGGACAATCTCCCGGTGCGGCTGGGATTGCAATTGCATAAGTTTATCTGGGATCCGGCGATGCATGGCGTGTAATATTCCGCTTCCGGATCCAGAATGGATCCTCAAAGACTAGAATGGCGGCGATGGAAAAACCGAAGGCGGTGGTACTGCTCAGCGGAGGAATGGATTCCTGCGTCGCGGCGGCCATCGCGAATCAAACGCATTCACTGGCGCTGTTGCATGCGAGCTATGGGCAGCGCACCGAGGTTCGGGAACGGCGGGCATTCGAGGAGATTGCCGATTTTTATCGCGTCCAGGTGTATGACAGGCTCGTCGTGCGGCTCGACGCACTGCAGGAGATCGGAGGCTCTGCGCTGACCGATAGGGATATCGCAGTGCCTGAGAATCTGCCTGAAAGTTCGGCGATTCCGGTCACGTATGTGCCGTTCCGCAATGCACATTTTCTGGCTGCGGCGGTAAGCTGGGCAGAAGTAATTGGAGCAAGCGCGATATTCATCGGCGCCGTCTGGGAGGATAGCTCCGGCTATCCGGATTGCCGGCCCGAGTATTACGCCGCCTTTTCCGAAGTGGTGCGCGTGGGAACGAAGCCGCAAACACAGATTGAAATCGTGACGCCGGTGATTCACATGCGGAAGAGCGAAATCGTGCGCAAAGGCATGGAGCTTGGCGCCCCGCTTGGTCGGACGTGGTCATGTTATCAGGCCGAGGACGAAGCATGCGGAGTATGCGATAGTTGCCGCCTGCGCCTGCGAGCGTTTGCGGAAGCAAAATTACCGGACCCCATCGCGTACCGGACACCAGTTGCGCGATAATGGGGCAGGACATCCAAGGTAGGAGGAGTTCTCATGAAGACATTACTTCCAAGGCTGGGACTTCTGGCGCTGCTGATGGCCGCGGTTTCCATGCTGGCGCCGGTGGCATCGGCGCAGCAGTTGACGCGGCTTTCCGGCACCGTTTTGGATTTCGACGCGAAACCGTATCCAGACGTGGTGATCACGATAACGAACAAGGGGAACGGAACGAAGTACACGGTGACGACGGACAAGGACGGGAAGTTCAAGCAAAACGGCCTGGCGGTTGGAACATACGACATCAATTTCAAAAAGGATAATGTCGATTACACGGAGACACTGCAGATCAATGGAAGCATGGCCGACGTGGGCGCGATTATGAACGTAAATTTCAAGGACATTGCGGCGAAGACCGGCTACGACGTGAACGCCGCAAAGAAAGCCGCGGAGAAGAACGCCAAAGTAACCGACATGGCGAACCACTTCAAGGCCGGCCGAGCCGCCATGGATGATGCCGGCGCGGTGAAACAACAGTTGCGAACCACTCCGGCGGATCAAAGAGGCGCGCTGCAGACGAAATTGAGTACGGACTATCAGACCGCAGTTTCGGAATTCGAACAGGCGCAGCAGAACGCGCCCGATAATGACCCGAACATGAGCACAATTCTAGGCAACCTCGGACTAGCCTACGATGGAGCGGGCCAATATGACAAGGCCGTGGACGCCCTGCAGAAAACTGTCGCGCTGAAGCCTGATCCGGCGGCTTACGCGCAATTAGGAACGGATCTCGCGCATGAAGGAAAAATGGCGGATGCCGACGCGGCGTGCGACAAAGCTGGTGCAGTCGATCCCACGAACAAGGCGGCGGCAGCCAATTGTTACAAGAATATGGGAATCGTGCTGACGAACGCGGGGAAAATGGTGGATGCGGTTGCACCGCTCCAAAAAGCATCGGAGTTGGATCCGAATGATGCGCTTACATGGTATCTCCTGGGCAATAGCTTGATGAACGAGGTCAGCATGAAAAAGGAAGGCACCAAGGAGATTTACGTCATTCCTCCTGGCACGGCCGAGGCATACCAAAAATGCTTGAAGCTCGACCCCAATGGGCCGCACGCGGCAGAGGCGAAGGCGAGCCTCGATAGCATCAATCAGCTAAAGGGCACTGCCGCTCCGACAACGGTAACCGAGAAAAAGAAAAAGCCGTAAGTAGCACGGTTTAGCGAATGGGCGGCGCTAGAGATCGCGCCGCCTTGTTCTTGCAACACTCCTGTAAGAATCCGCAATCCACCTAAATCCTCCCGGAATTCCCCGCCGCTCGACCGCGCGCCTCGACAGTGCTATGCTTTGCACAATTCAGTTGCATCAACGGGAGGCGGACGTGGCACAGGCAGCATCGACTTACTTGGGAGAGCAGCGGCGCCGAAGCACGCGCATTGATCAGGCGTTGCCGCTAATTGTCCGCGGCGTGGATTTGCTCGGACAGCCATTTGAAGAACGCACCGCGACGCAGAGCGTGAGCTTTCACGGCTGCCGTTACGCATCGAAGCATCACCTCCCCAAGAATACGTGGGTCACGCTGGAGATTCCGTCGGGATATGGACAGCGCGGGCCATACTGCGCGCGAGTGCGCGTTGCCTGGATTCAGCGGCCGCGGACACTGCGCGATTTGTTTCAGGTTGGCGCGGAAATGGAAACCGGCGGCAACATTTGGGGCGTTTCATTTCCCCCCAAAGACTGGACCGCCGGCGGCGATGCCCTGGAGATGCAGAATAAACGGGAAATAAAATCCACTGTCGCGACGGACCAGGCTCTGCTCCTCGCCACGGCTCAGGAAAACGATGCCTCCTTGGAATCCTACCTGGAAAGTGCGTTTAACGCCTTGGCGGGCGCTTCCTCACAAACCGCCAAGCCCGCCGGCGAAGTAAATATCTCCGACAGCTCGCTCTTCGACGAATTGCGAAGCCAGTTCCACACTCAATCGCAGAGAGCGATCGAGGAAGCGCGAGCCGTGGCGGAACGGCTGGTGAAGGACCGCGCCACTGAGTTCCACGCGGAACAAAAAACCACGGCGCAGGCTTTCTACGAAAAGTGGCGGGTGGAATTCGAAAAAGGGCAGACGGACGCGAAAGATCAGATCTCGACGGAGCTGAGTCAACAACTGGCGGCGCAGATCTCCCGCGTGAAGCAGGAAGTGCATGAAAATCTCAGTACGACGTGGGAAAGCACGATCGAACGAACGCAGGCCGCGTTGATGGATTGGGAGCGAAGAGCGGAAAGACTGCGCGAAGAGTCCCGCACGGCTTCCGAAGAGGTGACGGTTCAAGCCGAGCAGCGGATAGATGAAAAATTGAAGCGGCAATTGGAAGCGCTTCGCCAGGAGCTCGCTTCAGTTCAAGCAACCAAGCCAGATGAGGAGCGGACGCCCGCGCAGACCTCCGCGATGACAGAAGGGATGCGAGAGCAGTTGCAATCGGAGGTAGAACAAACACGCGCCCAGTGGATCGAACTTCTGGAATCGTCGCTGGATAGCGCCGCGCAGAAGCTGGCTGGACGCTTGACGGAGACTTCGCAGCAAATGGTTCAAACCGCCGAGCACAGGCTCGCCTCGCGTGTCGCCGAGTTGCAAGAAGAATCAGGGCTCAGCACGGAAGCCGCGCGAGCGGCGCTCGAGGAAATGAAGGCGGCGATCGAACAGGAAATCGGACAGGCAAAAACATCGCTGACTCAGATCCAGCAGGAAGCCGCTCATTTCTCCGACTACTCGAGACAGCTCGAAGCCGCGAGTCAGGATAGCTTCAATGAATTGCGGCAACGGCTGGAGAGCAGCGTCGCAACGAGGACATCGGAAATGGAGCGCCAAGGGGCCGAGTTGCAAGGCCAAATTATGGCTCGGGCTGAAAATTTATTGGGACAAGCGAGCCAGCGAGTCGTGGCACAAACGATCGAGGAACTCAACGTAAAAATTTCACCGCAACTGGAGCGCGCGGCCGATGCGGTCCGCCAACTCTCGGCTCGCGAACAGCAGGCCGAGGAAATTCTCCGCATTCATCGCGAGCGGCTGCGGCAAGTGGGAGAGCAGGTTCAAAGAGAGGCCGCTGCGCGCATGTCCGAAGTGCTTAGCGAACTTCGGGGAAGTCTTGACGGCGCAGGCAAGGAAACGCTGGCGAAATGGAACGCGGAGTTCGCAGCGAATGGCGCGCAGGCTTTGCAACATGCATCAGCCACGCTCGACGAGACGGTCGAGGGCAAGTTACAGACGGCGGCTACGCAACTTGCGGAACGTCTGGACTCTGCAAAGAGTGAATTTGCGCAGTCAGCCGAAGAGCATCTCAAATCGGCGAAAGGCGAATTCGCGCGGGAAGCCACGGCGGCGGCCGCAGACTTTGCGCAGGTGTTGCAGCAGGCATCCTCAAACGCCCTGGAGGGTTTTTCCGCGAGTCTCGACGCCCAGGCCGAGGAAGGCCGTGCGCGCGCGGTTGCAGCAACGCAACAGCTGACGCAGAGCCTGGAAGCGCATGCGGAGACTGCCTTTGACGATTTCCAGCAAAGAATTTCCGCCCAGACAGGGGTGAGCCTGGTGCAATCGAGCCAGCGCCTTGCGGCTCAAACGGAGGCGGCACTGGAAACGCTGCAGCAGCGTGGCGAAGGGAAACTTGCGGAATGGACTGAGAAACACAAGTCCTTGGGCGAAGCCGCGTACAACAATTTCGAAGGGCGTTTGCGCGCCGCCTCCGATTCTCAATTGAATTCGTGCTTCCAGCAACTCGATGACCTTGGCCGGAACCGAATCGATTTCCTCGTGCACACTGCGGAAGAAGCGATGCGGAAGGCGTGCTTCGATGTATTCGATGGAATGGCGCGAGCGGTGAAGGAGAAATTGCTCGGCGCAATCACGGAATCGCCGGACTCGCCGCGGCCAACGGTGCTGGAGAACAATCCTCGCGAGCATCGGGCGTCGGCATGAGATCGGCAAAGTAGTTTCCGCGCCGATTGCGATTGTCCGCCGGGCTACTTTCGTTCGCCCGCGATCTCCGCGAGCGACTCTGCAACGTAATCGACCTGCTCCTCGGACATCTCCGGGAAAAATGGCAACGCCAACGTGCGGTCGCAAGCGCGCTCCGTAACCGGGAAATCGCCGGCGTGATGGCCCAGGCTGGCGAGCGCTTTCTGAAGGTGCAGCGGCCGCGGATAATGAATTGCGGCGCCGATTCCGTGCTCTTCGAGTTGCTGCTTCACGGAGTCGCGATTCTCAACGTACACGATGAAAAGATGGTAGGCGCATTCATCCCGCGAATCATCCTGGGGCAAATCAATTCGCGCTCCACCGAGGCGCTGGCGGTAACGCGCAGCGAGCGCCTTGCGCTTCGCTGACCATTCGTCCAGATGCCGCAGCTTCACGCGCAAGACAGCGCCCTGGAATCCCTCCATGCGGTAGTTATACCCGATGAAATCGTGGAAGTAGCGGCGAGACTCGCCGTGGCTTCGCGCGGCACGGCAATACTCTGCAATCCGATCGTCGTTGGTGACCAGCGCGCCGGCTTCGCCATAAGCGCCGAGATTCTTCGATGGATAGAAACTGAATGCGCCGGAATCGCCGATCGCGCCGACGCGGCGGCCGCGATAGCGCGCTCCATGTGCCTGGCAAGCATCTTCGATCAGCGCCAGCTTGCGCGGCAGCGCAATCTGTTTGAGCGCATCCATGTCCGCCGGCCGGCCATATAAGTGGATAGGAAGAATCGCCTTGGTTCGCGGCGTGATGGCTCGCTCGACCAGCCGTGGGTCGAGATTCGCTGTCGCCGGATCGATATCGACAAAGACAATCTTCGCGCCCGTGTAGGCGATGGCTTCGGCTGTGGCAATAAACGTATTGGGACTGGTGATGACTTCGTCGTTCGGTCCAACGCCCGCGGCAAGGAGCGCCAAATGGAGCGCGCTCGTCCCGGAATTCAAGGCCACGCAATGCTTGGCCTCGCAATACGCCGCGAACTCCTTCTCGAATTGCGCGACTTCATCGCCAAGGCTGAACGCTGTGTTTGTGCAAACGCGGTCGAGGGCGGCTAGAATCTCCTCGCGAAGCGAAGCGTATTGCGCCTTCAAATCAAAGTACGGAACTTTCATCATCGTTTTCACACGTCAACTTTACTGTTTCACGAGCCCGAGATGCAAACGAGAAGAAGAGACTTGCTTTCTATATGTGACCGTCGATGGCCCGTGATAATCTCTGGGTGCGGAATCCCATGTCTCCCTCTCGCACCGCCCAAGAAGAACAGCGGCACCAGGGCGCCGCATCGAAGCAGACGACGACAACGCCGAAGCGAAGCAATCAATGACGCTGTCGGTGGTTATTGCCGCATACAACGAACGGAATTTCATCGAGGAAATCCTGCGCCGCGTCCAAGCGGTTGGACTCGCTCGGGAAATCCTCGTGGTCGATGACGGCTCGAACGACGGCACGCGGCAATTGCTTTCCGAGATGCACCGCCGCCAGCAGGCGGGTGAAACAGACGTGGAGATTCTGGACGGAAAGGCGCGGCTGCGCCTGAGCGAATTCCGATTCCTGTTTCAGGAACAAAACCAGGGCAAGGGCGCGGCGCTCCGGCGCGGGTTTTCGGAAGCGACTGGAGACATACTGCTTGTGCAGGACGCGGACCTGGAGTACGACCCGCGCGAATATCCGAAGCTGATCGAGCCGATTCTCGATGGGCGCGCGGACGTCGTCTACGGCTCACGGTTCCTGGGCGGGCCGCAACGAGTGCATTTTTTTTGGCATTACGTGGGGAATAAATTCCTGACGCTGCTCTCCGACATTCTTACAAACCTCAAGATCAGCGACATGGAGACCTGTTACAAGGTTTTCCGAAAAGAAGTGATTCAGAGCATGCGCTTGCGGTCGAATCGATTTGGATTCGAGCCGGAAGTGACTTCAAGGATCGCCAAAGGCCGCTGGCGTATCTACGAAGTGCCGATTTCCTACGCTGGCCGTTCATATGAAGAAGGAAAGAAGATCACCTGGCGCGACGGCGTGGTTACGCTGTGGGCCATCCTGCGATACCGGTTCTTCGACTGAGGACAGTGGAAGCGGCCTGAAGATTCCCGTCCTCCACAATAATTCAGTACGGCAGGAACGAATGCTTGTGAATCTTATCGAAACGCAAAGCTGATCCAGCTAGGACTACATCACGCAGAAGAAAATACTCGCCGGGCACCAGCTGGAGATTCAGGCCTAGCGGGATCGGAAGTTGGAGGCGGCGCGGGAATAGCGGAAGAATCGCCGCCAGAAGGCCGCGTGAAGGATGAAACGGATCACTTGCGGTTTGCCGACAATTCGCTCGCAATCGTTTGCAGGGGTAGCTGGCCAGATGAATTACGACAACCAGGACAAACCAGGGGAGGCTTTTTAAGAACTTATGCGGGCCATGGAACAGGCGTACATGGTTAGTTTCTTTGGCCCCGAAATAATGCCCATGCCCAAAGTCAGCATTCTCCACAAGGACCTAAAACGAATTGCAGTATCGGTAGACCTAGAGAGTCAGACCCAGTATGCGGAATTTCTCGATGACCTGTGTCTTTGTGGCCTCAAGAACCACAGAGAAGCACTCCGGAAAATGGAAAGTAGGGACGCACGATTTGCCAAACTCGGCGCAAGTAAACATAAATGACCGTTAGCATCATTCGGACGACTGGAGTACTTCCGGTTTGCCCGTGACTCGCCCACAGCAAGCGAGGCGGGTGGAGATGGGTTCGCCGACTCGTAATTTCCGGTTCTACTTGTGTTCCGGTTCCTGCCTACCTCGAAAGTATGTCTGCGGTGTAGTTCCCAGCATCGTCCGGAACATTTCAATGAAGGCACTCACGCTGTCGTAACCGACTGAGATAGCGACCTCCGTGACAGATTTCCCTTGTGCAAGCATCTCAAGGGCAGCAAACAACCGTGCCTGCAGTCGCCAACGGCCAAATGAGATGCCTACCTGAGCGGAAAATGCGCGCATGAAAGTACGGCGGGCCATTCCGGCAACATGCGCCGAAGCGTACAGCGTGCGGTTATCCCCAACATCATTGAAAGAGCTTCAGCAACTCTGACCAGTTTTTCTTCTCTTGGTATGGTCAAACGCAAGGGCTGCTGGTCAGGCTGTCGAATCTCATCACGAAGCCTAGCGACTAAGTGCTTCTTCGCAGGACTGAACGGTTGGTGGAGGTCCCAACCGAGAATACGATGAACTATGGCGACCAATAGCTCCGATGAGTTGACCAGCCCGCTGCTCGCAGTGCTACTGGTCAGGAGCGACGGTTCGCGAGTAGAATAGCAATCTTGTTATCTATCTAGACATAAATGAACTGTATTGTGGAGTGTGGGTCCATGAAGCTGAGTGTCGCAGTAGCGGCGTGGATTTTGTTGGGCGGGCTCGGCGTAGGATTGCGACCCGATATGTACTCGCAGCTGCCAAAGACTGGCGAGACTTTTGGGAAATCTAGCAGCGCAAGTCAATCAAGCAAATCCAGCCAGCCATTTCCGACCGCTCCTGATTATTCGAATCAAACCGCCGTGGTGGAAAGCATGGTCACTAATATTACGTACCACGACGACGGAACCTCGTCGACGATTTCCAGTGCGAGGGTTCGGGTGCAATCACAAGCAGGCTTGCAGGCGTTCGGCATGCTGCGGTTTCCCTACGCCTCAGCGACAACAACGCTGAAAATGGCCTATGTTCGCGTAATTAAGCCGGATAAGCGCGTGGTGGAGACACCGGAGGAAAACGTTCTGGACATGCCTGCGGATATCACGCGACAAGCACCGTTTTACAGCGATTTGAAGGAACTGCAAGTGGCGGTCAAGGGGCTAGAGATAGGCGACACGCTGGAGGTCGAGTCGCGAGCGGACGTGACGAAGCCGCTTGATCCGGGGCAATTCTGGATCTCCTACAACTTCAGCAGAGATGCGGTGGTATTGCACGAGGAATTGCATATACAGGTGCCGCTCGCACGGAAAGTGACGGTGAAGAGCGCGACGGTGCAGCCGGTAACCACGCAAGAGGGCGCGTACCGAGTGTACTCATGGCAAACACAAAACTTGACGGTCAAGGCGGCTAAACAGGAGGCCAGCGAGGAAACTGATTCGAAGCAGCCGGATGTGCAGGTGACAAGCTTCCAGAGCTGGGACGAAGTTGGGCAGTGGTTCCGGAGCCTGGCTGCGCCACGGGCCGAGCCGACGCCCGAAGTCAAGGCGAAGGCCGATGATTTGACGCGCGGAACCACAACCGAAGAGGAAAAAATTCGCGATCTATATGCGTATGTCTCAACGAATTTCCGGTACATCGGCATCGCGCTGGGGATCGGGAGGTATCAACCGCATGCGGCGGCGGAGGTCTTGAGCAACGACTACGGGGATTGCAAAGACAAACACACGCTGTTCGCGGCGCTGCTGGCGGCCGAGGGAGTGAAAGCGTACCCGGCATTGATCAGTTCGGGGAAAATGGTCGATGTGGATGTACCGTCGCCAGCGCAGTTCGACCATGTGATCACGGCGATTCCGCAGGCCAACAGCTATCTCTTTTTGGACACGACGCCCGAGGTGGGGCCGTTCGGCTATCTGATGGCAAACTTGCGTGGCAAGAAGGCGCTGGTGATTCCTGATAGCGGCCCGGCGCAGTTGGTGGAAACGCCAGCCGATCCGCCGTTCCGGTTGTTTTTTGATTTCCAGGCGGACGGCACACTGGACGAAGTCGGAACGCTGACGAGCAAGATGCAGATTACGTTCCGGGACGATGCGGAATTACTTTACCGGATGGCGCTGCGGCGCGCCGGCCAGCCGCAGTGGAAGGACGTGATGCAGAGCATTTCCGGGAACCTGGGATTCGGAGGCACTGTGAGCGACGTGACGGTAAGCCCGCCGGATCAGACGCAGACGCCTCTGCACATCGAGTATAGCTACCAGCGAAAGGAGTACTCGGACTGGGATGACAAGTGGATCGGAGCGCCGTTCCCTCCAATTTTCCTGCCGGGAGTCCCGGACGACACGGGCAAAAAGGTGGAGCCGATCAAATTGGGGGCGCCAGAAGAAACAGTCTACACCGCAAGCCTGAAACTGCCTGCGGGGATGAGTGCAAATCTACCAAACGCGCTGCACATGAACGAACCTTTCGCAGATTATGACTCAACGTACACGATCTCCGGGGGCGTTGTTCATGTGGAGAGGAAGCTGATGACGAAAGTGCGCGAAATAGCGCCGCCGCAGATTGAGGCGTACCGGAAGTTCGAAAAGGCGATCGAGAAAGATGAAAAAATCAACATCTACCTCGCAGGGAATACCAGCGACGCGGAAACAAGCGGAAGCCCGGAAGCCCAAAAACTTTTTGAACAGGGTCGGGAAGCGTGGCAACTCCACGACTTGCCCGGAGCGATCGATTACTTTCGCCAGGCCGTGAATAAAGACGCGAAATACGCGCAGGCATGGACGTCGTTGGGTTTGCTGCAAGCGTCGACGGGTTCGCGCGACGAGGCTGTGGATGACTCGAAGAAAGCTATCGCTCTCGATCCGCAACAGACGCAGCCGTACGAAACGCTGAGCACGCTTTTCATGATGCAGCGTCAGCCGGAAGAGTCTCTGGAGCTCTGGAAGGGGCTGGAGAAAGCCTCGCTGGCAAATGCCGTGGCGCCGTTGCGAATCGGCGCGATTTTGCTGAGCATGAAGCGCTATTCCGAGGCCGTGCCGGAGCTGGAAGACGCGGTGAAGCGGAATCTGACGCGACGCTACTGACACAGCTGGGAATCGCATATGCGCATTCTGGAGCAAAGGACAAGGCGATAGCGAGCTCGAGGACGCGCTGAAGTCGGATTCGTCCGCGAACAATCTAAACACCATCGCGTACGAAATGGCAGACGCGAACCTGAAATTGGACGAGGCTCTGCAGTACGCGCAGAAGGCGGTCGCAGACGAAGAGAGCGCGACGGCCAAGATCGACATCGAGCATCTTGAGCCAGAAGATCTTGTACGGCCGCTCAACTGGCTGCGTTCTGGGATACGCTTGGCTGGGCGTATTTCCGTACTGGCGACCTCGAAAAAGCCGAGAGGTATTTGAATGCGGGATGCTTACGCAGGACCCCGTGTTGTAGTTCATCTGGCCAGCTAAGCGCAGAAGCATCCTTGAATCTGCCGAAGGACGGAGCGCGCCGGATAACTCCCGAAGGCGGCTTAACGTCTCGGAGAAGACGGAGAATCCTTGCCTGCGAGAGATTGCAGGACATGCGCATCGTACACGTTTCGATTTCGCCGAAGCCCAAGAAGCATGCCGATGCGGAGTTCTCGGTGATGCTGGGACCGGGACCAAGGTTGTCGCGACGAAATTCATAAGGGGGGATGAAGTTTTGAGGGACGGTGGAAAGGCGATAGCAGCGGCAAAATTTGACGCCCCGTTCCCGGACGATGGGCCTGTGCAAGCGCTGCGGGAGGTATTCTGATTGCGAGCCGGAACTGGGGGAGTGTTCCTTTGCGATGTATCCACACTCTCCGTACCCCGCGCAGTGATCGCACCATTGCTTCGCCCGACGCCGAACGCAGGGTCGAGTTTGTTCCCACGTTGAAGCGAAGGGAAGCTAGCGGGCTTGACCGGCTGCGGAGGGAATCGGATGCTGAAATCATCCGTTTTTCCGAACCCTTCACAGGCAATTCATCCCCTACACAGAATGCCAGGAGCGAAGTGGGGTATCTTGCCCGCGCCCATTCTTTACCCCGTCAAATACTTGCGGGGATAGGGGTTGGTAGAACGCAACTGCTCTCCCTCTCGACTGAAGTTGTCGAAATCCGCAGAGCACCGAGCCGCATGCCCTTGATTCCTGATCGCTCAAGTGCATGCTTGAATCGAGTTTCCCAATTGCCTCTGCCTGTGTCGTCAAGTACGCCGCACTGATGCCTACGATTGAATTTGGATGTAAGCTGTAAAGATGAAAATGGTTGTTGCGATAAAAATGCATGTTGTTTAATGCTGCTTGCTTACGTTTGCAGCGTGTATTAGACTGTGTTGAGTACTGCTTATGCTCTTGGCTTGCGTTTAACTTTGAGTTGTTGGAACGCTACAAAAAGTGGCTCTAGCGATGAAGTACGATTAAGACGCAGTTGCAGTATGTTAGCAATGCAAAACGTTTTGTGTTGCTTTGAAAGATTGGGATTGACTGAGGTTACTCACTTCGACATTAAGATTTTTTTATTCTTAAATTAGTGAGGGTTGCTTTAAGATAGTACACTGCGTTTTTCATTATTACGAAGCTTTTTTGATTGTGTTAATTTACGTGGTTACTCCGATATGCGTGCTGCGATTTGTGCATTTGAGCAGCTTTCGAAAGGTTTCGCGTGTTAAGCTGTAGCTAGGTTACGCGCTTAATACGTGCTGCACAATTAAGGGAAGAGCTGATTGAATTGATGTACTAACAGGTGTAGAGCTTTTGATTGGTCGCTTGAGATTGTGTATGGATTTGATTTCGCCTGCCGTGTAGTTGGAAAGGCGGGTGCGCTACCATAGTAGTATTCAACGCTAGGACGTGCGAAGACTAAAGATTATCTAAACGGGCGCAGCGAGGGTATGTTTTCCAAGGCTTGAGGAAAAGATCGGAAGGGTCACTTTACCTTTGGAAATCGAAGCGAAAAAGGTCGAAGGGAAGTTGGTTCGGTAGAGTGACGGCGTACGACAAGTCCCAGCCGTGTCGTGAATCCAGTCTAATTTACCTCGGACGCAGTTAACGAATGAGTAGCAGCGAGGCTCTTGCTAAATTCGAGCAACGCAAGCGGAAATTGAACCTGTATTGCCTAGACAGACCCTGTCCTTTGGACGCAAGAACTATTCGAGATGTTATCCGAACGATGGGATTGAGCGCGGGCCTGGGCAGGGTCACGCCCCATATGCTTCGCCACTCTTTTGCAACTCATATGCTCGATGGCGGCGCTGACATTCGGGTCATTCAGGAATTGTTGGGACACCACAGTATACGAAGCACGCAAATCTATACCCACGTCAGTAGAGCGAAGCTGTTAGCAATTTTTGACCAATGTCATCCGAGAGGAGACCACAGCATACGTTAAGGGGCTCGCGTCAGTCACAACGGAAGGTCACAAGAAGACCCTCCACCAAGTCTCATGCTCGCGCCGACGGAGATCCCCGCGAACTTGCTATGCTACAGCCGTGGTTTCTACCATTGGAAATAGCGTACGCTGTCAAACAATTGATTCCTCGCGAATATCTGTCGAGGATGCGATGGATGTTCGAGGACTTCGGTTGCATCCTTTGTGGTACGAAATCGGTTAGGTACGGTGGAAACGGCTTCTGCCGCGATTGCCGTTGGGGGTTGCTAAAACGCATGATAGCAAGTATGAAGAAGAGGTTTGGGTCACCTGAAAAGTTGATGCGCCTTAAACCGACGGTCCAACTCATTGACAGCGCCGTATTAGCGCGCAAGTTGTTGGCCGACCTTGTATCGGCACGCTCGTCTGTGGCGTCGTATCAAAAAGGCCACGACAAGAAATCGCTCGCCAATCCTACTCCTTCGATATTTCAGAGAAATCCACCACGTCCACTTTCCCGTCAGGGTGCGCTTTCTTCGATAGCCTTGTCGCAAATAAGGGTATTCAAGGAGTGAGCAAGTGTGAGCCTAGCTCGCCATCTCCAAAATGTGTATCGCGTTTTGATGTCTAGCGCGCACAGGCGTGTGTACGTCTGTTTTATGGATAAGGGAACAGAGCAATATTTTCGGAGCGCCTTGCCCGAATTGGAAGGCTCTATTAGTCCCGCCGTCCGATGACCAATCGATTCTTCTAGACCGATCCGGTGCGTGATTTCCGCCTGCCGCTAACCCTCGATTATGTTATGTTTGGTTGCTGACTTCCTGATGAGTTACTTAGGGCGTTACTAATTGAATTCGGAACTTATTTCAGGATGCTCCACGTCACTATTGACGGCGGTAAAATCCAAGAAGGCCGGTCTTTTCTGAAACTTCGATGGAGATGAAAAATGAGAACAAAGAGCGATATCAAAACGATCTTCATTGCCGCGCTAACCATGATGCTCCTGCTCGCTCCGGTCGAAGTCTACGGTGTAAGCTCAAAGCAGGCACAGTATGATGGTGGAACCATTACACAAATCCGCAAATCGGAAACGGGAACGCTGATCACTGGAGACACTGACCTTCGTTTTGAATACAAACAGTCTAGTTTTGCAATTCCTTATTCTTCCATCACAGACATGGAATATGGGGATAAGCTTTTCGCGGGCATAGACGTCCGTAGGAATAGTCTAGTAGCTTTCGTGCGGCTTGCGGTTTGTTGGTAAAGCGAAACACCATTTCTTGACCTTGGAGTTCACGCAGGGCACGACAAAACAAGCGGCGGTGTTTGAGTTGGGGAAGGCCTTACCGCAGACTCTTCTGCCCATCCTCGAAGTTAAGACAGGAAAGAAAGTCGAGTATCAAGATAGAAAGTAAGTCAGTTGTTACTGCGCTATTTCTTGTTTCAAGTGCGTCGCGGGACCTCGGCTAAACGCGTAAGCGCTTGCCAGTGACGTGGATGTGGCACACGCTGCCCTGATCGGATATCCGTCGCGTAAGGCTTCGAGACCCCCGAGCGCGGACGCATTGCCGGTCTGTCACAGGTCTGGAGTTCTGCTTCGCGAATATGATATTGAGTTGAAACCGCTTCGAACGAGAGTAACATCTGTTGAGTCGACGCCAGGCGCGTGCTAGCCTCACCTCATTGTGAAGCGGAACAAGCCAAACGTTCTCCCGATCACCCACAAGAGCGCGGACACGCTCATCACCAACGCGTTTGAGATGGGAGGTGAACAACTTTATCTCTGGAAGGATGCCATCCCGGGCATTCGCTTGGGCACGTCGGCGTTCACTGCTGATGGTTGGGAGACGGCGTTCTATCCTCCTGGGATGAACTCGCGCGATTACCTCAGCTACTACTCAACGCAATTCGACACGGTGGAGGTGGACTCGACGTTCTATCGCACACCCTCGGTGGCGACGTTCAACGGCTGGTATGAGAAAACGCCGCCCGGATTCATCTTCGCACTGAAAATCCCACAGGTCATCACGCACGAAAAAGTGCTAGTCGGATGCGATGCGGAGTTCGACGAATTCATTGGTAGAGCAGACCTGCTCCAAGTGTGATCGGCCCCGGTATTTTTGAGCCACTCTGAGGGTTAGTTTCCGGCAAAATCTGATTCCCAGGAAGGGAGATTTGCCGTGAAACACAAACGATTCACTGTCGAACAAATCGTGGCGGTCTTGAAGCAGGCGGAAGCGGGAGTTCCCATGGCGGAGTTGATCCGGCGGGTGGGAATTTCAGAGCAGACCTTCTACCGATGGAAGAAGCAATACGTCGGGCTGGAGGTGGATCAGGTTCGCCAGCTCAAGCAGCTGCAAGAAGAGAATACCCGGTTGAAACAGGTGGTGGCCGACCTGACGCTGGACAAAGCCATGTTGCAGGACGTTCTGTCAAAAAAATTCTAGCGCCCTCGCGGCGTCGGCAGGTGGTCGATTACTTGCACGGCAGTTACCGGGTGAGCGAGCGGCGAGCGTGTAGGGTAGCCCGGTTGAATCGTGGGACCTTCCGCTATCGCGGCCACAAGGATCCACGGACTGCTCTGCGAATGCGCATCCGCGAAATCGCCCAGACCCGAGTGCGATACGGATACCGGAAGATCCACGTGCTGTTGAACCGCGAGGGCTGGAACGTACGCAAATACGTGGTAGAACAGCTCTATCGGGAAGAGGGATTAGCACTGCACCAGCGGCGGAAACGCCGACGTCGGGTGGCAGAGCAGAGCCGGGAACGGTTTCATACAACGGGGCCGAATCAGGTGTGGTCGATGGACTTTGTGGCTGATCAACTGGCGGACGGAAGAAGGTTCCCTACGAGCACGTCAGTTCGCGCGAACTCTACATCGGCAGCATGAATTTCACACGCGTGCGCGCGCCTCAGGCAGGTGACGCGGTTGTCTGGGGCGGTCATGTCGGCATCGTGCGGGAGAAAATGATCACGCCAGGCGTGCCGATGCTATGACTTATTCGCACTTGCCGCGGTGTCACTTCTAGCCGACGCAAGCTTCCAACAATCTCTGGCGATTGCCCAATCTTCCTGAGCGCGGACAACTAAGATGCGGACGGCGGAGTCCGCAGTGGAGATTTCGTGGTCTGTGCTGGAGTGTTCATTTTTCTCTGAATCGAGTTTAAGGTGCAAATATTCAAAGTCGCCGCATGCTGCGGCCCGTACTTCCGGCGAATTCTCTCCAATTCCTGCGCTGAAAACCAAAGCGTCTATTCCGCCCACGGCGGCAATCATCGCGCCGATTCCGGAGCGCAGGCGATGTATGAAAATATCAAATGCGAGCTTGGCGCGCGCATGACCTTTTTTCATCGCGGACACGATCTGCCGCATATCCGCCGAGATTCCCGAAATTCCAAGCAGTCCCGATTTCGTGTTCAACAATTCATCGATTTTTTCGGCTGTCAATCGATTTTGGCGCATCAGGTAAGTGAGGATTCCCGGGTCCACAGTACCGGATCTGGTTCCCATCATGAGCCCCTCGAGAGGAGTGAAGCCCATCGTTGTATCGATGCTACGGCCGCCTTGAATTGCCGCCAACGAGCAGCCATTTCCCAAATGGCAGGTCACCAGCCTGAGCGATTGCAAATTCCTGCCAAGCAGTTGCGCGGTCCGTTCTGCGCAGTACTCATGATTGATTCCATGAAAACCGTAGCGGCGAATTCCATGCGCGAGCCATTCATATGGCCCCGGGTACACAAATGCAGCTTCAGGCAATCGAACGTGGAAACCAGTGTCGAAAACTGCGACTTGTCGGACCGAGCCAAGACGTTTCTCGATAATATCGATTCCTTCGAGCTCGACGCGGTTATGCAGCGGGGCGAAGACAGACATCGCCGCTATGGCGGCCTTCACTTTGGGCGTGATGAACGTAGGCTCCTCGTATTCGCGGCCACCGTTCACGATTCGATGACCCACGATTTCGATTGCCAGTGGCGTGTTTGAGATGTGCGACTCGCCGGATAGCAAGGCGTCCAGCAAGCGTCCAGTGGCATCGGTCCGTGATTTAACACTGATATCCTCTTTGAGGGTTTTTCCTGTCGAATTTCGCACTTCCATTACGGCCCGATTTCCGTCCCATTGAACTTTGCCCTCCCAAGTGGGCGCGGGAGGATGTTCTGGCAATGAGTATCCCAGCTCGTAAAGACAAGTTTTTTGGCTGCTCGAGCCGGAATTGAGGACCAGAATTCTCATTACTTAGTAGGGCCACTTCCAATCGCGGATTTCTGGAAGATCGTCACCGTGTTCACGGATGTATTGCTTGTGCTCAATCAGCCTATCGCGAAGGAACTGCTTGAAATGCGCGCCAATGGGTCGCAAACGGGGAACGCGGTCTACGACGTCGCCAGCAAGGTGAAATCGATCCAGGTCATTCAACACCGTCATGTCGAAGGGCGTTGTCGTCGTTCCCTCCTCTTTGTATCCACGAACGTGAAGATTGTCGTGGTTCGTGCGGCGGTAGGTCAGCCGATGAACGAGCCAGGGATAGCCATGATAAGCGAAGATGATCGGTTTATCGGTCGTAAACATGGAGTCGAAGTCTCGATCAGAAAGCCCGTGCGGATGTTCGGTTGGAGATTGTATGGTCATCAGGTCGACGACATTCACAACGCGAATTTTAATGTCGGGAAAATGTTGGCGAAGCAAGTCCACTGCCGCGAGCGTTTCCAGGGTCGGAATGTCTCCGGCGCAGGCCATAACGACATCCGGCTCAGTGGCTTGGTCAGTGCAAGCCCAGTCCCAAATCCCGATTCCCGTCGTGCAGTGCTCAATGGCAGATTCCATGTCCAGCCACTGGAGCGCCGGTTGCTTACCGGCGACGATGACATTGACGTAATTTCGACTGCGAAGACAGTGATCACTGACGGAAAGCAGAGTGTTCGCATCAGGGGGCAAATAAACGCGTACGATATCGGCCTTCTTGTTGATGACGTGATCGATGAAACCGGGATCCTGGTGCGTGAAACCATTATGATCCTGGCGCCACACATGCGAGGTGAGAAGATAATTCAGCGAGGCGACGGGGCGCCGCCACGGAATTTTTCGCGTCACTTTGAGCCATTTGGCGTGCTGGTTGAACATGGAATCTACGATATGAATGAAAGCTTCATAACAGGAGAAGAAGCCATGGCGGCCCGTCAGCAGATAACCTTCCAGCCAGCCCTGGCACATATGCTCGCTGAGGACTTCCATCACGCGGCCATTCACCGAAAGATGCTCATCCGTTGCCAGAATTGGCTCCATGAAGACTTTGTCTGTGGCCTCGTACAGCGCTTCCAGGCGGTTCGACGCAGTTTCGTCGGGGCCCCATACGCGGAAGTTCTTGGATTCGGCATTTAGTTTCATGATGTCGCGCAAGAATCCGCCCAGTACGCGAGTGGCTTCCGCAAATTGCGTCCCCGGCTTTGGCACGTGTACAGCGTATTTGCGGAAGTCCGGCATTGCGAGGTCCTTAAGCAACAATCCGCCGTTAGCATGCGGATTCGCACCCATCCTTCGGTCACCTTTTGGTGCAAGGTCCGCCAACTCCGGAACGAGTTTGCCGCTCTCATCGAAGAGCTCCTCGGGCTTGTAGCTCTTCATCCAATCTTCGAGGATTTTCAGATGGTCGGGGTGCGACGCGAAATCTGTAATCGGGACTTGATGCGCCCGCCAAGTGTCCTCGACAGGCTTTCCGTCCACGATCCTTGGCCCCGTCCATCCTTTCGGTGTTCGCAAGACAATCATGGGCCACTGGGACAGACCCGCGGAGCCGCCCGCTCGCGCAGCGTTTTGAATCGCGTGGATCTCTTCGACGACTGTGTCGAGCGTGTGGGCCATGAGCTGGTGCATCGTTTCCGGCTCACGTCCCTCGACAAAATGCGGTTTGTAACCGTAGCCAACGAAGAGCTGAGTCAACTCCGCGTCATTCATTCGTCCCAGGACGGTCGGATTTGCGATTTTGTAGCCGTTCAAATGCAGAATGGGGAGAACCGCGCCATCGCGAGCGGGATTCAGGAACTTGTTCGAATGCCAGCTCGCTGCGAGCGGCCCTGTTTCCGATTCTCCATCGCCAACAACGCAGCAAACGAGAAGATCTGGATTGTCGAAGGCGGCGCCATAGGCATGCGCAATCGAATAGCCCAATTCGCCGCCTTCGTGAATCGAGCCTGGCGTCTCGGGAGCAACGTGGCTAGGAATGCCTCCCGGGAAAGAGAATTGCTTGAACAGCCTTCGCATGCCTTCTTCTGTTCGGGGAATATGAGAATAGAACTCGCTGTACGTGCTTTCCAGAAAAGTGTTCGCCACCAAGCCCGGTCCGCCGTGTCCGGGGCCCGCGATGTAAATCACGTTCAGATCCAGCTGCTTGATGAGGCGATTGAAATGAAGATAGATGAAATTCAATCCAGGAGTCGTTCCCCAATGACCAAGGAGGCGAGGCTTGATGTGTTCGAGCTTCAACGGCTCGCGCAGCAGCGGATTCATGAGAAGATAAATCTGCCCAACTGAGAGGTAATTTGCCGCGCGCCAATAGGCGTGCATCTTGCGGAGTTCTTCAGAAGACAGAGGGCGCCTGGACCCTGCGGGGATTGCCGAACTTGCGTATGCTCCGGAAGCCATCGATATAATCTCCCATTAGGAATCGATTGCCCGTGGCCGGATTCCCGAGCAATTAACATCATATCGCAACTGTTTAGTAAGAGCAGATGCATAACGCTGTCGGTACTTCTTTGCCGTGTTCCGCGGCGGAACGCCGTTTGTCACTGCCATGTGTGACGTGGCTCACAATCCGGTTGCCGAGGTGGGATTAGAGTGTGGTTCAGCGGGCGGATGGCCCCGCCACTCACCTCGTTCCGGGCAGTGAGTAGTTGGCTCGGAAATCCCCGGGAGTATATAAGTGACGAAGGAGGCGAAATGAGCGAAAAGTCTACTGCAGCCCAAGTGGCGCACGACCCTACAGCTTTGAAATTGGTCGAGCCAAAGACATCATTGGAACGCATCCACCGAATTCATGACGATATTGCCCGCCGGGCGTTCGAGATCTTCGAGAATGCCGGTGGCTTTCTGGGTCACGATTTGGACCACTGGCTCAAAGCGGAAGCTGAGCTTCTTCATCCCGTTCACGTGAACATCACGGAATCCGACGATGGCTTAACCGTTCGAGCCGAGGCGCCCGGATTCGATCTCGGGGAGCTAGAGGTGAGTCTCGAACCGCGGCGACTTACGATTACTGGCAAAAAGGAAACAACCAAAGAAGACAAGAAGAAGGGCAAGATTGTCTACAAAGAGCAATGCTCGAGCGAACTTCTTCGCGTCATTGATTTGCCGATGGAAGTGGACGCCGCGAAAGCAACGGCGACGCTGAAGAATGGCGTTCTCGAACTCAATATGCCGAAGGGGGCTCAGGCAAAAAACACGCGCGTCGAAGTGAAGGCAGCGTAGTTGGCACGAGGTGAAAGGTAAAGTGGCACGAAAACTGTGCGGGAAGGCGTCCGCGCGCAAACAGGAGCATTAGTTTGTCTCACAAGACGCAGGGAAACGGGAACTGAACGTGAGGTGGTCCGCTTCCCCCGCTTCCCGCACTTCCGTTCCTTTTCTGTTTCACGGGGACATCGTTCGCGTTTGCAGGGTAGTCGGTTCCATCCACCTGGCAAGGGTCAACCTAGTCGACGGGCGTCCGCCACTCGCTCTCGAATCGTGGGAGGCACATCTATTGAGGCTTTGCGTTTGAGGAAGGCGAGGTCTTTGTTCCCAATTCCCGAGGTGCTGGAATCTGAGAGGCGTTCCAACCACCGCCCAGCGCTTTGATCAATTGAACGCTCGCCACCATTTGCTGCATTCGGAAATTCACGGCCGTCTGCTCATCGTTCAATAGGATGGTCTGAGCGCTGATCACGTTCAAGTAGGGATCAATCCCGGACTTGTACCGTACAGTAGCTTCCTCGAGGCTTCTGCGAGCGGCTTCGACCGCAGCATCCTGCTGCTGGATGTCAACGGACAAAATTCTTAGCGATGCGAGGTTGTCCTCGACTTGTTGAAACGCGATCAGCACGGTCTGCCTGTAATTCGCGACGGTCTCATCGTAGGTGGCGCGATACTGTTCGACAGTAGCCCTCCGCAATCCCGCATCGAAAATGGTTTCTGCGAGACTCGGACCAACGGACCAGAAACGGCTGGGCCACGTCAACCAACTCGCGACGGAAGAGGCTCCAAATCCGCCAGTGGCGCTCAACAGGATGCTGGGGAAATAGGCGGCCTCGGCCACGCCAATCTGCGCATTGGCTTGCGCTACGCCACGCTCGGCTGAGGCAATATCCGGGCGTCGCTCGAGAAGCTGGGATGGAATTCCGATAGGGATCGCTGGTGGATTTGTCTGGAGAGAGTTCGCCGGAAGTGAGAAGGTCGAGGCGGGCTGGCCAACCAGAACAGCGATAGCATGTTCATATTGCGCTCGCAGAATGGCGAGATTCGTATCCTGCGCTTGCGCCGCTTTCAACTGAGCCTCGGCCTGGGCGACTGCTTCGTCGTTATCAAGGCCTGCGCGGTAGAGACTTTGGGTCAGGTCCAGAGTTTCCTGATAAGCGGCCACGGTGGAATCGAATACTTCCTTGAGAGAATCTTGCGCACGCAGCTCGTAGTAGTCCGCGGCGAGTTCGGCCTGTTCGGTGAGGCGCACATTCTGCAAATCTGCCGCGCTTGCCTGCGCGGCGAACACGTTTGCTCTCACGCCGTTCCGAACGCGGCCCCACAGGTCCGGCTCCCACGAAGCATCGAAAGGGAGCGAATAGTCGGTATAGGATTTCACCGTCACTCCAGCCCCGGATGAGCTTCCCGTTTGCAAGCCGCCAAATTGCGCGGGCGATGGGCGCGAATTGATAATGCTCGGATTCGTACTTAGGGTCGGGAAGTACTGCGATCGAGCTTCTCTGACCAAGGCTCGCGCCGCAAGGAAATTGGCGGCGGCCGCCGCAATATTTTGATCTGAAATAGCGGATTTCTGTTCGAGGTCATTCAGTTTTGGATCGTTGAACATTTCCCACCACATTCCGCGAATCGCGTCGTCCTTGGGCTGAGCTTCCTTCCATGCCTCAGCGGCTGCGGCGGTTGGTGGTACTGCTTCTTTGAAAGCAGCCGGGACTTGAACAGAAGGACGACTGTACTTCGGTCCGACCATGCATGCGCTCATGAGCAAGGCGCAGAAAACCGACACTGTCAGGCGCAACCGGACGGCGACGCGGCAAAATCGTCCGACTCCATTGCTCTTCTGCATGCATCGAGTCATGGACATCATCGTTTGCCTGCCCTGCCAGCGCGAGACCAACAAGATCGGGGCCGACTTCAAATCTTCACTCACCGATGTAGACATCGACCAATTCACCTGGATAAAGATTCACATCTTTCGGCTTCTGGACCTTGAAGATGATTGGCAAGACTCGGACATCCACGAGCTCTTGTCTTTGGTCGGAAAGCTCAATCTTCGGGGAAACATAGGGCTGCACTCTCACGAAATCGAGGGAAATCTTAATGTTGGATCCACGGATGGACATCTGCGCCTTGACCTTCGATGGAGGAGGCAGGCGAGGTACGAGAATTTCGTCGATATAACAACGAACCTGAAGAACCTTTTGGGGTGTCCCCAGGATCAATACCGGGTCCATACCCTGCGTATAGCTATCGTAGGCGCCCTGTGGCGATGCAAAGTTCCCCACGATCGTATTGATCGAAAGCACCACTCCATCGGTTGGCGCTCGAAGTGTGTACTTGGCGAGCAGGGCGCTGGAAGACGAATAGGACTTTTCAAGAGCGTTATATTGTCTCTCTTGATTGCGTATATCGAAGATCCACGCGCCGGCTTTGGTCAGGTCACGTTGCCTTCGCGCAAGTTCAAGATTTGCTTGTGCCACGGCCGCAGCGTTGATCGCGTTGTCCAAGGCATCTTTGCTAATCGACCTTGGATCCATCACGTAAGCTGCTTTCTGCTTGTTTAGTTCATCCTGGGCAGTTACTAGCGCTGCTTGCGCCGAAACGACCTGCGCTTCTGCCACATCGAGGTTTTCCTGTCTCGGCTCCGCCTTCAACTCTTCAAGCATGGCATGGGAGGCTTGGGCAGCTGATTTCTGCTGCTCTGTCGTGGCTCTCTGGATGGAATCGTCGATCAGTACAAGTGGGGTTCCTTTTCTTACTTCTTGCCCCTCCGCGACCAGAATTTGCTTTACTGTGCCGGGAACCTCTGGATAGATGTTGATGTTTTCCCCGCTGGATTGAACGCTCTCTACGATTCCCTCGGCATAGATACCGCTGACGTAGGGATCGGAGGTGGGATTGAACACCGGCGCCAGCGGGGACTTTGTAGCGCCGAAGAAATGGGCAGCCGCGCCCCCCGCGAGAATGCCGAAAAGAGAAAGTGCAAATAACAATCTGTTTTTCATGCCGCCCTCTTTTCCGTTCCCGTGAGGCGCCCGTCCTCCATCTTCAAGATCCGGCTGGCGTATTCAGAAATTCTGTCGTCGTGCGTGACCACAACAATGCAGCGACTGCTGTTCAGGATGTTCTCGCGCACAAACTTCAAAATTGCCTGCCCTGTGTCGCCGTCCAATGAAGCGGTGGGCTCGTCCAAGATCAAGATGTCCGGCTGCCCAATCATGGCTCTCGCGATGGCCACGCGTTGTTGTTCCCCGCCGCTGAGTTTCACCGGAGGGAGATCCGCTCGTCCCTTCAGCCCAACGATGTCCAAGTATCGAATCGCTTCGTGAATCGATTCGTCCCAATCCTTTTTTCTAAGAATCAGTGGAATGGCTACATTTTCAGCGGTGTTCAGACGCGGGAAGAGGTGGTAATCCTGAAACACAAAGCCGATTTTGTTCAGACGGAAATCAGCCAATTGGTCGGCGTCAAGACTCCAGATATCGATTCCTTCCACCGAGACAATGCCGGAGTTGGGTTTTAGTATTCCGGAGAGAACGCTTAAAAGCGTCGTCTTTCCGCTCCCCGACGGACCAACGATATAGACCATTTCACCAAACTGGGCTTCCAGGTTGACATCGCGCAGAGCGTTCGTCTTGGCTTCACCTTCTCCAAACCATTTGTTTAGACCGGTCGCTTGGATGGCTGCGTTTGGCATTTCATCCTCGGAAGATGTCGAACGGCTCGATCCGCAGTACACGGCGGACTCCCATGTAGCTGGAAACCGCTGTGATGACGAGAACCATCGCGAAGGCAAGCGCCAGGTTCGTGTAGGTGATCATGGCTGCGTAACTCGGCAGCCTGAGCTTCGCAAGCGAGACCAACAGCACACAGAGGCCGACTCCCAGCCCGTAGCCGGTTAGGGCCACGAAGGCGGCCTGGAACAAAATCATGCCCACCAGTTGGCCGCTTCTCGTGCCTATGGCTTTCAGGGCTCCAAACCTTTCCAAGTTCTCCAGAATGAACGTGTAGAATGTCTGACCCGAAATGGATAGGCCGACGATAAAACTGATCACCGTCATAATGAGGATGTTCGTGCCAACGCCTGTCTGGAACGTATAGAAGTCGGAAGTTCTCCGCATGAACTCATCTTTCGTGAGTGCCAGGTAACCGAGCGATTCAACTTGTTGCTTGATCTTCGGTATGTCGCTCGAACTCTTCGGCTCGACAAGAACGAATGAGATTGTGTAACGCGGGTTGGGAATGTACTGAATGGCCCTCTCATAAGTCGTGTAGAGAGTTGGAATTCCGAAAAGGCCCGCGGTGGAAGCCTTGGCGATGCCTACAATGACTCCTCGGTGGTCGTTGAGCTCAAATTGCGAACCCAAACGAGGGTTCTCGAGCTTGGGATATTCGGAGTCGTCAACAACAATAAAGCCATTTTCCGCATAGATGTCCTCGATCTTGCCTTGTATAAGGCCGGGTCTGCCAAACAGGCTGTTGTCATCCAATCCAAGCACCGTGACAGACTGGTATGTGCCGTCGGGAAGCTTGACCAGCGCTCCGCCGGAATAGAGAGGCACGGCATATTTCACGCCCTGCATGCTTCGAACCGCGTCCAGGACATAATCCGGCATCCCGATCGAGTTGGCCGCTGTCTGCACGGCCGGATCCATGACCCACATGGAGGCTCCGATATTGATGACCGTCGAGGAGGAGTGGTTCAAGATACCGGCGAACATGGATGTGACGAACATCATGAGGAACACGGCAAAAGTAATACCAACAAGCAGGGCGGTGAATTTCGCCCTGTCGTTCACCAGAAGCTTGTAGGCCAGCTTCAAAATTCCCTTCATCGAAGGCGTTCCTCTATTTCGTTATGCAACGGTATGATCGCTGAGCGCTCGGGCCGGGTATGTGCATCTCGTCACATGTAAAAGTGCCGGAAGTCACACGGCGGATCGAAATACGCCCGTGTATCGCTACGCGGAGCTGATTATTTCGTGGATTGTTGTGAGATAAGGCTTTCGTGCGAGCCCGAGTAGCTCGCAGTAACACAACTAGAGCAGCATGCCACCCCGACGCTGGCTAGGGGCAATCTCTCTTCTACTGACGATCACCCGCGAACTGTCAGTACCGGACATTCCGCGCGCGATACCACGCTGTGGGCGGTTGCAATCGGCAGATGTGCCGCAGCGCCCTGAAAGCCAGTTGCTTGCCGCACACCGAGAACAATCAGGTCGGTTCGCTGGCTGGCAGCGACCTCCAGAATCTTCTTATCGACCGGGCCGCATTCTACGACGTAATTCGGAACACACCAAAGCTCAGCCTCCGCTGGAACAATATTGTGCAAGAGGCGCTCGGATGATGACACGAGCTCAGACGGATGGACCAGTTCGCCCGTCCTAGGTTCTTCAATTACGTGCATGAGGGTCAGATAAGCCTGGTATTCCTGCGACAGAGAGAGGGCGTAAGGAGCCGCGGCCAACGATTCCTGGCTGAAGTCCGTCGGGAACAGAATCTTTGTGAATTCGCCATCGTGCCTTGGTTTGGTAGGTGATAGAGGCCCAACGGTCAATACAGGGCAGGCAGCTTGCCGAAAAATCGCTTCTGCAGCCGAACCCAGCAAGAACTTGCGGATTCCCGAACGTCCGCGCGTCCCCATTACGATCAAGTCGATTCGGTTTCCTTCGATGGCGGCTGCGAGAGTAGACCAAAGGTCTCCTGCCGGGATCAAGATCTCCGGTTTCATCCCCCCGAACGCCTTCAGAAGTTCGCGTCTCTGCTGCTCGGCCTGAACTTTGGCAGCTTCCTCCAACGCATTCCAGCTTTCCATCGGCGTCAGTGCATCAATCACGGGCGACCGCGCATGGAAGGCGTAGAGTTTGGCGCCGTAATGTTTTGCGAGTTCAATGGCATAGGGAATCGCGGCATCTGCCGCAGGCGAAAAATCGGTCGCAAAGAGAACGTTTTTAAGTTGAATGCGAGTGCCGATGTCGAGCGCCTTCATACGTCACCTCCGAACTGGCGATAGTTGACGCTACGGCGCCCCTGTGCGCTGCGACGCTGATCACTCTAAGAAGTGATCGACGCTCCTTACAACAAACCGCGTGCGGGCTATCGTCACTCTGGACTCACACGTAGGGCGTCTCGAATCGACCCACGCACAGAAGTCGTGTGATGATGAGGGGTCTTACTCTGCCGCCGGGTCTTGATTCTGCTGGAGATTAGTTGCGTTACGGATGGGCTCGGATCGACGAGCGTCCTCAATAATCTGCTGAACTGAGGAACCTTGCTTTCCCGAAAAATAGGCGTTCATCACGTACTGGGCTACCATCCTTTGCGTGTTGAAAAATGACCCGTTCAGCGCAATCGACAGGCGCATCACGTCGGCGTAGGCGTCTTTTCTTCCATAAAACATCGGGAGAATGATGTTCTCGAGCTTATGATAGAGGGACGCGATCTCTTCAGCAGGATCGTCCGGAATTTCTTCATGGCCGACGTCCCATCCGGTTGCCCCTTCCACATGCCCTTCCCGCCACCAACCGTCAGGAACGCTCAAACTCGGCACCCCGTTGAGAGCTGCCTTCATTCCGCTCGTACCGGAAGCTTCATAGGGCCGGTGCGGAGTATTCAGCCACAGGTCCACGCCGCTTGTGATCAACTGGGCCCAGCGTATATCGTAGTTCTCGATATACGCGATTGAAATAATCCCCTTCAACTGGGCGATCATTTCATATACGCGTCGAATCAACGCCTTTCCTGGTTCATCATGCGGATGTGCTTTGCCAGAGAAGATTATTTGAAATGGGCCAACATGTTGAGCGATCCACTTCAACCGTTCCGTGTTGGAAAACAAGAAGTCTGCGCGCTTGTATGTAGCGGCACGCCGCGCAAAACCTAGAGTCATGGCATTTTCACTCAGGCGGACGCCCGTGACCAGATTGACTTCCTTAATCAATGCTTTTTTCGCGCCGGCGTGAGCATCCCGAATTTCTGGGAGCGGAATCCCTATGGCATAGCGGAGGTAAAGATTGTCCCGTCGCCATTCGGGTATGTGACGGTCATAGAGTTCTTGAAATGGAGCCGAGGTCCACGTTGTCGCGTGGACACCGTTGGTGATCGCGTGAATCGGATAGCTGGGGAACATGCTTCGAGACACTTCCGCATGCTGCATGGCGACGCCATTGATATAGTGTGAGGCGCGTAGGCCCAGAAACGTCATGTTCAACGTGTTCTCCGTGAAACCGCCCAGTTTTTTCAGCAAAGTCACGCGGTCATCACCGAGGACACGCCGCACCAAATCCTTCGGGAATTGATCCTGCCCCGCAGGTACCGGTGTATGCGTTGTGAACACACACTTTTTTCGCAGAAAATCAAGGTCCTGTGACGTCAATTCCTCCGTTCTGCCGGCCAGATGGGCCTGGAGAAGGGCGAGGATCAGAAGAGACGCGTGCCCTTCATTCATGTGAAACGTCAGGACATGCTTACAACCGAGTGCATTCAGAATCTCCATGCCGCCGATTCCGAGCACAGCTTCCTGGCAAAGCCGATAGTGGTCGTCTCCACCATAGAGTTCGTCGGTCAATGATTGGTCGAAGGGGCTGTTTTCCGGAAGCGCGGCATCCAGAAGGTAGACCGGGACAGAATATCCTCCCAGTCCGTGAATTGAGTACTGCCAGGCCCTCAGTACAACCGTCCGGCCTTCGATCACGATGGAAGCCCGCGCATTGGTCGCTTCCAGGATCGCTTCGGGCTTCCACAAGGACGGAGTTTCTGTCTGGTTTCCGTGCTCATCGAGATGCTGCTCGAAGTACCCCTTTCGATCCAGCAATGTAACCCCAGCAATTGGCAACCCCGCGTCTGCCGCAGATCTCAAAGTGTCTCCCGCAAGGATGCCTAAGCCTCCCGCATAGGTAGGAATGTCGGCCCTCAACGCGATCTCCATTGAAAAATAAGCCGCACGAAGCGGGTGATTGCCTAGAGCCATCGCTCCTCCACCGTTAGTTAGGGACTCTCACCATCGTCAATTCGAGCTTGCTTGGACAGTGTTGGGCCATCCAGCCGCTGGCACTGTGAGCTTGGTCACATTGGAGCGTGACGTTCGTCATCGTGGATGGGCGACTCAGAGGCGTACAAGGGTTCAGGGCATCCAGGACGAAGTTTGATGGCGGAGGGGGCGATAATGATGTCGGGCCAAGCGGCCAGTCCGAAGCTCGACGAACAGCGTTGCGTGAGTGTCACGTTCGGCAATGCACTCGAATGCCTCAAGGTCATTTCGGAAGCTACCGCAAAGCGGGCCAACGAAATCTTTCAACGCCAGGGATGTCCTGCAGGCCGGGAGCAAGACCATTTGCGGCTCGCAGAAGAGGAAATCCTGCAGCCACTTTCCTGCGGAGTTCTTGAGTCGAAAGACGAGGTTACGGTCTCCATGTTTTGCTCCGCTCTTGGCGCGAGGGATATTGAAGAAATTGAGGTCTGCGTCGAACCGCGGCGCATGATCCTGGCGGGCAAGAAGAGATCGAGCTCCGGCGAAGTTGCCACGTTCTTTCGAGTTCTTCCTTTGAAAGATGAATTCGATCCCTCCTCGGGAAGGCTGAAATTGAAGCATCGCGGCTCCCTCCTGGAGATCCAGATCCGCAAGGCCCGCAAGGATGCTCGTGTTGAGAGTCAGGCAGCTTAAACACATTCCCGCGTGGAGTTTTTCGAAAGTTCGATCCTTCGATAATTTGCGCGAAGGTTGGACTAGAGGAAAGTCACGAGAGACCAGCATAAAGCTTCCATAGTCCATTGTTGTTAACTGCACAGAACGATCCGTGCACGGAAAGCCCGCAGTTTTCAAAATGCTTGTTAAGATGAAAACCGCAAGTAAGTGTGTTCTGGCGCGCGTATTACATTGTCACATGAATGCCGTTTCCGGTCGCCCGCCTGGTCTTCTTGCTCGAAGAATTGATCGGAGCCGTCGCCCACTGATTCGAGATGACTGGGATCATCTTCTTCTGATGTTGATTAGCCCTAGTCATCCGTTTGAGTTTTCCCCTTGTTCAGTACGCAATATGCTTTCGTGCAGTCCCGGCAATTGGAGGGAACATTCCCCCCGCGATGCGGCAACAGGTACGTGGCCCATCATGTTCCATCGGGTTCCGTGGG
Organism: uncultured Acidobacteriota bacterium; assembly: GCA_963729815.1. GTDB lineage: Bacteria > Acidobacteriota > Terriglobia > Acidiferrales > UBA7541 > DAHUXN01. The sequence goes on from CAVSPU010000004.1 coordinate 1,011,108, forward strand.
GCTGGGGACTGCGCCCTGAAGAGGCATGGCCGTGTGAGCGTGATGGAAGGTTAGTCTGGCCGCCGCGAGACGAACCGCCTGACATTGACGCTCTTGCGCACCAGAACCTTGGCGGCTCTTATCAAAGAGTGCGTTCTCTTCACGAATTCAAGCTGGTGGTCGCCCATCACTCGTCAGTATTGGCGGTTCTGGACGTAACCGACAAAGGGTACGATGCGCCGCAAGGCCGAATTCCTGAATACCATGCCAACGAAGTTCCGACCGGCACGCACAGTGTGTGTGCTCCGATCTATCGCACAAGAATGGGATAGAGCTTCGCGGCGACGGATGCGAGAAGCAGAAAAACCGCGGCCATCACGCCGAGATCCACAGGCAGCGAATGCAGGCTCTGGCCGCCAACAATCATGATTCCGCGCAAGGCGTCGACAAGATAGGTCAGCGGGTTCAGCACCGCAACAACGTGCAGCCAGTTGGGCATCATCGCTAGGGGATAGATGGCGCTGCTGGCGAAGAAGAGCGGCACGGTAATTACTTGGCCAATGCCCATGAAGCGCTCGCGGGACTTCACGTTGCAAAGATTGCAGGCGGCGATGGATTTCGAAATTGCAGACTAACCCAGTCTGTTGTGCGGGGGAGAGCAAAGACTTACCGAGGTCATGCAGCGCCGCCATGATCTGGTTGAACGTCCTTGTCTCGATTTTGTTCGTCGTGATGCGGTACCTTGATAGCTTTTCTTAATTTCATTTTGGGGAACACCGCGATGAGTTTTTGCGCCGCCGCTTACTCCGAGGCAAAGGGTAGAACGCGAGCGGCGGAACTGGTTGAAAGCAGCGTCAGCGTACAAGCTTGGCCGCGGGAGACGCACGCAAGCGTTCCGACGCGGGGAATTTTTTGAACCGTTGGATCGGGAAAGGATTGCGGCATCGCGGTGGCCCGGACCGAGTCGGCGACGTTCGCGAGCCCAGAATCGGACCCGATGGGTTCCATATCAATCACCTTCGAACTGCGATCAATGAGTATCAAATATTGAGCCATGCCCTGCGCCTGGGCTGTGTTGTCGATCTTTACCATGCGAAGCGACCGCAATCGATCGCGTGCGATGGTGACCAAACCGTCGTTCATACGATCGCCGCCCAGAAGGGCCACGAGTTGTGTGCTAGCGTCCTTTTCATCGTCACTCATGTCATGTTTCGCTGGAAGATTGTTGATGACCTCCGAGTACATCTCGACAGCCTCTTCCCTTCTGCCTTCCGCTGCGTAGATGTGCCCGAGATGCGTGCCAATCGCAGAATCGTCCAGCATCTGCCAGGCCGCGAAAATATACCTTTCGGCTTCTGGGTAATCTCCCTGCTGAAACTTCACCCACCCAAACGTGTCCCAATACATCCCGAGTTTTGCCGCCAACGTGGAGAGACGCGAGGGCTGCGTCCGCAAGGTTACTTGATTCGCCTCGACTTCAACCTCGTTGATTGCCTGCTCGGCCCATTTTTCCGCGACAGCCAAAGAAGATTTATGCTCGGCGAGTGTGTACGCCGCGGAATTTAGTATTGAATCCGTGGGATTGATGTCGATGGCACGTTGGAAGGCAGCCGCGGCATTGGTATCCTGATGTACTCCCAGATACGCGCGGCCGAGAGTGTACTGCGCAAATTGGTACTTCGGGAAAATCACAATTGCGCGTTCGAGTTCGGGCACCGCGCGGTCCGGTTGTTGTAAGGCCAGGTACGCGGCCCCGAGACGCGTGTGCGCATCTCCGTCGTACGGCACGTCCGCAACCCTCTTCTCAAGCAGGTTCACCTCCTCTGAATATTTCTTCTCGTCGTATAGCACCCACGCCATATTCAGATAGGCAAGGTGGTCATCCGGCGAAAGAGCAAGATACTTTCGGAAGGCGGCTTCCGCGTCCAGAAAATCCGGAATGTACATATAGGACCTTCCTAGCTCGCGCCACGCATTGGCATATTTCGGGTCGATTTTCAGAGCAGATTGGTAGATCTCGGTGGCATTTGCATAGTTTCCGAGTTTGGCTTCGGCTTGCCCTTGTTTGTAAAGCGCCTCTGCCTCCGGCAAAGTGGAATAAGGATTCGCAGAAATCACGGGAGAGTTCATAATTCCAGTTTGGCTGCCCTTGATAATTTCAGTTTTTATCTGAACCTCACCCAGCGCGTCGAAAACTTTCTTTCGAAACTCTGCGTAATCTTGCTCTCTGGCGGGCGGGAGGTCGGCGCCTCGCAGACTCAATCGCCAGTCGGCCCGCAACGTTTGCCCATCCCACTTTGTATTTGATTCGTATTCCCCAAATTCGCTTGTAATCCGGTTGCTAGTGGGCTTTTCGGTGCCAGAGAGCTTGACACTCGGAACTGTCACAGCGACATCCAAGGAATATTCTTTGGGGCCTCCCAATTCATCCGTCGAGGTCTGCAACTTCGAGGCTGATGCATCACCCGAAGAATCTTTGCCGGACCAGCCGATCTCAACACTCTTCGCCAGGAGGGCAGAATTCACGGTCCCAATGAAGCTGTCGGAAGAGGTTGCTTGCAAGTTTACCAAGATGAGCTTTCCTCTGAAGTGGAATTGCGCCTGCAAAGGCTTGCTGATATCGCCTGCATTCTCCAATCGGAAATCTGTGAAGGCCGACTGGCTATAGGTTGTAGTGTTCGCCTTGGTCAAGGCTTCCTGGACAAGAGAGGAAAACTGGGCCTGTGGGAGAAAGCTGTTGAACAGGCGAAGTAGCACTTCCAGGTCGCCACGAATAGAAAGTTCCACGATGGCGTCCAGGTTACCATCTTTGTCAACGGCACCCGTCACATCCAATCTGTACAGTGTCGGAATCGCCAGTTCTCTTGGAGTCTTGCGCACGGCTGGAGTCCCCGTGGCATATGCGACCAAGGCGTTTTCCCCACGCAACTGCGGCATCAGATAGCCAAACGGCATTGCGCCGATCGTCGGATCCAGCCACACATTCTTGTCGGCGACCGATGCGAGTGTAATCACGTGATCGAATGCCAGAGGCGTCGGAACGTCGAGATCCACGTCTGTCAATGCATTCATAAGCGCGGCGTCGGCCTGAATCCCTTCTGCCGCAAAGAAGGCTTCGAGGAGCGTGGTCTTGTCCTTGCAATCACCATAGCGATTCGTCAACACGTCGGCAGCGGCGTGCGGCTGGTAACGGCCGATGCCGAAGGAGAGACTCACATAACGGATATTGCGGGCCACCCATTCATAGAGCGCTTGGGCCTTTTCCGTGTCGTTTGTTTTGCCGTGCACGATTTCATCGGCCTTTGCGCGGACCGCGGGGGTAGGCTCGCGGCGGTCGCGTTCAAGACTGGCATACCAATTCCCCACCTCGGCCCAAGACCGAAACGTTGAAAACGTGACGCGCGGCGGCAGTGGTGGGTGTTGTCCTTCGAGCATGTGTCGAACGTCGATGTTGAAGCTCGTCAGCATTTCGGCCGACTTAGGAACGGTCAGGTTGGATGTCTTCCAGTGATAGACCCGACGATCGCCCCTCCTCCCGAACCTCCGGCGCAACCCCATCGGGGCTTTTCATTTTCAACGGTCGGTCCTTTGGAACGTTCAATTCGAGCTCCTCATCAAGGGTAATTGCATTGGATTCGAAACTGTACGTTTGCCAGAACTGGCCGGGGTCAAGAAGTTTGGAGTTTGTGATGACGTCGTATTCTATTGTGTCGCCAACGGACAATCCCGAAACCGTAACGTGCTTTTGGCGCGCGTCGGAGTAGACAGGAGCAACTTGAGCAACCGGAGCACTCAAGTCCTGGATGTTTTCGGGGCCTGTCGTAACGCTGGTTCCATCCGGTTTCAGGACCCGAACGCTGCGGATTTCCACCGTTTCATTTTCGGAATTGTAATTAAAGAGAAGCTGACCTGCGAGAGCCAGCCCAGAGTCAGTCTGAACGTGGATACGGGCGCGAGTTTCGCGAAACCCGTCACCATCGTTTTCGTATCGCATCGCCGTGTGAATGGATTCATAGACAACCGGCTCTTGCGAGAAATCGGGCGCGGGTTTTGCTGCAGTTGGAGTGGTAGACGTCTTTCGGCGCGGTCTTCTCGGGCACCCGCACCTGCGCGAAATCGGCTGTCGGCGTAAGTAGCACACAAGCCAACAATGTTGAAGCTATTTTCGTAAGGCGCATTGAAATGAGAATAACCGAAATCTGTTTTCCATCCAAGAGTATTGGGCCACGGTTTTTTTTTTTTTTTTTTTTTTTTTTTTTTTTTTTTTTTTTTTTTTTTTTTTTTTTTTTTTTTTTTTTTTTTTTTTTTTTTTTTTTTTTTTTTTTTTTTTTTTTTTTTTTTTTTTTTTTTTTTTTTTTTTTTTTTTTTTTTTTTTTTTTTTTTTTTTTTTTTTTTTTTTTTTTTTTTTTTTTTTTTTTTTTTTTTTTTTTTTTTTTTTTTTTTTTTTTTTTTTTTTTTTTTTTTTTTTTTTTTTTTTTTTTTTTTTTTTTTTTTTTTTTTTTTTTTTTTTTTTTTTTTTTTTTTTTTTTTTTTTTTTTTTTTTTTTTTTTTTTTTTTTTTTTTTTTTTTTTTTTTTTTTTTTTTTTTTTTTTTTTTTTTTTTTTTTTTTTTTTTTTTTTTTTTTTTTTTTTTTTTTTTTTTTTTTTTTTTTTTTTTTTTTTTTTTTTTTTTTTTTTTTTTTTTTTTTTTTTTTTTTTTTTTTTTTTTTTTTTTTTTTTTTTTTTTTTTTTTTTTTTTTTTTTTTTTTTTTTTTTTTTTTTTTTTTTTTTTTTTTTTTTTTTTTTTTTTTTTTTTTTTTTTTTTTTTTTTTTTTTTTTTTTTTTTTTTTTTTTTTTTTTTTTTTTTTTTTTTTTTTTTTTTTTTTTTTTTTTTTTTTTTTTTTTTTTTTTTTTTTTTTTTTTTTTTTTTTTTTTTTTTTTTTTTAAAAAAAAAAAATCAAACTTGCCTTGCGCTCTGAAGACCAGCCCGAGGCCGTAGAGTCCCAGAGGGTCGTTCGGATTGAGTTCGAGGATGCGGTGGAACTCCGCGGCCGCTGTTGCGTAATCGCGCGCGTGGAAATAAACGCGACCTGCGCGGTACATCACTACCGGCGAAAGCGCGTCGAGTTGCAAGGCCTGCTCAGCGAGAGAGATCGATTCCTTTCGCTCGCCCATGGAAAGAATGTAAGCGTATTGATAAAGTGCGGTCACATATCCGGGATTCAATTCAAGAGCGCGCTTGAACTCCTCCTCAGACTCAGCCCAATCCCATTCTGCGGCATGGCTGTACGCCAGCGCGGCATGAGCTTCAGCGAGCGAGTCGTCCAATGCGATCGCCTTTGAAGCTGCCGCTTTGGCTTTGGGAAGGCCGTCGGCAGGGACAAGGTCGCCGAACGCAACCAGTTCGACGTAAGCGTGCGCAAGGCCAGGCGTAAGCCTCGGCATAGTTCGGATCGGCGGTAGTTGCTTGGTGAAAATAGTCCACGGACTTAAGCAGGCCCTCCCGCGTGCGCTGATTCCAAAAATACCGCCCGCGCAGGTAGAGGTCGTGAGCCTCCAGGAGTCCCTGCTTCAGAATCGGCAAGCTGCTTCTCCTCCGAGACTGCCACTGTTGTCTCGGTTTCGCGAACGATTTGTCGTGCCAAGTCGCGCTGGAGGCTCTGTAACTCCTCGATATTGCGGTCATAGGTTTCTGCCCAAATAGTCGTTCCGCTAACAGTGCGAATGAGTTCAAGGCTCACGTGAACGTTGTTACCAGAGCGCGCGACCGAACCTTCAACGACGCCTGCAACATTCAATTCCCGGCCGATTTTTGACGGAGATTCGGCCTTTGTCTGATTACCCGATGTAGACGTGCGCCTAACCACATTCAACGCGCTGATCTTGGAAAGGTCCGTGATGAGCGCTTCTGTCATGCCGCTGGCAAGATAATCCTGGCCCGGGTCCCCCGACACATTGGCGAGAGGCACGACAGCGATCGGATGCGATTCTGGGCTTTTATCAGGGCATCGCGGGATGCGAATTTGCCGCGAACGACAAAACATGACTGCTAAGGCCGACATGGCTGTGACGCAGCAATGTCATGACCACCTACCGACGCCATGGAGCGTTGATTGCGGGAGAAAAACCGCCGGACGCGGTAGGGCACGGTGGCAGGCCGCGCTGCGAGAGGCTCGCCCTTCAGGTAGTGATCGATGTCAAGTATCAGCGCGTCGACAGTTTGGTATCGGAGTGCCGGATCTTTGCACATTGCAGTAAGGCAGAGAGCGTCGAGCTCGGGAGAAGCTGTCCTGCGGAACGGCACTTGCCCCTTGTGACCCACATTCGATGCGGACATTCGGTCCATCATCGACGAGGGTTTCTCGGCTTCCCTTTCGGCAAGAACTTTTTCCGCCTGTGCCGGCGTGCAGCCGGAAAGATCAAACGGAAGGCGCCCGCACAGCAGTTCATACAAAATGACTCCCAGTGAATACACGTCGGTGGAAATTCCGACGCGCTCTCCGCGAATCTGTTCCAACGATGCATAGGCAGGCGTCATCAAACGCAAGCCCGTCGCGGTCTGCTCCACGGACTCACCAAAACTCTCAACGTGCTTGGCGATGCCGAAATCAAGCAGGCGGACTGTTCCATCCTCCCTGACAAGAATATTGGAGGGTTTCAGATCGCGGTGGATCACTCCGTGCTGATGTGCGTACAGAACGGCTTCACAGACGGCGCGAAACAACCGCAGGCGCTCGGCCACGTTGCAGTGGTGCTCATGACAATAGTCGGTGAGCGGAACGCCCTCGACGTATTCCATCACGAAAAATGGTGTGCCGTCGGGAGACGTGTTGGCGTCGTAGAGGCGAGCTATGGAAGGGTGGTTCAACTGCGCGAGCGTACGTTGCTCGCTGGCGAACCGCTCGCGGCGTACCGGGGAGAGCCATGCGTCTTGAAGAATTTTGATCGCAACGAGACTCCCGAGGTCCTTGCGTTCGTCCAGATACACCACACCCATCCCACCTTCGCCGAGTCGTTTCTGGATGCGGTACGGACCGAATTCCTTGAAAGGAAGCGAAGGAGTAGAACTGAGTTAAAATCTGTTCTGCAACCTCGGAAACGTCTCGATCGATCAGGGAAGCGCCATAGGCATCTTCATCGAGCAACGTAAGGACCTCTGAAACAAGCGCTTCGTCTCCGTTGCAGATGGAACGCAGGTAGGGAAGGCGTTCCGATTCGGGGAGCACCATCGTGTCGTGAAAAAGCGATTCAACTTTTTCCCAGCGAGCTCCATCCATGGCGCGCTCCACCCCTGAGTATGGATAAGGACCCGGGCCGCTAACCCGCATCGCGAAGCTCGCGGGCGAGCCACGCTTTGGCCGCCCGCCAGTCACGAAGCACCGTAGCTTCTGAGATGTTTAGAAGAGCAGCCGTTTCGGGAACATCGAGGCCGCCAAAAAAGCGGCTCTCGACCATGGCGGCCTGGCGCGGGCTCATTTCCGCAAGAGCGTCCAGCGCCTTGTTCAATGCCAGCACTTCCTTGGCGCAACAGGATTTTTCGCGAAGCGAGCCATCGAATAGGACCGTTATTCCCGAGCCGCCATTCCTCTTTTCCGCGTTGCGCCGCCGCGCAGCTTCGACCAGAAGCTGGCGCATGGCTCGCGCCGCGATGCGCTTGAAGTGAAGATGCGAAGTCACAGCAATCTCGGATGATTTCGCGAGCTTTATCCATGCTTCGTTCACCAGCGCCGTCGGATTCAAAGCGGCGCTGGGGTCGCTGCGGCGGACTGTCGCTGCCAGGCGCCGCAACTCCTCATAGGTAAGGCTAAATAAATGATCGAGCGAGCGCTGCGATTCGGAACTTCCCCGCTCCGCGCACAACCCGAATACAGGTCTGATGGAATTATTGTCCTCCGCGATGACGGTTTTTTCTTCCCTTTTGCGCATAGCAGAATGACAAGCAGTTAAAAGTTAAATCTCGTCGGCCTGTTAGGAGCGAACCCTGCCAAAACTCTAGCACTGGCGGCATTCTCCCGCAACGGGCGAGGCGTGTTTCACCTTTCTCAGCCGGACCAGGAGGAACGGACATGAAAAATACTGCGGCATTCCTGCGAAACCTAGCACTCTCGTTAAGCATCGCGGCGCTGGGATCGGTGGCAACCACCGCCCATGCGCAAGCGCAGGAACAAACACAGCAAGCGCCTCAACCTTGCTCGACAGCCACGACAAACCCGTCGCCGAACTCATCCGCCAATAACGCCGCAACGGCGTTCAAAAATCTCGGCTCGCTCTTTAAGAAGAAGCCGTCGTCGCAGCCAAGCAACGCCACTGCGAATCCCGCGCCCTGTGCGCCTGCCGCGACTACGCCCGCGACTCCCGGGAACAAGAACGCAGGACAGCCCGCGGGTGCGCCCCAAGGTGCCGGCGTCAATTTCAACGGTCCCTTCACGCCGCCGGCGGGAACCAAAGTCGAGGCAACGCTTCTCGCCCCCTTCGCGCCGGGCAATACATTTCAAGTGAGTCCTCACGGCGTTCATGCGGCGACGCTCGCGCACAGCGGCAGTCGTCAACAAATCATCTATGACGGCGTTGCGGGTCCGGTGTTTGACAGTTTTGCGTCTAATCAATATCAGCCGGTTTCATTTAGTCCGGATGGCAACCATTTCGGCTATTGCGGCATTGCCAGCGAACAATTCAGCGTCATGGTCGATGGCAAGCAGGTCGGCGGCGGCCCACAAGTCAACTCGAACTATGCGTGCAGCGTTTATTTCTCTCCCAACAGCCGCCATTTCTTCTACACCATGACGGCCACAGGCAATGGAGGAGACACCTACATCCGAGTCGTGTTCGATGGCAAAATCGAGCTGCGTCTGGGGGACTTCAATCCCCGAAAGCATGAGCTGGAGTCCTGACGGCGACAATTTTGCCATGCTCGTTCATCCGTACCCGCCCGTACCGAACGGCGTGCAGCAGCTCGTTGTGGACGGAAGGCCTTCCGCCTCCCCCGGTGGCTCTCCTCAGTGGAGCGCCGACAGCAAGCATCTCTACACCCTCAGCATCCGACAGGGCCAGGGCCAAACGCTGTTCCTTGACGGCAAACCGCTCCTGACCGCCACTCGAATCATGTTGGCGATCCCGCCCGTTGGGAACATGGCGGTCATGGCGGCCTTCCTTACCAATGGTGGCCGGGGCGGCGTGCTCAAGGAAGCCTGGTATCTTGCCGTAAACGGCCAGAGGGTTCCCGGCAGCGAAATCGTCAGGCCAAGAACAGGTGGTGGCGACCAAATCGGGCAAATCGTACTCCAGTCCAGACGGAAAACACTACGCCGCACTCTGCGACTGGTCTCACGAACAAGATGTACGTTTTTGCCGACGGCAAGAGGGGCCTCGATTACGGAACGATTGGGTTTGTGGGATTTACGGCGGATTCCTCCAAACCTGTTTATGTGGGGTTTAATGGCAGGAATTATCTCGTCATAGGCGACCAGGAATCGCAACTGCCGGACGGCGGTCCGCAGCCCGTGATAGCTCCTACCGGAGATCACGTCGCGGCTGCCGGGCTCGGAGTGACTCTCGATGGCCAGCCACTCAATCTGGCCGGTAACCCGCCCACGTCGCGAACTTCGGCATTCACTTACTCACCCGACGGTGCGCATTACGCCTTCCTGATGCAGGGGCGCAGCAGCTTTACCGCGTTCGAGGATGACGTGCCCCAAACCGCCTATACCTGGATCAGTAATGGAAACCAAGGCCAAAAGCTTTGGAACGGCAGCCACATGGCTTACTTCTGCGGTTTGGCGAATCCCTCTGGCCCAGACACGTACGGTCTCTGCGTGGACAGCAAGTTCGCGTACTTCGGACGGAATCCCGTTTACGAAAACCTGACCTTCTCCACTGACGGGAATCATGTTTTCTTCGACGGCAATAAGTATGCTCAGGGCTTCCGTCTTTTTATAGATGGGCAACCGGTACTCGATGGCTTCCACCCCTCCCCCGGCTGGATGCCAGGGACTTGGGAAATGGAGCCCGATGGCACGCTGGAAATCCTTACGCAGGATAATTCCGGCCTAAAGCGCTACACCATCACCTCGTCATCGAGCACGAGTCTTGCGAGCCTAGTTGGCGGCGTTACTACCGCCGCTGCCGCAAATCACTAAGGATCGCGCGCGACGGTACTCGTGGGTTTTAGTGAACGGAGCTGTAGGATCCGGCAATTCTCAAGAACAAAGGAGGCAACACAATGAGCGCAACAGCCACAGCGCGACCACATTCGAAATCGAGAGGCACCGTTATCAAGATTCCGGATAGTAACCCGGGAATTATCTTCGTCAACGGCGAGCAAAGGTTTTTCGCATTGGAGAATGTCTGGAAATCCCCGGTGGCTCCCGCGGCAAACATGACGGTAGACGTCGAGCTCGATCCCACCGGCGCGATCGTTGCCATCACGGCAGCGGATTCTCACCAAGTGACCAAAGAGCGCATGAACCAGCTGAGTGGCGTTGCGCAGGAACGTGGCAAGAAAGCCGCCAAGCTCGCGCAACAAGGTATTGGAAAACTCGCGGCGCGCATGGGCGCCGTCGCTTTGGGTAGTGCTGTACTCGTATGGATTGCGTGGTTCTTCTTTCCCGCGGCGAGCGTGGATGGTGGCGGCAAACTTTCCTTCACCTTTTGGAGCCTGATCGGCGTCAACTTTAAGGATCTCGAAAACGTCGCAAACGGTGGAAGTCACGGTTTTTTTTCCTTCTTGGGTTTGCTCGCCATCGCCGCTCCGTTTGCCGTGCCGTTCCTTCGCGCTTCCTGGTCGAAGTATCTCAATGCCGCGCCGCTCGCGTACATCGTGATCGGTCTCATCATGGTCTTCGCAAACGAACACTCTGTTTTTAGCGATATAGCCAAAGCCGCCGGTACGAATCCTTTTTCGTGGAGCGCGATGCTCCTCGTTCTCCTCGCTGCATCCGCGGTGCTTGCTCTTGGCGCGTTCAAAGCGCCTGCACGGACGTAATTTCTTATTTCAAAGAAAGAAAACCCATGAAAATTCCAAGGCCAACAGTGGTGGCACTTGCGGTGTTAGCGGCGATGGCTGGCCTGTTTTTCGCGGCCATTGCCTCTGCACAAACCATCCAAACTGGCGTCACCTACGTATGCAACGGGGAACGAATCTATATTGAAAACTGCAACATTCGCGACACTTCCGACACTTCGAACTGTATGGTTGGACATCCCGACACCATCCTGTCCAATGGTTTAATGAAGTACACCTACGAAAGCCGCGGTGCATTGAAAAAGTTACTGCCAACGTGCAGGCAGCCGTCGTCCCAGGAAGTTGCGAGAGCACAGGCATTTAATAAGAAAATTCAGGATCAGCAAGACGCGGCTATGAAGCGCGCTACACAAGGTAATCCCTATGCCGTTGGCGCGCCGACCGCGCAGCCTGCTGAGGATCCGGCAACGCATGCAATGCGGCGCTGCGTCGCGGCGGGCAGGCCTCCCTCAATCTGCCTCGGAAACGGTCTCATGGATTCGCTTATGCCCAACGTCAACGGCCTGCTCAGCTCCGTCGCTCCCGGCGTGGTCGGAAAAGAGGTCACTGGCCCGCAGGTCAGCGGGGTGTTCGCCGGCAGCGGCTGGCGGCTGGAGTTCAGCGAAGCCTCCGTCGCGCTGAGCTGCGCCGACATGATTCCGGATTCGCATGCCTATACGATTGGCTTCGAGGGCAATCGCGCGGTTCTGACCATCACCAGCACGCCGAAGGATATCGTTCTTGCTTTTAACGGAGATGCGTTCGTCGGCCCTGCGCCCGTCGTCGTCAATGGCCGCGTCTCTCTCGGCGTTCATCGCGGAACCGATATTTACACCGGCCAGCAGGCGGACATCTACACTTATCAGCAAGTCAGCCGCATCTGCCAGAAACCCATGCTCGTCAAGACTTCTTCCCCCGGAGTTGTCGGCACGGAAGAGAACGTCCTCAAAGGCATGCTCGGCGACCAATCCGGTCCTCCGACACCGGCGGGGCTGCGCATGAACGGCACCTATGCCGCATCGACCGGTTTCAGCGTCGGCTTTTATCCCGAGTCCGCCATTCTCGGCTGTGGCGCGGACGCTGCGCACGCCTATCCATATACCGTCATCGCCGATGGCAGACAAGCGATCGTAAGAATCGACGCACCCGACCACCCGCTTACAATGGCGATAGGATCAAACAACACGCTCAACCCGGATCCGGTCCCTATCTTGTCGAAGGCAGAAGGATCGTCGGTCAAAACGACAACGATGACTTCACTTTCGCGCCTCTGAACGCAACCTGTGGCCTCGCAGTGCTCTCACCGGGAAACATTCCATCAGGCGCTGTTCCAGTGACGGCTTCTGCGACGATTGCCGTGGCAGATTCCGCTTCCGCCAGTTCCTTAAATACACGTCTATCAACACCCGCCGCGCCAACCGGAACTGCAGTGCTGTCTGTTCTGAACGGATTCCCGCCGCAAGCTGGCACGCAAAACCCTCTCGCGGGCCACCCTTATATTCTGTTGAGAGAGAGTTTCACTGCTGCGATTGGCAGGGCTGGTGTCTGAGTTCAGCCCGGCACTTCGGCATATAAAGTTTTTGGCAACGCGTGCAGGCAAAGAACACCTGATTGTCAGAAAATGGTAGCCGCTCTCAACGCCGACGCCGCCGCGGCGATTCGTGCGGACGCAAACGGCAAAGCAACTTTTTCCGGCGTCCCCGCCGGGACCTACTATCTGATGGTCTCCGCGCTTTACAATAAGCAGCCGCTCTTCTGGGGCCAGCAGGTGAACCTGAAAGCGGGAGCAAACTCCGTTACGCTGACTCCGAATAATGCGACCCTGATGAGGTAACGGCGAGCAGCGGCGATCGCGCTCCGCGAAATCGCCCAGACCCGAGTTCGATACGGATACCGGAAGATCCACGTGCTGTTGAACCGCGAGGGCTGGAAAGTGGGCAAATACCTGGTAGAGCGACCCTATCGGGAAGAGGGATTAACGCTGCACCAACGGCGGAAGCGGCACCGCCGGGTAGCGGAACATCGGCGTGAACGTTTTCATCCAACGGGGCCGAATCAGGTGTGGTCGATGGACTTTGTGGCGGATCAGCTAGCGGACGGAAGAAGGTTCCGTTCGCTGACTGTGGTGGATATCTACACTCGGGAATGCCTGGCGATCGAGTCAGAACAGCGGCTGAAGGGCGAAGATGTTGTGTTGGCGCTGAATCGGATCAAAATCCACCGAGGAGTTCCGAAGTTTCTCTACTGTGACAATGGGAGCGAGTTTTCCAGTCAGGCGATGGATCTGTGGGCCTATCAGAACGGAGTGCGCATGGCTTTTTCCCGACCAGGAAAACCAACCGACAATGCCTTCGTGGAATCATTCAACGGAACGTTTCGGGCTGAATGTCTGAACGCCCATTGGTTCACGTCATTGACGGAGGCCCAACAGATCGTGGAGACTTGGCGTGCTGAATACAATGAGAGTCGTCCTCACAGGGCTCTCGGGGAGAAGACGCCCCCCGAATTCGCCAAGGAAATTGGGGCTAGCCGCGATTTCCTTGGGATGCAAACAGCCGAAAACTCACCCTAGGGTTGGTACAAGAAAGCCGGTCCGGTCAGTGCTATAAACTCTCTCACACACCGTGGTCAAAAAACTCCATCAGGTCAGTTTCAATGACAGTGTGTCATAAACTTAATCCGTCATATTCAAATCGGATACGCGGAATATGATACTCACCCCCGGCAATTAGACGTGAGTTAGCGTACCTGTGACCTTCGTGCGCCGAAGCGCCCAGGCGAACGTCAAAAACGACGCCGGCAAGAGAATCACCGCGAAGACCAGCAGGGCGCCGATCGACGGCCAGAGTTGGCCCATTCGCGCGCCACCCAGGAGCGCAGCGCGCATTCCTTCGAGTGAATACGTAATCGGAATCAGCCGGGCGATGGCCTGCAAATATTCGGGAAGGATCGAGACAGGGTACATCATTCCGCCAAGCAGTCCGGAAAGCCCCAGCACGAACCACTTCGCGGGATTCCCGCGCTTGAAAAGCAGGATGTAGCTCGCCGATAAAATACCCAATCCCGCGAAAGCCAAAATCGAGGCCAGCAAGATCAAAATGGCGCCGAACCAATTTGCCGAATGCGGCGAAAACCCAAACAGGATGACCGCCCAGCCCAGATAGACGAGAGTGCGAACCGACGTCAGAACAAAGGGGTAAATCACGGAACCGAGCAAGATCAGCGGCAGAGACGTTTGCGTCACCAGCAATGCTTCGAGAGTGCGATTTTGCCGCGCTTCTTCGAGGCTCGAGTCAAATGAATTCAGCGCAACTCCCAGGTAATCGAAAAACGCGAAGCCGATGAGCGCAAACGCAAAATAGCTGCCGCCCTGGGGAAGGGCGCGCGTCAGTTGAGGGCTGCCCACAAAACGCGACAAATAATAAAACGTGGCCACGCCGAAAAGGGCTTCGAGAATCTCCAAGAGGAAAGCGCCGCGGTAGCCGCGGGCAATGGCGAGGTCGCGCCGAAAAAAGACGTAGAGCTTTCGGAGCATGGGAGCAAGCTTCATTGAATTCTTCCCAAAGAGGGAGTGCGGGGCGTGAGGTGCTCGATCGCGGACCGGAGATCTTCTTTTCCGCTTGCTGCGCAAAGATTGCGAGGCGTGTCGAACGCCAGCAGACGGCCAGCGTGAAGCAGGGCGACACGGTTAGCGAGCTCATTCACCTCCTCGAGAACATGAGAAGCGAACAGCAAAGTTGTGCCGCGCTGGCCAAGGATTTCGGACTTGAGGAAACGGCGGAAATCAGCGGCGGCAACCATGTCGAGACTTCGCGTCGGCTCATCGAGGATCAGCACAGACGGGCCGTGAAGAAGCGCTCGAGCCAGACTGAGGCGCTGGAGCATTCCCGTCGAATACGAGCGCACCTGACGGTCGAGGGAATCTCCTATATCGAGAAGCTCTCGCATTTCGGCGACGCGCTGCCGCGCGTCCGCCGCGGAAAGATTGTTCATTGTCCCAAAGAGTAGAAGATTTTCGCGCCCGGTCAGGCGCCCGTAGAACCCTTCTTCTCCTCCGGTGTGGTATCCGAGCTGGCGGCGCGCGTGCGCTCCGTCCCGGACGACATCGCACCCGCCAATTTCCGCGGTGCCGCGCGTCGGCAACAGCAGCGTCGCCAGAACGCGAAGGAGGGTTGATTTGCCGGCGCCGTTCGCCCCGATCAAGGCAACCGCTTCACCTCGCACGGCGGTGAAGGAAATTCCAGCAAGGGCGCAGAGCGTCGGGCGGGTAAAGGGTTGCAGAAACGCGCGCCATCCGGAATGAGCGGGCGGAAAATATTTCTCCAGATTCTGCACGCGAATGGCATGCTGGCTCACCATGGGTGGTTATAACTGAAGTCACGGCATGGAATCCAGTTCGGCGTTGCTCATGTCGCGTGAATCCCGGTAGAATTCAGTTGTGCCGGGCGGATCCCTTGGGCCCTGCAGACCCTCCCGGCGGGCAAGTTGAACGAGCCACGGCGAAGCGCATTCACGAATCGAAGCCAGAAGACATTCCAATGAGTGGTTCCTTGACACCAGACGCGGTGATCGTGGCAACGAAACAGCAGGTGTCATGCGACCTGGGCGACGAAGCCGCCATCCTCGGCATGAAAAACAGCGTCTACTACGGGCTGAATCCGGTTGGGGCGAGAATTTGGCGGCTATTGCAGCAGCCGAAGAGCGTCGGCGAGATTCGGGATGCAATCGCGAGCGAGTATGACGTGAGCGCAAAGCAAGCCGAAGACGATATTATGAAATTGGTGGAACAATTAATGAGCGAGGGATTGGTTGAGTTCGCGGGTGAATCTCGCTGATTCCGTGGCAGGCGACGGACGCCGAGATGCTCGCGTGCGGCAGACATCGTCTCGTGCGGCAAGCGAAATTCAGCGATTAACACCTGATTGCAGCCGGAAAATCATATGAAAGGCGCCTGGCATCGGTTTCGAAACCTCTCGAACCAGCAACGCCGCGATTTTTTCTGCGGGCTTTTTTTGCTTCCGCTGGCCGATGTACTTCTGCGAATTTATAATTTTCAAAGCCTACAACGGTCGCTGACGCCTCATCACGGCTATTCAACGGACGAACCGGACAATCGATCTGCCTGTGTGCAGGATGCCCGCAGCGCTGCACGGATGATTCATGCGGCGTCGCGCTATGGCATCACCAGTGGGAATTGCCTTTCGCGATCGCTGGCCCTCTGTTGGTTATTGCGGCGCCGCGGAATTCCCGCCGAACTGCGCATCGGCGGAAAGAAGAACGTGGAAGCGTTCGAGGCACATGCGTGGGTGGAAGTCGCGAAGGTGGTCGTAAATGATGCCGAAGACATTAGCAAGCGTTTTGCTCCTTTCGACGGCCATGTCACTCGCGGAATGATCGAAGATAAATGATCGAAGCCAAATGAGCGGCCACAAATGAGCGGAATCGCCGGGATTGTACGTTCCGATGGAGCGCTAGTCGATTCGCGCCTGCTTGACAGCATGACTCGGTCGCTTTCGTTTCGTGGCCCGGAAGCTCAGGCTATGTGGGCTGATGGCCCGGCCGGTTTAGGCTGCGCGCTCCTGCGGACGACGAGCGAGAGCGGTGTCGAACACCAGCCAGCGAGCCTCGACCAGAAAGCATGGATTGTTGCGGACGTGAGCCTCGATGCACGCGATCAACTGATCGCCGATCTCCGCGCGCATGGCCGCCGCGTTGACAGGTCGAATTCAGACTCCGAATTGATTCTCCATGCTTATGAGGCCTGGGGCGAGGCTTGCGTCGAACATCTGCTCGGCGATTTTGCTTTCGCGATTTGGGATGCACGCCAACACCAGCTTTTTTGCGCGCGCGACCATTTCGGCATAAAGCCCTTCTATTACGCCGAACTGCCGGGGTGCTTTGTTTTCAGCAACACGCTGGATTGCATCCGGCTTCATCCGTCAGTGGGCGACGAGCTAAACGACGCCGCGATCGTGGACTTTCTGATGTTTGGGCTGAACTGCGACGCCGCATCGACTTCATTCAGCCAAATTCGGCGCTTGCCGCGCGCGCAAACACTGCGTTGGTCGGCTTCGGGCGTGCAATTGCGCGAGTACTGGCAGCCTCCGACGAACGGCGGGGTTCGATATCGCCGGCGAGAAGAATACGTCGAGAATTTTCGCGAGCTTTTGAACACGGCTATTGAAGACAGGCTCCGCACGAAAAAGAGTGGGAATCTTTCTTAGCGGCGGCCTCGATTCATCTGCGATTGCGGCGCTTGCGCGTGGCGTGCAACAAGACAAGTGTCCGTCGCTGGAACTCCACGCCTTCACGGCAACATTCGAGGGAATGACGGATTCTGACGCACCGGCGGCCCGCACCGTTGCGACCGCGTTGCAGATTCCATATCATTCCTGGGTTGTCGATCGTTTGGGATTATTTGAGCGCTGGGAAGAAAGCGGGTTTCACTTCCCTGAACCCGTTGACGATCCGTTTGCCGCCGGATGGCTTGACTCGGTGCGAATGATCACGCAAAACGTGAATGTCGCGCTCTATGGCGAGGGTTGCGATAATTTGCTCGAATTTGAGATGGGCGCGCATTTTCGCAGTTTGTGGAGCCGCGGACAGTTTGGGCAAGCCGCGTTCGATTTATCGGAGCACATCTTCCAGCGATTTGTCGCCCCAGATGGGATCCGGGGCCCTCTGCGAAGGGTTGGCAATTTGTTTGCAAGACGGCCCATCAAGATCGACTTCTCCCGCTGCATTAATCCCGACTTGGTCGCGCGTCTGAATTTGACAGACCGCCGGGAGAATGTGTTTGCGGGTACTCGTAAAAATATTCATCCCGACCACCCACGCGCTTACGCTTCGCTTTTCTTGCCGCAATGGGACTACATGTTCGAACATTTTGACGCCGGAACAACGCGGCAGCCTCTGGAGGTGCGCTATCCGTTTCTCGATCTCCGGCTGGTTAGTTTTCTGCTCGCGATACCTGTGATGCCTTGGTCATTCCGGAAATATCTCTTGCGCCGCGCCATGCGCGGCCGTCTGCCAGAAGCGATCCGCAAGCGCCCGAAGACGCCCTTGCTGGAAAACCCCGTGACTATCGCTGTCCGGCGGGGACGTGGACAGGATGTACAGACGATGAAAATCGCTGAAGAACTCCGGCGATATATCAACGTTCGGGAGATTGCACGACTTCAGTCGAGCGATGATCCGGAACTCATCAATCTGAAGATTCGCATCCGGGGACTGAACCACTGGCTACAATCATTCAAGCGGCCGAATCGCGAGGCATGCGCACCGGCATTGAAATGCTCCTGAGAGTTATCTTCTGGGCATGTTGAAAAGCGCTCTTAGCCTGGGGCAGTCTTTTCGGAGTAAGTTAAAGCTGTTTGAATCAATTATCTGAAATTCGCCGGGCGACTGAATCGTTGATTGCAGTATCTTCGGTTTCTTAGAGCAAGAATTAGGTGTAAAATCAGGCCGAGGTTAAAAGCCATGCCGGGGAAAAAAGACAGCGCGGCGAAAAAGCCGTATCAGACCCCAGCCCTGAAGATTCATGGCACCGTTCGTGAACTTACGCAAAAAATTGGTTCAACTGGCACGCCTGATGGTGGCTCTTTTTTGAAGCTCTATACTAAAGCATAGTGACCTCTCGTGGTTTCTGTGTCTGCCAAATCAAATGCCCGTGACGTAGATCTGAATAATCGGATTTCCTATCAGGTTTACGGGCTTCATTTAGTCTGCGACCATCCGATTCCAGGTCTAGTTCCCTGCGAATCTGATCCTTTGTGCCCGCCCGACATACTTGTCCGGTCCACTTCAGACAATAGTGCCGTTGAAGAAAAACACTCCGGGAGTGAATCCGTCTGGTATGTCACGGACATCCTGGATGACGATGGAAATCCTGCATTCAAGATCTGGAAGGGAAACCGCGACGGAGACTTTCGAATCCGCTACACATGCGGCGTGAATTTCTTCGTCGATGCCGGCATAAAGAACATCTCGATTCAATGCCCGGTGGTCATACCCCTTGAGCAGGTAGCCATGCTCTTGCTGGGTCCTGTTCTCGGCATTGTCCTCCGGCTTCGCGGAGTAACATGTCTTCATGCAAGTGGCATCGCAATGGCCAAACACGCAATTGCATTTGTAGGGGACGCAGGTGCAGGTAAGTCCACTACGGCGGCTTTATTTGCTCGGCAGGGACACGCAGTGCTGTCAGACGATCTCGTCACTTTGTTTGAACGTAACAACGAGTTCGACGTTCTTCCCGCCTATCCTTATCTGAATCTTTGGCCAGAGTCGGTGGAAATGGTCTATGGCTCTGCTGGCGACCCCGGTTCTGTTCCGCCCAAATGGGGTAAGCGCCAAATCAGACTAGACGACTGCGATTCGAAATTTCACCACGAGGCGATGCCACTCGGAGCCATCTACCTACTTGCGGAACGATCGGGCGCACTGGATGCACCGAAAGTCGAACAAGTAAATCCGCAAGACGCCCTCATTGCACTCGTTTCGAATACGTACGGCAACAAACTTCTTGACACCCAAATGCGGGCGGAGGAATTCCGCGTGTTGGGGCGGATTCTGGCGACGTTGCCGATTCGGCGCTTGATTCCCGGCGACAGCCCCGACCTAATTTCTAGCCTGTATCAAGTCGTGAGCGACGATTTTGCTACCCTCAAGTTCCGAATTAAAGAAGAACACAACCTCCCGCCAAGGTCAGCGCCATATATCTGATATTGCGTGGCTTAAGTGACGTTCTATACGTACTAGTAATACATCTGACACACCCTTTCTAGATGCCACTTCCAGTATTTTCCCTCTGTGTCAGTATGAAACAGCGCCTAAGAATGCTGCATGGGGGCAATTAACGCACGTCCCAATGGCGGATGGCCAGGGACTGGGGAGGATGGTAAATGCGCAACATCGGCAAATTCTTTGGATTACTAAGTCTTCTGGCTTTCTTCACGTTTCCGGCCCTCGCCCAAGGGCCGAGCGTCGATGTCTTTGGAGGCTATGAGTATCTTCATTGGGGCCTGAGCAGCGGACACCTGAACATGAACGGAGGCGAGGGTGCGGCAACGCTCAATTTGATTCCCTGGCTCGGGCTGACGGCCGATATAAGCGGCGAATACAATAACAACGGAGCGAACGGCACAACCCATCTCTATACATACCTTTTCGGTCCCACCGTTTACCCCTTGGGCCATCACAAATTCACTCCGTTCGTTCACGGCCTTGCCGGCTACGGGCATGTCAACGTGGATATCCCAGGCGCTGGCACTTTGACGGATAGCGGATTCACTTACGCTCTGGGTGCTGGCCTAGACTGGAAGCTTATTCCCCACATCTCTTTGCGTTTAGTCCAAGGGGATTACGAACAAACACGGTTCTTCTCCGGAATACTGTCGGGCGCAGGCTTCTCTGGCACGCAGAAAAGCACCCGGATCGCAACAGGAGTCGTCATCCACTTCTAGTCTCTCTTCCACAGCGCGGGTCAGAGAATCGCCGGGCAGCACGCCCGGTGATTCTTTTCCCTGGCATTTGACCGCAAGACCCTAGCCTGACGACTCGGACTCCCCTTCCTGATTTTGTCCTTGCGCCATGGAAGAGCTTCGTAGCAGATTACGAAGCCGTGGCTTCCCTATCCGGAGACTCACGAAAGCGCTGGGCGATCCTCTGTCTTGCCAGCGCCCTTTCCCTGATCCTGATCTACCAAGCGGGAAAACTCTGTCTGGCATGGTATTGGGGAGCCTCAAATGACGTTTCGCGGCAAATTCGCGGCGCTAACCTTGTTCCCGGCAACGCCGAGGCATGGGACCGCCTCGGCCAAGCAGTGCAATGGAATTTCGACTCACCTGATCCGAACCTTGCCATTTCTTTTTACATGAAGGCGGTAGCTGTCGACCCTCGTTCCGCAGACGATTGGATGAATCTCGCCAACGCGTACGAGGCCGTTGGGAACGTGAGTCAGGCGACATCCGCTTTCGAGAGCGCGCGGCGCGACTATCCAATTTCCGCCGATGTAGCCTGGAAATACGGGAACTTTCTGGTGCGTCAAGGGCAAACGAAGGATGGACTGCATGAAATCCATGATGCGATTGTGGCTGATCCGAAATTGGCGCCCCTGGCCATCTCGCAAATGTGGAATTTTGATCGCGACGCGAACGTGATTCTCGACGATGTCCTTCCTACGAACGCCGCGGCTTATTTTCAGGCATTGGATTTTTTTTCGAAGAATCAAGAAACCGATGCTACCCTAAAGACCTGGGAGCGAATCGTTGCTCTGCCCCGGCCGCATCCTCTCGATCTGAACGAAACATTCCCTTTCCTGGATGAACTAATCGCGCAAGGACGCGCCAGCGACGCCCAACGCATTTGGCTAGAAGCTCTGGCGGCGGCCGATTGGGGTTCGGTTCCACCGGGAGGTGATTCGCTCGTGTGGAATGGCAGCTTTGAGTCTCCGATTGCCAATGGCGGCCTGGACTGGAGGATTCAACAGGAGGCAGGCGCATACATCAGCGTGGACACTGGCAAGGCCCATTCCGGATCGCGTTCTCTTCGCGTGGACTTCAGCGGCGGCATGAATCTGGATTTTTACGATGTCCAGGAATATGTTCCGGTTCAACCTCACACTGCGTATGCGTTTCAAGCATTTCTCTCCACGCAGGACATTTCCACGGATAGCGGGCTCGGTTTTGAAATTCTTGATCGCGCTTACAACGAGGTGAATGTCCTGACTCCGAATTTGACGGGTACAAACCAATGGACACCCGTGCGGGCCGACGTCACAACCGGCGCCGACACGAAATTCCTTTGGATTCGATTGCGGCGCTTCCCGAGCAAGTTGTTCGATAACAAGCTCGGCGGCACGGTTTGGGTGGATGACGTAACCTTGGTTCCGAAAACATCCGCGATGGACCGCCCTCAGCCATGAAGATACTGCGGCTGGGGATCATCCTACTGATTGCCTTCAGCGTGCTTGCGTTCGGGACGGTGGAAGTTTGGTCGGAGTCCCTGCTGGAAGCGGGGGCAGCGCTGCTCTTGCTCTCGTGGGCCGTCCTAGTCTTACGCAATCGTGAAATCGAAATCCATTGGGACGCAATCTACTGGCCCCTCTTGGCGTTTCTCGGACTCGTTGCATTGCAACTGGCGCTTGGCGTGACGTTATATGCGTTTCTGACGCGCGTTGCGCTATTGAAACTGACCGCATGCTTCGCATTGTTCTTCCTGGCGAGCCAGGCGTTTCGCGGCCGGCGCGATTTGCGGGTGCTTGCTTGGTTTCTGATGTGCTTTGCGTTTGCGGTTTCGGTTTTCGGGATCGCGCAGAATTTCACTTCGCACGACATCCTGTACTGGGTCCGGCCCCTGACGGAGGGCGGAAACCCGTTCGGCCCATATGTAAACCGGAACGATTTCGCCGGATTGATGGAAATGCTGGCCCCGATCGGACTTTCGTTGATGCTGTTTCAGGGAGTGCCTCGCGAGCAATTGCCGTTCGTGGGTATTCTCACCGTGATTCCGATTGCGGCGCTCGTTTTGACGGGATCGCGGGGAGGCATCAGCAGCTTTGCGTTCGAGGTCGTCCTGTTGATTTTGATCATGCGGCTGCGTGGCGCGCGAAGGCCTCAAGCGCTCATTCTCGCTTCCGTTCTCTTGGTGGCCATTGCGCTCCTGGGGTGGATCGGCGTCAGCAAAGTGCTCGATCGATTCTCCTCACCCAATTTCGCGGATCTCTCTGCAGACCGGCGAATCACTATGCTCAGAGACACATGGCACATTTTCCTGGACCATCCCATCCTGGGCACTGGGCTCGGGACGCTCGTCGCCGTTTATCCACGCTATGAAACCGATTACGACGGCAGAATTGTAAATCACACGCACGACGACTATGCCGAAGCGCTAGCGGAAACGGGGGGCGCTGGAAGCCTGTGCGGATTGGCGTTCTTCCTGATTTTCTTCCGGGAAGCGAAACAGAGAATTGCTGGGGAGCAGAGCTCATTTTCCTTGGCGATACATGCCGCCGCGTTTACTGGGTCCGCCGGAATGATGGTGCATAGCTTTGTCGATTTTAATCTTCACATTCCCGCCAACGGTCTTGTTTTCCTCATCATGGTCTCGACCGCCATCTCGCCAGCCCTTCCGCGGAGGAGGCCGGCGCCGCTGCCCTGATCCCGGCCTGCCGACTTCCTTCATTGACTTTCGGTGACGAGATAGTCCATAGTTTTTGCGGGGTCATATAGGTCCATGGTAGCTACAGTCCGGAATGTTCTGGACTGCGCCAGTCCGCGGTCGTTCTGGTTAATCGTTCCTATTTTACTTGGAATCCAGTTGTCCTTCGGCCAGGACAAGCCGCAAACTTCCCAGCAGACGAACGCTCGGATTGAACAACTGGCGCAGACTTCACGTCCCGCGATCGGAGAAATCCCGATTGGGTCAGGAGATGTCTTGCGCGTCGACGTTTTTGACGTCCCCGACCTCTCGCGTGATGTCCGCGTAGGCGAGACCGGTCTAATTTCCATGCCGTTGATTCCCGACCGGATCGCCGTTGCCGGATGCACTCCATTTCAGTTAGAGGGAAAAATCGAGAAGCTCCTGCAGGTGAACGGCCTTGTTATGCATCCACAGGTTTCGGTGATGGTCAAAGAACAGAATAGCGAGCCCATCTCCGTTGTCGGCGCCGTCCGGCATCCGCTGGTCTATCATGAATTCCGGTCCACCACGCTTCTGGAAGTTCTCGCGAACGCCGATGGAATTTCCGACGACGCTGGAAACTCGATCATCATCACTCGGCCAAAAACGTCTGCCACGGAGTGCGGGGAAGCGGATCCACCGGCGGAATCTTCGGGAGAAACCCAGACGATTACCATCCGTGTGTCCGATCTGCTCCAATCCGGCGATCCTGCGTTCAATATCCCGGTATATGGAGGCGATGTCATCACGGTGCCGCGAGCAGGCATCGTATATGTTGCTGGGGCCGTGGTCACTCCTGGCGGCTACACGCTGAACTATGCGGGAGAAGCCATCAACACGATGAAGATAATTGCTCTGGCGCACGGCCTGGTGGGTACTGCGAAGGCGAACTCGGCGGTAATATTGCGCCGGGATCCAGCCACCGGCAAAACAAAACAGATCGACGTCAAGCTGAAGAAGATTATGGACCGAAAAGCTCCCGATGTGGTGCTTTATGCAAATGATGTGCTGTACGTTCCGAACAGTGGCGCAAAGAAAGCTTTGTATAAAGCCGGCGATGCTGCCGTTGGTATCACGTCAGGCCTAATCATTCTCCGGGGCGCGCAATAGACGAACGAAGCTAGAGGATTCTCGAGCGCATGGAAGAAGCACCCAAACTGACACCCATTGAGCGGCGAAGAGATTCGCTGGCCGTGGTCTCGCCGACTCCACCCCTGACCTGGGAACTGGCGCCCCGCGATCCGAATCTGCTCGATTATTTCCTCATCCTGCGCAAGCACCGGTGGATGATTCTGACTTTCCTGCTGACCGTTGTGACCATCGTGACGATCGCCTCATTCAAAATGAAGCCCGTCTACGTGGCGTCCGCCCGCGTTGAAGTGGACCGTGAAATGAACAATCCGCTTCCGTTCCAGGACAGCAATTCGTATGACATGTACCTCGACCTCGATACCTACATTGAGACGCAGACCAAAATTCTTCAAAGCGAAACTCTTGCGATGAAAACCATTCGCGCCATGGATCTGCCGCGCTACCCGGAATTTGGCGGAAATCCCGCGGAATTGGCGAATACCGGCCCGAGCGGGCAGACGCCGCCGATCCTTGGAGCTTTTTTGAGCCGGCTTTCGGTGAAGCGCGTCCCCGACAGCCGCTTGATCGAGGTGCAATTCGCGGCGGAGGATCCGCAGCTTGCCGCCAAGGTGGTGAACACTCACCTCCAAACTTACAAAGAGGAGAATTTCAAGAGCCGCTACGATTCAACGATGCAGGCCTCGGACTTCCTTTCTTCCGAGCTCGAAGACTTACGCCTCAAGATGGAGAAATCAGAGAACGCGGAAGTCAATTATGAACGCGACAACCAGATTTGGATGGTCGATGCCAATCAAAATACAACCACTCAGAAACTCGCCGATCTGAGCCGGGCGCTGACGGAGGCCCAAACGCAGCTCGCACAGAAGGAAGCCAGCTATCAATTGGCGCATTCTCCAAACGCGGATTCGCTGCCTGCCGTGCAGACAAGCGCCGCTGTGCAGAATCTTATCAAGCAGAAATCCACGCTGGACGGGCAATACGCGGAGGCCGTGAGCCAGTTTGGGCCCCAGTATCCAAAGGTTCAGCAACTCAAAGCTCAGGAAGACGATCTCACCAATCAATTGAGTGTTGCCAAGCAGGCGATCATTCGCCAGATCGATGACGACTATCAGGAAACGCAAGCACGGGAGGTATTGCTGCAGCGTGACCTGAACCGCCAGGAGACGCTTGCGGACAACATGGCGCAGAAGCTCGTGCAATACAATCTCTTGAAACGCGACGCGGACTCGAATAAGGAACTTTACGATGGCCTGCTTCAGAAACTGAAGGAAGCTGGCATTTCGGCGGGGCTTCGCTCAAGCAACATCCGAATTGTGGATCCCGCCCTTGTGCCATCCGCTCCGGCCCGGCCTCAAAAGGCGCGCAATATTCTTTTAGCGTTGCTGGTGGGGATCATCGGCGGGGCTGGCCTCGCGTTTCTCCGCGAATATCTCGACAATACAGTCAAGTCTCCCGACGATATCCAGGCCCTCACTGGGCTGCCTTCGCTCGCCGTTGTCCCGGCGCTGGCGAATGGAACTGCCCGCCGCGCTCTCGCGGGAATGTCCCGGCGGGTGGGCACAGGAAGCAACGGCTCGGATTCCCGTGTGGAATTCATCTCCATGCAGCAGCCAAAGTCTATGGTCTCCGAAGCGTTCCGAGGGCTTCGGACATCCCTGCTGCTTTCCCAACCCGATCATCCGCCGCAGGTTATTCTGGTGACCAGCGCTTTGCCCCAGGAGGGAAAGACGACCGCGGCCGCGAATCTGGCGGTGACTCTGGCGCAACTGGGCGACCGCACGCTGCTGTTGGATTGTGATCTTCGCAAGCCTGGAGTGCACTGGGCGCTGGATTTGCCCATTTCTCATGGACACGTTTTGGGTCTGAGTTCTTACTTGGCGGGCGTCTCGCCGCTCCATGACGTCATCGTTACCCACCCCACGGTCCCGAACCTGGACGCCATTCCGACCGGCCCGATCCCGCCTAACCCAGCCGACCTTTTGTCGTCGCGCCGAATGGCCGACGCGATCGAGGATTTGCGCCACCGTTACAAGTTTATTGTGATTGATTCACCACCGATCATGGCGGCCACCGATGCCGTAATTGTTTCGGCTTTGACCGATGGAGTGCTTCTTGTGGTCCGGAGCCGTTCGACGCCGAAGGAAGCTCTCATTCGCACCCGGGAACTGCTCTCTTCGGTGAAGGGGCGCATCTTAGGTGTCGTTTTGAACAGAGTCGATTCGGGAACACCGGATTATTACTATTCCTACAGATATTATCCCTATTCGTATGGTTACGGAGATGAAGAGGACGATGCGAAGATTTCGCCCCAGCCCGGCACAATTTCCTGATCCTGAACGGAGGTTCTCATGCGCGCATTGATCACGGGCGGCGCGGGATTCATTGGCTCACATCTCGCTGAAGCCTTGCTTGGGCGGGGAGACGATGTTTTCATTCTGGATGACCTTTCCACCGGTAGCGTCGAAAATATCCGGCACCTCAAGGCCTCCGATAAATTTCACTACGCGTTCGATTCGTTGCAGAACCGGCACCTTCTCGCCGAGATGGTGGACGAATCGGATGTCGTGTTTCATCTGGCGGCCGCGGTCGGCGTGCGTCTGATTGTCGAAAGCCCGGTTCGCACGATCGAAACCAACGTCAATGGCACACAGCTAGTGCTCGATGCGGCCAGCAAGAAAAAGAAGCTGGTTCTTGCAGCCTCCACTTCCGAAGTGTACGGTAAGAGCAAGGAGGTCCCGTTTCACGAAGATTCCGACCTTGTTCTCGGCCCCACGACCAAGGGCCGATGGAGTTATGCCGCGTCGAAGGCTCTCGATGAATTTCTCGCTCTTTCCTATTGGAAAGAGAAGAAGCTGCCCGTCATCATCATCCGCTTCTTCAATACCGTCGGTCCGCGGCAAACGGGCCGCTACGGAATGGTGCTTCCCAACTTCGTATCCCAGGCTCTCGAGAATGCGCCCATCACGATCTTCGGCACTGGCGAGCAATCGAGGTGCTTCTGCGATGTGCAGGACTCCGTGCAAGCCATTATTCGTTTGGTTGACAGTGGCAAAGCGGTGGGAGAAGTCGTCAACGTGGGGAGCAACGAGGAGGTGACCATCGAAGGTCTCGCCCAGGTCGTCAAGCGGCGCACCGGCAGTTCATCTCCCATCACTCATACGCCTTATGACGAAGCCTATGAGCCAGGTTTCGAAGACATGCTTCGTCGCGTGCCCTCCCTTGAAAAACTGGAACGGATCACTGGTTTTCGTCCCAGGACCTCGCTCAATGCGATTGTCGACCGCGTCATTGCGCACTTCCGTGAGAAAGAAAATTCGGCGGCATCAAATGGCCACCAGCAGGAAGAGCCGCTTTCACCGGGAAAACTCGCGCGAAAGAGGCAAGCTAGCGCATTAACGCTATGAATTTGATTGCGAATCTTAGAATCCCATCGATCGTAGAACAATCCGCCTGCCCGGCCATCGCTGAATAATCTATGCCGGAAACACAAGCGCCGCCAACCACGGTAAGCACTTCCTTTGTTTACTCCGGCACAGAGCTTGATGCAATGGCCGAGGCACGGAATTATTGCCGCTGGATCCTCGGCTTTTTTTATCCGTATCTCGGAGAGAGAATCGTGGAAATCGGCGCGGGGACGGGGACTTTTTCTCAATTGTTGCTGGACGCGCGCGGCACTCAGGAATTGATCCTCTTCGAGGCCGCTGCCAATCTGCTTCCCACTCTGGAGCGGCGATTTGCGGGCGATCAGCGCGTGCGGCTGCACCATGGCTCCTTCAGTCCCTCAATGCTGGACCAAACGCCGGACTCCGTCGTCATGGTAAATGTGCTGGAGCACATTTCAGACGATACTGGCCTGCTCTCCGAAATCCACCAGGCGCTGCGGCCTGGTGGCTATTTGCTTCTGTTTGTCCCGGCATTGGAATGGAATTACGGCTCGCTGGACAAAGCTTTCGATCACTATCGCCGCTACAGCAAGGCCGCATTACGAGAGAAATTGGAGAGGGCCGGATTTCGACTCGAGCAACTCAGATATGTGAATGCGTTGGGTATTGCCTCATGGTTTCTCGCGGGCAAGATTCTCAGACAACAAACGCTGAATCCGGCGCAGGTACGTTGGTACGACCGCTGGATTATCCCGTGGAGTTTCAAGCTGGAAGGAATTTTGGGCCCGCCTCTGGGCCAGAGTCTTGTGGCTGTGGCGCTCAAGTGATTTGCCTCGGCGCATAGCGATGCAAACATCGAACCACTGGCGTCGGTTAAGCCGCTACGAAAAAATACTCGTCTTGTTGTTTGTTCTGTCCCTGCCGCTCGTGAACCCCTGGGTACGTGGCGATGGTGTCGGTTACTACGCTTATGCGCGGGCGCTGGTCGTGAACCACAATTTGCAATTCCAGCAGGACTGGCTTCGCGCGAACCCCAGCTTTTCTTCCGGGCGCGTCGACGCGGCGGGCAAATTGCGCGCCGATCAATACACGCGCACGGGACATTTGGACAATCATTTCACGATTGGCCCCGCGCTGATCTGGATGCCGTTTTTGGCTGTCACGCATCTCGCGGTCTTGGCCGCGGACCGTTTCGGCGCCCACGTTCCCGCGGATGGCTTCTCCTGGCCTTATGTCGGCACGATGGCGCTTGTAACGGCTTGCGCTGGATTTCTTGCGCTGTTCATTTCGTTTCAGCTGGCGCGGAAATATTTCTCCGAACGCTGGGTTTTCCTTGCCACGGTGGGTATTTGGTTCGCGAGCTCTCTGATCGTCTACATGTATTTCAATCCTTCGTGGTCCCATGCACATTCGGCATTCGTAGTCGTGCTGTTTCTCTGGTATTGGGATCGCACACGCGCGACTCGCACATTTCTGCAGTGGGCGGTCCTCGGCCTAATTGCCGGCCTGATGCTCGATATGTATTACCCCAACGCGGTATTCCTTCTCGTCTTGCTCGTTGAGATGGCTGGAATTGCGCTTAGCGCCGTTCGCGGAGAATCTTCAAAGCGCTCCGCGAGTTTGGCGTCTCTCATGGCGAAAGGCGGCCTTTTCAGCGTTGCACTGATCTTTGCGTTCCTTCCGACGCTGGTCACGCGATGGATCATCTACGGCAGCCCGTTCGACATGGGTTATACCGAGGTGCACGTTTGGCATCTTACGCATCCGCTGCTGGGAAAAGTTTTGTTCTCTTCGGACCACGGCATCTTCAGTTGGACGCCCATCCTTTTGCTCGCATCGGTCGGCATCTTTTTCTTGCTTCGGCGCGACCGGGAACTTGGCTTGGCGTTGATCCTTGCATCCCTTGCATTTTATCTTCTGATCGCGACTTATCCTGACTGGGACGGCATTTCCTCGTTCGGCAATCGCTTCTTCGTGTCGCTGACTCCGGTATTTATTCTCGGCCTCGCTGCGTTCTTTTCCGCATGGGAGCATGTTCTGCGGAACAGCCGCACCGCCCTTTCCAGTTCCATCGCGCTCGTGGCATTATTGATTGTCTGGAATCTTGGGCTTCTGTTTCAATGGGGCATGCATTTAATTCCCGACCGTGGCCCGATTTCCTGGAGCGCGATGGCATCGAATCAGTTCCGTGTTGTTCCCGAAGATCTCTCGAAGTCGCTGGAGCGCTACTTCACGCGGCGGCACGAATTGATGCAGGAGATTGAGAAGAAAGATTTGCGTCAGCTTGGCGAATCTCCCGCGGAGAGCAAGGACAAGAAATGAGCGCCGCGCATGCAAACGCGATCGCGACGGAACCGCCTATCCTGCGCATCGCGCCGCCGCAGGGCTGGTGGGAAGTCGATTTCCGCGAGCTCTGGCAGTTTCGCGAGCTGATTTACTTCTTCGTCTGGCGCGACATCAAAATTCGCTACAAACAAACCGCCATCGGCGCGGCATGGGCGATTTTGCAGCCTGCCCTCGCCATGATCGTCTTCGCGCTGTTTTTCGGCAAGCTCGCGCACATGCCCACCGAAGGCCTTCCGATTCTCGTTTTCTATTACGCAGCGCTTTTGCCCTGGATGTATTTCGCGAACAGCTTGGCTAACGCCACCAGCGCAATGGTTCTGAACCAGGCCATGATCACAAAAGTCTATTTTCCGCGGCTGGCCTTGCCGATTTCCGCCGTGCTGTCCGGCCTGCTCGATTTCGCCATCGGCTGCCTGCTTCTGGTTCCGCTGCTCGCGTATTACCACATTCGGCCCGGCCTGCCGCTGCTGTGGCTTCCCGTCTTTCTCTTTCTCGCCGTGCTGATGGCGCTCGGAGTCGGGCCTGTGGCTCTCGGCGATGAACGCGATGTACCGCGACGTGCGCTACGTCGTGCCTTTTCTCATTCAGTTGTGGCTGTTCGCGTTCGCCCGTGGCCTACGCGAGCTCCATCGTTCCCGCGAAGTGGCGCTGGCTCTACGGCCTGAATCCCATGGCCGGAGTGATCGAAGGATTTCGATGGTCGCTGACTGGACACGGCGACCCGCCGGGGCGATTGCTCGCCGTATCTGTTTTCATCATGCTTGTTGTCCTGGCGACGGGGCTTTTCTACTTTCAGAAAATGGAGAGCACGGTCGCCGATGTGGTTTAGAGCATTGCGCGCAAATTATGAGTGACGTAGCCATCCGCGTCGAGTGGATTGGCAAGCGCTACCGCGTGGGCGAGCGCCAGCGGTACCTCGCGCTTCGTGACGTGCTCACGAGCGCCTTTCGCTTCAACGGCAAGCGCAAGCCGCAGGACCACATCTGGGCCGTCCGCGACGTTTCGTTCGAAGTTCAACAGGGCGAAGTCGTCGGCGTGATCGGCCGAAACGGCGCCGGCAAATCCACGCTGCTCAAAATGCTCGCGCGCATCACGCGCCCCACCGAGGGCCGCGCCACGCTCCACGGCCGCATCGGCAGCCTGCTCGAAGTCGGCACCGGCTTCCATCCCGAGCTGACCGGCCGCGAAAATGTTTTTCTGAGCGGCGCCATTCTCGGCATGAGCAAACTGCGAAATCGAGCGCAAATTCGACGAGATCGTCGCCTTCGCCGAAGTCGAGCGCTTCATCGACACGCCGCTCAAGCATTACAGCAGCGGCATGCAGATGCGCCTCGCCTTCGCCGTCGCCGCGCATCTCGAACCCGAAATTCTCCTCGTCGACGAAGTCCTCGCCGTCGGCGACGCCGCGTTCCAGAAAAAATGCCTCGGCAAGATGGAAGAAGTATCACGCGGAGGCCGTACTATCTTATTCGTCTCTCATAATGCGGCAGCTGTAACTCGCCTATGCCAACAGTGCATTCTTCTCGATAAGGGAACAGTCTTAAGATACGGGCCGACGCATGAGGTTATAAGCGCATACCTCCATTCGGAGCTTGCGACTTCGGCGATACGTGAATGGGATCTAGTGGATGCGCCCGGGGACAGCGTTGTGCGACTGCGCGCGGTGCGAGTTCGGAGACCCGATGGAACAGTCTCGGAAGCATTCGATATTCGGCAGCCCATTGGCATCGACGTTGTTTTCGACGTATTGCTAGGTGGGCACATATTAGCACCCAATATTCACATCTTCGATGAAAGCGGAGTCAATATTTTTATAACTATCGACAGAGATCCGGCTTGGCATCGCCGCTCTCGTCCTGCAGGGCACTATTGCAGCACGGTTTGGATTCCCGGAAATTTCATGGCCGAGGGTCACTTCCTCGTAGGAGCGGCGATTACTACTTTCGCAGGCATGAACGTCCGACTGTATGAGCGCGATGCGGTTGCGTTCCAGGTCGTCGATTCGACAGATGGGGACTCATCCCGCGGAGATTACGCTGGCCACCTGCCGGGCGTTGTTCGCCCGCTCTTGAATTGGGAGACGAAATACGGACTCGACCCTCATGACTGGCAGCCTTCCAAGGAAACCCTGAACAATGAGAAAGCCCTGCCGTGACTGCTATCCCCCCGATTGAATCATGTACCTGCTGCGGGTCGAAGAGCTTTACTTTTCGCAAGATTCTCTGGGAAGAGCTGGTTCAAGCATGGAGACTGGCCGAATACGAGAGGGAATATATAGACCGTCAGCAAGGACTAGCTTGCAAAGCTTGCGGCTCAAATTTAAGGACTATGGCGCTCGCGCTTGCGATCTGCCGCTGCTATGGCTACAGTGGCACGTTAGAGCGATTCGTCGAAGAAAAGGGCAATCGTCAACTGAGAGTCTTGGAAATCAACGAGGCGGGAGGACTCACCCAGGTCTTGTCCAGACTACCGGGACATCGCATCGGCCGTTATCCCCAGCTTGATATGATGCGGATGCCATATCCGGAAAATTCATTCGATTTGGTAGTTCATTCGGACACTTTGGAACACGTGCCACAACCGGTTGCCGGACTTTCCGAGTGCCACCGCGTTCTCGCCCCCGGCGGTTATTGTTCGTTCACGATCCCGATGATTGTTGATCGGTTGACATCTAGCCGAACTGGACTTCAGCCCAGTTACCACGGTACGGCGGAGCAACGAGGTTCGGACCTCATCGTCCAAACAGAATACGGCTGTGATGCATGGAAGCATCTCCTCCTGGCCGGCTTTCGGGAGTGCACGCTAATTGCGCTTGAATATCCTTCAGCTTTGGCCTTCGCTGGCCGCCGATGGAATTGATGATATGAGATCGCAATCGGATTTAGATCCCGGCAATCGAAGCCCGCTGGTCCTCGAATCAACGGGCGAGCGCATGGTGCCTGAGAGCTCGGACTCGTCTACGTTCTGGGAGCATGTCTATCGATATGCATTCGCATCTCATTTCGTGCAAAACAAACGAGTCTTGGACATTGCGTGTGGCGAAGGCTACGGTGCGGCGGCGCTGCAGACTTCCGGTGCTTCCCGCGTAATTGGCGTTGACGTTTCCGAGTCGGTTTGCCTCCACGTTCGTGAAAAATATGGACTGGACGCTAGGCCGGGAAACGCTGAGCTGATTCCTCTGGCGGATAGTTCCGTGGATGTCGTCGTTTCATTTGAAACCATCGAACACGTTCCCGACCCGCTGCGTTTTCTCGATGAATGCGCCCGCGTTCTATCTCTCGGAGGACTGCTGATTATTTCGACTCCCAACAAGGGCATCTATGCTGCGGAAACAGCGAACCCATATCACTGTTCGGAGATGACCGAACACGAATTCACATCTGCTTTGGCGTCGAGATTTTCCTCCATTCGCTTTTATACCCAGTGTTCTGCTTCCGCTGCATGGTGGAGTATGCGGTCGCTTTCTTGCGTTAAGTCACCTTGGATTCGCATCCCAGGTTTCTGGCGGGCACGCAGCCTCGCTCAACGAATGTTGGCTCCCGAGGCGGTCGGCGATCCCACGGAGAAACAAAGAGCTGCCGCTTCAGACTTGATTTTGCAAGTTGCACGCAACCCACATAAACTATTGAATCCGTTTGCTTTGAGGCCGCGACACAAGTGGATCCGAGAAGAGGCAACGTACATTATTTCAACCGCGACGCGCGGCGAATCATGCGGCAAGGTCCAAGAGCATGCCGAGAATTAGCGTTGTCGTTCCCAACTACAATCATGCCCGATTTCTGCGTAAGCGCATCGACAGCATCCTCGCCCAAACTCTCCAGGATTTCGAACTCATTCTGCTCGACGACTGTTCTACCGATGAAAGCCGTCCGATTCTTTCATCCTATGCTTCCGACCCAAGAGTGAGAACCGAGTTCAACGAAACCAACTCGGGAAGCACGTTCAAGCAGTGGAATAAGGGTGTTCGGCTCGCGCGCGGGGAGTACGTCTGGATCGCTGAGTCCGATGACTATGCCGGCGAACGGCTTCTCGAACGCTTGGTCGATGTCCTCGATGCCGATCCGACCGTGGCATTCGCTTATTGTCAGTCCTGGCGTGTCTCTGCGGATGACAACCCCGAAGGATTCGCAGATCCTCACCTAAGGCAAATCGACGACCGCCGGTGGACGGAAGATTTTGTTGCGGACGGACACGAGGAGTGCAGGAACTACTTCGTGCGCGTGAATCCCATCCCGAATGCCAGCGCTG
Organism: uncultured Acidobacteriota bacterium; assembly: GCA_963729815.1. Lineage (GTDB taxonomy): Bacteria > Acidobacteriota > Terriglobia > Acidiferrales > UBA7541 > DAHUXN01. Next base: position 1,045,310 of record CAVSPU010000004.1, read on the forward strand.
TGGTTTTTCGAAGAGCTCTTTATGAGCGAGTGGGAGGCGCAGACGAAAGCCTGCGCCTATGCGGCGATTGGAAACTTTGGGCCGCCGTGGCCCTAACGGGCAAAGTCGCCTATCTAGCCGAGCCGCTCAATTATTACAGGTCGCACACCGCGACAGTCCACAGCAGCACAGCGCAGATGAATGTGGACATCCTAGAATATTTTGCCGTAATCAATTGGGTCTTGAGTCAGGTGGAACCGCCCCGCCATGTGGGCGAAAAAATCGGCCAGCCCATGGCGAATATGTGGGTTCCCGCAGTGATGAGCCTTCGCGTGCCGCTGCGAGTGAAGCTGCCCATCCTTAAGGCCGTGCGCAAGCTCGACCCTCACCCGTTCCGAAACGCGATTCGTCCAGCGTTGCTTACGTTCCACCGGAAGCTCTTGCGCCACTGGCACTCTCTTTATCCTAGGAGCAACGCTTCAACCCCGGCCAATCGGCCTGACGATTGACGCTCGGAATCCGTTGCATTTCTGCTTACGCTATGCTATAAGGGTACTTGTTGGTTATGGTACTCATGCTCACCTGCGGCGCACAACGCATCCTCTCAAGGGGACAGCGGTGGGGTTCTCCCTCCGCCTAACGCTCCCCTCCTACCGCCCATTTTGGGCGGTCCAAGCCAAATCTACAATTTTTTTAATCGGGACAGTAAACTCAAGTCAATTTCGCGTAAATCACAGAAAACAAACAACCGCACCTCGTTCTAATCGGGACAAATTTCAACCCTTTTCCGGTCCGCTCTCGCCCCACCCTACAATTTCTTGTATCCTGATGACTCTAGCGCTGGATGAACTACGATGACGACGCCGATCGTTTCAGCCCTTATCGACACCTATAATCACGAGCGCTACATCGACAAGCCCTCGTAAGCGTCCTTGAACAGGGGCTTTCGCCGTCGGAACTCGAAATCGTGGTGGTGGACGACGGCTCAACCGACAACACCGCATCTCTTGTCGCGAAATTTGCACCCCGCGTCCGGTATATCCACAAGAAAAATGGCGGCCAGGTCTCCGCCTACAATGCGGCCATTCCCGAAACGCATGCGCCCGTTGTCGCTTTCCTCGACGGCGACGACTGGTGGGCCAAGGGAAAATTGCGCGCCGCTCTTGATGCCTTCGAAAAAAATCCCGACATCGCCGCGGTTGGCCACGGATACATCAAGATCCGCGACGACACCTCTCGGACGGAGTCCACCGTGCCTGAGGAAACACATCGTCTCGGCCTGGCAACTGTGGAAGCCGCGCACGTGGCGCGTTCCGCGTGCTCTTTTCTCGGCGAGCATGGCGTCCATTCGGCGGCGCGTTCTCGATCAAATCGGGCCAGTCTCCGAAAATTTCGTTTTTTTCGACGCCGTACTTGTGCCTATGGCTTTTGTGCTTGGCGGAGCTCTTGTTCTCGATGAACCGCTTTGCTTCTATCGCCTCCACGGTAACAATTTATATGAATTCCGCTCCGCGAATCCAGCGGCCCTGCGCCGCAAGTACGAAATTGTGAAGGCCAATGCGGAGTTTCTCCCGCCGCTACTTTCCCCGCCGGCGTGCCTCAGGAGGCCATTTCTGCCTTTGTGCAGCCCGATCTGTTGGAATGCGCCCGTCTGCGGCTTATCCTCGACGGCGGATGGCCGTGGGATACCTTCGCCCTGGAGCTTAAACGATTCCGTGCCGCTTATGAGCACAACAGCGCTTCTTACGCCCTGTTCAAGTGGCTCGTGCTGGTATCAACGCTGTTCATGTCGCCGAGCCGTTTCTACCGCATGCGCAACTGGTATGCGGAGCACAACTTGCAGCGCTTCCGCAGAAAAATAGGAGAGGCTGTTCCGGTCGGAATTCGCCTGCGTTCAAATTTTTGATGCGCGTCTTGGCATGAACCAAAATTGGATCGCTCTCTTGGGAAAAAAGGACGCGCCAACCGATGGCGTCGAGGATTATTGCCGGTTTCTGGGAGCGGCTCTCGCGCGCCACGGCACGAACCTCTCACTAACGCGCGTTGCGTGGGAAAATCTCGGCTGGCGCGACGCGCTGCGCAAACTCTCAACAGAGAGCGAAGCGTGGCGTGGCGTCTGGGTGGTGTTGCAATATACTTCGCTTTCGTGGTCGCGCCGCGGTATTCCTTTTCGCGCTTTGACCGTCGCGAAAATTCTAAGAAGACGCGGCGCGAAACTCGCCGTCGTTTTTCACGAGTCGGCGGGCTTTCAAGATAACTCCACTGGGTTCAGCGGATTTCTGCGCGCGTTGCGCCGCTCAATTCAAACTTGGATCATCCATCGGCTTTACCGTCTCGCCGACCGCGCGATTTTCACCGTGCCGACGGAAAATATCGGCTGGCTCGAAGACAAAGATAGGAAATCGAGCTTCATGCCCATCGGAAGCAACATTCCTGAAATGTTCAGTGCACAGCAAAGGAACGTGAGCAGCAACAACGCGTCGACGATTGGCGTTTTCTGCGTAACCGAAGGAGCGACAGGAGTTCGCGAAACAGAGCAAATCGCCGCAATCGTTCGCCGTGCTCGCGAGGCGGTTCGTCCTTTACGCCTGATTGTTTTTGGTAGAGGCGCCGTCGAGGCTGGCCCGGCGCTGCGCCGGGCTCTCGATAGCTGTGAAGTGGAACTTTCCATCCTGGACGTACTCCCCGCCGACGACGTGGAGCGGGTTCTCTCGAAAATGGATGTATTGCTATATGTGCGCGGGGAAATCTCTCCGCAGCGCGGCGTGGCCATGGCCGCGATTTCGAGCGGCGTTCCGCTCGTGGGCTATGGCGATCCGCAAAAATGTTTTCCCGTGAGCGCAGCGGGCGTTTTGTTGGTACCGTTGGGTGATATTCAAGCGTTGAGTGATGCGCTGCGACTCGTTCTAAGCGATGAGAGCGTGCGACGACAACTTCGCGAGCGGAATATCGCTGCACAGAAAGAATATTTTTCCTGGGCCGTGATTGCGCAAAAATTCATCGGGACTTTGCAGAATGGCTGAGCGGCTTCGCATACTCCTGCTTTGCGCGCACCCGGTTCAATACTCGTCGCCAGTATTCCGACTGATGGCGAAGCATCCGTCACTTGATGTGACGGTGGCGTATTGCAGCCTTCAAGGCGCCGAGCGAGCTCTCGACCCGGACTTTGGCATCGAAGTCGCCTGGGACATACCATTGCTCGAGGACTATCCGTGGGTTCAACTCAGGAATTATCCGCTTTCAAAGGTCGAACAGTCGTTTACTGGCTTGATTAACCCTGGAGTGTGGAAACTTATTCGCAAGGGAAGATTCGACGCCGTGGCGATTTTTACGGGCTACCGCCCCGCGACTTTCTGGATCGCCGTCTTAGCAGCTAAACTTTCGCATTCGATTTTGATGTTCGGCACGGATGCGCACGGCCTGATGGCGCGAGATGGTAGTAGCTGGAAGCAACGATTTAAAAAACTTTTTTGGCCCAGATTATTCGGAATGGCCGACGTAGCGATCGCTCCATCGAGCGGCACCGTTGACTTGATGCGCTCTCTCAGTGTCCCAGACGAGCGCATAGCGCTGCTGCCATACGTAGTACACAATGAGCGTTGGCTCGGAGAAGCGAAGAAAGTCGACCGCTCAGCGATTCGCCGCCGCTGGGATATTCCATCCGACGCGCCCGTTGCTCTTTTCTGCGCCAAGCTGCAGCCGTGGAAGCGGCCGCAGGACTTGCTTCGGGCGTTCGCCAAAGCGAATGTTACAGCGTCCCATCTTGTGTATGCAGGGGAAGGCCCGATGCAGCGAGAGCTCGAATCGGAGGCGAAGGCTCTGGGCATCTGGGAGCGCACACGCTTTCTCGGCTTTATCAATCAGTCTGCCCTGCCTGGAATCTACGCCGCGTGCGACTTGCTCGTTCTGCCTTCCGAATATGAGCCCTTCGGCGTCGTCGTGAACGAAGCCATGCTATGCGGGTGCGGAGTAATCGTCAGCGATCGAGTGGGTGCGAAATTTGATCTGGTGCGCGAGGGAGAAACAGGTTTCGTATACGCTTGTGGTAACGTGGACGCGCTGGCTGCCTTGCTGAGCAAAACGTTGGGTTCACCTGAGCTTTTGCGTGAACTCGGTGAGTCTGCCAGAAAGCGAATGGAGACCTGGGGGCCCAAGGACTACGTTGCGTCTTTCCTTAACGCGGTTGGCCAGGCGAAGCGCTTTCGAGTTTTGCGCAGTGCACAATGAACGCGCAGCCCAAGCGGTGCAATAGAAACGTGACGAACGGTGCAGTAACCGCATATCATCGTTCAGCGTTCGCACGGGATTCGCAGGCATCTGCGAAAACGGCCGTTGGCCGCCGAAGATACCAATCATGAGCGCCTGGATCGCAAAACTAGGAACGGTTCGAGCGAGGCTGATATCGCCGGCGGGGGGCCGCGTTCCATTCCTGCGCACGCAGGGTTTCATTTCATTTGCACTCTTCCTTTGCGCAGTTGGCGCGGCATGGGAAGTGGCCGGATGGATCTCCGCCGGCGACGACAAAATGTTGATTTTCGCCGCGCTGGGCGCGGCTCTCGCCGTGATTGCGCTCACGATTATCAAAAGCTGGCGCATGGGGTTTTATCTGTTCGTCGTTTGGCTCCTCTTCGAGGATTTGATCCGCAAATACCTGGGCAACAATATGGCGATTTATTTTGCCAAGGATGTCCTGGCCGGGCTGACCTATATTTCCTTGTTGCTCGCCATTCGCCGCGGCGAGGCCAAGACGTTTCGCCCGCCGTTCCTGTTTTTCTTGAGCATCTTCTTCTGGCTCGCGCTGCTGCAGATGTTCAATCCGTATTCTCCGAGCATTCTTTACGGCATCCTCGGCATGAAGATCTTTTTCTACTACGTGCCGTTGATTTTCGTGGGATATGCGCTGGTTCGCGACGATCGCGACTTGCGGCGGTTTCTAATCGCGTGCATGCTCCTCGCCGCCGTCATTTCAACGCTGGGTATTGTTCAGGCCATTGTCGGCCCGACGTTCTTGAACCCGGCAACTCTGGCTCCGGAAATTCGAGCGCTTGGCTCGCTGGAAAAAACGACGCCGCTGACGAATCAAATTTTCTTTCTTCCGTGCGGCGTCTTCGTCAGTTCCGGACGTTTCGCTTTCTACCTGCTGCTGGTCGCAATTCTTGGTTTCGGTTCGGCAGGTTACTTCATTCTTTCGTCATTGCGTGGTCGCAAGATTATTTACGCTGCAATTGCGCTGATCGCGGTGGCAACCCTGCTGAGCGGTTCTCGCACTACGTCTCTTGTATTGGCTGATGAGCGCTCTCACATTGTCTGCCGCATGTCTTTGGGGCGCACACTGGCGGGGAGGAGGACATCGCCGTTTGGGGAAGGCCATACGAAGAACAGCTTTGATAGCACGGCGGGACTAGTAATGTTTGTTCTGTTTTTCCCGGCAGCGGCGGCTTCTCGAATAGAGTATTACGTCCAGACGCTTTCGCCCAGCAGTTCGGATTATGAGCTCGGTTTTCGGTCGTGGAGCTATCCTATACAAAAATTGACAAAGACGTTTTCAGAGCCGCATTGGATCGTTGGGAATGGCACTGGAACAGCTACCCTGGGCGTTCAGTACGTGTCGAAGCTGACGGGGAAGCCGCAACCGGATATTGGCGTTGAGGAAGGTTTCGGCGAGATGATCGTGGAAATGGGCATTCTGGCCCCATTTCTCTGGATTCTCTGGACTGTATCGTTGCTGTGGGCGTGCTGGAAAGTGACGCGCAGCCTCAAGGGCACACGGTTGTTTCCGATCGCGATGGGTATGGTTTGGTACGCTTTCATCGTTCTGTATCCGACTTACTTATTTATCGCTGACCATTATGAGGATTACATAAACAATGCGTTTTTATGGATCCTCATAGGCGTGTTGTTCCGCCTGCCTGAGATCGCGACGAGCACACCGAGTAACAGTATCCTTGCTGTACAGAGGGCTGGTCTGAAGCACGGTTTTTCGCCTGCACCCGGTACTGCACTGCCGCAACTATGACAACTACGCACCATAGGCCGCGCGTCGCTGTAGTGTCACCTTTCCTCGATAAACAGCATGGCACGGAGCGGTGCATAGTCGAACAGCTCCAAGGCTTGGCAGACGAATTCGAATTCCACGTTTACAGCACACGGGTGAGCGACTTAGATCTGAATAAAATTGTGTGGCATCGCATCCCCGATATCCCTGGGCCACTGCTGATCAAGTACTGCTGGTTTTTCTGCACTAACCATATCTCCAGATGGAGGGACCGCACCTTTCGGAATCTGACCGTCGAACTTACGTATTCTCCGGGCATTAATTGCTTCAATGCTGATTTAATCGCGGTTCATATTGTCTTCGCTGAATTCCTCCGTGTGGTTCGAGAAGACTTGCGCCTTCGTAATCATCCGCCGAGTTTTTGGCCTAGGCTTCTACACCGGCGACTTTTCTATCGTTTGATCGTCATATTGGAACGCCGCATTTATGTTCGGCCGGATTTGCCGCTGATTGCAGTATCCAATAAAGTGAAAGATGACCTTTGGCGGTTTTACGGACGACGGGAAGGTCTTTTTACGATCCATAATGGGATAGACTGTGACAAGTTTAATCCTGCTATACGGAAGCGACTTCGCACGGCTGCGCGAATGGCGTTTGGCTATTCTCCGCAGATTTCGTCCTCCTGATCATTGGCAACGATTGGAACAAGAAAGGGCTGCCGTGCTTGATCGAAGCCGTGGGACATGCTCGCGAAGCTCGATTGAAGATTGCCGTTGTAGGTAAAGACGACCAATCGCCTTACCGACAGGTCCTCGAACGCCACAACTTGACTTCTGCGGTGCAGTTCCTCCCCCCGCGCCCCGACCCTGAGTTTTACTACGCCGCGGCTGATGTCTACACGGGACCATCGCGCGAGGATGCTTTCGGCATGCCACCGCTTGAGGCAATGGCGTGCGGGGTTCCAGCCATCGTCAGCCGCCAATCAGGCGTAAGTGAAATAGTGACGCACGGCGTCGATGGCTTCATACTCGAAAATCCGCAAGACTATGAAAAGCTCAAGCGTCAGATTCTCAAGCTTTATGAAGACGCAGAGTTTCGTCAGAGGTTAAGCGAAAAAGCTGCTGAAACAGCTCGGTGCCACACTTGGAGTCGCAACGCTCGCGAGTGCGGCGACGTCCTGCGGCAGAGTCTAGCGAGAAAACAATCGGATGCGGCTGCGACATTGAGGCACGAGGCATGAATGGGTGCTAACCGCATTGCGCGTAAGAAAGGCTGCCACCCGGCGCCATCATGATCGTCGCGCTCTTTCCCGCGCTCCTGTCGGTTGGTGGCATAGAGATGGCCGGACGGCAAACTGCCGCCGCGTTAGCAGCGATCGCCGACGCAAGGGGATGGCGCTATCGTTTCTTGAGTCTCAACGACGACAAGGGCGAGCACGAGGCAGGCGCGGGCGAATTGCATTTTCGCTTCCACGGGTTCGATCGCAGAAAAGCGCAATTCGTTCTTGCGGCGCTTCGCATCGCGATTGCCCGTCCTAAAATTATTTTCGCCGCGCATCCGAACCTGGCTCCCATTGCCTCAGCAATGCGTCTTTTCGCGCGCGACGCGCAAGTGATCGTCGGCGCGCATGGAATTGAAGTGTGGCAGCCGCTTTCGCGAATTCGCCGCCGGGCGCTGTCCCGCGCGGATACTGTTCTGGCGCCGAGCAGTGACACAGCTAAGAAGCTTGTCGCAGTGCAGGGAGTTCCCGAAGCGAAGATTCGCCGCCTGCCATGGCCGCTCGACCCGGAAGTGATGGAACTTGCCCGGTCGCCGGAACAGCTTCCCCGTCCGCCTCAATTTCCAGATGGAAAAGTCATCCTTTCGGTTGGGCGATGGGCAGCCAATGAGCGCTACAAAGGGGCTGATCTGCTCATTCAGGCCCTGGCGGAACTGTCGAAGGAGTTTCCTGACGCGCACCTAGTGCTCGTCGGGCAAGGAGATGATCTAACCCGATTGCAGGGCCTCGCGCGGAAGTCCGGTGAGGCGCAGCGCGTCCATTTTCTGACGCAACTCTCGCGGAAAGACCTGGCTGGTTGCTACGCCCGTGCAGAACTTTTCGCTCTGCCAAGTACTGGCGAAGGCTTTGGCTTGGTTTTTCTCGAAGCGATGGCTTTTGGCAAGCCCGTAATTGGCACAGCATTGGGTGGAATTCCGGATATCGTTGAAGACGGCGTGACGGGCATATTGGTGGATCCGGAAAATCCGCTTTCATTGCCCAGCGCCCTACGGACTCTCTTGTCTAACGATGATTTGCGGCAAAGAATGGGCCGGCGGGCTGGAGAACTCGTTCGCACCTGTTACGGTTTTGAATCTTTCAGGGTTAATTTGGCCAAAGTCCTCCGCACAAGCGAAAGCACGGTAGTGTAATACGGGAGGCATCTCGCACGATATTCGCAATTTCGCACCCGAGGCTAGCCGGACGATCGCCCACTATGTGAACCGTTTCCATTAGGGGTTGTCCGATGGAATTGGAAGTGAATATCCCGATGACAGTTGATACAAAGTGTTATCAGATTTTCGAGAGCGTCATCTCCCAGTCGACCGCGCGATTGGACGTGATGAACCTGGAGATTCACCGATGATCCGCAGTTCTGACATCTCCAGCCGTCCCGCTCAAGCACGTGTCTTCGGAGTTCTTTGTAGGCCCGCCGATCCAGTCGAAGGCGGGGTTGTTTTTGACGCAGGGAGGTCACGAAGCCTTTTGCAAACCTTCGACAAAGTTCAACTTCATTGCCTCTGGTAGCAGTTGAAACATTCGATTTATCGATAGTAGCAGAGCTTCGCGGTTGTCCTCCTGGCTCGCTCCCGCCAGAAAATCGGCACAAATCATCTCCAAGCAATATCCTCGCGATTTGTTTGTTCCGAGCATCAGGCCTGCAATCTCCAAAGCTTGTTCGATCACCGGTAGCTGGCTCTTGTACACTTTGAAATAGAGCAGTTCCCAGGGCTCAGTGTCTCTGCCGGTCAGGTGCTTTTCGACTTCGCGCTTGAACTCTTCCTTCGATAGCACCTGGGCTTTGTGCACCCAGGTTGCACTTTCGAACCGCTGTCCCTCCCGCCGCGCCACCTTTGCTAACTCGGTCGCTTTCGTCCAACCCACTTCCTTGAGCTGATGCTTCGGCACTCGCGTCAAATGCTCGTGAATGGCCATCAGGTAGTAGGCCTTGCGACGGGAGTCGGGGAACCTCTTCGTCAGGAATTCATCGAACGATCCGAATCGGTCAAGCCGCCAGTACTGTCCTGACCGGACTTCGCAGAGGTAACGTCCCAATTCCACGAATTTCGTATCTCGCTCGCGCTCGATGCGTGTCTCCCAAGCCAAGATCTCATCAATCCTGGTGAGCACAAACAGGGCTCTCTTGCGATTGAGCTTCGGAGACATCAGCTGCTGTCCGTCAATCCTCAAGCTGGTCAAGCCAATCAAGGTCACTCGCTCCAGGTCGACGAACGAGCTTGGATTCGATCATCGTCTGATTTTCAAGGCAGAGCCCCAGGTGGGCGCAACTGAGGCAGCCGTTCTGCGGAAACCGAATGCCGCTGTGCGGCAGAAACTGACCCGCTTCGATCTGAGAAGCAGTCGACTCGATCAGCCGGCCAAACTCCTGCCGCTGTTCCTGAGTGATCGAGGTCTTTAGATATTGAATCTCGGGCGTCTGCTTGCGGACGAAGACCACGAGCGCGACATCGGAGATGCCGGTAGCCCACGAATAGCAGATCAGCTGCGGGTCGAGCGCCAATAGTCCGGTAGATTCATCTGGGTAGCGGCTGGTCGTGGTCTTCCAATCGATAATCGAGCGCGTGCCATCGAGATCTCCCAGAGCATCGATATAGGAAACGAAGTCATTGCCATCCGGCAGCGAGCGGTTGATTTTGACCTGGAGATCCTTGCGGGGATCATGGATTCGGACTCGATTGTCCCGTGCGAACAACTCCAACAAGTGAACGCCCTGATGGGCCATCCGGTCCCAGGAGTCGTTCTTCGAGTATTCAAGTGTTGCTTCTCGCCAGATACCCCACTCCTTGAACAAAGTAGCGGTGCTGTCTTCGCGAGAGAAATAAGCTGCCAGCGCCTTCTCGAAACACCGGCCGAAGAGCAGGGAAGCCTTGGTTTCCTTTTCCTGCCAGCCATCGAGATATCGATAGCGGTAACTGCGCGGACAGCGCAGGTACTGGCTGATCTGCGTGTAGCTATAAGTCATTGCCCGCCTCCGCTGTCTCCCCGCCCGGGCTAGATCTAACCGCAAACTCTTCCCAATCTGCTTCCGGAGCAAAGCCTTCGAGGTTCGGATAGGTGTTTCCGCGGAGCGTGACATGCGAGATTCGAACGATGCCGCGGAGGTTCTTCAATGCCTTTTCATCAACCTCGTCCCGACCGAGCAAGTCGGCGTCGTAACCGAAATCGCGCAGGAACCAGTGCAATTTCCAAAGGGCTCTAGCGCTGGAGTACAGGCGGCCGCTGAGGACGTGTCCGGCGTATTTGTTTGGCTGAAGAACCGAAAATCGCAGGATGAAGAAGGGCTTGTGAGGATGCCAGCGATAGAAGGCCTGCTCGACGCGAACGAGGAAGACACCCTCAAGCTGGTCATTGCGAGATTGCGAAATTTGATGAAGCCCGGGGATGTGGCGCTTCATGGATGCACCGCCTGCACTTGGGAATAGCTAGTGAGTTTCGAAAGAAGGCCGGCATGGTCTTCGATCGCCCATTTGCCTAGGTGATCGATGAAGGCTTCGACCATATCGCGGCTGGCTTCTCGCAGTTCTTCCGTTCCACAAAACTCGGCCGCGTAGCGCTTCACCAAATTAGAGTCGAGTTGATGCTGGCGGATCAGCAGGCAGAGGCGATCGCGAAGCCGTGGCTGACCGTTGCTCGAGCCGTTGCCGGCCGATGAATGAAAGCCATTCTGTTTGGCTCGAATCGGCTCGACTGGGGAAGAGAAGGATCCGAGCTCTTCGACCGAGCAGAGACCTATACCGTAAGCTTTGCGAAGGGCGCGGTTGACTGCTCGCGTTTCGGCTACGCGCATCTCGGCACCATGGACCAACGAGGAGACGTTCGAAGGATCCGCGTCCCCGTAGCCAACGAAGCCTTTCGATTCGGGGCTCTTAAAGACGGTGGCCTTGAAAACCCAACGGCTACATGCTGGATCTGACAGTCCCATCTTCACCAGTGTCGTGATCCCGAGGCACCGCCGCCGTTGAGCGACGCGGAGCAAGCCAGCGTGTGTTACGTACCAGTACCCACCAAGGAGTTGGAGGTCTCCGGCGGCCACTGATAACGCGTATTTATTTGTCAGGTGCTTCAAATCTTGTGCAGTCATCTTGGGGATGTCGCCAAATAGAACCTTGGCGTTTCTCAAGTTAGTTCTAACTGAGGTATTTCGTTTTCTCATGTGGCATCCTTTGTCACTCTATGGATGTCATAGGATGACATACATATCAACAGTAAGTCAAGCGCCTGAGGTCGGAATTACAGTCAAGAAGAATGGTAGAATCTTGCTGCCATGAAGAAAGATACGAGACTAACCTTCCGAGTCCCTTCAGACCTCAAAAACAGTATGGAGACAATCGCTACTCACGAGAGTCGGAGCGTGGCACAAATTTGCGAGGCATTCCTTCGTGCGGGTTCAGAGAGTTACAGGAAGGAAGGCCCGAAGTTTCTTCAGCGCTTCCTGACGCACCGAAAACAAAAACAACCCTCGTAGATTCACGTCAATAAGGACTGAAAATTCAGCTTTGCATTACCAATTTTATGGCTTAGTGTTATTATAGTGAAGAAAAAGCGAACGCTGCGGGTAGCGGAAACGGCCAACGACCAAATGGAATCGGCGAGCATTGAGAGAACTGCAATGGGACCACGAACGCCTCAAGGGAAGGAACGGAGCAAGCATAACGCTACCAAGCATGGGATCTTTTCGAAGGTTGCGTTGTTGAAGAACGAGTCGAAAGCAGAATTTGATTCTTTGCTGGACGGACTGCGAGAAGACTATGAGCCGGAAGGAACTCTCGAGGATGTTCTCGTCGAGAAACTCGCGACACTCTTTTGGCGGTATCGTCGCCTGATTGTCGCGGAGGGCGCAGAGGTTCAAAGCAAAGTAGAATTTCTTCAATGGGACCAGCAGAATCCACAATTCGACCAGCCGGAGCAAATCAAAAGTTTGGACCCATTTGCGCCTACTCCGGGCCTGATTTGGAAAATTGAAAATCCACATGTATTCGCACAGTGCCTGACGTTGCTTTTGGCATTGCGCTCACTTATCGCAAAAGGCGGTTTCGACGAAGAAAGGGACAGGAGCGTCTTGCGAGAAATCTATGGCTCGTCAAGAATCAGCATTTGTGTTGACTATTCTGCATTTCTCGGTATGGCGCAAGCATCTCAGGAGGAACGCAAAAGCAAGGGATTCTCCACGCCGGAAGAGTATCAGCAGGGTTTCGTCGGCGAGATCGATGCTGAGATTAGACGGCTCAAACTCTACCAGAAGCAGCGCACCGCCTTTGAAGCTTCACGAGCGAAGCTTGAAGCACTCCGTCAGAATGTCCCGGATTCTGCGGGGCTAGACCGACTGCTCAGATACGAAGCAGGCCTCGAGCGTTCTTTCGATCGCACGCTCAAGCAACTCGAAAGGCTCCAGAGGATGAGGCTCGGTCTCGCAGTTCCTCCGTCCGTCGACGTCAATATCTCATCCTAGTTGGAACTGGCAAAGCGAGGAATATGTCACATGACATAGGGATCGTCTTCACGGTAATACGCTCAATTTTGCAAAACGAACTCGGCTAAGCATCAAGGATTCAAGAGTTTGTGAATTTCGAAACTACGCTTCTTGGCCCGTGTACGAATCCACACGAAATCAGACTCACCAGTTGTAATATTGCAGAATTCCCTGCAGTAAGCCGCGCAGAACTGCCTAGCCTGCTAGGGGAAACGACAATGCGCATTCTGAAAATCGTACAGGCCTATTATCCATTTCAGGAAAAAGGCGGGCCGGTCGTCAAAGTGCGCGCGATCGCGCTTGGGTTGGCGCGCCGCGGCCACGCGGTGACAGTGTTAACGGCCGATCTCGGCTTCGCGCCTTCCGCCGCGCCATCCATGAAAGCGGAAAAATCCGCCTGGGGATGGCGCGCCGAGGAGGAAGGCGTTGATGCGATATTCCTGCGCAGTTACGGCCACTATCGCGCTGTCACATTCAATCCCGGCGTGTGGAGTTTCTGCCGCCGATCGCTCGGCGACTATGACATCGTGCACATCTATGGGCTATACGACTTGCTCGGCCCGGCTGTGGCCTCCGCAGCGCGCCGGAAAAATATTCCTTATGTCATCGAACCGATGGGGATGTTCCTTCCGATTGTGCGCAGCTTTCGATTGAAGGAGCTTTATCACACGCTCTTCGGCAAGAAAATGCTCAGAGGCGCGAATCGCCTGATTGCGACATCGGAACAGGAACGGGAGGAACTTGTCGCCGGCGGCATCGCGCCGTCGCGTATCGTTGTCCGCCGCAACGGCATCCTAATACCATCCTCTTTGCCTTGTCGCGGAGGGTTTCGTGAAAGATGGAATATCCCTGCGGGGGCAAAGGTGGTCCTTTATCTCGGGCGCATCGAACCGAAGAAGAGCCCCGATTTGTTGCTTGAAGCCTTTGCGCTGTTGCGCGAAAACACCGCGAACGCAACGCGCTCCGCTCTTGTAATCGCGGGCCCTGAACAAGAGAGTAGCTATTCGGCGCATTTGAGGTCTCTCGCTGCGTCGTCGGGAATCGGCAATCGCGTGATTTTCACCGGGCCTCTTTATGATGATGCGAAATGGGCTGCTTACCGCGATGCGGACGTCTTCGTGCTGCCTTCGCAGAATGAGAACTTCGGTAATTCGGCGGCCGAAGCGATGGTCTGCGGGACGCCTGTAATTGTCACGGATCGGTGCGGCATCGCGCCCATGATTGGCGGCAAAGCAGGACTCGTCGTTCCACACGATGTAGACGCATTGGCCGGCGCCCTGAAAACTTTGCTTGGAAATTCGGATCTCGCCGCGCAATTTCGCGATGGATGCCGGGAAGTAGTGCGCGGCCTCTCATGGGACGGCCCACTGTCGCAAATGGAGCAACTCTATCGCGAAGCCGCGGCGACGGCTGGCGTATGACGAACAGATTTGAGCGTTCCTAAGTAAGGCGAGCTGAACCATCCATGTGCGGAATCTGCGGAATCGTCGGCCTGGACAACACGGAAGAGGCCTCTTCGCGCCTTGAACGCATGATGCATGCGATGACGCATCGTGGGCCGGACGGCGATGGACTGTTCGTTGCTCCGCGCGCGAGCATCGGCATGCGCCGCCTCAGCATCATCGATCTTCTTGGCGGCAATCAGCCCATCTGGAACGAGGCAGGCACACTCGCTGTCGTGTTCAACGGTGAGATTTACAATTATCGCGAGCTTCGCGGATCGCTCGAATCCAAGGGGCATGTTTTCCGCACGCAGTCGGATACCGAAGTGATTGTCCACGCCTATGAGACATGGGGCGAGGACTGCGTGCGCGAGCTGCGCGGGATGTTCGCGTTCGCGATTCTCGAAATGCCGCAGGGCAAAACGAGCCGACCGCAGCGCATTTTCCTCGCTCGCGATCGCCTGGGCATCAAGCCGCTCTACTATGCGCACGCCGGCGGCAATTTCTTCTTCGCTTCCGAAGTTCGGGCATTGCTGGCCAGCGATTGCATCCCTCGCCGTTTGTCGTCCCCGGCACTTTCGGCCTATCTGCTCTTCGGCTCCGTCTGCGAGCCAATGACAATGGTTGAAGGAGTCCAATCTCTGCCGCCCGGTCACCGCGGATATGTCCCTTGCAACTCGCCCGCGGATTCGTTTCGGCCGGAGTGCTATTGGAACCTGTCAGGCATCCTGCGCGCGCAAACGAATGAATCGCAAGCGAATGTTTCGCAGGGCGAATCGCCGGCCGCACGCGTAAGGGCGTGTTTCGAGGACGCTGTGCGCTGCCATTTAATCGCCGATGTCCCCGTGGGCGTTTTTCTGAGCAGCGGCATGGATTCGACCGCCGTCGCCGCAGTCGCCAGCCGCCAGCATCCGGGTATCAAGACGTTCACCGTGGTCTTCCCGGACCAGGAATTCAGCGAAGCGCAACTCGCACGGCGCACGGCCGAACAACTGGGGACGGAACATTCGGAACTAGTCTTGACCGGTGACGAAATGAAGTCGCGGCTCGACGAGGCGGTAGCTGCATTCGATCAGCCCAGCGCTGACGGCGTGAATACGTTTTTTGTCTCCTGGGCGGCTCGGCAGGCGGGTTTGAAAGTCGCGCTCTCCGGGCTTGGCAGCGACGAAATCTTTGGCGGCTATTCAACTTTCCGCGCTACGCCGCAAATCGCGCGGCTGATTGCATATTCACAATGGATTCCATCACGATTGAGGCTCGCGGGAATTGCTCCGCTGAGTGCGTGGGCCCGTTACAGCAGCCGGCCGGACGCGATCCGCAAGATGGCGGCAGCATTTGTTCAACCCGCTGATTTGCCGCATGCCTATTTTTTCACTCGAACTCTTTTTCCGCCCGGCGCTGTCTCCGAGCTTCTGCCGGGCGCTGATCCCGGCGCAAATATACCGCCATGGGAAGACTGGCTAGCGAACGCAACGCGCGAAGCTGGAGATCTGGACGCTTTTGGCGCCGTTTCCTGGTTGGAAACTCGCTCTTATCTTGTGAACATGCTCCTGCGCGATACGGATACCATGAGCATGCGCCATTCGCTCGAAGTGCGCGTGCCGTTCCTGGACTCGCGGCTCGTGGAGCTTGCACTGGGACTCCCGGCCGCAGCGAAAGAAAAGAATGGAATTCGAAAGGCTCTGCTCGCGGAAGCGCTGGCCCATGTGCTTCCTCAAGAAATCGTGGCGCAGACGAAAAGAACGTTCACTTTGCCGTGGGACCGCTGGCTTCGCGGTCCATTGAGAGAACGCGTCGGATCGGGACTCTCTAATTGTGACCCAGCGCTCGCTTCCAGCATCGATGCCCTGGCAGTGAGAAATGTGTGGCGCGAGTTTCTGGCCGGCCGCACAAGCTGGTCCCGGCCCTGGAGCTTGTTTGTTCTGAACGAGTGGGTGCGCACGAATCTAGGTACAGGCGCCGTGGGGACCGCGGCGCAGGAAGTGAAATCAGCTAGCGCGGTATTCTAGGCACAAATGTAGTTCAAAAAAAGAGGATGCCGGTAAGCGGATGATCATCTTGGGAATCAACGCGTACCACGCAAACGCGTCAGCCGCCATTGTTGTCGATGGCCAACTGATTGCTGCGGTGGAAGAGGAACGCCTCAATCGCGTCAAGTACGCCGCGGGGTTGCCGGTAAAAGCGATTCAGTACTGTCTGCAGGCTGCCGGCGCGAAATTTTCCGAAATCGATCACATCGCCATTCCTCGCAATCCCTGGGCGCGGATGGGAACGAAATTGCGATTCGCGATGCGCATGCCGCGCTTCGCCCTCGAACGCGCCAAGGTGTTCCGGCGCTTCACGGGAATCAAGGAAGAGCTGGCCAGGGCGTTCGAGCTCGATCCACAAGCCATTCGCGCGCAATTCCATCGCATCGAACACCATCAGGCGCATCTGGCCAGTACCTTCTTTGTTTCGCTGTTTGACCGCGCCGCGGTGCTTTCCGCCGACGGCTTGGGCGATTTCGCGAGCACGATGTGGGGCGTCGGCGAAGGTTCACAAATCCACGTGGCTGGTTCCATCACGTTCCCGCATTCGCTCGGCATGTTCTATACGGCGATGACTCAGTACCTAGGATTCTTGAAATTCGGCGACGAATACAAAGTGATGGGACTTGCCGCCTACGGCGCTCCAACGCATCTCGATGAACTCCGTCAAATCATTCATGCTGTCGAGCCGATCGGTTTTCGTCTTAATCTTCGCTATTTCACTCATCACAAGAATGGCCCCGAAATGACCTGGAGGAAAGCGGACGAAACGCCTGTGCTCGGAAGACTTTTCTCCCCGTTGCTCGAGGAACGCCTGGGCCACGCCCGCAAAGCCGACCAGCCGCTCGAGCAACGCCACAAGGATTTCGCCGCAACCATGCAAGCGCATCTCGAGGACGTCTTGCTCGCGAACATCAACGCGCTTCATCGGCAGACGAAGGCCAAGACTCTTTGCCTTGCAGGCGGCGTGGCATTCAATTGCGTGGCCAATGGAAAGATTCTGGAACGGACTCCTTTCGAGCAGATTTACGTCCAGCCCGCGGCGGGCGACGGCGGCCTTTCCGTCGGCGCAGCGTTCGCGGTGAATTGCCAGATCCTCGGAAAACCGCGTGGCTTCGTGATGGACCATGCATTCTGGGGTCCGGGATTTGAACCGGCGGAAATCCGGCAAGCCGTTTCGAACTGGCGTTCCAGCTCGGCAGACATTCAAATCAGCGAGCTCGACGAGGATACTTTGGTGCAGGCGACCGCGAACCACATCGCACAGGGCAAGGTGGTCGGCTGGTTTCAGGGACGCGCCGAATGGGGACCGCGGGCTCTGGGAAACCGCAGCATCCTGGCCGACCCGCGCCGCACGCAGATGAAGGAAATCCTTAATCGCCGGATCAAGCATCGCGAGGCTTTCCGGCCATTTGCGCCTTCGGTGCTTGAGGAATCCACGGGCGAATACTTCGAACGCACGCATCCCTCACCCTTTATGACTTTTGCGTATCCCGTGCGCCCGGCAAAGCGCGCCGTGATCCCTGCGCCGACGCACGTGGATGGGACCGCCCGCTTGCAGACCGTGAACCGGAAGACTCATCCATTGTACTGGCGCCTGATACGCACTTTTGGTAATGTAACAGGTGTCCCAGTCCTGCTGAATACGTCATTCAACGATAACGAGCCTATCGTCTGCCGACCTGAAGAAGCCCTGGCCTGTTTTGAACGTACAAAAATGGATGTGTTAGTTTTGGGAAACTTCTTGTTCGAGAAGAAGTCGTTCGAGAACACGAACGAAGAATCGGCCACAGCAGTGCTGGATAACAAGTTGTGAGTTGAGCCGGAAAACCTCTCTCGCTTTCCGGAGCCGCACATTCGGCACGCGCCGTGAGTTACTTGGGAACTCGCTGTGCATATATTATTGCTGAACCAATATTTTCCACCTGACACCTCGGCGACGGCCAAAATGGCCGCCGTCGTCGCTGATGCGCTGTCAAGAGAGCATAAGGTTACGGTCCTCGCCGGCCGTCCTTCCTATGATCCAACCGAATACTATCCGTATTCGCTGCTCAGACGTGATTTCGTCAGCAATCTCGTTGTTGAGCGCGTCGGCTCGACTTCGTTTTCGCGCCAGCGGATGCAACGCCGCGTCGCCAATTATCTGTCTTACGTTTCGCTCGCCCTCCCTCGCGCGCTGGCCATTAAAGCCGATTTGATTCTCGCCATGACCGACCCACCGTTTGCCGGGATCGTTGGCGCGGCGATCGCGCGGATGAAGGACATTCCTTTTGTCTACAACATTCGCGATCTTTATCCGGAGATGGCCCTCGGCGGCGAGATCGTGCGCCCGCGAACATGGGTCGGCATGTGGGAACGCATGCACCGCCGCGCGCTGCGCCGCGCCGCTCGGGTAATCGTGCTCGGCGATGATATGCGCGACCGCATCGTGGCGAAGGGTGTAGACCCGCAACGCGTTGTCGTCGTCCGTGACGGCGCGTCTGCTTCCGTCATTCCGGCGCAGCCCGATGATCCGGCTATTCGCGAGATCCGCGGCTCGGCTGAGTTTGTGGTGCTGCATGCGGGAAACCTGGGCTTCTACGGCGCGTGGAATACGCTCCTCGAAGCCGCCCGGATGCTCCCGCAAAATGGCATTCGTCTCATTTTCGTCGGCGATGGTGCGAATCGAGCGCGTCTGGAAGAATCCAGCCGATCATGTGGCAACATTCGATTCGTGCCATTCCGCCCGGCAAATGAAATCCCGTGCGTCATGGCCGCGGGAGATGTTCACGTAGTCACAATCCGCCGCGGCCTTGACGGAGTTGTAGTGCCTAGTAAACTCTATTCGATTCTGGCTGCTGGGCGGCCCGTTCTGGTCGTCGCTCCCGAGGAAACGGACGCAGCGCGCATTGTCCGCGCCTCCGGTTGCGGCGCTGTTGCTGATCCCGACGATCCAGCTCAGGTCGTGGCGGCGATTCAGGCATTGAAAAGCGATCCCGCGCGCCTCGCGGCAATGGGCCGGCGCGCGCGTGAAGCGGCGGAGAAATACGCTAGAGTGAACGAGATGGAAAAATTTATCGGCGTCGTCGAAGAAGCGGCTCACCCTCAGGCTCGCGGAGGCATTCTGAATGTGGAAGGGTAAGAAGGTCCTGGTTACCGGCGGGGCGTCTTTCATAGGTTCGAATCTCGTGGATAGGCTGCTGGACCGCGGCGCTAAGGTTCGCGTCGTCGACGATCTTTCAAGCGGCCGCCTGGAAAACATTCAGGGCCACGTGAAAGCGGGAAGGGTCAGTTTTATCGAAGCGGACTTGCGCGAGCCGGGAGTTACCCGCAACGCGATGAAAGACATTCAAGTCGTGTTTCATCTCGCTGCTGACCACGGCGGCCGCGGGTATGTCGACCTGCATCAGGCCGGCCCGGCATCGAATCTTTTCTTGGATGGGATCGTTTTCTGGGAGGCTGTCAAAGCCGGCGTCGAGAAAGTGTGTTACGCCTCCTCGGGCTGCGTTTATCCGAATTACATGCAGACGGATACGACCAAGGAAATCTATCTTAAGGAAACCGACGTCAAGCCGCCGCACGACGCCGACAACATGTACGGCTGGGCAAAACTGATGGCCGAGATGACGCTTCAGGCCTATCACCGCGAATACAAGCTTGGCGCCGCGTCCTGCCGTTACTTCACCGTATACGGCCCGCGCGGCGTGGAAAATCACGCCGTCATCGCCATGATTGCGCGCGCATTTGTTGGCCAGAATCCCTTTGAGATCTGGGGCGATGGCCAGCAAATTCGCAACTGGACATACGTCGACGACATCGTGGAAGGCACGATCCTCGCCGCCGAGAAAATCGACGACGGCACTGCGGTCAATTTGGGCACGATGGAGCGCGTCCGTGTCATTGACGCAGCCAAAATGGCGCTTGAGTTCGCCGGAAAGAAAGCGGATTTCAAGTTTCTGCGCGAGATGCCCACAGGACCGGCGAACCGCGTCGCCGACAATTCTCTGGCGAAAAAGCTGCTCGGCTGGGAGCCGAAAGTGATGTTTCGCGATGGCATGCGCCGCACGATGGATTGGTATTTCGCCGATCGCGAACCGGGCCAGGTCAAAGAATGCCTTGAGAAAATGCTGACGGCACGATGAATTTTCTGGAGCAGTTGGATGATTTCGAACATCTGGGCCGCCTTTGCAATCGCCTTACTCGCCTCGTTGATTCTGACGATGCCAGTGAGGAAATTCGCGTTGCGCATTGGCATGGTTGACAAACCGGATTCCCGCAAAGTCCACATCACACCTGTACCCCTGCTCGGCAGTGTCGCCATTTACGCGGGCTTTGCGCTGGCCGTCGTCATCACCATGCAGAGCAATTCCCATGCCGAGATCTTCGCCATCCTGGCGGGCGCGACCCTTCTGGCCGCGACTGGGATCCTCGATGATTCCGGCAAACTCCATCACCAAATAAAGCTCTTCGTGAGCATGCCCCTGGCCGCGTGCATTCTGCTCGCTTCGGGAATCCATGCCCAGGTTTTCGCGGATTTGTTGCCGGGCGCCACAGGATCCGTCCTGGACATGGCGCTCACTTTGTTCTGGGTTATCGGAATTACGGCCGCTTTCAGCATCCTCGATCACATGGATGGCCTTTGCGCCGGAATCGCCGCAGTCGCGGGAACTTTTTTCATGATAGCCGCCTGGATCAACGGCCAAGTTCTGGTCTGCACGCTCGCGGCTGCAACCATTGGGGCCGCGCTTGGTTTCTTGCGATGGAACTTCGCCCCTGCCAAAATTTTCATGGGAGATGGCGGCGCCATGATGTTCGGATTTCTTTCGGCTGCGCTTGGCCTGAAGCTGCGGCCTGCAGCGGGACACTTTGCCGCCCAGTGGCTTCTGCCTGTTTTGATTCTCGGCGTTCCGATTTTCGATACCACGCTCATCACCATCTCTCGTTTGCGCCGCGGATTATTGCCATTCGCTTCGCCCGGCAAGGATCACACAGCCCACCGGCTTACGAACCTCGGCTTCGGCCACAAGTACGCGGTCTTAATCCTGTACGCCGTGGGTGGTATCTTCGGCGGGCTGGGTCTCCTGGTTACATATCTCCCGTCGCTCGCGGCTGATGCGCTCTGCGGCATGGTCATATTCGCCGGCGGAATCGCCATCGCCGCTCTCGAACGTTCTCCTTATGAACGCCAGCAACAACGTCACGGCTCGCCGTCCACCACCTGAATATTGTTGGCTTTCGCTCATCCACCTGTTTTGTGAGCGGGCGGGTGTACGCTATACTTAATGCTCCAGTTGGTGGCCCAAGCAGCGTAGTGGCAAGTCCTCGACACAAACGGGTGCGATCGAAGAACGAAAATTCCGCCGAAAGATGACGCCCTTGTCAGCGCCCAATCACTTACAGAAGAATCATTTCGAGGCTGTATCCGGCAAGTCCCCCGTGGCCATTGTCGGGGGTTCGGCGGCGGGATTCTTCACGGCTTATTTGCTCGCGCGCGAAGGCGTGCCCGTGCGAGTGTTCGAACAGACCGAGACGCTCGACCCGGCGGCGCGCACGCTGATCGTTACGAGCCGCATGAAGGATCTGTTGCGAGAAGCTGGATCGGCCAGCATCGTCAACGAAATTCGAAAATTTGAACTGTTTACGGATGGCCGCGTCGCGACGATCGACCTCGACGAGCCCGATTTGATCATTGAGCGCGCCAAATTGATTCGCTCTCTCGCTGATCGCGCTCAGAAAGCGGGAGCACGGGTTGATTTTGCGCGGAAATTTCGCAATCTCGCGCCGAATCCGAATGGCGTCACTCTCGAATTGCAACACGCTGGAAAGGAAACCTCTGAAGAGCTATCGGCACGCGTAGTCGTCGGCGGGGATGGAGCGGCAAGCCGTGTGGCGCAATCTGCCGGCTGGCCAAAGCCGGAAACTGTCCCGTTGGTTCAGGCCATTGTGCCGCTCCCGAAGGATATGACGCCGGATACGGTTCGCGTCTGGTTTGTTCCGGCCGATACGCCATATTTTTATTGGCTGATACCGGAATCCGCCGAACGCGGCGCGCTTGGCCTGATCGGCGAGGTGGGCTCCGAAGCGCAAAGGCATCTCGAAGCATTTCTTCAAAAGCGAAAACTCGAAGCGATCAGCTTTCAAGGCGCGCGAATCCCGGTTTACCGCCGCTGGGTCCCCGTGCGGAAGAAACTGGGTGGCGGAAGCGTTTTCCTGGTTGGCGACGCGGCAGCGCAGGTGAAAGTGAGCACCGTCGGCGGAATCGTCACCGGTCTGCGCGGCGCGGCGGGCGTCGCGGACGCGATTCTGCGCGGTGGCTCGAGCCGCGAGCTGCGGCAATTGCGCCGCGAGCTTGATTTGCATCTTCTCGTTCGCCGCGCAATGCACCGCTTCACGCAGGACGACTATAGCCGCCTGGTCGATTCGCTCAATGCGCCGGCCAAACGTTCGCTCAGCCGATATTCCCGCGACGAAGCTCTCAAAGTCCTCTGGCGCGTTTGCGTCAGCCAGCCTCGATTGATCCTGATGGGACTCCGCGGATTGCTCACCAGCGGGCGTTTTTCGAATCACACGGGCTCTTAGGCCGCCGTGAATGTATTTCCTCGGCCTATCGGCGCTGGCTCACGATTCATCCGCCGCCCTCCTCGGCGATCGCGACTTTTCCGCTGCCATTGAAGAGTCAAAAATGGAGCGCGCGCGAACCGCCTCCGGCATTCCGCGAGCCGCCATTCGGTTTTGTCTCGAGCGCGCAGGCATCGATTGGCGTGAAGTTGCCGCGATTGCCGTGGCCAGCCGTCCCTGGCATTCCTGGGCAAGGCGCGCATGGCTGCGGGCGCGCTTCCTGCCGGTGGCGCCGGTCGCAAGCAGCTATTACCAAAGCAAGATACTGGGTGAGCTGGCGACTGAACTGAATAACCAGCGAATTCTCCAATCGCTGTCCGGTGAAGCTCGCGTTCGGGTTCTGACCTTCGACCATCACCTCTGCCACGCAGCCAGCGCATTCTTTGCTTCGCCATTCGATCGCACGGTTATTCTTACTCTGGACGAACAAGGCGACGGTCACTGCGGCATGGTTGCGATAGGCGAGGCCGGCAGAATTCACGTCGAGCGCACCATTCGATTCCCGCATTCCCTTGGCTGGGTCTATTCCCAGGTGACCGAACTGCTCGGCTACCGCCCGCACGAGCACGAACACAAGACGCAGTGGCTCAGTCTTACAGCCGAGCCGGCCTTCGCTGATGTTTTTATCCGCATGCTTCGAAATTCATCCGCCGCTTTTCCGAAACTTGACTCTTCCTATTTCCGGGGAGGCTTTGCCGGCCGCCTGGCATTTTCCGGAAAGTTCTACAAGGATGTGGGGATCGCGCCGGAAAGCGCTCCACAATTGAACGATCGCACGCGAGCGATTCTTGCGAGCAGCTTACAAAAAGCATGCGAAGTGGTCACAACGGACTTGGCGGAATCACTTCGCAAACGTTACGCCATCGGCAATCTATGCCTCGCGGGCGGCCTGTTTCTGAATCCGCTTCTCGTGTCTGCGCTCGAATCGAAAACGGGATATGAAAACATTTTCGTGCAGCCCGCGGCCGGAAACGAAGGAACGGCGCTTGGCGCGGCCTGGCTCGCGCGCCAAGAAATAGAAGGCAATGCGAGAAGTAAGACAGAAACCCCATCTCATCTCTATCTCGGCCCCGCCTACTCGAACGAGGAAATCAAGCAGGTCCTGGACAACTGCAAGGCCAACTATCGCTGGCTCTCGTCTGATGCGCATCGAATCGAGGAAACCGTAAAGCTGTTGCTCGCCGGAAAAATCGTTGCGTGGTTTCAAGGCTCCGCGGAATTCGGCCCTCGTGCGCTGGGGAACCGCAGCCTGCTGGCTTCGCCGTGGGCGCCTTATGCGAAGGAAAACCTGAACGACTATGTCAAGCATCGCGAGCCGTTCCGCCCATTCGCGCTATCGGTGCCCGAGGAAGACGCTGGCAAGTATTTCGAGTTTTCTCCACCAGCGCGCTTCATGGCGGCGATGGGCCACATGCGTCCCGAGCATCACGAATTGCTCGGAAACTACGCGTTGCCCGGAGGCTTGGTCCGCTTGCACGTGGTCACTCGCGAAACCAATCCGCTCTATTGGGCGCTGCTAAAGGGTTTTGGTTCTCAGGCGCCTGCGCCGGTCCTGCTGAACACTTCTTTCAACCTCTTCAGTGAACCGCTCGTTCTTTCCCCGCGCCAGGCGGTCCGCAGCTATTTTTGTTCCGGTACGGATGCGCTCGTCATCGGCAGTTTTTTACTCACGAAATCCTAACGGGTGCTCACGGCCTGCCGTATTCATCGAGCCACTTCAATTCCTCGCGCACCGTTCGCGCGCCGAGCTGTAACACTCCGGCGAAAAAAAGGGGCGCGCAACAGGTCAGACAAGCGAACACTTCAATGAAGTAGGGTATGCGGCGAGTGGTTGCTACGATACGCGTCGCGTTTGCCACGGCTCGACAATGTTCCACCGCTCCCAAACAGCCTTGCGGTCAAGATCTCGAACACAGAGCTGCCAATCCACACCCACCCGTTCATCCTGAAATCCGTAAAAAGCGAGCCACGAATCCGTTCCGTGGCCGACCTGCGCAGAGTGCTCACCGCCGCCCGAATTTTCCGAGATGCGGTACTCCGTGAGGGCGTCCGAATCGAGCGGAACCTGAAAGATCACTTTTTCCGCTGTGGGCGTCAGAACATTTCCCTCGATTCGAACGGCAGGTTCGCAATGCCGGGCGCGAAGCACGAGCGCCTCATCTTCGAAGCGCAATTCAAGCATGGGCGGCAGTTCCGACCAGGGTGAATTCAGCGCCGGCTCGAGATACAGCTCCCAGAGGGCGGTCGAGCAACGCGAGTTTTTCGTAGGATAAATGTCCACGACGCGCGTTTGCCACCGCGCGGACTGGCTCTGCGGCAAAAGCTCGGTGAGAGTCACTGCAATATGGCTGCGCCAGCGTTCAATTTTCACCGAGCTGAGGAAATTCCCGTTTTCACGAATGTACTGAAGTTGTTCGGGGGTCGCGCCAACCGTCTCGGGCCAGAAGCGCCCTCCCAACCGGAAGCTGAAGACATAAACCTGTTCGAGCGGCGAAGGCGCGGAGTCTCCCACTTTCCGCCGAAACCGGGGATCATCCATTTCCTCCAACATTTCGACGCGCTCGGAGAGTGTGCGAATTGACTGAGCATGGCCCCTCAGCAAACGCTGCCAGTACAGGGCCAGAATATAAAACACGAATCCTACGACTACGCCGATCCCCAGTCCCACCCACAGGACATCAAAGATATCCATGAAATACCCTGGCGTCCCCGCGCGAAAAACACGGTCTGCCCTATCCTAGAATCCGGCGGATTGTACTATCGAATTCTTCTCGGTGCCAGATTGATGAGCGCAGGGATTTTTGTCTTGGCTCGGCAGGCATGTTCATAAGAAAATGAATGCGTTCAAAGTTACGGCTTGGGTACTATTACTCAGAGGAGCCCTTGGTGCGAATTTCTGTGATAGGCGCAGGATATGTAGGCCTCGTTACCGGTGCATGCTTCGCAGAACTTGGCCATCATGTCCTTTGCACGGATAATGATGCATCGAAAATCAAGACTCTCGAAGCGGGCAAGCTTCCCATTTTCGAACCGGGGCTGGACGGCGTCGTCGAACGCAACCGCAAGGAAGGCCGCCTGTCTTTTTCCGCCGACCCAGCTAAGGCAGCCAGGGAAGGCGACGTAATTTTCATTTGCGTCGGAACGCCTCCTCTCCCAAACGGCGACGCCGATTTGAGCGGCATCGATCTTGTGGCCAAGATGATCGCCGCCGAAGCACAATCGGACAAGCTGGTCGTCGAGAAGAGCACGGTGCCAGCCCAGACCGGCCAGCAACTGAAGAAAGCCCTAGAAATCTACGGTCGCGGTAAAACCATACGATTTCGCGTGGCCTCGAATCCGGAGTTCTTGCGCGAAGGCACAGCCGTGGGAGATTTTCTCCACCCCGACCGCATCGTTGTCGGCGTGGACGACGAAATTGCCAAGAAACAGCTCCACGAAATTTACCGGCCGGTTCTGGAACAGAAATTCCACTGCCCGGTCCACAATGGAGCCTGTCCGGCTGCGCGCGCGCCGGAGTGGGTGGTCACCACGATCAACAGCGCCGAATTGATCAAACACGCTTCGAATTCTTTTCTGGCCATCAAAGTTTCCTACGCGAACATGGTTGCCGACCTCGCGGAGAAACTTGGCGCGAACATCGAAGAAGTCATGCATGGTGTGGGACTCGACCCGCGCATCGGCCCGCAGTTTTTTCGCCCCGGCCTCGGATTTGGCGGCTTCTGCCTTCCGAAAGATTTGCAGGCTTTCGTGCGCCTCGCCGAGCGCAACGGCATCGATTTTTCCATGCTCCGCGAAGCCGAGAAAATCAATCACCAGCGAATCGATCGCTTCGTCGAGAAATTGCGCCAGTCGCTTTGGGTTCTCAAAGGCAAGAAAATCGGCCTGCTTGGCTTGGCTTTCAAAGCCAACACGGACGACATTCGGTTCGCTCCCTCTGTCGAATTGATCAAGCGGCTGCTGCCGGAAGGCGTCCGGCTTGCCGCGTATGATCCTGAGGCAATGGGGAAGATTGCGAGCGTCCTGCCCGAGCTGAATTGCGTTGCCGATCCTTACGAAGCGGCACAGGGCGCGGACGCCCTGCTTATCGTCACGGAGTGGGACGAGTTCCGCAATCTCGACTGGAAACGCATCCACGGTAGCATGGCGCGCCCGTTCGTGCTGGATGGACGAAATCTGCTTTCCGCGGAAACCATGCAGGCTCTCGGTTTCGAATATCGCGCGATCGGCAAGCCGGAGCTTCCGGTGGAAAAATCAGTTCCTACTCTGGCTTCCTGATTTCGTCCGTTCTTCGGCCATCTTCTTCTCGAAATATGCCAGCGTGAGCTTCAAGCCTTCTTCGAGGTTCACCTTCGGCTCCCAATTTAAGAGCGTCCGCGCCTTCGTGATGTCTGGGCATCGTCTCTTCGGGTCATCTTGCGGCAGCGGCCGAAAGACAATGGAAACCCGGTTTCCCGTGAGTGCGCGAACGCGCTCGGCGAATTCCAATATCGTGATTTCCTGCGGATTTCCGATGTTCACCGGAAGATGCTCTTGCGAATCGAGCAATCGAAGAATGCCTTCGATCAGGTCCGACGCATAGCAGAAGCTGCGCGTCTGTTTGCCATCTCCGTAGACCGTGATCGCCTGCCCGGAAAGCGCCTGGTACAGAAAATTCGGCAAAGCACGGCCGTCGTTCAGCCGCATGCGCGGGCCATATGTGTTGAAAATCCGCACGATGCGTGTATCGACGCCGTGCTTTCGGTGATACGCCATTGTCAGCGCTTCCGAAAACCGCTTGGCCTCATCGTAAACGCTGCGCGGCCCGATCGAGTTCACGTGTCCCCAATACGTTTCCGGCTGCGGGCTCACTTCGGGATCTCCGTAACATTCTGAAGTCGAGGCCATAAGGAAGCGGCATTTCTTCACGCGCGCTACTTCCAGCGCATTCAGCGTGCCGAGTGAGCCGACTTTCAGCGTCTCAATCGGAAATTTCAAATAATCGTCAGGGCTCGCCGGCGAAGCGAAATGCAGCACGGCGTCGACCGGTTCAGCAATCTCGATCGACTGCGCCACGTCTTGATTCACAAATCGGAATCGGGAATTCACCATGAGGTGCTTGATGTTCGCCTCGGCGCCCGTAATCAAATTGTCGACACAAACGACGTCCCAGCCACGGGCGATCATCTGATCGCAAAGGTGCGAACCCAGAAATCCCGCACCGCCGGTAATCACTGCACGCAACAGCTTCTCCCTTCATTCCACCCAAATCACGATCTGGCGCCACTGCATGCAAAATCTCATCATACTGCCATCCGCGAGATACGCATTATTTGTGCGTGGGTGCCGGCCGAGGGGATCGACGAGAGTCGGCCGTTCCACCAGGTGTTGCGCCGGGCAGCTCATCCTTTCCCAGCTCCGCGTGCTCTTTCAGTTGTGCAAGACTCGGCTCATCTGGCGTGATTCGGTGGTTTACGTATATCGCCTTGCCACCCATCTGCGCTAGCAGGAAAGTATCATGCGGCGGCATTCTCACCAGCGCCGCTTGTGTTTCTTCCGGCGGGACAACCAGAAAAACTCGCTCGCTGCCCTGCCACACCGGCCAAAATGTATGGTCATTCAGAAAAATCCGCGGCGCATCCGGATAATACGAGCCGAATTCCAGGCCATTGTATCGGCCATTGAAGATCCAGATTTGCTTTCCCGTATAAAATCCGATGCTGCTCGCCGCGTCGTATTCCCCGTAGAACGCGATTTTGTCGCCCGGCTGGTAGTATTTCATGATGATTTTCGCCAGCGGCTCCGACGATAGGCGCGGCGTGAAAACGCCGAGAGCCCAGTTCGCGCAAAAGAAAAATGCTCCCATCATGCATGCGAGGGCCATGTCCGCGGCCAATTGCCGCCCGCGTCGCCGCAAAATCCACGCACCTACGAATCCGACGAAGACAACGATCAACGCCGTAAGCGCCTGATGCCGCAAGTCGGCGAACGACTGCGGCGTCAAATCCATGAAATCCGACATGGCCACGCGGTAAAAGCCCGTCGGGTGCATCTCCATCAGCGAGGAGATATCGCCCGTGGAAGCAATCCCGCGCGACACCCAAAGCATAGCGCCGAGAACCGCCGCAATCAGCACGCCAACGCACCCGAGCGCGCCCTGCACGCGCGGCAGCCAACGCGCAGCGGTGGCCTCCGCGCGCTCCAGTCCCACGCCCAGCAGAATCGTAATCGCCGGCCACGCGCTGAAGCTGTAATACTCCATGCGGCTCTTAGTCCATGAAAAGAACAGCAGGATAAACAGCGCCCACACGCTCAGCAGCACCAGAGCTTGCCCGCGCTCGTCCAATTGTTTGCGCCATTCCCGCGGATGCGGTATCGCGCGAATGGCCGAAGGCAAAAAAGCTATCCACGGAAAGAACCACACGATGTGCTCGCCGAGCCAGAGCCACAACGGCACGGCTTCATAATCCGCCGGGTAACGCCAGCCCAGTGCACGAAATATCTGCTCATTGATGAAATAGAACCAGAAGAAGCCGCCGAAAAAACCGCGTCCGCTGAAAAGAGCTGCAATATGCCACGGCAACGCAACGATCAGGAATACGACGGCGCTTGAAATCAGCGGTAACTTTCGCCATTCCTTCAATCGTCCTGTTGCCAGCAGGAAGCAGAAAATGATGCCGACAGGGAACACGAGTCCAATGAGCGAGCGCGTCAGAACAGAAAGGGCAATCAGCGCTGCCGCGCCCCAGTAGCCCTTCCTCGCCGAAAGCGTTCCTTGCCACGCACGCAAAAATAAATAGAACGCCGCCGTGAAGAAAAGCGCGTAGATCGCCTCCGGAATCATGATGCGCGTGAATAAGAACACACCAGGAGAAGTGCACATCACGAGACCTGCGTAAAATCCCGCGCGTTCCCCAAACCATCTTCGGGCGAAGAAATAAACCATCAGCGTCAGGCCAACCACGGCCAGCGCCAGTGGAAAACGCGTCGCAAATGCGCTCACGCCGAAAACTGCGTAGCTCGCCGCGACCAGCCAGTATTGCAGCGGCGGCTTCTCCAGGTAGCGAATTCCGTCGATGTGCAGAATCACCCAGTTGTGGCTTTGCAGCATCTCGCGAGCTGCCACGGCGTGTCCTGCGTCTGAACTGTCGAGCAGTGGGGGCCACCCGGACGTTCCAACATAAATGCCGATGGAAAGCGCGAGCAGAATCAGTATGGAAGTTCGCCGGTTCATGCCAAGCGAACCATTATCGTCGAATGAACCAGGCAGGCAAAGCGCATCCGCAGCAAAGTGCTCTGTTCAAGATGGCTTTCTAGGGCTAGGCCGCGCCGGATATGCGGTCGTATGGTCGTTCACGATCCGCCAGCCTTCGGGAAACTTGCGAAAGATCAGCGTGAACACGCCTTCGGGATTGTCGTTTTCGCGATCGAGCCGAAACTTGCCAACAACGTAAGCCGCGTCCGGGCACAGCACGTGAACCTCGATCCCGGAAAATGTGAGGTGTCCCATGGCAGCCCGGTTGGGATACGAATGCAGGTACCGGTCGAGCACCGCCTGCCAGCCCAGGAAAATTCCCGATGCGCTCACGAATTCCGTCTGCTCGGAATTCCAGTAGCCTTGCATGAACGCAGGAATGTCGCCGCGGTTCCATCCTGCGACTTGCTGTTCCAATACACTCTTGATCGCGAAAGCCTCCGGGGGCGGCGTTGATTGCGCAAGGGCCGAAGCCGTCGTGATTCCCAGCGTCACAACTAGAGCGCCAATTGCAAACCCCAGCTTCAACCATTGCCGCATTTTCAACCTCCCATGACCTGGCTTGCCTGCGAATCCCTGCACCGGTGCCTACAGATAAGGACACCTTCTACCCTAACCTGGGCACGCCCGCCACTTCAAGTTAAGGCCTCAAAAACGGCCTTGGGAGAGTGCCAAAAAGGGGCGGAGGGCCACCCGCGCTCGGAGGCGTTAGTCCTATCCAGACAGTACTGCCGTCCCATTGGCACTGGCGAGGCCATTTCGGAAAATGGCGGTGGGACGAAAGACCATGGTAGCAGCGCTCATACTCGTGATATCAGCGGTCATGATGGCCCAGTTTGCCGTCTTCTTCTGGCGGGTCAACATGGTCCGTGTCGCCGCCCAGCCAGTCTCTGATCGGCTGCAGCTTGCCGGGACAAATTTCCCTAACGCATTGAATCAAAACGGGTTCTCGGCGATTACAGCCATGAGCGGAATGTGCCCGGATATGGAGTCCCGCAGCTTGAAACTATGGCCTGTCCGCGCCTACTACACCGTCATGCGCTCCGCAGCCCGTCTTTCCGAGATCATCCTGCCCAGCGGAAGCGGCTGGGCGCAGCGCGAGATGGCTGCCTGCACGCGCTACGTGGCTGTCTCCATGGACGCGCGCCTGAAATCGAACCAAGCCTTCCTCGCCGAGCTTCGCTCCTACTAGTTCGCCCACACACGCCGAAAAATCAACGTGACAAGAAATGCGACGGGTATTCTCGCGCATGCTTCGTATTGCGGGGGACCACGAGTGACGGCGCGAGATCACAAACCTCAATACGCCCAGCGCATCAGGATTCCGCCCGTTGTGTAACCGGCGCCCACGGACACAATCAGTATGAGGTCGCCTTTCTTCAGCCTCTTCTCGCTCACCGCATCGCGCAAACCGAGTGGAATCGTCGCCGCTGTCGTGTTTCCGTAGCGATCGATATTCACGATGACCTTGGAATCTTCCAAACCCAGCCGTTCCTGGGTCGCTCGAATGATGCGCAGATTCGCCTGGTGTGGCACCAGGAGCGCCAGATCGCGATTCGTAAATCCATTTCGCTCGAGCAGCGTGCTGCTGACGTCGCACATCCGTTTGACCGCGTACTTGAACACCTGCTGCCCTTCCTGATGAACGTAGTGCATCCGCTTCTCGACGGTTTCCGCCGAAGCCGGATGCAGCGATCCCCCGGCCGGCATATAAAGATTGCAGCCGCCGGAACCGTCGATATCGTTCACGAAGTCGATAATGCCCTCGGTCTCGGATGTGGCCGGCTCAACCAGCACTGCGCCAGCGCCGTCGCCAAAAAGAACACAAGTCGCGCGATCCTTGAAATCGAGGATGGACGTCATCACGTCCGACCCGATCACCAGCACTTTGCGGTGCGTGCCGGCTCCGACAAACTGGCTGCCCACCGTCAGCGCGTAAACAAATCCCGAGCACGCGCCGGACAAGTCGAATCCCCATGCGTTCTTCGCGCCGATGCGGTCCTGCACCAGGCAGGCCGTGGCCGGAAACATCATGTCCGGCGTCACCGATGCCACAATGACCATTTCGATTTCTTCCGGATTCACATTCTTGGCCTTCAGCAGGTCCATCGCCGCGGCCGTCGCCATGTGCGACGCCGCCATGCCCGGATCCACGTAGTGCCGCTCGCGGATCCCCGTGCGCGTGCGGATCCATTCGTCCGACGTGTCGACAATTTTTTCGAGGTCGGAGTTCGTCGCCACGCGCGGCGGCAGGTACCCCATCACACCCGTGATTTTCGCCGCGATGCGCTTGCCCATTTTTGTCCCCCCGCCTCGATGCAGTCCGCGATTGTACGCAATCCTTGCAAGTACTGACAAGGAAAAGGCTCGCCCGCTTCAAACCGTACGCTTCACTTTTCTTCAGGAAGGATTTCGTAGCGGAAAGTCAATTCCGCGGACTTGCGGAGCGTCGCGGCAGCGCCGCAATACTTCTCGAGGCTGAGGTTGATCGCATCCTTCACTGCTTTTTCGTCCAGCTTTCCGCGCAAGCGATAGATCATTTCCAATTTCTTCCAAACCGTCGGCGGTTCAGCCGCCCGTTCACCTTGAATGACGATTTCAAGCGACTCGAGCTTCTGCCTCTTTTTCGCCAGAATCAGAACAATGTCCGTCGCCGAGCACGACCCCAATGCTGCCAGCATGAACTCCATCGGCCCAGGCGCGGAATTGTGCTCGCGATTCGAGTCAATCGCCACCGCGTGGCCGGAGGGCAGCGTCGCCAGAAATTGTTCGTTTCCAACCCACTTTACAGTTGCCGTCTGCAGGGGCATTCAATCCTCCTGTAACTAAATATGCAGAAGCGCGGCGTGGGAATCAAGCTCCCGCCACTAGAGGGAGTTGTCGTTCGAATCGTCGTCGGCCGGGACGGGTTCCAGAACGGGGTGCGGTTGCTTGCGAATGGTTTCGACGAACAACTGCACGAGTGCTGGATCGAACTGTGCACCCGCGCAACGTTCGATTTCCGCCAGCGCCGGTTCGGCCGCGCGCGCTTTCTTATAAACACGTGGCGATGTAATTGTGTCGTATGCGTCCGCCACGCCGATGATTCTTGCGCCCAGCGGGATGCGCTCCCTGTCAAGCTGATCCGGATAGCCCGAGCCGTCGAAGAATTCGTGGTGGTGCTTCACCATTTCGCGCACGTTGCTCAACGCAAGCAGCGGATCCAGGATCTTCCAGCCCAGGAGGGCGTGGGACTTCATGGTTTCCCATTCGTCAGCATCCAGCGGCCCCGCTTTGTTCAGAATATCTTCAGGAATACCCACTTTCCCGACGTCGTGCAGCAAAGCAGCCAGCCGGACCTCTTCCACTTCGATCGGCTTTAGCCCGGCAGCCTGCGCGATCATTGCCGCATAAGTTGAAACCTTCTTTGAATGGCCCTGCGTGTACTGGTCTTTCGCATCGACCGCGTTGGCCAATGAAGTCATCATCTCCACGACCGCCGTGGGGAGCCTCTCGAAGGACCCCGACCGGTTTTGGTCATTGAGAGACTGGGAAAACTGTTCGATGCGCCGGTGGATTTCGTCGAACGCCTCCGGACCGGTTGAAAATTGGCGATGAAGCATCACGCCGAGATAGGCCTCGAGCACGTCGCGCTTCCATTTTTTTGATTCGCCGGGCTCGCGCCTTTCAGCCGTGAAGACCGCGTTGCCGCCCTGATGCTTCGACAAGTACATCGACGCGTCAGCCACCTGAATCAGTTCCTGCGGTGTCGATCCATGCGTCGGGAAGCAGGCGATGCCGAAGCTGGCGGTGATGTTTTTGTCGCGAAGCAACGGATCAGAAGCCACCCAGCTCCGTAATTTGCCGGCGATTTGCCGCGCTTGCTCGATATTCGTTTCCGGCATCAGAATTACGAATTCATCGCCGCCGTACCTGGCCACAACGTCCGACCGGCGGCAGTTCTGCTCCAGAATCAGCCCGACGCGCTGCAACACCACGTCGCCTTCCAAATGTCCGTAAAAATCGTTGACGAATTTGAACCGGTCGAGGTCCATCAAGACCAGTGCAAACGGCCGCCCCGCGCGCGTGGACCGTTTCCATTCCGCCGAGAGCGCTTCCATGAGGAAGCGATGCGTCTTCACGCCAGTCAGGCCGTCCGTGATTGCTTGTTCCTGCGCCTTCTGGAAGGTCACGGCATTCTGCAGTGCCCCCGCGAAAAGGTCGGCCAGCGTTCGCAGCAATTGAATCTCTTCGTTCCGAAATTCGGATGGCTCGGACGACTCCACGTAGAGAACGCCCAGCAAATTCTCGGCGCAGTTGATGGGCAGCGCGATCGCGGAGACCGACCCGGGCAACAGCGGCTGCACAGTCGTGGGGCCCACTTCCCTCACCATCGCCGTTTCCCCGCTCCGGGCGACTTGCCCAATCAGTCCTTCGCCCAGTGCGATTCGCCGCCCGATGGCGTCGCGTCGTTTTCCCGCCTCGGCTTGAACCAGCAGTTCCTTGGCGGAATAATCCATTATCGCGATGCCAATGTGATCGTAAGTGAGTCCTTGCTCCAGCTCTTCGGCGACCCTCGCGAGCATTTCCTCTGGATTCAGCGTCATGATCGCGTGCCCGGAAATCTTATTCAGCAGCGTCAGATGCCGGGATTTCTTCTGTTCTTCGGCAAACAGTCGCGCATTTTCCATCGCGACGCCGGCCTGGCTCGCCAGAACGCGCATCAACTCCAGATGTCCTTCATCAAACACACGTTCCTGCTTGCTGTGGATGGCCATGACTCCGATCGCGCGGTCATAGAGAATCAGCGGGACGCCGCAGAAGCATCCTGCGATGCGCCCCGTTTTCACGCCGAGCCTGTGCACTTCAGCGGTAAAATTCTCGCGGATGAGCAGGGGCTGCCGTTCGCGAATCATGTATTCCGTCAGCCGGTTTGACACTGGCCGCGCATGCTTCGGCTGGCGAACGTTGTCCACGGCCTCCAGTTCATAGCGAATCTGATCTCGCGAAGTATCGAGTACCGCGATGTAGAAGCTGCCCACGTCAAACAAACGGCGCATTTCGCTGTAAATTGTTTCCAGCAGCGCATCGCTGTCGAGCGTCGAGCTCATTGCCTGCCCGATTTCATTCAGGATGTGCAGCTCTTCGCTTCGGCGCGAAGTCTGCTGAATCAGATAGCTGTTCTCGACTGCCATCCCGATCTGGTAACCCAGTGCCAGCAATAGCCGCAATTCCGGAGGTGTGAACTGCCGATTGTCCGGCGTCCCCAGCAGCAGCACGCCGAGAACGCGCTCCTTGGCCTGCAAGCTGATCCCGACTACCGTCCGCAGGTTTTGCGCCAATAGGAGCTCGCGAATTCGCCGGAAAGACGGCTCACGCTCAAGCGCCTCCCAATCGCCATCTCGGGATAGATCACGCAAAACTACAAGGCCGCCGAGGCGCGCCACCAACTTGACAATCGGGTCCTCCAGGTTTTCTTCCAGCACTTTGGAGCTGAATTCGTCCGTCAGACCCGTTGTCACCACGGAAATGGGGCCCTGTGCGTCTCCGTAATGCAGGCAGAGCGCGCCGCTCGGGATACGCGCCACATTGAGCACGCGATCCAGCGCCTGCGCCAGCATTTTCTGAATCTCACCGCCGACGAAGCTCGAAGTCGCCAGGTTCAAATTCGAGAGCGCCAGCATGTTTCGCTCGACCCGGTGACGCTCTTCTTCGTAAACCGCCATTACCATCAGTACGCCGCAGAAAAGTTCGGGCAAAAGCAGCGTCAGCCGCAAATCAACATTTTTGAACCAGGCCATTCGATGTTGAAGCAGAATCCCGACGTTCAACACGCCCCAAACCGCGAACGAAATGGCCAGCAGGAAATCCGAAGGAGATTCGCGCTTCTTGCCTTCCAGCCAGAACACGCGTGCCACAACAAACAACAGAAGGGCCACTCCAAGATATAGCGGCACCGTGACCCAACCCCTCATGTACGCCACCGCCCAGATCGCGGCCACCACGGCAACGCCCAGCGCTGCGGAAAGACGCATCCTCGCCCGGGCATAAATCCGCGCCGCCGTCAGGAACAGGAGCGCGGCAATTGTCATCAGCCATGCTTCGAGGGACGGAGCCCATGCCGAGGCGCCTGGGGAGTTCCGCAGCAGCCCACTCAGCGTTGTCACTGCAACAAGGAGCCAGCCTGCGGCCCAAACGAGCAGATAGCTCTGCCGTTTCAGCGCGTAGACATACGCGAAGAACACGGCCAGAAGAAGCGTCCCGGCCAGCAATACGGCTCCCGCAATCCCCGTCGAACTCAGCAATTCATAGCTCCATTGGTGTAACGGTGGGATGCCCTGTGAGAATAGCAGAATTCAGCGCGCAGACCATCGCGGGACGTAGTCGAGTTGACGTTCTGCACACCTCTGCCAACCGTGCTAACTGCTTTCTCAACAGGCAGAAACACCGCTCAGGGTCGCATCCACTCTGCACTATAGGAGCCCCCTCACGCCTTCGCAACGGTACTATGGTACCCGCGCCCCCAAAGCAGCACGGCTCGGCCCATTCCGCCGGTGAGCATTTTCTCTATTGCCTACCCATAGAGAGTGTGGCATCCTCCCTCTGGTTATCCAATAGGAGTCGCTCAGAAAATGACCAATGACAAGACGAACGACAAAACGGACGTCTGGCAGGGAACCCTGGCGCTCATGATCCTGAAGACGCTCGAAATCTTGGGCCCGCTGCATGGCTACGGCATCGCCCGGCGCATCGAGCAGACCAGCGGCAATCTTTTGTCGGTCAATTACGGCACGCTCTATCCCGCGCTCCTCAAACTGGAGCAGGAAGGGTACGTCGCCTCCGAATGGGGCGTCTCGGACAACAACCGCAAAGCGAAGTATTACAAACTCACGCGCGCTGGCAAGAAGCAGGTAGAGCAAGAAACGCGCGAGTGGGAACAAGCCACCGCCATCTTGGCGCGCTTCTTGTCCCCGACCGAGGAACAGTCATGAGAGCGTTGCGCGTCGCGCGACGCGCGTCGACCCCATGGTCGCCCTGCGCTATGAATAACCGGTTTCACATCGTTCGCAAAGGAGGCATCGCATGAGGCGGCTTCGTGCTTTCTTTCTGCGACTGACGGGACTTTTCAGCAAGAAGCGCCGCGACATCGAGCTTCACGATGAACTCGAGAGCCATCTCCAGATGCACATCGACGAAAATATTCGACGCGGCATGACTCCTGCCGACGCTCGCCGCCAGGCGCTCATCAAGCTCGGCGGCGTGGAGCAGGCGAAAGAAGCCTATCGCGACCGTCGCGGTCTCCCTTTCCTCGAAACGCTTTGGCAGGACATTCGATTCGCTCTGCGCATGCTGCGCAAATCCCCCGGCTTCACAGCAGTCGCCATTCTCACTCTCGCCCTCGGCATCGGCGCCAACACCGCAGTTTTCAGTTTGATCGATGGCGTGATGCTGCGTCCGATACCTGTGCGGGACGCGAGCCAGCTCGTAATCTTTCAGTGGAAGGCGCACAAAGGATTCCTGAACGGCGAGTACAGTTCGTTTAACGATTGCGGTGAACGGGGTGTAGGAACGACAGGGTGTTCTTTTCCGCTTCCGATTGTCTCCAAGATGCACGCCCTGACTGATACGTTTTCAAGCGTAATTGCCTGCGCCGGACCGGCGGATCTGGACCTGAGCGGGAACGGGCCCGCCAGCATCGTGCAAGGGACAATCGTTTCTGCCGATTATTTCTCCACACTCGGCGTCGGTGCGATTCTTGGGAGAACGCTCGGCGCGAGCGACGAGTCTTTTTCGGCTGATCCTGTGGTGGAGCTGAGCTACGGATACTGGCAAAGCGCGTTTGGCGGCAGCCGCTCGGTTCTGGGGCGCACAATTCTGCTGAACAACGTACCGTTTACGATTGTGGGGGTCGCCGACCGAAGCTTTACAAATCTGGCTCCGGGGAAGAGGCAGGATTTGTGGCTGACAATTGCGATGATGCCGCGCCTGAAAATCAGTTGGGGAAGCAACATCGGCAGCATGGAGAACTGGTGGCTGCTCATGATGGCGCGGCTCAAGCCGGGCGTTTCTCTGGAGCGGGCGCAAACGGCCGCGAGCCTGACGTTCCGGAACGAAGTTCTGTACGGGACGAAGCCGTACGCGAAGGCAGCGGTGGATCCCGAGGTGGTGCTCACGCGCGTTGGGGACGTACTCATCGGCAGGCGCGGGGCGCTTTCGACGATCCTTTCACTCTTGGCAGCCTCGGTCGGAATTATCCTGGTGATTGCATGCGCGACGGTTGCCGGGCTGCTGCTCGCGCGTGCGGCAACGCGGCAAAAAGAAATGGCGGTGCGTCTGACGCTGGGCGCGAGCCGCGGGACGATTTTGCGGCAACTTCTTACCGAGAGCGTGGTGCTTTCGTTTTTGGGCGGCATTTTAGGAATCGGATTTGCATATTGGGGAGTGCACGCGATTACGGCTCTGATCGCGGACGGGTCCAGCCAGCAGTTTCCCTACGTTGTCGCACCCGATTGGAGGGTCCTGGCATTCACGCTGGGAATCTGTGTTTTGACCGGACTTGTTTTCGGTCTCGCGCCTGCGTTTCGCAGCACACGCGTGGATTTGACGCCTGCTCTTAAGGAGAGTGCGTCGACGCTTCCGGGCAGCGGAGGACGGGCGGGGCGATTTCGCCTGGGAAGCGCGTTAGTGATTGCGCAGGTGGCGCTGTCGGTGGTGGTGCTGATCGGTGCAGGCCTGCTTGTGCGTACGCTCGAAAATCTGCGCAGCATTCGCCCGGGATTCGACGTGAATAACATTCTGCTTTTCGAAATTAATCCCGGGCGTTTGGGATACAGAGGCGCGCAAGTGAGAAACCTGTTTAGCAAATTGCGCGACCGGCTCGCCGCACTGCCCGGCGTTACGTCGATCAGTTATTCGTCGGATGCGCTGCTGACTGGCGGAGAATGGGACGAGACAGTACATGTCGAAGGGCAGCCTGCGGAGCTAGGTGTCCAAATGAATCTGCTCGCAGCGGGGCCGGGATTTTTCGAAAATATGCACATTCCCCTGGTTGAGGGGCGGATGTTCAACGGGACGGACTTCGAGCCAAACCCGCAAGACGAAACGGGCCAGAAATCTGCAAAGCAGAATCCGCTTCAACTGGCCGCGGGCCTGGGAGTCGATGCCGTGAAACCGGGAGCTCCAGTAAACGTCTTGGTCAACGAGGCGTTTGTGCGCCAATACTTTCCGAGCCAGAACCCACTGGGCAAACGGATGATAGAGGGAGGGGGTCCTCAAGGCGACCGGAGAAGCCTGGGGAGCTGATATGAGGTCACACCATTGGCATATTGCCGGCGCGGCGGCGGACACGAAATACGACACGCTGCGGCATGAAATTCAGCCCGTTGTGTATCTGCCGTTCACGAGCAGCTACGGCGGATATTTCGAGTTGCGGACGGCGGCAGATCCGCGGGCGCTGGTTCCGATTGTGCGTGAGGTGGCCAGGCAGGTTGACGATAAGTTGCCGCTTACCAGCATGACCACGCAGACGCAGGACTCGATGAATTGATGTCACAGGAAAGGCTTGTCGCGAAACTGTCAGGATTCTTTGGGGTGCTGGCGCTGGCGCTCGCCTGCATTGGATTGTATGGTCTGCTTTCGTATGAAGTGTCGCGTCGCACGCGCGAGATTGGAATCCGCATGGCCATTGGTGCGCAGCAGCGCGATGTGCTGCGCCTGGTCGTCGGTGAGGGAATTGTTCTGGCGATTGCCGGAGCGGTTCTGGGCATCGGCGTGGCGCTGGGCGTGACGCGCTATCTGGCGTCGATGCTCTATGGCGTTCACGCCAACGATCCGGTGACGATGATCGCCGTGGCTGCGTTGCTGGCTCTTGTGGCGCTTGCCGCCTGTTACATCCCCGCGCGGCGCGCCATGCGCGTTGATCCCATGGTCGCCCTGCGCTATGAATGACGTACTCGAAAAAAATCAGCCCTTCCGCCGAAACGAAAGCCGGTTTTGTGTGTCAAACTCAGTGTATGGATGTGTGTGCAAGAAATCGATTGCATTCCCGGGTGACTCGCCGCTGAACGCCTGAAAGGCCGCAGTTGACGCGCCGCGGCTGGGGGAGGAAACGCCATGTGGCAGGATCTGAAATACGGCCTGCGAATGCTGGCCAAGGCTCCGGGGTTCACCGCCGTCGCTGTGCTCTCCCTGACGCTGGGGATCGGCGCCAACACCACGATCTTCACCCTCGCCAAGGCCGTTTTTCTTCATTCCGTGCCAGTGCGGGATCCGGAGAGCGTGATGGTTCTTTATTCCACGGCTCTGGATCGCAGCGGCGTGCTGCAGCAATATTTGCCCACGCCTTATCCGAACGCCATCGATTACCAGCGCGACCTCAACTCCTTTTCCGGCGTCTCGATTGCCATCGGGGACGGATTCGCCCTCACCATCTCGGGAAAGCAGGTGCAACTCTTCGGCTACATGGTCAGCGCGAATTTCTTCGACGTTCTCGGCGTTCATCCAATTCTCGGCCGCGGCTTTATGCCGGACGAAGACACCACGCCCCGGCCCGTTGCCGTCCTCAGCTACGATGCCTGGAAAACTCACTTTGGCGGCGACCCAGGAATTCTCGGCAAGAGCATTCAGTTGGACCAGTTGGATTACACAGTCATCGGCGTGGCGCCGCGCGATTTTCGTGCCGTCGGTGATTTGGCAAGTCCCGATGTTTTCATTCCTATTTCCATGGCTGACGAAGTCGCCACCGGCCCCTTGAAGACTTTCCTGCACGATCGCGGCTTCCGCCTGGCCAACATGGTGGGCCGTCTCAAGCCCGGCGTCACCGTTGCACAGGCCAGCGCGGAAATTCGCGGCCTCGGCTCGCAACTCGCAAAGCAGTATCCCAAGGACAATTCCGGACGCAATGAAATGCTCGTGCCCATCCAGGAAACCTCGATTCCACCCCAATTGCACGGCATCTTCGCGCTTGCCGGAGCGCTGATGATGGGAATCGTGGGACTCGTGCTGCTGATTGCCTGTGCCAACGTTGCCAACCTGCTGCTCGCTCGCGCCACGCAGCGGCAACGCGAAATCGCTGTCCGTCTGGCGCTCGGCGCATCGCGCACGCGGCTGATTCGCCAATTGCTCACCGAAAGCTTGCTCATCGCCATCCTCGCCGGCGTCCTCGGAATTCTTTGCGCCTACTGGGCAAAATCGGCGCTCGTTTCGCTGGTGCCTCCTTTCTTCGCGGACAATCTCGACTTCACCCTCGACACCCGCGTTTTCCTCTACACTCTGGGGCTCGCCGTCGTCGCCACGCTGCTTTTTGGCCTCGTCCCAGCTCTGCAAGCCTCGCGCGGCGACAGCATCGCGGCGCTCAAGGATCGCACTGGCGCGCCCACGGGAAGCGCGCGCTGGTATGGCCTCCGCGGCGTGCTGGTGATGATTCAAGTTGCGTTTTCGCTTGTTGCCCTCGCGGGCGCTGGGCTCTTCATCCACAGCCTGCGCAACGCGGAGCAAATCGACCCTGGATTCGAAGTGCAGCATGAAATGGTCATGTTCCTGAACCCCGGGGCGGAACACTATGCTCAGCCGCAAGCCGAGGCGTTCTATCGCGACGTCGTGCAGCGCCTGGATGCGCTTCCTATGGTCGCCGGTGCGAGCCTTTCCGACACGGCGCCGTTCAGCGGCGGCCTGGCGCGCACCACGTTCACAGACGGCGTGGATGCCACCGACCCGCGCAATGGCAAGCTCACCCCCGTCGAAGCCGTGGCCCCGGGATTCTTCTCGGCTGCCGGCATGACCCTGATCGAGGGGCGCGATTTCGCCGAAAGCGATGACGCCAATGGCACCGACGTCGCCATCGTGAATCGCGCCGCTGTCGATTCTTTTTGGCCCGGCAAGGACCCCATGGGCCAGCACTTGCATTTCCTCGGCGAGACCTGGGCTGTCACTGTAGTCGGCGTCGTGAATACGGCAAAATACGCCTCCCTCGGCGAGTCCCCTCAGGCCATCGTGTATTTTCCTCTCAAGCAGCACTATTCGCCGGGGGTCATGCTTTATGTCCATACCAAGGGCGATCCTGCCAGCGCCATCCCCTCCGTGCGAGGCGTGGTGCATTCGCTCGCTCCGACCGTTCGCCTAGCCTTTGTGCGCACCATGGAGCAAGTGCTCGTGCAGTCTCTTCAGGCTCCCCGCATGGGCGCCGAACTGCTCGGCACGTTTGGCTTGCTCGCGCTCGTGCTCGCGGCCATCGGTACGTACGGTGTGATGTCCTATTCCGTGAGCCAGCGTACCAACGAAATTGGCATCCGCATGGCTCTCGGCGCACAGCCTGCCAACGTGATGCGCCTGATTCTGGCCAACGGAATGGCCATGGTCATTGCGGGCATCGTCGTGGGCCTCGGGCTATCCGTCATTTTGGCAAAGTTCATGAACACGCTGCTCTTCGGCATCGGGATATTCGACGCGGCGAGCTTTCTCTCCACCGCTCTGCTGCTCATTCTTGTGGCTCTCGGCGCGTGTTATCTGCCCGCGCGCCGCGCCATGCGCGTCGATCCCATCGTCGCCCTGCGCTACGAGTAGCGAACAAACACATAGCCACACGGCGTGACCGAGAAAACCTGGCCTCGCGCCACGCCGGCGCATTGCATTGGCGCGATGCAGTTCCGGACCCCGCACTCGATTTTGCCTGCTGCTTCCGCTAAGATGGTGGTTTTTCAGAATAGGGAAGGAACCGCTCTGCTCCATGGCTGCTGACTCCAAGCCTCGCGTTCGCTTCGCTCCATCGCCGACGGGCTATCTCCATGTCGGCGGCGCGCGCACGGCGCTTTTCAATTGGCTTTTCGCGCGCCACGAAGGCGGCACGTTCATCCTTCGCGTTGAGGACACGGACGTCGAGCGCAACAAGCCCGAGCTCGTCGACGGAATCCTCGAAGGTCTTCGCTGGCTCGGTGTTCCGTGGGACGAAGGCCCTTACTTCCAGTCGCAGCGCCTCGAGTTGTATCGCGCCGCGGCGGAACGATTACTCGCCAGCGGCGCTGCCTTCGCGTGTTATTGCAAGGCAGTCCAGTACGCTGGCGCCGACGCTGTCGTCGAAGGCGAAGAAGGCGCTGAAAAGGCCGCGCGCACGCCGCCCTGTCCCTGCCGCGACATGACGCCTGCGCAGCGCGAGGAAAAAGAGCGCCAGGGTTTGCCCCGCGCGATTCGTTTCGCGACGCCACGCTCCGGCGTGACTCGTTTCGAAGACGCCGTCTTCGGTCCACGCGAAGTCCAGAACGCCGAAATCGAGGATTTTGTTCTCCTGCGTTCGTCCGGCGTGCCGACCTATCAGCTCAGCGTCGTCGTGGACGACATCGACATGCGCATCACGCACATCATTCGCGGCGCCGATCATCTTTCCAACACGCCGAAGCAGGCTCTGCTTTATTCCGCCCTCGGCGCGGCTGCTCCGATGTTCGCGCACGTGCCGTTGATCCTCGGACCCGACCGCACGCGCCTCTCCAAGCGCCACGGCGCCACAAGCGTCGGCTCCTATGCCGAAGAGGGATTCCTACCCGAAGCCTTTCGCAATTTCCTGGTATTGCTCGGCTGGTCTCCCGGCACCGACGAGGAATTCCTCCGCACATCCGAACTCATCGTGCGTTTCTCGCTCTCCGGAATCAGCCGCACCAATGGAATTTTTGACCGTCCGAAGCTCGAATGGTTCAACGCGCAGTATTTGCAAAAGCTTCCCATCGATGAGCTTTTGCCCTATATGAGGGCTGAATTGCAGCGGGCTGGACTCTGGCGCGACGCCTGGGACGGCGCCGAGCGCGAATGGTTCGCGCACACCGTCGACCTCTTGCGCCCGCGCACGCGCTTGCTTCCCGATTTCGCCACATGGGCTCGCGCCTTTTTCTCCGACGATTTCGATTACGATCCCGCGGCGCGCGCGAAGTTCTGGAAAGATCCAAAGCTTCCGGATCTGCTCGGCAAGCTCGCCGATGCGCTCGATGCGCTCTCTGAGTGGAATCACGACGCCTGCGATCATGCGCTGCGCTCTTTGGCCGAAGCGCAGGGCGTAAAGGCAGGCCTGCTCATCAACGCGACCCGCGTCGCAATCGTCGGCCGCGCTGTGGCTCCGCCGCTCTTCGAGA
This sequence comes from uncultured Acidobacteriota bacterium, assembly GCA_963729815.1. Lineage (GTDB taxonomy): Bacteria > Acidobacteriota > Terriglobia > Acidiferrales > UBA7541 > DAHUXN01. The sequence goes on from CAVSPU010000004.1 coordinate 1,089,423, forward strand.
CCATGGTCGTACTCGGCAAAGATCGCGTCGTCTCGCGCCTTCGCCGCGCCCTGCCGCACGTCATCCCGCAGTAGCGCACGTTGCAGTGGTTCTAACAGGTTTGGTGGATTCGGTAGGCGATTACTTCTGGCCGCTGGACGCGTTGCCGCTGAAAATTTCCGGCGACATTTCTCGCGCCTTTGTCCCTGCCGGTGCCACATCAATTTTCGCGATCACCGGAATTCGCACCGGAGGCAGGCACGCTTCGTCGTTGCATGCCTGGTATTGCAGCGTGAATGGCAAGCTCGTTTTGCCGAGCGCGGCATTTGCCGCGACGACAAACTTGGCCCGCACCGTGAAGCTGCCGGTATAAACCGAAAGCGGTTTGTCCGAAAACGAGAGCTTCTTGTCGATTCCCGGCGGATAAGTTGTCCCGGCTTCCTTGATGCCCGCGGGAGGTTTCGCAGTCAGCAGCGTCGGGATCAAATAGTCTTCCGACGGTTTGTGTGAGTTCATGTGAAATCCGGGCAGGACGTGCACGACGGCCGCCACTTCGAACGTGCTCCCTCGCGGAACCGGCTCGAGCGACACGTACGTTTGCGCCTTTGCCACTGTGGAAGGCGCGGGCAATTCCTGTGCGCGCGCCGCTCGCGCGCATCCCAATCCCAGCAAACATGCCAGCGCGGCGAGTCCCGCAATTCCGCGCGCCGAATTGTGGCGAAAGATTCGCATCCTTTACACCATCACCGATGCGCCCAATTGCTGGCTCAAAATCCGGCTCATCGCTTGGTCCAATGTCTCGCCCGTTTTGTCCAGCACGAATGCGCTCTTTTCATCCGACCAGCCCAGCTTGAAACTCGTCGTCAGCGCCGAAATCCAAATCTGCCGCACCGGCGAATTCGGGCTGATGACGAATCGCGTCTCGTCGGGATCCTCGAATTGGATTTCGATCTTCCCGCTGCCGCCCTCGACTTCGAAATCGTGCTCGTCGCCGAGTTCCGCGAGCCGCTTCGTCAGGCTCCCGAACACTTCTTCGCATTTTTTCTGAAACTCTCGCTCGTCCATAATTAAACAATAGCGACGCTCGCGGGCATTTCTGCCGATCCGCCGGTAAAAAATGCCTTAAGAATGCATCTTCAGCTGTTCCTCGATCACATTCTGCAACAGGTCGCGGTCCACCAATCCAATGAATCTCTTCACGACTTTTCCGTCGCGCGAAATCACAACCGTCGTCGGCAATCCGATCAACCCGCCGAATTTCGCCGCAATGTCGTAATTTCCGATGATGATCGGATAGCTCATCGGCATCTTTTTCCCGTCGACATCGTATTGTGTCTTTTGCACGAATGGATCGACCACCTTCTTTCCTTCATCGTCCATCGCCACGCCGAGGATCGTGAGTCCCTGGCCTTCGTACTTCTGCTGAAACTCGATCATCCACGGAATTTCTTCCTGGCACGCTCCGCACCACGTCGCCCAGAAATTCACCAGTACGACTTTGCCTTTCAGGCTATCGAGCGCCAGGTCCCCGCCCTGCAACTGCTCGAACGTGACGTTGGGTTCGTTCGGCTTGTTCGCATTCGGGCTGGCCTTCGCGCTCGAAGCATTTCCCGCGCTGACCGATGACGCACCGCTGCATCCCGCAAGTCCCATGGCCAGCGCTGCCACGATTCCTGCCCAACCCCATCGCGATACGGTGCAATTCATTGCAAGGCTCCCTTTAGAGCGAAAAACGGTTCAGAAATGTTAGTTTACCCGAAAGCCATGTCAGCCGGTTCATAAATATCAGCCCGCCCACCGCCAGCAGCAGCACGCCGCTGAACACTTCCACCCAATGGATATGCCGTCGGAACCGCTTGTAGAACTTCAAGAATTGCGCAATTCCGATCGCCGTCAGCAGGAAGGGAATCGCCAGTCCCGCCGAATAGGCCATCAGCAGCAGCACGCCTCGCATCACCGTGCCCTGCGTCGCCGCCAGCGTCAGCACCGTCGCCAGAATCGGCCCAATGCATGGCGTCCATCCAAACGCGAACGCGAAGCCCATCAGGAATCCGCTCACGACTCCTGGCTGGCCGCCCATCTTTCGAAAATGTACATCGCGGTTCAGCCATCGCGTCATCACCGGCCCCAGCAGAAAAATCAGCGACAGCGCGAACAGATGCACCGGTCGGAAGCTGCTCGCATCGGTGTTCATCCACAACGCCATGGCGATTCCTGCGGCCACGAAGAGCCCGCCAATCACCAGGCCTACGCGAATCGAAATCTTCACCAGCCAGCCAATCAGGTGCAAACCAAAAAGCAGGATCAGTGCTCCGGCCAGCGGCGCGAGCTCCGTCCTATGCTCCTGCAGGAATGTCCCCACCGCGCTTGCCGACGCGCCGAAGCCGATAAAAACAAGTGAAAATCCCACCACAAAGGCGACCGCCGCAACGAGCGTCGCCCCCCGCGAATTCTTGCCCTGTTGCAGTTGGTCCACGCCCACGCCGGAAAGCATCGACACGTATCCCGGCACCAACGGCAAGACGCACGGCGACAGAAACGAAACCAACCCTGCCAGCAGTGCTGCAAACACGCCAACTTTCATCTTCTTTACCTACGCTTTCCACCGTGTCATTGGATGCTTCGCGCTTCGATTCCGCCTGTACAACTCCTTGGGGATTTTCGCACACGGTTCGTGAATCCGCATCTCCTGCACCCACGTCATCAATTTCATCGAGCAGCGTGGGCTCGTCCGCGGCGCTCATTTCCTTCCGCGCACCGTGCCACCTCGACGCTCCCCATCCTCGCTTCCTGGCGCTACGAGCGCTGGTTGCTCTGAGGATGCTAGCTGTTTTTCGCTTGAATTCGCACCGTGATCGCGCTACTTGAATTCCGGGTGGCGATTGTGCCACTCCGTCTCTTGCTCGTATGCGAAGGCCATCCCCAATAGCTTCGCTTCGCCCCACTGCTGCCCGTGCAACGCCATTCCCATCGGCAATCCACTGCGCGTAAACCCGCACGGCACCGAAATCACGGGAAAGCCCGTGAAATTGGCCGGCCTGTTCATCCCCACCAGCGCGCCGCGAACCGATTGTGATTCGCCGTTGATTTTGACGCTGTCCTCTCCCAGCCGTGGCGCGGGAATTGGCGTGGCTGGCGCAACGATCGCATCCACGCGCTCAAACGCCGCGCGAAAATCCTCTCGCACTTGTTCCCGCATCTGCTGTCCCTTCAAATAATCAACCGCTCGCACGGCGCTCCCCATTTCCAGCCGTTTCCGCACGTCCTCGCCATACTCCCGCGCGCGCGCCGGAAAATAGCCCCGGCTCTCGTGATACTCCAGCGCTTCGGCCAGCGCGATTTGCGTGGTCGGCTCGCCCGAATCCTTCACGTGCGGCAGCGGCACTTCCTCGATGCGCGCTCCAAGCTTCTTGAAAACCTTCATCGCTTCTTCAATCGCTTTCTTGATTTCCGGATCAACGCGCTCAAAGAAAAACTCCCGCGGCCATCCCAGCCGCGGATGCCGTCCCAGCTTCTTCAAGCCGCCGCGCGCCGCACGGTAAAATGCACCTTCCGCTTCTTCGCGCTCCCCAATGGCGTCGAGCATGATCGCCACGTCCGCCACGGTTCGCGCAATCGGTCCGCTGTGATCCAGAGTCACCGCCAGCGGCACAATTCCGTTGCAGCTCACGCGTCCGAACGTCGGCTTCAAACCCACAATTCCGCACAGCGCCGACGGAATCCGAATCGACCCGCCCGTGTCCGTACCCACCGCCGCGAATCCGATCCCTGCTGCCACGGCAGCGGCCGATCCACCGGTCGAGCCTCCGGGAATGCAGTTCGTATTCCACGGATTTTTCGCCGCTCCGTAATGCGGATTATCGGTCGTAATTCCGTACGCGAACTCATGCAGGTTCGTCTTCCCTAGCAGTACCGCGCCCGCTTGCGTGAGCTTCTTCACGACTTGCGCGTCCACGGGCGGCACGAAATTCTCCAGAATTTTCGCTCCTGCGGTCGTGCGCACCCCGGCGGTCCAGATGTTGTCCTTGAGCGTGACCGGAATTCCGTGCAGCGTTCCGCGATATTTCCCCCGCGCGATCTCCCGCTCCGCCGCGCGCGCTTCCCGCCGCGCCCGCTCGGCCGTCACGGTGATAAAGGCATTCAGCCTCGGATTGAGCGCTTCGATCCGCGCCAGCGCCGCTTCGGTCAGCTCCACCGGCGAAAGTTTCTTCCGCCTAAGCAGCGCCGCTGCCTCGGCGATCGTCAAATAACTCAGTTCCTCTTTCATGCGTTTCCCGTCGCTCGCTCGGTCATCTTAGAAAATGCTCTCTTGCCGCCGCACGTTCCCGAAGGACCCCAGATTTGCAATGTGAAACACCACGCCGAACTCATTCTCATTTCGCACTGTCCCAAGCGAAAGCCTCCTGTACTCGAACCCAATCCCGCAGCACGATCCGTTGTACGTCAATTGAACCACCTGGTTCTGGAAAACCTGTTGACTGATGTCGTAGCTGAATCCGAAAAGCCCGCTCCAGCCCTTCGTTGTCAAATCGCCGTATCCGGCCATCGCGCGGATTTGATCGGAGCGCGGCTCGATGACTCCCGGATTCGCGGGCGAGGTCGGCGGAATATTCACCGCCGAAAAATCCGCCAGCGTCAGAAAGGATTGCTTGTATGGCCGGATTTTCAGCAGCGTCCCGATCGCCGTCGCTTGCCCCCGTTTCGGGTCATAATCCACGCGAAACTCCGTGTCGAAATGCCCGCCCGGCTCGACGCGCAAGTCGCTGATGATCGGCGAAAATCGGTGCAGGCTGTCGGCAAACGCAAACGGCGTCAGCGAATCAAGCGCTTGAAACACGTTTCTCTGCCCCGGCACCAGCGCGCCGCCAAACGTCGGATCGAAATAATATTTTTGTTCGATGTCCCAACTGACCAGCTCCTCGCCGCCGCCGTCGCCTTGCTTTCGAAACAGCCGCTGCGTCACGCCATACTGCACGTCGTTCGTATCCGTCAGCGTGTCGTCTTCGTCGAAAAGCAAATATCGCGCGAAGTCCGTCACGCCGTTCACGTAGTGATACTCGATTTCCGGCTCGATCGTATGCTTCCACTTCGTGTCGCCCGCGTCCCAAATGCGGTCCAGCGACGCCGGCCGGAGGTCCAGCGAAAACTCCTGCGTGCTGCGCAAAAATGGCGTATCGAGAAATGCGCCATTCTGTAATTGCCCGCCGTATCGGGTTTCGCGCAATGTAAACGTCGGCGTCACGTCCAGCCAGCTGCCGATGTGCAGCGGCATCGTCACATTCGGCGCGAATTCCATTCGCGACACAAACGACGGCGTCGCAAATTGCGGCAGCACATTGGTTTCGCGATGCGCCGCGTCGGCGAAAGCGTCGAAACCAAAGTAAATCGGCAGATTCGCCCACGGCGCGCGGTCCACCGAACTCGCGCGAATCTCCGGCGCGGTTCGTATGTCGATGGCCGTGTCCGGCGACGCGCTCAGGAAATTCTTGTAACTCGATGACGCCAGGCTCACGCTGAATCCATCCGTGTTTTTCGTCAAGAACGCCGTGTTTCGCACCTCCGAATTCACCGCCTGCGCGAACGTCTCGGCGAACGCCAGCCGGAACGTCAGCGACGACAATTGATCGATGTCCGCCACGGCCCTCCATCCATCCGGCAGCGTCGCGTCGAAAAACAGCTTGTCCTCATGTCCGCCCTGTTTCATCAATCCGCCGCCGGGCGCCGGCAGGCCGCGGTCGATCACCCCGTAATAACTGGCGTTCAGCGTCGCATTCGCCCACGGCTTCATCCGGAGTTCGCCCGTTTGACTCGATCCTCGAAGGCTCAAATACTGCCCGCCGATTGTTGCGTCCATCCACTCCGTCGGCGCCCAATAGAACGAATCGCCGAACACGTACCCTTTGGTTGACGATTTCGTCGCGTCTGGAATCAAGAACCCGGATTGCCTCAGCTTCGTCCCCGCCGGTATCGTCGCGTACGGCAAATAAACGATCGGCACGTACAGCAGATGAAATGTCGCATTGCGCAGTTCCACCGATTTTTGCAGATGAATCACCGCGCGCGGCGCATAAAACTTCCACACGGGCCGGCCCGGCTGGCAGACCGTCACCCAGGCGTGGCTCACCTCGTATGTGTCCTCGTCAAGGCGCTGCACTTCCGCGGCGTAAAAAGAAAGCGGATTTTGGCTCACCAGAACGTTGGGGTTCGCCAGATGCACGGCCCGCACCGTCCCGCGTACATTGCGGAACGTCCCCCGTTCCGTTTCAAAATTATACGTTCCTGTGTCCGCCTCCAGGTGCTGCGTCGCGTAATCCAGCTGCACATGGCCGCGCGCATTCACTGTCTTCGTCTCTTCGTTGTACTCCACGTGATCCGCGCGCAGCCGCGTGTTTTGATACACGATGTCCACGTGCCCGTCCGCGGTAAAAATCTTCCCGGATTGCTTTTGCGTATCCGCTTCGAGCGTCAGCTCTCCCACGGATTGCCCGCCGGCTTGGCCTCGCGGAACCGCCGCGTGGCTTTGCGTCTTTCCTTGCGCGCCTGCGCTGGCTCCAGCTTGCGCGAACGCAGCCGGCGCCCAAACCATCGCGAGCGCCAGGAGCGCCGCGGCATACCCAGGCAATTTGCACCGCAAAAATTTGTTTTTCATCCACTTGCGCATAATTGAAAAAGAGATGGAGAGCCTAACACGCCCCTGATGTTTTTGTTGCCGTCCCTCGCGGCTTCTTGCAGATTGATCGCCACTCATCCTTGGCAGCTCGCCGCCGTTTTTCCGCCGGTTATCTCATTCGCGACATCGGCGCTCGTCTTCCTATTTTCCTTCGCCGGCTTTTGCGCATTCTGCTAAGATTTTGTCGTCCGCCAGTCCGGTCCGCAGCGCAAAACGAGCCGGTGATCCAGGTTTGCCCTCAATGTGGCGCGGTTAGTAATCAGGACGTTGACGTGTGCCCGTTTTGTGAGTCTCCCGCCGCGTCTGCCCAGCCCTCGTCTCCGCGCCCAGCCGCCACATCCGAAGAACCGGAATGGCGCCGTGAGGTCGCCCGCCGCCTCGAAGTTTATCGTTCCCGCCGCGACCACGTGCTCGCCGGAGACGATTCCGAGCAGCCCCAGCCCGCTTTGCCCTTCAGCAGCCGCGTTCCAGACGTCATCACCACCGCCGTTGCGCCGCGCACCATTGCCCGCCTTCGCCCAACGCAGCGCGTCGAGATTCACGTCTCCCAGCCGGAACTGGATTTCTCCGTCGTCGAAAACTACCGCCTCCGTCCGGCAAAATCGTCTCTTCCCGTCGCAGAATTGTCCACGCGCCGCCTTGCCGGCGTTCTGGACGCCATCATTGTCGCCGCCGTTTTCGTCGGTTTCCTCGGCCTTTTCCGTTCGCTCGGCGGCCAACTCGGCTTTCTTCGCCCGGAGCTTGGCGTCTACGCGGCCATATTTTTCCTGATTTACGCCCTTTACTTCGTCCTCTTCACGTTGTTCTCCGGCGCGACTCCGGGCATGCAGATTCGCAGCCTCACCGCCGTTGCCATTGATGGCACCTTTCCCGAAACCCGCCAGCTCCTCTGGCGCAGCTTCGGCTATCTGCTCTCCGCCGGCACGGTTCTTCTCGGCTTCCTCTGGGCTCTTTGGGATGAGGACAAACTCACATGGCACGACCGCATGTCTCACACCTACATCACTCACGCCGAAGACTCTGAAGACGACACCAACAACTAGCCTGAGGAAACACCACTGCTCGTTGTCAAAGATGACTAGGCCTGCTTCGCGCCTCGCTTCATTTCCGCTTCATAATTCAGCCACTCGCCGTTCTAATTCCCGCGCGATCGTTTCCGCGTCCGTTGTGGCGTCGAAAGAAACGGGCGCGCCGATCGTCACGCGAACATCGCCCGCCCGCGCCACTTTCTTGCCGGCCTGTTTCAATTCGAAGAGGCCGTCGATTCGCATTGGCACCACCGGCAGGCGCAGCTTCGTGGCCAGCAATCCAACTCCCCCTCGGAATTTTCCCAATCCCCCCGTCTTTGTCCGCTCGCCTTCCGGAAACACCAGCACGCTCCATCCTTTATCGGCCAGCTCGCCCGCAAACTCGAAGCTGTCGCGAAATCCCGAGAGTTTCGGCAGCGGAAAAACATTAAACAGCGCGATCACAAGGTAATAGTCCATGCGATTGACGATCCTCAGGAACCAGTTCATTCCCGAGGGATAGCGCATCCCATGCAACCGTTCTGCTTCCATGGCCGTTGCCAGCTGGTGGCGAAACTTTCCCGGCAGCGCCGCGAGCACGCAACCGATGTCCACGTAGGTCACGTGGTTCGCCACCACGAGAACTGGCCCGCGAACTCCCTGCAAATTTTTACGGCCGCGAATCGTCGGCCGCGCCAGCAGCCACGTCGCTGGCCACACCGGCAGGTAATAAATGAAAATCCGAATCCACGTGACCGGCCAGCGCTGTGCCCATCGCGGAAAACGATACGTCTGGGGCCGTGCCGGCCGTTCGCGCAAGAGCTGCTCCAGTTCACCGACGGTCTTCGCTTCGGCAAACTTCGTTTCACTCAAATCCACTTGGTACTTTTCTTCCAGCGCGCTCATCAATTCCACGCGGTCGAGCGAGCTCAATTGAAAATCGCCTTCCAGGCTGGCGTTCGGAGACGTCTGTGCCGTCGTGCGGTGCGTGACGCGGGAAATGAAATCGGCCAGCGTGCTTGGCCTTGCCGTCGTCTCTTCAGTCGCGGCCTTTTCGCCCAATTTTGCCGCAATGGTCTCGCGAATTCGCGGCAGCACGGGTTTCTGTGTCGCCGTGCGCGGGAAATCCGGCTCGTCCCAGACCAGCCACTGCCGAATCCGTTGAAACTCCGCTAGGTTTTGATTCGCTCTGGCAACGATCCCCGCCGCGTCGGCTTGCGAATCTTCCAGCAACAGCGCCGCGCAGGGCTCCTCATTTCCGTCGCGCTCGACTCCCACCACAACGCAATCCCGCACGCCCGCCTGCTTCCTCAATTCCGTTTCAAGGTCTTCCGGATAAATATTCATCCCCGCCGGCGTCACGATCACATTCTTGCGCCGTCCCTTGAAAAAAAGATTCCCCTCCGCGTCGAGCTCTCCCAAATCCCCCGTGCGAAACCAGCCGTCTTCCCCGGCAATCGTCTCGAGCTTCTGGCCCTGCCAGTACCCCGAAGCAACATTCTCTCCGCGAACTAAAATCTCTCCTTCCGCGCTCAGCTTCATCTCCATTCCCGGCATCACTTTTCCGATTGACCGCCGCCCGGTGCGAAACGGATGATTTACGCTCACAAGCGCCGCAGTCTCCGTCAGGCCGTAACCCTGAATCACCGCGTAGCCGAGACGCTGCCAAAAAGTTTCCACGGATTCCGGCAAGGCCGCGCCGCCGGAAATGAACGCCCAGAATTTCCAGCCGAATTGCCCGTGGATGCGCCGGAATCGCCAGCAGCGCTTCAGGAAACGTTCGTCTTTCGCGGCGGCAAAATTCGCGCGAAAGTTTTCGCTCCGCCCGGCGGCCTCGATCTCTCGTTCGGCCTGTCCCTCGAGCGACTCGATCAATCGCGGCACCGACACAAGCACCGTCACGCGCTCCCGCCGGATGGCTCGCGCCACTTCGGCGGGCGCAAGCGTATCCAGAAAAATCACTGTCCCGCCGAGCAGCGGCGGTATGAACATTCCCATCAACTGCCCGAAAACATGGCTCAACGGCAGCAAATTCAGAAATCGCAGCGGATGAAAAAATCTCTCGTATTTCAAATACGGCTGGATCTGCGCTTCCATCGGTTCGACGTTCGCCAGAATATTTCCGTGGGTCAGCACCACGCCGCGTGGCTCCGCCGTCGTGCCCGAAGTAAAAACCATTTCGACGGGATCACTTCGGCCGAGCGCTGGCGGGTCAATTTCCGCCGCGCGCGCTCCGCGTGCCGCCGCTTCTTCCAGGCCCATCGCCGGAATCTGAGCGCCCAATTCCGGCAATCCTTCGGATCTGACCACCAATTTCGCCTGCGCGGCTTGCGCCACGCGCGCGGCGAACTCCGGCGCACCCGCGCGGTCCATCGGCACCACGACGGCGCCCCGCAGCACGCACCCGAAAAACGCCGCCACCCACTCCGCGCAATTGTCTCCCCACAGCAGCACGCGGTCGCCCTTGCTGATCTTCCTCGCGGCAAGCGTGGCTGCAAATCCGCGCGCCGCAGCCCCGATTTGCGCGTAACTCCACCGCTCCATGCGGTAGCCGCGCCGGTGCGCAATCGCGGTTTCATTTTCGCGACGCGCATACTCTTCGATGAATTCGATCAGCGATTGCCGTGCCATGCTGGAGCGAGTTTCTCTCATCCGGGCTGGGTTTCAAAGCGGCGCCTTCGGGTAGCCGGCCTGCGCGGCGTGCTGCATTTCCGCAATGACGCTCCAAAAAGCAAAAAGCCCGGCCAGGAGTTGCCTCCCTGCCGGGCTTTCAAAATAAATCTGTTCCGAGCCGCATTCCTGCGGCCCTCGCTGCTATTGCTGTTTCGGAGGTTGCTGCTTCGCTACGTCGCCCTTCGTCGGATCCGCGGCGACCGCGTTCGAGGAATCCTGATAGCGCGTCAGGAACGGCATAAATGGCGTGACTTCCAGAGGCATCTTTTCCCGCGCGGAGAGCAATTGCACCGGCTTCGACTTCACCAGTTCAATCGAGTCATCCCACGAATTCAGGACGATGCGCGAGCCAAGCGGCAATGCCGCGATCTGATCCACCTTCGTCGCCTGTAATTGCGGCGCGGAGAGCATCAGTTGGTCCGCCATGAACACGTGATTGCCCAGATTCGCGCTGATGAGATTCGGCAGCTCTTTTTGCTCCGCGGCGACTTGCTTCAGGAACAGTCCCGCCGTGCCAAGCTGACTCTTGTAAATGGAATTTTTCAGCAACTCGATCGCTTTCTTCGCCGCCGTTTCTTCTTCCTGGTCGGAGCTGCGGAACGACATGCGCTTCAGCGAATCGGCCGTGGAAACCATGGTCGTGTCGTTAAAGGAGTATGCGTCGGGGAGCTCCTGCCCGGTAATAATCCGGCCCAGTTGGTGCGCCAGAATCGCCGCTAGGCTCGGCTCATCGGGGAGCACGTCCAGCAGCCCGCGCGTCAGGATAATCGTGTGTCCCACCGTAAACGCTTCGAGCGTCGAAGTCAGCAGGACGCGGCAACGAACGTCCGGTTCGATGTCTAGATTGTTCGGCACTTCCAGATTGTTCACCACGGTGTCCATCACTTTGTCCACCGGGCCCGGAGGGGCCAGCAATCCATTGCGCTGCAGCCGGTCGAGAACGTTGTCTTCGCCTTCGCGCTGCCAGTCCCGCTCCGCCATCACCGGCGAAACATCCTTGGACGCATCTGCCTGGTCCTGGATCGGTTTCGCAGCCTCGATCGTCAGCTCGCTGAACTCTTGCTCATGCCCCGCCAGCTTCAGGTTGTAGCCCCAAAGCCGCGTTTGCGAGCGGTAGTGAATATGGCCCATCGGAAAATCCTTCAAATCCGATTCGGCGCTGTAGATGTACGACGGAATCCACAAGCCCGGCGCAACGTTTGCGCGCCAGCTGTCGAAATGCAGGTTCCAGCTCGTCGCCGACGATATGGGCGTGAACACACCATTGAACCGCACAATCGCGTAATCTTGTTCTTCCGCCCAGATACGCCCTTGGAATCGCCCTTTGCCCGACTTCGGCAGCGGTGTCACGTCGAACACCAGGCACCGCACGGATCCCAGAAATTCACGCCGCACGTAATCGAAGCGGTAGTGCTGCCGGTCAAAATACACCGGGTCGACGTAAATCATCTGCAAGAAACCTTCTGGCACGTAGGCATCGCCGAAAAACGAAGTCAGATCCTTGATCGGATTGAACTTGCTCTTCCAGCTCTTGTTCTCCTTCGACAGCATCGACCGGTCCACGGTTCCCCGGCTCAATTCCGCGACGCCCAAATAATAGTGATCGATTTGCGGGACCTCGCCCAACTGTGGATCCCATTTCATGTCTTGAATGTATGTCTCGACGATCGGGTTGTAGCGGCGCAGCGTGGCCACTTCCTGGTGTTCGCGCGCGATGATTCGGTCGACGACTTGTGCAACCGTCGTCGGTTGGCTTGGCGTAATCGTGGCTTGCTGAGTGGTTTGCGCCGGCTGTGGCTGTGGCTGCGTTTGCGCCTGTGTCTGAGCTTGTGCGAGTGCTCCGCTTGCGAATCCCAACCCCACGCTCACTGCAACAATCCAACGCGATCGCATCCCCATGACTTCTCCCCCTCGATTCCTCAACAGTCGATCTTAATAGGCAAGTTCGAATGCGATTCGAACGTTTGCTGGAAAGTCCACCGGCCGCCCATCTTGTTCCGCCGGTTTGAATTTAATCTGCCGCGCGGCCATTTCCGCGTTTTGATCCAGACCGTGGCCCAGGCCCTGCACGATGCGCACGACTTCCACTTCCCCAGAGGCTCGAAAGATAACTTGCAGCACAACGTCGCCTTGAATCTTGTCTTGTTTGCCTTCCGAAGTGTACTCCGGATTCGGCTTATATAGCACAACCACTGGTGTCTCATTAGGTACTGTGTTGGCCGTCTTCTGCACACGCGGTCCGCTGCTCGTTGCCCGGTCGTCTGCGAACATCCCTTCGTGAACAGTGCCTCCGCCGTTTCGCGTCCCGCCGGCAATCGCCGTGTTGTTGCCGAATCCCGCGCTGGCCACCACTCCCTGCACACCCTTCGCCCCGCCCGTCCCATTTCCTTTTCCGGGGCCGGTCGGCATGTCGAATCCACCGGCTTCGTTGATGTTGAGCGGTCGTGTGATCGTCGGCGCCGCTCTCAAGCCGTTCACGTCTCCAAACCCGCCCGTCTGCACCGGCTCTCTTGGTTTCTTCAGATCTGGCAGGGCCGAACTTCCCAGCGACACCGTCGGAACATCCGGCACCGCGCGCGCAAATTCATTCACCTTTGGCGCCTGCGTGGGGTTGTGTTTCACGATGTAGTGCGAAACCACCGGCGTGCTGAAAACCGGCTCGATCATTTTTGGCTTTGGCGGCTCGGGAGGTTTTACCACCGGCTTCTCCACCTCGGGCTTCTTCGGCATAACCCGCCGCGGTTGGACTTTCGGCTGCGGCTTCCACGCCTCGAGTGGTGGAACGGAAATCTCCATCACCACGTATTGTCTTGCTGCCGCCATCTGTTTCGGGAACAGCATGGGCAGCCAGAGCGCACACGCCAAAACTAGAAATTCAATTCCGAACCCGGCGCCAAACGACCGCCATCGCGGCTTCCCGCTCGTGAGCAGCGTGAACCCCGTCGCATCTGGATAAAAACCGTTCCCGTTGAATGACGACATAAATCCTTCCCGACAGCCTCAGACACTCATGGGCACTGAGGCAATTTTAGTACTGCAACTGAGGCTGGGTAATAGTACGTTCGTACTGGTAAGGAAATGCGTTGCTCTAAGCGATAACTCAATTCACTGCGTGCAGATTTTCCCGTCTTCCTGGACGCTTTGTCGATCATGTTCTGACAAACACGGAACCTCTTGGTGAGTTGCGTTCAGTCCAGTCTTTCCCGGCAATCTCTCATGCACGAGCTCGTCCATAACTCCCACGAATTACTCTATCGGCTGTTTTCCACCTCCGCTCACCTCATCTATCTCATTTTCAATCAGCGCCAGACGGCCCGAAACTCCTCAAATCCTTCGGATCCACATCATCGGTGCCCGCTTGGGAACAAACCGGTTCAGTGAGCCGCTCGCCGCGCATTTTCTACCGTCGGCGAGGATTTTTTCGTGCATCGGAAACTCTTCCAACCATTCTGATTAAATCGGAAACGGTGCGGGAGCCTTCGCTCCCGCCCCGTTCGTTCGCCCGATCTGAAAACGTTCTGAAAACGTTACGAGCCGGGCTGGATCAGAAGGTACTGCGTCGTATCCGGCTGTCCTCTCGGTATCACCAGCAGGAGAACCGGTTGATTGTCCGTACCCGCCAGAGCCGAGCGGAACTCCTCGACGTTTGTCACCGGCTTACGATTCACTTCTTGAATCACGTCGCCGCGCTGCAATCCTGCGTCCGCCGCATCACTCGACTGATCCACCGAATCCACAACCACTCCCTTGGTCGACATCGGCACACCCAATTGCTGCGCGATGTCCGACGTCAGCCCTTCGACGCGCACTCCCGATAGCGCCTTTCCGCCATTATCGGATGGCTCCGCAGGCTGCGCGGATTGCCCCCCAGTGATGTCGGCCTGTTCGGGCGCGCCCACCGCGAGCGTCACCGGAACTTCGAACGTCTTGCCATCGCGGAAGACCTTGAGGTGCATTGTCGTTCCCGGCGCCGAATTCACGATTTGCGCAGTCAGCTCGCCGGAACCCGTAATCGATTCCCCATTCAGTGCCAGGATGATGTCGCCGCGCTTAATCCCAGCCTTCTCGGCGGGACTTCCCGGCGTCACCTTGTCAACGAGGGCCCCAGTGCCTCCCGCAGTGTAGCCAAACGCCTTGGCCATCTCCGGCTGCAGATCAGTGATCGTGAGCCCGATGTGTCCCCGCTCCACTTTTCCGTGCTCAATGATCTGTTCCATGATGTTCCGCGCCATGTTGATGGGGATCGCGAAACCGATTCCTTCATTTCCGCCTTCGCCGTCCGGTCCGGTATTGCTCGAAAGAATCGCGGTGTTGATGCCGACCAAATTCCCGTGCAGATCGATCAGCGCTCCGCCCGAATTTCCCGGATTGATAGCCGCATCCGTCTGAATGAAATCCTCGTACGCTTGCGAGTTTCCTTGTTCCTGTCTCTCGATTCCCAGGCTTCGCCCAGTGGCGCTCACGATTCCCATCGTGGCCGTTTCGCCGATCCCGAATGGATCGCCGATGGCGAACACCACGTCGCCCACTTGCAGTTTCGCGGAGTCGCCAAACGCCAGTGTCGGCAGTCCCGTCGCATCAATTTTCACCACGGCGATGTCCGTCTGCGGGTCCGTGCCGACCACCTTGCCTGTGTACTGCTTGTTATTCCACACGACCTTGATGTCCGCGCCGTGCTCCACCACGTGATTGTTCGTCAGGATGTAGCCGTCCGAATTGATAATCACGCCTGATCCGAGACTCGATTCACGCTCGGTCTGCGGTTGGCCCTGACCGAACTGATTCCCGAAGAATTGCTGGAAAAGCGGATTGTCGAAGAATCCCGGCATATTTTGCTGCGCCTTGATAACTCTCGTCGTCCGAATATTCACGATCGCTGGCAGCGCGGGCCGCACGACCGACGCGAATCCATTCGAGAATCCTCCGAGAAGCACCGGATTCACGTTTCCCGCCACCTTCACAGGAACATTTGGCGCTCCGAACACTTCGTGGCCCGCCCAGCGAATTGCCCACGTACCCAAGAACGCACCGGCGAAAAGCGCGACGATCACAATCGTTATCGCCGCTCCGCGCCTCAGTTGAACAACCTCCCTGCTCATTGTGCTTTCCCTCCCTTTTCTCTTCCGCGGGCCATTGGCCCGCATGAATATTGACGTCCCAGCAAGAAAATCGTCTCCCGAAGGAAACCTGGATTCGCCTCTGCCCCAGCTTCGCGATACCGCCGCCTGGCGGTCGAGTTCCCTATTTTATCGCACTAAGCCCTGCGTAGCATGTAGACAATATAAATTTAGCTTACTTTTCACTGCTGCCTCCCACCCGGGCGTCCTCCCGCAACTCCTTTGCCGTGTTAGCGATCATGTAAGCAAAATGATTCGCGGCAGGGCCTGCTTGCCTTCCCGGACCAGCCGGGCACTCTAAGACCCTATCGACGCGTAGCTCGGGTGCCATCCCATGAACCTTGGCATGCCGCTAACGAGCAGACTGTCTCTTTTTGTACAGAGTCAAAAAACCCTCCATGACTTTAATTCTCGCCCGTCCAGCTTATTTAGATGCAGCATTTCCAGTTTTCGTCATCTCTCACCACTTGCCTCCAACCCTCGCATTTGACAGAATATGCGCCTCTCAATCGCGACCCTTGCCGCTGGAGGCAAAAGGAAATGAGAAAGCCCGATTCGAGAATTCTCGCTCTCGCCGCTCTTGCCGCTGCGGCATTTTTCGCTGTTGGCATCAGCTTCGCCGCCGCTTCGAACGGCTCCGGCAATCCGGCGTCGCCTGACCCCGACGACGGCACCTTGCCCGCGCTCTCCGCCATCGCCGGCCATGGCATGCTCGACATTCATGCTTACTCCGAACTTGAAGTCCTCAGCGACGACATCGGCGCTCGCGTCACCGGCTCGCCGCAGTGCAATGCCGCGATTCAATGGGGCCTCGACACGATGAAGAAAATCGGCCTGCAAAATGTCCACACCGAGCCATGGCAGATTTTCCGCGGCTGGACGCGCGTTTCCGCCGAAGCCAGAGTCATTTCCCCGGCCCCGCATCCGCTGATGGTCGACGCCATGGGCTGGGTCGGCTCCACGCCCGTCGGTGGTGTCGATGCCGACGTCGTCCCGGTCAACGTCTACAATCTCGACGAGGAGCTCTCACAAAATTCCAGCAACTGGCGCGGCAAAGTTCTTCTCGCCGTGCAAAAAGGCGTCTCACCCAGCAACGGCATGGCCGGCTTCGCTAAGTTCGGCGAAGTTCTCAAAAAAGCTTATGAAGTCGGAGCCGTCGCGGTCATCGGCGGCCAGGGCGGCGGCAAAGCGCAGGGTATGCATCTCACGCACACCGGCGCGCTCGGCTTCAACACCTATTACGACATCCCCGTCGTCAGCATCGCCGCCGAAGATCAAGGCATCCTCGAGCGCCTCCTCGACCGCGGCAAGACCGTGCGCATCCACATCGACGTCCAGAATAGAGTCACCGCCGGCCCCGTCGACACCGCCAACGTCGTCGGCGAAATTCCCGGCACCGAGCATCCCGAGCAAGTCATCGTCGTCGGCGGCCATCTCGATTCCTGGGATCTCTCCGAAGGCTCCACCGACGACGGCGTAGGCGTTGCCACCACTCTCGGCGCTGCCGAAGCCATCATCCGCTCCGGAATGAAGCCGCTTCGCACCATTCGCTTCGTCCTCTTCACCGGCGAAGAAGAAGGCCTGCTCGGCTCCATGGCTTACGTCAAGACTCACAAAGACGACATGAAAGATCATGTCGCCGCCGTCATTCTCGACAACGGCCAGGGCCCCGTCACCGCTCTCAACATGGGCGGCCGCGACGACGCCGTTCCCGCCGCGCGAGCTTTCGCCTCCTCGCTCAGCGCTTTCGGCACCATCACCGCCAACGACGACACCGAATTCGGCACCGACGCTGGCCCGTTCATTCTCGCCGGCCTGCCCGGCATCAATCTCGATCAGGACTCGCCCGAGTATCGCTACACGCATCATTCGCCCGTCGACAGCTTCGACAAAGTCAACGAAGCCGTCCTCGATCGCGACGCCACCGTGCAGGGCCTCGTCGCTTTCTGGATCGCCGACCGTCCCGAGCGCCTCGCTTCGCCCTGGCCGCCCGAAAAATCGGCGCAAATGCTCATCGCCAAGCACGACGACGTCTTCCTGAAACTTTTCGGCATCTGGCCCTTCGGCAACCTCGGCCAGCAGCAATAGCTTTATTGTTTGTCGTTCCGAGGGAGGATGCGGCCAGCCTCCAACGAGGAGTCTGGTGTTGCTCTTCGTAGATGCGCGGAGTGGCAAGAAAACTCCTGCAAGCATCGCTCGCCTGGGTGCATGAGCAAAAATGTACTGCCTTTGCCGGCGACCGCGCGGAACGGATTGTCGTCGACAAGGAGTTCGCGGACGGTTCCCCGCAAGAACGCATTAACGCATGTTGACGAGTCGCGCGAGGAAGAACGCCGCGGCGGCGGCCAACCCGCCGACGAGCGTCGTTTGCAGCGCGCCGCGCACCGGCGACACATCGGTGAATTTCGCTTTGATGAAACCAAACACGAGCAGCGCGAGCAGCGTGACGCCGACCGATACCCACAGCGCCGTGAAAATGTGGCCGAGCAGCATGTACGGCGCGAGCGGAACCAATCCGCCGACGATGTACGAGAAGGCAATCGTCCCGGCGCTGCGCGCCGCGCGCGTCTTCTCCGGCTCTTCGAGCCCCAGCTCGAAGCGCATCATGAAATCGACCCAGCGCTTCTGGTCGGAGCAAACCGCGTTCACCACCGGCCGCACGTGTTCTTCCGCGAGCCCGTATCCGCGAAAAACTTTCGCGACCTCTTCTTCTTCCTGGTCGGGAATCTCGACGGTCTCCTCGATTTCGCGCCGCATCTCGGAGGCGTAATGCTCGGAATCCGTTTTCGCGGCGAGATAACCGCCGAGGCCCATGGCGATGGAGCCCGCGACGATTTCGGCCAGCCCCGCGGTCACCACGATTCCCGTCGACGCGATTGCGCCGGTGAGTCCCGCGGCCAGCGCGAAGGGCACCGTCAGCCCGTCCGACATTCCGATTACGATGTCGCGGACCGCGGCCGTGGCCGTGAAGTGCTTTTCGATGTGGGCGGTGGCTGGCATGCGTCGCTCCTTTTTTTCGTGCGATTGTGCTGGGGAATTTATCTCATAACTCGCGTGCAGCGTCGCGCGAATTCCGCGGCGGTTCGCAACTCGTGTACGCGACGTGAGAAGCGCGACGCGCCGGGGCAGCCGCGGGAGTATAATCCGCAGCGCTTTGCGGCCGCTGTGCGGAAGCGTGAGCGCAGCGCGAACCCGCAGACGAAGTCCCAGACATTTTCACCGAGAGACACGAAAAGAATCCTGAAAGGGATCTGATTTGCTGAGTGCGGGAACAAAAATCGGGGCGTACGAAGTTGCCGGTGCGATTGGCGCCGGCGGGATGGGCGAGGTCTATCGCGCGCGGGACATGCGATTGGGACGCGAAGTGGCGCTGAAAGTTTTGCCCGAGGCGTTTGCGCAGGACGCAGAGCGGCTGGCGCGATTCCGTCGCGAAGCGCAAGTGCTGGCCTCGCTCAATCATCCGAACATCGCGGCGATTTACGGATTCGAAGATTCCGGCGGCGTGCACGCGCTGGTGATGGAGTTGGTGGAAGGGCCGACGCTCGCGGAGAGAATTAAGACTGGCGCGATTCCGATTGATGAGGCGCTGCCGATTGCGAGGCAGATTTGCGAAGCGCTGGAATACGCGCACGAGCGAGGCGTGATCCACCGAGACTTGAAGCCTGCGAACATTAAGCTGGCAAGCAACGACAAGCTCGCCGCGAATGATGCCGTGAAAATTCTGGATTTCGGTTTGGCGAAGGCGCTGGAAAGCGATGCGGCTTCCGTCGACATTTCTTCTTCGCCGACGATTAGCCGGATGGCGACGCAAGCGGGAATTATTTTGGGGACGGCGGCGTACATGTCGCCAGAGCAGGCGAAAGGCAAGAGCGTCGATCGGAGAACGGATATTTGGGCGTTCGGCTGCGTGCTGTACGAAATGCTGACGGGAAAGATGGCGTTCAGAGGTGAAACGGTGACGGACACGCTGGCCGCGGTGATTCGCGCCGAGCCGGATTGGAGCGCGCTGCCTGCGAATACGCCGACGCACGTCCGCGTGCTGTTGCAGCGGTGCCTGCAGAAGGATGCGAAGCAACGGCTGCGCGACATCGGCGATGCGCGGATTGCGATTGACGAAGTCCTTAGCGGCGCGGCGGCAGCAGTGGATGGGCAATCGTTCGCGGTGAACACGCCGCAACGCGCCAGACGCGCGTGGTTGCCTTGGGCGGTGGCCGCGTTCTGTGCGCTGCTGGCGGTTGGGCTCGCGGCGTACCCATATCTTGAAATGCGGAGTGAGAATGCCACTCGCAGCGTCACGCTCGACGTCGCTCTTCCAGATGGGATAAGCGTTTTGACACGGGACTCCCAGAACGTGGCGATTTCACCGGACGGCAGAGAAATTGTGTTCACGGCCACCAAGGGAGCCACCGAACAGATGTACAGCCGCTCCTTGAACGAGCCGGACGCCAAGCCACTAGGGGGAACGGAGAACGGGCTGAGCCCGTTCTTTTCTCCCGACGGGAAATGGATCGGTTTTTTTGCAGATGGCAAGCTGAAAAAAATTCCCATCGAAGGAGGCACGGCGCAGATTCTATGCGATGCGCCGAGTCAGCGGGGCGGAAGCTGGGCGCCGGATGGAACAATCATATTTTCTCCGGAGTACACGACAGGGTTGATGAGTGTTCCCGACTCCGGCGGACAACCACAGATGCTAGTGACGCCGGATGCGGCGAAGCAGGAAAGAACCTACCGCTGGCCAAACATCCTGCCGAATGACAAAGGAGTGATTTTCACGATCGGCATGACAAACAGCCAGGCGAGCTACGACGACGCCGAAATTGCAGTGTATTCCTTCGCCACACGGCAAAGTCACGTTCTGACGCATGGCGACATGGCTGTCTATTCGTCGAGCGGATATTTGCTGTATTACCGGGCCGGAGCGCTGTTCGCGGCGCCTTTTAGCGAGAGCCGCATGGGAATCACAGGAGAACCGACACAATTGCCGGAGCATGTGAGCGACGATTCGACGAGCGGGGCCACATACGTCGCGGCGGCAGGCGATACCGTCGTGTACCTGCACGGCGGTTCCGACACAGGGGCGCGCGTAATCGCAATAACAAATCGCAAGGGCGAGGCGCATATTCTGTCCCCGCCGCCGGGGGGATATTCAATTCCGCGATTTTCACCGGATGGCAAGAAGCTGCTGCTGATTGTCAGCGGCGGGAACACCAACGCTGTGAGCGGGCGGGGAGATTTGTGGATTTACGATTTTGGGAGCGGTGGTGTGAGCAGATTGACATTCGACAACTCGAACGACTATGGCGTGTGGTCGCCGGACGGGTCGAAAATTTACTTTGATTCGAGCCGCGGGAGTACCGGCGGCAATTTGTACGCGAAACGAATCGATGGGACAGGCGGTGAAGAGCAGATCGTGACGGATGAAAAAGGCGCGTTTTTCGATCCGGACACGGTTTCGCCGGATGGAAAGACGATCATTTTCACGGCGCCCGGAGGCGCTTTAGGAGCGCTGGAAAGCCTCACGCTCGGAGATAAGCCGGTCCTCAAAACCCTGAAGAAAAATGCTGCCGGCGCGGATTTCTCTCCGGACGGGCGCTACATTGCATACAGTTCATACCAGTCGAGCGCGTATCAGGTGTTCGTCGACACATTTCCCATCGGCGAAGGAGAATGGCAGGTTTCGATGGGCAGCGGCGCATATCCCAGGTGGTGCAAGGGAGGGCGCGAACTGGTGTACTACGACTCGCCGCAAGACAGCATGATGAGTGTTGACGTGGAAACGAAGCCGATATTCCATGCCGGGCCGCCGCATGTGCTCTTCAAACTTCCGGCCTCTGAATTCAGCCCCATGCAAACGAATCCGACGGTGAATTACGACGTGTCCGCGGACGGGGAAAGGTTTGTTTTCTTACAGTCCAGCGGCGGGGCAGACCAATCTTCGGCGACGCTGAATGTGACGCTCAATCTCCGGTCGCAGATTCGTGCGCTGATACAAAAATAAATTCGTCAGTGGCGTGTTCGCCGTTTTTGTCAATGGTGTATGTGGAATGCAGAAGCAGATTCCTCACCATCGTTCGCCGAGTGCGGGCGATCGGGTTCGGAATGACAGGAGGCTGGTTGGCGCACGCGCGGCGGGGGTATAATTATGAGGCACGAAAGCAATTTGAGGAGGAAAAATGACACAAGGACCAGGAACAGCGCAGGCGGCGCCATATCAACTGCCGCCGCTGCCGTATTCGTTCGACGCACTCGAACCCTACATTGACGCCAAGACCATGGAAATTCACCACGACAAGCACCATGGCGCCTATGTCACCAATCTGAACAAAGCACTCGAAGGACACGCCGAATTGGCGAAGCTTTCCGTCGAGGAATTGATCAGCAAGATTGACAGCGTGCCGGAAAACATCCGCACGGCCGTGCGCAACAACGGCGGCGGGCATGCGAATCATTCGCTCTTCTGGAAAATCATGAAGAAGGGTGGCGGCGGAGAACCAAAGGGCGAAGTCGCGGACGCCATCAAGGCGGCGTTCGGCAGCTTCAGTGACTTCAAAACGAAATTGAATGACGCGGCGATGAAGCGCTTCGGCTCGGGCTGGTCGTGGCTGATGATCAAGGGCGGAAAACTTTCGATCGAGTCCACGCCGAATCAGGATAATCCGCTGATGAGCGGCGCGAATCCGGTGATGGGCGTCGACGTTTGGGAGCACGCGTATTATTTGAAATACCAAAACAAGCGCGCGGACTACCTGGAAGCGTGGTGGAATACGCTCAACTGGGAACAGATCGCGCAAAATTACGCGCACGCGAAAAAATAAGCGCGGCGTGAGAATGAAAGCAAGGGAATCGCGGCAAAGCAATTAGGAACCGCGGATTCGCCACCGATTTGCGCGGCGGACCCGCGGTTGCTTTTGAGTTTGCCCAATCTTTGCCCATCGCGACGAAAATACGGCGATTGCGACGCCAGCGCGTATTTCGGAGGCGCGAGTGTGAGCGGAACTGCAAGGAAAAGCGAGGAGGGCAATGAAGCCTGAGAAAGTATACGCAGCGGCCCGAAGAAATACACTCGCCGATATATGGGCCCATCTACCATTTTTCCGCGACGTGGGTAGAGGAAACATTTTGGAGATAGGCGTTCATCGGGGACTTTCCACAAGCGCCTTCCTCCTTGGCGTGGAGCAGAATGGCGGACATGTGTATAGCGTTGACGTGGACCCGCGGTGCCGCAAGCTGTTTCACAAGCATCCGCAGTGGACGTTCTTTTGCGTGAACAGTCAAGACAGCGCCGGCCTCAAGGCAGCGCTGAATGCCGCGCATCCAACGCCGGACAGCTTCGAGGTTCTCTTTATCGACGGCAGCCACGATGAACCGGATGTGAAAAATGATCTGAGGAATTACGCGCTGTTGGTGAAAGCCGGCGGACTAATTTTGATGCACGACGTACAGGAGCCTGCGGACAAATCGTTGCTGCCCCTTTCCGGATGGGCGCCGGGGCAACTTGTCGGCCCGCGCCGGGCGTTTGACGAGTTCACGCAACTGACAGGCTGGAAATCCGAAATACATCCCGAAAGCTGGGGCTTGGGAGTGATACACGTACCCCGAGGCGCCGCAGCGCCGTCCCGGTGAAGGACGAATCCGCATTCGAGAATTACGCGGCTGCGAAGGAATAAGAGCGCGCGAAAATTCCAGGAATTTGCGCAGGGAAACGGACTCGCTGCAAATGATGTGGTATGCAGCGAATCCGTTTTTTTCACCGGGGATTTGTGACGCGCCGCTTGGCTAGTCGCACGGATGCGGGCAGCACGGATGCGGGCATCCCGGCGGGCAATCGGGGCAGCACGGATCGGTTTCCGCCTGCGCGGCAAGCGCGCTCGCCGCAATCGTCGCCGCTACAACACCCAGCGTGACCTGTATTTTTCGCATTGGATTTTCCTCCTGTGGAAGATTTGCATTCCGGCAAACCGGCGATCAGGCTGCAGACTTCGCCGCACTTTTCGCGCGAGCACGAACAGCGCTTCCATTCCCGTTGAATTCGCTTGAGCCGCAGCAGCAGCGCGGAGAGTTCGCGGATTTGTTCGGCGACCGATTTCGCTTTCGTTTGCGTCCAGCTGAAAACCTCCGGGCACGGACAGCGGCCGCTGCGGGCAAGATGCAGAACCTCCTGCATCTCAGCGAGCGTGAGGCCGAT
Source organism: uncultured Acidobacteriota bacterium (assembly GCA_963729815.1). GTDB lineage: Bacteria > Acidobacteriota > Terriglobia > Acidiferrales > UBA7541 > DAHUXN01. The sequence continues at coordinate 1,113,054 of CAVSPU010000004.1, forward strand.
GGCTTTGGATTGCTGGATGAAAACGACATAGCGAAGAGCGGCGGGATCGAACACGCGGTACCCTGTGTGACTGCGAGCCGCTTTCGGGAGCAGTCCAAGGCTTTCCCAATAACGAATGGTCTTGGACGGCACGCCGGAGCGTTTGGCGAATGCGGAAATAGAAACAGCGTCGGGCATGATTTGCCTCACAGTGAGGATGAACCTTCCCGCGGGAGGAAGGTGCAAGTCTCAATTTCGAGTACGCGCGCCGCAAGAGCAACAGATTCTTGCCATGTTGGGCCCTTAGATCGCGGGAAACAGGCGCGCTTCGGCGGCGAGAATGGCGATGGCGGCGAGCGAGGTTACGACCGTGATCGCGATGCCCACACGGGTGAATTCCCAGAAGGTCACTTTCGTTCGCTTTGCGGCGAGCTGGATCACGATCAGGTTGGCGACCGAACTGATCGGTGTGGCGTTGCCTGCGAGCGTGCTCGAGCTGGCCACGGCAAGCCACACGGCGTGAGCGTGCGGAAGCGAATTCACAACTGGCCGAATGAGCAGCACCGCCGGAACGTTGCTGACGAGATTCGAGAGCGCCAGCATCGTGCCGCTGACGGCAAACAACTGCGATGCGACACCACCCCTCAGGCCAGGCTCAAAAAATCGAATCAAGTAGCCGGTCGCACCGGAATTTTCGAAGCCTTGCATCACGACAAACAGCGAGGCGAAAAATAAAAGCAATTCCCAATCGACGCGGCGGAGAATTATTTCCGATTTCACGCGGCCGATGATCAGAATAAACGCGCCGACAGCGGCCGCAGCAAGAGGAAAAGAAAAATTCATGATCCACAGGACAAGCACAAGGAGCGCGGCGAGCGCGCATTTGAGCAACAACGCCCGATTCACGACGACCGGGACGAGCGCGACGTTATTTTGCGGCGCGGCTTCGTTTGCAGAATCTGGCGCGGGTTCGAATGCCAGCTCGAGGGCTGGCGCATCCCAGAGCTGATGCCGAAAGAAAAAAGAGAGCAGCGCAATATTGAGCAAGAGTCCGACAACGGACACGGGCGCCAAACGGCCGAGGAATCCGAGGAACGTGAAATGGGCCGTGACACCGACGAGCGCGTTCTGCGGATTGCCAGTGACGGACATGACCGAGCCGATGTTCGCGGAAGTGGCGAGAGCGATCAGGTACGGGAGCTTCGGCAATTTCAGGCGATCGGTGAGCATCAAAATGATGGGCGTGAACATGAGGCAAATCGTGTCGTTGACAAAAAACGCGGCGAGAATGCCCGTGGTGAAAACCAGGAGGACGAGGAGCTGAAATCGCGTGCGTGCGATGGCGGCCACGCGAAGTGCGATCCAATCGAAAAAATGCGAGACCTGGAAGTGCGCGACGAGAATCATGATGCCGAGGAGGAAAATGATGGTGTCCCAACTGACGGCGCGATAGGCGTCGTCGAGCGAGAGCACACCGAACAGGACCATGGCGACGGCGCCACAGAAGGCAGCCGCGGTGCGGTCGAGATGGCTGCCGCGGCCGGATTCGATGGCGATCAGGATATAGGTGACGGCAAAAATCGCGACGGGGAGCCAGTGGAGGTTGGCGGAAAGAGGGGCGATGGCAATGAAGTGCGTCAACATGCGGAGGCAAGATTAACGTGGTTTGCGTTGGATGGACAACTGGTCTGGAGATTGGAAGTTGGAGGTTGGACGCTATTGGAGGTTGGACGCTAGAGGTTTGCGGGCAAAACAGCACAAATAGGAAATTCAGACAAAAAGCATCTCCTCTTGCAGGGCTGCGCTTCCTGCGTCAGCGTAAAAACCGTGCCCTTCGTTAGATGCATCCGTTATGCGCGGACCGGGAAACGCGAACGACAACTACATCGCGCGGATGAGCCGCGCAATAGGAAGTTTAAACAACATGCGTCCGAGCGCGGCACGGCTCAAGCCGTGCCCTGACGAATCGTATGGATCGTGAACAAGTCACGGGCGCGGGTTCAGCGATGGTGGAAGTCAGCGCTGTCGCGCCACCGCGGCAACGCGAAATCCCCACTCAAGGCGAGATCCTTCGCTGCGCCTGCTTGCGCAGGCAGGCTCAGGATGACAACAAAAAACGTGGCCGGGTGAACTAGTGGGCCCAGATTTTGGCGGGGTCGGATTCGAATGGGTAGACGTGGACCATCCAGTTGAAGACTTGCGGGATCCAATGGCCGCCGGCGGCGGAGCAGGCTTCCTCGCTGGAGATGCTGCCGGCGAAACCGAATTTGGTGTGGTCGACCTGAGACTGAGGAGTTCCGAAGGGAGCAAGGCAGAAATTGACGTGTTTGTGCCAGCGGGCGACGCTGAGCGGGATGCGCTGATTGAGCTGATCTTCGGTGAAGCGCTTGGGCGCGGTGTACATGACGCCGACGAGCTGGTAGCCGCCGCCGACTTTTTTGTAGAGGAGCGAAGTGGGGCGCGCGGGGTCGAAGGTGAATTGCGCGCGAATGGCATTGCGCCGGAGCGTGAAGTGATAAATCTGCTGCGGGACGCTGGGCGCGAAGATTTTGCAGCCGTCGTCGAGCGCGACTTTGTAATCCTGGTATTTTTCGATGGCGGGGCGGAGCGCGGCGAGAATTTGCGCGGCGCGGGCCTGGTCGGCGGCATTGGCCGGGCGCAGAGTGGTCATGAACATGTGGGCCATGTGCATGTCCATGTCGGACATATCGGCGTTGGCGGCGCGCGTGGCGGCAGGACTGGCGGCGACTTCGCTCTGCGCGGAGGGCGTGGGCGTTTGCGACGTGCCGGGCATGTTGCTCATGGCAGAAGAGGGCTTTGCCGGGGCCGCAGACTGCGATTGGGACTGCGACGAGGCTGGCGATTGTGGGAGGCTGGCTGCGCGCAAAAGTCGCGCGTGCAGGAGTGCGGCGGCAAAAACTGCGAGGCATGCGGCGAGAAAAGCGGCCGCGATTCTTGATGAAGGCTTGCGTGCCGTTTTCTTGGTTTGGGTCATGGGTTATGGCCTCTGCTCGTCATGCTACCTAGTTAACGCATAGCAAGAGGAAAAGTTTCGGTAAAGGGGATGCGAGCGAAAGGGCGAAGTACTAAGGAGACAAAAACCTCACGTCAGCCCGCAGACGGCGCGGGCGGGACATGAGCTACGCAGGCGCCAAGGCTCGCGCCGGTGGAAAAGATGTCGTGTACTATTCGAGCCATGGGTGAAACATGAGCGACGGGATACAGACGCGGTGCCGCGGCGAATTTTGCCGCGAATCGTCGGCGTGGGGTTCCGGCCGGAGCACGTGAAAACGCCGGAGGCGAAAATCGCTTTACCGGCGCCGAGTTAGTGGACGGTGAGGACGACGTCGAAGGTCGAATCGCAATTGACCGTCGGATCGTCAGTGACGGTTTTCGAGACGGTGCCGCTCTTGATGGTGAATGCGAGCGGCTTCTTGGGAAAGTCAGGCAGGCCGGTGAACTGCGCTTTGCCATCGTTGCTGGTGCCGACCTGCAAATCGGTCTTGCGCAGGTTCATGAAGCCATAGCGGAGCTCGACCAGGATCTGAGCGTTATAAATGGGCTTGTTGGAGCCGTCGCGCACGGTGAAATTTGCCTTGCACGCACCGACGCCGCCGTCCACCTTGGGAACGGCCGCAACAGCGGGAGTCTGAGCAGTTTGATTCCTGGCGGAAAACGCCGCGCCACCAAAAGCGAAAACGGCAGCGATGCATAGTAATTTGCATGGCCCATAGAGCAAACTTTTCTTCATGATGTCTCTTCCCTCCATGAAAAACATACGCCGCTCGGGGCCGGGTTGCAAACTGCGAGTGAAAGAAGTTTGCAGATGCGAGCCGCGCGGCCCTTGGCCGAAGCGAGTTTTCCACGTGCAGTTTCCAGGGCTTTTGCCACATGGATGGGCAGGAAAGCTGTGACAAGCCCGTCATTTCATGGACACAAATCAGCGGGCGGGGCTATACTCCCGGATTCGCTTGCCTTGCATAGTTTGGCGCGTCGTTTGGCGTACCATTTGTTTCATTCTTTGAACGCTGCGGAGAGGCGCTCTGGCGCCCCGCTGACGGAAGCTTTCTTTACTGCGTTGACGTACATGAGTTGAGCAGGGAAGTCTCGCAAAGGAGAATCAGAATGAGGAAAGCAGGCCTGGCCATTTTCGCGTTTCTACTGGGCGCCGTGTGCTATGCGCAAACTGGGTCCGCGCCGCTGCTGCTGCAGCAGCCGGCAATCACCAAGACGCAGATTGTATTCGTCTACGGAGGCGAGCTGTGGAGCGTGGGCCGGGACGGCGGCGACGCGATCCGGCTGACGACGGGTGTCGGGATTCAATCCGATCCGCATTTTTCGCCGGATGGCAAATGGATCGCATTTTCCGGGCAATACGGCGGGAACACGGATGTGTACGTGGTATCCGCGGACGGCGGAGTGCCGAAACGCCTGACGTATCATCCCGCGCCGGATATCGCGCTGGGCTGGACGCCGGACGGGAAGAATGTGCTTTTCGAATCGAACCGAGCTGCCTTCGCGAATGGAGGGGGCGAACTCTTTACAGTCCCGGTGACGGGCGGGTTGCCGACGGAGCTGCCTTTCCCGCTGGCGTTCGAGGGATCGTACTCGCCGAACGGCGACGAGATCGCTTACCGGCCAGTGGCGTTCCCGTGGGGGACGTGGTCGCATTACCGTGGCGGCACGGAATCGAAAATATGGGTCGCGAAGCTATCGGATTCGAGTTACGAGGAAATTCCGCGGGGTGACTGGAACGAATTCGATCCGATGTGGGTGGGCGACAAAGTTTATTTTCTCTCCGACGAAAAGGGGCCATTTACGCTCTACGAGTACGACACGGCGACGAAAAAAGAGACTCAGGTGGTTGCGAACGACGGCCTGCCGATCAAGGAAGCGTCGGCCGGGCCGGGAGCGATTGTCTATTCACAATTCGGGTCGATTCACGTCTATGATTTGGCGAGCCATCACGACCACGCGATTTCGATTCACGTAGCGGGCGACTTCCCGCAGGTGATGCCACACTTCGAAAGCGTCGAGAAAAACATTTTGTCGGCGGGAATTTCGCCAACGGGCGTGCGCGCGGTTTTCGAAGCGCACGGAGAAATTCTGACCGTGCCGGCGGAGCATGGTGACGTACGCAACATCACGAATTCACCGGGAGTCGCGGACCGCACGCCCGCGTGGTCGCCGGACGGCACATCAATCGCGTACTTTTCGGATGAATCGGGCGAGTACGCGCTGCACATCCGTCCGCAAGACGGCATGGGCGCCGTGAAAAAAATCAATCTGGGCGAGCCGCCGTCGTTTTTCTACGATCCGCTGTGGTCGCCGGACAACAAGAAAATCGCGTACACGGACAAGAGGCTGAGCGTGTGGTACGTCGATTTGGACAAAGGCACGCCGGTGAAGATTGATTCGGATGTGTTCGAAACACCGGAGCGCACGATGGACCCGTCGTGGTCGCCGGACAGCAAGTGGATCGCGTACACGAAGGTGCTGCCGAATCACATGCGTGCGGTGTTCGTCTATTCGCTCGACACGGGGACCGCAACGCAGATCACGGACGGCATGAGCGACGCGCGGTTTGCTGTGTGGGACAAGAATGGCAAGTACATCTATTTCACGGCGAGCACGAACGCGGGGCCGACGACGGCGTGGCTGGATATGTCGAGCTACGATCACACGGTGACGCGAGCGGTGTACGCCATGGTCCTATCGAAAGACGAACCGTCACCGCTGGCGCCGGAGAGCGACGAGGAGAAAGCGGAGAAGAAGGCGGCGGATCAAGAAAAGAAGAAGGAAGAGACGCCGAAAGTCACAATCGATTTCGAAAATATCAGCCAGCGCATCCTGGCATTGCCTGTTCCGGAGAAGAATTATGTTGGACTCGCGGCAGGCAAGACGGGCGAGCTTTTCATTGCAGAAATGCCGCCGGGCCAGACGGGAGTCTTCGGGCCGGAAGGCGGATTGGATATCACGAAGTTCGATATGAAGAGCCGCAAGGTGGCGCCGGTGATTTCGGGCGTGCAGGATTTCGACGTGTCGTTCAACGGCGAGAAGCTGCTTTACCTGCAACAGGAGCACTGGGGCATCGCGCCGACGGCCGAAACGGTCAAGCCCGGTGAAGGCCTGCTGAACATGAGCGACATGAAGGTGTGGGTGGACCCGCGCGCGGAGTGGAAGCAGATGTATCACGAAGTGTGGCGCATCGAGCGGGACTTCTTCTACGCGCCGAATTACCACGGGCTCAACTTGGACAAGGCGGAGGCGGAATTCGCGAAATACCTGCCCGGGCTGGCAAGCCGCGAGGATGAAAATTTCCTGTTCGATCAGATGCTCAGCGAATTGAACGTCGGGCACATGTTCGTGCGCGGCGGCGCAATCCCGACGGTGCCGCCAGTGCACGTGGGATTGCTGGGCGCGGATTACGCGGTCGAAAATGGAAGGTATCGCTTCGCGCACGTTTACAGCGGCGAGAACTGGAATCCGGAATTGCAGGCGCCGCTGACGCAGCCCGGAGTGAACATCGCGGCGGGGGATTACGTTCTCGCCGTGGACGGCCGCGAGGTGCAGGGCACGGATAATATTTTCAGCTTCTTCCTCGATAAGGCGGGCAAGCAAGTGGTGCTGAAAGTGGGGCCGAACGCGGACGGAAGCGGGTCGCGGGAAGTGACCGTGGTGCCGATCGCCAATGAATTTGGCATACGGAACCGCGACTGGATGCGGCGAAACCTGGAAACCGTCACGAAGCTGAGCGGCGGGAAGCTCGCGTACGTTTATCTGCCGGACACGGCGGGCGGCGGGTTCACGAATTTCAACCGCTATTATTTCTCGCAAGTTGGCCGGGAAGGCGCGGTGATGGACGAGCGGTTCAATCAGGGTGGATCCATCGCGAACTACATCATCGAGACCATGCAGCGAAAACTGACCAGCTACTGGTACACGCGGCAGGGGGAAGTGTTCACTTCGCCGCTCGACGCAATTTTCGGGCCGAAGGTGATGATCATCAACCAATTCTCCGGCTCGGGCGGAGATTGGATGCCGTGGGGCTTCCGCCACGTCGGGCTTGGGCCGCTGGTGGGCGAAAGGACGTGGGGCGGGCTCGTGGGAATTTACGGCTACCCGAATTTGATCGATGGCGGAACGGTGACGGCGCCGCGCGTGGCGTTCTTCAATCCGAACAGCACGTGGGACGTGGAAAATCACGGCGTGCCTCCGGATGTGCCGGTGATTCTGGATCCGAAAGCGTGGCGCGAAGGGCATGATGTGCAGCTGGAGAAGGCGATTTCGATAGCGATGGAGGATTTGAAGAATCATCCGCTGCCGAAGCCGAAAGTGCCGGCGTTCCCGGATTATTCGCACTACGCGCATTAGACAGTTCTGTGCTTTTGTTATGAGGAAGCGGCTCGTTGCTGAAGAAGCGGCGAGCCGCTTTGTTTTTTCACGAGGTTGAGTCGCAGCGCATTGATTCGCATCCGATGAGATTTCCAGGAGGGATTTCATGCCATCCACCGCAAAACGAACTTATTTTCCGCCACCATCCGGATTCGGGCCGCTGCCATTTTCGAATGGCGTGACGGCTGGCGAAACCTTTTACATGAGCGGCCATCTGGGAATCGATCCGGCGACGAGAAAAATCCCGGCGGAGCCAGAGCAGGAAGCGCGGCTGATGCTCGACGGCTTTCGCGCAACTCTTGCGCGCGCGGGACTCACGACGGAGGATTTGGTATTCGTGCAGGTTTTTTGCGCGGATGTTTCGCTGTTTGAGAAATTCAATGCGGTTTATCGCGGCTACTTTTCGAGTGATTTCCCGGCGCGGGCGTTTCTGGGCTCTGGCCCGCTGCTTTTTGGCGCGCATTTCGAAATGCAGGGCATCGCGGTGAAGCGGCCGAAAAAGGCGACGGCGAAGAAACGTGGAGCGAAGCGGCCGAGGCGCTGAGCAAGAACGGCCAGAGAGACAGGCCAAAATGTCTCTTCGAGCGCGCGGCCTACGGTGGCATTAGCTGGAGTTCCTCCCTTAACATCTTGATCGTCACAGTGGACCGAGGCCACGCCATGCGCATTGAAAACGCCGACGTGCCGGATTTCATCGATATTGTGCGCAAGCTTTTTCGCGAATACGAAGCGCACATCAAAGTGGATTTGTGTTTTCAAGGATTCGAAAAGGAGCTGGCGGGGCTTCCCGGCGAATATGCGCGGCCGAGCGGGCGATTGCTGCTGGCCTTCGACGGCGATGTCGTGGCGGGATGCGGGGCGCTACGGCGCGTGGAAGACAAAGTCTGCGAGATGAAGCGGCTGTATGTGCGGGCCGAGCATCAGGGAAAATCGATTGGAGCGGCGCTGGCGCGCGTGCTGATCGAACAGGCAAGCGAAGCAGGCTACGCATGGATGAGACTGGATACGATGCCCTCGATGCAAAAAGCTATTGCGCTGTATCGCTCCATTGGATTCAAGGAGATTTCCGCGTACCGGTTCAATCCTGTCCCCGGCGCATTATTTCTGGAATTGGAACTTGCCGAAGCGCACTTCGCACGCAAATCATAGCGACTGAAATTTAGGAGGCGCTGAATTTTCCGCTGTGCGTCCGGACTGCGCACTGGCAGCGCCAGCGGCGGGCAACCTGCCGAGAAGAAATGCGGTGAGGCCGGCGATGAGGCCGCCGGTGATGATGATCGCTTCCCAGGCGAGACCCACGGCGACCGTCTTGACGGCGCGGGCGCCAAAGGGAACCAGCAGCGCGGCGAGAGCGGCTTCGCGCACGCCGATGCCGCCCTGCGTGATGGGAATAATGGCTGAAAGTTTTGCGAACGGCCACGCGAAAAGCCAGGCGCGCAGCGGCAATCGCAATCCGCTGGCATTGGCGACCTGCGCCGTGAGCCAGATGAAACTGCCCTGCGCGATCAGACCCAAGAACAGCGCGGCGAGAACGGCCTGCGGCTTCCGTCGCATGGGGCGCGCCGCCTGACGCAGGCGCACGATGCCTCGCCGGATGCGGAAGGAAAATCGCCGCGCTGGAAACCAGAAGACAAGCGGACCGGTAACGGCGAGCGCGGCAATAATCACGATGCCGATGGTCATGAACACGCGGTGCGTGCGCGGATCAAGCGCGCCAGGAACGAGCAGCGCGCCAAGCGCGGCAAAAAACATCAGCGCGACAAAATCGAGGATGCGGTCCAGAAAACTACCCAGCACGATGGCGGCCCTGCCGCCTCCCAAACGAATCGCAAGCCCGCTGCGAATGAAGTCGCCGCCAACAATCGAGGGCAAGAAGAGCGTTCCGAAAAGACCCGAAAAATAACAGCGCACGGCCTGGCGGAAACTCAATCCCGCGCCGCCTACGTTGATCATCAGCCGCCATTTGTTGATCGCAATCACATGCGCGGTCAAGTAGCCAGCGAGGATGAACAGCCAGAGATGTGGAGGGAGATGGCGGAGCGTCGTCCAGACCTCGCTGAGCGGCAAGAAGCGAAAAAGCAAAACGAGCGCAAGGATGCTGCCGCCGACACGCAGGGCAGCGCGCAACCAGGGATGCTGGATCGCATGAGTGCGCGATGGGCGATGCGCGGGCGGCACGACGTTCGTTTTCTGGGGACGCGTTTCCACTGTGGGCGTCATTATGGGGCATTATGGGCCCGCCGCGCGAGCGGACAAGCGCGGTGAGGTCCGCGCGCCATGGATTCCGATTGCGTGAACGCTTGCGTACCCTTCAATTCGGAATTAAGGTACTTACTTCGCAAATCGACGAGAACGGAGTCATACGTGACAAAAAAGAAGATTCGCGTGGTGCAATACGGCGTGGGGCCGATTGGCGCATCCATCGTGCGGCTGATGCGGCAGAAGAACGCGCTGGAGATTGCGGGGGCCATCGATTCGGATCCGGCGAAGGCGGGACGCGATCTGGGCGAGGTGATAGGAGCAGCGGACGCGCCGTGGGGGATTGCGGTCTCGGCGGACGCGGCAGGAGTGCTGAGAGGGCAAGTCGACGTGGTGATTCATTGCACGTCGTCCTATTTGAAAGATGTGATGGGGCAGCTCCTGGCGTGCGTGGAGGCGGGCTGCTGCGTCGTGTCCACGTGCGAGGAGCTGGCGTATCCGTTTCGCAAGCATCCGGAGCTTTCGCGGAAACTGGATGAGGCGGCGAAAGAAGAAGGTGTGGCGCTGGTGGGCACCGGCGTGAACCCAGGATTCGTGATGGACAAAATGGCGCTGACGCTGGCGGCGGTGGCGCAGCGCGTGGATTCCGTGCGCGTGACGCGAATCGTGGACGCCTCGAAGCGGCGGCTGCCGTTGCAGAAAAAAATCGGCGCGGGAATGACGCCGGAAGAATTCCGCGAGAAAGTCGCGGCGGGAATCATCAAGCACCATGGATTGCCGGAGTCGGTGGCGATGGTCGCGGATGGAATGGGATTTGCGATCGATCAGATTACGGAAACCATCGAGCCGGTGATTGCGGAAGAGGCCGTGAAGACGCCGTTTCTGGAAGTGGCAGCGGGGCAGGTGGCCGGCGTGCATCAAATCGCGCGGGGGAGCGGGGAGGGCGGCGAAAAGATTTTCATGGAGCTGAAGATGTACGTGGGCGCGAAGGATCCGGCAGATACGGTCACGCTGAGCGGCGAGCCGAACATCAGCTTGATAATTCCGGGCGGAACGCACGGCGATATTGCCACGGCTGCGGTGGCCGTGAATGCGATTCCGGAGATTCTGGCGGCGCCAGCGGGACTGCGCACCACGCGCGAATTGCCGCTGAGTTATTTCGCGCCGAATGCGGAGGCGTAAAGTACATGCTACACCATCGAAATACACTTACTTCGTTGCGGCACAAACCATGAGAAAACACACTGTCGTGGCAATTTTTTTCCTAGTTTCAACCGTGTGCCTGGGGCAAGCCAAAAGTCAGCAAAATGGCGTTAGTGTCGCGAGGTTAGGAAATGTGCTGGACTGTCTCCAGTCGAAGGCTTCGTCCTTCGGATACCCTCCCCCTCGTTTCGACGCGCGTTCCTTCCGCGTCCGTTACGTGTACGGAAAACAGTCTCCGACGGATGAAGCTGATGAACTTCACGTCGTTGTGTACGCTGCTCGTGAGGAATCAGCGACGCTCTTCGAGGTATACCTTCAGACAAAAGCCGACAAGCAAGAAATATTCATTGGAGACGCAGCAACGCTCAAAAAACAGAAAGGCCGGATGGTAATAGACGAAATCCCGGGAGGGCTGGCCACCGCTCGCCGGATAGAAAAACTGATCGAGACGATCTCGCATCAGCGGGCGATCACTGTCATGGACAGAGATGTGAAGCCGGATGCAACTGCATGCGTGTATCAGCCCTAGAGCATGCAACGAGCATGGATCAGGACAGAAATTCATGGCAAATTAGGTCGTTCGTCTCTAGTTTTTCTTCCAGTAATTGGCGATGGCGGCGTAATCCACGTCGCCTTTCGCGGCAGCTTTAACCGCGGAGTAAGCGGCAAACGCGGCCGCACCGGCGGGAAGTTCGACGCCATTTTCTTTTGCCAGCTCGAGCGCGAGGCGCATGTCCTTGTGCATAAGGCGCAGCGGAAAACTTGGCGTGAAGTCGCGCTTCATGATGACCGGGGCTTTCACGTCGAGGACGGCAGCGCGGCCCATGCTGGATTGCAGCACTTCGATGAGGCGCTCACCAGCGACGCCGGCGCGCGTGACGAGTTCCAAGCCCTCCGCCAACGCTTCGACTTCGAGCGCCAGAATCATATTCATGGCGAGCTTCACGGTCTGGCCGGCGCCGTTAGGGCCAAGAAGAAAAAAACGTTTGCCGACGGCCTGAAGCACAGGCTCGACGCGATCGAGCACTTCTTTCTTCCCGCCGATCATAAAGACGAGTTCGCCTTTTTCCGCGCCCCACGTTCCGCCCGTGACGGGCGCGTCAAGAAAATCGGCGCCGCGTTCGGCGCAGGCTGCGGCGATGCGCCGCGCAAGGCCCGGAGAAACAGTGCTCGAGTCGATCAGGACGGAGCCCTTGCGGAGCGCGGCGAGGGCGCCGTTTTCTCCCCAAAGCACGGATTCGAGAGCGGGAGGATCGCTGACGATGGTGATGAGAACGTCGGCTGCGGCGGCGACTTCGCGCGGCGAACTGGCGACGATGGCGCCCTCCGCGCCCAATTTTTCCGCTTTGTCGCGCGTGCGGTTCCACACGGTCAGGGGGAATCCCGTCTTCAAGAAATTGCGGCCCATCGGCGCGCCCATGAGTCCCAAACCAATCAGTCCGACCTTCGGCTTCATGCAGCCTCCTCGTATGAAGGAATCAATATAGCGGGTAAAAGGCACGGACGAAAAATAAATTCGGATGGCTATGAGAGGAGGGGCGAGCGATCTGCCAACTGCAAGAGGAAAAATCAGGAAACGGAGACGGGTTCTTTTTCGGGTCGCGAGATAATTTCGCGCACACGAACAATGGCGGCGTAGGGAATTTCCATGCGCATGGTTTTTTCGCGTCCCGATTGCTGGAAGCGATCCTCGAGGCGAATGAGCTGACCGGAATCCACAGCAAGCGTGCCGGTGGCGATCATGTGGACTTCGCCCGCACGATAATTGACCTCGACGCGCTTGCCCAAAAGTGAGGCGAACTGAGACATGAAATAAGCCTAGAGGCGAGCCAAGAATGCGTCAATAGTACGAGGCGGTATTCTGTGGAAATCGCGTGGAAAAAGCGCATTCCCGATACGAGATCAAAGAACGACGCTGAGCTCGACTCTGTTCCGAAATGGGTCGATGCGCTCGGCCCTGACGCGAACTCGTTCACCTAAATCGAATTCGCGGCGTGGTTCGCTTGATGAGCCGTGACTTCGGCGGGAACGATGCGATTCGCCGACAATGGCGTGGTCGCTTTCACGATAATAGAAACGCGCACCGAAAGTAGCTTCGAGACGGTCAATCGGAACAAGACCTTCCACGAAGACGTCGATCAACTCGACGAAAAAACCGAACTTCTGCACGGAAATAATGAGCGCGTCGTACTCTTCGCCGAGGTGGCCCTCCATATATTGTGCGGTCTTCCAATCCATCAGCTCGCGCTCGGCGGCGGCGGCGCGGCGCTCGGCTTCGGACGTTTCCGTGGCGATTTCCTGCAGCTCCGTTTCGCGGTAGGGGCCCTTGTTCGCCGATGGATTTTCGAGCGCCCACTTCAAGACGCGATGAACGATTAGATCCGGATAGCGGCGAATGGGCGAAGTGAAATGCGTGTACTCACTGGCCGCGAGGGCAAAATGGCCGAGGGATTCCGCGGCGTAGCGCGCCTGCTTGAGAGAACGCAACATCAGATAGGAGACGATGCGCTCCTCGGGCTTTCCGGCGATTTGCGCGGTGAGGCGCTGATAATGTTGCGGCCGAATGTCGATTTCACGCGGCGGGAGCGAAATTTCCATGGGGCGCATGCGGGCGTGACGTCCACGGCCGGGAGCGCGAACCTGGCCGTGGCGAACGGTGACGCGGCGCTCGGACAAATCCTCGACGCCAAGGGAATACCCGAACGCGCGGGCAAGCTCTTCGAATTCGAGGACTTTCTTCGGATCGGGCTTTTCGTGAACGCGATGCAGCGAGAGGATTCCGCGGCGCTCGAGGTAGCCCGCGACGGCTTCATTCGCGGCGAGCATGAATTCCTCGATGATGCGATGGGCGATGTTGCGCTCGCTTCGCGTGATGCCGATCATGCGGCCCATGGGGTCGAATTCGATGATGGGCTCGGGCAAATCGAAATCGATCGAGCCGCGGGCCACGCGGCGTTTGTTCAGGGCAAGCGCGAGGTCTCTCATGCGACGGAAATGGTCCACGGATGCGAAATAGCGGCCGGTCATCTCGGGATCGGATTCGAGGACCTTGTTGACGTTCGTGTAGGTCATGCGCTCGGCCGAGCGAATCATGCCCGGAGTGAATTCGGCTTCGAGGACTTCACCAGCGCTGTCGAGCTGAAGAATCACGCTCATCACAAGCCTGTCGACGTGCGGGTTCAGCGAGCAGATGTCATTGGAAAGCTGCTCAGGAAGCATGGGCACGGCGCGATCGGGAAAGTAAACCGAAGTGCCGCGAAGACGCGCTTCGGCGTCAAGCGAGGAGCCACGCTGGACGTAATGCGCGACGTCGGCGATGTGTACCTGGAGTTCGTAGCCGCCATTCGGACGTGGCGCGACATGAACGGCGTCGTCAAAATCTTTCGCGGTTTCGCCGTCGATGGTGACGATCGGGAGATCGCGGAAATCGCGGCGGCCGCGAATGTCATCTTCACGCACCGGATGGGCGACGGCGCGCGCCTGCGCGAGGACTTCTTCATCGAAAACATGCGGCAAATGGTGCTTGCGAATGACGATTTCGATGTCGACGCCCATTTCGCCGTGGCGGCCGAGAATTTCGAGCACACGCCCGGCCGGGGCGGCGCCGCCGCGCGGAAAGCGCGTAAGTTCGACGTTGACGACAGCGCCATCGAGTTCCGGCAAGCGCAAACGGCGGCTGGCGCGCGGCAATTCGCCGGACGCCGACTGAAGCTTCTGCTGCAATTCAAGCGTGAGCTCGGCTCCGGGCGGAATGATGATTTCATGAGCGATGCGCGTTTCGTAAGGAAGCACGACGTTGCCATGCGGGCCGTAACGAAAAAGCCCGACCACAGTGGGATTGGCGCGCTCGACGATTTTTTCGATGCGGCCTTCGAAGCGGGCGTCCGGCCGGCGACGGCCGATGCGCGCGAGCACTTTGTCGCCATGCATGGCGTCGCCCATGGCGTCAGGACCGACAAAAAGATCGCCTTCCATGCCGCGGACAGGACGATTGGGAACGACGAAGCCATAACCATCGCGATGAGCGACGAGACGGCCGGAAATTAAATTCGGAACCTGCCTCGCCGCAGCAAGCGATGGCGGCGGCTCACGATGAACGGGGTTCTGGCTTTTTTCGGGAGGCGGTTCAGCGCGATGAGCGGTTTTTTGCGCAGCTCGCTCGCCGGTGAGGCGATAGCGGCCGCGCGATTCTTCGACGTCGCCGCGGCGCTCGAGGCGCTCCAGCAGCTTGGGCAGGGCGCGACGTCCCCAGTGGCGGAGCGACATCGCGCGCGCAATTTCGCGGATGCTCTCGGGACGCGCGGCGGTGGCGAGATAAGCCAAGAGACCGGCTTCGTCGACTTCCACGTGCCGGGGCTTGTCCCTTAGGTCTTCCTGTGGTTCGCGTTTTTTTCGCTTCATTGACTCAGCCGGCCGAAGCGAATCCGATCGCGTCGCGACGGCCTGCCGCCATTGTATGGCGCGGCCACAAAATCTCCCGCAACTTTTTTCCGAGGGGAGGGTTCAATCCGGAGTTACAAACCGCTACACGCCTCCCTAGGCGGCGAGCGGAGACTCACACCCCAGGGACGTAGGAGGCGGTTCCGACCAGATCCGCCTCCTCAATTATTTTTTATCAGACATTCGCGTTTGCGCCAGTTGTCCGCAGCGATTACTGCTCCAGTTTATGGCTCGGAGTGGCTTGCTGCTCGCGCTGGAGTTCGAGAACGTCGGGGCCGGTCTCCGACGAGCCGAGGAGCCAGCGGCAGAAATAATTCGCGCGCATCCAGAAGACATATTCGGCTTCCGGCATGTAACTGTGGCGCAAGCCGGGAAAGACGAACATGTCGAAGCGCTTGTTGGCCTTGATGAGCGCGTTGGCCAGGCGCATGGTGTTGGCCATGTGGACGTTGTTGTCCATGTCGCCGGTGGTGAGCATGAGATGGCCTTTGAGATTTTTGGCGATCTCGGAATTTTTGTCGATGTGATAGAGGAACTTCGCAGTGCCGTCTTTTTCGTCAGTCTCCTTGATGCCGTGATACTTCTCGCTCCAGAATTTGTTATAGACATTGTTTTCGTGATTGCCTGACTCCGACCAGCCGACCTTGAAGAAATCCGGATATTGAAGCATGGCGGCCGCGGTCATGAAACCGCCGCCGGAATGGCCCCAGATGCCGACGCGGTCGATATCGATATAGGGATGAATGGCGGCGAGCTCTTCGGCAGCAGCCTTTTTGTCGGCGAGACCGTAGTCGCGCAGATTGCCGTAACCGAATGTGTCGTACCACTTGTCGCGCTGCGGGCTGCCGCCGCGATTGCCGACTTGGATGACGATGAAGCCAAGCTGCGAAAGAGCGACGTTCTGATCTTTGGGGTTGAAGGACTTGTTAACGGATTCCGTCTGCGGGCCAGGATAGACGTACTCGATGATGGGATATTTCCGCGAAGGATCGAAATCGAACGGTTTGAACATCACGCCGTAGAGATCGGTGACGCCGTCGGCGGCCTTGACATGAAACGTCTCGGGATATTTGAAGCCGGCCTGAAGGAGCCGGCTGACGTCGGTGGTTTCAAGATCGATGAGCTTCGCGCCCTGGCCGTCGTAAAGGACTGAGACTGGCGCTGTGTTGACGCGCGAAAATGTGTCGACGAAATATTTGCCGGAGTCCGCCGCGCTGAGCGTGTTATCAAAATCGCCCGGATCGAGCAGCTTCAAGCCGGAGCCATCGAGATTCACTTTGTAAAGGTGGACGTAATAGGGATCTTCTCCGGGCTCGTGGCCGGTGGCGGTGAAATACATTTCGCGCGTCTTCGAATCGATGGCCAGAATCTGGTCGGCCATATATTCGCCCGAGGTGATCTGGTTCTTCAGTAGGCCATCCGCTCCGTACAAATAATAATGGCCCCAGCCGTCGCGCTCCGACCACCAGATCAGCTCCTGGCCATTGTCGACGAGCCGCAGCGGGCGATCGTCCATGTAGGCATTGGAGCGCTCCTGAATGAGGACTTTCGACGTGCCGGTGGACGTGTCGGCGACGCAAACGTCAATGCGATGGAGGTCGCGGCTGCTCCGCACGAAGTAGAGTTTGTCGGAAGTGTCGGAAAGCCATCGGCCAGTCATCGGTTCGCCAAAGCCGCCGAGATTCCGCTGCTCGCCTTCGGTTTGCTGCAACTCGTGCTCGCGGTCGCGCGCGAGGATTCGATCGGTGGAGATGGCGACGGTTTGATCCTTGAATCCGGCGGTTTGGATTAGGAGATGCTGCTTCGTGGCGACGTCGAAGACCTGAACTTCAAATTGGGGGGCGTTCGCGTCGCCGGCCATCGCGTACGGATAGGTTTCGAGCGTTGGCCGCGGATTCGCCAGAGTGTGGATGACCCAGAGGTCAGCGACTTTCCTTTCGTCTGCGCGGACGAAAGCAAATTTTTTCGAATCCTTCGACCAATAAATTGAGATGGCCGGGGTGCGCGGACCGGCTTGATTTGTGTCGCCCTTCTGAAATTTCTTGAGCGCCTCTTTTTCCTCGTCCACGAGCAGGCGCGCGTAGCTGTATTTGTCGACGCCGTCGGTGGTGAGCTGCGTTTCGACGATGGACTTGTCGCCAGGATTCTTCTGCGCTTTCCTGTAATTGTCCGCGTCCATCATGTAGAGGTTGAAACCTCGGGCGAAGACGACTGTCTTGCCGTCGGGAGAAACGGAGGCCCACATGGGTTTCTTGAGCGGCGCATCCAGGCCGTCGAGGCGCGTGACCTTGCCTGTGGCTAGTTCCAGTTCAAAATAAATCGTCCGCGTGGCAGGCGGCTTGGCTTCTTCGCCTTCCGCTCCTTCGCCATTTTGCTGCTCTTGTTGCTGGCCCATGCGTTGGTGCTCTTTATCTTCCTGAATGTTCTCTTCGTCGCTGGTTTGGGCCTTCTTCGTTTCGTTGGGAATGACGGCATCTTTGGAGACTTCGACTTCGAACTGGAGAGCCGTGTCATTTTTCACGAGCTTCAAATTCTTGATGGGCAAGTGCTGGGCGTCATAGGGATAATTCGTGAGCGTCGACAACTGCGCGGCCAGCTTGGCGTTGTCGAAGAGCGGAGTCTTCGTTCGCTTCGCAGGGTCCACGACCCAGTAGCGCGTGCCTTCGGGAGTCTCGTAGCTATACCAGAAGCGATCGGAAAGCTCGAACCAGTGCGGCGTAACGTCCATATCAAAAACAAGCTTGCTGACCGCCGAGGGAACGAAACGCTCCGCGAGGGTGTAATTGGGCAGAACGGGGCGCGAGGAATCCATTTGTGATCCCTGCGCGCTTGCCGCATTTTGCCCGGACTGCGAAACCTCACTTTGCGCGAGGACACCGCCAGCGACCACGCTCGCGAGAAAAAGCAACGCGGCCAGGCTGACCCAGAAAATATACTTTTCCGCCGACTTATGTGCGGCACTCTTCATTCCGAATTCTCCCTTCCCCTCAAGCATCGGCCAGCGTTCGATTGCATGCGACCGGAACCGCGAATCATAAACGAAAAAGCGCGATTTGCCAGCTTTCCTTCGCCAGATGCACTTACATCTTTGGGAAATCAAAGGTTGCCGGCAAGCTGAAGAGCAAGACCTGAGGATGCCGCCCGAGCAAACGGCGTTTCAAGATCATTTCCGCAGCAGGGTCTGCGAGGCCAGGAGGCGCCGGTCCACGAATGTCTTACGAACTCGATCTCGCCTGAGCTTTGGGAAGGCCCGCAACAACGTCGCGCGTCAATTGGCCATCGATGAGACGCCAGATGCTGAGGGGATTTTCATTTTTTAGTTCCTCGGGGAGCGAGGCGTCAGGGAAATTCTGGTAGCAGACCAGCCGGGCGAAGCGGTGAATCGCCTGCGTCCCCACGGAAGTGGAGCGGCCATCGGATGTTGCCGGATAAGGACCGCCATGCACCGTGGCATGGCCTACTTCCAGCCCCGTTGGGTAGCCATTGAAAATCAAACGGCCGACTTTCGATTCGAGAAGGGCGACCAGATCGGCGAACTCGCGCAAATCTTCTTCGGTACCGTGAATCGTGGCGGTGAGGTGGCCTTCGAGATTGCGGCCGATTTCCAGCAGTTGCTCGCGGGAGGAGCGACGGACGAGCAATGTCGAGGGGCCGAAAATCTCATCCTGGAAGCCAGAGTCGCGCAGGAAATTGGCGGCGTCGGTTTCGAAAAGAGAAGTGCCAACTTGAAAGCCAGCCGCTTTTTGGTCCGGCGAGGATTGCGCAATCGAGTTAATTCCTTGCTTTGCGCCGCGCGCGCGGATGCCTTCGAAATAGGCTGAGTGGATTCGCTCGGTGAGGAGCGTGAAGCCGGCGGGAGCCTTCATCAATTCCCCGAAACTCGATACGAATTCGCGCACCGGCGCATTATTTTCAAAATCGTTGGCGGGCACAATGACGCCCGGCTTGGTGCAAAACTGGCCGCCGCCCATGGTGACGGATGCGTGCAATCCCTTGGCGATTTCGGAGGAGCGTTCCTTCATCGCGCCGGGCAAAATAAAAACGGGATTGACGCTGCTCATCTCGGCGTAAACGGGGATCGGCTGGCGGCGCGAGGCGGCGGCGTCCATCAACGCGCGGCCGCCCTGGCGGGAACCAGTGAAACCGACGGCTTTGATTTCGGGGTGGTTGACGAGAGCGATTCCGACTTCGATCCCGGCGTCAAAAATGAGCGAGAAAACTCCTTCGGGCAATCCGCAGTCGCGCACTGCGTCGCGAACCGCGTGGCCAACCATCTCCGCCGTTCCCGGATGGGCGCCGTGAGCTTTGACGACCACAGGATTTCCCGCGGCGAGAGCGGAAGCCGTGTCGCCACCTGCGACCGAAAAGGCGATGGGAAAATTCGAGGCGCAGAAGACGGCGACAGGACCGAGCGGGCGCTCGAGCGAGCGCATGTCGGGCTTGGGGATCGGAGTGCGATTCGGATCGGGACGGTCGATGCGCGCGCCAACCCAGGAGCCATCTTCTACGACCTGCGCAAAAAGGCGAAGCTGAAAACAGGTGCGGCCGATCTCATTTTTGATTCGCGCGGGAGGCAGGGCGGTCTCCTGGACGGCGCGATTGACGAGATCGTCGCCCAGCGCTTCGATTTTCTCGGCGATCTTGCGGAGAAACGCGGCTTTTGCCTTGCCCGAGGCGTGGCTGTAATCCGCGAATGCCTGCGTCGCGGCAAGCGCGGCCTGATGAACGTCGGCGTTGGAGGCGGAATAATACGCCGGCTCGAGCGATTGTCCGGTGACGGGGTTGACGGCGCGAAAAGTTTTTCCCCGGGCGTCGGCAAGTTGAGAGCCGAGAATCGATCTTCCAGTCAGTGTCATGGAAATCTCCTTGTGGACCACGCACCCGAAAAACTACGAGCGCCTCACCTCTTGGGCCTTGCGCGTACGTGGCCGCGTTTCGATCGCGCGGTGAATAATGGCCTTCGCTTCAGCGAGCTCTCCACCTGCAAGCTCCAAGCGCGGAGGACGCACGCGAGCGTTGCCCATTCCGGCTTCCTCCTGCGCAAGCTTGATTAGTTGCACGAATTTCGGGACGGTGTCCATGCGCAACATCGGCAGAAACCACTTATAAATGGAAAAGGCTTCATCGAAGTCGCCGGCGCTCGCGGCGTTGAATAAATCGACTGACTCCTGCGGGAATGCGTTCACGAGGCCGGCAATCCATCCGACGGCGCCGACGCGAATGCCTTCGACGATGGCGTCATCGACGCCGACGAGGATCGCCAGGCGGTCGCCAAGCAAGGCGCGAATCGCGGTGACGCGCCGGACGTCGGTGCTGGATTCTTTCACGGATTCGAGATTGGCGTGCTCGCGTGCGATCTCGGCGATTTGCTCTGGCACAAAGTCGGTGCCGTAAGAAACCGGATTGTTATAAAGCATGCAGGGAAGCTTCGTGGCGCGAAGAACTGCGACGACATGAGATTTCATTTCGCGCCAATCGCCGCGATAAACATAGGGCGGAAGGATCATCAGGCCGGAACAGCCCTTTTCCGCCGCGGCTTTGGCGAGGTCGACGGCTTCCGCGGTGCGCAGCGAAGCGATCGCGGCCACCACGGGAACCTGCGAACCGACGGCGCGAACACACGTCTCGACAACAGCAAGTTTTTCCGCGAATTCGAGCGTCGAACCTTCGCCAAGCGAACCGAGCGGCACGATCCCCGTGCATCCATTTTCAACCAGCCAGCGGCAATGTTTGGTGATAAAGCCGTGATCGATTTTGTAATTCTGGTCGAAGCACGTGGTGATCGCGGGAATTACGCCTGTCCAATTCATCGAAGCTCCTCATGCATTGAAGATTGTGATTGCATCAAAACACTTTTGGCAAGGCTCGAAACGGCCACGGGAAAAATCGGCGGCCGCACCGATTCCACTTTCCAGCCGAGCAACAATTCGACGGCGGGTCCGCAGATTCTTCCCTGGCATGGGCCCATGCCGCAACGCGTTTGCAATTTTGCGGCGCGCCAGGACGAGTGCTTGCGCAGGCGCGCAAAAGTGACATCTTCGCAGCGGCAGACGAAGGTTGCGTCGTCCGGCAGAGACCTCAGCTCGTCACGCAGGCCAAATGCACGGTGAAGCGCGGCGGCAAAATGACGGGAACGATTGCGTTCCGCGAATAACTTACGGGCGGCTTCGCGATTGCCCGCCGCGGCGTAGCCGGCGATTTGCCCTTCGACGAGCGAAAGCTCGAGGCCGCCAATTCCCGCCGGCTCGCCGGCGCAAAGCACTTCAGAAACAGTGGTCTGTTGAAATTCATCGACGCGAACGAAACCGCCGCGGAGTTCGCAGCCGAGAAGCATGGGAAGCTCGACGTTTGGCACGAGGAAAAAGCCACAGGCGAGATAATCGCACCTCTCTTCCCAGGTTTTATTTCCGCTGCGCAACGTAACGCTTTCGAGATGGCCGTTCCCTTTTGCGGCGACGGGCCAGCAGCCGGCCTGATAGGGGACACCGGAGAGTTGCCGCCTGAGCTGAAACGATTGGGCCAGTTTTTCTTTCTGGAAGGCGACCGTCAAACCAAAGCGAATCAGAGCTCGCCACGGAGATTGCTCCGCAATCAGGAGCACGTCTCCACCATGCTCCCGCAAATACGCGGCGACGGCGAGGAGGAGCGGGCCGCTGCCGGCGACGACAATTTTCTTGTCGGCGATCGAGAAACCCGATTTGACCAGAGCTTGCAGACCGCCCGCGCCGATAACGTTGGGCAGCGTCCAGCCAGGAAAAGGCAAAAAGCGTTCGCGCGCGCCAGTGCAGAGAATCAATTTGGCGTAAGCGATTTCGCAGGCGCCTTTGGGAGAATCCGCGGCGAGCTCGCCGGGGGCAGGTTGATCGTAGACTTCGGTGCTGGAGAGAACCTCGACGCGAGAAGCGGCGAGCCTCTTATACCAATCGGCGGCTTCCGGAATGGCGGAATGCTGGGAGGCGCCGCGCCAGATTTGCCCTCCCGGCTGGGGATTGTTGTCAACGATCCCGACGCGCAAACTGCTCTCCGAAGCGCAGCATGCAGCGGCCATGCCCGCAGGGCCGGCGCCAACGACAAGGACATCGAAACTGTGGCGGACGCTATTCATCGGTACGAATTTCCATTCCCGGCGCGCAAAGAATCTGGCAAGTCCGCCTGTGACGCTGATTGTTTATTGTCGCGCGGCATTCAAAGCAAATGCCCATGGCGCAAAGAGGTCCGCGCGGTTCGCCCGCGACGGAGCGGCGCACAAAGGAAGCCGCGCGCGACGGTGTGCACATCAGAATCGCGGCGAGTGCTGTCGCATTTGACGGCACGCGGACGGCTGTCCCATTGACCGTGACGGAGATGGTCTCAGGCATGGACATTCTCGCGAACGCGCGAAGGCAGATAGGGCGCGACGGGGATTTGCGGCGGCCGCTGCAGCAATTGATCGACGAGAAGCGCGGCTGTGCCGAGCGACGTGGTGATGCCGAGGCCTTCGTGGCCGGTGGCAAGAAACAAATTTTCGGCGCCACTTTCCTGCGCAGGCCACGCACCGATCAACGGCAGTTTATCGGGCGTGGCGGCGCGGAAACCAGCCCAGCTCCGAATGGCCGAGAGCTTTCCGATGCACGGCAGAAAGTCCTCCGCACGGGTGAGCATGCGGCCGAGCATCCGGGAATCGATTTCGCTGCCTTCGACGCCGAATTGGCGTGAGGAGCCAACGAGCAATTGCCCCGTGCGGCGCGGCTGAACGTTGAATGCCACGGATTCCGTGGTGAACGAATGCGCGCTCTTCAAGTAGCCCAGCTCGACCAATTGGTGCTTCACGAAACCCGGATAACGGTCGGTGATCAGCAGGTGTCCTTTGCGTTTCTTGACTTCGATTCCCGGCGTTAACACGGGCGACCAACTGCCGGCTGCGTTGACGATCCAGCGCGCGGCGAGCACCGAACCATTATTAAGACGCACGCCATCGGTCGTGATTTCCGTGGCGACGGCAGGAAGGTGAAGCTGCGCGCTGCGCGACTGCGCCTGCTCAATCAGAAAGCGCGCCGCGCAGGGCGCGTAAATGACCGCGTCTCCGGGGACGAGTAGGCCGCCGCTGAGACCGTCGCGCAAATTGGGCTCCGCTTCGCGCAGCGATTTTGCATCGAGGACTTCGGCGGGAACGCCGCGCGATTCGTAGAATTCTTTCTTGTGCTTCACCGCGTCCATTTCTTCGTCATCGGCCGCCACCCAGATCGTGCCGCAAGGTTCGTATTCGACGTCGGGCGGAAGCTCTGTGGCAAGTTTCTGCCACAGAAGCTGCGAATAGCGCGTGAGGGCGAACTGCGCTTCCGAATCGTCCATCACAACCAGATGGCCCATGCCGGCGGCCGTGGCACCCCCGCCGATGGTTTCCGCCTCGATGATCCCGACGCGCAACCCTTCCTGAGCGCAAGCCATGGCGCATGCAGCGCCGACGATGCCAGCGCCGATGATCACCACATCGTAGGACGGACGGGTCATTTTGTGATGCCGAAGCAAAAGGGATCGCGGCGGTCGAGGATCAATTCACTCTCCGCATTCACATACGCGCGGCCCTTAATTGCCGGGTGGAGCTCTCCATTGCGAACGGCAACACTGCCTTCGAACATGCTGCCGACAATGCTCTCCTGCCGCCAGATTTGCCCTTCTTTCAATTTGTCGTCGGCGTAGAGACACGCCATTTTAGCGCTCGTGCCGGTTCCGCATGGCGAACGGTCGTAGCTTTTCCCGGGGCACAAAACGAAATTCTTGCTGTCGGCGCCGGGAAGTTGCGAAGCTGCGTAAAGCTCGATGTGGTCGATTACTTCGCCGTGCGCTCCGGTGACGTGCTGCTGCTCGAGGGCTTGACGAATCGCCCAAGTGAATTCCGTCAGGCGCTCGATGTTGGAAAATTCGACTTCCAGGCCCACATGATCGTCCTGCTGCTTGACCAGGAAAAACCAATTTCCACCCCAGGCGATATCTCCCACGACTCGGCCGTGGCCGGGAACATTGACCGCGACATCGGCGGCAAAACGATAGCTTGCGACATTGTCGACCGTGACCTCGCCGGTTTCATGGAGGCGGGTCATGACGCTGCCGACGGGAGTCTCAATGCGATGCTCGCCCGGCTGGAGGCACTTCAGATAAGCAAGGGTCACGATGAGCCCGATGGTGCCGTGGCCGCACATTCCGAGGTAGCCGACGTTGTTGAAGAAAATTACTCCCGCGGCACAGGATGGGTCGACTGGCTCACACAGGAGCGCGCCAACAATCGCGTCCGAGCCGCGCGGCTCATTGACGACGGCGGAGCGGAACCAGTCAAATTCCTTGCGAAAACGCTCGAGACGCGAAGCCAGCGATCCATTTCCGAGGGGCGGACCGCCGCCGATGACAATGCGAGTGGGCTCGCCTTCCGTATGTGAATCAACGACTCGAACACGCTCAATTTGTGATGGCATAAGATTCTGGCCGGGCAAGCTCCGATGCAAATGAGAACTCAAAAGTGCGAATATAGACAATCGGATATATTATGCAACTTCTTTGTGCTTAAATTCACGCTCAACGGCAAAGATCGCCCAAGAAAAATTTAGACGTCGCGTAACTCAATTGTATTATTGAGGATAGCACTTAGCCGAAGGAGTTGCATTTGCAGATTTCGCGCTTAATCACGGCAGTCGACGCTCATGCCTGCGGCGAACCGGGACGTGTCATTGTCGGGGGCGTCCTCGACGTGCCGGGTAAAACTATGTTCGAGAAGAAAACCTACCTGGAAACGCGCGGTGATGATTTGCGTAAATTGATGCTGCGCGAGCCGCGTGGCTATCCTGCGTCGAACTGCAATTTGATTCTCCCGCCGACCGACCCCCGGGCCGATGCAGGATTTGTGATCATGGAGCAGGTTGAATACCCGCCAATGTCGGGCACAAACACGATATGCGTGGTAACGGTGCTGCTGGAAACGGGAATGATTCCGATTCGCGGCCGAATCATGCGTCTGAAATTGGATACGCCGGCGGGATTAGTCGAAGTCGAGGCGGAAACGGAAAACGGCAAGGTGACGCGTGTCACATTTCAGAATGTGCCCGCGTTTGCTGTTCATCTCGATGCATCTATTGAGGTCCGTGAGCTCGGAACCGTGAAAGTCGACGTAGCCTACGGCGGCATGTTCTACGTCATCGCCGACGCGGAAGCTCTTGGGCTGCGGTTGTTGCCGGATGAGGCTCGAGACATTGCGCGCGTAGGGGAAATCATCAAAGCGGCGGCGCGGGAGCAGCTTCCCGTCACGCACCCGGAGAATCCGGGAATTTCAGGAATTACGATCGCACAGCTTTCCGGGCCTTCCAAAAGCCCTGGTGTTCACCGGCGGAACGCCGTGATTGTCTCCACGGGAAAAGTGGATTGGAATCGGCCCTCCTCATGGACCGGCGCGCTTGACCGCTCGCCCTGCGGCACGGGAACGTGCGCGAAGATGGCCGCGCTTCATGCAAAGGGGCATCTTTCGCTGCAAGAGGACTTCATCCACGAAGGAATTCTGGGGACGACTTTTACAGGGCGATTGACTGGCGAAACGCGCGTCGGGCCGTTCCGTGCGGTGATTCCGACGATTAGCGGACGCGCGTGGATAACGGGGATCGCGCAATACGTGGTTGATCCAAGCGATCCGTTTCCTACTGGCTTCGCGGTCGGAGACATCTGGGGAAACATGGAATAGATTTTCGTGAATTGGCGCAGCGAGCAGATACTCCGGCCGCATAGACCTATGCTGATTCATAGAATGCAGTAAACAATAAATAATATGATATGTTGACTGGATAGAGCGGAGTTCAATCGGAGCATTGGCAACTCAACTTTAGGATCAACATGTACTCTAAACCTAGCACGGAAATGAAGGACAATAACTACGGCGAGCAGGGCATACCCAGGTTGTCGCTCGCATCCGCAGTGGCGCAAAAGCTGCGGGAGATGATTATCAAGGGACAGATCCAGGAAGGCGAGCAACTTCGCCAGGACATCATTGCCACGGATTTTTCCGTGAGCCGAATTCCTGTTCGAGAAGCCTTGCGGCAACTTGACGCGGAAGGACTCATCCGGATCGTCGCGCACCGCGGGGCAGTGGTCGCCGCGCTCTCAGCAGACGAAATCGGAGAGTTATTTGACATGCGCGTTTTGCTGGAGTGCGACGTCCTTCGGTGTTCGATTCCGAATCTCAAGGAATCCGATTTCCAAACAGCCGAAGCGATCCTCCGCCGGTACGAGAATGCGCTCGAGATGAAGGAAGAGGTAGCCAAGTGGGGGCAGTTGAACTGGCAATTTCATTCGACGCTTTATTCACGAGCTGAACGGCCGCACTTCATGGCGACGATTCAAGCGATCAACAACAACTCCGACCGGTACATGAGATTGCAACTATATCTGACTCGACAATTTGACCGGGCCAACGAGCAACACCGCACACTTCTTGAATTGTGCCGCAATCGCGACGCGGAAGCGGCCTGCGCATTGCTCGAACTTCATATCCGCAACGCCGGCCGCTCGCTGAAGGAATTCATCCGGGAACGGAATTCGTAGTTCTCCCTGGCGGCCGCTCGCCTCAAATGGCCCGCCGGCGTTTCCTGAGGAGAGGATTCGATGCCGGAAGAATCCCGTTGGCGGCGCGGCTTCTGGGGCCTGATCGCGACGCAATTTCAAGGCGCGTTCAACGAAAACGGCCTGAAGTATTTCGTTATTTACCTCGTCCTCGGGATGAACCTGGACAAGGCGCAAGAAAACCGCAAGGTACTTCTGGTTGGCGCATTATTTTCTGTTCCGTTCATTTTATTTTCGATGAGCGGCGGGTATCTGGCCGACCGCTTCAGCAAGCGCAGCGTCACCATCTGGATCAAGTATTTTGAAATCGCCTTAATGCTGCTGGCGACCGCTGCGTTCGCCTGGCACAGCCTCAACCTGGCGCTGGCGACGGTATTCCTCGCGAGCACGCAAGGCGCGCTATTCGGCCCATCGAAGTATGGGCTCCTGCCGGAACTTCTGCCGGAAAAACTGCTCTCCTGGGGCAATGGCGTGCTCGAACTCGGAACTTTTCTCGCCATCATTGCGGGCAGCGTGGCTGGCGCGTTCATGGCCGACGCGTTTCGCGAAAGACAAGAGATACCCGGCTTGATCTTTTCCGGATGTTCGATGCTGGGCCTGGCGACGAGCTACGCGATTTCGCGAGTGCCGGCAGCGGACGTCGCGAAGAAATTCCGGCTGAATTTCCTCGGCGATTTGTGGTCGCAAGGGAAATTGATTCACCGGGACCGCGTCCTGTGGCTTGCGGTGCTCGGAAATACGTACTTCTGGTTCTTCGGGGCGCTGCTGCAATTCGACATTGTTTTTTATGGGAAGTACGTGCTGCACACGAGCGACTTCCATGATGGGATCCTGCAGGCCGGCGCGGCCGTGGGGATCGGACTGGGATGCCTGGCCGCAGGATTTCTTTCCGGCGGAAAAATCGAGTATGGGCTGGTTCCCCTGGGCGCGATGGGTATGACGGGCTTTGGACTGGCGCTGGCGTTCCATGGGCTGTCATTCGAAACAGTGCTGCTGCTGTTGACTGCGCTTGGGCTTGCCGGCGGATTTTTCGTCGTGCCGATCAGCGCGCTGATTCAGCACCGGCCGGACGAATCGAATAAGGGCGGGGTCATCGCCGCGGCCAATCTTCTGTCATTTGTCGGCATTTTTGCGGCGTCCGGGGTCTATTACATCGTGACGACCTATCTGCATCTGGGGCCCGCGGCCATCTTTTTCTGGGCGGCGATAGCAACGCTTTTCGCCGGTGCGTACATGTTGTATCTGCTGCCGGATGCACTGCTGCGACTTCTGCTGTGGTTCGCGACGCATACAATTTACCGAATCGATCTGCGGGGGCGCGAGAACATTCCGGAGAAGGGCGGCGCGCTGCTCGTTCCGAACCATGCCTCTTTCGTAGATGCGGCCCTGCTGATCGCTTCGACCGATCGATTCGTGCGCTTTCTGATGTTTAATGAGATTCCTGAGCATCGGCTGACCCGGTCATTCGCACACTTTCTTCACTTGATCCCGGTTTCGCCGCAGCAACTTCCGAGCGACGCGACCGATTCCCTGCGCGAAGCCACAGAGTCCTTGCGCAACGGAGACGTGGTTTGCACCTTTGCCGAGGAACAAATGGGGCGAACCGGCCAAATGCTTCCGTTCCACGAGGGAATAGAGCAAATTGTGAGGAGGTTGAAAATCCCGATCATCCCGGTGCATATCGACGGGGCGCAGGACCCCGTCGTCGGTTTTTCGAACGGGCGTTTCCTCTGGAAATTTCCGCGCCGCATTCCTTATCCCGTGAGCGTCACGTTCGGCAAACCATTGCCGCCGACGGCGACTTCGCAGGAAGCACGGCAGGCTGTGCAGAATCTCGGCGTTGCGACGCCGGCATTTTAACGCAATCACAAAAGTGTTTCTGCTAACGATGGTGCCCGGAAGAGGACTCGAACCTCCACTCCCTTGCGAGAACCAGCTCCTGAAGCTGGCGCGTCTGCCAATTCCGCCATCCGGGCAAAACGTGCGGCTATTTGCGGCGAATTGATTTTGCCGCCGGGAGACCCGTTTGTCAACAAGGCACCTCGCGCCGGCCTATGTTTACCAACGAATTAACGTGCCGTGTTTGAGAGCATATTAAAACTGGCCATGGCGCCGCCGGTGCTATAATTCCGGCATCAAGGGCCTTTGGGGGTCGGCGTGTTTTGGGGCAAAGCTCTGGCCCCGGGGCATGGAGGCAACAATGGACACGCAAAACGTCGTCCTATTTGCCGTTCTTAGCGCCTGCGGAGTAACTCTCATCGCTTGGTTCTGCCTGATCATCTACCGTGGAACGCTGGAGACGCGCGAAGGTGACCAGATCTTTCTGGACAAAGCGGAAGATTCACTGGCGCAGGAGCAGCGAGAAATCGTTGCGCGCATTGAAAGAATCAATCCTTACATCCGAACTGTGATGATCATCTGGATCATACTGGCGGTTGCCAGCGCCGGTTTATGGATCTGGCAGGGCTTGAAGAGCTTCTAGCTTTCGCGCCAGGCTGAGTTGTTCTTGCTTCTCCCGCTGCCTCCTACCGGGGGCAGATTTCGGAAGTGTGGTTGTGTACGATCAGCCACCGGTCGCCGGTCTTTACCAGCACGAGCGTGGTCTGCCCCCGAGCTGTCGTCGGCTTGCCATCCACAATGGCGTCCAGTTCCCATTGGTAGCAAACCCAGGCAGTGCTGTTGTAATGAAAAAAGTTGGAGTTTCTGCGGATGAGTTGAACGCTCGACATTCTCTTGAATTGCTGCTCGTATGCAGGGACATAGTTCTCCCAGCCGCTAATCGGCGGGGCGTAAGCTCCCGAAACCCAGGTCGCATTGTCGGCATAATATTTGTGCATGGCGTCGACGTCGCCCACCTGCCACGCCCCCAGCATTTCGCCAATGTCATGATCGAGTTCCTGGGCAACAGAAGATTCGACTGATGGCAATGCACTTGTGTCCGCGTTCTTTTGCTTTTTCTGCGATTGGGCCGAAGCTGTAAAAGCAAACAAAGCGATGATCGCCAGTGCCACTGCGGATTTTCTTTTCATGATTCCCCCTCGATTGCGGCGGTGTTGCGCAAAGAATGCGGTGCGCGCGTAAAATGAAAGCAGAGCATAGCATGAATGGTTTTTGCGATTCGGAGCGGCACGCGCAAGGTGTTGACGAAGAGGAAACGCCCCGCGCTCGGCGATTCGAACGCCGCGAGGCGCGCTGGTGATGATTCTGTTTTACTGCGCCGCGGCTCCCGCTTTCGATGCGCTCAGCAAGTTGACAAACAGCCGGTAGGCGCCCGGCACTCCCGCGGGCAGTTGCCGGAAAAATGCCAGGCCCGTGTAAATGTATATGCCTTTGCCGTCGTGCGCGTAGACGAGGCCGCCGAACGTGTCCTGTTCGCCGGGATCATGCATGGCGAGCACGGCCTGGTACTTCGAATCCCATTGGCCCCAGAAATAGAGGCCGCGCTCCTGAATCCAGTCGTTGAAATCGTCCTGCGTGATGCGATTCGGAAAATTCAGCAGAGGGCTCGCGGGATCGACGAAGCGCACGGGCGAAGTCTCGTCCGTGATGCGGTCAGCCGAAGTGTATTGGCCCGGTCTTCCTTCGATTGGCTTGCCTTCCGTTGCCGGGAAGGGCGCGGGCAGGAGCTTGTTCCAGGCGAAATCGCGCTCGTACTGCACGACGAGCGTGCCTCCGCGCTGAACGTAATCGAGCAGCCGGTTGTTTGCGCTCATCAGGTCGGGCCGCAATTCGTACGCGCGAATCCCGACGACGATGGCATCGTACTGGCTCAAGTTGCCGAAGGCCAGCGCGGCTTCGTCGAGCATGTCCACGTCGATGCCGAGCTGCTGCAATGATTGCGGCACTGGATCAATTCCAGCGGCGACGTAGCCAACGCGTAGATGCTGGGGAATCGTGAGATCGAGCACGTGTGCAGTGGCGACCACAGGTTCACTCACATGCCGCGACGGCAGCGAAGGCAAGGCTTCGTAGGACGTGGCGAAGGTTTGGCCGCCCAGACGGGCATAGGGTTTCAGATCATACGCGGCTTCGGAAATGGCTGCCGGCGGAGTGATCGCAAAACGCACCAGGCGGTCACCAGCTCCGGGAAACGCAATCGGCGCCACGGATTCGACCGTCCAGCCTTGCGGCGCATCAACCCCAGCGGTTACCTGCGCCGGCGTCGTTCCGTGATAACTGACGCGCATGAACAACTGAAAGGTTTTCGTGGAGCGATTCACCGGCAGCATGATCTGCTGAGGATCCACCGTCAGCGTGACGGCTGGAACCAGCTCAAGCGGCATCGTTTCCACAGTTGTTGACGTATAGTCCCTCGAGATCACCGGCTTCTCAATCGAGAATGTGTAGCCGTCAGCCGTGCCCGTGATATGCGTTTCGACGAGCGGCGGCGCCCACGGCAAGATGGCATCCTGCGGCGACACGGGCGGCATTGCGTTAGACGGAACGCCCACCTGAAAAGATATCTCGGAGATGGAAGCCTGCTGGTCGGTCTTGGGCGCGGTCGGCGTCACCATCCAACCCTGCGGAATTTCGAGCGATGGCGCGGCCAGATCCACTCCCACGTCGCCGCGAGAACTCCAGGTCACGCGCACGGAAAAATTCCCGCCCGCCACGAGCGCGTTCTGGTCCGCTTCGGCGTCCAGATGCAGAGCGGCGGCTTCCGCCAGTGCGTCATCAATCTTTTGGCGCTGCTGCCTTAACTCCCAAAGGACGTTTTTGTCGATCGTGGTGGAAGCCTGAGCTTCCACAGTCGCCTTCTGCAGCTCCTTTCCAGCATTCGCGAGATATTTCACGGTAGCCGTCCAGTCGAGACGCAGCGCGGCTTGCCGCGCCGCCGCGAGCGCGCCATCGGCCGTGCCCAGCGGAATCTCCAACTGATTCGACTCCTTCGCGATTGAAAAAAGCGACTGCGTGAAATCGTCCTGGGTGATTTTGCCGCCTTGGACGTCAATCAACGAAACCGGCCGGCTGAAAAAAGGCGAGTCGAGAACTCGCGTGATGCCCTGCGAACGATGATTCGCAAACCCCACCATGGCCAGATTGGCGTAACTTTCACCCCACAGCGGTGAGATGTCGCCGATGGGCAGCTTGACCACGCCTTCCTGATTTTCCTCACCGTTGCGCGCGTATTGTAGAACGTGCTCGACCGTCCAGGGCCGCAGGCCTTCCTTCAATTGTTCGGGATACTGAGTGGGATCTGCGGCGGCTTCGGCCGCTTGCGGAGTGATGATGCCGGTGGCTTGATGCTGTCCGTGGCCGGAATGCACGCCGCCCCATTGATTGATGATGATGTTCGGGCGAAACGTGCGAATGACGCGGACCAGATCTTCCTTGCCGATTCCATTCCAGATGCGCAGCGTCTCATCGGCGCTCTTGGAGAAGCCAAAATCGGGCGCGCGCGTAAAGAAGAGCTCCGCGCCATAGTCTTGGGTCGCGCGATAGAGTTCGTCGGTGCGCAGAACCTTGAGCGCCGGGCCGAGTTCCGGGCCGATGGCGTTCTGACCGCCTTCGCCGCGCGTGGTGGAGCAGAGAGCAACATCGTCGCCGAGCCCTTTGGAGAGATACGTGAGGACCGCGGCGTGCTCATCGTCAGGATGGGCCGTGACGTAAAGAACGCGCGTGGTGATGCGCGCATGGTCGATGGCATCGACAACCTGAGCGACGGACTGCGCCCGCACCGCCGGAGAAAAGAAAATGATTGCGGCGGCTGCCGCCGCCAAGTTTGTGTACCACCGAGTCTTCATTCTGATGCCTCCGCAAAGGGCCATTGGTTCGATTCCTTCGAACGAATCAGAAAAACGATCACTCCCGCCACAATCGCGGCCAAGCCAAAAAGCATCCGCCGGCCCGTCGCCGCGAATAGCGCGAGCCATAGGATTATAGCGATTCCGGCGGGAATCGGGAAAAGCCACATTTTGAAGGGCAGGCGTTCGCTCGGCCAGCGCCGCCGCAACAGGATCACGCCGATGGCCTGGCCGACGAACTGCACAAGTATCCGCATGGCGGCGATCGCGGTGATGACCGTCTCGAGCCGAAACAACAAACTGAAAATAAATGCCACCGCGCACAGAGTGAGCAGCGAAATGTGAGGGAAGTGTTTTGTCGGATGGACGCGGCCGAAAACGGCAAAAAAGTTTCCATCCTGCGCGGCGGCATAGGGAATGCGCGAATAGCCCAGTGTCGCGGAAAAAAGCGACGCGAACGCAATCCACAGAATGAGCACGGTGGCAAATTCAGCCGCATGCGTGCCGTAGATGCGCTGAAAAAACACACTGACGATGAACTGCGAATGCTGCGCTTCCTGCCAGGGCACCACGCCGAGAATGCAGGTTTGCATCGCGAGATACAAAATGCCGATGGCGATGATGGAAAGGAAAATCGCGCGCGGAATGTTTCGCTCCGGCTGCTTCACCTCGCCGCCAAGGAAACAAACGTTGTAATAACCCCAATACGTATAAATTGTCTGCACGGTCGCGCTGCCCAGCGCCGCGAAGAAGAGCCAATTGAGGCTCCAGGCGTGCGCCGGATAGCGGAACACGAGCGCGGGATGAAAATGCGTCGCGCCCGCGGCGATCAGCCAGAGAATCGTTCCGAACACTCCGATCCATAGCAGCATGGATATCTTCCCGACGCTGGTGATGCGACGGTAGAGCAAAAACGCGAGCGCGATCACCACGGCTCCCGCGACAGCTTTCTGGCCATAACGCCCCAGCGGCACAAGATACGCAAAATATTCAGCGAAGCCGATCGAGCCGGAAGCGATGACCAGTGGCGCCTGGAAAATCGTCTGCCAAATCACGAGAAACGAAAGCAGCCGGCCCCATTTCGCCGGGCCATACGCCTCGCGCAAATAGACGTAGCTGCCGCCGGCCTCGGGCATCGCGGCACCGAGTTCCGCCCACACGCAGCCATCAATGAGCGCCAGAACAGCGCCCACCACCCAAGCGAGCAAACATTGCGGGCCGCCCATATCTTTAATCACCAGCGGAATCACGATGAACGGCCCGATGCCCACCATGTCGATCATGTTGAGCGCGGTCGCTTCCTTCAGACCGAGGCCGCGCTCGAGTTTTCCGGAATGAATCATGGCCAGTGGATGAGATGACGACGAGGGCCA
The DNA here is from genome assembly GCA_963729815.1 of uncultured Acidobacteriota bacterium. GTDB lineage: Bacteria > Acidobacteriota > Terriglobia > Acidiferrales > UBA7541 > DAHUXN01. The sequence goes on from CAVSPU010000004.1 coordinate 1,146,964, forward strand.
AAGGATAGCAAAGAACCGCAATTGCCCCACGATAAAGTTCGCGCGAACTGCGTTACACTCTCGGCTCATGGTGAAGCTCGGCGTCACGATCACGGCGGCGACTGCCGCAATCCTCGTGCTCGAATTCTTGCGCTGCCGCAAACGGCCCTTTCCGCTCTCTGGCTGGTTCGCGATTGCGGCGCTCGGCGGCGCGGAATGGCTGACGTTTCGCGGGATCGAGCCGGTGGCGACATTTTTTACGCCGATCGCCTGGTCAGCCTATCTGCTGATCGCCGATTCCGCCGTTTGGTCGATCACGGGCCGCTCGCGGTTGCGCAATTCGCCGCGAGATTTCTTCCAGATGGCACTGCTGTCGATCCCGCTCTGGACGATTTTCGAGGCCTATAATCTGCGGCTCGAAAATTGGGCCTATGTCGGCGTGCCCCGTGAAATGATCTGGGGGCTGCTTGGCTACTGCTGGTCGTTTGCCACCATCACGCCGGGGATGCTCGAGACTGCAGAGCTCGTCGAATCCTTTGGCTGGTTCAAGCGCCGCGAACCGGTGACGATTTCACCTGCGCTTTGCCGCAACATGATGGGCGCAGGCGTGCTCTGCCTCGGCCTGCCTCTAGTTCTTCCACGGCACATTGCCGCGTACTTTTTTGCACTTGTGTGGGTCGGCTTTTATCTCGCGCTCGATCCGCTCAATTACCGCCTCGGCCTTCCGTCGCTCCTCGGCGACTTTTCCTGGGGGCGCCGCGCGCGATTCTATTCACTGCTCGTCTCAGGCTGGGTTTGCGGCTGGCTCTGGGAGTCCTGGAACTATTGGGCGACGGCAAAATGGCACTACGTCTTCCCGATTCTGCAGCGCTACAAGGTTTTCGAAATGCCGGCGGCGGGTTATTTGGGATTTGTTCCGTTTGCACTCGAGTGTTTCGTGATGTACGTTACGGCCGCATGGCTCGTCCGCTGGATTCCCCGTTCGCGCGATCCGCGCATCATGGAATGAAACTCGCGCTTTTCTTTTGGCTCATTTCTCTCTTGGCCGCGCCAGCGATTTCCGAGCGAAGCGCCGAAACATCTGTTCCGGCCGAGCCCGCGCCAGGACATATCGCAATTCCCGAAGAGGCTCAGCAAGCACTCGAGACGATGTACAGCGGCGATTTCACGACAGCGATTGCACAGGCTCAACAAATTGAACAGACGAATCCCGACGAGCCGCTCGGGTACCTGCTCGAAGGAGAAGCGCGCTGGTGGAAAATGTATTGCGACGCGCTCGAAGTGAAATACGGGATGATCGATGTCTGGGGTCGCTCGAAGCGGCCGGGAGACGCGGAGTATATGGCTCTCGCCGACAAGGCCATTCAATTAGCCGCACGTAGACTGAAAGGGAATGACACTGCTGAGATGCATATCTACGCCGGCCTGGGCTGGGCGCTGAAGACACGCCTTTACGCCTTGCGTTCGGAGAGGCGAAACGCGGCGCACGCAGGCGTCGAGGCTCGCGCGGAATTCCTGCGTGCTCAGAAACTCGACCCGTCGCTCGCCGACGAAGACACGGGTCTCGGCTTGTACAATTGTTACATCGACTCGCTTTCGGGTTTCGTGAAAATCCTGCGGTTTTTCATGGGAATTCCCGGGGGAAGCAAGAAAGAAGGCATCGCTCAACTCATATACGCGATGAATCATGCCAAGTTAACCCCAATCGACGCTCGTTTTTATCTGGCGAAAAATCTGCGCACATACGACTTTAATTATGAGCAGGCGCTGGCGCTCGTCCGGCCGCTGGTCGAGAAATATCCTGGCAATCCAATTTTTCTGCTTCTGCGCGGGAATTTATACGCGGAACTGGGACGCAAGGAATTAGCCACTGCGGATTTTCACACGGCCGAGAATCTGAATATTTCTGATGTCGATTGCGCCGCACGCGTGAGAAAGGTCGCGGAGCAGTTCCTGCAATCGCTACGGTGAACCAATGAAAGAGTCAGATTAGCTTCGCGCCGCGGCTTCTTGCTCGAAGGCGTGATAGGAAGAGCGCACGAGCGGGCCCGCTTCGACGTGCTTGAAGCCCATCTCTTCGCCGAGGCGCTTGTACTCCGCGAATTCGTCCGGATGAACGAAACGGACAACCGGCAAATGCTCGTGCGTCGGTTGGAGATATTGGCCAAGCGTGAGAATGTCGACGCCCTGGCGCACGATTTCCTGCATCGCGCCAAGAACTTCCTCGCGCTCTTCGCCGAGACCCAGCATCATGCCCGTCTTTGTAGGCATCGCGGGCGCCATCTCTTTCGAACGGCGCAGCAATTCGAGCGAGCGCTCGTAGACTGACCCCTTGCGCACGCGGCGATAGAGCCGCGGCACGGTTTCCATATTGTGGTCGAGAACTTCCGGGCCGGCGTCAATGACCGTCGCGAGCGCATCCCAATTGCCGCGAAAATCGGGAATGAGCACTTCGACCTTGCATCCCGGCACGCGTTCGTGGATTGCCTGTACCGTGCGTGCGAAAATTGCGGCGCCGCCGTCGCGTTGATCGTCACGGTCAACGGAAGTCACCACCACGTATCGCAGCCCCATTTTTTCCGCTGCTTCCGCGACACGCGCGGGCTCGTTGGGATCCGGCGCGCCAATCGGCTTTCCTGAAGGCACGGCGCAGAAACCACACGAGCGCGTGCAAATGTTCCCGAGGATCATGAACGTCGCCGTGCGATGCTCCCAGCACTCGCCCATATTCGGGCAGCGCGCGCTTTCGCAGACCGTGTGCAGGTCGTTGGTGCGCATGATGCGCTTCAGGTCCTGATAATTTGGACCGCCGAAGAATTTCACGCGTAGCCACGCTGGCCGAGGATGCGCCTCCGGGGGAGGAGTCAGCGAATTTGAGAGAATCGTAAACGGGGCAGCCACAGAGTCACCTGAACGATCGATTTTACTCGGCCTGGCGGTGAGAAACAACCGCCGCAAATCGAATTGAACTCCGCGCAAGGGTAAGCCACCTCAAGCGCGACGTCGAACGCGCCATCATGGGGCAAGTTGGAGACAGCGCGGCCAGCGGCCACAGTCACGGGAACAGCCTGCCCTCCTGCCAATTCCATCGCCATTTCAGGTCCGTTCAAGTCTACGGCAGCTCACGGCACGCACATCGCGGTGTCCGATTTGAGCGACAGAGGTTGCTGGTCTTTTGTTGTATTAATGCAACAGTCGGACTTTGCGATCCTGAAGCTCCCCTGTAACTAACTGATTATACACATATTAAATCGGCATTGCACGGCCATCGGAATGCTTCAATAATCATGGCGCTACTATGCCCAGCCAGCTTACCATTCTCCGCCCAGTGGAAACGCAAGGCGTCGGCCTGCACACCGCCGTGCGTTCGCATATTCGGCTGGTTCCTGCTCCCGCAAACACAGGCATCGTTTTCCGCCGCGTCGATCTGGACAATTTCGAAATCGAAGCGCACGCGCGAAATGTGGCGCGCGTCAGCTACGCCACCAGCCTGATGAAAAATGGCGTGCTGCTTTCGACCACCGAGCATTTGCTTGCGGCGCTTTATTCCTGCGGAATCGACAACGTGTACGTGGAAATTGATGCGCTGGAGTTGCCGATTCTGGATGGCTCGGCGCAGCCATTTATTGACATGCTCGAGGAGGCTGGCATTCGCCAACTGCGCCGCCAGCGCCGGTACCTGAAAATCGTGAAGCCCCTTGAAATTTCGGACGGCGACCGGCATATCGGCATCTATCCAGCGGACGAATTTCGCGTCCGCTGCCTCATCGATTTCCCGCATCCCCTGATTCGCAACCAGGAAACCGAAATTGTCGTTGGACGCGAATCATTCACACGGCAACTCGCCTCAGCGCGAACCTTCACGTTCACAGCCGAGATCGACAAATTGCGCGCCATGGGCTTGATTCGCGGCGGCTCGCTCGAAAACGCCATCGTGCTTACCGAAGACGGCCTGCTCCAAGGCCATTTGCGCTTCCCCGACGAATTCAGCCGCCATAAGGCGCTCGACCTTATCGGCGATCTCGCGCTCATCGGGCGTCCGCTGCGTGCGCTTGTGGTTGCGCACAAGGCCGGCCATGCGTTGCACACGCGTCTCGTCACGCAGCTTCTCGCCGAGCCTTCGCACTGGATCGAAACAACACATGTCGAAGAAACCGAGACTTTCCCGCACTCAGTTTCCAGCGTTTCCCCAGTCCACGCCGACTGAATTCTGCTTCGCTTCGGCAAATCTCACCGTACGTTAACGATGCGATAAAGATGAGAAAATTCCCGATGCCCATAATTGCCAAACGGCGGCGGGAAAGCGACAATAAGTGCTTCATGGTGGCGAATGAATTGAACATCGTGATTCTCGCCGCGGGCAAAGGCACGCGGCTGAAATCCGACCTGGCCAAGGTACTCCATCGTGCCGGCGGGCGGACTCTGATCGAGCATGTCGTGCGCGCCTGCCAACCGCTTGCGTCGAACGTGCTCGTCGTCGTCGGCCATCAAGGCGAAGACGTTCGCAGTGCCGTTGCGCCGCTGGGCGCATCCACCGTTTTCCAGCGGCCGCAAAACGGCACCGGCCATGCCATGCTCATCGCGCGCCAGGCGCTGGGACCGAAAGCAGCCATTGCCGTGGTTCTTCCGGGCGACGCGCCTCTGATCCGCACATCGACATTGCAGGCGCTCGTTGACGCGCACCGAACCGGCCGCGCCGCGGCCACGATCCTCACGGCCCAGCTCGAGGATCCGCGCGGCTATGGCCGCGTGGTGCGAAATCCGGACGGCACGGTCGTTGCGATCGTCGAGGACAAAGCCGCCAGCGAAAGCGAATGCGAAATCCGCGAAATTAATTCCAGCATCTATTGCTTTACGCTCGAAAAGCTTTGGCCGTGTCTCGCCGAATTGCGCCCGGAAAACGCCCATCGCGAGCTGTATCTCACGGATACGATCGCCATGCTCAATCAAAAAGGCGAGCGCGTCCTGGCAATCGAAGCCGATGATCCCAAGGAAGTCCTCGGCTGCAACACGCGCGCGGAGCTGGCGGATATCGATCGCACGTTTCGCGCTCGCAAAACGGCCGAGTTGATGAATTCAGGCGTCACGATTTATCTCCCGGAAACCGTGCTCGTCGATGTCGAAGTCGAAGTTGGCCGCGACACGGTGATCGAGCCCGCCGTGCAACTGCTCGGCAAGACGCGTATCGCCTCCGGAGTCACGATTCAGACCGGCACCGTGATCCTCGATTCCGATGTCGACGAAAACGCCGTGATTCGCCAGCACTGCGTCATTCATCAAGGCCGAATCGGGCCCCGCGCGATCGTCGGGCCGTTCGCGCATCTTCGCGAAGGCGCGGAATTGCGTCCCGGCGCGCGCGTTGGCAATTTCGTCGAAGTGAAGAAGAGCGTTCTCGGCGAGGGCGTCAAGGCGATGCACCTCACATATTTGGGCGACGCAACCATCGGCCGCGACACGAACATCGGCGCGGGCACGATCACCTGCAACTACGACGGCGTGAAAAAAAATCCCACGCGCATCGGCGAGCGCGTCTTTGTCGGCAGCGACACGGCGCTCGTTGCTCCGATCACCGTGGGCGACGGCGCGTACATCGCCGCTGGCTCGACCGTCACGGAGAATATTCCCGCGGATGCGCTGGCCATCGCTCGCGGACGCCAGGTTAATAAGCCGGGCTGGGCCGCCGAACGCCGCGCAAAAACGGCCAATACGAAATCCGACGCCGTGAAAAATTCGCGGCAACGCGCCGAGACAGCCAAATCAGCGCACCGTTCACGCGGCAAGTCATCCCCACGCGGGAAAAAATAATCCCATTGCCTGCGGCTGGCAAGCCGGGTCGCCGATTGCCTCTCATTTCCGGCCTCAGCCCCGCCTGCTCGATGTGCTAGAATTGGTCTGGGAGATTCCACACGATGAAATTCGGTGTCGTAGTGTTTCCCGGCTCGAATTGCGACGAAGACGCGCACCACGCGGTTGGCGCCGTGCTCGGCCAGCCCGTTGAGTTACTCTGGCATCGTTCCGAGCAAATTTCCGGCTGCGACGCGATCATTCTTCCCGGAGGCTTTGCCTTCGGCGACTATCTTCGCACCGGCGCGATCGCGCGTTTTTCGCCCGTGATGCACGCCGTCGAGCGTTTCGCGCGCCGTGGCGGCCTCGTCGCCGGGTTCTGCAACGGATTTCAAATCCTCCTCGAAGCGGGCTTGCTTCCCGGCGCGATGCTCCGCAATCGCGATTTGCGCTATATCTGCCGCCATGTTTACATTCGCGTCGAAAATACCAATTCGCCTTTCACATGCGCCGCGCGCCAGGGCCAGGTGCTGAAAATTCCCATCGCTCACGGAGAAGGAAATTATTTCTGCGATGCGGAGACACTGGCGGAACTCGAGCGCAACGGACAAATCCTTTTCCGTTACACCACGGAAGACGGGCGGCTGGATGACGCGGCGAATCCAAACGGCTCGCTTTCCGCAATCGCGGGCATCTGCAATCGCGAGCGCAACGTCATGGGCATGATGCCGCATCCCGAGCGCGCGGTCGAAGCGCCGCTCGGCTCGCAGGACGGTCTCGTCATTTTCCGCTCCATGATCAGCTCGATGCCCAGCAGTCTTGCGCATTCCGCCAAAAGCGGCGCCGAGGTCAAGGCCTCGGCGCCGGCATAGCGCGGTGCATTCCTTTGGGAGGACTTTCGTGCGACGCCTGATTTCTCTCTGCTCCATTCTTCTCTCGCTGGCTCTGATTGCGCTGACTCGGCCGGCGCAAGCGCAGTCCGCTGCCTCTGCATCGCCAGACTGGCCAGCGCTTCAGCGCGAAGCCGTCGAGAAGCTTTCGGCTTACGTTCGCGTGAACACGACGAATCCTCCCGGAAATGAAATTCGCGCCGCGGAGTGGTACGCGAAAATCTTCAAAGCCGAAGGCATACCCTACGAAATCGCCGAATCCGCGCCGGGCCGCGGCAATATCGTTGCGCGTCTGAAAGGAAGCGGCACGGAACCTGCGCTCATCCTGGTCAACCACATGGACGTTGTGCCGGTCAGCCGCAGCCATTGGAACGTGGATCCGTTCGCGGGGCTCATCCGCGACGGTTATCTTTGGGGCCGCGGCTCCATCGACATGAAGTCGCTCGGCGTCGTTGAACTGCTCACGTTTCTCGAGCTGAACCGGCTGCATGTGCCGCTGCGCCGCGATGTGATTTTCCTGGGCACCGCCGACGAAGAAGCGGGCGGAGTCTTTGGCGCGGGATGGGTGGTAAAGAATCGTCCGAAATGGATCGCGGGTGCAGGCTTCATGCTTACAGAAGGAGCCGGCTCGCTCGCCGACGCTTCGGGAAAGCCAGTCTATTTTGGCGTCGGCCCAACGGAAAAAACCCCCGCGTGGCTGCGCCTGATCGCCACGGGCCGCTCAGGTCACGCCTCGGTTCCGATTCCTGACTCCGCACCGAATCATCTGATCGCCGCGCTCGATCGGCTCCGCCAGTATCGTCCTCCGCTTGAGTTGACGCCGCCGGTTGAGGCCATGCTGCGCAGCCACGCGCCTTACGAGCCCGAACCATGGCGCGGCCGCCTTTCAAATCCGAAGGAGTTTCTGGCCCAGCCCGGCGCTTACGATTTGCTCGCCACGCGCCCGGAAATTCTTGCGCGGCTCACGAACACCATTTCCATCACGAGCCTCCAGGGCTCGAATAAGACCAACATCATTCCCTCCGAAGCCGCCGCCGAACTCGATTGCCGCCTTTTGCCCGGCTGGACAATTGATCGCTGGGTCGCGCAGATTCGCGGCATCATCAACGACCCTTCGATTCGCGTCGAAGTGATTCTGAATTTTCCGCCTGCCGTTTCGTCCACGGATACGCCCCTATTCGCCTCCATCGAAAAAGCGGTTCATGAGCTCGATCCCGGCGCGGGCGTGGTCCAAACGGTCGACGCCGGTTTTACCGACTCCCACTATTTCCGCGACAAAGGCATCGTGAGTTACGGTTTCGAGCCTTTCGCGCTCAAGCTGGAAGATGACGAGCGCGTTCACGGCGACAACGAACGCATCCCGGTGAAAAATTACACGGACGGCGTTCATCTTCTCTGGAATGTTGTTTACGATTTCTCGCGGCAGAAATAAAGTCACCGAATGATTGAGACCGAGACAAAAATCACCGCTGAAGTCGCCGCCGAGCACGGCCTGACCGCCGGCGAGTTCGAACGCGTGCAGAAAATCCTGGGCCGCGACCCTTCGCTGACCGAGATGGGAATTTTCAGCGTGATGTGGAGCGAGCACTGCTCCTACAAATCGAGCAAAGTCCACCTGAAGCGCCTGCCGACCACGGGCTCGCGCGTCATACAGGGACCGGGCGAAAACGCCGGCGTCGTGGACATCGGCAGCGGCCTCTGCGCTGTTTTCAAAATCGAATCGCATAATCATCCGAGTTTCGTCGAGCCATTTCAGGGAGCGGCGACCGGCGTGGGCGGCATCTTGCGCGACATTTTCACCATGGGCGCGCGGCCCATCGCGGTGCTCGATTCGCTGCGCTTCGGCCCGCTTGTTGCGGGTCCGGGCGTCACGCCGGAGGAAGCTGCGCGCAATCGGCGGATCTTCGATGGCGTGGTCAGCGGGATCGGGTCATACGGGAATTGCTTCGGCGTGCCGACGGTCGGCGGCGAAGTGCAGTTCGAGGCCTGCTATTCGAGCAATCCTCTGGTCAACGCGCTTGCACTCGGCATCGCCCTGCGCGACGAGCTTTTTTTCGCGCGCGCGCGCGGCGCCGGAAATCCGGTGATTTATGTCGGCGCGAAAACGGGGCGCGACGGCATCCACGGCGCATCGCTTTTGGCTTCCGCTGAATTCAGCGAAGAATCGCGGCAGAAGCGTCCCAACGTGCAGGTCGGCGATCCCTTCATGGAAAAGCTGCTGCTCGAAGCATGCCTCGAAGTGATGCGCACCGGGGCGGTCGTCGCCATTCAAGACATGGGCGCCGCCGGGCTGACGAGTTCATCCTGCGAGATGGCTTCGCGCGGCTCGATGGGCATCGAGATCGAACTCGCGCGCGTGCCCCAGCGCGAATCGGGCATGACGCCCTACGAAATCATGCTCAGCGAATCGCAGGAGCGCATGTTGCTGGTGGCGCAGCGCGGGCGCGAATCCGAAGTCTTCGAGGTTTTCAGCAAGTGGGGACTCGACGCCGTTGAAATCGGCCGCGTCACGGAAGATGGCAAACTGCGCGTGCTCGAAAATGGCCGCATCGCCGCCGAAATTCCCGCGCACGCCATTGCCGAAGAAGGCCCGGTCTATCAGCGCCCGATCGCTCCATTCCACGCGCCGGAATCATCCGCGCCTTTGATTGAATTTGCGCCGGCGAGCACGGACTTGAACGAAAATTTCCGCAAGCTGCTTGCCTCGCCCGCGATTGCCTCGAAGCGCTGGATCATCGATCAGTACGACCACATGGTGCGCACGAACACGCGCGTTGTCCCCGGCGCTGGCGATGCCGCAGTCCTTCGCCTCAAGGAATCGAAGTGCGGGCTCGCTCTGGCCACGGACGGCAATGGCCGCTGGTGCCAGCTATCGCCGCGAATTGGCGCGATGCACGCGGTTGCCGAGGCCGCGCGCAACGTTGCTTGCAGCGGCGCGCGTCCCGTCGCCGCGACCAATTGCCTCAACTTTGGCAATCCCGAAAAACCCGAAATCATGAGCCAGTTCAGCGAATCGATCGACGGCATCGCGGAAGCCTGCCGCGCGCTCGATGTGCCCATCACCGGCGGGAACGTCAGCTTCTACAATGAAACGCTGGGCCGCGGAATTTATCCCACGCCCGTACTCGGCGTGCTCGGCATACTCGATGACGCGGATTGGGCCTTGGGCATGGGTTTCCGGCACGAGGGCGATGCCGTCATTTTGCTGCAAGCCAGCGCGTCGACTCCAAAATCGGAAAGCATTCCTGCCGAAGACGCGCGCCGCGAATTCTCATCCTCGGAATACGCGAAGGCAGTCCACGGAGTTGTCGCAGGCGCGCCGCCGGCGATTGATCTCACCGCGGAAAAGAATCTGATCGATTGCCTTGTCTCTCTTGCGTCGCAGCGCGCCATCGAATCGGCGCACGACGTCAGCGACGGCGGCGTGGCCGTCACTCTCGCCGAGGCTTGTTTCGCGAGCGCCGATAATTTGTCGGCCGACGTTTCTCTCGAAACCGCCCAGCTTCCTGAATTCGCGCTCTTTCGCGAATCCGGCGCGCGCGCTGTTGTCTCTGCGAAACCGGACTCGCTTGCCCGCGTCGTGCGGATTGCGGCACAATACAAGATGCAGGCGCAGTCAATCGGCAAAGTCACTCGCGGAGAGTTTTGCATCAAATTGAATGGCCAGCCGCGAGTCCTGGGCGCGATGGACGCGCTTCGCCAAGTCTGGGCTGGCGCTCTCGAGCACGCGCTCCGTGGAAACTGAAAAATAGCGAATGAACCCTTTTCCCCAAATCGGCGATCTTTCCGACGATCACTTCCACGACGAGTGCGGAGTCTTCGGCATTTTCGGCCACGAAGAGGCCGCGAAGCTAGGGTATCTGGGCCTCTACGCGCTGCAGCATCGCGGCCAGGAATCCGCCGGGATTGCTGCTTCCGACGGCGTTCAGTTGCGCGTCGAAAAGGCCATGGGCCTGGTTCAGGATGTTTTCAAGCCGGAAGTGCTCGCGCGTCTGCCCGGCGCCGCAGCGATTGGCCACACACGTTACTCCACCGCCGGCGACACCACTCTGATGAACGCGCAGCCGCTCGCGAGCGATTGCAACAAAGGCAAGCTCGCGCTCGCGCACAATGGCAACCTGACCAATGCGCTCGAGCTGCGCCGCACTCTCGAGCACAAAGGCTCGATTTTCCAGACCACCAGCGACACGGAAGTGATTCTTCATCTGATCGCGCGCAGCAAGGTTGGCAACCTGTCCGGCGCGATCGCCGACGCGCTGGGCCAGGTCGAAGGCGCCTATTCGCTCTTGATTTTGACCCGCGATGAGATTTTCGCCGTGCGCGATCCGCGCGGCTTTCGTCCGCTGGCGCTCGGCCGCCTGCGCGACGCCTGGGCCGTCGCTTCGGAGACTTGCGCGTTTGATTTGATCGACGCCGAATATGTGCGCGAGGTCGAACCGGGCGAGCTGCTGCGAATTTCAAAGAGCGGACTCGAGTCCATCCGCTTTGCGCCGGAAAAGCTGCACCAGCATTGCATTTTCGAGCATGTTTATTTCGCGCGCCCCGACAGTCTCGTTTTCGGCCGGCCCGTGAATCCCACGCGCGAACAACTGGGCCGTTTGCTCGCCCGTGAGCATCCGGCCATCGCGGACATGGTCGTGCCCGTGCCCGATTCGGGCGTGCCCGCCGCGATTGGTTACGCGGCCGAGTCCGGCATTCCGTTTCGCATGGGCTTGATTCGCAATCATTACATCGGGCGCACGTTCATCGAACCCGAGCAGGCCATTCGCGATTTTGGCGTGCGCCTGAAGCTGAATCCCGTGCGCCGGCTGCTTGAGGGCCAGCGCGTGGTGCTCATCGACGATTCCATCGTGCGCGGAACCACCAGCCGGAAAATCGTCCGCATGATGCGCGAAGCCGGCGTCGCTGAAGTTCACATGCGCATCAGTTGCCCGCCCACGGTTTCGCCGTGCCATTACGGCATCGATACCCCCACGCGCAACGAACTGATCGGCTCGCACAATTCCATCGAACAGATTCGCGAATTCATCGGCGCCGATTCGCTCGGCTATCTTTCGCTTCCGAGCCTGCGCGCTGCTGTCGAGGACACCGAAGGCAAATTCTGCACCTCCTGCTACACGGGAGTCTATCCGACCGAGTCCATCCAATTGGAAGTGGAGGCGCACCGTGGCTGCTGACAGAAAGGCGCACGAAAAAGAGACGGCGCAGCAATCCGCGCAAACGGCGCTCCACAAAGTGCTCCGCGAGGTTCTTTCCTGGGTGTGGCTGCTTCTGGCTCTGTTCGTCGTTGAGGGCGCCGTGGCGCAGAGCCGGTTGATCCCCAGCGGCTCGATGGAAAATACGATCCTGGTCGGCGACCATATCGTGGTCAGCCCGTTCGGCTATTCACTTTGCATTCCTTACACGGAATTGCATGTGCCCTTGTGGCGCGACCCCAAGCGCCAGCAAATCATCATTCTCGAATCTCCCGTCAATGGCTCGGAAGATTTGATCAAGCGCGTCATCGGCATCCCCGGGGATCGCATCCAGATCGATCACGGCTTTGTTTATGTGAATGGAATGAAACTGAACGAGCCCTACGTCTTGCGCGATCCCTCCGACAGCGACGGCTCTCTGGAAAATTTCCCGCCCGCCGAAAATCCGCTGTACGAGCCGGGGCTCACGCCGCGCTGGGCTTCCACGCTGCGCAGCCATGTGGTCGACGGCAAGCTTGTCGTGCCGCCCGGCGACTACTTCGTGATGGGCGACAATCGCGGCGATTCCTACGACAGCCGCTACTGGGGATTCGTGCCGCGAAAAAATATTATTGCCGAGCCGTTGTTTATCTTTATGTCCATCAATGCCTCGGAAGATGCGTGGCAGCCGGGCCATATCGGCGAACGCATCGGCGCCTACTTGAATATTTTCGTGCATCCCAGCGAGGTTCGCTGGGGACGCTTGTTCCACCCACTGTAGATCCGGAGGTGTAATTGGGAGCGGATAAATCGAAACGCGGGAAGGCCAAGCCCCAGGCGAATCCTCCCCGGCAGGCCACTGGCGACAAAGTTCGTCGCGAGCTTCTTTCCTGGTTTTGGGTGATTCTGGCATTTTTATTCATCGAGGCATTTGTGATTCAAGCGCGCGTGATCCCGAGCGCCTCCATGGAAAATACGATCCTGATCGGCGATCATCTCATCGTCAGCCTTTTTGGCTACGACGCGGGAATTCCTTTCACCGAGCATCACGTCGCGCTGTGGCGCAAGCCGAAACGCCGGCAGATCATCGTTTTCGAAGCGCCCCCGCAGGCCGCGGCCAACGAGGATTTCATCAAGCGCGTCATCGGACTTCCGGGCGATACGGTCGAAGTGCGGCGAGGCGTTGTCTATGTCAACGGCCAGAAACTGAATGAGCCGTATCTGAACCCGCTTCCAGATCCGGATGCGCCCGCGGAAAACGTGGGACCCTTCCATGTTTCCGCCGACGCATACTTCGTGATGGGCGACAATCGCGACGATTCGAACGACAGCCGTTTCTGGGGCGATGTGCCGCGCGCTAATATCATTGGCACGCCGCTGTTCATTTACATGTCCATCAGGGCTCCCGAAGAAGTCTGGGAGCCCGGCCACATCGGCGAGCGGCTCGGCACGTATTTGCGCATTTTCATCCATCCGGGCGAAATGCGCTGGAGGCGGTTGTTCCATACATTTTGAAGTGATCTTCTGCAGGAAGCAGGGCGATTTCCATGCGCTATGCCGACGCCGGAGTTGATATTTCCCGCGCGGAAGAAGCCAAGCAACGCATCCGGCATCTCGCGGGCCGGACATTCAATCGCGCCGTTCTCGCGCCCATCGGCGGCTTCGGCGCGCTCTACCATCTCGATCCGAAGCGGTGGCGCAATCCGGTGCTCGTCGCCAGCGCGGATGGTGTGGGCACGAAGCTGAAAATTGCCGCCGCCGCTGGCGTGCATTCCACCGTCGGCGCTGACATCGTCAACCACTGCGTCAACGATATCCTCACGCAAGGCGCCGAGCCTCTGTTTTTTCTCGACTATCTCGCCATGGCCCGCATTGATCCCGGCATCGTCGAACAGATCCTCGACGGCATGAGCCGCGCCGCGCGCCAGGCCGGCTGCGCCCTGATTGGCGGCGAAACGGCGGAGATGCCCGGAATCTACGCACCAGGAGAATATGACCTCGCCGGCTTCATCGTCGGCGTCGTCGAACGTGGCCATGAGCCTGACTCGCGCCGCGTCAAGCCCGGCGACGTGCTCCTGGGGCTGCCATCGAGCGGCCTCCACACCAACGGTTATTCGCTCGCCCGCAAGCTCGTTTTTGACGTGGCCCGTCTGAAGCCCGACACGTACGTCGCCGCTATCGGCAATAAAATCGCTGCCGAACTATTGAAACCCCATCGTTGTTACTGGCCCATGCTCAAAAACATTGTCGCCCGCGGCTGGCTTTCCGGCATGGCCCACATCACCGGCGGCGGCATCCCGGGCAATCTGCCGCGCGTGTTGCCGCGAGGCGTCCACGCCGTCGTCGAACTCGGCTCCTGGCCCGTGCTGCCGATATTCGGCTATCTGGCGCAGCTCGGAAAAATCGAAACGGAAGAGATGTTGCGCACATTCAATCTCGGCATCGGCATGATTCTTGTCGTCCCGCCCAAGAACGTGAGGAAAATCGAAGCCGAATTGAAGCGCCGCCGCGAGCGCTTCTTCTGCATTGGACGCATCGAGGCGGCATCCGGAAAATCCCGCGTCACCTTCTCCGGCACGCTGCCATTGCGCGAGTCGTGAAGTTCTCACGCGGTGGCTCCCGTCCAAGCGTGCGAATCTTTTCTTCCCATGAGGAACGCAAATAATTGATGGCCACATCGTCCCCATCGCCACACCCCATCGGAACGCTGCCAAAAGCCGGGCAGCTCGCGCCGGAATTCGCGCTTCCTGATTCCACCGGCGCGTCGCCCCGCCTATCCGAGCTAACCGCCGGCGGCCCGCTCGTTCTCCTGTTTTATCGCGGCCACTGGTGACCTTTCTGCCTCCGCCAGTTGGCGGAATATCGGCTGCACTATGAAGAAATTCGCGCGGCCGGCGCGAACCTCGTCGCCGTTTCCGTCGATTCGCGGGAGAAATCGGAAACGGTACGGCGGGAGCTTCATCTGCCTTTTCCGATTCTGTGCGACACGGAACGGCGCGTGGTGCAGCAATGGGATATCTACAACGAGCGCGAAAAAGGCGGCATCGCCAAGCCGTCCGTTTTCATCATCGATCGCGACCGCACGGTGCGATTCTTCTCCGTTGACGAAGTCGCTTCGCGCGTCCCAGCCTCGGAAATCGTGCGAATTCTTCAAGCTTCCAGTGACGAGCGCTCAGCTCATCGCAGATTCTATTTTCCGCGTCCCGGTGACTTCTTTCGTGCCATTCGCAACTCCATCCGTCACGGGATCCGCTCCAGCCGTCCCTAACGCGCATTTTGCCCGCTGCGAAATTTTTCCCTGCACCGGCCGCATCGAACCTGCTCCTTCCTGCAACTTAAACCCTTGTTCAAACGTCAAATAAGCAAAGAGAATAGGCAAAGATTCGAGGCGCCCATGAATCGCATGACTCTCACCCGCGCGTTCTTTCTTCTCTTATCGGCCGCTGGGATTGCTGCCGTAATCGCGCCGAATGCGATGCCCCGCACATACCGGCTGCAATCCGAAGCCATTCGCGAAGCTTACTTTCTCGGCGCCAGCACCGACGGGCACACGCTTGCCAAATTCTTCCGCAAGTATGTCCACGATTTTCCCTGTCCCGACAACGGAACTTGCGTCGCTTCCATCGAACTCGAGACGCCCTATGTGCAGATCGTCGAAGCAACGAAGTCGCATTGGGGCAACTATACCGAGCAGGATGCGGAAAAAGACTACTCCGCGCATCCTCCTGCTGTGATTCTCAACGTCGGTATTACGTTCTCTCTGAATTATTCAGGTCCAACCACGATCTACATGGCTGATGGTGACGCCGCTGCCGATTCCGGCGATACATATTTTTATGGCTTTCAGTTCCACGTAACGCAGGGCGGAGTTCTGAATCCGCAAAAGGTCAGCGAACAATACAGTGACCTAGGCGGCGGTGAACTCGGCGACGGCTGCCTCGGTTGCGTGAATGAAAACCGCGTCTACCTGGAGTTTGCTCCCGCGCAGCTCGGCTCTGGCGTCATCCACATCGACGTAACCTCGCCGGAAGGAAAAACCGTCAGCGCCGAATTCGATCTGGATCAGTTGAAGTAGAAATCCGCAAACGCAGCGCCGCCACGCTCACTGCGCGCTCGCCTGTGACGTCGTGGGCGCATCCGCCTCCACTTTCCATGTCCCATCCGCCTGCTTGCCCCACACGACTACGTACATCGCATTGACCGTTTGCGGACTTCCATTGGCGTCCGTCAGCGTCAGTTGATACTGCCCGATCTCGTATGCCAGGTCGCCGCTCTTCGAAACCTGAATCCGCGAGGGCGTGAACGACATTGTGAAACCCGGTGTGCCCATCAGGTTCGCCCACATCTTGCGAACGGCATCCTTGCCCGCCGCCACCGGCGCACCCGGCGCCATCAATGTCGCGTCCGGTGCGTAGAACGCGGCAAACTGATCCGGATCCTTTGCGCTGGCCATACCCGCCCAACTCGTGTCCAGCCCGCGAATCGCCGTCTCATCCTGCGCCTGCGCGGCCTGCTCGGCGGCGGCATTGGCTTGCGGATTCGCGGCGGGCTTTTGCGCGCACGACGCAATCAGTCCTGCAATCGTGGCCAGCGGGAACATCACGGCAACAACTCGCGATATTTTCATTCTGCTCCTCCAGATCATCTTTTTGCGATCTTGCGGGCAGAATGACGTCGCCCGCGTGCCATGTCAAGCCAAGCCTCGCCGCCGTGTGCGCACAGCGGTTTTGCCCGCCGTAAAAATTGTGCTAACGTCGCTCGCTTATGAGAAAGCGCATTGGCGTCCTGCTCTCCGGCCGCGGCTCGAATTTCGAAGCCCTCGCCGAGGGTGTCTCCGCGGGCCGCATCCCCAACGCCGAAATCGCCGTTGTCATCACCCATCGCGAAGGCGCGCCGGGAATCGATCGCGCCCGTGCGCGCGGCTTTGACGCTCGTGTCATTCCCTCGAAAGGGCTCGAGCGCGACGCTTATGACCGCCAGGTCGTCGCCGCGCTGCACGAAAAAAATGTCGACCTCGTATGTCTCGCCGGCTACATGCGCCTGCTCTCGCCGTATTTCGTCAAGGAATACCACGGCCGCATCCTGAATATTCATCCCTCGTTGCTGCCCGCTTTCCCGGGTCTCGAAGCGCAGCGCCAGGCGCTCGAGCACGGCGTGAAATTCACGGGCTGCACGGTGCATTTTGTGGACGAAACTCTCGACGCCGGTCCGATCATTTTGCAGGCGGCCGTTCCCGTTCGCGACGACGACACGGTCGATTCGCTCTCCGAGCGCATCCTCGCCGAAGAGCATCGCATCTATTCCGAAGCCGTGCGCATCGTCCTCGAAGGCCGATATCGCATCGACGGCCGGCGCGTAATCATTTTTTCGAATGCGGAAGCGGCGAAAAATCATGTCTGAACCGCGCCATAAATCCGTCGACGAACAGCTCGCCTATCTCCGCAAAGGCGCCGCGGAAATCATCCCCGAAGCCGGCCTGCGCGAGAAACTCGAGCAATCCGCGAAGACCGGCAAGCCGCTGCGCGTCTATCTCGGCGTCGATCCCACCGCGCCCGATATTCACCTCGGCCACACTGTCGTCTTGCGCAAGCTGAAACATTTTCAGGACATGGGCCACACCGCGATTTTCCTCATCGGCGATTTTTCCGCCATGATCGGCGACCCCACGGGGCAATCCGAGACGCGCCCGCCGCTTTCGCGCGAGCAGGTCGACGCGAATGCGAAAACGTATCTCGCTCAGGTTTACAAAATCCTCGACCGCGAGAAAACGGAAGTCCGCTACAACAGCGAATGGCTCGGCAAAATGTCGAGTTACGACGTCGTGCGCCTGTGCGGCCACTATCGCCTGGCGCGCATGCTCGAGCGCGAGGATTTTCGCTCACGCCTCGAAAAAAACCAGCCCATCTCCGTTCACGAACTGCTCTATCCGCTGCTCACGGCCTACGACGCCGTCTCCCTGAAATCCGACGTCGAGCTCGGCGCCACCGAGCAGAAATTCAATATCCTCGTGCACCGCGAAATTCAGCGCGAATACGGTCTCGCGCCGCAAGTCGTTTTCACCATGCCGATTCTCGTCGGCCTCGACGGCGCGAAGAAAATGTCCAAGAGCCTCGGGAATTACGTTGGCATCACGGAAACGCCGCAGCAGATGTTCGGCAAGCTGATGTCCATCTCGGATGAGCTGATGTGGTCCTACTACGAACTGCTCACCGATTTCGAGGAACGCGTCATCGTCCGCCTGAAAGAAGAAGTCCGCACCGGCGTCCTGCATCCCATGGACGCGAAAATGCAGCTCGCGCATACCATCATTGCCGGTTTTCACGGAGAGGAAGCCGCGCGCGCCGCGAAAGATGAATTTCAGCGCGTCTTCCGCGACCGCCAGGCACCCGAAGACGCGCCATGGAAAAAATTACCCCGAAGTGAATCCAAGCGTCTTTCCACCCTCCTCGCGGAAGTGAATCTCGCGTCCTCACGCGCCGAGGCAGAGCGGCTCATCAAGCAGGGCGGCGTCGAGGTCAATGGGAAGCGCGTGGACGACGTGAAACACGAGGTTGATTTATCGCAAACGGGCGCCAGCTTTCTCCTGCGCGCCGGAAAAAAGAAATTCCTCCGCGTCATCGTCGAATAAGCATTTCATTTTCTTCGTAGGGCGGGTCTTTAGACCCGCCCGCTTGGCTGCCCAATGGGTCCGGCGGCGAACTCCTACTCAATCCTCACGGCGACGAACAAATATTATTTGTGCGTCCCGGAATCAAAAGCATCCGCGCCCGCCAAATGGCCATCGAGCGTGCCGGGAATGAGCGGCGCCTCGGCAGTCAAATCGACGGAGCGATTTCGATTGCTGGCGATGGTGATGTTGTTGGCGGTCAAAGTCCGGCCGAGAGCCTGATTGAACTGGGCGAGGGCGATTTCATAGTTCGCCTTGACATTGAGCTCGTTCAGCTTCGCGGCGTTCAGCAACGTAGCGTACTGAACCACCAGGAAAGTGTCGGCAGTGCCTAGATTGAACTTGTCCGTTGTGTAGTCGTAGGCCTTTTGCGCAAGCTGCGTCGCCTTCACCGCAGCATCGACTTCGGATGCATACAGCTTCACTGCAGTAAGGGCTTCATTGACACTGGAGAAAATCGAGCTCTTTTGGCGCTGGTCCGCGACCTGATCTTGACGTTGCACTAAATGCTCCTGAGCATTCGCAGCTTGAGCCGAACGGTTGCGCAGCGGAAGATTGAGATTCAAGCTGCCGGCATATGTCGGAGAAACATTGTGAAAAATCTGAGAGTAAGCGGCGCTAATCCCTCCCGGAATTGTGGGGCCGACGATGCCGTTCGCAACGCCCAAGTAAATAGGCAGCCCTGTGGAAGTGGACACCGCCTGAACGCCATTCACATCGACAATGGGCTCCGAGGTCACCGCAGAAAGTGTTCCGTTGGAAGTGAATGCGCCGGCCGCGTTGCCGCTCAAACCCAGGCTGACAAATTCACCAGAGAGAGTGAGCGATGGCAGCAGTGAATTCTTCGTTGCGCGTACATTATATCCGTCGTTCTGCAAAGTTAGCCTGTCGACCTTCAATTCCGGCCGATTGGCCAAGGCCTCCTTTTCGGCATCGTCCAAAGAAACATCAGGGACCTGGGGCGTATCTTCGGGCACTGACGTTGGAACAAGCTCCAGTCCCTTGAGCCGAGGGTCCGAAGGGTCCTTGGTGATGAGTTGGAGCAGAACGGCCTCCTGCACGCGCTCAGTGGCCTGTGCGCCAATCAAGGCCTGATTACTCTGGGCGAGAGCGGATTCTGCGGTGACGACATCGCTGGGGGCAAAGGTGCCGATCTGAAGCAAGTGCTGGTCATCTTCGTAGAGTTTCTGGTAAGCCACGAGGCTTTGTTTGGAGACGTCGACCTGCTGCCGGTCAGCGACCAGAATCCAATACTGCGTTTCGACCTGCGTGATGGACGTGATTACCTGCTCCTCAAATTGCAGCTCCCCAATTTTATTGGTGTTCTTCGCTTCCAGAATAAAGCGCGTGTGCGGTAGAAATCCGAAGCCGTTCAGCAAGGGCTGCGAAACGTCGACGACAAGGCTCGACGTGAGGGCGGGATTGAAAAAGTTTTCCGTCGGTTCGCTGGAGCTTCTGTCGTTGTTGAGCTGGACGTTGAACGTCGTCCCGCTATGAAGTTCCTGCGTGTAGCTGAGGTTGAATTGCGTGTCGTGGGAAGCTTGTGCGATCGCTGCGCTGGTGGTGCCCACTCCACTCGAAAGAGGGTTGTTCACGCTCTGAGAGCTGTCACTGATGCTGGTGTTCTCTGTGATCACAGGATCGAAACTGCCGCCTCCGCCTCCGCCGATGACAAAGGAGCCGAGCGGCGTGCTGCCGCCTTCGGCGTTGAGCACATTGGTTTGGTCGATCCAAGGAGTGTATTCGGAGACCGCGATATCCAGATTGTTTTGCAGGGCCAGGGATATTGCGTCCTGAAGGCTGAACTCGAGCTTGCCATCGTGGATCAGGTCATAGATGGTCGGCCCGTTTGTCAAAATAGGTGCGGCCACACTTATGCCTGTGTAGGGAGCAAAGATATTCGGGAACGAATGCTTGCCCTTCGTATAGTCACGCACGCCAAAGAGGCTTGTGTACGTCATGGGCGCGTTCTGAGCTGTGGTTGCGCTCGCCGAAGAAGCGCTTTGTTGCGGCGCGGCTGATTGGGCAAACGCCGGAGCACCTACAGCCAGCCAAGCAACAAGATAAAGGGCAACAACGATTCGAATCAGCCTTCCTGTCATAGTCCTATCCCCTCCCACAAGATTTGAAGTATGGCTGTTTGTATCCCAAATGAGGCAAAGAGGTACTTAAGCCTGATAACGGTTCAAGCTCTTCAAAGCAAGCCGGCAGCCAATCGTATCCTACTGTAATTACAAGATTAATAGGCAATTGTCGCCCGCGGTTTTGTCCGCTATCGGACGCTCTAAACCAGGAATGGACACTGCCTCGAAGGTCGCTGGCTTGTCAAAGTGTGCATGCCCTATGCATACCCTATCGATGACCTATGGCTGCCGAACCTTCGGCTAATCGCCGGCAGCGAGAACTGCCATTAGGAGGAGTCCCGCAACGAGGAATCTGCATTTCTCTCTCTTCCTGCTTGGCGACGAGAAAATTCGTAACGTCATCGAAACGGCAATCCTTGAGCATGCTGAGGAATAGCTCGCAGTGCAGAGCTCGGGCTTCTGCGGCTTGCCTGCAAGTGCCCTTGTAGGGCGGGATCGGAGGCGTCGCGCCGATGAGGCGGGGTCGCCGAGCGTTAACCTCGGCAGGGCATGGCTTCAGCCATGCCGAATCTTCGTCAGTCACTGAAAATATCTTCCTTTCGCGCGTTTCATCCGCGCGAGGTCTCCGAGTTTCAACCGGTTTTTCTCCCAAGCGCGTGCCGCTTCCGGAGCGCGCTGTCAATGCCCCACGTTTCCCCCGCGCGCGCCGCGAAGAAAATCGCGAACAAGAACAGCAGCGGAATGTGGTCCAGGTTCGCGCCGAAATATTTCCACGCCGCCGCGCCGTGCCCCGGCGCATACCACGTCGCCAGCGCCAGGCTGATCATGTGAATCGCGCCGCCAATCGACGCCGCGCGAACGAACAATCCCAGCAAGAGCGCAATTCCGATCGCCAGTTCGCCCCAGCCTACGATCCTCGCGCACAGCACCGGATGCACCAGCACAAATTTCTGGAGGAACACGCCATATAATCCGACCGGCCCGTTCGCATTCAGCCAGCCGTGAATCCATCCTTCAAAGCCGCCATGCGCAAACGCCGGCCCAGCGATCTTGTATTCGCCAAAAAAAAGAAAAATGATCCCGGTCAAAACCCTTACCGCGGCGATTGTTTTCTTCGCCGCATTTGGCGCCACTCCGCTCGTTTCCCCCATTCGTAGCTCCTTCCCCGCATGCAATGGATCGGCCGCGCATCCCGCGCCGCAAATATCGCACAATTCCGGCTGCAGGTCAGTTACTCAGGAGCTCGTCGCTCAATAGCTGGCTTTATCCTTCGGAGGACGATTACGTCTATTTTTTCACTGAAAAATTGGCGCAAGATATGCTAATGTAGTTACGGCGTTAACTGAGTACCAAGGAGCCTGGTGAGTAGGCAGCACGCCAACCAAAAACCGGCTTGCCCGCCGCGGCAGGCCCGGAGCGCCCCTCCCGCAGAGAGAATCCCCCCAAACCGCGCGATTTCTAATCGCCAACTTTGGCGCCCTGTCACTGCGGCGTTGCTGCTATCGCCCCGGCTCTATTGGTTCCTCGCGTCCTCATCCACTCCCGCGCAACCTGTCCCTCATTCGGTCCGCGCAATTTCTAATCGGGACACCAACGTTCAGTGAATTTTCCGTAACTCACAGAAAACAAACGCGCGCACCCCATGCTAATCGGGACAATTTTCAGTCCTCATTCAATCCAGATCATCGCTCGCCGCGGCCATTTCTAATCGATAGACTCCAAACGACGCATTTCCCCGCAACTCGCAGAAATCAAACGCTCGTACCCCTTTCTAATCGATGTGCACACGGCTCTTTGGCGCATTGCTTTTCACGATGCGTGCTCGACCAGCCGCTTCAGCCGCGCCAGCTCCCCACGATCGCGCCGCGCCACCGCGTGACGCGTCAACAGCCAGTCAAGGAATTTGGGGATCCGCCCCGGCATTTCGTATCGGTCGCGCATCCGCACGCGCGAGCCGGTCTCCGCCGCCTCGATTTCCCAGCGCTGCATTCCGCGCACGCCAAAGGCGTCCTGGAATTGCCATTCGAGCACGCGCCCGCGCTCGAATTCCGTCACCACCGCCGTGTGCGACACTTCGCGTTTTCCCAGCCGTCCCGTCAGGCGCACTTTGATGCCATTGCGGAACTCGCTCGCGCCCCCTTGCACTTCGAATTGCAAATCCAGTTCGCGCCCATACCACGCGCCCATGCGATGCGGCACAAAAAATGCGCCCACGATTTTCCCCGGTGCCGCGATTTCCTGTGTGAAAGTCAGATCAGCCATCAGACGCGTTATCTTACCGGACGCGCCTGCAGGAACCAATCTCTGAACACTTTCGCGCATATCGCCGCTCTCGATGTGGGCGCGAATGTGAAAACATGCATTCCGCCTCGCGCTGAGGTAAAAAGGAAGTGCGGATTCATCGCACGCGACATGGCCGCCACCACAAATCGCCCGCCAGGCCCTCGCGGCAAGCCCCTCGTTGGCGTTGCACTCGATCTGCGCAAGCACGGCCTCAATTTGCTGGTGCGCGCCGCGCGCGATTACGGCGACATCGTTTATTTGCCGCTCGCGTTCGGACAGAACCGCATTTTGCTTAATCATCCCGATTTCATCGAGCAAGTGCTCGTCGTCCAGCAGCATAAATTTCACAAGAGCGCGATGGCCCAGGCGGCCACGCGCCGCCTGCTGGGAAACGGCCTGCTCAATAGCGAAGATGATTTCTGGCGGCGCCAGCGAAGGCTCGCGCAGCCCGCGTTTCAGAAAACGCGCGTCAACGAATATGCGCCAACGATGATCGAGCACGCGCTCGCGCACACGGAAAAATGGCACGACGGCGAAGTCCGCGATATCGCCGATGAAATGTCGCGCCTCACGTGCGGAATCGCGGTGAAAACTCTTTTCGGCCTCGATCTTGGACCGCAAGCCGATCGCGTCAGTGAGAATCTGACGAAATTAATGCGTCACCAGATCCATCGCGTCCGGTCGCCTTTTCGGATCCCGGCTCGCTGGCCGACTCCCGCAAACCGGCGCGCCGATGCCGCGTTTGCGTACCTTGATTCGCTGGTATACGGGATTATCGATGAGCGGCGCGCGCGCGGCGCCGGAGGCAACGATCTTCTCTCCCGCTTGATTTCCGCGATGGATGAAGACGGTACGCAAATGACGCCGCGGCAATTGCGCGACGAGACCATGACGCTGTTCCTCGCCGGACATGAAACCACGGCGCTCACGCTCAGTTGGACTTGGTATCTCCTCGCGCAAAATCCCGCTGCGGAGACGCGCTTGCATGAAGAACTCGTTCGCGTGCTCGCCGGGCGCCCGCCGCAGCCGGAAGATTGTGAATCGCTTCCATATCTGGCCGCCGTCATTCACGAAGCTCTGCGCCTCTATCCGCCCGCGTACCTCATCGCCAGACTCGCGACGGAGCCGTTCGAAGTCGGCGGCTACTCGTTCCCCGCCGGCGCGACTGTGCTGATGTCGCAGTGGGTCACGCATCGCGATGCGCGCTATTTTCCTGACCCGCTTGTTTTTCGTCCCGAGCGCTGGCTTGATGGATTAATTGCGCGATTGCCCGCGCACGCCTACTTCCCGTTCGGCGGCGGACCGCGGCGATGCATCGGACAAGGTTTCGCGATGTTGGAAGCGGCGCTGGTGACGGCGGCGCTGGCGCAGCGATTTCGTTTCGAGCTGGTGGCGGGGCAAACCATCGTGCCCGAGCCGCTGGTCACGCTGCGGCCGCGCGGCGGAATTCGAATGCGAATTCACTGTCGCGCCGCAGTTCCTCAGACGCAAGCCTCGGCCGCGCCTTAGTTCATTTCACGAATTCTGGCTGCTTGCCCTCCGCCCAGGGGTCGTACGCCAGCGCGAAATTCACGCGCTCCGTGAGCGGCGGATGATTGAAGAGCCACACTTCGATGAATGGATTGGGATCGGGATCCGAGAGATCCACCGCGCCGAGAATCTCAAATGCCTGCGCTGCCACCTGGTTCGAACCAGGGATAAGGCCGTGGGTCACTTCGAGGCCATATTGATCGGCCTGATGCTCGATGTGGCGGCTGAACGTGTTGGTAATCGGAGATGCGACAAAACCCAGGATCGCAAACCACAAGAGCAGCACGGGCAATGAGGCCCAATCATCCGTGCCGCGAATGCCCCATGCACCGCTCCAGCGCGACAGCGACCAGAGCATCCCGCGAAACCCGAGATAGAGCAGAATTAGAAGCACCACGGCGGCAAACACCAGCCCTTTGTAAACATGGCCTAAAACGTAGTGCCCCATTTCGTGGCCGAAGACAAACATGGTTTCCGGCACGGTCATTTTCTGGATGGTCGTGTCCCACACGACGACGCGCTTCGACGCGCCAATCCCGGTCACATACGCATTAAGTCCATTTGTTTTTTCGCTCGCCTTCATCAGGAACATGCGGTCCGGCGGGATGTTCATATTGGCGCGATGAACCACCTGCTCGAGCGCGGTGACGAGCTGCGGATCGGTATTCTGGAGCGGCTCGAACTTGTTGAAGAGCGGGTCAATCACAAGCGGCGAAAGGAAAATCAGAAAAACAAGAATCGGCAGCGTGATGAGCCAGAAATAAAACCACCAACGGCGCGGGCTGTGCCGGATGATGGCGTAAAGAATCCAGATGAGAATGATGCCGAGAATAAAGCTGAGGATTTGGCCTTTTGTCCAATCCCACGCCCAGGAGCCCCAGCCCTGCACGGAAATCGCGTAGCTGCGCTCGAGCCACTGGCCGAAAATATCCGGAGGCAATCCGAGGACGGCGATGGTCAGCAGAAGCAGAGGGGCAAAAATTACGGCTTGCAAGAAACGATTGTTCAGATGCTCAGCCCAGTCGCGATATTTTGGCGCGAGCCGCCAAACAAGCACGAGCAACAACACAATCACGCCCCAAATAAAATCGACGAAGTAGAGAATGTATTGCGCGCGCGAATACTTCACCGCCTTTTCGTAAAGGTCCGGCGGCAACGTGTAAGACTTCACTTCGACCGTGGCCTGACGACTTTGCGGCTGCGCAGACGCCGCCGGAGGCTGCGCCTGAGGCGCGGACGTTGACCCGGGAATCGCCGCGGCTGCAGCAGGACGGGCAAATACACCCGGCGCGGCGAACAAGAAGAAAAGAGCGGCACAGGCCAAGGCATTGGGAATACGGAGCTGGATCATCTTCCCTCCTCAGAGGAGCGAAATGTTGCGAGACATCCGCATTTTTCGGTGGGTTCCGATAGCTGCGGCATTATGCTTCGAGTCGCGGCTGTCCACAAGCGGGATTCATCCGGGGCGAAGATGAAAATCGTTTTGTTTTCGACGGAATAATCTCGCTAAAAGTGTCAAAACTTAAAGATGCGTTGGCCGATTTTTCAAACGTGAAATGCTGGGCCGGAGGACAGTTACCTCTTTGGGTGCTAGCCGGAGAGCCAGGCAGGTGTATGGCAGAAAAGCCAGCTACGATGTAAGGGAGGTATTTCGAGGCAACGCCATGGCATACCGAAAAGTTGCAATAAGCATTCTAACGTCGGGGATGATTTGCGGGCTTTTAAGCTGTCCGGCAGTAATGGCACGACAGCCGCAATCGAGCCAGACAGCCCAGTCGAGCCAGACAGCCCAATCCGGTCAATCGGATCAATCGGTTGCCGATGCGGCTCGCAAGGCCGCCGAGCAACAGAAACAGACGCCAAAGACAAAGCCGACGGTATGGACGAACGATAATCTGCCAAGCGATCCGAGCGGCGTGAGCGTGGTGGGCCAGCCGCCTCCGCCGCCAGCCCCGCCGGCAGCGAGCGCAAACGCAAAGACTGGCGCTGCGGCCGCGACGCCCGCAGGGAAGGCTGCGCCGGAAAATCCGAAACAGATTGCGGGGGATCTGGCCAAGGCAAAAGCGGACCTTGATACCGAAAAGAAACAACTCGCGGTGATGCAAATTGACCTGACGATTCTGCAGCGGCAGTTCAAGCTCGATTCCGACACATACTACGGGCAGACAAACTACGCGGCGGACACACAGGGCAAGGCTAAGCTCGACACCGAAAAGGCCGAGATCGACAGCAAGACGAGCGATGTTCACGCGCAAGAGGAAAAAGTGTTCGCGCTGCAAAAGGTGATTCAATCGCTGAACGATCAATCAAGCGCGGCGAATCCTCAATCGTAAGCCAAATTGCACATTTCCGCGTACGCGTCGGCTCGCGGGCGGCCGCCTCTCGGCCTGAAACTCCCGCGCACATCCGCCACAGATCAATTGACAGTTTCTTGCGCTCGTCTCTTGCACTCGTCGCTTGCGGTTCGCCCGCACGCATGGCACGATGATTTGACGCGAGATTGAAGACCGCCAGCGAGGTCATGAAGACGCCGACCGATCATCCGGCTATTTTGACACCCACCGAGGTCCTCGTCCCCGTTCAGCGTCCCTCACGAAAACGTCTCGCTCTTGCTTTCTTGATCGCTGCCGTCTCTGATGTTCTGTCCTTCTGGATGGTGCTCGCGCCGCCCGTGCAGTGGGTGATTGACCTTGGAACGGCGATACTCCTATTTCTGGTTCTCGGCCGTCGATGGGCGATTTTGCCGGGATTGATCGCGGAAGCCATCCCCGGAATGGGCGTTTTCCCCGTGTGGATCCTCGTGGTCCTCTCCATCATCGTCTACGACGACATCAAAGGCCGCAAACACTAGGTTCGGATTGGTCAGGATTTCGCAAACGCGGTAATCGGAAGTTGACCTATTACGGATGAACGAATAGTGACTCAGATTGACGTAGTAGGTTAGTCTCCGATTATCTGACTAACTAGGGTTACGGTCCGGCAACCTTCCTCAAAATGCCAACATAGGAACACTAGCGTGGACTGGCACCTCTCGCCATTTACCGTCTTTTTTCTCAAAGAAGTGATACGTCCCGCCACCGCAAAGTTCACCGCATTGATTGAGCATCCACACGATTGCGCGATTTCTTTGGGGATTGAAACCCACCGCCGAGAAAGTATAAAAGCCATGCGCGAGTGGGTATCTCTCCGAAAGCGCATTCCAGCCTCCTTCGTGCAAAATGGTATTGATTGCGACCTCTGGTACTATTTCATAAGGAGCGCTCAGGGGAATATTCTTGGTCAGTATTCTCGGAGGTCGATATTTGGTTACGAAATCGCTCAAGGTAGTTCCCCACAACTTCATAAACTTCGAGTCGCCCTTGATGCCCAAATTATCAGTCGTAGTTTTCTCCCATGAGTCAGTCTGAGCTTGAACTACAAATGAAGAACCCTTTTCGCCACCTAATAAAACTGCATAAATTTCATATGCATCCGCGTCCGTGTACAACTCCGCGGTGTTGGTCTTATTTTCCTTTGGGCGTTGTTGGGCTCGAAGGCATGGTAGCAGGCTGCCTTGGAGGAGAAGAAACACGAGAAACGTTCCAATGGTTCTGGCCCTCATATTTCAAGACCACAGCCGCTTCATTCGGCCACGACGAGAATTATGTAGACAAAGTAACACCTACCAACGAGATTTAATAGCTACACGGACGACTACAACGCCTGAGTAACGTGGTAATCGGAAATTGACCCACTACAGACAAATGCGGTTGCTGGACCGGGCGCGGTTTTCTGTGAAAGAATCGGCGAACTAGGCGGTTTTGCAATGCCGTGGAGACGGCGCCGCAGAGTGCGCGGCGTTCCGCCGGCTCCTCGGGGAACGCGAGCCTGCCGGGAATTCAACGGAAGAGGAGCAGGACAGTTGGCACGAGAACAGGGTGTGGTGAAGTGGTTTAACGCGGCCAAGGGATACGGATTCATTCAGCGGCAATCTGGCGAAGACGTCTTCGTTCACTTTTCGGCGATCGAAATGGATGGCTACAAATCGCTGAACGAAGGCCAACTCGTGGAGTTCGAAGTCAAGCAGGGCCCAAGGGTTCCCAGGCCGAAAGCGTGACAAAGGTTTAGGGGGGTAGGGACGCTGCTTCGGCATCGGCGCCGGTGCAGCGACAGTGTTCGACGCGCCTGATGGCCGAACGCTTCCGCGCATCGCGACAGGCGCGCCAAGTGTGTTCTATGCTACGATAAGGATTCCCATCATTACCGGAGATGACGAGTGGCGAAGCATATTTCACGCCAGGAATTGAAAACGGATCAGGTGCAGGAGGCGCTGTCGCATAGCGCCGAAGCGGTACTGTCGCACAAGACGGCGTTGATTTACGGGGCCCTGGTCGTGATCGTGATCGCGGCGGGAATTTTTGGCTGGAGATTCTACACGCAACGGCAGTCCGTGAAGGCGTCCGCGGAATTCAGCGACGCGATGCAGATTTTCCAGGCGCCAGTCATCGCCGCGGGACAGCCGCCGCAGCCAAACGAAATCAGCTATTCGGATTCCGCAAAGAAGTATCAGGATGCACTGAAGAAATTCGAGGGCGTGGCCGGCGAGTATGGGCGCACACGGCCCGGACAACTGGCGCATTATTACGCGGCGCTGTGCTTCGAGCACCTGAACCAAGACGCACAGGCGATCAATCAGCTCACGGCAGTGCAGAACAGTTCGGACGCGGATTTCGCGGACATGGCGCGGTTCGAACTGGCGCAGATTTATGATCGCGATGGCAAAGCCAGCCAGGCCGTGCAACTTTACAATGAACTGATGAAAAGCCCTTCGACGCTCGTTCCCGAGCCCGTTGTGATGCTGGCGCTGGCGGAACACTACCGGCAGACGAATCCAGCGGAGGCCGTAAAGCTTTACAATCAAATCAAGGTCCAGTTTCCGGACACAGGCGCGGCTGACCAGGCCGATCAGGAACTGGCACTCATTCCCGCCGGCAAATCCTAAATTCAAGCAATCGACACAAAGGGAAAATCGCTGGGCGCGGCCGCGGCGATCAGTGGAGCCTTTTGAGAGGCTCAACGAAAATCTCGCAAGGGCCGGCAAGAAATCAATGCGCGGCGGGCAGATAAACTTGAGCTGGCGCCAGCAATTTGACGTGGGGAACTTCCGTGCTCACTTTCAACTCGCGGTAAGCAGACTTCTTGACTGGTGCGGCGCGGAAAGTCAGAAGATATTGCTGGCCGAGCATGGCGGTGAAGTCGCGCAAGAAAGGCTGGAATGATATGGGAGTGCCGTTGCCTTGAAAAAAGGCGTAGCCGCCCGTATCAGCAGCCAATTGGTTCAAAGAACCCTGGCCATTCAGATTGAGCACGCCGCTGCGCGCTTCGGGCCCAGACGTTCCCGCAAAAATGCTGAAAACGGTGACGTTCGCATGCTGTGCCGCCTGAGTGGCCTGCTGGAGCGCCGGATTTTCTCCCGGAGCAGTGTCATGGAAGCCATAGGTGGGATCGATTCCGTCGCTGAGCAGAAGGACCTCGCGGCGGGGCACGCCTGCGGGCCAATGCTTAATCAGGTCGGCGAGGGCTTCATAGACGCTTGTCATGCCTGCGGCCGCGCCAAGAGTCATGTGCAGAGAATTGATCGCAGCCTCCCGGTCCGGCGTAAAGTTCGTACGCATCAGAGCGCTGCCGTTCTGCGCATAGGCCACGGCGACGGTCGAATTTGTTGGTAACGCGCGAACGAATTGGGAGATCTCGTCAAAATGCGCGCCAAGTCTGGTACTTGCATCCTGATCAATCAAGATCACGAGCTGAAGCTTCGAATCAGGAGTATTCACGGGCACCCAATCAACAATGGGGGTCCGCTTCCCGTCTTCGTGGACGGAAACATCCTGCTTCTGGAGGACAGGGGGAACTTCGCCGGATTTCTTCATGGTCGCTGTAACGGTCACCTGGACGAGGCCCGGCGATGATGTCTGAGAGTCCTGGGCGAAGAGCGGAGAAGCAAGCAACAACGCGGACAGAAAAAAGAAAGCGACGGCGAGAAAAGGTGATTGCTTCTTCATTCTCAGTTCACCTCTGCCAGTAAACGAACGAATCATTACTCTACTCTTACCATATGTTTGATGAAATCTGCCGCGTTTTGGATACTTATCAGGAGAACTTGTTGCTTTACCTCACACCACTCACTCACATCGAAAAAGGGCCATTGGCAAGATGCGCCCATCCTGCACGGCGGCCCGTGAGTGTATAATTTGCGCGCCTCCATGCCCGCGGAAAAACCCAAAGCGACGCGAAATTTTGGCCTCGAGCGCGAGCTGGAAATTTACCAGCTCGGCGCTGCGGCGAAACAACTCTCCATTCCGGTCACGCTCTCTCTGCTCGAGCAAAAAGCGAAAGAGACCCTGGACTCGCGTGCGTATGATTACGTTGCGGGAGGAGCCGGCGGCGAAAACACGATGCGCGCAAATCTGGAAGCATTCCATCGCTGGCGGATCGTGCCGCGAATGCTGCGCAATGTTTCTGTGCGCGACATGAGTATCGAGCTGCTGGGAGCGAAATTGCCCGCGCCGGTTCTGCTTGGGCCCGTGGGCGTGCAGGGCATCATTCATCGCGAAGCGGAAATCGCTTCCGGACGCGCGGCGGCGGCGCTCGGATTGCCTTTTGTGCTGAGCACAGTTTCCTCGCGGACGATGGAAGAAGTGGCGCAAGCGATGGGCGCGGCGCCGCGGTGGTTTCAGCTTTACTGGGGGAAGAATCCGGAATTAACGGCGAGCATGCTGAGCCGGGCCGAACGCGCGGGATACACGGCACTAGTCGTCACGCTGGACACGTCAATGCTTGGGTGGCGCGAGCGCGACCTGGAACGCGGGTACCTGCCCTTCATGTCATGCGAGGGGCTCGCGAATTATTTCACTGACCCGGTGTTTCGCGCTGCATTGCGCGAGCGGCCGGAAAACAATCCCGCGGAAGCGGTGCGGTTGTGGCTCACAATCTTCACGAACACGGCGCTGACGTGGGATGACGTCGTCTCTCTGCGGCGGCAAACGAAACTTCCAATCCTGCTGAAAGGGATCTTGCATCCCGACGACGCGCTGCGCGCACTCGATTGCGGCGCGAGTGGCGTGATCGTCTCGAATCACGGAGGGCGGCAAGTCGACGGCGCGATTGGCGCACTCGACGCGCTTCCGGGCGTGGTAGAAGCCATTAGCGGCAAGATTCCCGTGCTTTTCGACAGCGGCATTCGCCGCGGAGCGGACGTGATGAAAGGGCTCGCCCTGGGAGCGCGCGCGGTGCTGCTCGCGAGGCTTTACGTTTGGGGACTCGCCGTGGCAGGCGAAGACGGCGTGCGAGACGCGGTGCTCAATTTGCTTGCTGATTTCGATTTGTCGATGGCCCTGAGCGGGTTTACTTCTCCGCGTGAACTTTCTGCGTCCGTGCTCGCCCGCGCCGAGGATGGAAAGCGCTGAAGATTCGACGGCGAGATCCCTCTTTACCTGGGAAAAATCCAAGCAGACATTTCGCGCCGCATTCGCTGGCCTCTTCCAAAAATTAGTGCGAAGCAGCCGAAATCAATTTCAGTCGAACTCGCGTTTTGGTGGAGACTGTTGCGCGCCGACGCGGCCCACGGCGATTTCGGCACGAAAGTAATTCTCTCCGCGAACGGGCGAGCCCGCCAATCGGCGCAGCATTGCGAGCTGACCAACGTGCGTCAGGGCGTCGGCGATGGGACCCTGAAAAAGTTTCTCGGCGGGGGCGGCTAGCGCTGTATCGGTTGCCAGGAAGTCGTCAAAAGCCTTGAGTGCGGCGAAAAATCGCGTCTCGCCCTGCGCCCAAGGCAGAGGCGCGGAATTGTGCCATTCCTCGTTGCCCCTGGCGATAGAAGTGGCCCAATCGATGAGGTCGCCGAGGTGCGCCAATATTTGTCCAGGCGTCCGAGTGGTTTCCGAAGCGGGAAAATCCGCAAAGCTCTCAGGCGCTCCGCGAAATGTCTTGCCCGCACGATAGGCCAGAGTGGCGAGGGTGTGGCGCAAGAATTGACGGTTCGTGTCCATGTTTTCGACAATCTCCGCAAGCCGGATGGCGGGAATCCTACCATGAGCTCCGGGAGTTGCGCGGAGGAAGCGCGGAGAACCTGCTGGACGATGGGCCAGCACTTTGTGACCGAGGAACTGTACTTCCGGGCAAGTATTAGCAATTTCGCAACTTACGCCGCGCTGAGTTGAAAGCCCCCAACCCGTGTGCTAGATTCGGAAATTAGCTGAAATTTCACATGGCGACCGAAAAATTGACAGACGCGAACCGGCAGAAGATAAACAAGGTCGAGGTCTACTGGCATACGGTCACGTACCGTACAGTACTCGTTTATATTCTCGCGGTCGTGGTTCTATTAACGGCGGCGGGGTATCTGGTTTTCCCGGATTCATTTGCGGGAATCGTGCGGCACGTTTCGAAGGCGTTGCAGCCGAAGGATACAAGCGCGAGTTCGAGCAACGTCCGCGGAGCGCGGTTTGTCAATCTCGACGGGAAGGTCGAGGTGAAGCGAGTCAACTCCGTGCAATGGGCGACGGCAGACTATTCGCTGACGCTCGACAAAGGCGATTTGATCCAGACTGGGCCGGACGGAGTGGCGCGCATCGCATTCGCGGACGGCACGACATATACGGTGCAAGCCGACACACTCGTAACGGTTGAAGAAATTTTTGTGCCGCAGAACAGCGCTTCGAGCGTCGGCATGCATATCAGCGCCGGCGCGGTCGACTTGACAACGGGCACTTGGCAAATTCCCGGGTCAAAAGCGGAGGTTTCATTTCAGGATGCGGTCGCGTCACTGCATGAGAACAGCCGCGCGGACGTGAGAACAGACCCCGGGACGAAGCAAAACGAAATTACAGTTGCGGCTGGAGCGGCGGAAGTGCAGCACGATGGCGAGCAGGTTCAAGTCTCCCAATGGCAGCGCGCTTCGTTCACCGGCGGTGGCCCGATCACAAAGACCAACGTGCTCGCGCCGCCCAACCTGGTTCAGCCCGTGAATCTGCAGCCGATCATCGTGGCGGATCCGAAAAGCACACCGATTCGGTTCGAATGGCAACCCGTCGATACGGCTCGCGAATACGAGCTGGAAATCGGCGATACCTCGATGTTCAATCGAGTGCTCGCGGACCGAAAGACGACGGACACGGCGGTGGAAGTGACGGGGCTGCCTTCGGGGGAATACTTCTGGACGGTGAAGGCCATTGACGCCAAGGGCGCCGAAAGCGAGCCTGCCGGGGCCTCGAAGTTTACTCTCGTGGAGCAGGACAAAGAGCAGAGTATGCTGCTTCAGGTTGACGACATCGAATTTCATGGCAAGGTGGTGGAAGTGATTGGACACACCGAGCCCGGGGCCGCATTGATCATCGATGGTGAAGCAGTGGCGGATATCGAACCGGATGGAAAATTCCGGCATTTTACGGAGCCGATGACGACGGGCCCGCACGTAATTGTGATTACAGGGCAGGACCGCAGAGGTGGTACGGGGACTGTGCGGAAGGCAATCGTCGTTCCATAAGATTCGCATCGAAACAAGAGCGCATCGCGAGCAGCAGGCGTTCGTGGGCGGGGGAATCAGGGCACGAGGGGATTCATGAAAAACGGATATTCGATGAGGTCGGTGTTCAGCCTTTTTTCGTCCGACCTTGCAATCGACTTGGGAACGGCGAACACGCTGGTGTTTGCGAAGGGCAAGGGCATCGTGGTGAACGAGCCCTCGATCGTCGCGATCAACAAGAACAACGGTGAAGTGGTCGCGGTGGGCAAAGAAGCCAAGGAAATGCTTGGCCGCACGCCCGGCAACGTGGTGGCGATCAAGCCAATGAAGGACGGCGTCATCGCCGACTTCAAAGTCACGGAGAAAATGCTGACGTATTTCATTCAGAAGGCGCACAACCGGCGCGTGCTGGTGCATCCGCGCATCGTGATCGGCGTGCCGAGCGAAATCACGCCGGTGGAAAAACGCGCCGTGCAGGATTCAGCGTACCGCGCCCGCGCCAGCGAAGTTTATTTGGTGGAGCAAGCGATGGCCGCGGCGATTGGCGCGGGCCTGCCCATCGAAGAACCCTCGGGCAACATGGTGGTGGACATCGGCGGGGGAACGACGGACATCGCTGTGATTTCAATGAGCGGCATTGTGTACTCGCGCTCGGTGCGCGTCGCCGGCAACGAAATGGACGAGGCAGTGATGCACTATTTGAAGCGAAAATACAATTTGCTGGTCGGCGAACGCACGGCCGAGCAAATCAAGATTGAAATCGGCTCGGCGTATCCGCTCGAAAAGCCGCTGACGCTGGAAGTGAAAGGGCGGAACCTGATCGAAGGCGTGCCGCGCACAGTGACCATCGACGACAGCGAAATACGCGAGGCGCTTTCGGAATGCATTGCGACGATTCTGAACGCAATTCGCGTCGCGCTGGAGCGCACGCCGCCCGAGCTTTCCGCGGACATCAGCGACCGAGGCATCGTGCTGACCGGCGGCGGCGCGTTGATCAAGAATCTCGACAAGCGTATTCGCGAGGAAACGGGCTTGCCGGTTTCCATCGCCGATGATCCGCTTGCGTCGGTCGTGCTGGGCACGGGCAAAATGCTCAGCGATTTCCGGCTGCTGCGCCTCGTCTCGATCGATTAAGAAGCGACAGGCACGAGGAGTCGAATGGAAGTTGGAGCGTGCCGCTGGCTGCGCGGCTAAATGTGATGCGATGCGGCCTTTTGGATTTTAATTTTCACGGCTGTCAAGGTTCGAGGTTCCAACCCTAAACCTCTGGAAAATTATGGATGTCCCTGCCCGCCATCGGCCATTGGTTCTCCTTGTCGCCGTAACTCTGGCGCAAGTGCTGTTGCTTGCGTTTCAGATCAAGCAGAGCCGGGGCGAGCGCGACGTGCGGCTGATTCGAGTATGGTCGATCGAGCTGCTGACGCCGCTGCAGCGCGCGGGCACATACGGGATTTCGAAAATCGCCGGCGTCTGGTACGGCTACATCGATCTGCGCGGCGTGCGCGCGGAAAATCAGCAACTCGCGC
The DNA here is from genome assembly GCA_963729815.1 of uncultured Acidobacteriota bacterium. GTDB lineage: Bacteria > Acidobacteriota > Terriglobia > Acidiferrales > UBA7541 > DAHUXN01. Next base: position 1,182,386 of record CAVSPU010000004.1, read on the forward strand.
AGGAAGTTGGAAGCCTGCGGTTGAAGAATCAAGAGCTCGAAGGCCAAGCCGCCCAGGCCGAACGGCTCACGCGCCTGCTGGGATTCCGGCAGGCGAATGCAAACATACCCATGGTGGCGGCGGAGGTCATCGGGGCGAGCGCGGACTCGACCAGCGAGACGGTGTTCATCAACCGGGGTGAGCGCGAAGGGATACGCAAAAACATGGCCGTGATTACGCCGGATGGGGTCGTTGGCAAGATCTTCGAGGCCCTTCCGCACACTTCGCAAGTGCTGCTCATCAAGGATAAGGAGAGCGGGGTCGGCGCGCTGCTGGCAAACACGCGCACGCACGGAGTGGTGAAGGGAATGGGAGATCCGCTGCTCTGGATGGACTACGTCACGACCGACGAAAAAGTGTCCAAAGGAGAGGAAATTCTGACCTCGGGCGAAGACCGCATCTTCCCGAAGGATTTGCCGGTAGGCACGGTGGCGTCCACGAAGTCCGGCTTTCCGTTTCAGACGGTCGACGTGGAGCCGGCGGCGCATCTCGACCGGCTGGAAGAGGTTCTCGTGCTGCTGACGCAGCAGCCGCTCAGCACGCGGCCAAGCGACGCGGCGGGGTCCTCGACTGAGAATCCTGCGGCTGCCCCCGCGAGCCCACAGGCGTTGCCGAAGAGTTCAGCTCCCGCGCCTGCCGGCGCCGCTGGTCCGGCCCACGGCGCGAAAGAAACGAGACCTCCGGCTCCCGTGAAAAAACCGGCGGGAACGAATCCGCCACAGACTCAACAATGAGCGCACCGCCGATGCGAGACACGCGATGACGGTCCGAATGGATTCCCAAACACAGCATATCGAAGTTCACAAATTCTACGGTGGCACAGTAATCATCGTATGTTTTCTCGCGCTGGTGACAGAAGCATTTCTGAATAAATTCACGCCGCGCTTTCAGGTCCTCGAATTGCCGCTGCTTGCGGTGGTTTATTTCGGATTGAGCCGCCGGAATTCCGCCACGGGAATGTTCCTGGGCGCGATTGTCGGCATCCTGCAAGACGGCGTGAGCCACACGCCGATTGGCCTCTACGGAATCGCCAAAGCGTGCATCGGCTACCTGGCGTCGTCGATCGGGGCGCGGCTGGACACGGAACATCCGATCAGCCGGCTAATTCTCATGTTCCTCTTTTTCCATATACACCAGGCAATCTTCGCCTTTATAAGCCGCATTCTGCTGGCGCGTTCGGTGCCGTTCTTCAGTCTCCACTTGTTGATCGCGTCGATCATCAATGCGGTGATCGCGGTGTTCCTGTTCGCCGGCCTGGACCGTCTCCGAAAGTGATGCTCACTTCGATTGCGTTCTTACTTTCCTTAGCCTAACATTCGCGCCCGAACATGCCGGGCACCGAATTCGCCGCCGACCGCGCGAACCAACGCAATGCTGTTATCGCCTGCTTCCTCGGATGGACGCTGGATGCGTTCGATTTTTTCGTGCTGACGTTTGTTATCAGCTCCGTCGCGAAGGATTTTCACAAGAGCATCCCGGAAATCACGTTGGCCATCACGGCCAGCCTGGCGACGCGCCCAGTTGGCGCATTCTTCTTCGGACTTCTCGCTGACCGGTATGGACGAAAGCTGCCGCTGATGCTGGACGTGCTGTTTTACTCCGTCGTCGAGGTGCTCTCCGGGTTTGCGCCGAGTTTTACCGTTTTCATCGTGCTGCGGCTGCTTTACGGAATCGGCATGGGCGGCGAATGGGGCGTGGGCGCGTCGCTGGCGATGGAATCGGTGCCGGCGAAGTGGCGCGGGATTCTTTCGGGCGTGCTGCAAGAGGGCTATGCCTTCGGTTATCTGCTCGCCGCAATTGCTTATTGGCTTGTGTTTCCACATTTCGGCTGGCGCGCGATGTTTTTTATCGGCGGGCTGCCAGCGCTATTGACGCTTTTTATCCGCTCGAAAGTGAAAGAGAGCGCAGCCTGGACGGCGACAGCGTCCAGCCACGACTGGGGAGATTATTTCCGGTCGATTTTGCGAAACTGGAAACGATTCGCTTACCTCGTGTTGCTGATGGCGATGATGAATTTCATTTCGCATGGCACGCAGGATTTTTACCCGACTTTTCTTCAGTTGCAACGCGGTTATAGTCCGCGGACGACCGCGCTGATCACGGTGTTATCGATGATCGGCGCGATCGGTGGCGGCATCCTCGTGGGACTTTATTCCGACCGGCGCGGAAGGCGGCGCGCGATGATCGGCGCTGTAATCCTGGCCGCACTGCTGATCCCACTGTGGATCGCGGCGCCGAATTTCTCCCTGATTTTGCTCGGCGCTTTCCTGATGCAATTCATGGTGCAAGGCGCATGGGGCGTGATTCCGGCGCATATCAACGAACTTTCGCCGGATACGCTGCGCGGATTTTTCCCGGGCTTCGCGTATCAGGTCGGCGTCTTGCTTGCGGCATTGAGTGTCTACATTGAAGCCGCGATGGGCAAGCGCATGAGCTATGGCCACGCGATGGGAATTTTTGCCGTGATTGTTCTCGTCGCTGGCGCACTTGTGATCGCCGCCGGACCGGAAGCACGGGGAGTGGGGTTTGGCGCGCAGAAAGCGGACCGGACAGAGCAAAATTAGAGCTCACGGCCGACGACAAATTAACCGCTGCGATTGCGCCGCCGCAGCACACCTGTTCCGATTGAGCACTGATTGTGAAGGCAAGCACTTTTGCGTCGCTGCAAGTCCATGAGCCGGCGACGACGATCCGCTTTTCTTTGGCACTCCATGTGCGACGTGCGACAGCATGGATACACGTGTGGCTACGCCCGAAGGCCGCGCCCAGAGCTCGCCAGCGCTCCTACCGCCGAAGCCACGCTTAATGCAGAGCCGCTTTATCTTGATGGAAGGTTTGGCCGTTCTTCTCGCTCTGCTTCTCATGTCGAGCGTTATGGGAATCACGATATTGGTGAGGTTTCAAGTTGCATCGGGGCTCACAAATCTGCATCAACGGATCATACTTCACTCAGAACTTCACACCGCATTCGACCGAACCATTCTGGGTTTCTGGCGCTGCTACGGGACGTGCAATCCCACATTGCTCGTCGAATACCAGAGTTCCGCCGCCGAGCTTCGCAGCGCGACAAAACAAATGCAGGACGCCTCCGCTCCCGTCGAGAGCCAGCAGGAAGCCAGAACGATTGCGCCGCCGGAAACCGACCTTCTGCAGATTGCCGACCGCCTCGCGGCCATTGGCCACAATTCGAAGGCCGATGACGCTGCGGCGAAACAGATCCCCATTGATGAAGCACAAATCCGAAAAACCTTCCGCCAAGTCGAGCAGCGGCAGTTCGAAAACCTGACCAAGGCCACAAAGCACCTCGATCGGTACAACGACCTTGTGCGCGTGCTCGTCTTGATTCTCGGCTCTTTCCCTGTGCTGGTGATGCTCTATTTCCACCACTTGCGGCGGCGGCACATCTGGGCGCCTCTCGAGCAACTCCACCGCATGGTGATGGAGGTAGAGAGCGGGAATCTGGACGTGAAGGGCGAGGTGCCGGCCACGATCGAGCTCGGGTCCGTCACGGGCGCATTCTTGACGATGGCTTCCCAGCTTCGCGAGATGCGCGATTCGCTGGAAGAGAAAGTCCGCCATCGCGCGGCCCAGCTGGAAGCGGCCCACAAGGATCTTGTTCGCGCGGCGAAGCTCGCATCCCTCGGCCAACTGGTCTCCGGGGTGGCTCACGAAATCAACAATCCGCTGACTTCGATTCTTGGTTTCAGTGAAGTCGTACTTTCGCGGCCGAGCCTGGATGCCGCAACGCACGAACAGGTTCGGACGATTCGAGCCGAAGCGCTGAGATTGAAGCGTCTGGTGGCAAGCCTTAGCCAGTTTTCGCGGCGCGCGCCAAAACAGCTCCACCGCATGGACCTGCGCGCGATTCCTGACCGATTGATCGAGCTGCGTTCGTACCAGCTCGCCGCCAATAATGTCCGAATCCGCTATTCACGCCCGGAAGAGCCGATCTGGATAAACGGCGATGCCGATTCCTTGCTGCAAATGATGCTGCAATTCGCCTTGAATGCGGAGCATGCGATCCGTGAATTCCGGGAACAGGGTGAAATCTTGCTGGAATGCGAAATTCTTTCCGGCAAGGCTCGAATTACAGTGGAGGATAACGGCTGCGGCATGCTGGCCGAGATTCGGGATCACATTTTCGATCCGTTTTTTTCGGGGCGCCCGCAGGGGCAAGGAACGGGACTCGGCTTGAGCATCTGCCACGGCATCGTCGAACAACACAGCGGAGAGATAACGGTGGAGAGCGAACCTGGCAAAGGCACAAAAGTGCGCGTGTTGCTGCCGCTCCTACCCTCCGGCGAGGTTGCGGTTCCCACCGCGGCCAACAACGCGCTGGAGGAAATTCAAGTCGCTGAGACAAGCAAGAACCGCAGGCCAATCGGCACCGACGCGGCACGCCGATTCCTGGTGATCGATGACGAATCGGAGATCCTCAACTTGCTTTCGGTGGTCCTGGGCAAAACTGGAGCGACGGTCGTCACGCTTCAGGATTCCACGCGACTCAACACGCTGCTGAGTCATGAGCACTTCGACGCGGTTTTATGCGATTTGAAAATGCCGGGACAGGATGGATTGTCTGTCTTGCGGACGCTCCGCGAAAAAAAACCGGAGCTGGCGCGGCGATTTTTGTTGATGACCGGCAATCTGGCGGATGCGGACAAAGCACGAATCGAATTGGAAGGCGTACCGATACTTCCGAAACCATTCACGCTGGCCCGTTTGCGCGAAATGATGGGCAAAATGGTTCTTGAAGGGAACTGACGGGACTGCAATTTTTCCACAATTCTCACGGCCAGTGTAAATCGAGCGCCGATATGCTATGTTTCGAGGCTCGCGCAGACTGGGAATCATGAGCGAACGTGAACATGGCTGAAAAACTGGTGCTGGTTGGAGTTTTGCCGGAAGTCGTGCTGATCGAGAGCGGGGATCAAGTCGTATGGTCCGCCGCTACTGGAAATCTTCGCGTGGAATTCGATCCGCAGCGCTGCCCGTTTTCCTCGAATGTCTTCCAGGCGCCCGCCGGGATGCGGCTGATGAGCGGCACGCCTCGCGCCGGCATCGGGGCGGGATCGTATAAGTATCAACTGGCCATCGACGACCACTTAATCGCCCATGGCGAGGTGATCATCCGCTCGAAATGAACGGGCGAATGCGCGGATGCCCGCGATCTCTGGGTTGTTGCTGCTAGACGATACTTGGAGAAACCGTGGCTCCGCAGACTTAGTCGCTGGCGAGCGCCGTTCGCCCGGAGCTGATCGATTCAGCCAACGCGCGGCGCGCTTGCGCCAAACGAAACGCCGAGACCGACCGGCTTGCGGGAACCACAAGGTCCGCGGCGCGGCGTGGGAAGTCCTGGCGGCGGTCATATTGAAGCCCAAATTCGCTCAGCATTTCCCCGGCGAGTTTCGGATCGTCGCTGCGCTCAACTCCCCAGAACCACAACCGCTCCTCGTTCTTCTGCAGGAGCTGGAGCGCTTCCTCAAGCCTCTTCATGGCGACATCGAACGAGGAGACCAGAAAAAAGACGGATAGAGACCAATCTTTCCGGCCGAAAGAGGCTTGGATACGAACCGAGTACCTCCCGTTCTGGTTGATTTCGATGCAGCAGCGATATTCGTTGCGATGAGCGATCGACTTTTGACTTTGATTCATCACGTTCCTCGGTTCCGGGGAAGCTTTTGGCCGCTTAGGGCCTGCTGGGGTCGAAGTCACCTTTTGTAACCGAAAAGGACGACTGACTGAATCATGAGGGTCGTCAGCGCACTCTGGGATGGCTGGCGATTCCATGACGCCAAGAAGGGGCGAGCGCTTTCTTTTGATACTGATTGCACCCCGCTGGCTACAGGGCCCTGCGCTGCAGAACAAATATGCTAGATGACTGGGGACGGGGACGCAAGAGGAAAATCGTCACTGAGGCATGTGGCGCTAAACGCTTTGTTGCGTTAATTTTAGCTAGATGATTGGCTCGTGAGTACCTTCAAGTTCGCATCGTTGAAGACGAGCTTGCCTTGCTGCTGGTAGCTCTTCATTAAGGCGTCGTGGAAGGCCTCGAAAGCGACATTTTGCTTGTCTGTCAGGATCTGTTGCTGCAAATCGTTCTTGGCCTTTGCAAAATCATCCGGATTGACGCCCTGCTTGGACTTAACCTGGTACACAACCCAGTTTCCGGTGATCTGAACCGGATCGCTCGTCTGGCCAACGGACAAACTGAAGGCGGATTCAAGGCTCTTTGCAGGGCCCAGATCGGCCACCTGGCTCGTGCGCGTGATGGGATCGGTGGTTTTCACATCGAGGCCGAGCGATTTCGCGACCTTTTCCAACGGTTCGCCGGCCTTGACGCGCTTAGCCAGCTCTGTGGCTTTCTGCAGAGCGAGCTCCTGCGCCTTTTCCTGGCGGTAATCGGCGAGCACGAGGTCGTGAACCTCAGCAAGCGTCCCCTGGTGAGCAGAGACAATTTTATCGACAGAGAGGATCACGTAACCGCGGTCAATCGAAATGGGCTCGCTCAATTCGCCCTGATGCAGGGAAAATAGAGCTTCCTGGAGGGCTGGAGCGGCGCCCAAATCACCGACGGGACCCGTTAGGCCGACGAGCGGCGTCTCGCCGCTTTGCAGGTTGAACTGCTTGGCAATGGCGTCAATCGGCTGGTGATTGGATTGGCGGATAGCAGAGGCCATCTTGTCGGAAAGGTCGGTCTCTTCCTCGTTTACCTTTTCCTGGGTCATTGTTTGGACAATGGAGTCGCGCACTTCGGCGATACTTTTCGTATGCGCGTCTTCACGATCAACAACCTTGATGATGTCGAAACTGTAGGGCGTTTGGACCAAATCTGAAACGCCGCCCTTGGGCAGGCTGAATGCGGCCTTCTCAAACGACGGAGCCGTCTGGCCGGCCACGATCCAGCCAAGATCGCCGCCCTTTGCCTTGGTGTTTGCATCTTCGGAGTATTTCTTGGCGAGATCCTCAAAATTGGAGCCGTGCTTGGCTTGGTCGTCGATCTTTTGGGCTTGTTGCTTGGCGAGGGCGACTTCCGCGTCGGTCTTGCCGAGTGTGTTGAAGCTGATGTGTTCGACGTGGACGCGATTTTCTACTTTATAGTCGCCAATGTGCTGCTGGTAGTACGACTGGACGTCCGCGTCGCTTATTTTTATCGCCTGTTTGAGCTGGCCGAGATCGAGGAGGGCGTATTTGGCGGAACGGCGCTCGGGCACCTGATACTTCGATTGATTTTTCGCAAAATAGGCGGAGAGCTCGGCGTCCGTGGGAGTAATGGTGGATTGAAGGTCAGACGGCTTGATTTCGGCATACTCGAGCTGGATCTTTTCGTTGAGCCAGCGATAGCGCTCTTGCAATTCCTGAGGTGAAACGGTGATACCGTCGGTGACAAGATCCTTGAATTTCTCCATGAGCAGCGCGGTGCGAACGTAATCCTCGAATTGCGGGACTGACATGCCCGTGCGCATCTGAACTTCCTGGGCATAACGGTCGGCGCCGATCCATGTGCCGCCAATGAAGGCTGTGGGGAGAATCTGCTTGATGCGCTGGGTAACATCATCATTGGTCACTTGAATGCCCATGCGATCTGCTTCCAGGTCCAGGACGCGCTTGAAAATCATTTGATCCAGCACCTGGCGCATGTAAATGCCCTGAAGAACCGGAGGAACGGACTGGCCGCGCGTTTGCTCGCTGAACTGCTGGCGGACATCGATGGCGGTGATGTTCTCTCCGCCGACTGTCGCCACGGCGTCAGGACTGCCCATGGTGCCGAGGGGCGAAGTGGGAGCAAGGGTCAAAACCATTGCGCCGCAAATGAGGAGCAAAACTCCACCGAGAAGGATTTTTACCGCCGTCTTGCTCTGGCTCAGATTCTTCAGCACGGATGATTGTCTCCCACTCTGGAACATATGATTATAGAAGACGGCGGCAAATCCCTCAACTTGAATCACGTGCGGGCAGAGGCGGAGAGCTTGCGGGAAAGCAGACAGCCAAACGGCCGGGGAGAGCACGCGGTCTTCGTGGCGCGACGAGACACTTCAGGAGGTCCTGGAAGCTCACTACTATATATAGTGTTCTTTGTTCTTGACACACTAGGCGCACACGCGCAAAATCCTCGGCAATTCCGTGGGGGACGAGCGCGGCGACCGTCTCGGGGAAAATCGCAGCGCCGGATGGTTTTTTTTAGAATCGGGGAGGGACGCATGGTGTACTTGCCTGGCCGTACGGTGCAATGTGTGAATCCGGACTGCGCGGCCCGCGGCCATTGGCTGCGCATGGATATGGCGCTGGTCGATCGATGCTCGAATTGCGGTTCACAGCTGCGGAATGTGCCACCGCCGCTGACACCGCACCTGCGCATGCGGCCCAGGATGGGGTTGAGCTACCGGCCACGAACGCGCTGAAGGAATTTGCTGGCGGGCTTGGTTGCGGCAAACGTCCCCGCAGCCGAATCGTCTGAAAATTGTGCGGCGGGAAATCAAAAAAGGCTCCGATTCCTCGGGGCCTTTTCTTGTTTCTTCGTTCAGAACCGTTCAGAACTGCTAACGCAAACCGAGTCGCATCACGCGGGGGATGCCCGGCCCGCGCATCACGCACCGCCGATTCTTTTCCCGGATACACGTGCGCCGCAGCGCAGCGTGTCAGGACCAATCAACGAGACCAGGGCAAAAAAAGAGGCGGCCGGTTGGGGTGCCGGCCGCCGTGGGCATGGGGTGATGGAGGTGCAGACACTTTCGAAACCCGATTCGCGCGGGGGGGCGCATTACCGGGCCTCGAACAGGTTCCATTCTGCGGTTACGGGTCTGCAGCGTCGATAGGCCGGAAGGTTCAATTGGTTCTGGTACGAACGTACCGGCCGTTTTTCGCTGCGCATCCTCCAATCAAACTCAATCAATCTACGTTTCGCAGCGGCGGCTATTCGCCTCTCCGGCGCTGCGGCGGGACGACCTCGATTGTGATGTGCGGCACGCCTGCATCGTTGAGGGCCTTGTTCAAGCTTGCCAGGTCGGTGTTCACCAGCGCATGGACCGAATCCATCGCTTGGCTCAACTCTTGCGACGCGGCAGCAGCCTGATCCTTCTCGGACTGCGTGGGCGCGGCAGAATAGCCCTCGAGCTGGAACATCAAGCGGCCGATGCGCATAGGCAGCGGCGGAGGCGTATAGTGCAAAGGACCGCCAGCGCCAAAGCCGCCTTCGGAAACGAACTTGCCGCTGAGATCGTTCACTTTCTTCGAAAGCGCTTCGGCCTGCTTCTGAACATCGTCGGGAATCTTCGGCGCGCCGGGCTTCTTCCATGCCGCAAGCGTGTCGGTGAGAGACTTCTTCAGCCCCGCCATGGTTTTCTGGCCTTCGTCGGCGGTCTTATAGAGGCCGTAGAGCTGCATGACCAAGTCGTGACGCGCGGCGCGGTCTGCGTCGCTGATATGAATCCGCGGGTCTTCCATCACCTGGATGGATTGCGTCTGCGTGTCGTCGCCGAGCGCGACTTTCACGGTGTAAGTTCCTGGCTCGACCATGGGGCCGCGCGGCCCTCCGGCGAAGAAGCCCTGCGACTGCGCCGCGAGCTGCTCTGGGGTGGGTTTCACCGGCGGGTTGTAAGCCAAATCCCAATTCACGCGGTTGATCCCCGCGTCGACTTTTGCGACGTCGATTTCGCGGACCTCTTTGCCCGAGGAATCGAGCACGGTGATTTTGACCTTCGCCCCTTTGGCAGGTTTTGCCTTTACATAGAAATCGATCAGCGCGCCATCCGGAGGATTCGGCCCGAGGAAAACCTGTTGAGCGTCGAACCAGCGATTCTGATAGATGCGCCAGGCGATCGTATTGCGAATGGGGAAGAGATGCAGGTTCTCGCCAAGCACCTGAGCGTTCAACTGCTGGAGAGGCGAGATGTCGTCAAGGATGTAAATCGAGCGGCCGTGCGTGGCCAGAATGAGATCATTCTCACGAGGCTGGATTTGGATGTCATCGACGGGCACAGTGGGTAAACCCATGCCCAGCTTGTTCCAGTGATCGCCTCCATCGAGCGAGAAATACGCGCCGAATTCCATTCCAGCAAAGAGCACATTTTGATCGCTCGGATGTTCACGAATCACGTGCACAGTGCCGATGCTCTCCGGGAGTCCGGCGGAGACGGATTTCCATGATTCACCGTAATTCGTGGTCTTGAAGAGGTAAACATGGAAATCATTATCCCGGTGGCCGTCAAACGCCACGTAGGCGGTGCCTTCGGCAAATTTGGAGGCTACGACGCGCGAAACATAGGTTCCCTGGGGCACGCCCGGGACGCGTTTCGTCACGTTCTTCCAATTCTGCCCGCCGTCGCGCGATACCTGCAAATTGCCATCGTCGGTGCCGACCCATAGGACGGAGGCGTTCACCGGCGACTCATCGATCGTAGTGATTGTGGGGTACCACTCGACGCCGTCGTAGAGCGAGAGCGTATCTTTCGTCGGCAGCTGGCCGAGAATGGGCAGCGTGTTGCGGTCAACGCCCGTGGTCAAGTCGCCGCCGAGTTTCGCCCATGAGTCGCCGCGATCGGTGGACTTGAACAGGAAATTCCCGCCATAGTAGATCGTGTTGTGATCGTGCGAAGAAATGAGCAGCGGAGAATTCCAGTTGAAACGATAGGGCGGGTCGCCTTCCTTGGGAACCGGGCGGACGCTTAAAGCTTCGTTGGTGCGAAGATCGCGGCGCTCGACGTTGCCGTCCTGCGATTCGGTGTAAATCGTTTGGGGATCGGAAGCATCGGGCTTCACGTAGAAGCCGTCGCCGCCCCCGACCATGAACCAATCGCTATTGGGAATGCCGCCAGCAAACCACGTGCGGCTCGGTCCGCACCATTCGGCATTGTCCTGATAGCCAGCGCATACGTGATACGGCTCCTGATTGTCGTAACCCACTTCGTAGGCCTGGCCTAGAGGCATTACATTCAAATGATCCCAGTCGCGGCCGGCGTCGCGGCTTTCATAAATGCCGCCATCGCATCCCACGAGCATGTAGCTGGAATCGTCGGGGTCAATCCAGATCGCGTGAAAATCGCTGTGAACGTCCTTGACGCGCTGCGTGGAAAACGTCTTGCCACCATCTTCGGAGTACGATATTTCAACGCCGCCCATCCAGATGCGCAGATCGTTATTGGGGTCGACGCGAATCTGGCTGAAATACGACGGGCGAGGATCGTCGGAGCTCATTTTTGTCCACGTTGCGCCCTTATCCTCGCTGCGGAAGACGCCGCCGGCGGCATTTTGAATCAATGCGTAAACGATATTTGGATTCTTGCGGTAGACGGCAACGCCGATTCTTCCGTCATCGCCGGTTGGCAGGCCGTTCGTGAGTTTGTTCCAGGTAGCGCCGCCATCGGTCGTTTTGTAAACCCCGCTGCCCGGGCCGCCGCCATTGAATCCCCATGTGGTGCGGCGACGCTCGTAAGCGGCCGCGTAGAGCGTCGTGGGGCTCTGTGGATCGATGGCGACGTCGGTAACGCCCGTGTCGTCATTGACGAAGAGGACTTTATTCCAGGTCTTGCCGCCGTCGGTGGTCTTGAACAAACCGCGTTCCGGATTCGGACCCCAAAGATGGCCGAGCGCGGCTACGTAGACGACATCGGCATTCGTGGGATCAATCACGATGCGGCCGATGGCTTGCGTATCGTCGAGGCCCATGTGCGTCCAGGTTTTTCCAGCGTCAGTCGACTTGTAGACGCCGTCGCCCCACGACGCGCTTTGACGGTTGTTGGCTTCGCCTGTCCCAACCCACACGGTGGAGGGATTCGATGGCGCAACGGCCAGCGCGCCAATCGAGGGGTTCGGCTCGCTATCCCACGTTGATGTCCAGCTCATTCCGCCGTCGGTCGTTTTCCAGACGCCTCCGGCAGCGGCGCCCAGATAGATCGTCTCGTGGTCGCTCGGATCCACGGCGATGTCGTCGATTCGGCCGCCCATGATTGCCGGCCCGATGGCGCGCATTTTCAGACCTGAAGTCGCTGACTCAATCGTCGGCGCTGCCGCCGCTTGATCTTGCGCATTCGCCGCCGGCGACCACACACACCCAAGCGAAAGGAGAACCACGGCGGAAAGAAGCTCAGACAAACGAATGGAACGAACCTGAAATCGCATCATCGAACTCACCCCCGAAAATATCTCGTCTATTGCGGCTGCATCGCGAACAAGAACGCGATGCTAACCGTGCGCGAGGCTACCACACCACACATTTGTATGCCGCTACAGACGGACGCAGACTGTGTTGCGTTTCAGGAGGAATTCCTTTTTCCCGCAGGCGCGCGACCACCTGAACGCGAAGGTCAAACGCCGAGGTCGGGAATCACCTTCGTGGCGTCATTAAAGCGATTCGTGAAATTCGCCATGCAGATGAGCATCGTCAATTCGACGATTTGGCCTTCATCGTAGAATTTTCGCATCGCCTGAAGCATGCTTTCGCGAATGGTAGACGCGGCGCGCGTCACCTGCTCGGCATAAAGAAGAGTAGCTTTTTCCTTCTCATCGAAAAGCGAGCTGCGCTCGTAGAATTGCAGGGCGCGAATCTGCTCTTCGCTGATGCCGGCGCCTTTTCCCGAGGCCATGTGAGCACGGCTGCAGTACTCACAGCCGTTAAGCATGGATGCCTTGAGATACGCCAGCTCCTTGTAGTGATTTTCAACGGTTCCGTCCTGCCAGATGGCCTGGTAAAGAGGCAGAAATTTCTCAAGCATGCTGGGCCGGTGAGCCATGGCGGCAAAAATGTTGGGCATCTTGCCGATTTTCTTCGTGAGGTCTTCGTACACGGGCCGAAGCTGGCTGGCCGCCTTCTCGACGGGCAAAGGATTTACGGTTGCCATAGGGTCACCTCTCGTAGTTGGTTTGACCGCAGGGGATGAATCATACACCTCGGTTGCGCAGAGGATACATTGAATTGCAGGAGGATGACAATCGGGCCCCGGCCATGAGCCTCAGTCGATCGGCCAAGACGGCGGCGACGCGTGAGAAAGTTGAAGAGCTCCCCCTGGGGTGATAGCCTCGGATCAGACTGCAAGCAAAGTGCTGCGCGGCTTTCCGTGGCGCAGCGAAGATTTTGTCATGGGCACGTCCGCCACAAAACTCGAGCGCACGAATACGGAACAAGTCATCCGGGAAATCGTCCAACAGCTTTTGCGCGAGCTGAGTAATCCGGGCGCGCTGGAGGAGTTTACCCGCAAAGGTTCGGGGGCGCATCTTGAACGTGATTTGGGCCTCGGGAGCCTCGAGCGCGTCGAACTAATGCTGCGGCTCGACAAACACTTTGCAATGCATCTGCCGGAAAGCGTCGTCGCGGAAGCCGACACGGCAGGTGATTTGCTGCAAGCGGTTCTCCAGCAAGCCGGCCGCCCACAGACCGATGATCGCGTGACTAGCGCAGCATTGTTGGAAACACCGCGCGGATCGGGCGCCGAAAAGCCGAGCGAGGATCTGCGCGAAAAGCTTGCTCGCGCGGAAACACTTACTGAAATTCTACGGATTCGCGGGCGCGCCGATGCCGCGACTGCGCACATATATCTTTACGAAGAAGATGGCGGTGTGCGCACGATCACGTGCGGCGAGCTTTTCTCACGCGCGACCACCGTTGCGGCGGAACTTGCGCGGAGGGGAATTGCACCGGGCCAAACCGTGGCGATCATGCTCCCCACAGGAGCCGAGTTTTTCTGGACATTCGCAGGGACGCTGCTTGCGGGAGCAATTCCTGTCCCGATTTACCCGCCGTTTCGCGCCGATCGCATCGAAGAGTACGCGTCGCGCCAAGCCGCCATCCTGCGCAACGCGGAAGCGCGGTTGCTGGTTACGTTTCGCCGCGCCGAAAGCGTCGCGAAGTTGCTTGAACCGCAGGTGAAATCGCTGCGCGGCGTAACGACCGCAGAGCGTCTGGCAGCGGCCGATGCTCCACCCTCGCCGCCCGGGACCGAAGCGCGCCCTGTTGAAGCTGCGCCGCACCGTGCCCGCGCCGAGGACATCGCGCTTCTGCAATACACATCCGGGTCGACCGGAAATCCCAAAGGCGTCGTGCTGACTCACGCAAACCTGATCGCGAATATCCGCTCGATGACCGAGGCTGTCGGCATTTGCGGGGACGACGTGGCCGTGAGCTGGCTGCCGCTTTATCACGATATGGGGCTGATCGGGGCATGGTTCGTTCCGCTGGCATCGGGGATTCCCGTTGTCATACTTTCGCCCCTCGCATTTCTCAGCCGGCCCGAGCGATGGCTCTGGGCCATCCACAATCACCGAGGCACGCTCAGCCCCGCGCCGAATTTTGCCTACGAGCTTTGCGTGCGAAAAATCGCTGACGGCGACATCGAAGGCCTCGATCTGAGCTCCTGGCGCGCGGCGCTCAATGGCGCGGAGCCTGTCCGAGCAGAGACGATCGACCGCTTCGTTGAAAAATTCTCGCGCTACGGTTTTCGTCGCGAGGCGCTGCTGCCAGTTTACGGTCTGGCCGAAGCTTCACTTGGCGTCGCGGCCCCGACGATGGGGAGCGGGGCGCGAGTCGACCGCATCGAGCGGGCGCCATTTGAAAGCGAAGGGCGCGCGATTCCGTCAACGCCCGGCGGCGCGGCCGACGTGGAATTCGTTTCCGCAGGCTCTGTGCTGCCGCGAATGGAAGTGCGCATCGTGAACGCGGGGGGACAGCCGGTTGGCCAGAGAATCGAAGGGCGGTTGCTGTTTCGCGGATCTTCGGCGACATCCGGCTACTACCGAAACCCCGAGGCGACGCGCGAGTTGGTGCGGGAAGACGGGTGGCTCAATTCCGGCGACCTCGGCTACGTTGCGGATGGCCAGATCTACATCACGGGCCGTGCCAAGGACGTCATCATCAAGGGCGGGCGCAATCTTTATCCTCAGGAAATCGAAGAAATCGCCGGGCGCGTGAAAGGCGTGCGCACGGGCTGCGTGGTGGCATTTGGCGTGCCGGACGAAACAAGCGGCACGGAACGCCTAGTGGTCACAGCGGAAGCGCGCGACCTGAAACAGCGCGACCGCATTGCGCAGGAGATTACGCGCGGCGTCAGCGAGGCTGTGGGCCTTCCGCCCGACGTCGTCGCGATTCTTCCCATTCATTCCATTCCCAAGACGTCGAGCGGAAAACTTCGTCGCAGCGAGACGCGCCGGCTATACATTGACGGAAAGCTCAGCAAGCCACCTGCGCCGGCGTGGCTGCAAATCGGGAAGCTTATGGCACGCGGCGCAGTGCCGCGGGGCATTTCCGCCAGCAAGAAATTTGTGCGCCGAAGCGCTGAGATTCTGTACGGCGTTTACGCGCTTGCTCTTTTTGGCGTCGCTGCGCTGCTTGTTTGGCTCGTGCTGGTCCCTGTCCGCAGCCGGTCGTTCTCCGCCAAGCTGGTTCACAAATCGTCGCGGATTCTTCTTTGGCTGGCGGCGATTCGCGTTCAGATCGAAGGGGTGGAGTTGCTCAACGAATGGAAATCCTCCGCGCCGTGGATCTTTGCGCCAAATCATTCGAGCTATTTCGATATTTTGGTGCTGCTGGCAATTCTTCCGGCGGAAGCGCGCTATGTGGCCAAAGGCGAAATCGTGTCCATGCCTCTGGTCAACTTGATGGCGAAACGCAGCGGGCATTTCGCGTTCGAACGGTCGAGCGCTCAGGCGCGCATCGCGCAGGCAAATGAAATCAACGATGCGTTGCGCCACGGCGACTCCGTGGTGATCTATCCGGAAGGAACTTTCACGGAAGTGCCCGGCATCCGGCCTTTTCAATTGGGAACTTTCAAGGCGGCCGTGGACACGGGGCGGCCGATCTGTCCCGTCGCACTGCGCGGCGCGCGCGAATTGCTGCGCGATAAGACGATCCTGCCGAAGCCAGGGCGCATCACGGCGACTTTCGGGCCGCTGATGCTTCCGCGCGCAGGAGACAGCGACTGGCACGAAATCGTTCGCCTGCGCGACGAAACGCGCGAAGTCATCGCTCGCGGCGCGGGCGAGCAACTGCTCTGAAGGCCGCTTTTTCGGCACCCAGCGGACGCGGGCATGCAATCCAACAATGCGTTAATAGAGGACACGAAATTTGATGGTGTGTGGTATCGCCTTCAGATCGTGGAGGATCGTCTGATTGTACGAGGCGCTGATATCCGTGATGGAGTAGCCGATCGTTTCGTTCGTTTTCAAATACTGCCCGAGAATATTTGCGCGATGCGCGGCAAAGACTTTGTTGATTTGCGCGAGCATGCCGGGAATGTTTTCGTGGATGTGAATCATGCGGTGCGCGTTGGAGATTTCGGGCAACTGAACATTCGGGAAGTTCACGCTATAGAGCGAATTGCCTGAGCGCAGGTATCCGAGAATTCTCTCCGACACGAAGATTCCAATATCTTTTTGCGCTTCCTCCGTGCTGCCGGCAATGTGCGGCGTCAGGATCGCCTGTTCCAGGCCTTGCAAGGGTGAAACAAAGGGCTCCGAATTGCCGCGCGGTTCGCGAGGGAAAACGTCGATCGCGGCGGCGCGCAACTTTCCATTTTTCAGGCATTCGGCGAGTGCTGCTTCGTCGACGACAAATCCACGGCTGGCATTCACGAAGATGGCGCCGGTTTTCATCAGCCGGAATTCCTTCGAGCCAATCAGATTTCGATTTTCGGAACGTCCATCGACGTGCAATGTCACGATATCGGCGATCTTCAGGAGTTCAGTGAGCGACCGGCATTTTTTCGCGTTTCCCAGAATGAGCTTCTCTTCGACGTCGCAAAAATATACTTCCATGCCGAGCGATTCAGCGAGCACCGAGAGCTGCGAACCGATCTTGCCGTAACCAATGATGCCCAGTTTTTTGCCGCGAATTTCATTGCTGCCTGTGGCGGATTTGTCCCACACGCCGCGATGGAGCCTCTGGCTCTTCGCGAATACGCCACGCGCCAGCAGGATGATCTCGCCCAAGACAATCTCAACGACGCTGCGCGTGCTGCTATAGGGCGCGTTGAAGACAGCGACTCCCCTCTGCGTGCAAGCGGCGAGGTCGATCTGGTCCGTGCCGATGCAAAAAGCGCCGACGGCGGCCAGCTCCCGAGCCTCGGCCAACAGGCGCTGCGTGAGTTTTGTTTTCGATCGAATTCCGAGGATGGAGACGCCGGGCAGTTTCTCATTCAGAGCATCCTCATCGTGGCTTTGAGCTCGCGCTTCGACGTCATAGCCTGCTTCGCGGAATCTCGCCGCCGCGTCTGGATGGACGTTTTCGAGCAGTAAAATCTTCCCGGCGAGATTCTTCCTGTTACGGTTTCGCATCTTGGGACGATCTTACCGGAACAGTCGGCGGGGCGGTTCTTTTTTCATAATATCTAAGAGTCTGCGTTGACGGGCCGCATGGCCATTTTTGCGGGGGCTCCACTCTGGACAGTTGCACGTCTGCGCACATACCGAGTGAGCCCGCGCGTCGAGAGTAATATTTTGCGTTAGTCTGGTTATTGGGGTGAGAACCGCAGGCGAAATCAGCCGCGGACATCCGCACGGAGTGGAACGGCCATCCCTGCTCGGCCATAGCTCTCGCGCTCCCGCAACGGAGGCAAGTAACATGCGCAAGATCGCGTTTTTCATTGGAATATTCTTACTCGCGCCACTTGCGGCGCATGCTCAGAAGTTCGATGTGTTCACCGGCTACTCTTTCCTGCGCGTCGAAGGGACTCCTTCGGACATTTCCATGAACGGCTGGGAAGGCTCGATAACTTACAAAATCAGCGATTACTTCGGCATCAAAGGGGATTTGAGCACGCATTACGGCACGATCTTCGGCGATGAAAGCATGAACATTCATGGCTATTATGTGGGACCGGAACTGCGGCTGCAGAAACGCGTCTCTCCCTTTGTGCACGTAATGGTTGGCGACTTGCGGCTTAGCATTCCGGGCGAAATTGGAAATCATTTTAGCGTGGCGATCGGCGGCGGGGCCGACCTGCGCGTGAACAGCTTTCTCTCCATCCGGCTAATTCAAGCGGATATTCCCACAGGAAATCTAAAATCAACGTCCACCGATGGCCGGATCTCCACCGGTCTCGTTTTTCATTTTTGAGTTACGTCCATGCCGACGGCAGCTTCTCATTGAGCTGGCACCGCTACCACGACCGCAAGGTTTCCACGGGCGCCGAGTAATCCACTCCGTCAACTTCGAAACCAAAGAGCGCGCGAAAGTTCCGCTGAAATCCGGCGAAATCGCTCAAATCACGCAAATTTTCCGTGGTCACCCTCGGCCATAGCGAAGTGACTTCGGCTTGCACATCGGGCCGCATCTCGCGGTCGTCGAGACGGATGCGGCCTTCGTCGTCGTATTTCGGGGTCGAATCTTCCGCCAGGAAATCAAAGAAAAGCCGGCGCATCTGTTCGGACGCGCCTTCGTCCAGGCTCTTCTGCTTCATCACGCGAAACAGGACGCTCATGTAGAGCGGGACGACCGGAATCGCCGCCGAGGCTTGCGTGACAATCGCCTTGTTGACGGCAATGCGCGCCTCACCGCCGAGTTGGTCGCGCATTTGCGCATCGAGCTCCCGCGCCACGCGTTCGAGGTCTTTCTTCGCGCGCCCGATTGTCCCGTCGCGATAAATCGGCCAGGTCATTTCGGGCCCGATGTAGGAATAAGCAAGCGTGCGTGCGCGCTCGGCAAGCAGATCTTGCTCCGCGAGCATATCGATCCACATTTTCCAGTCCTCGCCGCCCATCACGGCGACGGTGTCGGCAATCTCCTGTTCCGTGCCGGACGGAATGGTCACCTCGCTGACTTTCTCGGAATCCAACTCGACGGTCTTGTTCGTATAAGCCTGGCCAATGGGTTTCAGCACGGAACTGTGAGTCACGCCGGTCTGGGGACGAATTCGTTTCGGCGCCGCAAGACTATAAATGATCAGATCGAGTTTTCCGACGTCTCTGCGGATGATTTCCACGACCGCGCGCTTGGCCTCGTCCGAAAATGCGTCCGCGTTCACGCTCGCGGCGAAAAGTCCGTCCCGCCGCGCCAGTTCATGGAATGCGGCCGTATTATAAAAACCTGCCGTCGCCGTTTTGTTTGCCTCCGGAGCGCGCTCAAGGCAAACGCCGACTGTCTTCGCGCCGAAGCCCCAGGCAGCAGCGATGCGCGAGGCCAGTCCGTAACCCGTCGATGCTCCCAGCACGAGGACATTTTGAGGTCCGCGGCGAGCAGGCTTTCCATGGGGGCCAATCGCCTCCACCTGACGTTCAACGTTGCGGCGGCATCCTTCCGGGTGCGCATTCACGCAAATGAAGCCGCGGGAACGGCGCTGAACGATTTGCTGGGGCATCGCTTTCCTTTCCGAGGCTCAACGCTTGGGCCAGCAGCAAGCAAAACTCATCGGATGGCGGACTGTCAAGTTTCACGAAAGCCGCCTTGCGTAATGTACCCTCGAAGGACATGGGCCCATCTAAGCAAATAGAAACAAAGGAGGCGTTATGCGCCACGTGATTTTGATTATTACAGCAGTGCTCCTGATTGCATTTATCCCAGCGGCTTCGAATACATACGCGCAGAAGGCGCCCCAATTCGAGCCGCCGCAGATCATCTCTGCTGCCGATGTTGTGTACCCCATCACCAGCGTTTCCTGGGGCACGGTGGTGCTCGAGGTGAGCCTGGACGCCAACGGAAACGTCGAGTCCGTGAAAGTCATTCGTGGGATTCCTTCGCTCACGGAAACGGCTTTGACGGCCGTCAAAAAATGGAAGTTTCGTCCCGCGAAATTGGATGGCCGCCCGATTCCGTCCAAACTTCCCGTGGCGTTCGCGTTCGTTCCGCCAAACGTAGGCCCGCGCGTTTAATCAGCAGTTCTCTTCGGCGACATCGCGAACGAGATTTCCGCATTTCTCTGTTGACACGCCTTTTCCCTACCCTTATAAATATACAGTAGGATGCATATTCAAACAGCGAGCAGAATGTCAATGGGCACTCACAAGCGATTCCGCCAGGGACAGATCCTGAAGCTCGTCGACGCGGAGCCGGTGGCCAATCAGGACGATCTGCGCCGCAAGTTGAACCAGATGGGCATGCGAGTCACGCAGGCAACGCTTTCGCGTGATTTGCGCGAATTGAAGCTCGTCAAGACGACCGAAGGGTATCGTCCGCTGAGCGCTGGCACGGAAGAATCGGCGCCTGTGCCGCAATTGGCGCGGGCGCTTCGCGATTTTCTCGTCGACGTGCGGCCGGCGCAGAACATGCTGGTGCTGAAAACGCCCCCCGGCGGAGCGCAGCCTCTCGCGGCCGCGGTCGACGGCGAACACTGGAAAGAAGTGGCCGGGACGCTCGCGGGCGACGACACAGTTCTGATTATCACGCCTTCGCGAGCCGCTCGCGCCGCGATCCAAAGACGCATGGAGGAATTGCTCCGATGAACGACCCCGCGCGGGTCGCAGTGGTCGGGGCAACGGGCTACGCTGGATTCGAGCTGGCTCGCCTCCTTCTGCGGCATCCGAAAATCGAAAAGCCGACATTCTACCTTCGCGGCGATGGCGCCACAGTGCGCTGCCTGACGGAGATTTTCCCGCAACTGCGTGGATGGGGCGAGGCGCCGTGCCGGCCGCTGTCGGTTGACGCCATCGTGAAGAGCGGCGCGGGAACGGCGTTCCTGGCGACTCCGCATGAAGCTTCACTTGATCTTGTACCGGAACTCGTGACCGCCGGCGTGCGCGTGGTGGACCTGAGCGGCGCGTTTCGCTTTCGCGAGCCGCAAACATTCTCGCAGTGGTACAAGCTGCCCGCGCCGGATGCTGCGGCATTGAGCCAGGCTGTTTACGGCTTGCCGGAGCTTTACGCGAGTGAGCTGCCCGGCGCGAAATTGGTCGCGAATCCGGGCTGCTATCCCACATCGGTGATTTTGGGTCTGCGGCCGCTCTCGGAAGCAGGCTGGATCGACACCGGCCGCGGCGTCGTTTGCGACTGCAAGTCCGGCGCAAGCGGCGCGGGCAAAGAGCCGAAGCGCGACACGCATTTCGTGGAAGTAAATGAAAATTTCCGCGCGTATGGCGTCTTCACTCACCGTCATACGCCGGAAGTGACCGAGCATTCCGGCGTTCCAGCCGAGCGGCTGATTTTCACGACGCATCTGCTTCCGCTCGAGCGCGGGATTCTCTCGACGCTTTACGTTTGGCTGAATGAACCGCGGCGCGCGGATGAAGTTGAGGCGCTCTTTCGCAAATTCTACGCGAACCGACCGATGGTTCGCGTTTGGCCTGCGGGTAAACTGCCGGAATTGCAGCATGTGACGCGCACGAATTTCTGCGACATCGGCTTTGCGCTCGACGAATCGGGCGAGCGGCTCGTCGTCGTTTCGTGCCTCGATAATCTCGGCAAGGGCGCGGCGGGACAAGCCGTACAAAATTTCAATCTGATGCATGGCCACTCTGAATCGCTGGGGTTGATATGAGAATTGTAATCAAGATCGCTGGGGCGCTGCTCGACGATGAAGCGGCGGTGAAGTTGCTGGCGCGGCAGATTGCCGACCTCGCCAAGGCCGGACATGAACTGCTGGTGATACACGGCGGCGGCAAAATTTTTACGGCGACACTGGCGCGCATGGGAATCTCCAGCCGTTTCGTCGGCGGCCTGCGCGTGACGGACCGCGAAACGCGCGATGCCGCGGTGATGGTCTTCGCGGGCCTGCTCAACAAACGGCTCGCGGGAGCGATATCGCTCGCGGGGCAGACGGCGGTGGGCATTTGTGCCTCCGACGCCGCCTGCTTTCTCGCCGAGCCGATGATCTACGAAGGCGACGCGGGCGGGCTCGGCTACGTCGGCTATTTGACCGGCGTAAATCTCGATTTTCTCAGCTCGCTCTGGCGTGCGGGGATTGTTCCGGTCGCGTGCTGCCTCGGGCTGGGTTCCGACGGAGAACTCTACAACATCAACGCCGATCACATGGCTGCGGCCGCCGCGGAATACTGCCAGGCTGACCGTTTGATTTATCTCACGGACGTCGCGGGAGTGCTCGACGGCGAAAAAGTTCTGGATAAAGTCACGGTCGGCGATGTCGAAGACCTGATCCGACATCACAAGGTCTCCGGCGGCATGGTCCTGAAGCTCGAAGCCGCCAAAAGAGCGCTTGCCGGCGGAGTGAGCCAGGTCCGCATTGTCGGGGGCACGCGCCAGCGCGCACTCCTGTCCGCCACAAAGGGCGCAAAAGGCCCCGGCACGCGCGTTCTGGCGATGCCTTCCTTTGCTGAAAACAAACTCGCGGCTCGCGCGGCTCGGTAGGAATGACGACGATGGCGCGCAAGACACCCAAAACGTCTTCAAAAACGCCGAAATTCAGCGCTGCACGGGCTCTCCGCGATGCCGATCAGCATCTTGTGGGCACATATCGCCGCCCGCCGGTTGTGTTCACGCATGGGAAAGGCTGCCATCTGTACGATTCTCGCGGCAAGGTCTATCTCGATTTTCTGGGCGGCATCGCCGTGAACGCGCTCGGCTATTCGCATCCTGCTCTGGTGCGAGTAATTCGTCGCGAGGCGGGCCGCGCCATCCACCTTTCGAATTTATTTCACAATCCGTTTCAGGGGCCTTTGGCGAGCAAACTTGCGGAATGGTCCGGACTCGACCGCGTTTTTTTCACGAACAGTGGCACGGAGGCCATCGAGGGAGCGCTGAAGCTGGCTCGCGCGTTCGCCAAACAGAATGCAACGCCGGGCGCGCGGCCCAAGACGCGATTCCTTGCGCTGGAAAATTCTTTCCACGGGCGAACCTTCGGCGCCGTTTCCATCACCTATCCGAAGAAATATCGCGAGCCGTTCGAGCCGCTCGTGCCAGGCGCGGAATTTGTGCAGTTCAACGACATCGCCGACCTGGAACGCAAATTCGACGATACGGTTTGCGCAATCGTGCTCGAAACGATTCAAGGCGAGGGCGGAATCTATTCTGTCAGCGAGGGTTTTTGGCAGCGGGCGCGCCAACTGGCCACGCAGCACGGCGCGGTGTTCATCGCCGATGAAATTCAATGCGGGCTCGGCCGCACAGGACAAAAGTTCGCGTACCAGCGATTCACTAGCAAGCCTGACGTCGTCGCCGTGGCCAAGCCGCTTGCCGGCGGGCTGCCGCTGGGCGCGTTCATCGCCAGCGAAAAATTTGCCGCCGCGCTGACGCCCGGAATTCATGGCACGACGTTTGGCGGCGGGCCGCTCATCTGTGCTGTCGCGCTGGAATTTCTGCGTGTCGTCGAGGGCGAAAAGCTGCTCGAAAACGTGAAAGCGCGCAGCACCGAATTGCAGGCTGGCCTTAAGAAACTCCAATCGCGCTTCGATTTCATCCGCGAAATTCGCGGCGAGGGCCTCATCCTCGGCTTGGATTTAACGGTCGAAGGAGCGCCGATTTCGGAAGAGGCGTTGCGCCGCGGGCTGATCATCAATTGCACGCACGAGCACATTCTGCGCTTTGTCCCGCCGTTCAATATTCGCACGCAGGATGTGAAGGAATTCCTGAAAAAACTTGAGGTTGCGCTCGCGAAAGCGCCCCGCAAGGAGTGGAAACCCGCGGAGTCCGCGCAAACGCAACGGAATTTCAAATTTGAAGAAGCGGTGGGCGCCAAAGCCACCGCCGCAGCGAGGTAATTATGGCCGTCGCCGCTACTCCAAGCGTTGCACCGTTTACACGCGATCTCCTAACCGGCTCCGAATGGGCGCCGGCTCAGATTCGCGAACTCTACCACCTCGCCACCGACATTAAGGCGCGCCCCGAGCGTTATCGCAGCGCGCTCGCGGGGCGCTTCCTCGCCATGATCTTTGAGAAGCCTTCGCTGCGCACTCGCGTGACGTTTGAAGTCGGCATCGCCAGTATGGGTGGCGGCGCGGTGTTTCTGGATCACACGCAATCGCGGCTCGGCGAACGCGAATCGGTTTCCGACGTGGCAAAAAATCTCGACCGCTGGGTGCAAGGAATCGTCGCGCGCGTTTTCGAGCAAGGCGTTCTGGACGAGCTGGCGCAGAACGCCTCGATTCCCGTCATTAACGCGCTTTCCGATCGATTTCATCCCTGCCAGGCGCTCGCGGATTTTTTTACGCTCGAGGAACGCTTTGGAAACGTCCGTGGCCTGAAGTTCGCTTATGTGGGCGACGGAAATAATGTTTGCCATTCGCTCATGATGATTGGCGCGCGGTTGGGCGCGCATGTGCGCGTCGCCACGCCGGGTGGCTACGAGCCCGATGCCGCGATTGCCGCCGAGGCGCGGCGCGCGGCGCGCGAAACACGCGGAAAAATCGAAATTCTTCGTTCGCCGGAGGAAGCGGTCGCCGGCGCTCAAGCGATCTATACGGACGTCTGGGCCAGCATGGGCCAGGAAAACGAAGCGGCCGAGCGCGAAAAGATTTTCGCGCCGTATCAAGTGAACGAATCTCTGATCGCGCAGGCCGATCCGAATGCCGTTTTTATGCACTGCCTTCCGGCGCATCGCGGCTCGGAAGTCACGACTGGCGTGATCGATTCGTCGCAGTCGATCGTGTTTGATCAATCCGAAAATCGTTTGCACGTTCAGAAGGCAATCCTGCTCACCCTGATCGGGTAAGGAGAAAACGTTGGCGAAGAAAGTCGTCCTGGCATATTCCGGAGGACTCGATACCTCCATCATCATTCCGTGGCTGAAGGAGAATTATCATTGCGAAGTGATCGCCATGATCGGCGATCTCGGACAGAAGGAAGACCTGGAGGCGGCGCGCCGTAAAGCGCTGGCCACCGGCGCGAGCGAAGCGTACGTCGAAGACCTCCGCGAAGAATTCATCACGAAATACATTTGGCCGACGCTGCGCGCCGGCGCGGTATACGAACACAAATATCTGCTCGGCACATCATTCGCGCGCCCGATTCTCGGACGCCGGCAGGCTGAACTCGCCCGCAAGGTCGGCGCGGATGCAGTGGCCCACGGCTGCACGGGCAAAGGCAACGATCAGGTGCGCTTCGAACTCGCGGTGAAAGCCATAGCGCCCGAAATGAAAATCATTGCGCCGTGGCGCGAATGGAAAATCACTTCGCGCGAGGAAGCCATCGCCTATGCGCGAGATCACAACATCCCAATCGAGCAGACCACGAAAAACATTTACAGTCGCGACCGCAACATCTGGCATTTGAGCCACGAGGGCGGCCGGCTGGAAGATCCCGCGAATGCGCCCGAGGAAGCCATGTGGCAATGGGTGGTTTCTCCCGCGGCCGCACCGAACACGCCGACGGAAGTGGAGATTGGCTTCGAAGGCGGCGTTCCGGTTTCCGTGAAGGGCAAGAAACTCGGCCCGCTCGCTTTGCTGGAAGAATTAAATGACATCGCGGCGAAAAATGGCGTCGGACGAATGGATATCGTCGAGAATCGCCTGGTGGGGATGAAGTCCCGCGGCGCGTACGAAACGCCGGCCGGCACTTTGCTCGTCACCGCGCATCGCGAGCTCGAATCGCTTTGCCTCGATCGTGAGACGCTGCATTACCAGCAACAACTCGCGCTGCGTTACGCCGAGATGGTCTATTACGGGATGTGGTTCACTCCGCTGCGCGAGTCGCTCGACGCGTTTTTCACTTCGTCCCAGCGCCGCGTCACAGGTTCCGTGGGACTGAGCCTGTTCAAAGGCAACGTGGACATTACGTCGCGGAAATCGCCCTATTCGCTCTATCGCACGAATCTGGCGAGCTTCACGATGACCGGCTACAACCCGAAAGACGCCGAAGGATTCATCAATCTGTTCGCGTTGCCCATCACGGTTCCGATGGAGAGCGAGGCGCGTTGAGCGAAGCGGCACAGAAGAAAATGTGGGGCGGGCGGTTCGATCGCGCGCCGGACGAAGCCTTCTACGAATTCGAAGGTTCGTTCGGATTCGATCGCCGGCTGCTTCCTTTTGAGCTGCGGCTCGACCGCGCATGGGCGCGCGGCCTCGAAAAAATCAAAATTTTGAGCACGGATGAAACGAAGCAGATTATCGCGGCGCTCGATCAGATCGAGAAGCGCTCCATTACGGAACCGAAATGGCTCGACGCATCGAAAGCAGAGGACGTGCATCATTTCGTCGAGTCCACGCTCACGGAGATGCTCGGGCCGCTAGGCCAGAAGCTCCACACAGGACGCAGCCGCAACGAAATGATCGTGACGGAGTTTCGCATGTTCGTGAAGTCGGCCGCTGAGGAGATGCGCGGCGCTGTCGCGGCGCTCATCGGGGCGTTCCTTGCTCAAGCGGAAGCCAATCTTGGCGTTCCCATGCCCGGCATGACGCACATGCAACTGGCGCAGCCGATTCTGCTTTCGCATTTCCTGCTCGCGCACGCGGAGGCATTTTTTCACGATCTCGACCGCTTGGCGTTCGCGGCCAACACGTCCGACGCATGCCCGCTCGGCTCGGGCGCGCTGGCCGGCTGCGCGTTCCCGGTGGATCGACGCGCTCTTGCGGATGAACTGGAATTCGCACGCGTCACGCGCAACAGCCTCGATTCCGTCAGCCGCCGCGATTTTCCGCTCGACTACCTTTACGCGCTCTCGGTTTTGGCCAGCCATCTTTCGCGCCTCGCGGAAGACATGATTCTTTTCGCCTCGCCCGGCTTCGGCTTCGTGATTTTGCCCGACGAATATTCCACCGGTAGCAGCCTGATGCCCCAAAAGAAAAATCCCGACGCGTGGGAACTGATTCGAGGCAAATCCGGCCGCGTCACCGCCGCGCTCATCGGCTTGCTGGTCACGATGAAAGGCCTGCCGACAAGCTATCAGCGCGACTTGCAGGAAGACAAAGAGCCGCTTTTCGACGCGTACGACCAGGCGCTCGCGATGACGCGCATCGCGGCAGGCGCCGTCGCTGCGACGAAATTCAATGCGATGAAGCTGCGCGCCGCCGTTCAGGATCCAGCGCTGATTGCCACGGAAGCAGCGGATTATCTCGTCGCGAAAGGCATCCCATTTCGGCAGGCTCACGAAATCATCGGGAAGCTCGTGCACGACGCGGAAGGCGATGCGCAGGGTTTCGCGCATTGGCCAATCGAGAAGCTGACAAAATATTCGCCGGCGTTTGGCGCGGATTTTGCTCAAGCGCTCACGGTCGAAGGCTCGCTCGCGCGGCGTAGCGCCGCGGGAGGCACGGCGCCAAACACCGTTCGCGCTGCTCTCGACGATGCAAAGATTCGCCTCGCCGCACAGGAGAAACTGTTATGAGGTCGCGGCGCGCGCGTCCAGCCGACGCGGTGGCGATTCACGCGCTCA
This sequence comes from uncultured Acidobacteriota bacterium, assembly GCA_963729815.1. Classification (GTDB taxonomy): domain Bacteria; phylum Acidobacteriota; class Terriglobia; order Acidiferrales; family UBA7541; genus DAHUXN01. The sequence goes on from CAVSPU010000004.1 coordinate 1,209,601, forward strand.
TCGCGCACTACGCCGCGCAAGGGATCCTGCTTCCGCGCACGGAAGAAAACGTTCGCGAGCATATTTCGACATTTTTAGTTCTGGAGGAGAAGGCGCAAATCGTTGGGTGTGCGTCTCTGGAGAACTACGGGCCCGATCTGGCGGAGATCCGCTCGCTCGCCGTGAACCCGGAAATTCGCGGGCGCGGCCTGGGTGCACGGCTTGTGCAGTTCGCTCTTTTGGACGCGCGGCGGCGAAAAATTGCCCGCGTCTTCGCCGTGACCCGCGCGCCGGAATTCTTCGAGCGCCAGGGATTCGCGGCTTCTTCGCGCCGGGCTCTGCCTGAAAAAATCGCGCGCGACTGCTCCGTTTGTCCGAAGGCGCGCCGCTGCCGCTTGATCGCAGTAGTCGCGAACGTTCTGCCCGAGCGCGCCGCTTTGCCGATTCTCGACAATGTGGCGTCACCCGCTCCCGTCGCATGAAACCGCGCATCCCTGCATCCGTCCTGCCTCGCGGCTTTACTTTTTCCGCTGCCGCATGCGGCCTGAAAAAATCCGGCCTCGATTTGGGTTTGATTGTGAGCGAAACGCCCGCGGCGGCTGCGTGCGTGTTCACGACCAACCTCGTCAAGGCCGCGCCCGTGTTCGTCTCGCAGGCGCACTTGCGCAAATCCGCGGGCAAGATGCGGGCAATCATCGTGAACTCTGGAAATGCCAATTGCGCTACAGGGGCGGCAGGGCTTGATGCCTCATCGCGCACGGCCAAAGAGCTTGCAAAAGCAATCATGTGCAGGCCGGAGCAAATTCTCGTTTGCTCGACGGGCGTGATTGGATTGCCGCTCCGCGTGGAGCGCATTCTTCGCGCGATTCCTGAGTTGAACGCAAGCCGATCCGAGCGTCCCGATTCCTATGCGCAGCTCACGCGCGCAATCATGACCACCGACACGCGGCCAAAGTGGGCCGCGGCAAATTGCCGCATCGGTGGCAAGGAAGTTCGCGTGCTCGGCTGCACGAAGGGCGCAGGAATGATCCATCCCAATATGGCTACGATGCTGGCGTTTGTCGTGACCGACGCGGCGGCCGCGCCCGCTGTTCTTTCGCGCGCATTGCGCGAAGCTGTGGCGGGAACTTTCAACTCTATCACCGTCGATGGCGACACCTCGACAAACGACACTCTCGCGCTGCTCGCCAATGGCGCTTCCGGCGCACCCGCAATTCGTGCGGGCACTGCCGATTACAAGAAATTTCGCGCGGCGTTGGAAGCCGTTTGCCGTTCTCTGGCGCTGCAAACTGTGGCTGACGGCGAGGGCGCCCACCGCGTGGTCGAAATTGAAGTCCGCGGCGCGCAATCCGACCGCGCCGCCGATCAAATCGCGCGAACCATCGCCAATTCACCTCTCGTCAAGACGGCGCTCGCGGGCGGCGATCCCAACTGGGGGCGAATCTTGGCTGCCGCCGGCCGCGCTGGTGTGCGTTTCGACCCCGGGCGCGTGGAAATTCACATGGCGGGAATTTTGATGTGCCGCAACGGCGGTGCGCGTCCGTTCGGTGAACGCGCCGCGCACCGCAAACTGCTCGCAAAGCACGTTCCAATCGTCGTCGATTTGCACGCAGGCTCCGGCCGGGCGCGCGTGTGGACGTGCGACTTCACCGGCGATTACGTCCGCATCAACGCCAGCTACCGCAGCTAAAACAGATCAAGAGAATGCAATTGGGAACGCGGCGCGTGGACTATGCGATTGCCGCGTCTCGCTTGATCTTCGGCAAACGCGGCGGGGCTTCGGTTCGTTCGACGCGTCCGGCGGCGTAGCGATAATGCTCCAGCATCGCGGAATTCACGCCCTGCTGCACAAGCTGCGGCACATCGAGTTTCGCCTCCGCGGCATCGAGCTCGGCTACGCTCGCGTGCAGCGCCGGGCTGCGCGGCAGGAATACGGGACAACAGTCGTGAAATGGCTCGGAGGAAATATCGTAAGTTCCAATTTTTCGCGCGATCTCGATGATTTCCATCTTATCCGTTCCCACCAGCGGACGGAAAACAGGCATCTTCGCCGCCGCCTCCACAGCGACCATATTCCGCAGCGTCTGCGACGCGACCTGCGCCAGGCTGTCGCCCGTGACCAATGCCAGCGCGCGATCGCGCCGCGCCAGCACCTCCGCGATTCGCAGCATCATCCGACGATAAAGCAGCACGCGGCAACTCTCCGGCGCGTAACGCACAATTTCGCGCTGAATAGCCTCGAACGGCACGCGATAGAGCTTCGCCGTGAATTGCCACGGCACGAGTTGTTCGACAAGCCCGCGCGCCACATGCACCGAAGACTCGCCGGGCCTCGCGCCAGTTCCGTAGAAGTGCGTAAACGAAAGATGCGCGCCGCGCTTCATCATCTGATACGCCGCCACGGCGGAATCGAATCCGCCGGAAAGCAGACACATCATTTTTCCGGCGGTGTTGGCAGGCATTCCGCCGGGGCCTGGAATTTTCCGCGCGTAGACCAGCGCAGGGCCGGAAGTGATCTCGATGCGGCAGGTAACGTCCGGATCGTTTAATTTCACGCGCACGCTGCGGCCGCTTGCTTCGAGATGATCGAGCACATAACGCCCCACGACTTTTTCAATTTCCGAGCTGCGATGTGGAAAGGATTTATCGCTACGCCGCGCGCGTATGGCGAAAGTGGAAAACGACAGCGGCTCGATTTCGTCCCAGGCCGCGCGGCACAAGGCTTCGAGGTCCGGTTCAACTGGCCGCGCCACAGCGTAGTAAGCCACGCCGGAAATTCGCGCCACGCGCGTTAAAACATCCTCGAGCGACGCGCCTTCCGCGAGCCGCACGACGAGGCGATCATTGGGCCGCTCGATCTTGTCGACGGGGATGCCTTCAAGACTGGCGCGCACAGCCCGCACAAGCTGCGAGAGAAAGAAGCGCCGGTTGCGGCCCTTCAGCCACAGCTCATGGTAATGAATGACGACAGCCGGTTGTGTCATAGTCCAAATTTCCTTGCGCACTGCCTTTGCGTCAGTATAGCAGTCAAAGAACCACTGCGTTACATCCTCGTGCCGCCCGCTCCTCCAAATGGCCGCCTGTTCCGTGTGTCGCACTTGTTCCTAACCGTATCGATACACACGTCCACGGAACGAGACTTTTCTTGACTCGGAGGGTTACAATCCCCGGCACTGAAATGTGCCCTCTGCGGGTTACGTGCCTTGCGACCCTCCGCGGAAAAGGCGCATCTAAGGACTGCGAAGGATGTTGTAAGGGGGAGGGTCCGATGTGGATCCGCCGGGATTGGGACGATTTCTTCAACCGCATCCGCAAGCGCGGCACGGCGGTGCATCCGCCGCGGCCGGTGGATCGCTCGGCGCGCAACCGGCTGGTCCCCGCCGAGGGCTATAGCCTTGCGGAACTTGACGATGCGGGACTGAGCCTGGAACAGGCCGAAGTGCTGGGTTTGCCGGTGGACGCGCTTCGGGTGGGCAGCGACCAGGCCAACGTGACCGCTCTGCAGATGTTTCTGCGCGCCAGCCGCACCCGCTACTAGGCGTCTTTCTTCTTTCGCTCAATAAAGGTACACGTACTCTTGACGTCGCGACCGAAATCGGTAAACTGCCTTTTCGCACTATGGCGACACAACCCAATCCGGCAACGTTTCAAGCGGCGCTGGACGACCCGCTACGGGAGCTCGAGTTCCCCCAGCGGGAGGCGGCCTTTTTTTATGGCCTCTTCCTGCGCGGCCATTCCGCCGAAGAGCTTCGCCGCGACATTGAGGTTCCCGCCGCTGTGCTGGTGAAGTGGGACCGCGAGGCCACGCGCCAACCCGAACAGCGCGTTGTCTTTCAGCGCATGCTTGAGTATCGCCGCCACGTCCTGGCGATCTTCGATTCCCTCATCGGCTTCGACGCCAAGACGCAGCGCCTGCAGTAGATTCCCTCTCGTTTCAACTTTCGTTCACAAAAAGCGGGTGGTGACTCAATTTCCGCTTACCGCGTTTACCGGGACTCTGGCCATAAGTCACGAGTGGCCGTCCATTCGTTAGCAAAGACACATGGCTGCTCGCGCAGCGCGCCATCCGCACTGCCCATGGTGCACTAGCTTGTCAGCCGTGTGCTTCAATACTGATCGTGCCAGCGTACACATCTGCTCCCGCCCTTAGGCGGTCAGCCGAGTAACCGATAGTTGTTATCCATCGCCTCGATACCGCGACTTGTATTACGTTGTTCTCTTCTTGCTAATGTCTGTCATGCTTTCGCCTCTGCGTCGCGCCTTCGCAAGGCGGCTCCTTGAGGATCGGTGATTATATCGACCCACTTCGGGTCAGGCGAGGCCGCAGCGTCGTAGTTGTCGTGCCAGTTCCACCACTTGTATGGCGGGGCCTGGGGATAACCCTCTGGCGAGTCCTCCCAAGTCTCCTGACGACCGAGCGCCGTCATATCGAGGTAGCTCCAGGTGGTCCCCATCGCCTCGTCGCCGCGGTTGTTGATGAAGTATGTGCGGAAGACCTTGTCTCCGTCGCGGATAAACGCATTATGGCCGTGCCACTCGTCCACGCCGAAGTCTTTGTCGAAGCTGTCTGTCATGGTGTACCACGGCATCTTCCAACCCATTCGTGCCTTCAGCCGCTCGATGTCCTTCTGTGGCGCACGCGAGGCCCAGGCGAGCGTAGTGTCGCGGACGTTGAGGTGGGACAGGTGGCTGACCTGGTCCCCGCCGAGGGAGCAACCGCGGCAGGCGTGGTCGGGCCAGCCGAACACCCCGGGCTCAAAAAAGGCGCGATAGACGATCAACTGCCGGCGGCCCTCGAATAAATCGAGCAGGTTCACCTTGCCCGTGGGCCCCTCGAATGCGTACGTCCCCTCGAGGGCCATCCAAGGCATCCGGCGGCGCTCTGCGGCCAGCGCATCACGAGCACGGGTCAACTCCTTCTCCTTAACGAGCAGCTGCTGGCGTGCAGCTTCCCACTCCTGCGCCGATACGATCGGGGGCGTGTTCTTTGGGAGGTGTCCTTTTGGGTTCTCCATGTCTCTCTTCGGGCCTGTTGCCATTTTATATCTCCTTTGTTTTCTGAAGCAGACCGCGACCACTCGGCCTAAAAACTTTTCTAATCTTGCCGATGCACAGGGCCAGAATTCCTCCCGTGGACGCCGCTCCAACGGTCATGACTGCTGCACTTGCGATACATGCTGGACACATATTTCCCTCCTCTGAACTTCTAAGCAGGGGCATGGAAGAAGACTATCCGGTAATCACGGAAGAAGACTATCCGGTAATCGCGGTATTCGCCCACGCCTCAGTGAGCCCGAGGTGCTTCGGCTCGCTACGGCATTCGCTCGTGAAATTTCAAGGGGAGGTCAAGGGCCCCGCGGATTCTAGCGGATGACGGGCAACTCGGAAGTAATCCACTTGCCTGGTTAGTCGGATTACCGGAACCCAACTCCCCACGTCAAACTGAGTCGCCACGCAAAAAGCGTGATTCCTTGACCACTGTAAGAGGGTCGAATACACTAGCTGTTTGACTTGAATCAGTTGGAGCGAGCAGAGGCGCGCGCTCCCTCGAATGAGACGATACGGGCGCGGGAAAGCGCCTTGTAAGGAGAAGATCGTTGCCGAAGCGCACTTTTCAACCGCATGTTCGCCGCCGCCACAAGAAGCACGGGTTCCGCGCGCGAATGAAGACCAAAGGTGGACAGAAAGTCCTTGCCCGACGCCGCAAAAAAGGACGCCACAGCCTTACACGCGTCTGAGCCTCCGAAGACCCGCGCACAGAATGGCGACGAAGCGCCTGCGCGTGTCCGCCAAAATTTGCCGCGCGAATGGCGGCTGGTGCGGCGAGCCGAATACGAAGCGGTGTACCGCGGCGGCCGGCGGAGATCGAACCAAACTTTCGCGATTTTCGTGCGGCCGAATGGATTCACACGCAACAGGTTCGGCATGAGCGTCAAGAAAGCGCTGGGCAACGCGGTGGTGCGCAATCGAATCCGAAGGCGCATCCGGGAAATATTGCGGCTACATCGCGAAGAGATGGCCGCGGGATGGGACGTTGTGATACATCCAAGTAAATCCGTGGCGACGCTGAAGTTCACGAAGATCGAAGCGGAGCTTCTGTCGCTCATGCCGCGCGAGAAGCGAGCGGCAGAGTGAATCTGAGCCGCGCCGGAGGAAGGCTCGCGCTTTTTTTCGTGCGCGCGTATCAGATTTTCCTGGGACCTTTCTTTGGCGGCGGCTGCAAGTTTGAACCCTCCTGTTCGCATTACACCCACGAAGCAATCGAACGCTTTGGCGCGCGCCGCGGCACATTGCTGGGAATAAAGCGACTGCTCCGCTGCCGGCCGTTTTCGCCGGGCGGATACGATCCCGTGCCGGAGAACTGGCCGAGTAAGAGCATTAACGATGGCTTGCGTCGCGCGAGCGCGACGGCCCGTTCGCTGAAACGCGAATCGCACGGAGTTGCGCGTTGAGCATGAGCGACGAGCAACGAATGGGCTTGGCCATCATTTTGATGGCCGCCGTCCTGCTGTTGTGGTCGAGATTCTTCAAGCCGCCCGTTCCGCAGAAACCTCCTGAGGCGAATCCTTCCGCGAACGTGCAGCAGCCTGCTCCCGGCCAACCCGCGCCGAGCGCTATCGCTGCCGGTTCGCAAATCGCTCCTGCAACTTCCGGCGGCGAAGCCGGACAGGCCACGATTCCCGTGAACGAAGCGAAGGGCGAAGAGACGATCGTAGTCCAGAGCGGGCTCTATCGCGTGGAACTCTCCAATCGCGGCGGTGTTGTGCGCAGTTGGAAGCTCGACAAATATCGCAACAACGAAAATCCGCCGAAGCCGCTCGAGCTGGTGAATTTCGAGGTGGCGAAGCAACTCAATGCGTGGCCGCTGTCGATTTGGCTGGACGATCCGAAACTGGCCGCAGCGGCGAATTCGGGTTTGTACGTTGTCACGCAAGGCACCGCTGCTCCGAGTTCCGGACAGTCAAAAACGGCCACGGAAAACGCGTTGCCGGACGGCACGACGCTGCAGGCGCCGGCCGAAATCGATTTCGAGTGGAGCAACGGGCATCTCCACATCGTGAAAGAACTCAAGTTTGCCAAGGATTATCAAGTCGAGCTGGACGTCTCCGCTTCGTACGACAAGCGCCCGATACCGTTTGGCGTTTCGTGGCGCGGCGGATTCGGCGATCAATCGGTTCCCAGCGCGGCGGCGCTCACGGAGGTGTTTTACAGCGAGAACGAAAAGGTCACCGCGCTGACATACAAGAAGCTCGGCGTCAAGGACCACCCCGAAGTGCCTGTGCAGGTTTCGGGCTACATGGACGCCACGGGCATCGAGGACACATTCTTCACCGCGGCCTTTCTGTCGAACCAGCCGGGAATAACTCTGTGGGACTGGACGCAACATTACAGCGTTACGGAAGACGGGAAAACGACGGTGCAGCCAGTCGTGGAAATGGCCGCCGGGCCGCAGGCGCCCGGAGCGTGGAACACGCGGCTATACGTTGGGCCGAAGAAGTTTGCGGACCTGGACCATTTGAATCCGCCTCTGACCGGGCTGGTGCAGTACGGCTACACGGGCTTCATCGCCAAGCCCTTGCTGTGGATTCTGAATTGGATTTACAAGTACGTGCCGAATTACGGCTGGGCGATTGTGCTCCTCACCATCGTCATCAACATGGCTCTTTTTCCGCTGAAGGTGAAGAGCTGGCATTCGACCAAGCGAATGCAGAAGGCCATGCCTCGGATCAAAGCGCTGCAGGAAAAATACAAGAAATATTCCATGCGTGATCCACGGCGCCGCGAAATGCAGGAAGAAATGTCTGCAATTTACAAGGAAGAGGGCGCGAATCCGATTGCCGGATGCCTGCCGCAACTTATCCAGATGCCGATCTGGTTTGCGCTGTATCGCATGCTGCAGTATTCGATCGAGCTACGCCACGCGCCCTGGTTTGGATGGATTCACGATCTTTCCGCGCGCGATCCCTATTACATCCTGCCGATATTAATGACCGCGGCGATGTATTTCATGACCAAGATGACACCGCAGCCGACCGTCGATCCCGCGCAGCAGAAAATGATGGCTCTCATGCCGCTGGCGTTCGGCTTCTTTTTCTTTCTTTATTCGAGCGGCCTGGTTCTTTACATTTTTACGAGCAGCATAGTCGGCATCGCGCAGCAATTGTATTTGAATAAGAACGACCCCCTTCCCTCCCGAAGCCCCTTCAAGAATAAGCCGCTGAAAGCGTAGAACCGCACTACCAGTCTGTTCAAATTTCGGCCAGATTCTCTCTTCTTCAGGGCAGATCGAGGAGATAGCCGCCTTTGCCGACATTGAAGCAGCGCGTGCGGCTAAGCTGATCGCTCTTGCCGGCGCATTCGTGAATGTGCCCGCAGAAAAGCACCTCGGGTTGCTCTCGCTCGATCCATGCGCGCAGAGCAGTGCTGCCGCCATGTTTGCCGGGAGCGAATTCGTCGAGCTTGGTGCCATGCGGCGGCACATGCGCGACGAGATAGAGCGGCGAGAGCCCGCGAAACATTTCCAGCGCTTCCGCAATTTGCTCTTCCGTGTATTCACCGGGAGTGTTGAACGGGGTGGGATTGCTGTAGCCGAGGCCGGCCCAGTGCGTTGCACCGAGTTCGCGAACTTTACGGTGAAAATCGACGAGGCCGAAACGTGCGCATAGTTCCTGAATGTCGGCGGCGCTTTCATGGTTGCCGGGAATCACCCAAACGCGTTCGCCGTACGCCTGAAGCAGCCGGCCGCAGCGATCAAGTCCGCGGCGGAACGTGGCAAGATCGCCCGCTGCAATATATATGTCGGCGGGTTGAGCCAGACACTTTTCCAGCGACTTCAAATCACCGTGAATGTCGCTGAAAATTTGAATCTTCATTGCGTCTTACCTGCCGTTGACGCGCTCCGCGAAAGCGTTGCCCGCGCTGAAATCCAGCCGTAATGCAGCAGCTTGCCCTGCGCGTCGAAAATCACTCCAAAAGTAAAAGCCATCGGCCCGTGCTCAGGGCCTTCGAAAAACCGAGGGTCCGCATACTCCACCATATTTTCGCCGCCGGCGGCGAAATAGCGGACCACCGGGAAACGCGCAAACCACAAATAAGTGCGCACGGGTTCGAGCTTTGCAGCGTGCACGATAAATTCGTTTGGCGGAGAATCAGGTACAAAACGAAAATCGGGATTGGTCGACCTCAGCAACGAGAAATCGGATTCGTAGACGCCATTGCGAGTCAAGACCAAGCCATTCCAGTCGAAAAGTGATGGCGGCAGCGGAAGCGCCCCGAGTTTTTCAGCGTCAATATGATGGCCGATTGCAAATGCGCGCACGCGCGCCATCGCGGCATGATGCGCGAAGCCGCACGCGACGATATAAGCGAAGGCGATCCAAAAGCCGGCGCGGCACCATTTCGCCCGTCCGATGCGGCTGCCCCAACCGTCGAAGGCGGGAAGAAAACAAAGCGCGGCGAAAATTGCCGAAGCAATCGCGACAATCCAAAGAGAAAACGGAAAGCTAGCCGCTCGCGCGAGGGCCCATGCGCCGAGCCCGAGGATCGTCAGAAAGCCCCACATGGTGGCGCCGCGGCTTCGGCTGTTTTTCGGCTCCTGATGGACCCACGCAATCAACTGCGGCACCAGGATCAGGGCCGTGAAGACAAAATCGATGATGAAAAGCCAGTCCCAGGCCACGCGGTCCTTCGAAAATGGCTTGAGCATGCGCGTGCCGAAAGACGTGAAGCCGTCGAGAATGATGTGGCTCGCGATTCCCACCGCGTAGATCAGAAAAAGCATGCTGAACGACGGGCAGCCAATCTCGCGATGCGTCCGCTTCGCGTACCAGGAGACCAATGCGCGCGTGAGCCAGGCGAGAGCCGCGGCGAAAATCGGCAGCCCGATGAAGGAATGCGTGAAGCCGCGATGGTATCGCGCAATCGCAAGCGGGTCGCGCGACGCGGCATCTACGAAAATATCGACGTCAGGGAAGACGGCGCCGAGCGTTGCGGCGAAAATTGAAATGCGCGCATTGCGCTTCGAGAAAAACGCCTTGCCAATCAGCGCGCCAGCAATGCCGTGAGTGACAGGATCCATGAGCGAGTCAACACACAGTGTACACGAAGTATTTTGCACGCCATCGAGTGCCAAGCGAAAAGTGAAAGCGAGGCCGCGCGGCGCATCCTGCCGGATTGCTGCGCTCTACACGATTTCGATCAGCGGCGACTGCTTCGGGAGAATTTCGCCGATGGGAACGCCTGCGACGGAGTGGCGTTCGAGCGCTCCACAGATTGCACGTGCGTGATCGCGCGCGGCCGCAATGAGAAAGCCGCCGGAAGTTTGCGGGTCAAATAAAAGCGCGCGGAAATCTTCGCCGACATTCGCGGCGAATCGCACGCAGCCTTCGACGAATTCGCGATTGTTTTTCAGTCCGCCAGCCAGGAAACCGCCGCGAGCGGCCTCGAGCGCGCCGGCCAAGACCGGCACATTCGCGTGATCGATCCGCAGAGAAACGTTGCTGCCGGCGGCCATTTCGCGCGCGTGGCCGAGAAGGCCGAAGCCGGTTATGTCGGTAACAGCATGAATCGCGGATTCGCCGCCAGGCGATTGCTCAATTTCATGCAACGCGTCGGCGGCATCGCGATTGAGACGTACCATTGAACGATTCGCGGCTTCGACCGAACCGCTGGCGGCTTTGCCAGACTTGAGCGCGGTGGCGATCACGCCAGTGCCGATCGGTTTCGTCAGAATCAAGACGTCGCCGGCCCGCGCGCCGACGTTGCGCCAAATTCTCTTCGGATTGATGACTCCGGTGACGGCGTAGCCGAATTTCAAATCGTCGTCGCGCACCGAATGGCCGCCGACGATTGTGCAACGTGCCTCCTCCATTTTCGAGAGGCCGCCGCGCAGGATTTGTTCCAGTATGGCTGCGTCTCCATCGGCGGGAAACGCGACGATGGAAAGCGCGGTGGCGGGGCGTCCGCCCATGGCGTAAACGTCGCTGAGCGAATTCGCCGCGGCAATTTGGCCGAACGTAAACGGATCGTCGGCAATCGGCGTGAGAAAATCGACTGTCTGGACGAGCGCCAGTTCATCGCTCAGTTGATACACCCCGGCGTCGTCGTTGGTTTCGAAGCCAACGAGAAGATTCGGATCATTCGGCCGTGGTAAGCGGCGCAGCACGGAGTCCAACAGACCTGGACTCAGCTTGGCCGCTCAACCAGCGGCGTTGGCCGCCGACGTCAATCGCACCGGATCTGCCAAGGAAGCTTCTCTCCTCATACGGCATACGACGAATCGCATGATTATACGCTGCGCCGGTACGAATCGGGCACAAACGCAGCCGAAGAAAATTCCAACGCGCGCTGCAGGAAGTAAAATTGGCAGATGCTCTCGATCCACACGAAAAAAATGAAAATCGCCGCGGCAATCGTGTTCCTGGCGATTGCTATATTCCTCCCCGAAGTGGTTTCGGCGGGATGGCACGTAGCCCACGGAAAGACCGTTACTTTTCGTGGCTGGAAAGTTGATGTTCCGTTCGAGTGGTATGCTCGGAGCCATGGCGAAGACATGACAGTCGAACGAATGTCACGCCTTTCCTGGCGGCAGGATCCCATTGCCGTGTTCCAGCCAGTTCATTTCACGAAAACATATCCCTTTCAGTACGAACTCTATGGAAAGGAACAGGCGCTCGTGATGAGAGCGAAAGGATACTTACTGAGCGGCCAGCAAGACCTCGAAATTGCGGGCAAAGGCGGGCGCTGCTGGACGTTTAATGCCTGGAATAATCGCGACAATCTCTGGATTGCGTGCATCGTGCCCAAGGACTTGACGGCCGCGGATTACATTGGGACGAGGGCCTACGCTCCGAATTTTTTCTCGGTGTTAAGCCAGATCAAGACGGCAACACCTTAGCCGCGCGACTAATTTCTCAACCCTGCGAAGTAGAACGAATCGGAATCGCAATCGGATGTGGCTCTTCCGCTGCCGCTGCGGCAGAAAGCATGTGGCACTGGCCATCCAGGACGCCGCCGGGCTGAATAACCAAACAGGGAGAATGAATTTCACCGGTCACGACGCCCTTGGCCTGGATCTCCACGCGTTGTTTCGCGAAAATGTTGCCATCGAAACGGCCCGCGATGGTCACATCGTTTGCATCGATCTGGCCCTCGACCTTCGCGTTTTCGCCGAGAAGAAGCCCATGTTCCGAAATGATGCTGCCCTTCACGTGGCCGTCCACGCGGAACATGCCGCCAATCGTTATCTTGCCTTCGATGCTCACGCCGCGGTCAATAAAGCCGGCCCATTCAGAGGAGCCGCTGGACCGCCCGCCTAGCCACTTCGAAGCCATCGGATGCCTCCTGCTGCAAGGAGAAGCAACCGCAATTATCGCTCAACAATAAGCCGGTAAAGCCGATCCAAATCGGCGTCGTTGTAGTATTCGATAACAAGTTCGCCCGGCCGCTGCGCTGTGCGCGCACGAATGCTGACGCGCGTCCCAAGAATGCGTTGAAGCTCGTCGATGGCTTCCCGAGTGTTCGCGTCGACGGTCGCAGTGGGATGCGCGGTCTTGCCCCTTCGCGGCCGCGTGGCAAGGCGCTCGATCGCCCGAACGGTCAGATTGCCGCGCGCAGCGCGTTTCGCGGTTTCCAGGCGAAGCGCTTGATCTTCAATCGCGAGCAGAGCACGGGCGTGCCCTCCGGTCAGCCGGCCATCTTCCACCAACTCGCGGACGGGCGCGTCTAGGCGCAGAAGCCGCAGCGCGTTTGCAACCGTGGCGCGGTCTTTTCCAGTTCGAACAGCGGCTTCCTCCTGCGTCAGGCGGAATTCCTGAATCAGCCGATCGTAAGCAGTTGCTTGCTCGATGGGATTGAGATCCTCGCGCTGAAGATTTTCGACCAGCGTAATCTCCATGGCTTTGTCGTCCGCAACATCCCGAACCACGGCAGGAACACGATGCATTCCGGCAAGCTGGGCCGCGCGCCAACGCCGTTCTCCGGCCAGAAGCTGAAAGCGCGCGCCATTTCTGCGGACAACGAGAGGCTGGATGATGCCGGTGCGCGATATGGAATGGGCGAGCTCGTCGAGCGCCGACTGCGCGAAGCGCGTGCGGGGCTGGAACGGGCTCGGCTCGATCAGGTCGATATCGATTTGGAGGATAAAATCGGCGCCGGCATTATCCGGCACGCGCGCCGGGGCCACTGCTGCGGCCGTTTCGCCTCCCGTCGCATGTGTGGTGGTCGTCGCGCCGACCTTCGCAGGCGGTGGAACGGCGGCTACCGCTTCAGGCTCCCGAATGAGCGCGCTGAGCCCTCTCCCCAGAGCGTTTCTGGTCATTGGAGATAACCTCCTTCGCTAGTTGTATATAGCTCTCTGCACCTTTACTATGAATGTCGTAGAATATTATCGGCTTTCCGTAACTTGGCGCTTCTGCCAGACGGACATTTCGAGGAATGATCGTCTCGAAGATCTGCGCCCCGAAAAAGCTCCTCAAATCAGCGGCAACCTGCTTCGAAAGCGTGGTGCGATCGTCGTACATCGTCAGCAGGATACCCTCGATTGCCAGCGCCGGATTGATAGTCCGACGAAGCCGCATCAGGGTATCTAATAACTCGGCAACACCTTCCATCGCGTAATATTCGCATTGTATCGGAACCAGAACAGAATCGCTCGCGGCGAGCGCATTAATGGTCAGAAGGTCGAGCGCCGGCGGGCAATCGATGATGATGAAATCGTAGCGGTCTCTGATTGATTCAGCAAACGCCTTGAGCTTGAATTCTCTACCTTCGGAATTGACCAGCTCGACGGCGGCGCCAACAAGGTTCTTGTCAGACGGAATTATATCGAGCCCTGATACTTCGGTCGGAATTATGACGCGTTCCGGAGATTCACCAAGAGTGATGGCATGGTAGATTGTCCTGCGGGATGGGTCCTTGGGAAATCCAAGGCCGCCAGTGGCGTTGGCCTGGGGATCAGAATCGATGACAAGCGTGCGTTTCTCTTGTGCAGCCAGCGAAGCGCCCAGATTGACGGCAGTGGTCGTCTTGCCGACCCCACCCTTTTGATTTGCTATGGCGATGATGCGTCCCAATCGCTTACCTCGCTGATTGATGGTGAATTTAACAGAACCGACAATTGGGATGCAATGTGTTTCACGTGGAACAGTGCATTTCTCCGTAAATTCGACTGAATTGTTCCACGTGGAACAATTCAGGAGCGCCCTTTTCGCCTCCCGGAGAGGATCATGCGGTTCGATGTTCCAGGTATAAGGACTGGATCACTCCATTCCCAGTCGGGAATTGTAGATATTCTGGCATAATCATCCACGCCGAGCCAAAGCATGACTCTACCATCTGATTCTAGCTCAGCCCGTGCCCAATTCAGGAGTTTCGGCAGGCGTCCTAGAGCCCGAGTGGTTATATAGGAAAGCTCACCCGGTCCGATGGTAGATGCTTCAAATCCCGCCGACAGAATGTCCACGTCGCGGAGCTCGAGGGCTCGAACGACTTCGTGCAGGAAGGCGCACTTTTTCTTATTTGGCTCAATGAGTGTGACGCTGAGTTCTGAACGGAGAATTTTGATCGGGAGTCCCGGAAAACCAGCGCCAGAACCGACGTCGGCTAGCCGACCATGGCCGATTCCACAAATCGTCAAGGCGAATATGCTTTCACCAAAGTGAAAGCGCAGAATGTCGTCTTCCTGCCGTATCGCCGTCAGAGCGATCTTCTTGCCCCAAAGCGACAGTAATTCCATATATGTCTGTATCTTGAACGCATCTTGACCTGAGATTGAAACGCCATAAGGGGTCAGGATCGAACAAATCTCGGATTCCTTCATGGGCGCTCGGGACCAGGCACAATGACCTCGGAAACTACTGATTCATCGGATGATTCCACGGTCAACGATTTCGCCACGGCGATCCCGGCCGACAAATCGACAGCAAAGTGAACAATTATAGAAGGATAGATGCTTGCAGACCATACGCGTGCAACGGAGAAGATAATTCCAACTATAAATGTAGTTAATAACCCCTTGCGACCTTGATAGAGGTGTGCTACTCCAAAAAAAGCAGCCGAAATGACTGCGCCGGCGACGACAGACCCATTTGCCGAGCTCTCAAAGACCGCTTCAACAAACCCGCGGTAAATAATCTCTTCGCAGATGGCGACTGTAATCACAAGGAGCACGGCGCATGATATTTCCCTGCGATCTCGCGGGAGCAGCCTTTCGGCAAGCCTCATGATAAGGCCGCGTTTTTCGCGTGGGAGGGCAGCCAGGCGGCGAATACCGTAAATCTGGTTAAGGACCAAAAGAAGCGAAAGCACCACAGCGATGAGTGCCGCGCGCAGGGGATGCGGCAACGCAAAGCCAAGGACCGGCAATGGCATGTGGTGGGCCGTGCAGCGCCAGAGAATCACTGCGACCGCGATGCACTGAAACGCAATCGTCGAAACATAGAGGAAAATGCGCTCGGAAGAGGCCAGAGCCGGGCGGTCAAGCAACTCCCTGATGCGCGCAGTGCTGCGCCACGGGACGACCACGGCCAGGACAGCGAGAATGAAAATATAGTCCCAGTGCATAAGGGTGGTGGGCATTATGCCGTTTTTCCGCACGGCGAGCGACCGGAAACGCAGGGTTGACACGCCGGCGAGGTGCGCTTTATCGTGGCTTGCGAGTTTCCGAAGATGAAAATTCTTGTGATCGGCAGCGGCGGGCGCGAACACGCACTTGCCTGGAAGTTACGGCAGAGCGCTCAGGTGGAGCGCATCTGGTGCGCTCCGGGGAATGACGGCATGGCGGAACAAGCGGATTGCGTCGCGGCGAACGTGTCCGACGTCAGCGCCCTCGCGGACATTGCCCAAAGCGTGCAGG
This sequence comes from uncultured Acidobacteriota bacterium, assembly GCA_963729815.1. GTDB lineage: Bacteria > Acidobacteriota > Terriglobia > Acidiferrales > UBA7541 > DAHUXN01. The sequence continues at coordinate 1,225,433 of CAVSPU010000004.1, forward strand.
CGGACCTGACGATTGTCGGGCCGGAACAACCGCTCGTACTGGGGATTGCCGACGAATTTGCGAGGCGCGGCCTCGCCCTTCTGGGTCCATCGCGCGAAGCGGCGCAGCTCGAGGGCAGCAAAATTTTCGCAAAGGAGTTCATGCGGCGCCACGCGATTCCCACAGCGTCGACCTACGGCACCTTTGATTCCGTGGCGAAAGCGCAAGCGGCGCTTCGAGAGGTCGATTGGCCAGTCGTTGTGAAGGCGGACGGCCTATGCGCCGGCAAGGGCGTCCTGGTTACTTCATCCGTGAACGAAGCAGCGTCGTTCATCGAGCGCCTGATCGAAAACGATGCTTTCGGAGCTGCCGGGAAGCACGTAATTATCGAGGAATGCCTGCAAGGCCCGGAACTTTCTTATATTGTTTTGACCGACGGCGAAAGATTCGCGCCCCTGGCGCCCTCAAGAGACTATAAGCGGGTCTTCGACGGGAACGCCGGGCCCAATACCGGTGGAATGGGCGCGATATCGAGCGACGAGCTGCTGTCCGCGGAATTGGAGCGCGTCGTTCAGGAGAGCATTGTCCGGCCGGCCATTGAAGGAATGAAGAAAGACGGAACTCCGTACAGCGGATTCCTCTATTTTGGCTTGATGATGACGGCGGCTGGCCCTAGAGTGCTTGAGTTCAATTGCCGGCTGGGTGATCCGGAGACGGAAGCGCTGGTAATGCGCATGAATTTTGATTTGGCGGAAGCGTTATTTGCAACCGCGACGGGACGTCTGAGCGATGCGAAGATGAACTGGAGGCCGAAGGCGAGCTGCTGCGTTGTCTTAGCCGCGGAAGGCTATCCGCAAAAGCCGAAAATGGGAGCTGGAATCAGCGGCCTCACAAGCCAGGAAAAACCATCCTCAACGGCCGTTTTCCACGCAGGAACGAAACGCGTTGGCGACGGCTACTGCGTCAATGGTGGAAGGGTGCTCACCATCGCTGCAGCCGGAGAAAATTTGGCCCAAGCGCGCCTGCGCGCCTATAGCGAAGCGAGAAAAATATCGTTTGAGGGAATGCATTTCCGCGGGGACATTGGAAGCGAAATCAACCGGGCGGCGGGCGAAGTGGCCCGCGGCTGAGGAAGAATCGGAGCACGAATTCGAGCAAGGAGTTGAGCAGGAATCGGTCGGCAGAGCAATTGGCACGGCACGAAACACAAATCGAATTCCCGGGGAGGAGAAGTGGTGGCAAAAGAGAAAGCGAAAATATTAGTGGGCGTGATCATGGGCTCGGATTCGGATTATCCGGTAATGGCCGAAGCGGGACGAATGCTGGAGAAATTTGGAATCGGATTCGAGGTGGACGTCGTCTCGGCGCATCGCTCGCCAGCACGCGCGGCGGAATTTGCGGAGACCGCGGCGAAGCGCGGGCTGAAAGCGATCATCGTCGGCGCGGGCGGAGCGGCGCACCTGGCGGGCGTGGTTGCGGCGTTGACAACTCTTCCGGTGATTGGCGTGCCCATGGCAGCAACTTCACTCAACGGTATGGATTCGCTCCTCGCGACCGTGCAAATGCCCGGAGGCGTACCCGTGGCGACCATGGCGATAGGAAAACCCGGCGCCATGAACGCGGGGATTTATGCCGCGCAGATTTTGGGAACATCGGACGCGGATATCTCGCGGCGGCTGGCAGACTACAAAAAAGAACTCGACGCCGGCGTGGCGGAGAAGAATGCGCGATTGAAGCGCGAGCTTGCCGAGAAGAAGTGATCTTGTTCAAGCGATTCAGCGACAGCGAATCGCTTTCAGAATCGGCCAGGACCCGAAGGCTTGCCAGGATGCAACAGGCTCGGCGCGCCGGCGGGCCGCTCCAATTCGCTGCCAGGCTGCGGAACCTCCGGCGGCGGAGTGATGAACCAGCCAACGCCTTGGTCCTTGTTGACCTCGGCTTCGACCATCCGTGCGCCAGGAGCAGCGATTCCCCGCAAAGACGTGCGCAGGAACGCGGCCACGTCGACCGCCAGCAGTTTCTCGATCTTGCCATCGAGGATCGTTTCTGAAATAGCCTGCATGCCGGGCGCGGAGGAAAGCGCCGCGCCGACGCGCGAATCGCCAACGCCAATCAGAGTGGCGAGCGTCGCGTCCGCGGGCTCCGCCGGATAGCTGACTTCCACGAGACCCCGAGCCGCGCCTTTTTCAGGCGGCCACAACTGCGTGAATTGAGGCTGAAGCGCGCGCGTCTGCCAAAAATCGCCTTGTTCAGGGTCCTGCTCCAGCGAATAGGAAATGAGCCAGACCTCCGGGCCATAATCAGGCGCGTAATCTGCCAGAACGACTTCGAGAATCGGCTCATTCTCTCCGAGGCGCAAATCACCATGAATGTGCCGAGCGACTTGATCGAGCCGAAAATGCAAGCGGTCTGCGAGCCTTTCAATGTCAGTCGCTTCGCCAGAGTCCTCGCCAGCGCCCGTTGCCAGGTGCGGCGCCGCGTCCGCGCCGGCTGCTGTGGGAAGCTGCGGCAATTCCTGATCGAACCGGGCGAGCTCGCGTTGCTGGTCTGGGAGCCACCAATCGCCGGCTCCGAGTATGACGGCGACACGCTCGTTGGCCAGGGAAACAATCATCGGCGGGCGCGTCGCTGGCTCGATAGGATTTTCCAACGTGGCCACGACGATTCCATCTTTGGCGACTCCGACGACAACTCGTCCCGCATATAGATTGGCGACGATCTCTTCGGTCTTTTCCTGGTCCTGCTTGGCCAAGGAAACGCGCGGAGCAATGAATCCGCACACAAGACCGCCGGCGGCAAGGAGAACGGCAAGAAACGGCCAATCCTTCGGAATTGTCGCCACGCGCGAGCGAAGCTTGGAAATTACGCCGTTACCCACCTGCCGATTGGAAGTGTTCGAAGCGTGCAAGGCCGGACCTCGATGGACTCGCTTACTGCTACAATCAACTTACCATACAAATAGGCCGAAGGATGACTCGCGTGCAAAGAGCGGCTCAAGCCGCCAGGCACGCAAGGCCACGCTCTCCGCGCTTAGCCCGCTGCGGACAGAATTCTAGTAAAATACGGGCTATACTGAAATTCGACGCGGAGAAGGAGGCAAATCTGAAATCTCCTAAGAGCATTCGGCATAATGGCAAGCGGCTTTCGGAAATCGTGGAATCGCACGTGAAGTTCACCAAAGGCGAAGCGGGCGGCGTGCGCGCGGATTTGTCGGGCGCAAAACTGGCGGGCGTGGACCTTCATGGAGCGAATCTGGCCTATGCGCTTCTCCACGGCGCGGACCTCGAAGGAGCCGACCTGCACGAAGCGAGGCTGGGTGGCGCCGATTTCACCCAGGCGAATATGAAGCGGGTCGATTTGCGGCGTTGCGATTTGACCGAGACGAATCTCGCCGGCGCCGATCTCACTGAGGCGCAGCTCGGCGGCGTGGAACTGTTTCGCGCTGATCTCAGCGGCGCGGTTTTGCGCCGCGCGAACCTGCGAGCGGCGAATTTTCGCTACGCGAATATCCGCGGCGCGGACTTGCAAGGCGCCGATGTGACGACGACAATCCTGCGCGAGACGGACTTGAATGGCGTGGATTTATCCGGGCTCGATCTGACCACAACGCTGATGCCGCGCGGCTGGAAGGCGGCCGAGACGGCGAAGTAGCCCGCGCGATTTCAATTCACAAACAGGAATTTACTTCGAAGCAATGTAATTGGCCGGGTCGGAGTAGGGCAGGCCCGAAGCGGCAGTGCCACGGGCGGCGGAATTGCGGCGGCGCGTTTCGATGCCCAGACGCTTGATCTTCTGGTTGAGCGTCGAAAGAGGAATCTGGAAGCGCTCGGCGGCTTCGGTCTGATTCCAATTGGAATGTTCAAGCATGTCGAGGATGATCCGCCGCTCCACCTCTTCCATGATTTCGAAGAGTGAGCGCGTGCTGGGGCGGGAACCCGACTCGCCTGGCATGGGTGGCAAAAATTCGGCGAGCTGCAGACGTACCCCCTTCGCAACCTCACGGCTGCGAACGTTCTCCGGAAGCAAATCCACGTCCATCGTGTCCTGCACGGACAAAACGATCGCGCGCTCGACCACATTTTCGAGTTCGCGCACGTTGCCCGGCCAGTCGTAGTCCACCAGGACGCGCAGGGCGCCATGCGAAAAATGACGCAGCGGTTTCTCGTTGTCCTTCGAGAAACGCTCGAGGAAACGGTGCACGAGAAGCGGAATGTCTTCTTTTCGGTCGCGCAACGGCGGAAGCGCGATCTTGATGACGTTCAAGCGATGATAGAGATCCTCGCGGAAGCGGCCGGCATGCACGAGCGATAGCAAGTCTTCGTTGGATGCCGCAATGATGCGGACATCCACTTTGATCGTGTCCGTCGCGCCCAGCCGCATGAACTCACGCTCTTGAATCACTCGCAGCAGCTTGGCCTGCGTCTCCGGGCTGATGGTGCTGATTTCGTCGAAGAAAATTGTCCCCTGGTCCGCGACTTCGAAAAGGCCCTTCTTCGAAGCCACGGCGCTCGTGAAGGCTCCCCTCACATGGCCAAAAAGCTGCGATTCGAGCAGATCGACGGGAATCGAACCGGTGTTGACGGGAACGAACGGCTTTTCAGAGCGCGTCGACGCTGCGTGAATCGCCTTGGCAATGAGTTCCTTACCCGTGCCGCTCTCCCCGCTGATGAGCACGGTGGAGCGCGACGGGGCAACTTGTGTAACTAGGTCGAAGACTGCCAGCATCTTTTCGCTTTTCCCCGCGATATTGGGAAAATTGTAACGTTCCTTGAGCGCACGCTTGAGCTGGACGTTTTCCTCGCGCAAGCGGCTGCCCTCAATGGCCACGGATACCTGAGCGAGCAGTTCATCGTTGGACCAGGGCTTAGTGATGTAATCCTGCGCGCCATTCTTGAAGGCGGCGCGGGCCATGTCGATGGAGCCGAAAGCGGTGATCAAAATGATGGAAAGCTGCGGATCGCGGCTGTGAATTTCGCGCAGCAGGTCGAGGCCGTTCCGGTCCGGCAGACTCACGTCGAGGAGAAGCAAATCGAAGGGCCTATCTTCCAGGCGCGCCAGGCCCGCCGCGCCCGTCTCCGCCTCGGTCACGGCATAGTCTTCCGACGAAAGAAGAGCTTGAAGACCCTCGCGAATCTCGACTTCGTCGTCGATGACGAGAATGGAGCCCCTAGGCATGGACAGCTCTCTTGGCGGCCGGGAATTCGAGTTTGAATGACGTTCCCTTTTCCGGCGTGGAACGGACTTCCAATTTCCCGGCATGCTCTTTGACGATGCCGTAGCTCACCGACAGGCCGAGGCCGGTTCCGCGGCCGGAAGCCTTTGTCGTGAAAAACGGATCGAAGATGCGATGCAGGTGCTCGGAGCGAATTCCAATCCCGGTGTCTGTCACTTCCACCTCGACGGAGCCGTTTTGGGCAAACGTGCGCACTTCCAGCATTCCCCCGTCGGGCATCGCGTCGCGCGCATTCATAAAGAGATTCAGGAACACCTGCTGGAGCCGCGTCGTCGAACCCAGCACCGGCGGCAGAGGCTCCCCGAAATTTCGGATCACGTTCACCCGCGCCGTCTTGAATGGATGCTGCACGAGGCTCAAAGTTTCCTCGAGCACGGAATTGAGATTCAGCTCCATGAATTCCGCGCCGCCCGTGCGCGAGAAATTCAGCAAATTATTCACGATCTCGCTGGCGCGGAAAGTCTGCTTGACGATCTTGTCGATCGTTTTCTGCCGCGGGTCCTCCGACGGAATCTGCTTCGCCAGCATCTGCGTATAGTTCGAAATGACGGCCAGCGGCGTATTCACCTCGTGCGCGACGCCGGCAGCGAGCAGGCCGAGGGAAGTCAGTTTTTCGTTTTGCACCATCTGCTCTTCCAGGCGGACACGCTGCGTGATGTCGTCCAGGAGAATGAGGCGGCCAAGCCGTTCGCCGTTCTTGCCGATGAGCGGCGCAAAGGATGAATTGACGACGTAGCGCTGTCCATCGCGGTTGTACAGACGGAATTTATAGATGCTGGCGACGTGTTCGTCGCTCGACCGGGAAGCCATTTCGGCCACCAGATCGGCAGGCAGTATCTCGCCGAGCGTGCGCGTAACCGCCTCATTGCGCGAAATGCCGAGCATGCGCTCCATTTGCGGATTCCAAGATTCGATGCGATCTTCAAGATCCACGGTGAGCACGCCGATATTGAGCGATTCGATGATGTTCTCGTGAAATTCCTTCAGCCGCTCGATTTGCACGGCTTTCTGCTCCAGAGAGTTATAAAGACGCGCGTTTTCGATGGCGATCGCGACGTAGCCGCCAATCGTGTCGAGCAATTCGATGTCGTCGCTGCTCAGGTAATCGCCATCGACAGTCTTGCCCAGGCCGAGAACGGCGACGACGCGATCGCGGAAACGGCAAGCGATGAAATAGTTCAGGCCAAGAGCCTCCAGCGTGTGGCGGACCGATTCGGATTCGCTCGAAGCGCGCGCGGATTCAAAGAACAAACACGCTTGCGCGAGCGCCGGCCGCTCGGCCAAATTCAGGAAGCTCAGGTCCAAGGGAGATTCAGCCTGGACGCCAAGAGAACGCGAAAACAGGAACGTGCCCGGACGGGCGCTGTCTTCCAGAAAGATCGCGAGCCGGTCGACGAGCAGCGTTTGCGAAATGCGGTCCAGCACGGAGCCCAGCAAGGGATCGATGCGGACTTCATTCGTGAGAGTACGGCCGAATTCAATCAACGTGCGACGGTAATTCAGGCGGTCGCGGTAAAAAAAGTGGTCCAGGCGGGCCTGCATCCAGTCGCGCACCGGCTGGAAGAGGAACGCCGCAACAACGATGGCGATGACCGTTCCCACGGTGCCAACCGAGCCGGTCGAGTGAAACAGCAAGCCAATCATCGCAACCACGGCGAAATAAACCGCGACGACCGCCGCGGTGGCGAGCGTATAGGCGAGGCCGCGCTTGAAAATGATGTCAACGTCCATCAAGCGGTAGCGAATGATGGCGTAGCCGAAACAAAGCGGTATGAGGACGAGCGAGAAAACCGAAGCCGTCATCCAGCCCGACGGCACGATGCCGGCAAAAAACGGAACGATGTAAAAGAACAGGAACGGCACGACGCCGGCGAACGTGCCGAACGTGACCCATTTCAATTGCTGCCGGAGGAGCCCGCTTGGCGCGCGGCGATAACTGTCGAGAAAAATGAATGCGGCGATAAGAAAGTACGCGCCCATATAGGCGAATTCGATTTGGTCCAGAAAGAAACGGCTCTCGATCGAGGGCATCAGATCCAGTGCCCCCATGGCCACGCTGATGTGCAGCAAGAGGAACGCCGCGGGAACAGCATAGACAATCGCGAGCCAAACCTTGAGATTCCGCACGCGGCGCTGCGGAAAAACCAATGCAAAATGCACGAGCAGCGCGGCCTGCAGCAGAAGCGCGACAACGTTGGACCAGTAAATCGTCCAGTCGAAAGAGTTCAATTTTCCGCTGTAGTGGAACGCGTAGAAGATGAACGACACCAGGCAAAAAAGGTAAAAGTGAATCGCGCGCGGTGCCGACCAGCGGCGCACAAAGATAAATAGGCCGATAAAAAGATACAGCAGCGAGAGGATGCCGAAGCAATTCCAGATCAGGCTCGGCCTTTCGACCGGCGCGGTGACGACGTTCGCCTCAAATGCGACGCCGTTGCGAGTCAGGTGGTAAACAACACTAGACCACACACCCGCCCGCCACAGTTGCTGGTCGACCTGGGTGGCGCGCTCGATGGGGGCGCCGCCGACGGACTGAACCGAATCACCAGGGTGAATTCCGGCTCGAGCAGCCGGGGAGTTGGGTTCCACCCGCCACGCCTGGACCACCCTTGAGCCAGTGTCCAACCAGGTCACGCCATCGTCGGGCATGGCGAACTGCGACCGCTGGCGAAAGTTCAGGACGCCAAAAACGACCGCCGCAACGGTCAAGAAGGCCAAAACCGCTGCAGCCAGTCGCGTTCGAAGACCGTCATTCATCGTGGAGACCGAAAGTGGAGCAACACTACTTCATCCAATAAACAAGCACGCCATCTTCCAAAAGACGGTAACTCAATCTCTCCATAACCTATTGTAAATCTATACCTTAAAGAATGGCAACCAGCCACGCACAGTTTACTTCCGCAATTCTGGAGATGCGATTCCAAATTTGGTACTTCAAAGAAAGGGTCAAAACTGCAGACTGAGCCCGCCGCGGAACGTGCGATAAGCCGCCACCATGACGAGATTGCCGTCCCGCGTTGTCATAGGGACATAACCCTGGGCCAGAAGATTTCCGAAGTCGGCCACAGCTTCCATATGATGCATGCAAGGAATCGGCTGCCGGATGACCAGATTGAAATAAGGATCTAGTTGGAAAAGCGCTTCGCCATACTCGTCCTGGCGGGAAACGACGGTGCCATCAATCCACTTGTACCCGGTCGTCAACTGCGTTCCGATGACCGGGAGTTTCGAGGAAACCGACCCGGCCACGCTGCTGTGGTAAGTCGTCGCCAGCATGGCTCGCAAATCCTCGTTTGCGGAGGGATTTCCTACCGGAGAGAGCGCTCCAGCCCAGGCGTATACGAGCGCTGTCTCAAACTCTTTTGAGAACTTCTGCTGGTATGCGGCGCGCATTCCCCATGAGCCTGAAGTTCCCGCATCATAAGCAAAGCCGTTCGAGAAAAAATCCTGCAGGAAATTGGAATTGCCGCTCACAGGTCCGCCCTGCCCGAAAACGGCCGTGTCTTCGGAACGGTCGTGGAAGCCCGCGAGCATCACCCGGCTGTGATGCTCGAAAATGTGCTCGACGGCAATTTCTTCATGCCAGCCATTTTCCAGGACGGGACGGTCGTTGCGGAAAAGCATGGTCGGAAAAGCGTCGATGGACTCAAGCGCGGACTCCAGCGGCGCCGTGGCTTCCGGGCTGGTTTCCGGCCAGGGCCTGGACGCTACTACCGCCGAAGCTTCCCATCCTTTGGCAAGCTTCACGGCAACTTCAGCGCGCGGACGCAAGCCGGATGTAGTGTCGCTCCCGAGGCCCGTAAGCAGATATTCAGCGCCGTAACGCAGTGTCACGTCGCTCGTGAGCGCCAGCACACCGTCTTGATCGAGCCGCAGTCCCCGGAACACCGGGCCAACCGGGCCAAGCCGCGATTGCCGGACAACCAAACTCGTCATGGGGCCGGATTTTTCATTGCCTTCCGGCAACCACACAGTAGCGAACCCGCCATTCGAGGTATCGCTCTCATAACTGAGCTGGCCAGCAATAAGGAACTGACCCGTGGCGCCCACGCCTTCATCGTAAGCAAACGAAGTTGCCGGCGAATCGGAAAAACTGGTAGCCGATCCAGGGCGAACGCCTGACGTAATGTCCACACGACTCCGCGGTTGGCGATCACGTTGAGGGTTCTCGGCACTGCTGGACTCCCCTCCGCTGGCCAGCAGGATATTGTCTCCATGCCAACGAAGAATCGGACGAGTGCTTTGAGCGGAGCGCAAGACCCAGCCCCATTCTCCATCATCGGGGCGTTGACTCGGGCGGCGGCGCAGATCGGCGAGGCCCGTGAGCATTGAGCCAAGTTCAATTTCCACGCTGGTCGTTCGACTGCTGCTCACCTGAACATTGGGTGCGACTGTCGGCAGGAAGCCAGCGAGCGTTACGCGCACGGAATAAAGCCCCGGGCTCAGAGCGGTCGCCGCGAAACGTCCGTGCTCGTTGGTGAGCAATTGAATTGGGTCGGCAGCCAGCAGCGACTCCGTCGTGATGATTACGGTCGCGCCCATTTGCGGCACGCCGGCAACGTCGAGCACAACTCCCGCAATTCGACCATTGCGCGATTCGGCCGAGGTGGGAGAGATGACAGCGGCGACCAATCCAAGAACCAAAGTTGCCAGACCGATGATGCGCGAGTTCACCAAGCGTTTACCTCCCATAATCATTTCGCTGCGGCCAGGATCGTAAAATCCGCCGAGGGAGTGATGGTTTGTTTGTCGTTGTTGTCCGTGACCTGAATTTGGAGCTTGTAATGCCCTGGAGCAAGCGATTTGAGATCCAGGGCCTTCTCAATCCAAATCTCTTCGCCGTGCTGATTATATTGCCGGGAGTTCTCCGTAAATTGCAAGACTGACATCTTGTCCAAATCGTTGACCACCGCATATTGGATGGTGGCATCACCCTCGTGCGTCTTGGCATCAACCTTGAGATTGTAAACCTGGAGGAACACGCCCATCTGGCCGCCCTCTGGGAAAGTTGAGTCGAGCTTGGGCCGAACCTTAAGATCGCCGAGGACGAATTCACCCATGCCAATATCGCGCGAGGAAACTTTCTGAATCTGATCAGCCAAAATCAGCGAACTGGCGGCGAGCTGATCATCCTGGAATCGCGGCACGTGCAAGCTTGTATTGATCACGCCGAGATTGCCGCTATTGATGTCTTTCACGACCACATCCAGCCGGTAGAGCCCTGGGCTGAGAGGAATCTCCTTCTGATAGATGCTGAAGGCTTTCAAATATTGCTGCATGAGTGAATCAGGCGTATCCGCTGTGATTGAGTCTTCAAATGTTTGGACAACGCGGCCGCTGACGCTGGTAATGCGGGCGAAAAGATGCAGCGTAGCAATCTGCACTCCGTTCTTATCCTGAAAAGTCAGGTCCCGGTTGGGAATCTGAATCGTAATCGGAACCAGATCGGCGTCGTCCGTGACTCGCAAGAAATCAGAATGGCAATCGAAATGGATTTGGTTCGTCGTGAGGTGCGTATCAACATCCTCTTCGAGGTCCTTGTATTTCACCGGCGGGGGCGTCCAGATTTTTGCGTACAGGTCGATGCGGCTGAATTCGTTCATGCTCTCAGGGGCTGAGGCCGCGCCGCCCATCGGCACAGGGTCGTGAGTGCCATCGGTATTCTTGAAGCGATCCACCTTCGATGACTCCCCCATGGCTTCCATGTCGGTCAAGCCGGCACCCGGAACATAGAGGAGGGCGTCCTTCTCGCTCGGATCGATGGTCAGGTGGTATTCGCCGGTGCCGGAAGGATCCACGAATTCGAGTATCACGTTTTCGCCGATTCCCGGCAGGTACCGATAGCGCCAATCTTCGAACGGGTAGGTCGTTGTTTCGCCTCCGCCCTCCTCAGTTGGCCTCGTGTAAGGGCCGCCGGCGGGGTGGGGATCCACTTCATCGGGTTTGCCCCACATCAGATAGATGCGTCCGCGATCCGTTTTCCATCCTGGGATGCCGGAGGAAAAGCGCTCGTTGGTGTAGGCAATGCGCTCGTAATAGTCTTCTTTGTATGTATTATCCGCGGAATCCGGGTCGGGATTGCGCCGTTCCCAGAAATTCTCGATAAAGTTCTCGCGTTCTTGATTGGTTTCGAGCTGGAGGAATGAGGCGCGCTCTTCCGGAGTGATGATGTAGGAAACCGGCCCATTGAGCCACTCGCGGTAAACCGGGAGAAGTTCCTTTTCCAGATCCTTTTGTTTTTTCTTTTGCGCCTTTTCCTGCGCCTTGGCGTCGATTTGCTGTTGAGTTTCCTGCTCGTCCTGAGCCTGCGCAAGCGGGGGTAGAAAAAAAACGGCGCAGAAGCAAAAAATTGCGAGAATAGAAACTCCCAGATTGCGTTTCATAATAGGGAACTCCCCCGGACATCGAATTCTAGACCGCCTCTGGACACCCGTCAAGCTAACCTTCGCTGCTAGTGCTTCTTACCCGGTTCAGATTCCATCACAATGCCCGTGGGTTGCCTGAGGTATCGAAAAATTTATCCTCACTTTCATCTTGCGAATCTTGAAACGCTGTCTGGGACATTTCGAACCTTGTTGCAACCACCAAAATGCTGATTTCGGCGTCTAATGTTGTAGTGAAACTGTGAAGAACTTAAGATTTGTCTCCGGCGGCACACTCGATTAACATGTTGGGGAAGCAACAATGACGTACGTAGTTTGTGCCCCGGACAACCGGTTCCAAACCTGAGGCCTATGTTTCATGGCATCTTGAGATTCGCCTCTGGACAGCTGCATCGGAAACTTTTTGCCCTCGCGCTTCGTATTCTATTTAGGACGGAGATTCACGTCTGATGCGAGGTTTGAAATCATAGGAAAAGAGCGATGAAGACGTCGAAAAAAACAGCCTTAATTGTGGGTGCCGTTGTCGTGCTGGGCGTGATCGTCGGGGTAAGCGTCAAGCAAGCTGGCAAAGACACTGTGACTGTGCAAACAGGCACGGTCGCCAAGCAAGGTATCACGTCCTTGGTGACCGCCTCCGGAGAAATTCGCCCGCAGAATTATACCAACGTGCTCGGGCAAGGCATCGGGAAAATCACCGATATTGACGTGACCGAGGGCGATTCCGTTAAGAAGGGCGACGTTCTATTGCGTGTGGAGAGTATCCAGCCAGCCGCGGACGTCAAGGCGCAACAGGCTGGTATCGACTCGATGCAAGCCAGTGTGCAGTCGGCGCAGGCAGCCGATGCGGCAGCCCAGGCTGATGTCCAACAGTCCGAGGCGAATCTCGAAAAGGCGCTCAACGACTGGAAACGCGGACAGGGCTTATACAAAGAAGGGCTTATCGCGAAGTCGGATTACGACACCTACAAATCAGCGTATGGAGCCGCTGCGGCGACTCTGGCGGGAAATCAAGCCCGCGCGAAGCAGGCGCACGACCAGCTTGCGGCGGCACAATTCAACCAGGCACAGGGTTCGGCGACGCTCGTTCACCTGCGCGACGTCCTGGATAAGACCACCTATAACGCGCCCATCAGCGGCGTCGTCACCTACGTTCCGGTCAAAGTGGGTGAGAACGTCGTTCCCGGCATCCAAAACGCCGAGGGCAGTTTCCTGCTGACGATCTCTGATATGTCGCTCGTAAATGCCGAAGTCATGGTGGACGAGACCGACATTCCTAGCGTGAAGGTGGGCCAGGTCGCGGACGTGACCATCGACGCCTATCCTAACCAGATCTTCAAAGGCCATGTTTCCGACGTTGGCGAAGAGGCTATCTTGCGCACCTCCGGCCTGGCGTCGACACAGGAAACCTCCGCCAATAGCCAGGAGGCGCGCGATTTCAAGGTTCACGTTCGTCTCGACGCCCCTCCGAAAACGATTCGGCCCGGCCTTTCCTGCACGGCGAAGATCCAGACTGCGCATCGTGCGGATGTGCTCACCATTCCGATCCAGGCGCTGGCGGTCCGCTCGCGCGCCGAGTTGAAGGCCGAAGAGGAGCAAGGCAAATCCGGCGGGAGCGTCACGTTGGCTGCTGCCAAGCCGGCCCCGAATACCGACGGAGGGCAGAACAACGACGATGTGCAGGGTGTCTTTGTGATTCGGGACCGCAAGGCCACTTTTGTCCCGGTGCAAACAGGGATCACCGGCATCACGGACATCGAAGTGATCAGCGGGCTCAAAGCCGGCGATGAAATCGTTACCGGCAGCTACAAGGCTCTTCGTACGCTTCGCTCCGGCGCGACGGTCAAAATCGACAATTCCGCTCCGGTAATTACGGATCAATCGAGTTCGTAGTATCCTCAATGCGTGCGCGGGCGATCGGAGTCACACGCGTAGCGCGTCATACGCCTAAGCGGAAGAATTTCGAGGAGCAATCGTCGAATGCCAGTTGAAGAAGTCGCCGCATCCCTTACATTCCGGCAGGATCTGATCGATTCAGGCATCGTGATCTGCACGGAAGATCTCTGGAAAACGTACACCATGGGCACTGAAGAAGTGCACGCGCTTCGGGGAACCAATGTCCAGATTCATAAGGGGGAGTACGCGGCCATCATGGGGCCGTCAGGCTCCGGGAAATCCACGCTGATGAATTTAATCGGCTGCCTCGACTCCCCTACGAAGGGCCATTACTGGCTTGCCGGGCGGCTCGTCAGCGAACTCGACGACGACGAACTGGCCTACATTCGCAACAAGGAAATCGGATTCGTCTTTCAAACTTTCAATCTGTTGGCGCGCGCGACCGCGCTCCACAACGTCGAGCTGCCCATGATTTACAACGGTACGCCTGCGGAAGAACGCCGCGAACGCGCTTGCCAGGCGCTCAAGCAGGTCGAGCTCGGCGAACGCATGATGCACAAACCCAACGAACTTTCCGGCGGCCAGCGGCAGCGCGTGGCGATTGCGCGCGCGCTCGTGAATCATCCCTCCATCTTACTTGCCGACGAGCCCACCGGAAACCTGGATTCGCAGACCGGCGAAGAAATCATGGCGCTCTTCGCACGTTTGCATCAGGGCGGCAACACCATCATCCTGGTAACCCACGAACCGGACATCGCGCAGCACGCGCACCGTGTCATTCGCTTGCGCGACGGCAAAATCGAAAAAGACGAAAAGATCAAGTAAGCGCGGCGCCGGGAAAAAACACGTATCGCGCCCTTCCAACCCCCGGAGTCATATTCGGACACGGCCGGCAAAAGCAACCTCGGGGCAGAATCATGGCTCAATTCCATGGTTCGATCCTTTATGATCAGGTATGTAATCTGTTCGTGCGGGTCCGGAATCAGCCTTAAATCACGAGGTGGAGACGATGGGTAGCACAATGCGGCGAACGCTTTCGACGGCGATGGCAACACTCATCATTCTTGCGGTTAGCGCCGCGGCGAACGCGCAGTCCGCTCAAAAACCCGCGCAGTCTTCGCAACAAGACCAAGACCAGGACGCAATGCAACAGGCGCTCGCCGAGGCAGCCACCCCCGGGCCCATTCATGCGCAACTAATGAAGCGCGCCGGCGAATATACGACCACGACCACGTTGTATGCGCCGGGCACCGAACCGCAGCAATCAACAGGAACCGCAACGCTGAAAAGCATCCTGGACGGCCGCTTTCTCGAGGAAACGAATTCCGGAGACTCGCTCGGCCAGCCATATTCCGGCGTGCGGCTTTATGGCTACAACAATGGCTCGAAGCAGTATGAAGCCATCTGGATTTACACCGGCTCCACGGCATTTCTCGTGCTCGATGGCGCGAGCGACGACAATGGCAAGACCGTGCGCTATTCCGGCGCATTCCTCGGCCCCGATGGCGCCAAGCAAACCCTGCGCGTGACCCTCACGCAACCCGATGACGATCACTTCGTCGTGCGCCTGCTCGGCGAAGGCCCGGGCGGCGCGACCTCTACGCTCGAAACGGTTTACACGCGAACAAAGAAGACACCGTCTGCGCCCGCGCGTCATTGATCGAGAATCGATCTAGTTTCAAGAATCGATAATCATCCATGGCGCGGTCCAATTTTTTCTTCACGATATCGACCTGACGTCGCGATAGTAAGAATCCACACCTTCGAAGAATGAATCCCGCGCCATGCTGCCTCTGCGGCGGGGCTTGCGTTCAGCTCGTTTCAACGTTATAGTCCGCCCCCAACTTGCCTGCCACAGGCGGGCCGGAGGTTGCCAGCCATGACAAAGAAAATTCTCCTCGGGGCCCTGGTCGGAGGCATTGTCGTTTTCATAGTCGGATCACTTTTGCACACGGTCCTGGGCCTTGCAAGTGTCGGCGTCAAAGCCGTTCCGCAGGAGGACGCGGTTCTTTCCGCCATGCGCGCGGCGATTCACGAACCCGGCTTCTACATCTTCCCCGCGCCGAACATGACGCCCGGGCGTACGAAAGACCAACAGCAAGCGGACATGACCGCTTACTTGGCGAAATATCAGCAGGGCCCCACGGGAATTTTGGTTTACTCGCCCGGCGGCGTGGCGCTGAGTTACGGCAAGCTGCTCGGCGGCGAATTTGCCATCGACGTTGTCAGCGCGTTTTTCCTCGCCTGCATTCTCGCCATGGGCGCGGGCGGCGCCAGCTCCTATTGGAAGCGCGTGTTTGCAGTCACGCTCGCCGGACTTTTCGCGTCGGTCTTCCTGGGCCTCGAATATTGGAACTGGTACAACTTCCCGGCGAACTACACGTGCGCGTACATCGCAAACGGCGTCCTCGATTGGTACTTCGCCGGCCTCGCCATGGCCGCCATCGTTAAGCAGTAAGCGCGAATGAGTGATGGCCTAGCGCGAATTTTTCGGCGTCTTCCGTCGGCGCCTTCGCGCCTGCGCCCGCTCGATCAGGATCGGAATTGCCCTCTCGATGCGTTTCGCGCGAGTCTCAGGGCGTTTTGCGTTCAGCAACCAGCGAAGGAACTCGCGCCGAAGCCCGGGCGTGATGGCTTTGAATGCGCGTCGAGCTCCGGGCGTTTTTCGCAGCGCTGCCGCAACGTCTTCGGGCACCGCGACCTCGTTTGACTTCTTATCGACGCGCAATGTGATGCCGACGAAGTCGCCCGCATCGACGCCCAGCTTCTTGCGAATTTTGCCGTCGATGAAGAGCCGATATTGCTTGTTGCCCGCCGGCACAAGAGTCGTGCGGATCACAAGGCCCTGCACCATCACGACGACCGGAATATAGCCCCTCCCGCCGAGCGCCCGGCTGACTTCCTCCGGCACATCCACGCACCGATTGATCCCCAGCTCGTACAGCGTGCCAATGAACCGATGTTGGGTATTTGTGCTTACCATTTCGTCGTGACTGCTCCAAAGAAGTTCAAATCCGAGAGACGTTCGCGCATTATGCGTCGAACGTCGCCAATTCTCCAAGCCAGGTGGCCCATTTGCAGCCAATATCGTGAAACCCTGCGGGGGAAATTAGCGACCATACTGGCGTCGTTGGTCACGCCAAAGTGGTAAACTGCGACCATGAGGAAGCTAAGTAGCAAAGCTGGCTGGGCGGTATACGAGCGCCGGGCAGTGCGCCAGGGTCGAGACAGAATTTTCTACCTTTCACGCCGGTTCGCAACCAGAGAAGAAGCATTGCGCGAGCTCGAACGCAGGCGCGGCATTCCCGAAAACCTCGGGCGTGCCTTTGATGTAACCTTCTGGGCGCCTGCGCCTAAAACGAAGCTAAGACTGCGGAACGATAAGAGACGCCCACGCCGTTAAGGAAGCCATCGGTTCTTACTTGCGACTCTTGTTCCTGCACTAACGAGCCCATAGCTCTTCTTGAAGTTGCACGGTTTCAACCTGACCCTTGAACTTTTGTAAGTCGATCACGATGGTTTTCTGCCCACATCGCAGATTTGCCGTCTTATGTGCCAGGTCCGGCACCTCCGCGTTTTCGGTCTCAATTATACAATGGGAATCTCCTTCGAGTTCCAAGTCGCGCATCGCGAAGTATAGCCGCCTTCCAAACTCAACCGCGTCCCCATCTGTTGGCAGCAGATAGTCCACGACACCGGACAGCTTTCCATCGGCAAAGAGTAGAGTGCCGATCGGCAAGTGCTTGTCCCGCGTGGCAACGAACCACATGGATGTGATGCCCTTGGCACGCAGGCCCTGGGGCGGTTCGCTCCTTTGCAGGGTATAGGCCGACTCCGCAAGCTGCTTGATTGCCGCTTCCTCGGGCATCCCAAGCGTCAACTCAGTACCATCAAGTGAGATTTGTCGTCGCGGGCTTCCTGACTGTGGAGCCGCGAACAGAACAGTGGCAGTAAGACAGCCGAGAAGGAACGCGAGGGGGAAGCTTCGCATGGCCATATCCTCGAAGAAAAAGTGGTTGGATCGTAGCGATTGTACCAGAAGCTAGTCATCACATCCGGTAGTATACGAGACCGCACTCCTCAATTTGCGCAAAAACAAAAAGGGCTCCGAGTCTTGTTTCGACTCGGAGCCCTTGCGCTGAAAACTAAATCCTGGCGGCGACCTACGTTCCCGCACAGTTACCCGTGCAGTATCATCGGCCCTGCGGAGCTTAACTGCCGTGTTCGGGATGGGAACGGGTGTGACCCCCGCGGTTAGACCACCAGGAAATTGGAAAGTTCGAAGCCAAACTCCGGCGACGAACTTTGAAACTGAAGGAAGCGGGCGAATCCACAACTCTGTTTCGAGTAGTGCGAGTGATATTGCCGAACCTTCCGTGAACTCGTCTGCATGAAACGCAGCGCGTTTGGAAAGTTTTATGGTCAAGCCGAACGGCCGATTAGTACGGGTAAGCTACACGCATTGCTGCGCTTCCACCTCCCGCCTATCAAGGTCGTAGTCTACGACCGGCCTTCTTAGCTGGCCGCAGCCACCTTGGGAAACCTTATCTCGAGGCGAGCTTCTCGCTTAGATGCTTTCAGCGATTATCTCTTCCGAACTTCGCTACCGAGCGATGCCACTGGCGTGACAGCTCGATCACAAGAGGTTCGTCCATCCCGGTCCTCTCGTACTAGGGACAGCTCCTCTCAAGTTTCCTGCGCCCACACCAGATAGGGACCGAACTGTCTCGCGACGTTCTGAACCCAGCTCACGTACCGCTTTAATAGGCGAACAGCCTAACCCTTGGGACCTTCTACAGCCCCAGGATGCGATGAGCCGACATCGAGGTGCCAAACCTAAGCGTCGATGTGAACTCTTGGCTTAGATCAGCCTGTTATCCCCGGCGTACCTTTTATCCGTTGAGCGATGGCCCTTCCACGCAGAACCACCGGATCACTAGATCCAGCTTTCGCTTCTGCTCGACATGTGTGTCTCGCAGTTAACCCGGCTTATGCTCTTGCACTCCACGGCGGGTTTCCAATCCGCCTGAGCCGAGCTTTGAGCGCCTCCGTTACAGTTTAGGAGGCGACCGCCCCAGTCAAACTACCCGTCTGGCCGTGTCCCCCAGCCCGTCGAGGGCTGCAGGTTAGAACGACAGAACAATCAGGGTGGTATTTCACCGTTGTCTCCCCTCAAGCCGAAACCTGAGGATCACCGACTCCCACCTATCCTACGCAGACCGATCCGTTAATCATGACCAGAGTGCAGTAAAGGTGCACGGGGTCTTTCCGTCTAGATGCGGGCATCCGGCGTCTTCACCGGAACCACAAGTTCGCCGAGCCGTTCGCCAAGACAGTCGTTCGATCGGTACGCCATTCGTGCAGGTCGGAACTTACCCGACAAGGAATTTCGCTACCTTAGGACCGTTATAGTTACGGCCGCCGTTCACCGGGGCTTCAGATCAAGCCTTCGGGCCGACTAATCGGCCTTGAGCCATCCCTTTAACCTTCCGGCACCGGGCAGGCGTCACCCCCTATACGTCGTATTCGACTTAGCAGAGAGCTGTGTTTTTGTTAAACAGTCGCCGAACGCCTTTCACTGCGGCCCCCTCGGGCTATAAACCCTACCGGGGCACCCCTTCTCCCGAAGTTACGGGGCTAATGTGCCTAGTTCCTGAGCGAGCGTTCTCTCGAGCGCCTGTGGATATTCACCTTGTCTACCTGTGTCGGTTTGAGGTACGGGCACCTGATCGAACTCCTTAGAGGTTTTTCCTGGCAGCGTGAAATCAGGGACTTTGTGGCCGTGTGGCCTCGCCTGCAGTCTCACCGTTAACGACCCCGTGGATTTTCCTGCGGGATCCGGCTTCCACTGCTCGATCGGGACATCCATCACCCGACTCCCTTATCCTTCTGCGTCACCCCATCGTATAACGTTCACCAGGCGGGGCAGGAATGTTGACCTGCTGTCCATCAGTTACGCCTTTCGGCCTCGCCTTAGGACCCGCCTAACCCTGAGCGGATTAACCTTCCTCAGGAAACCTTAGACTTTCGGCGACACGAGTTCTCATCGTGTTTATCGCTACTTATGCCGGCAGAGTCTCTTCCGTGGCGTTGAGTAGTCCTCTCGGTCTACCTTCAGACTCCACAGAATGCTCCCCTACCAAACGACGTTTCCCGGAGGAAACGTTGATTCCACAGCTTCGGTGACAAGCTTGAGCCCCGTTGGATTGTCGGTGCGTGAGCACTTGACCAGTGAGCTGTTACGCTTTCTTTAAAGGATGGCTGCTTCTAAGCCAACCTCCTGGCTGTCTGTGCGCCCACACGTCCTTTCCCACTTAGCTTGTACTTAGGGACCTTAGCTGGCGGTCTGGGTTCTTTCCCTCTCGACCACGGAGCTTATCCCCCGTAGTCTCACTCCCGTGTTACTGTTCACGGCATTCGGAGTTTGATTGGATTCGGTATCCTGGATGGGACCCTAGTCCATTCAGTGCTCTACCACCGTGGCAGATCACACAAGGCTGCCCCTAAAGGCATTTCGGGGAGAACGAGCTATCACGGAATTTGATTAGCCTTTCACCCCTACCCTCAGCTCATCCGAGCGATTTTCAACTCACAACGGTTCGGTCCTCCAGCCGCGGTTAAGCGGCCTTCAACCTGGCCAAGGGTAGATCATCCCGCTTCGCGTCTATTCCCACAGACTTGTCGCCCTATTCGGACTCGCTTTCGCTTCGGCTCGCTTTACGCTTAACCTTGCCTGGGAGAATAACTAGCCGGCTCATTAAGCAAGAGGCACGCCGTCAGGCTTTTGCTCGACCGAAGTCGTGCCATAGCCCTCCGACTGCTTGTAAGCATACGGTTTCAGGTTCTATTTCACTCCCCTCGCAGGGGTGCTTTTCACCTTTCCCTCACGGTACTTGTTCACTATCGGTCGCCAACGAGTATTTAGCCTTGGAGAGTGGTCTCCCCGGTTTCCCACGAGATTGCACGTGTCTCGTAGTACTCAGGATACCGCTTCGAGTCCGGTAAGCTTTCGGTTACAGGGCTTTCACCTTCTTTGGCCCCGCTTTCCAGCAGGTTCACCTAGCCTCCGGATTGATAACTCTACTTATGCGGTCCTACAACCCCACGGTGCAAGCACCATGGTTTGGGCTGTTCCGATTTCGCTCGCCGCTACTCTCGGAATCTCGTTTGATTTCTCTTCCTCCAGGTACTGAGATGGTTCACTTCCCTGGGTTGACTCGTACCCGCCTATGGATTCAGCGGGCCGTAACCAGAGTTCATCTGGATGGGTTTCCCCATTCGGAAATCCCCGGATCAAAGCCTGCTTGCGGCTCCCCGAGGCTTATCGCAGCTAGCCACGTCCTTCTTCGTCTGTTGGCGCCAAGGCATCCACCGTACGCCCTTAGTAGCTTGACCATAAAACTCACCGAACACGCCCGTTTCATCCTTTGTTTGAAAGTTCGAAACAGAAGCCCCGAAGGTGAACCGAAGGTCTTGCAGCCCTCGCTTACATACCTCAAGGCAAACGCATTGGGAGAGTTCGCCCTTCCACTTGCGCTACTCGAGCAAAACTTGCGGATCATTGCACGCGCGAACTTGAGATCGCGTATGCAATGGCCAGCTTCCTTCAGTTGTCAAAGAGCTGTGTCCCGAATCATTTCTCTCGGGACTCTCCGCTCCAGGCAGAGCCGCCAGCATCGCAAAACTGACGTGGCGGAAAATAAAAAACCCGGCGTCAAGCGCCGGGCCAGTCCTTCCGCGGAATCCCAGGAAGGATTTGCTCGAAGCTCGACTGCTTTCTATCCGGTGCTCGTATTCAACCTCACCTCGCCATTACAGGGGAGATTACCGGCCCGTCGGGGCCACCGGGCGCAAACCCGGTCTTCCGACATCAGGTAAGTATACGGATTTTCCCGCATTCGTCAAGTAGGATGCCAATTATTTTCCCCACGTTTCCTCCCCTCCCCTGTGAATTTCACTACCCCGTGTGGAAATCCACGCCACAAGATCCGTCCGTATAGACCTGCGGCATCAAATTTGGCCTCGGCAATCACACCCACTTCTCGTAGTACGGTTTCAGCGACACCCCAATAATCGACCGAAAAAACTCGATTGAATCCATGATACGAAGCACATCCTCCCACAAAATAAGCTTTGTTTCGGTCTTTTCTACTGCTCTCCACTCTCTCCTGATTTCGTAGCCAGACGAAATCAGCAAGAAGAACTCCGCCGACCAGCCTTCTTTGCTGAGATGCGCTTTAACTTCGTGGTATCTATCCAACTGTTCTCCAAGGTCCGCCCCAACGGTCTTATTTTCGATAAGCGCGATACGTTTAAGCTTCGGTCGGTGAATCATGATATCTGGTCTTATATCTCTGAATTCGCTCGGCAGGTCAGGAAAAGTCTTTGGATTGAGTTTTGCATCGACAAGCACCTCTTCGAACTTGACATCCGAGCAGTCGAAGTACTCTCCTAGGGAATTAAAACTCTCTTCCGGACTGCCGACACATTTTTTGAGAGGAATCTTGAAGTTATCCTCTCCTCGGGCAAGATGCAGTAGCAAAATCGAGAATAGGGCCGACCACCAAGGTTCTGAGTTATGAAAGTAAGGACTCGGCTTAATGAAAAGCCATGTCGCGTTGTCGTTCGCGTCTGGTTGTGCATGCGCTCCGCTCATAGAATCTCCTCTCGGCTCTTTAACCCTAGCCCGTATGAAATTGTATTCCCGATCCTCTTGACGAACTTGCTCGGCTCAAAATACTCCGGTGTCCGCACGCATTGTTTCTCTGGCACCATATTTCGTTGGTAAATCGCTTTGGGAATTTCAACCAGATAATAGCCCTCACCGAATCGTTCGACAAGCTCCATCCACGTCACGTAAATTTCCTCCTTTGGTTTCTCGATTTCGCCGACAAGTTGTTTCTTGGTCGCCACGCGGATCGTGCCGTGTTCGTCTTTCGTTTCGGTCTCTTCCAGGATTCGCCACACTTTGAACTTTTCAGTTGTCATCCGCCGCTCCCTTTTTCCCGCGCAAAGGGGTCTCAAAGCGCAAAAGTTCGCAATCGGCGCTCATCGCCGCTAAGTCACTTGTATTTAGTGAGATATACCTTCGCCGACTTACAGGAACGCGGAGGGCCAACGCTTGAAAAGACGGGGTTTACGGAAGAACACAAATCAACAATAAACTGAGGGACAGGGCACTTTCGCCCAGGGAAACCCAAAAGCTATGCCCACAAGAAATACCGTTGAGGAAGAATAGACAACCCGCTTTTATGCTCGTCTAGCCCTTATTTCGCTTAAAAAACTCCACCTGTCGCAGGCGCTTCAGCGCCTCTTCTCGCGTCTTATACGGCCCGCCCATGTTGCGGCCCTTCGACGACAGCACTTTGTAACCGCCCTTCACTTTCTTGATCATGGCGCCCTCCTTGACACTCGTTTTACGCCGAGAAGCCCCAGAAAATCGGTGACGCAGGTCACCTGATTTCGCGCGTTGACTTGACCCTGGAGTCAGCCTAGCATGGCGTGCAATTCATTTAGGCGCGCCGCTGGCCCCGTATTCGCCGGCGACGATTCGGAGCACGCATGGCCGAACCTGAAGATCCAGGACGCAAGCGCGATACGCGCAAGCGTAGTTACGAAGAAAATGTCCCGCCGCCACGAATCTTGAAGCTCGCTCTGCTGGCGGCAGCGATTATCGTCGTCATTGCGCTCATCATTTACTTCCGCGCCCGTCACGCGCCACCCCCGCTCAGAAATCAATCGCAAACCGGCTCTGCCCAAGTATTCGCGCGAAACAATTTGCCCGAGCCTGCCGGCATCGCGCCAAATCGTCGCTGACCAAATCCCGATCGGGAGGCATCCCTATGAGCTCGACGGCAAATGGCAAGCCCGAAACCGTATTGATTACCGGCGGAACTGACGGCTTGGGACGCGCCACGGCAATTCTGTTTGCATCCGAGGGATATCGCGTTTTCGCGGCCGCGCGCAATGCGGAGAAACGTGCGGCGCTTGAGCAGCTTGCCGAAGAGAAGAGCCTCGCGCTGGAAACAGTTGAGCTCGATGTGACAAGCGATTCGTCGGCCGATCGTGCAATCGCGGAAGTCCAGCGCCGCGCCGGGCCGGTCGACATCCTCGTGAATAATGCGGGCATCGCCATCGTGGCGGCGATGGAAGAAATCTCGCTCGATGATCTGCGCAAGCAGTTTGAAACGAATGTTTTTGGCGCCGTGCGCATGGCCAAACGCGTCCTGCCGTTGATGCGCGAGCGCCGCCGCGGCTGCATCGTCAACATGAGTTCGGTGGCCGGCCTCGTGTCGAATCCGCTGTTCGGCCCCTACGCCGGCAGCAAGCATGCGCTCGAGGGAATCACCGACGCGCTGCGATTCGAGTTATTTCCGTTTGGCATTCGCGTCGTGCTGATCGAGCCCGGCTACATTCCGACGAACATGGAACGTGCGGCGACGGAGCTGTCGTCGGTGTATTCCAAGAGCCCTGAAAGTCCCTATGGCGGCATCTATGCATCTTTCCTTGAGGAGTGGAAGCGCGGCGCTTCGAAATCGCGTTACACGCCGGGCGATTGCGCGCATGTCGTCCTGCGCGCCGTGCGGGCAGCGCGGCCAAAGGCGCGCTACGGCGTGACGCGCACGGCCACATTTGTGAAGCTGGCGCGGCGTGTCCTTCCCGACAGAATGCTCGACAGCATGGTCATCTACGCTTTCAGGCTCGACAAGCTCCGTGATCAATTGTCGAATGCCGCGCTGCGCAGGCCAACTCAAACCGCGGTACGCGAACAGTAGCTCCAGTTTCGCCGCGTTGACTGCCACGGGAAGCTCGTTTACACTCGGAGCGTCGACTTCACAGCTTTGCCGACGCGCCTCTCCTGTTCCCCGGTAGCTCAATGGTAGAGCATTCGGCTGTTAACCGTTCCCGGACGCATTATCAATAACTTACAAGACTTGCTATGGACTGCGACGTTCTGCGATAAGTTGCGAGGTTTCTGGCCTTTAGCTCTCTTTGGATCGCACTCCATCGCAAGTCATCGGGTTTGGTGGTGGGCACAAAATTGGGCACACTCGCCCGGACGGTTCTGACTCTCAATCGAATCTCCGAATCGTCGCTGCGCTCCCAAATGAAGCCCGGCGAAGGCCGACCACAAGGCCGACCACCAGCCCAGACGACACGTCCCCAATGACCGCCACCGTCTTGCTTCTTCTCTCTCAACTAGCTCAATAACAATGAGATACGAGCCGAGACATTCATTTCTGGCGACGGTGCGACGTGACGTTGTGTGAGACATCATCGCGGTTTTGTTGCAGCGTGTGAACGTGGTTCGGGGAGGTTCGTGACCCCTGTGTTTAGCACCCCCATTATCCCGGACATGCAAACCCCGCCGCGTCCGCCCGCCCCGAAAAAGTTGCGCCCGTCTCACCGTGACGCGAGAACTGGCTTGACACAACTTCACATTTGTGTGAAGATTCCGGTATGCAGGTTGTAGGCCGCGGAGGTGATTGACGCCGCTTGCAAGAAGCACGCGCAATCGGAGGGCCTCATTACATGCGTGGATTCGGATTGTTTCAGGGGCGCAGTGGAAGCACTTCGCAGACGTGCGACTCACTCTCAAAAGCGCGGATCAAGTTGGACGGCACGTCATTTTCAACATTGCACAGAACAAGGCCCGGCTGATTTCCATAATCAATTATCAGGCCCAGCGCGTCGTAGTCGAAGAGGTTATAGCCACGCCACGTATAACAGGGAGGACTTCACAAAATGACTGCCGTATTGGAAAGGTACCAACTGCATCTTGCCGCACCCGCGCCGATCACGGCCCACGCTCAACTCAAGGAATACACGAGGACTCTGCTGGAACTCGAATCGCGGGACGATCTCGACGCCGACGAGAAAAAGTACGCGGATGTTTTGGCGGCTTTGATTGAGAAATACGAACGAGAGAAATACCCAGATGCCGACGTTTCGCCCGCCGATTATTCGAGAGTTGCTAGATGCTAACGGTCTGCGTCAGAAAGACCTCGCCGACATCCTCGGTAGCGGACATGAAAGCGCGGTGTCCGAAATTCTGCATGGCAAGCGCCCGTTGAGCAGAACGCATATCGAGAGGTTGAGTCAAAGATTCGGGGTGTCGCCAGCGATTTTTTTCACATCCAAGACTACAACGCGATAAGCGCCCTTATCTTAATCGCCCGATTCCGATACGCTACGAGCCGTCTGTATCGCGCGTCTCGGTGGGGGCCTGCTCCGGCTTATACCAGTCTATTTTGCCGCTGCGTAGACGGTTCCGACGCTGACGCCCATCTCACGGGCAATCGCGGGCCATGAAGCCCCGGAAGCTCGTAGACGGGCGATCCTCGCGGCATCCACGGCGATACGCGGGCGTGCCTAGCTTCTTTCCTTTGGCTCTGGCATTCCGCAACCCGGCCCTAACCCGCTCGGCAATCAGACTGCGTTCCAGTTCGGCCACGGCTCCAAGACGGTGAAAATCATCCGGCCCGCTGGCGTCGTTGTGTCTACTTGCTCCGACAGCGACACAAACGCGATGCCCAGGGAGTTAAAAGTTTCCAGCGCCCGCAGCAGATGGGAAACGGAGCGCGCGAACCTATCGAACTTCCAGCACACAACCGCGTCAAACTTACGACGGTGCGCGTCCGTCATTAGCCGATTCAATTCTGGCCGCGAATCCTTCGCGCCGCTGATTCCCTCGTCCAGATATTCTCCCGCGATCTCGAAACCGCGCGCTCGGCAGTATTCCCGAAGTTCGCGCGTCTGCATTCCAACATCTTGCCCGTGATTCGACGTGCTGATTCTTGCGTAGATTGCGGCTTTCACATTTTAGCTCCTCTATGAAAACTCAATTCGCGTAAATTGTCGGCATCGCGTTCAGCATTGCCCGGCGAACAGCAAGCTTGATCGTTCGGCTTCCGGCTTCTGATGCATCGCGCTCGTAGCAATGAGGCTGTCGCGGTCAAAGAACCACAGCATGCGAATCAAGCGTGAGGGTGAAACCGCATCCGGGCGCAGCGACACTCAGAGACGATGCTCTTATCGAGGCTCGTTATCTTCATTCGCGCACCTCGATAGGTTCCGCGCTCATCAATTCCAATTCCAAGCGCATAAGCGATTCGCGGACGTTGTTATTTGCGTCCCGGGACAAACGTTCTAGGTTCGGTTCCGTCGCGCCGTTTGATTCGGCTTGCCAGACTCGCCGGAGCAAGGAAACAAGATTACCGTTTAGTCCGTAGGTGGAAAATTCCAGCACACGGCAACGGCTAAGGAAACGCGCTTCGAGTCTGTCCGTAGCGTTACAGGTGAAAATGAAAATGCAGTTGTCGCGCATCCCGGTCGCATCGAGTTTGGACAGCAACGCTAGTTGCGCCTTGTCGCTCATAGCGTCTGCTTCATCCACGAGCACGAGCCAAAACGTCTTACCGGCCATCGGCACATACTGAGTCATTCGCAGCGATTCTTCTAGCTCCGCAACGGTACAGTGTTGAGATGGAATGTGGATTAGTTCCGCGTGAATCTCTGCTGCGATTGCGAGCGCAAGGGATGTCTTGCCCGTACCGGATGGCCCGACAAAAAGCCACGCGGATGCGAACGGCTGCACGGCTAACTTGGCAAGAATCTTGCGCTGCTTATCGAGGCCAACAAACTCCGCGATACGACGTGGCCGGTACTTCTCGGCGAGCGATTGCGGAAAGGCTAAGGAGGGTTGCATCACGCACCTACCTTTCCGTTGCGCGCTGGATGCGAGTTAGCTCGCGTTCGCCACGGACAACCGCTAGAAAATGTTCACGGCTGAATCGCGGATTGTCGGCTGCGAGTGCTTCGGCGATATGCGCTGCAAAGTGTTCCTGTGCTTTGGCTGACTCGGCGCGTGTGAATCCATCGGCTTGCAGCGAACCCAAGCCGTAACGGAGTGCTTCTGCGATGCGGATGTAATCTTGTCGGCTCACAGCGCACCTGCTTCTGTGCCCGGAAGCACGCCAAGATAAGCCGCGTATTCATACAGCGAGCCGTGCCAGTCGCGCGGATTCAGGAATCCATCTTCGACTAGCTCGGAAACATCCTCATCCCAGAATTCTAGGATGCGTCGCCGTCGCTGTTTTTATCGCCCGAGCTCAACGTGAGCGCGATCCCGCTCAAACCACGTTTCTAGCTCGGTTTGTTCAATGGGAATTACGGTAGAATTGGAATTAGCTTGCATGTCGGCTTCCATCCGTCATGTGAGTTAGGGCTTGTCGGCTGCTTAGCACAGTCGGCAGGCCCGTTTTGTTTCTACTTCTGCCGTTTCAAGTACGCTTGCCTTGCCCGTCGCTCTGTCCTGAAACCGGAAGACCAATTTAGCCTTGCATGCTTACGTTGCGAACCAATTCCGCTGCAATCGTCAGGAAACGGTATCTCGCATTTTGCCTTCATTACACGCTGCAAGTTAGCGCGTGGATTCACATCAGCTGTCTGAACTGTGGAATAGCGCGCCGAATGAAAATAAATTTGCTGCGATGGCGAGCACGATTGCTTTAGACGCGCGGAACGTCTTTCAAAAAACCCTAGTTCGCGCCGCGTCCGCAAGTGATTGATTCCGCGTGCCCGATTCCAAGCACTCAGACCGCACAAAAAACAGTTGTTTATTGAAAGCCCCGAACAGCGCGCAACGCCATGTCGCGCAACGTGACGCGAGATCGCTCGCAAATGCAGCGTAAATTCCCGATAGATTTGCAGGTGATTTGCAACGGACGGCGGATAGGATACGAGACGGGCTTTGCGAAGCGGGCAGCCTCGTTGAAACTTGGGGAAAGTCTTATGGGACTCCTACGGCCTGTTCAACACCCCGTCGTGGTCGCCCCATACGGTGGGGTGCATGGGACTCCAACCATGTTCGACCCACTTCGGACGCGGAAAGAATTGCGGTCGTGGGCTTTCGGCAGGAAAGGAAACGCGGCCTCGAACAGCGATCACCGCCGATGATCTCGAAACTGTTCCTCCGGCGTCTTGGCACCGGGGATTTTCACGCATGTTCCGTTAATCGTGGGGTCATCCCCATCTGAAACCGATATTGAGAAACGCCCCGTAGCTCGGTCGATCTCGAAGTCGTTCTTCTCGTCCTTGGTATTGGGCGTAATTATGCTCACGGTCTCGGTGTTCCACTCTGCGTAGTACCCCTTCTCTATTTCACTTTGTGACTTTTCGTCAGCGGGCATTTCGCCGTCGTCGCTCATAACTGCCACGTAACGGTCTGGCACGTCCACGGGAAGGACGGCAAGGAATGAGTTCGGCGACAGGTCGTTCATAGTGGAGTCTGGGGATATATACCCGACAAAAACATACGCCCAGTTTCCTGGTACGCCCGAAAGGAACACCCGATAAACCACGGCCATACCGTTGCGCATTCCGACCGTCGCATAGACCGTCCAGAACCATTGAAAGGATGAATCATCAAAAAAGCACGCATATTGCGAGTCGTGCCCGAGGATGGACTGATCCTTAGCAGCCAGCATTTGCTGATAGTATTTGAATTGTGGGGAAGTGATCGTCGGTTCGGAAGCCTGCTGAACCTCCGAGGATGGCGTTGTATCGGGAGATACCGAAACATTCGGAAAGCCCAAAAGCTTCGCGTGCTGCACTAGCAATAGGCTTTTCGCGGCGTTGATCGGAATTGCGAAATTCAGATTCTCTCCGCCTTTGAGATACATGGTCGTGACGCCAATCACCTGCCCTGCCATATTGAAAAGCGGGCCGCCGCTGCTGCCGGGCGAGATAGGCGCGGTGATTTGGAGGTATTTCCCGCCCTTTTCGTCAATACTGCGGACGCTGCTGACGATGCCATTTGAGACCGTTGATTCGAGCGAGAGCGGATTGCCAATGGCGACGACTTCTTGACCGACCTGAACGTGATCGGAGTCACCAAGGGCGAGCGTGCGGAAGTGTTCACCGTGGGCTTTAATGACGGCAATGTCGCGCGCCTTGTCGGATGCGAGCACTCCATCGACAAGGTAGAAGGCGCCATCGGGGAGTTTAACAACAGCAGATGTGCCCTCGGCAATGACATGATAGTTCGTTACGATGAGGCCGTCCTTACTCACAATGAATCCGCTGCCCTGGGCGATAGGATTGCCGTTCTTGTCGGACATGACGATGGAGACGACGGCCCCATTTGCGGCCTTGGCGATTGCCGGGATGCTTTTTTGAGATGGAGTCGATTGCGCGGCGGCGACAGTCGCGGCAACAAAGATCGTGAGAAGGAGCTTAGTGGCAAAACGCAGCATTTCGGTCTCCTTGCGCGTAAAACACCTATTTATGTTGGGGCGAACTAGCGACCGAGGCAATGGTACGAGTCGTTAAAAGGTAACGCGCAGCGATGCCACACTTTTCATCGAGGCACTAATTGACGCAAGATAGAGAATCGCCAAGTCAGTTTTGGTGGGGACGTTAGGCCTATTCGATGGCGGGGTGTGGAACCCCCGGCCCCCGTCATATTGAGCCTCAACCGTGTTTGACGAAAACTTCGACTCGATGTGGGCCTCCCGCGTCCCCTAAATGGGGGCCAAGCCCCGGTTAACACCGGCGGTGCTTCCGGGCCGGATCATGGGAGCCTGAATCGCAGTTTTCTGCGTCCGCCATCGCCACATACGCGCGATAGGCCCCGCACGGTCGCCCAGAGGTGGCCAACGAATCAGCCCGAAAACCTGTTTGACAGATACACAGGCCGCGTGGGAAACAACGACGCCCGCAGTATAGGGCCGCAGAATATTGGCCTCAATTACATAAGGGGGTATTACGCATTGAGGGGAAAATGCTACACCCCGGGGCGCAGGGAACGCAGGTCTGCCCAGAAAGCGGGTTTCCGATTAGCGCGTTATACGTCCAATTCCCTCGATTGTGACGATCATTCTGGACTGAAGGCTGCCAGTATCCCAAAGACACCTAGTTTTTCAACGAGCGCTGTTCATTGAGGCCAACTACAGGATATTCTTAAGACGATTTGCGATCGAATGGAGTTAACAGTGTCGTGTGTTCTTCGCGCAAGAGGCTCTAGCTTCGCCGTCGATGAGTTTTTGGCCGCGTCATCGTTGCAGCCGATTACGGTCTTCCATCGGGGAGAGAAACAATCATCAAAGTCGCGACCTATGACTGCCGCAGGATTTCATGCGGTTGTTAGCGCGGCGGATTTTGCCAACCTCCAGGGTCAAATCGCAGACGCTGTCCAATTTGTCCAACAGAATCAGGACGAACTTGCGCGTCTAGTCGGTTTCCCGGGCGTCGAAAACGTCTCGGTCGACTTCGGAATTGAAGAGCGCGATGTCGCGGCCCAGAGCGAACGATTCCCGCCAAATCTCTTAGGGATGCTAGGCAGTCTTGGCATCAGCCTCGAATTCACATTGTACCCGTGCGAACAACCAGCCGGACATGGGGACACGTCACGAGACGAGACTGTACGTTAGCGTGCCCTGAATTCGCCAGCCGCTTACGATGTGCTGGACGGATTACGGCCTATAAATCCTCTTGTGACCAGTAATCGGCCTCGGCAGCGGCGAATCTGCTCGGGCTAACTTCATAAATCCGTGGAGAGGTAGATTGTGAACATCGTGAAAGTACTGGGGGTCGCACTTCTCGGCATCGTTTCCCTCCTCGTCCTGTTAGCGGTGGTTCTTCCTGCCGTGAGTCTTCTGTTAGGGCTCGGCGTCGATATTCCGAGTAGTCTGCCACGCGCCGGGAAGGCTCTCTTCTTCGATGCGCATCCGTGGCTGTCCCTGCTTGTTGGCGCACTATTCCTTGCCCTTCTTGGCTGGGGCGCGTGGAAGCTCTTGAAGGGTGATTAAGACAATTTCGCTCTGGTACCTGATAGGGATAGCGTGTTCATCACGAGTGGACGTGTAGTCGCCTTACCGGAGATTTGCTATCCGGCGGGGGGTGTAGCCGAATTTTTTCCGAACCATACTACCCCGTCGCTTCCTTGACGGGGTAGGCTTATACCACGGGGAAAACTGCTACACCCTTAAGGTGCAAACGGGGCAGTAGACACTTCTACGCCGAACGGACGAGGATTCGCCCAAAAGCTCAAAGGTCACGCCGCTGCTCCACCGTCATCTTGCGCGGGTCGAAATGGAACTTGAGAGTCGCGAGTTCTGTTTTGCAAACGAGGTTCAAACCCGTTTCGCCTGCGGGGACCGTCGGTTTCCCGTCCGCCACTTCTGGAAAGCTGACAATGATGGCCGTCACCGCCTTCCCATCAGGGGCGCGGAGAAGTTTGATGGATCCGGGAGCAAGTGCTGCCTTCGACCCGTCGAGCTGGAGGAAAGTTGCCTTGGCCAGGGCAGCTTCGTCGAGTTTGGCGAACGGGGCCATGTCGGGACCGAAAACATCAATCTGATATTCGGCAGGAGCCTCTGAGACGAATTGCTCTGCGCCAGCTTGGGTCATCTTTCCGGCGAGCAGCAGTTGACGCGCCAGCGCCTCACGCATGGTCCGCGCCGATATCCACCGGGCTTCGAACGGCACCTGCGGTGCCACTGCGGAAGGTGGCGGGCCCGTAGGTACGGCACCGGCCTGGAGTGCGGGGACCTCCGATCGCGGCACCATAGTAGTCAC
This sequence comes from uncultured Acidobacteriota bacterium, assembly GCA_963729815.1. Lineage (GTDB taxonomy): Bacteria > Acidobacteriota > Terriglobia > Acidiferrales > UBA7541 > DAHUXN01. The sequence goes on from CAVSPU010000004.1 coordinate 1,257,500, forward strand.
CGTTCTGGTAGTCGTTCTGATTTGCATCCCCCAGGTTTGCGGCACGCTGATCATCTCCGACCAGGGTGAGTGGTCCAGCACCCTCTCAACGTCCTTATGGTCCCACTTCTGGTAAGGTTTGCCTTTCCACGGCTCGCCAGCCCAAGCCAGTGCGCTCACTAACAGAACTGCCATAGATACTTTCCCCAATCCCCGCACGGTTCCTCCTTTCGCCAGATTCTTGGCATGTCTCAAGCTTCCTAGCAACTAGCGACCGATTAACACGTTCCAAGGCAACGCCTCGAAATTAGGGTTTAATTTTCGGAACTTCGATCAACTCCTTCTTGTCCCAATCATACCGATACACAGCGCCGGATGCGCTATCAAGAAAAAACACTCCGCGATCATAAAAATTCATCGCCGCTTCTGGGCGAGACAACGTGTAACGACCATTGTCAACCGTGTCGCCATGCACGCGAGCCTGGGTTGTTGCTCTTCCGAGAGCAAACCCCGCAACTAATGAAAGCACAAAAACGACTAGGTTCCTCATTTCAGCCTCCGGGCCGACGGTATCGGCTTTCTAAAGTTTATAACGGCGGGATAGGCCCTCAAGCCAAACAATTCCTGATTTACCAGATTTACTCCAAGGGGGATTTGCTTCGCAGTATAGTCAGCGTGAAGGAATACTATTAAATCGATTGCGATGAAACGACTCACAGTAGCTTTTCTCAGCGGGTTTATAGCATTCTGCGTTGTTGCACCAAACGCATTGGCGCAAAGCGGCGAAGCGCACACGATACCTCTGGTCGTTATGAACCAGAACGGGCAAATCGTTGAGGGCCTCACACCTCAAAATGTGCGCATTAAATCGGCCACAGCGTCGGTTCAAAGCATTGCTCTCGATATCAGGCCGCGCCGGATCGTTCTGCTCGTCGATATGAGCGGAAGCATGAGCGCGATATTTGGCGAGGACAAACACGTAACCGCTTTGGATTACACCAAGGATATGGCGAATGTGTTTCTACAAACTCTACTCCGCCAGGACTCCGTAGCTCTCGACATATTTGGGGACAAGGAAAAACAGATCGTGCCCTTCACGCATGATTTCGCGTCGATTAAAGCAGCCATCAATGCTCTTCCTCAGCCGCGGGGAACCACGCTCGCCGGTGACGCGTTGCAGGCGGCTTTGCGCGATCTTGGTCCTACTCCGGGATTCGGTGACTCAATAGTGTTCTTCTCCGACGGGCAATTCGAGCTGGACACGAGCGACAAGTCGATTGAGTCTCAGCGTGCAGACCTAGGCCGATGCGCTGTACGGATATTCCTCGTTTTGCCAGTGACGTCGCATCTTCATTTGCCTCTGAGTGAGCTTATGCCAGTAATCGAGAACGAGATGAACTTCATGGATGAGACGGGAGGCTTTGCGTTTACGCCTAGCGGATTCCCTGGGTACTGGCCGACGTTAGAAATTCGGTCTGACCCAATCCACGGCATCGCAGCTCTTACCAATGCGATCCATGGAACCTACCGCGTTGAATTGCAATTCACACACCCGATTCGCAAAAAGCAGAAATTGCAGGTGGAGATTGTCGACAACAAAGGGAAAAACATGCGCAATGTTTATGTTCTTTATCCGCACGCTCTTTATCAGTGATTCGAGACTCCGATGCATGCGTACACGGTTCGCAGCTCCTCTTTGTTCGACTTTCCTTGTTCATACTCTTCGAGCGCGTTCAGACATTTGGCGAATTTGATCGCCCGCACCGGTTCCCGCCTGCAGATTTTCTCCAGTGTGTGCTGGTTGATTCGACGGCGCATGAATTCCCGCTTGGGAACCTTTGCAATACGCGCCAATTGTTCTTCCGTGGCGACAGCATTTCCTTTTCGTTTGTATTGTATGGCTTTGAATTCCAGTAGACTCAAATCTTCGGCTTCTTCCCAATGCCGGTCAGATTCTTTTCCGATGTAAACGGGCGGCCAGTTCGCAATAATGTGGGCCCGCTGCAGCAATCCTCGCGTATCGAACTCGCACTGCTTCCCGTCCGGCCCAAGGCTCTTGGCTTCAGGATGGTTCTGGTATGACTCTAGGAGCATGAAGAAATTCTTTGTTAACGCCCTGCGGCCATCGTACTCGCTCGTCAGTTCGTAAACAGGTGATTAATAATCGTAGATGTTGACACATTTCGAGCTCATCCATTCACCGCGCTCGGACGAAAACGGGGTTATTAGCGTGAACTTGTCAGGATGAACATTCTGGGGGCAACCAAATCGCGATATTTGCGGGATCATCATGAAGTTGTGCGGTCGAGTAAGCGGTCCTTTGGCAAGATTCTTTAGAACGTGGTGCGGGGTGCTGAGCGTCAGTTTCATCATCACCGGAAGATCAAACCATGCTGGCTTGGTGCGGGCCAATCCCAAAACCCCGCGCATGATCCAGTCCCAAGCCTCGAATATCCACTGAGGCGTTTCATGCTCCCATTTATCTGGAGAATCCTTCGGAGGATAAAAGTAACCAAGTCCATGCGCCTTTGGTTCGACGATTTGGATGTCGTCTTTAGTTTTCGTATAGAGCGCGTACCTCTTTGCAGCGATGCTGTAGCCGTATAGCTGACGGCGCTGCCCATTGCGATCCCAATTCAGCTTGTGTACTTTCAGGATCGAACCAGGCACCAGTTTGCGGTCGTAGGGGTTGAGGAACTCGAATCTGTCTGCGATGTGCTGCACTTCCTCCCAGGAGAGCGCGGTTATAGTTTCCGCGCCATCGGGCATCGGTATCTGCTTCTTATCCTTCGCTGAAACTATCGCTGCGCTGTCGGTGTCGCAGAACAGATAAGTTCCACCAGCATCCGCAATGCACCGTTCAAGCATTGCCAGGAGCAAGCGCCCGCCCGCCGTGATGAGAGAACCGATGTGTGGCGCAAACCACTTTCCCGGCTCTTCTACCACGTCGGAAGTGGTGGGAAAGGACTCTTCGCCTGAAAATACTTTGAGCTTGGTCGCGTTGGATTTGTTCGGATTGAGCTCGACAAACAGGCCATACGATCCACTACTGGCGAGAATCTTCAGCCAATAGAAGAGCGCTTCATTCGATTCGTGTGCTGCTCGCTGTTCGATGACGTGCTTAAAGAAGCTGTTTTTGTTGGCATTCACTCTAACCATACCGCGCAGGGATGTGGAGCCTAATCCCGCCTGCTTGCCATGCGGTAGAACGCGGATGGCTTTCTCTATGCGCGGAACATTCCCAGTCTGCAGAATCGATGCGATGATGTCCGGTCCCGCAAACCAGATCGGTTCCTCGCTCGAAAGGTAGTTGATACCGATGTTCTGTGTTATGCCATTATAGAGTGTCCGCACCGGAAGAATGTCGTTGTCCGGGCGAACCAGGGCGAAGAATTTGAATTGCGGCCACCGCTCGCGCTCAAAGCAGCGGTCAAGACTAACCTGGGAAAGAAGTTGCCTCACTTCTTCAGTCGCATCAGAAAATGTCACGCTCTCTGCTGTCAAGATGTTCCAATTGTCCAGCAATTCATTCACGGTCGTGTACTGCGACATGAAATCCACCGGGCAAACTGGCACTTCCCAATTCCGTATGCGACACTCTGCGCGTCCACCGAAGTAACTCTGCATGAAAATGCCGTAGGCAGCATCGGCATCCTTAACTTTTCCGTCGGGATGCGAAGTGTGCAGCTCTTCCAAATAGCTTTTGGCCACACTAGCAGGGCTGAACATCCTGTCCGGACCGGGAGTGATGGGGTGCAGATCGTACTCCTGCTTCGCCGCATTCAAGAGACCCATTGTCGCTCGCACGTCCTGCCTGCAATATTCGATTTCTTCCAAATCCACACGACCAGTTGGCTTGTGGTTTAGTTTTCCCGGGATGCTGAATTTCTCGCAGGCTGTCTTTAATGAATACGATTTGTTGCGAAGCGCCCAAAGCAAAGTGCGCACGTCCAGGAATCTCGCGGCAGGCCAGAGCTTCACCCGCTTACTCTTCTTTCCGGGCTCGGACATGGGCGCGCGAGTCGAATGAATTATCGCCGCCTTGCTGTTCAACGCCTTAATAACAATTCGCGGAAAGTATTTGTAGGGCTTAAGTTCGTGGGATTTGGCATCGGGCCATTGCGACAGAATTAACGACCAGCCGCCGTTCTCAGCCGTTTCCCAATCGACGGCTAACCTGCTCAGGTCGAAAGGAGAGTTAAAACATACAATAAGCGCCTTAGCTTGGATCGCCATCCCCATGGTTTCGTGGATGAATTTCGTGCGGGAATACAGTCGCAAGCGATCGCAACCATCCTCGGTGGTTTCAGGCTTGGTTGCCCGCGCGTATTCGTGAAGCACATCAAATTCTTTTGCGGTCAAACCCTCATCATGGAAGATCCCCTCTTCGGTGCACACATACCTGTTATCCCTGAGTTCGCAAAAGCGCCAAAAGCCGAATGTCAGGGTCTGATCTGCGGTAATGCGGCTCTCGCAATCGAAAATGAGCGCATAATCCAACCATTTTTTCGGTTCATCGTGGCGTGAACTCTTGCGCTGTTTCTTCTCAAGCTGTACTGTGTGTGCGCGAAGAAAAATATCATGTTGAGCGCTCATCTTTAGTCCCTCCTGATTCTTCCAATGAATCTGCTATTCGATCCATCGTATCGGCTTGGGCTCGTCCGTAGACGGCCATAGCTCGCAGTGCCATCACCGCCCTCTTGGCTGGATCGTTTTCGTATAAAAGAGAGACCTCACCGCGGCGCAGTAGCTCATGGATTTGGTCGTGGTGCATCTCACACAGAGGAGCAGTTAGCAGCGAATCGTGATTCTTGCCTGCGGTGTGATGATCCTCGATGCAGAGGATGCAGCGAGAGGCTGCCAATCCTTGCTCTTGGCGCTCTTGTTGCCGCACTCTGCGACGTGCAGTGCGAATTGGGTTCGAATCCCTCAAGCGACCTCGCCGTTGAATGCACGGTAGAGAGAAAAATCAGACAATGCGGGCTCCATCCCGATAATCGCGCGTTCGTCGGTAACAAGTTCGACGCCTGCGATCTTTTTTCCCTGCCATCGCAAGAGCGCATCACGATCACCACGCGAATAGCGCCCTAAATCGCGGAGGTATTCGCCCAATGATTCGCGATCCTTTGATGACCTTGTTTTGACCTCAATGGCCTTGCCCTGAGTGTCCGGCACGTAGAGGATTCCCGTATAGCGATCACTCTTCGTTGCTTGAAATTTCCCGACCGATTTCGTTAGGGCTTTCGGGAAATATTTCTTAACTGTGTCCGGTTTGACGCCGTGCAGCTTGGCGGCATGGGCAAGCGAAAGCCCCGATTCGTGGCGCATCGCCGCGAGAACGTGTAAGGCGCGATCACGCGCCGCGTAACTGCGCTGTGGAAGCCGCGATAGGGGAATCGTTCGATGTTTTCTGGCATCGTTCATGGCCCAGAAGTACGGCAAACTGAAAGAGCGGGCAAGGACACGAAATTTGTTTTTGTGTCCCAGGCGTGGATAAGATGGCTACTCCATGCGAAATAACTTGGGCAACAAGCTCAACGCTGCGTTCATGGGTTGGCAAACCAAGCTTCATCCCACGTTCATTGAAATCGCCGAGGCCTACAAAAAAGCCATGCTGGAACTAGCTGACATTCAAAGAGAAGCGGATCAAGCGTTGAAAGGTTCGGAGTCGAAACCTCAGGTGCGGGCACAGGTGGCCAAGCGGGTCGAAGTGAGACGCGAGAAGCTTAATGATGGGTTTGAAAAGAGCCTTATTGATGCTGAGCGCAGGCACGGACGCTTGCAACCAAGCCTACTTTGTTATCCATACTTGACCGTACTATCAAAGAACGTCCCGGCTGAAGAACGTGATCAACTGGGGCTTTCCGAATTTCTGCATTGGGAACGCTATCACGAACCCCTGGAGAAAGCAGCGCAAGCCGATAGCCAAGGAGACCTTAGTGCGTGGGATCGGATCGCACGCACAGCTAGAGATTTCCGCACAATCTTTTTCAAGAAAGGTCCGATCAAGCCATTCCAGGGCGGGATGTACCATCAAGATATTTTCCAGTGGGGTTTGTCATTTGAATCCCGGATGGGGAAACTGACAGCCGAAGAGCTTGCTTCGTTCTTTGATAATGTCTGCCCATGCGGGACGATTCACGATGCCCGTGCTCTAAAGAAACAACTCGCTCGGCTCGTTAAAGACCTCGAAGCAGCCGCACGAAAGGGTTAAAATAGTGTTTCACAATTGAAACGGGACGCGCCGGTGCTAGTAACACCGAACGCGCCCCTAACCACCAAGGGAGGGTAAGCTCCAATGGCAGCTACGCAGACCGTACCTCAAGATTTCCAATACTGCAATTTCACACCAATTGTGCCGCAACACGGAGTTGTAACGCTCTTCGGTTACGGCATTAAAGTCCACGTTGATCGCGGACACCTTACCATCCACGACGGCATCGGTCCTGCTCGGCGCGAAGCCCGCTTGCCGCGCATAGGTCATGGACTGCGCCGTCTCGTTGTCATCGGCTCCGATGGATTTGTTTCGCTCGCTGCGCTTCGCTGGCTGGCCGACCAAGACGCAGCCTTCGTGATGCTTGATCGCGACGGCTCCGTGCTCGCCACAACCGGCCCAGTTCGATCGTCCGATGCTCGATTGCGACGCGCCCAAGCCCTTGCCCATCAATCGGGGGTTGCACTAGAGATTTCGAAAGACCTGCTCGACAAGAAACTCGTTGCACAAGAGCAATTGGTTCGCGAGAAGCTGCAGAACTCGGATGCCGCAGATCGCATCGCGGAGATGCGCCGTGGACTCCCAATTTGTAAGTCAATTGATGCCTTACGTCCACTTGAAGCTCTCGCAGCCAAAGCATATTGGGCCGCGTGGCGAAATGTGTCGGTCGATTTTCCGACCAGAGACCTGGGCCGTGTGCCCGAGCATTGGCGCACCTTCGGGACTCGCGAATCGCCGCTTACTGCGTCTCCCCGCCTTGCCGTCAATCCGCCAAACGCAATGCTGAATTATCTCTACGCTTTGCTTGAATCCGAGGCTCGATTGGCTGTCGCCGCGCTTGGACTCGATCCCGGTCTCGGCATCATGCACTTTGACAGTCCTTCGCGCGATAGCTTGGCCTCTGATCTTATGGAACCGATTCGACCTCGCGTTGACGCTTACGTGCTCGATTGGATCAAGCGCGGACCGCTGCGCCGCGAATGGTTTTTCGAACAGCGTGACGGCAACTGCCGTTTGATGGCTTCGTTTGCACTTCAGCTTTCTGAGACTGCGCCGACGTGGGGCCACGCTGTTGCGCCACTCGCCGAGCAAATGTCCCGGATATTCTCCGCGTCCGTACCGAAACGAAGTAAGCGAATATTTCCGAGCACGCGATTGACTCAAAATAGCCGTCGGGAAGGCAGAGGGATTCCACACAGCCTACCGACCGAAACCGCGCTTAGGCCAGATACCATCTGTCGAAATTGTGGGAAATCGACTCGTAATGCTGAGTACTGCGGATTCTGTTCTCCAATGGCCCGACGCAACAATCTCATCAACGCGGCGAAGTTGGGACGGATAGCAACGCATACACCGAAGGCCGAGGCTCGCCGGGCGGCGACGATGCGGCGACAAGAAGCCGCCAAGCAAGCATGGAAACCATCCGATTTGCCCGAGTGGTTGACTGAGAAGGTTTATCGAGAAAAGATTCAGCCGAAACTAGCAACGTTCACGGTTTCGTCTATCGCGTCGGCGCTCGGCATCTCGAAGCCTTACGCGACGGATATCCGCGCGGGGAAGCGGGTGCCGCATCCGAGACATTGGTTGGCCTTGCACAACTCGTTATCGTCTGTGCTGGGAAATGGCGGAACCACAACTTCTGGGCAGAACTGACGGAAGCAACAAAAATCTGTTTTGTGCTGCCGCCGTGATTCGTCATGGGCGCGCCTCCGCGCAATCGCATTCCGACAGGCGAGTCAGTACAACTCTTTCGTGAACTGGTCAAAAAGACCCTGATATCTCATCTATCACCTCGGCTACGGTGAGTTTTCCGACTCTGGCGAGGAAGAGGACTGCCGGGAGGCAAGCGAGCTTCTTCTGCGTAGAAACCTTCCAATTCTTCGCTAGAAGGTTGCTTGAATTCCCGGCCCTGTTCACGTTCGAAATCTTCTAATCTTCGTTCCATTTTTTCGAAATATTCGTAATAGACGGACGCCTCTGCCCGTTCATAGCTGACAACGTCTTTTGCGTCCTCCCAAATCCGAAAAATCCAATAGTGAAATTCCGTAGATACCCCCGCGAGGTCAAGATAGTCCCCATCCAGTAAATAGCCCATGTGCTCGAAAAAGTTCATCACGTCGTGAAGTTCGTATGGAGGATCGTCCACATCTACTGGGCGAAGTTTTCCATTCTTGTCCAGTCGCGCAGCGGCAAGCCTCTGCCTGAAACCGGCCATTGGTTCCCGCTCGAATTCATTAACGAGGTCAATAAGATGTGTGATGCGGGCTTCTCTGCGAAACTCCTTCAACTGCTTCTTCGCGTACCACGCCGCATAAATGGCGACACCCGCCAGCAAAAGCGTCGACAGCGCCGTGAGTCCATTCCAGCCTACGCCCTGAAGGATTGTTACGATGCAGTGCATCAGGTTAGGTATGATAAGCCAAGCGGCAATTTAATTTCAACCACGTCACTCTTGCGTAATCGTCCCCATGCTAGAATCCACCACACTGTAGGATGCATCGCGTTATGGATGGCACATGAACTTTACGCTTTATCCCACTATGCTTTCTGACGGATCCACTAGTGAACCCTTCGATAAGAATCAGCTACCTTTTGAAATCGCAGATAGTGTGCGCATCGAGGCTGTGAAGGATCGCTTCCCTCAAGAGTCCTTCGACCTATGGGAAAAGATGATCGGAAGTTTAGCAATCAATGCACTTACCCGAGTTCGGTTTGCTTTGGTACACCGCTACGACCCCGATGCGAGTTGTGGCGGCGAATTCAAGCCTACTGCTACACACACCACCGATTCGTGGCTACTCGTTCGGATGATGGCGGCCTGTCTCCGGTTGATCAGGCCGATGCGGCAACAGGCATTTCTAATGCACGGGAAAGTGAGACTTGCGGACGGAATGTTCGATGTTCACGGCTTTGACGACCCTCCGCGGGAATTTGTAGAAGTCCCCGAAGTTCAGAAACTCTCCATGCTTCGTAACCGGGATGCTGATGCCTTGAAAACGTACGTGCCACTGTTTCTACACGCCATGCGGGGACAGTTCGATAAATTTAGATTCGCCGTTCGCTTCCACGAACTCGGGTACTTTAGCTATTCGGACCTAGAGGCCAGATATTTACTGTGGTGCTCGGCCATCGAATCCATATACACCTCTAGTCACCCTCATCATCGAGGCAGCCTGGTAGCAACATCGAGAATTAAGTGGTTCCTCGGAGAGGAGACGAAGATTTACTCTCAAGGAGAACTGTCACAATTTGACTCGGGTTCAGAAATGACTGTTGGCACAGTTGTGCACGAATTGTACAAAATGCGGAATTTCATAGCCCACGGCGACAAGGTTCCGAGCGTTTATTTCACAGATACTCCGCGACACTCTGTCGCCGGCGGTGTCACCAAGGCCGAGGTGCTTCATGAGGCTGCGAGCTTCATTATCCGTGCGAGCCTGCTTAAAATTCTGCGTGAAGGTCTTCTAGCCCACTTTGCCAATACAACGGCAGCAGAAAAGTACTTTGGAGCTGAGGGGCTGATACTTCCGATATTGCGGAAAACACGGCAAAGAAGCAGGTAGTGGCACCCTCACTTTCGGCACACTTCGCCCTTCTCAAGAGCGAACAGATTGCCTTACGTCTTATCCGAACGTCTTCGCTTGTGTGCGTGAACACCGGCTATTGCGGTGAACGGGGCACGGGAAATTCACTTCCGACGACGCGAATCGTCGTTCCAAGTCAAACGCACTTCAAATCCTCAATAGCCCAATACCAATCCACGTCAGGTGATCCGAAGGGTTTGCCTCGGCGTTCCCAATGGTAGAGTAGGCGTGCAAGGCGATTTCCTCATGGGAAATAACACGCTCCGCCGCCGGGCGGTAGAATGCTGGCGTAGACAGTCAAAGTGTCCCACATGACGAGTTCGTATAGTGCGGACAGCGAATCGTCGTGGGCACCGCCTCTTCGTATCCTCAATCCAGGCCCCAAGTACACCGGACCCAAAGCAAACGCGGTCAATAGTTGGCCCACAAGCTCCGGAGTTTCAGTCGGAAAGAAAACTTCTATCTCGTACGGAGATTCCACAATCCTTCCACCAGCGAGCCAGTACTCGCATCCGCGAACGATCTTCTTGGCCACGGCATGAATGTCTTCAGCCTCTATCGTGAGTTGCATTTGCGAACTCACAGGTGCCTCCGGGTGCGGACCCAATCCCGGAATTATGTGCGGCTGTACTTCCGGTGAATATGGCTGGGCCTCATTCAGAAGCTTGCGCCGCCGTGCCTCGCGATGCTGCTTTTCCTCCGCGCTGAGACCCTTCACTCCAATGCCCATGGTTCGTCGCACGCGTTCGTATAAGCCTCGCGCGGCGGGCTTGGTGGGATTGATGCAGCACGCCAAGAATATTATAGCTCCTTCTCTAGTTCACCGAAGTGCCCATTGCAGCGTTCACAACTGGGTGCCGTCCACCGTTGGACGTCATCCGGCGTTGTGTCCGGATACCAAGAACTGGGGAATACATGATCTTTCGTGGCCTTGGTGAGCGGCTCCCGGCAGTGGATACATCTGCCGTCACTCTTCGGGCGTCTGATAATCGGTTGGCCTTGCACGTTATTTTGTTAATTGCGCGTTCGAGTTTGAGCGGACACCTAATTCCGAGGGACTGGGTTCGGTAATCTTAGCAAAAGCAGAAACCACGTTGATAGGTACAATCCGGCCTAGCCCTCAAACCTGAACGAATCAGGCGCGACTTCGTGCTCCTCCCAGATGCGTTAGGATGGACCACGGAGTGTGAGTCATGCCGACATCTTTCCTATATCAACGTTTGGTTACAAAAGTTCCTGGTAGCACGGGAACCCTTTCCGAACCGAACGGTACGCCGGAGCCCCGCTTTGCCCTTCAAGCAACTGTGAACTGGATGCGGGCGTTGACGATCCTCGCCGCAGATCAAGGAATTGATTGGTCTTCAGAGGAGTCCTTCTACGCCCGTGTCCAGAGGCAGAATCTTTCCGAGCCCGCGGTCAACACGGTGTTCGAGCAGCTGTTGATGGGTCTGCATCATCTGGCGGCTTTACATGCCATGGTAAGGGCTGGCAGCGATCGTGACTTGGCTCGGGTCGCGGTTATGACTTGGTATTACGGGATCTATTGCGCGGCGAGCGCCATGATTGCAGCGCAAGATGGCTCGCTTCAGGACGATCACACCGCTACGGCCAATCAATGGGACCGCCAAATTGCAGCGTCTGGCTTGATGCCGCGACCATTCAACCTCAGGTTGACCACAATGGTCAAAAAGGATGCGAAGGTCGAGATCGCAAAGATGCGCAATGGGAGCAAGTTCGACGTGAACAGCCGCCCGATAAGCGTCGATGATGCGATTGGAGCTTGTGCTTCCTACCTGAGCGGCACGCGTGACTGGCGCGAATGGCAAATTACCGAGGAATTGAAGGATCGCGAACTGAAGAAACTCAATCTATCCGACTTCCGAACTAAGCAGGCCAGACAACTCCGCGACAACCGCCTTGGTGGAAAGACCCTGGGTTTCGTGCATCAGGCGTTCCGCTACCGTGGCAAGGCAAACTATCGTGATGCGTTGTTCCTTACATATGAAGCCCAGGTGGGTGCGGTACTCAACGGGTTCATCGCAGACACGGCAGCGGTGCTGAAGGCGTTCCTGACTGCGGCCGGGGCGTTTTGCTTCCGGCGAGTGACCAGTACAGACTGGTGTGCCTTCATCAAAGACATGGATGAGCATCTAAACTTGGGTGTGATGCCAAAAGACGTTTGGTCATGACCGCTAGGATTCCAATCCCATAATCAGGGCTTTGGACGCCAAACATACGCTGGGCGACGTCTTCCAAAATCATGGTTCTTTTCCGATTATTTCTGAATTCCTATTTCTTTTAGATCCCTAAGTCAAGAAAATCATACCACTCACGAGGGTGGAACCGAGCTAGACACACCGCACTCCAGCCCCTCTCTGCCAGGCCCGCAGGTGTAGCAGTTTTCCCCTTCCACACTACCCCACCATCAGGCTACACGCGGAACCCGCATTATGACTGGGGTTCTTGATGAGTACGTCCATTTAAGCCAATGTTTATGGGGCTTTTCGCGTGCGGTGAGTGGCAGGGTGTGTCCCTTTCGGCCCATGCCACCTCTATACCCGTCAAGGAAGCGACGGGGTAGTATGGTTCGGGAAAAATTCGGCTACACCCCCCGCCGGATAGCAAATCTCCGGTAACGCGACTTACCGCCCGATTGGTCTTCATATCTTAGCGGGACGAGTGCATCGACATGGGACGTGAGGACGGAGACGCGGAAGACGGCGAGCGCAACGCAGCTCAGAATCGGACATTGCCTCTGCGGAGCTATCTCAGTTTCATCGTGCTGATGAATCTGTGCAGCAGAAAGTTCTGTAGCTTCGCGTCCGTACGAGGCAAAACGAATTCAGCTTTTTCGAGGAATGGTTCGGAGGAATCGTAACGGGCTACTCCGCGTGCCAGGAGACCATGTCCGCTAGGATACGAATACGTCACAATGTTTTGTGAGACACGAATAATTTTCAGGTGAGGAGGAAGTGGGCTTAGCGTGTCGTAGTTGAACAACTCTTTCCACTGCCGCATGGCGCTGGGAAAGTACTGAGCCGCGGCATCGACGGCACAGCCTGCGCAGCCCCCGCTGTTCTCATAATGAAACTGCTGCCCCGGGATGGCTGAACCCTTCACGGAGTGCAGGTCTACATCTGTGCTGCCGTCAGCCCCAACGGATGCAGACCCGGTCCAGCCCTTTGGCGCGACCCAGACGCGATACGCTGCGCCATAGGCCGATATGCGATTTGAAAATGCTGTGGCATATTCCACGGAAATAGTTTTCGGGTATCTCTCGGTGTACAGACCGGTGCCTCCGGCGAACTCACCACCATCTGACGTGACCAATACACGCACTTTCAGCACAACGACCGAGGACGTTCTGGCGGAACTTTGGCTGTCGGCTGCTTGCGGTTCAATCACATGCCTTTCAGTAGTCGTCTCGTGCCGCATGGGTGTGAGGAAGCAAAAGGACATGATGAGAGCAATCGAAAGTGCAGGCGCGGAGTTAAGCCAGGTTCGTTTCACGGAACTTCAATGATAACTCGATTTGCGAGGTTTGCTACGCCTGGGGTGTCAGGAGTTTTGCCAGCCGCGAAATGTATCTCGCTTTCAGAATCCGCCAGAATTGGACGTGTAACGCGCTAATCGGAAACCCGCTTTCTGGGCAGACCTGCGTTCCCTGCGCCCCGGGGTGTAGCATTTTCCCCTCAATGCGTAATACCCCCTCAATTACATAAGGGGTATGGTTACAGACACGCGCGAAACCGGCCCTCCTACATATTGTGGCCTTCGGATGAGCATACAAGGGGTGGGAACGGGGGCCGGAGCCATGGGCCTCGGCGGCGGCAGCGCGCGAAACTGCCACCCGTCCTGGCCAAGCGTTGGGATAACCTGCTCCCCATTTTCCGCACAAAGCGTGAAATCGTTTTGCTCGGCTTTCCCAGCAACTTTGCGATTTTCAAGAAGAACTCTAGCGGCGGCTTAGGGAATTGAAAGCTGCGTTCGACCTGTTGCCTGATGGCTTTCCTGCTTCGACAATCAGCCTAAAAAATAATTTAGTTCGGTTCGGGGCTCATCGCGGCCTCCAAGGAAGTCATATTGGAGGTCATATTGTTTATTTCTATAACGTCTGGGAGGACGGCGATGAGGCGATGGGACCGGTTACTGGACTCGTATGTCGAAGAGTATCGCGCGAGGGGAGTCAGTCTGCAGTCGGTGGCGTACACCGAGGCACGGCTGAATCGGTGGGGACGGTGGCTCAAGGGGCGTCGCCCACGCATCGGGATCGAGCGCATTGATGCGGAGATGATCACGCACTACATCTCGAACTGCTCGAGTTTTCGCGCCAAGGCAACGGTGTACGCGACGCTGAGCACGATGCGGGGCTTCGGTGATTATCTGGTGCGCCAGGGTCTGTGGAAGATCAACCCGTTGCGCTGGATGAAAGGCCCGAAGGTCACACCGTACAGTCGACTACCGAAACGGATCGACCACGCGCACATGGAAGCGATGTGGCACGAAGCGGCGAATCGCCACGGTGCCTACACTTCCCATTTATGGGTAACAGTGCTGGCGATGCTGTACGGCACCGGTCTTCGCCGCGGCGAGCTGGAGCGGCTGAACCTCGATGCGTTTGATCGCACGGAAGGAACCTTGCGCATCGATGGCCGCAAGACGGGACATGAGCGTTGTGTGCCGTTACCCGAGATGGTGCTGCGGTGCCTCGAAGCGTATCTGCCACTGCGCCACAACCAGTTGGAACAAGCTGGATTGTGCGGCGAGTGCGCTCTGATGGTGAGCCGCAGTGGCCAGCGTCTCACAGGCGCTGCGATCAGCAATGGTATCCACGCGATCTCGCGCCGCGCGCAAGTGCCGATCCATAGTCTGCATCAGTTTCGGCATAGCTGCGCGTCGGATCTGCTGGAGTCTGGCGTACACCTGGCCCAAGTGCAACGCATTCTGGGGCATTGCGGCATAGGAACCACCGTGCGGTACGTACACATCGCCGATCCGCAGCGCCGTGCCGCGATGACGCTCCATCCGATCAACGATTGGTTGCCACAACAGGGGGTGAGCTCATGAAGAAAGCGAACACAGTTGCGATGAGCCCGTTGATCGAGGGATACCTCAGTTACCTGGATCAAGTGGGACGCAAGACGCCGCGCACGATTGTGGATGTGCGTTGCACTTTGCGCCGTGCGATGACCCAGCTCGAACGAGTGCGTCCCGGCGTTGAGCTGTGGCACCTCAAGCTGGAAGATTATTTGCATTGGCTGGAGGCCGAGCGGCAGTGCGGTTCGACCGAAAGCACTCTGGCGAAGTATCTGAGCCACGTGCGAGGACTGCTGGAATATGCCTGGCGCAGCGGCCGCGCTGAGCGCAACGTGCTTGATGGATTTAGTCTGCAGCACACGTGGCGGCGCACGGTTCCGAAGTCGCTCAGCCTGGAAGAGGCCGAGCGGCTCGTGCAAGCGATGACCGCCCCCGGACCTACAGCGCGGCGTGATCGCCTGATCATTTTGTTGCTTTATGGTTGCGGGCTACGTACCAACGAGTTGTGCGCGCTCGATGTTGCCGATGTCAACCGTGAGCGCCATGAACTTGTGGTCCTCAAGGCGAAGGGCGATCGACCACGCGTGATTCCGATCCCGGAAGCGCTCTATACGGAGTTGCTTGCCTATCTCCTGGAACACGGAAAACGCGGCCCTTTGTTTCGAACCAACACTCGTAAACGGCGCCTGCGGGCCGGCGACGTGTGCGAGATTGTGACCGCCGCCGCGACGCGCGCTGGTCTGCGCGCCGGTGTCACGCCGCGCACACTTCGACACAGTTTCGCGACTCACTTGATGGATCGTGGCGTTGATCTCGCCATCATTGCTTCACTGATGGGGCATCGCAGTCCGCAAGAGACCGGTGTCTACCTGCATGTCTTGCCCGAGCGGCCACAAGCCGCTGTGCGTACCCTGCCGATCGGAGGCCGCTCATGAAATGGTCCTATTGGATCGAGCTCTACATTCGCACTCACTGCGTGGCGCGTGGCTTGCGTCCGCTCACACTCGCTGCGTATGAAGACGCACTGAAACAGTTCCGTGAGTGGGTGCGCACAACGCGAGAGGATATCGCACCCAATAAGATTCTTGCGCGCGATGTGCTCGCCTATCTGCAGTATTTGCGCGATGTGCGTGGCAACGGAGCTTCTGCGGTGAACCGTGCCGTTGTTGTTCTGCGGCGGTTCTATGGCGCGATGGTGGCTATGGGATATCTCGATCATGCGGCCAACCCACTCATCGGCTTCCCGTCGATCAAGGCCGTGCCGCGCAAGCTACCTGTGGCGCTCTCTTCTGAGCAGGTCCGTCGATTGTTGGCTGAGCCCGAGACCGACACGATGATCGGTCTACGCGATCGGGCCATGCTCGCGTTGCTTTACGGTACCGGCATCCGCGCTTCCGAATGTGCTTCGCTTCGCAGTGGTCAAGTCGATTTGGCCCAGCTGACGATCACCGTCCAAGGCAAAGGGGGCCACGAGCGCGTCATCCCACTGAACCCGCAACTGGCTGAAGTGCTGCGCATCTATGTGCAGGCCCGCGGTCCCGCGCTTCCCACCGCGCCATTTTTTCGTTCACGCTTCGGGCGACTTCTGTCGCGCGGCAGCGTCTATGAACGCGTACGCACGTGGGGCCAGCGCAGTCGCGTCGGCTTTCCACTCTCACCGCATCGGATGCGCCACACATTCGCAACCCATCTGGTGCGCGCCGGAGTTGGTCTGGTGACGATCCGCGATCTGCTCGGGCATCGGCTGATCACCAGCACGCAGATCTATTTGCATGTCACCGCGGACGATCTGCGCGCCGCTGCCGCGCGTCATCCGATCAGCTCACTGCTCAACACCGTTAAGCACCTATTTGCTGTTGGACCTCTGCCATTCCAGAAAACACACGCGATTTATGGCAGCGGATAGCTGGCATCGCTGCCAGAAAACGCACAACAAAAGGCCCTTTTAGGAAAACCACAAATTAGGTAATGATTCGCTGCGCCCAGAAAACACGTTGAGCGCAAATTACCAGTCTTAGTCCTTGAACTTCGGTACTCTGAGAGTAATATCTGTGCCGGTGCTGACCATGCGCGTACTGCGAAGAGTGCTTGTCGAGTTCGTAGGACGTCGAGACTGCACCATGAGTGAGCCTCGGACTCGAACTAAATA
>CAVSPU010000005.1:0-8090 GCA_963729815.1 uncultured Acidobacteriota bacterium
CCGCGGAGAGCAAGGACAAGAAATGAGCGCCGCGCATGCAAACGCGATCGCGACGGAACCGCCTATCCTGCGCATCGCGCCGCCGCAGGGCTGGTGGGAAGTCGATTTCCGCGAGCTCTGGCAGTTTCGCGAGCTGATTTATTTCTTCGTCTGGCGCGACATCAAAATTCGCTACAAACAAACCGCCATCGGCGCGGCATGGGCTATTTTACAGCCTGCCCTCGCCATGATCGTCTTCGCGCTGTTTTTCGGCAAGCTCGCGCACATGCCCACCGAAGGCCTTCCGATTCTCGTCTTTTATTACGCAGCGCTTTTGCCCTGGATGTATTTCGCGAACAGCATGGCTAACGCCACCAGCGCAATGGTTCTGAACCAGGCCATTCACAAAAGTCTATTTTCCGCGGCTGGCCTTGCCGATTTCCGCCGTGATGTCCGGGCTGCTCGATTTCGCCATCGGCTGCCTGCTTCTGGTTCCGCTGCTCGCGTATTACCACATTCGGCCCGGCCTGCCGCTGCTGTGGCTTCCCGGCTTTCTCTTTCTCACCGTGCTGATGGCGCTCGGAGCGGGCCTGTGGCTCTCGGCGATGAACGCGATGTACCGCGACGTGCGCTACGTCGTGCCTTTTCTCATTCAGTTGTGGCTCTTCGGTTCGCCCGTGGCCTACGCGAGCTCCATCGTTCCCGCGAAGTGGCGCTGGCTCTACGGACTGAATCCCATGGCCGGAGTGATCGAAGGATTTCGATGGTCGCTGACTGGACACGGCGACCCGCCGGGGCGATTGCTCGCCGTATCTGTTTTCATCATGCTTGTTGTCCTGGCGACGGGCTTTTCTACTTTCAGAAAATGGAGAGCACGGTCGCCGATGTGGTTTAGAGCATTGCGCGCAAATTATGAGTGACGTAGCCATCCGCGTCGAGTCGATTGGCAAGCGCTACCGCGTGGGCGAGCGCCAGCGGTACCTCGCGCTTCGTGACGTGCTCACGAGCGCCTTTCGCTTCAACAGCAAGCGCAAGCCGCAGGACCACATCTGGGCCGTGCGCGACGTCTCCTTCGAAGTTCACCAGGGCGAAGTCGTCGGCCTCATCGGACGCAACGGCGCCGGCAAATCCACGCTGCTCAAAATTCTCGCGCGCATCACGCGCCCCACCGAGGGCTGCGCCGAGTCCACGGCCGCATCGGCAGCCTGCTCGAAGTCGGCACCGGCTTTCATCCCGAGCTTACCGGCCGCGAAAACGTCTTCCTTAGCGGCGCCATCCTCGGCATGAGCAAACGCCGAAATCGAGCGCAAATTCGACGAGATCGTCGCCTTCGCCGAAGTCGAGCGCTTCATCGACACGCCGCTCAAGCATTACTGCAGCGGCATGCAGATGCGCCTCGCCTTCGCCGTCGCCGCCCACCTCGAACCCGAAATTCTCCTCGTCGACGAAGTCCTCGCCGTCGGCGACGCCGCATTCCAGAAGAAATGCCTCGGCAAAATGAGCGACGTCTCCCGCCAGGGCCGCACCATCTTCTTCGTCTCCCACAATATGGCCGCGCTGCGGAAATTGTGTTCGCGCGCGATCTGGCTCGATGGCGGACGCATAGCTGATAGTGGCGGCGCCGACGATGTGGTCCGTCATTATCTTCAGAAGAACACAGAAGCGAATCTCGAATCCGAATGGCCGGACGACTCGACGGCACCTGGCGACGCCAGCGTACGCCTCCGCAGCGTTCGCTTGATTCCTCAGGAGGATTCCTCAGGCCATATCACGGTGCATTCGCCGCTGCGAATCGAATGCACGTACAGAAATTATGTACCCGGCACAGTTCTCAATGTTTCAGTTGTTCTCAATAGTCTGGAGGAATCTTGCGTCTTTGCCAGCGCATCTGATTTTGCCCCTCGGCCCGCAGGCTTAATCCGGCATACGGCAGAGATTCCCGGTGACCTGCTTAACGTGGGCGCTTATTATTTGAACATTATGGTTGTGAAGGACGCCTCCCGAGCCCTCTTCGTCCAGGAAAACGTGGTCGCGTTCGAAGTGATCGAAGGCGAAGTCGTAGGCAATTGGTACGGGCGCGACCCCGGCGCCGTTCGTCCCAAGCTTGAATGGAAAAGCGAAGTCGTCGAGGCCGCCGATTTCGCAGTATTGACGGCGAGAGATCGAAGCGTCTAGCGCGCATTTCGAGAGGACGAGGTTACTTATTACGATGAATTACTCGGAGACTGAGTTACAAGAAACGTTCGGCTCCGTTGGACAAGATGTCCATGTTCATAAATCCTGCGTCATCTACGGCGGAAAAAGGATTCGCATCGGTTCGCATGTTCGCATCGATTGCTTCTCAGTGCTCAGTGCCGGAGAAGAAGGCATCATGATTGGCGATCATGTGCATATAGCCGTCGGATGCTGCCTATTTGGTTCTGGCGGGAAAATAAGGTTGGATGACTTCGCGGGCATCTCTGCCCGAACGTTGCTCTACACCGCGACAGACGATTACGTACTCGGCTATATGACGGGCCCTACGATTCCCGACAAGTATAGAAAGGTGACCAAGGGGGATTGTATTCTGAACAAACATGCTGTCATCGGTTGCGGCTCTGTGATCATGCCCTGCACGCTAGGGGTGGCCGCCTCGGTTGGAGCGCTCAGTTTCGTCAACAAAGATGTTCCTGACTTCGATATCGTGGCGGGTGTCCCGGCGGTGAAGGTTTCATCCAGGCGTCATAAAATCCTCGACCTGGAGAAACAGTTGCGCGAGGAAGTCGAAAATACCGGCGAGCAGTAGGCCTTCAATTTCCAGCTGTCACCTTTGACAACCCATGACTCAAGACCGCGAAAGAGCGATGACAGCAACAACCAGTTCGAAATCTAAAATTCACGATCTTGCGATCTTCGGCGCCGCGCCTGCTTTCGCCGAAAAACTGCACGTTGGCCGGCCGAACGTCGGCAACCGCGACCATTTCCTCGCGCGCGTCGGCGACATGTTCGACCGCAATTGGTTCACCAACGACGGCCCCTACGTAAAGAAATTCGAGAGCCGCCTCGCGGAGTTCACCGGCGTGCGCCACTGCGTCGCCATGTGCAACGCCACGGTCGCGCTGGAGATCGCCATCCGCGCGCTCGGCCTGACGGGCGAAGTCATCGTGCCGTCGTTCACGTTCATCGCCACGGCCCACGCGCTGCAGTGGCAGGAAATCACGCCCGTCTTCTGCGACATCGATCCGCGCACGCACAATCTCGATCCCGCGCAAGTCGAAAAAATGATCACGCCGCGCACCACCGGCATCATCGGCGTGCACACCTGGGGACGCCCCTGCGACGTTGAAGCTCTCGAAGCCATCGCCCGCCGCCGCAATCTCCAGCTCCTCTTCGACGCCGCCCACGCCTTCGCTTGCTCCTACAAAGGCAAACTCATCGGCGGCTTCGGTCGCTGCGAGATTTTCAGCTTTCACGCCACCAAATTTTTTAATAGCTTCGAAGGCGGCGCCGTCCTCACCAACGACGACGATCTCGCAGCGAAAATGCGCCTGATGCGCAATTTCGGCTTCAGCGGCTACGACAACGTCATTTACATCGGCACGAACGGCAAAATGACCGAAGTCTGCGCGGCCATGGGGCTTACGTCTCTCGAAAGCATTGGCGAATTCGTGGAAACGAATCGCCGCAATCATCGCGCGTATCGGCGCGAGCTCGCGGCCGTGCCGGGCATCACTCTGCTGGCCTACGACGAAACCGAGCGCGCGAATTTCCAGTACATCGTTGCCGAAATCGACGAAGCTGCCGCGGGCCTCGCGCGCGATGAAATCGTCGCCGTGCTCACTGCCGAAAACGTCCTCGCTCGCCGCTACTTTTTTCCCGGCTGCCATCGCATGGAGCCCTATCGCTCCTTTTTCCCGCACGCGGCGCTGGTCTTGCCGGAGACGGAAAAACTCTGCCGCCGCGTCATGGTCTTGCCCAATGGCTCGAGCGTCAACGAGCAGGCGATTTCGTCCATCTGCCGGATCATCGCGACGGCCGTCGCCAACGCGCCCGCCGTGCGCGCGCAGCTTGCCGCTTCCGCTGCTCATCAGCCAAGCGCGTCCGGAGCCGCCCGCTCCGCCGCCATCAAACCATGAGGCTCGCCACCGCCATTCTGAGGTCGCCATGACTTCGAAATACCTGAGTCCATTGCGTGTTTTGGCTGGAGTGGGCAAACGGGCGGAGGCATTGCGAGCGCGCCGCGCAAAAGCGAAGAGGTACTCAATTGCGAAAGCATGGCTTAGCCATGCCACCCGGCCGATAAAAATAAACGTCGGCTGCGGCCAGGAGCCATTTCAGGGGTGGCTGAATCTGGACCTGAATCCGGGGGCGCGAGCCGATTTTCTTTGGGATATGAGGGACGGGCTGCCTTGTCCCGATGGTTCCTGCTCATTCATTTATAGCGAGCACTTCCTGGAGCACATCCCGGTGAACGATGGTGTGCGCTTCCTCAAAGAGTGTCATCGATGCCTGCAGAACGGCGGCGTCGTGCGCATCGCCATGCCGTCCTTGCAGGAAACGGTCCGCCAATATTACGAAAACGATTGGGCGAATCAGCCGTGGCTCGAGAAATACGGATACACATGGATCAAGACGCGCGCCGAGTGCATCAACATCAACTTCAGGGATTGGGAACATCAGTGGCTTTACGATATCGAGGAACTCGAAAGGCGATTGCGTGAAGCGGATTTCACTCGCATGGAAACCGCTCCTTGGGGTGAGAGCAAGCACGCGGAACTCCGTAAGCGCGAGACCCGCGCCGAAACCTTGCTCATCTGCGAAGCCACAAAATGACGGAGCGCGCCCCGGTTCCTGACAACGAAAGCGCGCGTCAATCTCGCTTCCTCTTCAGGAACACCTTGTACCACGAGCCCATGAGCGTATACGCAGCGCCCGCCGCAAACGCTCGCCTTTGGCCGGGAAGCCAACCTCCTCCGTTACGCACAAACTCAATGAGATACCGTGCCGTATCGCTTCGGCTTCCATTTTGACGCGCATGGGTCACTTTTTCGCAACATAGCGCCGCAAGTGTTTGTCGTATCGCTTTCGTGTGTTCTAACCCGAGGTGCTTATCCAGGGCTCTCAGCATTTTCGCCATCTCGCGGACCTGGTCGATCCATGGCAGAGAAGACCATGTCCCCCCGGCATGCACGCGGTAAGCGGCCATGGATTCATCCATGAGATTGATTTTCCCTCTCCGCGCCACCAATACATGCAAAGGCCAATCGCCCATTTTCATGTCCAGGAACCAGTCCGGAAGCGCGCCGACCGAGCCCCAGCGGTATACAACCGAACAGGTCGGAATCCAATTGCCCTCGAAGAGATCCTCAATGGCATACTGCCCCGCCGCTCTCGCTGGATAAGCATCGGCCCAGGCCTTTCCGATCTCAGCGATCACCTGCGCGCGATGACAACAGATGGCGTAGTCGGGATGGGCATCGAGGAAATCTACCTGCCGTTGCAATTTGTCCGCGCAAGTCCAATAGTCGTCTCCTTCGAGCAAAGCCAGGTATTGGCCCCGGCACGCCGCCAGCGTTTCTATGGCATTGCGCATCACGCCCATGTTCCGTTCTCTCAGCAGCGGCACAATCTTGCCAGGATGCCTCCCATGGAAATCCATTAGGATTTCTCGCGTGCCATCCGTCGAACAGTCTTCGCCAACCACAATCTCGTAATCGAAGTTCACCCGCTGCGCCAAAACGCCTTCCAGCGCCTGCGCGAGATATCGCTCGTGGTTGTACGTGATCATCATCACGCTCAGCTTCATGCAATCATTCTTCCTCAGAAATCTGCCTCCAGGCAACTCCATACTCACCCAAGAATTCCGACTCCCCGCTCTCGCCCCACCCTACAATTTCTTGTATCCTGATGGCTCTGTCGCTGGATAAACCAAAATGACGACGCCGATCGTTTCAGCCCTCATCGACACCTACAATCAGGAGCACTTTCTCGAGCAGGCGCTGGTCAGCGTCTTCGAGCAGGGGCTTTCGCCGTCGGAACTCGAAATCGTGGTGGTTGACGACGGCTCAACCGACAACACCGCATCTCTTGTCGCGAAATTTGCCCCCCGCGTCCGGTATATCCACAAGAAAAATGGTGGCCAGGTCTCCGCATTCAACGCCGGCCGTTCCCGAAACGCATGCCCCCATTGTGGCTTCGCTCGACGGTGACGACTGGTGGGCCAAGGGAAAATTGCGCGCGGTCCTAGATGCGTTCGAGCAAAATCCCGGCATTGCGGCTGTTGGTCACGGATACTTCAGGTCCGTGACGACTTGCCTCTCGGATGGAGTCCGTGGCGCCCGAGAAAACATATTGTCTCAACCTGGCGAACGTGGAGGCCGCGCGCGTGGCGCGTTCCGGGTGCAATTTTCTTTCGACGAGCAAGCTGGCGGTTCGGCGCCGTCTTATCGATCAAATCGGGCCAGTTTCCGAACAATTCGTTTTCTTCGATGCTGTTCTTATGGCTTTGGCTCTTGCGCTGGGCGGAGCGATTGTCCTTGATCAAGCGCTTGCTTTCTACCGTTTGCACAAGGCAATCTGTATGAGTTTCGATCTTCCGAATCGGCGGCCCTGCGCCGCAAGTACGAAATTGTGAAGGCCAATGCGGAGTTTCTCCCGCCTCTGCTTTCCCGCGCCGGCGTGCCTCAGGAGGCCATTTCTGCCTTTGTGCAGCCCGATCTGTTGGAATGCGCCCGTCTGCGGCTTATCCTCGACGGCGGATGGCCGTGGGAGACCTTCGCCCTGGAGCTTAAACGATTCCGTGCCGCTTATGAGCACAACAGCGCTTCTTACGCCCTGTTCAAGTGGCTCGTGCTGGCATCAACGCTGTTCATGTCGCCGAGCCGTTTCTATCGCATGCGCAACTGGTATGCGGAGCACAATGTGAAGCGGTTCCGCGGAAAAATAGGAGAGGCTGTTCCGGTAGGAATTCGCCTGCGTTCAAATTTTTGATGCGCGCCTTGGCATGAACCAAAATTGGATCGCTCTCTTGGGGAAAAAGGACGCGCCAACCGATGGCGTCGAAGACTACTGCAATTTTCTGGGAGCGGCTCTCGCGCGCCACGGCACGAACCTCTCACTAACGCGCGTTGCGTGGGAAAATCTCGGCTGGCGCGACGCGCTGCGCAAACTCTCAACAGAGAGCGAAGCGTGGCGTGGCGTCTGGGTGGTGCTGCAATATACTTCGCTTTCGTGGTCGCGCCGCGGTATTCCTTTTCGCGCTTTGACCGTCGCGAAAATTCTAAGAAGACGCGGCGCGAAACTCGCCGTCGTTTTTCACGAGTCGGCGGGCTTTCAAGATAACTCCACTGGGTTCAGCGGATTTCTGCGCGCGTTGCGCCGCTCAATTCAAACTTGGATCATCCGTCGGCTTTACCGTCTCGCCAACCGCGCGATTTTCACCGTGCCGACAGAAAATATCAACTGGCTCGAAGGCAAAGATAAAAAATCCAGGTTCGTGCCCATCGGAAGCAACATTCCTGAAATGTTCAGTGCACAGCAAAGGAACGTGAGCAGCAACAGCGCGTCGACGATTGGCGTTTTCTGCGTAACCGAAGGAGCGACAGGAGTTCGCGAGGCAGAGCAAATCGCCGCAATCGTTCGCCGTGCTCGCGAGGCGGTTCGTTCTTTACGCCTGATTGTTTTTGGTAGAGGCGCCGTCGAGGCTGGCCCGGTTCTGCACCGCGCTCTCGATAGCTGTGAAGTGGAACTTTCCATCCTGGACGTACTCCCCGCCGACGACGTGGCGCGGGTTCTCTCGGAAATGGATGTATTGCTATATGTGCGCGGGGAAATCTCTCCGCAGCGCGGCGTGGCCATGGCCGCGATTTCGAGCGGCGTTCCGCTCGTGGGCTATGGCGATCCGCAAAAATGTTTTCCCGTGAGCGCAGCGGGCGTTTTGTTGGTACCGTTGGGTGATATTCAAGCGTTGAGTGATGCGCTGCGACTCGTTCTAAGCGATGAGAGCGTGCGACGACAACTTCGCGAACGGAATATCGCTGCACAGAAAGAATATTTTTCCTGGACCGTGATTGCGCAAAAATTCATCGGGACTTTGCAGAATGGCTGAGCGGCTTCGCATACTCCTGCTTTGC
>CAVSPU010000006.1:0-101410 GCA_963729815.1 uncultured Acidobacteriota bacterium
ATACCACGGAACGGGCGGATTTTCTCGAATGCGTTGAGGCTTCGGAATTGCCAACGGATCAAATCCGTGAATCTTTGCGGTGACTTCGCGAACGCTTCGCGAATGCGTGCCGTCCTGCTAAAATCGCGGCGTCGGACGGCCTGCTCGCGGCATCAGGGAGAGGTGAATATGGTTCGAGGCTGGCAAAAGCTGCTCGCTGAATTCATCGGCACATACTTGTTCGTGTTTTTCTCGGCGGGCGTGGTCTGCGTCGATCAGGAACTTCGTGTCGGCGGGCAACCGGGGATCGGCTTAATCGGCCTCGCGCTTGTGCGCGGACTTGCATTCGCGGTTTTGATCTTTGCACTCGTTCACGTCTCCGGCGGGCATTTTAATCCGGCGATCACAATCGGCTGCTGGGTGACGCGCAAGATGGGTTCGCTGCGGGCGATATTTTATGGTGCCGCGCAGTGCCTGGGCGCAATCGCCGCTGTCTACACTCTGGCGCGATTCATACCCGGCCAGATTTGGCGGCCCATTTCCATGGGCGTCCCTGATCTCGCGGCCGGATTTTCGCGCACGCACGGTATTCTTTTTGAGTTGCTGCTGACTTTTTTCCTCGTTTTCGTTTTCTTCGGAGCAGTCGCTGAGTCAAAGGACTTGCTCGCGCGGCTCGGCGGCTTCGCGGCTGGCTTCGCCGTTTTCATCGGCACGCTTGTGGGCTTGCCCTACACCGGCGCGTCCATGAATCCGGCCATGACCCTCGGACAAGCGATCATCTCTCATCATTGGACCAATCACGGCGTTTACTGGGCCGGTCCCTTGCTGGGCGGCGTGATCGGCGGCTGGATTTACCACACACTGTTCGCGCGCGACGCGTAATTCACGGGTTTGCATTCAGGACAATCGCGTTGCGTTCGACAATTGCCCTCGCTTTCCTCACGTGCTAGTTTCAATTGCAGATCCGAAAAGTGAGGGTGATCGAGCATGGCCGTTGCCGTTGACGACCTCCTGCGCAAGGCAGTCGAAAGCAAAGCGTCCGACTTGCACCTGAAAGTCGGGAACCACCCATATCTGCGCGTCGACGGTATTCTCCAACCCATCGCGGATGTCCC
Organism: uncultured Acidobacteriota bacterium; assembly: GCA_963729815.1. Taxonomy (GTDB): domain Bacteria; phylum Acidobacteriota; class Terriglobia; order Acidiferrales; family UBA7541; genus DAHUXN01. The sequence continues at coordinate 1,095 of CAVSPU010000006.1, forward strand.
CCGCGTCACGCCGGAAGAAATGCTCTCGATGGCTTTCAGCATGATGACCAACCGGCAAAAACAGAAATTCAAGGAGACGGCTGAGTTGGACATGGCTTACGGCGTCGCCGGCCTGGGCCGCTTCCGCGTCAACGTTTTTCAGCAGCGCGGCAACGTCGGCATGGTGCTGCGCGTCATTCCCACGAAAATTCGCACGATCGAAGAGCTGAACCTTCCGCCGGTGATCGACAAGATTTGCGAGGAGCAACGCGGCCTCGTTCTCGTCACGGGAACTACCGGATCGGGCAAGTCAACGACGCTTGCGGGCATGATCGACCGCATCAATTCGATCCGGCCCGAGCACATCATCACCATTGAAGACCCCATCGAGTATCTGCACCGCGATAAGAAGGGGTTTATCAATCAGCGTGAAGTCGAAGTCGACACTTCGACGTTCTCCACCGCGCTGCGCGCCGCGTTGCGGCAAGACCCCGACGTCATCCTCGTCGGCGAAATGCGCGACCTGGAAACCATCTCCACCGCTCTACTCGCCGCGGAAACCGGCCATTTGGTCTTTTCCACGTTGCACACACTCGACGCAACGGAAACGATTCAGCGCATCATCGCGGTGTTCCCTCCGCCGGAGCAAAAACAAATTCGTTTGCAGTTGGCCTCGACGCTCAAGGCCGTGGTCAGCCAGCGCCTCGTTCGCAAGAGCGACGGCGTGGGCCGCGTTCCGGCAGTCGAAGTGTTGATCTCCACCGGCTACATCCGCGATTGCATCATCAATGCCGATAAAACGCGCATGATTCGCGACGCGCTCGCCGCGGGAACCAGCCAGTACGGCATGCAGACTTTCGATCAATCCATCTTCGATTTGTATTCGAGGAATTTGGTTACGCTTGAAGAAGCGCTCATTCGCGCCACGAATCCGGACGAATTCAAGCTGCGCATCCAGGGCATCCGTTCCTCCGCCGACGCCGCGCGCGAGGAAATGGAGCGCACCATGACGGAGTTCGAGCGAACCGGCCCCCGCCGCTGAACGCCCGTTCGCGCTCCTGATTTCTTGCTTGCTCGCACCTTGCTTACATTCACGGGGCACTTTATGCTCTACACGTGCGCTCCTCTGCCCCGCGAAGACTTCCGACTGAGTCGCAGTTATATGCCTCCGCGTTGCGCGCGCTGATGCGCCGCGCGCATTCCGTGCACGAAATGAAGGAATATTTGTCTCTGCGCGCCGAAAACGAAGAGCACGCCAAAGGCGTGCTGCACAAACTCAAAGAGATGAATTATCTCGACGACGCGCGGTATGCGCGCGATTATGCGCGCACGCACGCGCAGAATCGCCATCAAGGGAAATTCCGGATCGCCCGCGAACTTCGCACGCGCGGCGTCCCGGACCGTCATATTGAAGCGGCGCTCGAATCGGCATTCGCGGAAACCGACGAACGCGCACTCGTGAAGTCCAGAATCGAACGATTCTTGCGGCACGCACGCAGCCCTCTCAGCGAAAACAAGCTCGCCTCGTTATACCGCAGCCTTCTGCGCGCCGGATTTTCCTCCGACGCGATTCGCGCCGAAATCAACGCCACGGCGCGAGTGCACGTTTTCGAAGTCCCCTCCGACTCCGAATCCTAGCTTGGCTTTCTCCTCATTTCCCTCCAACCTCGGCAGCCGCCGCTGAGCTTCTTTGGAGTGCGGCGGTCCGCTTCGCGGATTCCGGCGCAGCCGGAACTCGACGCCGCTTTGCCGCATGTGTTGTACCGTCGGGGAGTGGGCTAAACACCGCCCGTCGCGCCGTCGTTAATTCTCGTAGCGGCGACCTTCAGGTCGGCAGCGTTTCCCCTTCCTTTTCCCTTGACATCTTGTTTATAAAGTGGTACACAGTATAAGGGCTCGGGCGATTTGCCCGGCCAGGCCACCTTCGGGTGGCCGTTCGTGTTTCTAGGAGGCGAAATAAAAGCGATTCTAATCGCTTAATCTATGAAGAATTAGAACTGGCCCTAACTCGCTGAAAACACTTGGTCGGGTCTCGTTCTAATCGCTGATTCTTTCGATTTTTCAAATCCGATTTGCATTTTCGGACACTCAAAACTTAAGATGACACCTAACCCAAAGCCGGACAACGAGGCAAACGTGGCCGAGTCAGAACTGAAGTGGCCGGGAAATAAGATTCGGGAGACGTTCCTGAAATTTTTCGAGGAGCGCGGGCACAAGCGCGTGCGCAGCTCGTCTCTCGTCCCGGCGAATGATCCCACGCTGCTTTTCACCAACGCGGGAATGAACCAGTTCAAGGACGTTTTCCTCGGCCTCGAACAGCGCGACTACAAACGCGCCACGACGTGCCAGAAATGCGTCCGCGCCGGCGGAAAACACAACGACCTCGAAAACGTCGGCTTCACGAATCGCCACCACACTTTTTTCGAGATGCTGGGCAATTTCTCCTTCGGCGATTATTTCAAGGAGCAAGCCATCGCCTACGCAATGGAGCTGGTTACTTCACAAGAGTGGTTCGGCATCCCACTGGAGAAGCTCTACTTCACCGTTTTCGGCGGCGCGGAAGTCTCTCCTGGCAACACTCTTGGCACCGACGCGGAAGCCGCGGACTTCTGGGCCAAGGTGGGCGCACCAAAGGACAGAATCATTCCTGTTCCCGGACTGAAAGAAAACTTCTGGGCCATGGGAGACACGGGCCCATGCGGGCCGTGCAGTGAAATTCATTACGACATGGGGCCGGAAGCATCTGACCAGGGCCACAAAGATTGCGCGTTTCCGTGCGATTGCGGGCGTTACGTCGAAATTTGGAATTTGGTTTTCATGCAGTTCAATCGCCTGCCCGCCGCGGCGGGGGACGCCAGCGGCACGCTCAATCCCCTGCCGCGCCCGTCGGTGGATACTGGCATGGGCCTTGAACGCGTCGCGGCGGTGTTGCAAAACAAAATCAGCAATTTCGATACGGATCTGTTTATGCCGCTAATTGAAAAAGCAGGGGCACTTTCGGTAGAAGGGTATCAAATTCAAGACATGCTGCCCTCGTATCGAATTGCTGCCGACCACTCGCGCGCCGCGACATTTCTGATTAGCGATGGCGTAGTGCCGTCGAACGAGGGGCGAGGTTATGTATTGCGAAAAATAATTCGACGGGCGCTACGCCACGCGTACATGATCCATGCCGTTCCTCCGTTCTTGCCGGAAATGTCGACGGTTGTGCACCGAGAAATGCGGGATGCGTACCCGGAACTCGATGAAACCGCTGCCCGCGTGGTTCAAATCCTCGACGAGGAAGAGAAGAGGTTCAGTCGCACTGTTCAGATTGGCGTGAAGAAACTGGACGAGGAGCTGAAAGCTCAACGCGATATAGAAGAGCATCCGCTTGAGCAAGTCGAGACCGATCGAGTGCTCGACGGGTCGGGTATCACCATCGGTTCTTACCCTGGCGACAAAGCCTTCAGGCTGTACGACACCTATGGACTGCCGCGCGATTTTATCGAGGACTTAGCTCGCGACGCAAAGTTCGATGTCGATTGGCCAGGCTTCGACCGCGCCATGGCCGAGCAGCAGCAGCGCTCCAAAGCAAGTTGGAAAGGGGCCCACAAGGAAGCGGCGAATCCCGTCTACAGAAAACTAGCGGACACATTCAAGACCGAGCCGGATTTTTATTTTGGCACGATGACAAAAGACTGCCACATCGAAGCGATTGTCACGAAGAGCGGCCAAGTAAACGAACTGAAGGCGGGCGAGGAAGCAGAAATCGTGCTCGACCGCTCGACGATCTACGCGGAATCGGGCGGGCAGGTGGCGGACACGGGCGGGTTTTTCGATGATGGGCTTTCGCTCGAAGTCGCCGAAGTGCGCGGCGCGTATTATCCCATCGCGGGATTGATTGCGCACAGAATCGTGGCGAAAGAAGACTTGGCGGTGGGCGACCGCGTCGCCACGGTCGCGGACGCAACGCGCCGCGCGCGCATCATGAGAAATCACACGGGCACGCACCTGATGAATGCGGCGCTGCGAAATATTCTGGGCACGCACGTCAAGCAGGCCGGCTCGCTCAATGCGCCGGATCATCTGCGCTTCGACTTCACGCATTTCGCCGCGCTCGCGCCCGAGGAATTGCAGGAGATCGAGCAGCAAGTGAACGACGAAATCCTGCGCGACCTGCCCTTGCAGACGGACATCATGAACATCGACGACGCGCTGGCGTCTGGCGCGCTGGCTTTCTTCGGCGACAAGTATCCCGAGCAGAATGTCCGCGTGGTGACCATCGGCGATTCCGCGTATCCGCGCGGCTTCTACAGCAAGGAGCTTTGCGGCGGCACGCACGTCGCGCGCACGGGCGAAATCGGCGTCTTCAAGATTTCGATGGAGCAATCGGTCGCAGCGGGCGTCCGCCGGATCGAAGCGCTGACCGGGGACGCGGCGCTCGCCCAGTACCGGCAGGCGCTTGGCACGCTTCGGACGCTCGCCGGACTGCTGAACACAGGCGAGGACAAGGTCGTCGAAGCTGTCGAGCGGCTGGCGCAGACCACAAAACAGCTCGAAAAACAGATGGAAGGCCTGAAGCGGAAGTCGGCCGTCTCGCAGGTCGATTCCCTTCTGGAAGGGGCCAGGATGGTCAAGGACGTCCGCGTGGTGGCCGCGAGGGTCCAGGGCGCTGACCGGGAGGCCCTGCGGCAGCTCGCCGACGGATTACGCCAGAAAATGGGCTCCGGGGTGGTCGTTTTGGCGGCGGGAGAGGACGGTAAGGTGTCTCTCATTACTGCCGTTACGAAAGACTTGACGAACCGGCTCCATGCCGGGAAGATGGTCCAGGAACTCGCCAAGCACGTGGGAGGCTCCGGTGGGGGTAGGCCAGACCTGGCCGAAGCCGGGGGCAAGGATGTTGCTGGTATCGAAACTGCTATCGCGCAGGTCCACCCGCTCGTCGAGCGGATGTTATAATTCCTTACAAGCGCTAGAAACGAAGCCGGGAAGCCCTCTTTTCCGGGTCGCGGATGTGTCGTTTGTGAGGAAGTTGGAATGTTCTGCCTTTCCCAAAGAAGTGTCGGAATGCACGCAGTTCTCCGGACCATCGGTCATACGGTGGCCATGGGGATTATTGCGGTGGGAACCGGCCTTTGGCTGGCAACTCCGGCGGAGGCCCAAATTGCATCCTATGTGGATGGCCACGGAAAATTGATCTACATCAACGCCAACTCGCCAACGCGGATGAGCCGGCAGGTTTCGAGCGCGGATGCGGACGCAGTCGCGCCGCCGCCGAAGCTTGAAAAGGCCGTGGATGCCGCCGCGGAGCGAAATCATCTCGATCCGGCGCTGGTTCAAGCGGTCATTCAGACGGAATCCGGATGGAATCCCTACGCGGTTTCCCCCAAGGGAGCTTTCGGACTGATGCAATTGATTCCTTCAACGGCAGAACGTTACGGTGTGGGCGATGTGTTTGACCCCGTCCAGAATATCAACGGCGGGACGCGTTACTTGCGGGAACTGCTTGATCGTTACCATGGCGACCTGCAGAAATCGCTGGCGGCTTATAACGCCGGCGAGCAGGCCGTGGAGCGCTTCGGCGGCGTACCCGCGTACCGCGAGACTCGCGCCTACGTCAAGAAAGTGACCACCACCTACTTCCAATCCGGCTCGGGACATTCGCCGACAGGCGATCTCCAACACCCCCAAATCCGTGAAGCAACGGATCGGAGCGGCCGGACCGTTTTCACAAACGAATGACGCGCGCCCGGCGGAAACCGTCTACAAATTCCCGTTTGTGGTTCGTCCTAGTAAGCGTGGTGTTTGGCGCGTCCTTTGCGTTGTTCTCAGTTCCCGCCGTGCACGCCCAATCCGTGACCCAGCAGGCAGAAACGCAATTCCAAAAGGCGCAGCAATTGCAGCAAACACTGGACGCCGAGCCGCAGGATAGCCGCACGCTCGAGGAATACAAGAAAGTCGTCGCCGCGTATCGCAAGGTTTATCTGCTGTCATCCTCAGCTGGAGCCGTGACGCCGGCGCTGATGTCGGTCGCGCAGCTCTACCATGAGATGGGCGATGAGTTTGATCAAGCTTATTATCAATCGGCCGTCGTGACGTACAAATTTCTCGTCGCGCAGTATCCGGGCAGCAAGTTCCGCGCCGAGGCGCTCCTCCAGACTGGCAAAGAAGAAAAAGACGATCTCCACCAGCCCGCGGATGCACGAGATGCGTTTGCGCAATACTTGAAACAGTTCCCGCATTCGCCGCAGGCAGGCGACGCCCGGGAACAACTGAGAGAAATCGCCGAAGGGCCGAAAAATATTCCAGCTGTCAATGCGCCGATCAAATCGACTGGTGACCAGCCGCCATCGGCCAATAGCAGCGATCAGCCACTGCAAAGCGAAAAAGTTTCCCAGCCGAACACCACGGAGACCGACGCGAACGATGCCGGATCGAGTTCCGAGGGGACTTCAAATGTGACGGCCATTCGAAGCTGGAACGCCGATGACTACACGCGCGTGGTCGTGGATTTGAACGGTGCGGTAAAATACCAGTCGGCGCGAATCAAGGATCCCGATCGCATCTATTTTGATCTATACAAAGCGCGCCTCGGCCGCCAGCTGAGCGACAAAGAGTTGGCGGTGTCGAATGGCTTTCTGAAATCGGTTCGCGTCGCGCAAAATAAGGCGGGTGTCGTGCGCCTCGTCCTCGACGTGCAGAGCATCCAGGGCTATTCGGCATTTCTCCTGCCGAACCCCTACCGGCTGGTCATTGACGTTCACGGCGCTGTGACCGATGCAAGCGAAAAGAAGAGTGCATCAGATATTGGCGCCGGAAGGCTTGCAGGTGATCCAACGCCGGCGATGCCGCCAGCCACGGCTGAGAAAATTCAAGTTCCCAGCACAGCTCCACCGACAGACGCTACACCCGCGCAACCAACAGCGACTCTATCTCAGCCTGAAAGCACCGCGCGCAGCGATCATGATCTTTCCGTTGTTCCTCTGCTTGCGGCGAAGCCCACGCATGACGGCGAACGCTCGCTGACGCGCGCCCTGGGCCTAAAAATCAACCGCATCGTCATCGATCCGGGACACGGCGGCCACGACACGGGCACGATTGGGCCCGATGGCGTCATGGAAAAAGACGTGTGCCTCGATGTTGCGCTGCGGCTCGGAAATTTGATCCAGAAGAAACTTCCCGGCGCCGAGGTCATTTATACGCGGAAGACCGACGTCTTCATTCCGCTCGAAGAGCGTACGGCTATCGCGAATCAAGCGCGCGCGGATTTATTCATTTCGATTCACGCGAATTCCAGCCACGACGAAGCCGCGCGCGGGGTGGAAACTTATTACTTGAATTTTACGGCTTCCCCCGAAGCGCTCGAGACTGCCTCGCGCGAAAACGCGCTTTCGGACTCTTCGATTCATGAGTTGCAGGACTTGATCAAGCAGATCGCGCGGAACGATAAAGTTGAAGAATCCCATGAGCTGGCGACCGACATTCAGGGCTCGCTGACGACCCAGCTTCGCCAAGTGAGCACCGCAGAGAAGAACCGCGGCGTAAAGAAAGCTCCTTTTGTGGTTCTTATTGGCGCCGATATGCCCTCCGTGCTCGCCGAAATTTCCTTTCTCAGCAATCCATCGGACGAACACATGCTTGAACGGCCCGCGCAGCGCCAGCGAATCGCGCAGGGTATCTTTCGCGGCATCGAAGGCTATCTTTCGAGCTTGAACAGCCTGAATTACGACCGGCAAAAGCAACGGCTGGTCACCGACACGCAACCTGCGTCCACAACATCGGTCCGCGAGCAGAAGTAAACTTTCCGTCGTATAATGCATCTAATGACGATGCCCCGATTCCGTCTTCTTTTCGTCCTGCTTGCGGCGATCTTTGCAGCGCCCGCCGTATTCGCGCAAAGCTTCCTTCCCGCATCCGTTTCGAACTGGACTTCGACGGCTGCGCCCATCGAAGCCACGCCGGCAGACCTTAATCAGATTGCGGGGCCCGCGACGGCAGCCTTGCAGGAATATGGCATTAAGTCTGCCGAGAGCCGCACGTACAATCTGGGCGCGGCATCTTTTGCTGCGACGGTTTACGAGTTTCAGGACGCCGGGGAAGCCTATGGTGCCTACTCATTTCTTCGGGCTCCCGATATGGCGCCGGCGGATTTCACGAAGCATTCCTTGATGTCGCCCAACCACGCGCTGGTACTGACGGGAAACCTAGTGGTGGAGTTTACGGGGCGGAATCTCCAGAATGTCCACGGCGAAATGGAGATGCTTGTCGCGGCAGCCGGAGGCCATGCGCTGTGGGGCGTCTATCCTGCGCTGCCTCAGCGGTTGCCTGCGGATGGAATGGTTCCGCGTACCGACCATTACATTTTGGGGCCGGTGGCACTCAATCAATTTCTTCCGCTCGGGAACGGGGACTGGCTCGGGCTTTCCGTCGGCGCGGAAGCGGAGCTGGCCCGTTATCATTTCAGCGGTAGCACCGGTACACTGCTCGTTGTGGATTACCCGACACCGCAAATCGCGGCTTCGCAGATGGACAAACTGAGCAAGGAATTCAACCTGGACGGCCCCGCGAAGAATGGCTTGTCGCTCTACGCGAAACGCGACGGGACATTTTTGTCCCTTGTCTCTGGAGCACCCACTCAACACTCCGCTGAGGCCCTGCTGACGCAGGTGCATTCAGGAATGGTCATTACTTGGAACGTTCCGACACCGGATCCCAAACAGCCGTCGATGGCTTTGATTGTTGTCGGGACAATTATCGGCACGGGCCAGATTTGCGGAATTTCGCTGCTCGGAGGGCTTGCTTTCGCTGGAATTCGGGTACTGGTAAAGCGGCAATGGCCCGGAAAGATATTCGACAGAACCGAAGACCGGGAAGTGATTCAGTTGGCCTTGACCGGTAAGCCTATCAATGTAAAGGGCTTGTATTGAATGCGGCCGTTGTCCTCGCAGGGTGACTCTTCCTATCTTATTGATTACACAGCTTTTGGTCAAGCTCAACTTGTCCTCATTCGCGCTTGACTCGGTTCGCAAGCTCTCATAAACTCCAGTTCGTAGAAGGGTTTCGGGCCATCCGCGCATTGGCCCCGGAGCTTTTCTCCCCACGAAGGCCCATCGTAAGGTGGGCCTTCTGCTTTTTAGGAGTAGATTCCACTTCTTCGTAGAGAGACAGGAATCTCCTCTGGAGCGCCGACGACGAGCGTTTCTCGCGGAATGCGCTAGTTATTCGCGATCTGGTTGGCATAGAGAATCCGTACGCCATCGAACGGAACCCAAGAGCTGCGGACCGCTGATGCTGCCTCCATGTTGTCCATTCGCGCAATTCCTTCAAATTCTTCCGCGTTCTGAGTATGATGCCGTGCCCGTCTTTTTCACTCTGTTCGGCGAGGGAATGGAACCGCAGAATGCCCGTCTCTCAAGCGAATTCGAAGATCGTTTACAGCACACTCAAGGAATGCGGCGTGCGCTTGATGTCGGCGCTTCCCGAGACGTGGCTCGTACACTTGATCCGCATGGCCGATGACGATCCGGAAATGATTCTGGTTCGACTGGCAAAGGAAGAAGAAGGGGTCGGAATTTCCGCGGGCGCGCATTTTGCGGGCGTGAAGTCGGCGATGCTGATGCAGAACCACGGGTTTCTGGCGGCGATCAACGGCATCGTCTCGTTTGCGCATCTTTACAAAATTCCGCTGCTCATGCTGATCAGTTATCGCGGGACGCATGGCGAACGCGATCCCTGGCAAACGCAGGGCGGGAACGTGACTGAGCCGGTTCTTCGCGCGCTCGGAATTCCCTATTCCTTTCTCGACTCGCCCGAAACGGCCGCGCGGCGCATCCGCCAGGCGCAGACCCTGGCCGAAAGCAGCTTGCAGCCAGTTGCGTTGCTTCTGATGCGCGATTTGATGTGGGAGGAGTGAGCGATGCTGCGCCTCGATTGCTTGCGTTCGATTTATCCCCATCTCGAGAAATGCATCGTTGTTTCCATCATGGGAGCCGTTGCCGCTGAATTGCAATCGCTCGGGCACCGCGAGAACTTTTTTTACTTGCAGCACGCGATGGGGCTTGCGTCGTCCACGGGGCTGGGCCTCGCGCTGGCGCTACCGAATCAGAAAATCATCGTTCTTGATGGCGACGGTTCTCTGCTGATGAACCTGGGATGCTTGAGCACGATGGCGCGTTATGCGCCCAAGAATCTGCTCCACATCGTTTTCGACAATGAGAGCCTGCTCTCCGTCGGCGGATTTCCGACCGCCACCGCGACCGGCGCCGACCTCGAAGGCATCGCGCGCGCGTCGGGCATTCGCCGCACGCAAACCGTGCGAACGTGCGATGAGTTCTCTGCCGGTGTCGCGGAAGCACTCGCCGGGAATGAGCTGGTCACAATCGTCGCAAAAGTTGAAGCCACGGGACCGGCAAAGTACGTCACCGACCTAGCGTTGCTCGAGAACCGATTTCAGTTTGCGCGATATGTGCGCTCCGTGGCCGGGCGGCAGTAACCGCAGATCAAGAAGCGTTACTCAATAAAAGAAACTGAGGCTTTTCATAAATTAACTCCGAGGAATCTTATGCCTGATATTTTGCTGGAGTTCATGAACGCGATGCGAGAAGGACGTTTGCGCGTCGTGGACCTGTCCGCCCCACTCAGCCCGGAAGCACCCGTGTTGCGGCTGCCCGCCCCGTGGACGAATACGCCGAAATTCAAGATTTGGGAATTGTCGCGCTACGACGAACGCGGACCCGCATGGTACTGGAATGCGTTCGAAACCGGGGAGCATACGGGGACCCATTTCGACGCGCCGGTTCACTGGATCAGCGGAAAGGATTTACCGGACAACACAGTTGATCGCATTCCTGTTGGGCAGTTCATCGGCCCCGCGTGCGTGATCGACGTGACGCGCGACGTTCAGGAAAATTCCGATCACCTGCTCACCGTCGAGGGCGTGAAGAGGTGGGAGGATGCTCACGGGCGCATTCCCGCCGGAGCCTGGGTGTTGTTGCGGACGGACTGGTCGAAACGGACCGATCCCGCGCAATACATGTACGAAAAAGAAGACGGGCCGCACACGCCCGGATGGGCAGCGGAATGCTCGCAATACCTCGCGCGCGAAAGAGACATCTTGGGCGTTGGCGTGGAAACTGTGGGAACCGACGCAGGCCAGGCGGCGAAATTCGAGCCGCCCTTTCCCAACCACTACTTCATGCATGGCAGCGGCAAATTCGGCCTTGCGGGGCTGTGCAATCTGGATCAGCTCCCGGCAACCGGGGCGATTGTCATTGCCGCACCGCTGAAGATTACGGGTGGCTCGGGCAGTCCCGTCCGCGCGATTGCCATCACGCCGTAACAATGAGAGTTGTCGATGGAGACGAGGGCCGGAATGGAACGAGCGACTCGTCGATTGCTCCACCGATAGCTTCCTGTTGGCTCTGAAGGACTTCCCTTTTTCCTCGTCTCATGATTTATCGCCGCAAGCGGCACCACAAGCGAGCCCAGGCCTGTAGTCCGAGGCGGAAGCGTTCGGGGCGATAGAACTCGTTGGGCGCATGGATGTTCTCATCGCCGGTGCTGAACGAGAAGAAAACGGTGTCGACACCGAGCACATCGCGAAAAGTGGTGACGATCGGGACGGTGCCGCCCATCCCGACGATCTCTGGTGGCACGCCGAAGACTTCGGTGAGGGTCTCGGCGGCCGCGCGCACGGCAGGGCTGTCGGGCGAGACGCGATAGGCTCTGGCGCCTTCGTGCCCATCCTCAATTGTGAGACTCACGCCGGGCGGGCAGCGCCGCTCCAGATGCCGCCGGACTTTGGCAATCACATCGTCCGGCCGCTGATTCGGCACAAGACGACACGTGAGCTTCACGTGTGCTTCGCTCGGCAGAACGGTCTTGCTGCCGGGCCCTTGATAACCACCGTAGAAACCATTGACCTCAATCGTCGGGCGATACCACTGGCGCGCCAGCATGCTGTAGCCGGGCTCTCCAAATCCGATGGGCGCGCCAATCTCAGCGAGATACTTTTTCTCATCGAACGTTAGTCGCTCCAGAGCGGTCGCCAACGCCGGATCGATCTGCTCAACATCGTCATAGAAGCCTTCGACAGCAACCCTTCCATCGTCGTGCAGCGAGGCCACAAGCTCCGCGGCTGCGTGCAATGGATTGGCCACGCCACCGCCGTGACGGCCGGAATGGAGGTCTTGACGCGGGCCTCTCACAGTGAAGGAAAGTGCGGCCAGACCGCGCGAACTCACGTTGATACTCGGTGCGTCGGGCCGCCACATGCCGCCGTCGGCCGACAGCACGACATCACAAGCGAGCGCATCGCGCCGCGCGCGCACCAGGTCGGGAAGATCGATGCTGCCGATTTCCTCTTCGGCCTCGAAGAGGAAACGGAGATTGACAGGCGGCTTCTCTCCAGCCAGGAAAAAGGCTTCAGCGGCTAGGATCGGCTGGAGCATAGACGCTTTGTCGTCGCTGACGCCGCGGCCGTAGAGTCTTCCGTTCCGCTCGGTGAGGACGAATGGCGGAGAGTGCCACAGCTCGATAGGCTCGGCCGGCTGGACGTCCACGTGACCGTAGACGAGCACCGTTGGGGCGCCGGGTGCGCCGTTCCATTGTCCAAAGACGGCGGGATGACGTGGCGTCTCCCACGTCTCAACCTCAATGGGACCGGCCTTGCGCAGCCGCTGCGCAACCCAATCGGCCGCGCGGCGCACATCGGCGGCGTGGGCGGGGTCGGTGCTTACCGAGGGGATGCCAACGAACTCCGCAAGCTCGCGCAGGTACAGTTTTTCGTTGTCGGCGAGAATTTTCAGAACGGCGACCATGTGACTGGGCTCACGCACCGACGGCGAGCAAAGGATCCGTATCGTTGATTGCTAAAGACGAGACGACGAAGAGCACAACGCCGTCGGCGGGGCTGATCGCGGTCTGCAGCACGCGCCCTTCGCAGTCTTTCACGTAACCCAATTTCTGACCGGCCCTTACTGCTTCGTTCACTGCAACTGCCGGATACCAGAAACCTGCGTGCTCGCTGCGCAACCAGAGAAAGCGTTCGAGCAGCGTGAACGGCGCCGGCTCCGGAGCGCCGCCGGGAATCATGTTGAGGTGGCGCATCAAGCGGTGGAGGCCTTTGGTGTGGAGCGCGACGTCCTCGGGCGTCCAAATGCCTTGGCCGCCTGACTCCGCAAGGATGGACGGAATGCCGGCGCGCGATGCGGCGCAAAATGTCGACCCCGGTGTCTCGCTGCACACCAGAAAATGAATTCCGAAGACCTTCGCCATTTCGAGTGACGTTCGATCGACATGCTCGTTGCCGGATCGAAAGAAAATGGTAAAGGGAACGAGCGCCTCGATTAAATCTCCGCCGTGCAAATCTACGTAGTAATCGGCCTGCGAGATGACGTTGCGAAACACCCAGTCGGCAATCTGCTCGGAGGCAGTTCCACGCGCGTTGCCGGGAAACACACGATTGAGGTTCTTGCCGTCGAGGGGACAGACGTAGATAGAGCGAGCCGTGAAAGACGGCATGTTCATCACCGGCACCACGATCACTCGGCCGCGCAGGTTTGCCGGATCGAGTGAGCGGCCGAACTCGAGCGCCGCAGCGATGCTCGCATACTCGGCGGCGTGAACGCCGCCAGTCACCACGAGTGCCGGCCCGTCCGCGTTCCCGTTAATGAGCCACATGGGAAGCCGATAAGACTGGCCCTGCACCGGAAATTCGTTCACGCCGTAACGTTTCTCTCCGCGTCCGGCAGAGAGCGCGCCGACCTTCAGCATCTGATTCGACATGGGCCCCCCCAAATCACGCTCATTGAGACACTCAAACTTACCGCCCTCCGTCGATGGCCAACGTCTGGCCAGTAATCCAGCCAGCGTGCTCGCTTGCAAAGAACAGGACACCTTTGGCGATGTCCTGCGCCGAGCCGAGGCGCTTCAATGCGATATTCTCCATCAGTCGGCGCTGTCCGTCTTCGCCGTATGCCTGCCACTGTTTCTCGGTGGTGGGATTGGATCGGACGAAGCCAGGCGCAACATTATTCACGGTAATGCCCCACGGGCCGAGTTCGTGCGCGAGCTGTCGCGTCAAGCCGATCTGACCCGCCTTGGCCGAAGCGTACGCTTGAATGCCGGTGAGGCTGATGCCAAGGCCGGCGCCGCTCGAAATGTTGATGATGCGGCCGTAGCGCGCCGCCTTCATCGCCGGGGCGACCGCCTGACTACAGTAGAAGGCGCCGTCGAGATTCACCGCGAAGATTGCGCGCCAGTCGGCTTGGGACACTTCTTCGAGTGGCCGGCCAACTTGGCCCATCACACCGCCTGCGTCGTTCACCAGGATGTCGACGCGACCAGTGGTCTTGAGCGTCCTTGTGACCATAGCCTGCACGGCTGGGCGATTGCTCACGTCGAGCACGCAAATTTCAAGCGGTGCTCCTTGCTCCTTCGCAAGGCGCGAGGTTTCAGCGAGCTCGGCCTCGAGCACGTCGCAAGCGACCACCTGCGCACCGAGGTTCGCAAAGTTCAACGCGATGCTGCGGCCGAAGCCGTGCGCGGCTCCGGTCACGATTGCCGTTCGATTGTCAAAACGGATTTGCATCGTGCTGAACCAGCGCGCTGAATTCTCTCTCCCGCAGGCATGAAGAACAAGCTAACCATCCAGCCGCGCCAAATTGTCCAACGCCTGCGGGCGGGCGCCGCTCTCAACCTCGCGCATGAGCGACACGAGGCGTTCAACATGCGGAATGGCGAAATGGGACTGGCGAGCAAATCTCAGGATGGGGGCGAACTGTGCGTCGCACTCGGTCTTGCGGTGGTGAATGGCAATGTCACGCCAAATGCCGCTGTGCGTCTTCGCCGAGCGGCGATTGAACGCCACCATGGCGTCGAAAGAGGAGTCGATCGCCGCGTGGCCGCCCTTCGGACCAAAGGCTGCCGGATCGTAGCCGTTGAAGCCCATCGGGTTGACGCCCTCGATTGCAGCGACCGCCATCACTTCCCGCGCCAGCGCCGTGAGAGCGGGCCGCGCATCGCGCGAGTCGAGCACCTCGACGATGCTGGCTGGCGTGAGGGCGCTGGCGAAGAGCAGAGAGCCGTAACCCATCTTGCCCCAGAGGTAACCCCAAATGTTGTCCGTGGTGATCGCGGCTGGCTCGAAATGCAGCAACGCGCTGTGCACGCGCGCAAGACGTTCGCTGTGACGGCCGTCCAGCTCACCGATCACCACGGCACCCCGTCCACCGAAGTGCACGATGCCAGGCTCCAGCACATCGGCGCCGAAGTTGATGAAGGCGCCCATGGTGCGCTCGCGGCCGACGATATCAGCTATGGTCAGCTCGTTGAAGCCATTCTGCAGCGACACAACGACACCGTCCCGTGCAAGATGCGGCACGAGCTCCTTCGCGGCCGCCTCGGTGTGCTGCGCTTTTACGCACAGAAAGATGGTGTCCCAGACACCCGCGACATCGTCCGGCATATACGCCGGTAGCTGCTGCACAAAGGTTTCGATCGGGCCGGTTATGGAGAGGCCTTGCTCGCGGATCGTTCGCACGTGAGCACCGCTTGTATCCACAACCGTGATGTCAACACCGGCACGACGCAGGTACGCCGCGACGGCACCGCCAATGGCCCCCGCGCCCCAGATTAGAATCCGCTCTGGCGAGCCGGACGCATCGCTGCTTACACCCACGGGCCCTCCAGAGCCTCGCGCGTCTCCTCGACGCCGGCGCTCCACACTCGCATCATCTGTTCATCGGGCTTCTGGTACACGCCGCCGAAATTGCCGTCACCAAGATACGCCCGCACGCCAGCCGCATCCATCATGCGCATGCGTGCGATGTCGATCATTGACTTCTGGCCCTCCGGCAGCTTCACGTTCGCGAGCCGAGTCCACGCAAAGTTTTCCATCCACGACGCGTGCGAGGCAACGGAATCGATGGCGGCCACTGCGGCGGCGGTCTTCGGCGCGTTCCACCAGTTGTGCCACTTCACGATTATCCTCGGATGATCGTTCATCCACTCCTGCAGGATCGAACCGCCCGGAGTGTTGCCGCCATGGCCGTTCACAAACATGATGCGCGTGAATCCCGTTCCGGCAAGACTGTCAAGGACGTCCGCGACGATACGCTGATAAGTATCGAGACGAAGGCTGATGGTCCCGGGGTAAGCGCGAAAGTAAGGCGTGATGCCATAGCTAAGGACAGGAAACACGGGTACGCCGAGCGGCTCGGCAGCTTCGCAGGCAACGCGCTCGCCCAGAATCGCGTCGACGGTCAGGCGCAGATATCCGTGCTGTTCGGTGCTCCCTACCGGCACGACGGCGCGACCGTCTTGCTTTAGTTTTTCTTCGACCTGCATCCAGTTCATGTCAGCGATTTTCATTTGTTTTCCCGAGAAACTCTAAGTCAAGCTGAAAGCCTTCGTCAAGATTGGAGTCCTCCGCCGAATTCGGCGGAAGCAGCAACGTGGTGCAACCAAACTTATAGCCGGGTCGTTATGGTCTCCAGGCCGTGTGCGGATGGACCCGTTTCCACGCGCCACAAAGCGAACGCGATCAAAACAGCGAGCACGGCAATCGCCGTGAACATCCAAAGGCCGGCATGGTAGCCGGCCCTGTTGGTTGCGCTTGCCAGCCAATGATCATTTGCCCAGCCGATCAGCAGATTGATGATAACGAGCCCCAGCTGCTGCACGGAATCCAACATGCCATTGGCCAAGCCCAGCCTCGACTTGTCCACCACATAGACGAGCGCAGGCCACATTACCGCCGGCACTAATGCGAACGCCACGCCCATCATGGCCAGCGGAATCACCGGCGAGATGTTCGTGTAGCCCAGCATGGGGAACACCGGCACGATGAGCAGTGAGCCAAACATCATGAGCAGCGAGCGGTGACCATAACGATCGACGAGCAGGCCGAAAATCGGCATGCCAATCAGCGAGAAGAACGGCTCCATGCCCACCAGCAGCGACGCGGCCTGCGGTGAGAGGTGCCGCGCCTCAATCAGGAATTTCTGTCCAAACGTCTCGAATGGAAAGATGCAGCCGTAGAAGGTGAAGCATAGCGCCGCAATCAGCCAGAACGATCGATTGAAGCGGAACACTTCGCCGAGCGGGATCTTTGTGGTTCGGGCGCTGTGTCCTAGCGTAAATCGCCGCTCGCCGCGGGCATCGAGCATCCAATACAGCGCGGCGCCAAGCAAGCAGAGTCCGCCGAAGACGACGCCGAGAAGAAGAGGCCAGCGCCAGTAGGTGTACGCACGGGGCGCCCATGCAGGCGAGACTTGAGCGCTCAGCGATCCCAGCCGTGCCGCCGAGCCCCGGAGGCCGTACGCGAGGCTCAACTCACTGTGCCAGAACCAGCGGGCCACGCCGACGTTGGCGGCCAGCGCCAGTGCTTCGCCGCCCGAGCCGACGAACAGGCGGCCGACAACCATGACGCCAAGGCGGGGACTGAGCGCGGTGACGATGAGCCCAATGAAGATGAGCACACCAAAAATCGAAAGAGACTTTCGCGTTCCCAGCCGGTCGATAAGGATGCCGCAGACGAGCATCGCGATGATGTTGGGAAAACTGTAGACGGCTTGCAGCCATCCGATGTCGGTATTCGAGAAGTGGAGTTGGCGGCTGAGCAGCGGCGCAAGCGGGCCGATGTAGTCGAATGCGTAGTAGCCGCCATAGCAGGCGATGCCGATCGCGGCGAGGACAAGCCACCGCGAGGCACGCGATGGCGGCTTCTTCTCGATCACGCCCGATTCCTCAAAGCGCCGGTCATCCGCAGGGCCCCCTCACGCGCGCTGAGCTCGAAGTCGCGCGCACCGACTGAATCAACTGATAGAACGACCGGCCCTGTTGAGAAGCAGGGTAAGCAAGTCAGAATGCAACATTACTTCAATCTGAGCACGGAGAGTTGGCCGTAAGTTTCTCCGGCGCCTCAAAAAACTCAATCGGCCGTCATTGTTCTTACGGCTCAATCGAGGCGGTCACGTGATTCTGCTTCAGCATCGCATTGAACGCGTGCGTCTCGCTCTCGACGAATTGTTTAAACTCCGTCTGAATTTCCTCGAGCTGTTGCTTGAACTCACCGTTCACGGCGATCTGCTGCGCCGTGGGCGCGAGATCAGCACCGCCGCTGCCGCTTCCGGGCGTGCCGACCATCGGTCCCACCATCCAACTGATGCGCTCATACAGTTGCACGGGATTGCGGAACGCGTCTTCGCTGCGGCCGGTGTTGTGAACGTCGATCAGCTTGCCTTCGAGGGCCACGACCTTTACCTCGAAATCCTTGGCAAGTTGTATCGCGGTTGCATTCTTCTGGGTATCCGCGTTGAGCACGGTTTCGAGATCCTCGACCTGACGTCGCGTCCATTCCAGATGATTAATCATGTCCGCGGCCTGGTTCTCTTCGTCCAGCATCTGGCGGGCAAACTGCACCTGCGCGCGGATCGATTGTTCTGTGCCGGGCGAGTGCGGATCAGGCAGCACAGTGAGCTGCGCAGTCCCGTCGTTGTCGCCCGCTTTCACGCGAACAGTGTAATTTCCGGGAGGCACAACAGGGCCTGCCGGCGGAATTCGCGTGCCGTACGCAGCGTAATTGTGGTGCGGCTCCGCCCACGGCGCGTCGAAGGGCGTGGTCTGCATCTTTACGGGCGAGCCCGGCTCATAGCGAAGGTCCCACCACACACGATTCAGTCCCGCCTGCCCTTCCACTTTCAACGTGCGAATCGTTTCGTTGTTCGCACCCGTAAGCGTGAGCTCCACTTCATGCACGGGAGTCTTCAGCCAGAAATTGATGTCCGCACCATAGGGAGGATTTTCTCCGCTCACGTGCCCGCCGACATCGGACTCGCGCGCATCGTCGGTGTGCCGGAAGCGATACGCGGGCCGAGGTTTGAACAATTGGAACTCCTTTGATTGAGCGCTGTCCCATTCGTGAAGCGGAGTAATGTCGTCCAGGATATACACGCCGCGCCCGTGCGTCGCGATGACCAGATCATTGAATGTCCGCTGGATTTGCATCCAGTACACCGGTGCGGGCGGCAAATTGTTCCGCAGACGGGTCCAGTGCCCGCCGTCGTCCCACGTAACGTAGAGAGCATTGTCCGTGCCCAGGAATAACATGCCTTTGCGCACGGGATCTTCAATAATGACGTGAGCGCTACTATTCATTCCCTGAGGTACGCTGGCGGTGATCAGTTTCCAGGTTGCTCCGTAGTCGGTCGTCTTGTACGCGCGAGCGTCGTAGATCCCCACATGCTGCAAATTCACAGTGATGTACGCAGTGCCACCATCGAAGTGGGAAGGCTCGACGTTCCAGACTGTTCCCCACGCAGGAAGATCGGGAATGTTCTTGGTGACATTTGTCCAGTGCCCGCCGCCATCCTGCGTCACGTTCACCTGACCGTCATCGCTTCCAGTCCAGATGACACCCGCTTTCACGGGCGATTCAGCGATGGAATAAATCGTGGCGCCGTCATACGTCACGAGGTCGTCCGACGAGATACCACCCGAGTTCTGCTCATGGTCCTTATTGTTCGCCGTGAGGTCGGGACTGATCACCTTCCACGATTGACCGCCATCGGTGGTCATGAACAAGACTTGGGCGCCCACATATACGCGATTGTGATCATGGGGCGAAATCGCTATCGGCGTCACCCAATCCCAACGGTATTTCATATTTGCAGGCGCCCAGCCGTAGCTGGTGATGGGCCAGGCGGATACATCTCGCGCCATGCCGTTGCGCATGTCGATGCGGTCGATGCGGCCATTGTCGCAGCCGGACCACACGATATTCGCATCCACAGGGTCGGGCACCGCGAAGCCGTCCTCGCACCCCCCCGCGCCGGTCCAGTAGCCCAGCGAGATTCCGTTGCCGAAAAAGCCGCCAGAAAGTGTGCGGCTCGGCCCGCGAAATGATGATTTGTCCTGAATATTGCCCATCACGTTGTAAGGAATCTCGTTGTCCGCGTATACGTGATAAGTCTGCGAAATTGGAAGCAAGAACCTCTGATACGTCGCACCACGATTGTTGCTGATGCTCACTCCGGCGTCGTTTGCCACCAACACGCGGTTTGCGTTCGTGGGATCGATCCAGACGTCGTGATTGTCGCCGCCGGCGGATCCAAGACCTGTTGCCGGGGGCGGACCGCTAGTGGTTTCTTCACGGACTCCGCCGCCTCCGCCAAAGCCGCCGGGCTGAAACACGGTGTTGCCGCCGTCGCGCGACATGCTGAACGCAACGGAAGGAAAGTAGAGCAAATTCTCATCGTCGGGCGAAACCGCAAACCGCGTGTAGTACGGAGAGCGCTCCGTCGTTACGTGGGACTGATTGACGAGCGTCCACGTGTGACCGCGATCATCGGAACGATACAGACCCGGCGTGGTGTCTTGCAGCAGAGCGTAAACACGATTTGGATTGCTCGCTGCGACTGCCACTGCCACTTTCCCGATAGGATGGTCCGCGGCGGGCAGCCCATGGCCGCTGATCTTGTTCCAGGTGTTTCCGCCGTCGCGGCTCACGTAGACGCCGCTGCCCGTCCCCCCGCTATCCAGATTCCAGCGGTGAATTTCCACTTGCCACATTCCGGCATAAATTGTGTTCGAGTCGCTCGGATCCATCGCCATTTCGGAGCAGCCTGTGTCGTCGTTGACGTAGAGAGCCTGCTGCCAGGTCTTGCCTCCGTCGTTCGTGCGAAAGATTCCGCGCTCGTGTTGCGGGCGAAACGCCTGGCCGATCGCGCAAACGAAAGCGACATTCGCGTCGTGCGGGTCCACGATGATGCGCGCGATGTGTCCCGTCTGCTCGAGTCCCATGTGCTGCCAGCTGCGTCCTGCGTCGACCGATTTGTAAACTCCGTCGCCCATCGTGTAATAAGGACGGATCAGCCACGGCTCTCCCGTGCCTGCCCAGATCACATCGTGATCGGAGGGCGCCATCGCCAGCGCTCCCACCGCGGACACGTCTTCGTGGTCAAACACCGGCGTCCAGTTCGTGCCCGCGTCGGACGTTTTCCAAATGCCGCCATCCGCGGCGCCGATGTAAACTACATTTGGATTCCCTGGTTCGCCGAGAATGGACGCGACGCGATTGCCCTCCGGCCCCAGCGCGCGGAAATGCAGCGCACCAAGTCCATTCGCGTCGCCTCCCATTTCATCTTGCCCGCCGCGCCGTCCTTGGGCGACGCCGCGCGCCGGCAACAACAACGCAACCATTGCTACCAGTATTACAAGGATCATTCCGCTGCTTAGATTCCTCGGTGACAGCCCATCGCGCGCCATCTTTGCCTCCCCGATTCAATAGAATTCGCCGCTAAACTATCGCTAGTCGTACATAAAGCACAAGTCCAATGGTTCGAGGATAGACAAGCTCTTAAGCTAGAGCGCTCATCTTCTCGTCGGTCCCGCGCAGTGGTAACTCCACGAAGTGTGTACTTTGGAAAAACGATGGAGCCGAGGGGCGGATTTGAACCGTCGACCTGCCGATTACGAATCGGCTGCTCTACCAACTGAGCTACCTCGGCTGTGATTTGAATTTAGCATTGACGGTAGAGGGCGTCAAACGCGTGATGAAATGGCGCGAGTGATGTGGAAACAGTTAGCGGCAATCAGCGCCACGCGGATTCACCGCTATACGTACCGGCTATCACAATCGCCTGTGATTAATCCTAGGCGAGAACCGGAATAATCTCCTCCTGAATGGGCCCAGTGACGCCAGCCTCGCCATCGCCCACATAAACGTTTACCTCAGTGCGCACGCCAAACTCGGGCAAGTAGATGCCCGGTTCGACGGAAAAGCACGTGTGAGGAACGACGCGGCGGTCGTCGCGCGTTTCGAGGCCGTCCATATTGGCGCCATTGCCGTGAACGTCCTGGCCGATGCTGTGACCGGTGCGATGCGTGAAATATTTCGCGTAACCTGCCTTGCGAATCACTTCCCGGCAAGCGCGATCAACTTCCCAGCCGTGAATGCTGCGGCCGCCGGCAACGGATTGCTTGACGAATTCGACGGCGGCATCTCGCGCGCCGCGAACGATCTGAAATATCTTGGCGTATTTCGCGGGCACGGATCCGCCAAGATAGCCCATCCACGTGATGTCGTAATAAACGCTGCCCGGACGGTCGAGCTTGCCCCAGACGTCAAGAAGCAACAGGTCGCCTTCGCGAATCGGCGAGCTGCCAATTGGGTTGGGCGCATAATGAGGATTTCCGGCGTTGGGGCCGACGGCGACGATCGGCGGGCCGTCTGCGAAAACGGAATTCGCCTTGAACTGAGCGGCCATCCACTGCTGGAGTTCGTACTCAGTCAGCGATTTCCTTTCGCGGACAAACGCGCCGGCGCGCGTAAAGGCATCTTGCGTGACAGCGTCGACAATTTTTCCAGCTGCCTTGTGTGAAGCCAGTTGGTCCTGTGTCCATGCAGCTTCGAATTTCTGCACGAGATCGGCCGAGCTGACGACTTTTGTGCCTAGATTGCGGACGAGTTCGATGGTCCCCGCATCGACCAGGCCGATGTAGGGAATGTTGTTCTTCGGCGAATACTGCATGGCGATATTCTTCGCGCCATGGAGGATTTTCCCGAGGCCCTTGTGGAGCTCCTCCCATCCCGAGTATTCGATTTTACGGCCGGGGAGACTGTCGAGCTGACCCGCTTCGATGCGGTGAACGAGCTTGCCGGGATTGCCTCGCGCGGGAATGAAATAAAACCAGCGGCGTGAGGCCATTACTTTGGGGTCGAGGCCAAGAATGCGGCCGGCGATAGGATCGCGATGATGGTGATCGTAGAAAAGCCAGCCGTCGTATTTTTGAGCGCGAAGCTCGCCTTGAATGGCTTTCAGGTCAGGCATTTGTGAACTCTCTTCCCGTGAGATTTTACGCCGACGCGGACTATGCCAACGATTGGATGCGCGCTGGCGCCACGCCTTGAACTTCCACGCGTTTCAGCCGGCTCTTTTCACCGCTGAGGATTCTAACAGCCGAGAGAGCGACGTTCAAATGCTCCGCGAGAAAGCGCCTGAGCGCATCGTTGGCGCGGCCATCGGCTGGCGGGGCTGTGAGGCGGATTTTTAAGGCGCCGTGGAATTCGCCGTCGACGGCGTCGCGGCTCGCCCGGGGAATGACCCGCACAGCAAAGACCGCCGCATCGCCACGCGAGATTACCTCGATCATGCCGGTTTGCGTTCGCCGAAGATCGCCGTACCGATGCGGACCTGCGTGGCACCCTCCTCGATGGCGATTTCAAAGTCGTGACTCATGCCCATCGAGAGTTCGGGAAGCGAGCGGCCGAGGTGCTTTTCGAGATCGTCGCGCAAGCGGCGGAGACGCCGAAAATACGGGCGAACGTCGCGGGGATCGTCGCATAACGGCGGAATTGTCATCAGGCCGCGAAGCTGGAGATGCGGCATCTGCACGACCGCTTCGGCGAGGGCGGGAAGAGCGGCCTGCGAGACACCGGATTTCGTTTCCGCGGGGTCGAGCTGAACTTCGATCAATACAGCGAGCCATTCGTTGGTTTCGCCCGCCGCGTCGTCGAGTTTCAGAGCGAGCGAAGCATCACCAACCGAATCGACCCAGTCGAAAAGACGCGAGGCGCGACGAGCCTTGTTGCTCTGCAGATGCCCGATTAAATGCCAGCTCGGCTTCAAATCCGCGAGCGCCGGCTGCTTCGCCTCCCACTCCTGAACGCGGTTTTCGCCGAAGGCGCGCACCCCGGCGTCGTAGGCTTCGCGAATTGCTTCGACGGGCTGAGTCTTTGCGGCGGCGACGAGGACGACTTCCTCTGGGCGGCGATCGGAGCGCACGGCGGCGCGCGCGATGCGCTCACGGATGCGCTCGAGATTCGAAGCGATCGAGGAACTCGTTCGAGGCATGCGGCATTCTAGCATGGGCCATCCGTGCGATTTTTCCAGGCGATGCATAAACAGGCGCTAGTTGTCGAATGTGTTAGACTGTGCGGCACCCCGATGGCAGCCCGCGGTAAATTCGTCGCGCTCGAAGGAATCGACGGCTCCGGCAAACGCACGCAGATTGAGCTGCTCGCGCGCGCGCTTCAACAACGCGGCATCGAGCACGTCAAGATGAGCTTCCCGAGGTACGATGGATTCTTTGGCCGCATGGTAGCGCGATACTTGAATGGCGAATTCGGCACGCTGGCTCAAGTGGACCCTCATTTTTCAGCCCTGCTCTATGCGGGGGACCGGCTCGAAAACAAAGACCAGCTCGAAGAGCATCTTGGGCAAGGAAAGATGATCCTTAGCGACCGTTACATCGGCTCGAATCTGGCGCATCAAGGCGCGCGCGCCACAGGGCGGCAATTACCGGAATTTCTACGCTGGCTCGAGCAGCTCGAATATGGAGTTTACGGACTGCCGCGGGAAGACCTGGTGATTTATTTGCGTGTTCCAGCGGCGAAAGCGCAACAATTGGTGAGCCGGAAGAGAACGCGCAGCTATACGCGCCGGCGCAGGGATTTGCAAGAGGCCAATCTCGCGCATTTGAAAGCGGCAGCGCGCGTCTACGAGCGGTTGGCAACGCGGCGCAATTGGGCGGTGGTTGAGTGTGTCGATCATGGTCGTGACTTGCTGCCGCCGGAGATGGTTCACCGTCGCGTGCTTGGCATACTGGATACGCGAGTTTTAGCGAATTTGCGGGATGCGGAGGAGTTCTGATGGGTTTCGGCGAATTCCTCGGCAACGAGCGGATCGTAGCGGCCCTGCGAGCGATGCTGCGACGCGAACATGTTCCCAACGCCCTGCTTTTCGTTGGCCCGCGTGGTATCGGGAAATTCACGCTGGCGCGCATGTTCGCGCAGGCGGCAAACTGCGAAAGGCTCCGCGATGATTTCTGCGGCGAGTGCGCGACTTGCAAGCAGATTGCCGGGCTAGCCGATACTTCCATGCTCATCGAGCGGGGACTTACGGAGCGTGGCGAAGCGCCCGACACTGCGGCTGTCGAACGCATGCCGCTGATTCTCGAAACTCATCCGGACGTATGGGCCATTGTTCCCGACCCGGTGCGCCGGAAAAATCCTGTGGCGCGACCAATGATTCGCATGGGACAACTCCGTGCAGTGCAGCGCGCAGCGTACTTTCATCCCCACGCGCGTCGGCGCGTTTTTATTCTGGATGGCGCCGACACCATGCGGTGGACCGACGCTGATGTGTTCCTGAAGATTCTTGAAGAACCGCCAGAAAGCGCGACATTGATTCTTCTGGCGCCACGGGCCGATTCCCTGCTGCCGACGATTCGTTCGCGGTGCCTGACGTTCTGGTTCGCTCCCGTTCCAGCAGAGAAAATCGAGACATTGCTCAAGGAGCGGACGGATTGGAAAGCTCCGGAAAGGAGACTCGCGGCGCAACTCGCCGACGGAAACCCGGGAGCAGCCTCCGGAATTGATTTGGCGGAATCGGCGCGCATACGTGGCGAAGGGCTGCGGCTGATTGCGGACGCGGCCGCAGGAAAGTCATTTCGCGCGATCTTTGCGGCAACTGCGCGACTCGCGAAGAACGAGTCGGAATCATTTGAAAACCTGCTTGCGCTGTTCTATAGTCTTTTGGCAGACCTTCTTGAACTGTCGCATAGCCCGAAGAGTTTCGTTCCCCGCAATCCGGATCTGCGGCGCGAGTTGCAGAGCCTGGCCGACACCGTGAACGACGCCTGGATCGCTCGAGCTACCGACAGCCTGGATCGTCTCGAAAGCCGATTGCGACGAAACGTGGGGCGGCAGTTGGGCTTGGACGCAGTGGCAGTGACACTGGGGGCTCGATAGCCAGCTGTCGTCCGGGGGGTCTTTTTTTCGCAAAATTAATGGAAACCCAATCAGGGTTTGCGCAGTCTTAATAAATACATATGGAAAATGAAGGAGCATTTATCGTGAACCGCAAGCTATTTCGTCCCTCTCTGACTGAAGTAAAGGACCAGTATCCGGCCCGTGGAGGACACGACGGGGCCGGACCAGGACAACGCAAGAAACCCGCACCACCAGAACAAACGCACGCCGAAAGCTTCTATTATGTGAAACAAATGCAGGCGCACACGCCGGTGACAGTCGCGCTCACGGATGGAGAGGTGCTGCACGGGATCGTGGAATGGTATGACCGCGACTGCATCAAGCTGACGCGCTTTGGGAGCCCGAATCTGCTCGTCTATAAACACTCGATTAAGTACATCTTCAAGGATGGCGAAGAGGCAGCCCAAGGCGGAAATGGAAACGGCAACGGCCACGACGGGAATTGATCTCTCGAGGCCAATTTTTTCGCGTTGAGACTTGCCTGGTTAGCTTAGAAATTTAGCTGCCGCGTGACAGCGGACTGGCTGAGTTTGGAGTTTGCTCTTCGGCAGCAGCCCTGTTAGATTCGCGTGGCCAAGCCGATGCCTGAAAAGCCAGACTCCGCCCGCGCAACCATCATACTGGCCATCGTTTGCGTCGGCATTGGCGCGTACGCTCTGACCTACGGTTTGCAGACGCTTACCTACTTCGAAGTCCGTCATTGGACCTCGGCAAATCCGTACTTGAATACCACTCCACAGCCCATACCATCGACGGCAGCATCGGCAGTTCAAGAAAAAAACCTCTCGGCTTACGGCATGCAGTTCGCGGCGGCGTGGAAAGCCATCCTGCCGGAGAAGCAGAATGCGGGGAGCATCGAAATCGATTTCAAGCAAGGTCCAATTCTCATTTTCTTCGACCCTGCCGGGCAGAAGAACATCGTCGAGAGCATCCAGGACGGCAATCCACAGACGTTCGACCAATACAAGTCTATCTTCGGCGACCGGCTTTTCGCAACGGACTACGATCTATACTCCGCTGTTTACGCGGCATCGCTAGCCGAAGTATCGCCCTTCATGACGCGGACGAGCGTGGTTCGCGCCAGCACCCTTCTTCAGTGGAAGCTGGGGTTCGGCACTTACGGGGCAAGTGCGATTTATACGGTGCAGACACACGGGCTGCGCGGATTCCAATTCGGTGATCCGTCGCGCGACCGAATCATCGTAGAGCAGCTATTCGACGGACGCAGACAGCAATTCAAGCTGTTGTTCACATCAAGGGCGGGACCGGGGACATTCCCACAGGCCGACATCAATTGCCTGCTTGATTCGCTGCAGCCCGCCGACGCGACCCAATAGTTTAAGTGGCGAACTGGAAGTCCGGGATGACGACCCCATCAAGAGGCGGGGTCAAGCGCTGGCTGCGGAAGAGCTTTCCAAGACCTTGCGATAGTACGCTTCATAGAGCGGAATGACGTCATTCGAGCAGAATTTTTTGCGTGCATCGACGCGCGCCTGCTGTCCCATTTCACGACCGCGGTCCGCACGCGAGAGAATCTGGATTGCGTACTTCGCAGCCGCGGCGACGTCGCGCGGAGCAACCAAATAGCCATCCAGTCCGTGCGTCACCACCTCCGGCACGCCGCCGACATTCGTCGCGATCACGGGAACCTCGCAAGCCATGGCCTCCAGTGCCGCCAGACCAAAGGATTCGAGATCCGATGGCAGAAGGAACAAATCCGCGAGACCGAGAAGATCTTGGATCCGCGCCTGTTTTCCCAGAAAGAAAACATCACAGCCAAGTTTTTTCTGCCGCACCAGGTGCTCGGCGGCGCCGTGGTCTGGACCATCGCCAATCAGGACAAGTTTCGCGGGCATCTTTTCCCGAACCAAGGCAAAGATTTCGATGGTGTCGGTGATGCGCTTCACGGGCCGAAAATTGGACAAGTGCATGAGAATCGGCTCGCCGTTCGGAGCCCATTCGCTGCGGCGGCGCTGGTCCTTGGGACGGCAATACAAATCGCAGTTGACGAAATTGCGAATGACTTCAATGGGCCGGCGAACATCGAATTCCCGGATCGTTTCTTCCCGAAGGTAACTTGAGATGGCGGTCACGCCGTCACTCTGTTCAATCGAGAAGCGAGTCACAGGAAGATAGCTGCGATCACTGCCGACGAGCGTGATGTCGGTCCCGTGCAGTGTGGTGATGAATGGCAATCGGCGCGGCGCAGTCATCGAGCGGGCCAGAAGCGCGCTGACGGAATGCGGGATCGCGTAGTGAACGTGGAGCAAATCGAGCGGCGCCGATTCGGCGACTTCGAACATTTTGACGGCCAACGCCAAAGTGTAAGGCGGGTGGTCGAACAGAGGATACGAGGTGACTTCAACCTCATGGAAGTAAATGCGATCGTTCGCTGGATTCAGTCGCGTCGGCATGGCGTAACTGATGAAGTGGATTTCGTGGCCGCGCGCCGCCAGTTCCATACCGAGTTCGGTGGCAACCACGCCGGAACCACCGTAGGTCGGGTAACATGTGATGCCAATTTTCATGAGAGGTCTCTAAGATCCTTGCGCGTGTTCAATCGCCAGTGCTAGATTCGCATATTCTCGTCTAGTCCCCTATTAGACGTAAGAGGATATACCCACGATGCAGCGACTTTCCGGGAAGGCCGCGTTTATCACGGGTGGCGGGACGGGGATAGGTCGCGCCTGCGCGTTGCTCTTTGCGGCTGAAGGCGCGAAGGTTGCCATTACCGCGCGGCGTCGCGATCGTCTGGACGCCACAGCGAAAGAAATAAGAACGGCCGGCGGTGAAACGCTCGCCGTCGAATGCGACATTACGGATCGGGCGTCCGTGGAGCGGGCATTGCGCGAGGCTGAGGAGCGCTTCGGCAAACTCAACGTTGTGGTCAACAATGCGGGCGCTGTCCATGTCGGCTCCGTCGAAGAAACGTCCGACGAAGACTGGCATCGCGTGATTTCCACAAATCTGACAGGCACATTTCTCGTTTCTCGTGCGGCAGTGCCTGCGCTGCGGCGCAGCGGCGGCGGCTCGATCATCAATGTCGGCTCCTATTTGGGGTTGGTCGGACTCAAGCAGCGCGCTGCCTACGCCGCGTCCAAAGGCGGCGTAACGATGCTGACCAAAGCGATGGCGCTTGATCATGCGCACGAACGCGTCCGCGTGAATTGCATCTGTCCGGCCCTCGTCGAGACGGAACTGGCGCGAGACGCATGGGAGCGCACGCCAGACCCGGCTGCGTATCGTAAATTTCGCGAATCGCAGATTCCCATCGGCCGGTTCGGGCGCCCCGAAGATGTGGCGCAGCTGGCTGTTTTTCTTGCCTCGGATGAATCGTCGTGGATGACGGGAGTTGCGCTGCCCTTGGATGGCGGCGTGACAGCGGGCTGAATGTTGCGCCAGGGAAAATATCCTGCAGCCATCGAATGCGATTTGCGCGATAAGCGCGACAGAATGGCCGCAAGGGCGTTGAGGACATTCTCGATTGGCTCAGGCGGGCGTCACGGAAAAGAGAAGTAGCGGCAAGTCTGTCCGTTCGACCCCTGGGCTTTACTTCCCTTCCCGGATTGGCTAATTTGAACGTACACGACCATGGACGCACTCGCCTCTGGAAAAGAGTTACTTTTCACACTGGTCTTGCAGGTTGGCTTCTCCGCGTCGCTGGCTGCATTGTTGGTGCGATTCGCGCGATTTCGCCGCGTGTTATTCACTGAGACGCGCGATTCTGACCAGAAAGTGCTGCTCCTGCTTTTTCTGACGCCGCCGCTCGCGCTTGGAGTTGTATTACGGATGGTGGGCTACCGTTTTTTCGATCTGACGTTGTCAGGGTCATTCTTGATGGGCCTCGTGGGCGGGCGCATTGTCGGCTTGCTGGGCGGCTCATTGCTCAGCCTGCCACCAGCCTTTGGAAATCATGAATGGCTTTCCACACCTCTCGCAGCGCTGGTTGGATTGATCGCTGGCTCGATTCGCCAAACCATGCCGAATAAGGAAGACGTGTGGCACTTCGGACCATTCCTCTTCCTTAACATCCCCAAATCGCTGTGGCGGCTGGCGCGCCGTGGCCAAATCAACTGGGCAATGGTATCTCTGGGGACGTGCATTGCGCTCGAGCTCGGGCGGTATGCGCTGGCGCGCGCGGTGCCGGCGACATGGATGTACACGCTGCCGTACCCAAAATGGCCGTGGCTATTCTTAATCGTACTGGCGACAGTGATGTGCGTGGCCATGCCCGTGAAAATCTGGAATAACACGCGCATCGAGATGAACCTCGAACAAAACCAGCAGTTGCTACTCAAGGCGCGCATGGACGCGCTTTCGAGACAGATCAATCCGCACTTCCTCTTCAACACGCTGAATACGGTGTCTTCACTGGTGCGGTATGACCCGGACATGGCGCGGATTGTTGTGCTGAAGCTTTCGAATATTCTGCGGCGGCTGCTGCGCAAGCACGAAACTTTCGTACCGCTGCGCGATGAACTTGATTTCGTCGATGACTATCTGGATATCGAAGTCGCCCGGTTTGGCCGCGACAAGCTGCAATTCTTCAAGGAGGTTGAAGAAAGCACGCTCGACGCTTTCGTTCCCAGCATGCTGCTCCAGCCGATTATCGAAAACGCAATCCGCCACGGCCTGGCGCCGAAACTCGAAGGCGGAGAGATACGCCTGCGCACGCATCTGAACGACGGTCATCTCGCGATCGAAATCGACGACAACGGAATGGGCATCTCACCGGAACGCCTCACGCAAATCTACAGCGAAGGAATCGGCATCAGCAACGTTCGCGAGCGGCTGCGCTTGCTCTACGGCGACCAGTTCCGCATGGACATCAAGAGCCAGGAAGGTACGGGGACGCAAATTCGCATCGAAATCCCGGAATTGGTTTCTTCGATCACCGCTGCATTAATTTGAAACGGCCGCGCTCTAATCTCTGGCGCATCCTAGTGCTGCTATACTGAGAAGTTCCAATAATATGGCTGGCGAAATTCACTGATGGCACGCAAGAAAAAATCCAGCAGGCCGCGCATTATGGCGCACGCCGAACTGCCGACACGGTACGGCAAATTCACGATTATCGGCTTCGAGGGAGCAGTACCAGCGGAAAGCGCCGTAGCGCTGCAGCATGGCCGGATACGCCGAGGAGATGCGCCGCTGGTGAGGATCCATTCGCAGTGCCTCACGGGCGACGTGTTTCATTCCGAGCGCTGCGATTGCCGCGCCCAACTCGAGATGGCGTTGCAGATGACGAGCCGCGCGCGCTGCGGCATCGTGATTTATCTGCCACAGGAGGGCCGCGGAATCGGGCTCATGAACAAGCTGAAAGCATACGAGCTGCAGGACCGCGGCATGGATACGGTGGAAGCAAATCGCAAGCTCGGATTCGAGGCGGATCATCGCGACTATCGCTTCTGCGCCGAAGCGCTCAAACTGCTCGGCGCGCGCGCTGTGCGACTGATGTCAAACAATCCCGATAAAGCTCAACAGCTCGAAAGGGCAGGCGTTCGCGTGGTGGAACGCGTGCCATGCCAACCGCCCACGACTCGCCGCTCGCGCCGTTATTTGCTGACCAAGAAGAAAAAACTAGGGCATCTGTTGGAAGGAATTTAGACATAGCAGCGCAACCGCCGACTGAATAAGCTAGCCGCCGCCGACGAAGTGGACGATTTCGTAGGAGTCCCCGGAACGCACCGAAGTCTCCTGCCATTGCGCACGCGGCAAAATGTCGCGATTACGCTCGATGGCCACGCGTCCGGCGACGATGCCCAGACGTTCGAGTAGCGCAGCTACATTCAAACCCTCGGGGATTTCGTGCGCCTCGCCGTTGATCGTGATGGTCATGGCCGCGCTCAAGGATTGGACTCCGAAGAAGTGGCCTGCGTTCGGGAGCGGAGGGCATAGCGAACTTCGCCGCTGCCATTACTGGTTTCAGCGCGAATCACGAGCTCCCCCCTCGGAGCGCCAAGAGGCGGAATCGCGAAACGCAGTTGCGCAACCCCATCTGCTCCCGTGCTTGCGGCAGCGCTAGTCTCCTTCTCCACGCCAGACAGTTGTGCTTCAACTCTGGCATTCGCAATCGGCTGACCGTCGCTGCGCCGCAGAACTTCCACTTCAAGCGACGCCTTCCCACCAGCCAGCCATGAATTCGCATTCCGCAAGCGAACCTGAATAGCGTCAGTGAAGGGGTGCACGGCGCTGCCTGTCGCAACCGGAATCACAATCTGGCCGCTCTCGATCGCCTCGATGACGGCGCGATGCTGATCCTCAACACGCCCGCGCACAGCACCCTCTGAATAGCC
This sequence comes from uncultured Acidobacteriota bacterium, assembly GCA_963729815.1. Lineage (GTDB taxonomy): Bacteria > Acidobacteriota > Terriglobia > Acidiferrales > UBA7541 > DAHUXN01. Next base: position 33,126 of record CAVSPU010000006.1, read on the forward strand.
AGGCGTATCCGGCAGATCGGAATAATCAGAAAGCTGCCGGTGAAGGACCTTCCCGCGATGGTAGACCACCGTCTCAATCATACAGCCCGGCTGGCCATGGTCCTCGGTCTGAACGTGACAAACTCCCGTGGCGACCTTGACGTCGGAGTTGAATCCCAAACTCATCGTGTGAATTTCCGCCTTACTGTGTCTGGCACCGCCCGAATGACCCAGAAAAAATTTTGCATCGACATTTGACCAGAACGTTTGCGCCCGTTATTATAGCAGCGCACGGAAAATGAACGGAAGCTACCTCGACGCTTACGGTCCTTTGCTGCTCATGTTCCTGCTTGCCGCAGGACTCGCAGCTGTACTTATTATTGCTTCTTCTATAGTCGGACGCCACCTGAAATCTCGCGCGAAAGACCAGCCCTATGAATGCGGCATTCGGCCAACAGGTGACGCGCGCGAACCATTTCCAGTGCATTTCTACATGGTGGCCATGATTTTCATTCTGTTCGATATCGAGGCGATCTTTCTTTATCCCTGGGCGATTGTTTTCAGGCAATTAAATCTCTTCGGCTTTGTTGAGATGCTCTTGTATATTGTCATTTTGGTGGTCGGTTATATTTATCTGTGGAAGAAGGGCGCGCTGGAGTGGAAGTAGCCTGCCCGCCGGAAGCGGAATCATAAGAGTGGAAGCCGAGCAACAGGACATCCCGCTGGCAGTACGCAAACTGAAAGAACGGGACCCACAAGGGGTCGCCGAAGTTATATCTTTCCGTGGCGAGACGACTATTGTTTTGCCGCGGAACCGCCTGCTTAATCTGTCTGAGATGCTCAAATCCGATCCGGAACTGGACTTCGCGTTTCTTTCAGACATCACGGCTGTGGACCGTTTCCCAATCGAGCCGCGCTTTGAAGTCAATTATCACCTCACCAGCCTGACCCACCGTCAGCGTCTGCGCATAAAGGTGAAAGTGACGGGCAAAGACGCATCCGTGCCGAGCGTCACCGGAATTTGGCCGACGGCGAATTGGCACGAGCGCGAAATCTGGGACTTGATGGGCGTGCGCTTCGAAGGCCACCCGAATTTGACACGCATCCTTATGCCCGATGACTGGGAAGGCCACCCGCACCGCAAGGACTATCCGGTGGAGGGTTACCGCTGATGTCGACTATCGTGCAAACGGCGACTGGCGCGGCAAAAACGATGGTTCTGAACATGGGGCCGCAGCACCCGTCAACCCACGGCGTCTTGCGCGTGATCTTGGAGCTCGATGGCGAAATTGTGGTGAAGGCAGAACCGGTCATCGGCTATTTGCACACCGGGATTGAGAAGAACTGCGAGAAGCTCACGTATTCCCAGTGCATCCCATTAACAGATCGCATCGATTACCTCGCGAACCTGTCGAACAATCTCGGTTATTGCCTGGCAGTCGAGAAACTGGCCGGCATCGAAGTGCCAAAGCGGGCGCAGTACATTCGCGTCCTCCTGACTGAATTTACGCGCATCGCGTCGCATCTCGTTTGGCTCGGGACGCACGCTATTGATCTGGGCGCGATGAGCGTCTTTCTCTATTGCTTCCGCGAACGCGAGGAAATGCTCAAGATCCTAGAGGCAATTTCCGGCCAGCGCATGATGACCAGCTATTTCCGCATCGGAGGGCTAGCGCTTGAGCCGCCCCCGGGATACCTCGACTGGATTTCCAAGTTCCTCGACAGTTTCCCGGGGCACTTGGCAGAGTATGAAGACCTGCTCACGCAAAACCCAATTTGGAAACTGCGAACACAAGGCGTGGGCGTTTTGAAACTCGAAGACGGCGTCGCAATGGCCGTCTCCGGTCCTTCGCTGCGGGGCAGCGGCAGCGATTACGACGTTCGAAAGTATTTCCCATACTCGAGCTACGAAGACTTCGACTTCAGCGTACAGACGCAGACGGCCGGTGATGTCTACGCGCGTTACCTGGTGCGACTTGGCGAAATGCGCGAGAGCGCAAAAATCTGCCGCCAGGCCATTCAAAAAATCCCGCCGCAGGGGCCATTCCGTGCCGAAGTGCGCGGACTTATTCCACCCTCGCGCGAGGAAATGAAGACTTCAATTGAAGGCCTGATTTATCACTTCAAGATATGGACGGAAGGCATCACGCCGCCGCCGGGCGAAGTTTACCAGGCAATTGAATCGCCGCGCGGCGAGCTCGGATTCTTCGTCTGCAGCGACGGATCGAACCGGCCGTATCGCGTGAAAGTGCGCGCCCCATCGTTCGTCAATTTGCAAGCGCTGCCGCATCTGGTAATCGGCAAGCTGATCGCCGACGTCGTCGCCAGTATCGGCACAATCGACATCGTTCTCGGAGAAGTGGACCGCTGATGCAATTGCCCGCTCAGCTCGACGCGAAATTCCAGCAACTCATCGGACGCTACCCGGTGAAGCGCTCGGCCGTGATCCCGATGATGATGTACGCCCAGGATGAATATGGCCACCTGAGCGATGAAATCCTCGACGAAATCGCGCGGCGCCTCGAAATGAATATGACCGAGGTCACGGAAACCCTCGCATACTATTCGATGCTGCGCCGCAAGCCAGCTGGTAAATTCCACGTGCAGGTTTGCACCAATGTCTCCTGCCAGTTGCGCGGCGGCTTTGAAATCATGGCGCATGTTGAAAAGCGGCTGGGCATCGGCAACCGGCAAACGACGCCGAATGGCATCTTCTCGCTCGAAGAAGTCGAATGCATCGGCGCGTGCACGGGCGCGCCCGCGATGCAGGTTAACTACGACTTCTACGAGGACCTGACGCCATCGAAGGTCGATGCGATTCTCGATCAATTCGCCGCGGGAAGGAAGCCAGCGCCTGTACCGGTCATTTCGGGCTCGTTGCACGAGCCGAACCCCGACGAAAATCGCGTCATCAGCCAGCGCTTCGGCATTCGCGATTCTCGTACGCTGAAAGTTTACGAGCAGCACGAGGGCTACGTCGCTCTGAAGAAAGCGCTCAAGGAAATGACGCCGGAGCAGATTATCGACGAGATGAAGAAGTCGAATCTGCGGGGCCGTGGCGGCGCAGGCTTTCCGACGGGCATGAAATGGTCGTTCGTGCCGAAGAATTCGCCGAAGCCGAAATACGTGGTCGCCAACGCCGATGAAAGCGAGCCGGGCACGAGCAAAGATCGCCCGTTGATGGAAATGGACCCTCATGCCCTGATCGAAGGCATGGTCATTGCGGGCAAAGCGATTGGCTCGCATCAGGGCTATATCTATATCCGCGGCGAGTATCGCTACATTTTGGACATTCTCGACGTTGCCATCGAGGAGGCCTACAAGGCAGGCTACGCCGGCAAGAATATTCTGGGCACGGGATTCGATTTCGAGGTTTGCACGCACACCGGCGCGGGAGCATATGAGTGCGGTGAAGAAACGGCGCTGCTCGATTCGCTCGAAGGCAAGCGAGGCTACCCGCGCATCAAGCCGCCCTTCCCGGCGACGGCTGGCGTTTATCAGTGCCCAACCGTGGTCAACAACGTCGAGACGCTCAGCACCGTGCCGGCGATCATCCGCAAAGGCGGCGACTGGTATGCGAGCCTCGGTGTACCCAAGAACGGCGGCACGCGGCTGTACTCGATTTCCGGGCACGTCAACAAACCCGGCATTTATGAGCTGCCGCTTGGCTTCAATCTGAATCGCATAATCAACGAAGTCGCTGGTGGAGTTCCCAACGGCCGAAAGCTCAAGGCCGTGCTTCCCGGCGGCAGTTCGTGTCCGCTGCTGAGCGCCGACGAATGCGATGTGGCCATGGACTTTGATTCCGTGGCGAAAATCGGTTCGATGCTCGGCTCGGGTGGCCTTGTCGTGATGGACGATCAAACCTGCATGGTGGACGTCGCGCGCCGCATCGCGCATTTTTATGCGCACGAATCGTGCGGTTGGTGCATTCCGTGCCGCGAAGGTACTGCCTGGTTACGCAAAATGCTCGACCGTTTCCATGAGGGTGGCGGAAGACCGGAAGACATTCCGCTGATTGACGAAGTTTCCGAGAACATTCTCGGCAAGACCCTTTGCGCGCTCGGTGACGCGGCGGCTCTGCCGACAATGAGTATCGTGCGAAAGTGGCGCAGCGAATTCGAAGATCATCTGAAGGGCAAGTGCCCCTTCAAGCCGGCGGATATGTTGGCGATGTCGCGTTAGATTTATAAGCGAACCTGTACAGCAAAGGATTTATGGCGGAAACGCAAACACAAACGATCACGTTCACGCTGAACGGGCAGAAGCTCACGGTGCCGAAGAACACGCTCGTTATCGAGGCGGCCAAGCAGGCTGGCATCGAGATTCCCTCGTTCTGCTATTACCCGGGCCTGGCGCTGCAAGCGGCCTGCCGCATGTGCCTGGTGGAAGTCGAAAAGACTCGCAAAATGGCGACTGCATGCACGCTCATCGCCGAAGAGGGCATGATCGTTCATGCTGACACGCCCGCAGTGCACAAAGCGCGTAAGGATATGCTTGAATTCGTCCTTACGAATCACCCGCTGGATTGCCCGGTATGCGACAAGGGCGGCGAATGCGAATTGCAGGACATGACGTTCACGTACGGCATCGATTACAGCCGGTTCGTCGAGGAAAAACTGCACTATCCCGAAGAGAAATGGTCGCCGATCGTCTATTACGATGCGCCGCGCTGCATTCTCTGCTTCCGGTGCGTGCGCGTTTGCGATGAGGGCATGGACGTGAAGGCGCTGGGCGTCGGTGCACGAGCCGTGCAATCCGTCATTATTCCGAACGAATCCGGCCAGCTCGCCTGCGAAGAATGCGGGATGTGCATCGATATTTGCCCCGTTGGCGCGCTCACGAGCGGAACATACCGCTATCAAACACGCCCGTGGGAAATGAAGTATTTCGGCACAGCTTGTGGCCATTGCTCAAACGGCTGCAAAACGACGCTTTCGATCCGCAATAACGAGATCCTGCGCGCGAACAACCGCGATCACTCGGGAGTCAACGGCGAATTCCTGTGCGTCAAGGGCCGCTACGGGTACGACTTCACGGTCAACGCGGAGCGCATTCGCCAGCCGCTCATTCGCAAGAACGGCACATTCGAGCCAGCAACCTGGGAGGACGCGATTGAAGAAGTCGCGCTCCGGCTCAAGCAAGTCCACGACACGCATGGCGCTGCGGCAATCGGGGTGATTGGCTCGAACCACACGACCAACGAAGAAAATTACCTGCTCAATCGATTCGCGCGCGCGACCCTGGGCACGAACAACATCGATCATCATCGCACCGCGGACTACGCCGGCCTGGCCGCGGCGCTAGGCGCGAAAGCCAAGGACTCGATGGCGACCATGGCCCAAATCGAAAGCGCCGGGGCCATTGTTCTGATAGCCAACGACGCGACGCAGCAGAATCCGCTCGTCGCCTGGCAGATTCGCACGGCAGTCCGCCACCACGGCACGCGTCTTTATATCGTGAATGGCGGCCCGCTGAAGCTTCAACGGCAAGCCACGCATTTTGTCCAGGTGCCTGCCGGCGGAGAAGCAAGGGCCGTGCGCTGGCTCACCACGGGCAGCAGTGACTTGGATGGAGATACAACCAAGAAGCTTGCCGAACTGAAAGAGGCGCTCGGCAAGGAAAAAGACGCTGTCATTCTTTTTGGCGCTGGGATTCGTGGCTCGGCAGTGCGTGATCTCGTGAAGTTCGGCTCGAGCCTCGGCGGCCAGACGCGTTATATGGCTCTTGGTGATTACGCGAACTCACGCGGCGCCGCCGACATGGGAGTCTTTCCCGACCGCTTGCCTGGTTACTCTTCCCTTTCCGACGCAGCCGAGCGCTCGCGTTTCAGCAAGCTTTGGGGCAAGGAAGTTCCCGCGACCGCCGGAATGAACGCGCGCCAAATGATGCAGGCGGCTCTCGATGGCAAGCTCAAGGCTCTTTACGTCGTCGGAGCGAATCCGGTAAAGACTTTCGGCGTAAAGGCGCCCGACAAGCTCGCTGGCGTCGATCTGCTTGTCGTGCAGGATATGTTCATGACCGAGACGGCACAGCGCGCCGACGTCATCTTGCCAGCTGCTTCGACCTACGAAAAGGACGGCACGCTGACGAATACGGCCGGCGAACTCCAGATGGTGCGCCGCGCCGTCGATGCGCAAGGCCCGCGCAGCGATTTCGACCTGCTTCGGATTTTGATTCACCAGCTCGCGCAACTCGGACTCGGCGCGGGAATCAAGCACCGCACGGCCGAGGCGGTGCTCGAAGAAATTCGGCAAAACGTTCGCGGTTACGACGTTCCGGTGGCAGGCTTGTTGACCGGCGGGTCGGAGCAAGTCACCTGCGCTCCTTCCTCGGCGGACGGCTCTTACGACGTGGCTGCAGATTTGGTCTTCTCTTCGCAGGATGATTTGTTCACAAGCGGGACGCTAGGGCGATACTGCTCGAAGCTCAATTCATGCAAGGAATCTAAGGAAAGACCGTGGAGTTCGACACCCAGCACCCAGTCCTGGTGGTATCGTTAATTAAAATTGTCATCGCGCTTTTTGTGGTGATGACGGCGCTCGCCTACCTCACTTGGTTCGAGCGGAAGGTTGTCGCTCGCATTCAGTCGCGCTGGGGCCCCTACTGGGTGGGCCCGCACGGATTGCTGCAGCCGCTCGCTGACGGCATCAAGTTTCTTTTCAAGGAAGACATCGTCCCGCCGATGGCGGACAAAATCTCTTACGTGCTTGCGCCGTTCCTCGCGCTGGCATTGGCGCTGACGACCCTTGCGCTGATTCCTATCGGGCCGGCGACCATCAACATTCTCGGGCAGCCAACTCAGCTCGTCATTTCGCACAGCCCCATCGCGCTGATTTTGCTCTTCGCCATCAGTTCCATCGGCATTTACGCCGTGGTGCTCGCCGGATGGTCATCGAACAGCAAATATCCGCTCATGGGCGGACTGCGCAGTTCCGCACAGATGATCAGCTATGAAGTTTCGCTGACGCTTTCTGTCGTGGGCGTGCTGCTTCTTGCGGGCTCATTCGATTTTTACAACATTGTCGGCCACCAAGAGGGCCACTGGTTCCATTTGATCCCGAAATGGCTGATTATTCCGCAATTCTTCGGGTTCCTTTGCTATTTGACCGCCGCGATCGCCGAAACCAATCGCGTGCCGTTCGATTTGCCCGAAGCCGAGACGGAGCTCGTCGCCGGCTTCCATACGGAATATTCAAGCTTCAAATTCGCGATGTTCTTCATGGCCGAATACGCCAACATGATCACGGTTTCCTGCCTCGCGACGCTGCTTTTCCTCGGCGGCTGGCTCTCGCCTTTCGGAGCGTCGTGGCGCTGGCCACTCTACTTGCCCGCGGCCGGCCTGATTCTTGGCGGCATCGCCATGATTGTCGGCGGATTGCGCAGCGTGCAGTGGAACGCCAAGGCTGTTTTCCCGGTTCTCGGAATCGTCTGCATCGGCGTGGGCTATCTTTGTACGTTCGCATCGGTCATGCCAGTGATTCAGGGGCCGTTCTGGTTCATGCTGAAAGTTTTCTTCCTGCTATTTTTCTACGTTTGGGCGCGCGGCACGCTTCCCCGCTTCCGCTATGACCAGCTTATGTCATTCGGATGGAAATTCCTGTTGCCGCTGTCGCTGGCGAATCTCGTGGTGACGAGCCTCGTCGTCGTGCTTCTCAGGAGCCGCGGATGAGCGTGGCGCTGCTTGTTTTTATTGCCTGCGGCGCATTGGCGATCCTCGGCGCGCTCGGGCTGATTTTTGCGCGAGAACCGATTCACAGCGCGCTCTCGCTCATCCTGGTAATGATTGCCCTCGCTGTGCTCTATCTCTTGCTTGGCGCGGCTTTCATTGCGGCCATACAGATCCTCGTCTACGGCGGCGCGATCATGGTCTTGTTCGTTTTTGTGATCATGCTGCTCAATGCCGGGGAAGAGGTGCGCACGAACCTCAGCCGCCTGGCGCGATGGGCGGGCCTGCCTTTGGCGATTTTCTTCCTGATCGAGATTTCCTACTTTTTGTCCCACGCATACGGGAGCAGGGGCGCGCTTACCGCCGGAGGGAGCGTGGCCGGGCCGGTCACGGCATCCACCACGGACCTCTCGCTGAAACTGTTTACGGAATTCGTGCTGCCGTTCGAACTGACGTCGATATTAATTCTCATCGCGGTGATTGGGGCGATCGTGCTCGCCAAGAAGGAGTCATAGCGATGGTGCCGATTTCGTACTACATCATTTTGAGCGCCGTGCTTTTTGGCCTGGGCGTGGTGGCTTTTGTTTTCAAGCGCAATATCATCACGATTTTCATGTCCATCGAGCTGATGCTCAACGCCGTGAATCTCGCGTTTGTGGCATTCAGCCGCGAATTCAATCAGCTCGACGGCTTGGTTTTCGTTTTCTTTGTGATTGTGGTGGCCGCTGCGGAAGCGGCCGTGGGGCTTGCGATCGTCATGGTGATCGCGCGCAATCGCAAGTCGCTCAACGTTGAAGACGTGAATTTGCTCAAGTTCTAAGCGAAACGAATGTTCATACTCGATCATCTCTGGATCATCATCGCCCTGCCGCTGGCGGGGTCGATGCTGACGCTGCTGGCTGGCCGCCATTGGCCGAAAAAGGTCGTCAATCTTTCGAGCGTCGGCTTCGTCGTGCTCGCGTTTCTCTCCTACTGCGAATTGGTCCGAGAGTTCTTCGCGCTACCTGCAAGCCAGATTCCCTGGATTCAGGATTACTTCACGTGGATGACGGCGGGGAGCTTCCGAGTCGATTTCACGCTTCAGGTCGACCAGCTCACTATCGTGATGCTCGGCGTGGTCACGTTCGTGGGCATGCTCATTCACATTTACTCGGTCGGCTACATGGCGCACGAAGAAGGCTACTCCCGCTTCTTCGCCGAGATGAATCTCTTCATGTTCTTCATGCTCACGCTGGTGATGGCCGCAAACCTCGTGCTCATGTTCGTAGGCTGGGAGGGCGTAGGACTCTGCAGCTACCTGCTGATCAGCTTCTTTTTCCAGAAGAAATCGGCGGCCGACGCGGGCAAGAAGGCTTTTATCACCACGCGCATCGGCGATTTCGGCTTCACCATCGGCATTTTGATGGCCTTCTGGCTCTTCCAGTCCGTCGATTACAAAACGATGTTCGCCACGGCGGCGAATATGCCCGTCGAAGGCATGCACCACTGGGGCGCGCTGACGGCGATTTGCTTACTCCTTCTGGCTGGCGCCGTTGGCAAATCCGCTCAGCTTCCTCTATACGTCTGGCTCCCGGACGCGATGGAGGGCCCCACACCGGTCAGCGCATTGATCCACGCCGCCACCATGGTCACGGCCGGCGTTTACATGGTGGCGCGCATGAACGTGCTTTTCAGCCGCGCGCCGGCCGCCATGCTCGCCGTGGCGATCATCGGAGCAGTCACGGCGTTTTATGCGGCCACGATCGGCTTGGCGCAAAACGACATCAAGAAGGTCCTCGCCTATTCCACGATTTCGCAGCTTGGCTACATGTTCCTCGCCTGCGGTGTGGGCGCATATGCCGCTGGCATTTTCCATCTGATGACGCACGCGTTTTTCAAGGCCCTGCTCTTCCTGGCCGCGGGCAGCGTGATCCACGCGATGGGCGGCGAACAGGATATGTGGCGCATGGGCGGCCTGCGAAAGAAGATTCCGTGGACCTATGCCACAATGCTGGCCGCGACGCTCGCCATTTGCGGCGCGCCGCTCTTTGCCGGCTTCTTCAGCAAGGACGAAATCCTTTTCGACGCGTATTCCGGCCCGAACGCGAACATCCTTCTCTACGCTTTGGGCCTCGCTGGCGCGCTGATCACCGCGTGCTACATGTTTCGCCTGATTTTCCTGACGTTCCACGGCAAGCCGCGCTTCGACGAGCACCATGTCCATGTGCACGAATCGCCGAAGGTCATGCTGGTGCCGTTGGTGATTCTTGGGATTCTGTCGATTATCGGCGGCTGGTTTGTTCTTCCGGTCTACTGGGGTGGCAAGGACTATTTCAAGGGTTTCCTCGATCCGGTATTTAATTCGTCGCAGCAATTGGCGATGCAATCGCACCCTGGATGGACCGAGCCGCCGCAATCGCTGGAGTTCCAGATGGCAGCAATCGCTGTGGTCGTCGCACTCATTGGGTTCCTCATCGCGCTCTATTTATACATTCTCAAGCCGCAAGCGTCGAAGAAGCTCGCGCAGTCGCTGCACCCGATTTACGAGCTTCTCTCGCACAAGTACTACGTTGACGAGATTTATGGTGCGCTCATCATCGGCCCGATCGTCTGGCTGTCGCGCAACGTCCTCTGGAAAATCATCGACGTGAAGCTCATCGACGGCACGGTGAACGGCGCCGCGTTCCTCTCGCGCGAAACCGGCAGCGGCCTGCGCCATATCCAGAGCGGCAACACGAGGAGCTATGCAGCATGGGTGGTCGTGGGCGCTGTGGCAGTCACTTTGTTTTTCGTCTGGATGGTGAGGTAGCGTGGCGGACCATAATTACTTGCTGACGGTGCTCACGTTCTTCCCGCTGCTGGGAACGTTCGCTCTGCTCTTACTCAAGGGCGACGATCACGTCTGGATCCGGCGGCTGGCGCTGGTCACGTCTGTCGTCGAGTTCATCATTTCCCTTCTCCTGCTGCGCGGATTCGACCTTACGGTCGGCGGATATCAATTCGAGGAAGTCTACGACTGGATTCCGAACCTGCATATTCACTATCACATGGGGATCGACGGCATCAGCCTCTTCCTCATCCTGTTGACTACATTCCTGACTCCTCTCGCCGTGCTCTGCTCCTGGAACAGCATCCACGAGCACGTCAAAGAGTTTTTCGCCATGCTGCTAGTCCTGGAAATGGGCATGGTTGGCGTTTTCTGCTCGCTCGATCTTTTCCTTTTCTTCCTCTTCTGGGAAGTGATGCTGATTCCCATGTACTTTCTCATCGGCATCTGGGGCCACGGGCGAAAAATCTATGCCGCGCTGAAATTCATTTTGTACACGATGTTCGGCTCGATTCTGATGCTGGTCGCCATCCTGTGGCTTTATCGCCTGAGCGGCGCCGCCGGCAATCCGACATTCGATTTACCGGTGATTCAGCAGATGTTGTCTTCCGGCCAGATCTCCTTGCACGGGCATACGGAGTTGCTGCTCTTCCTGGCGTTCATGCTGGCCTTTGCGATCAAAGTTCCGTTGTTCCCGTTGCATACATGGCTGCCTGACGCGCACACCGAAGCGCCAACCGCGGGATCCGTCATTCTTGCCGGCGTGCTGCTGAAAATGGGCACGTATGGCATGCTGCGCTTCTGCCTGCCGCTCTTCCCGGAGGCATCGCATCGGGCGGCCCCATTCGTCGCGACTCTAGCGATCATAGGCATCATCTATGCGGCGCTCGTCGCCATGGTCCAGACGGACCTGAAACGCCTGGTCGCCTATACCTCCGTCAGCCACCTGGGCTTCGTCGTCCTGGGCATATTCGTGTTCAACCCAACCGCCATGGAAGGCGCGATCTACCAGATGTTGAACCATGGCGTTTCCACCGGAGTGCTTTTCCTTGTGTGCGGCATGCTCTACGATCGCCGCCATACATACCAGATGAGCGAGTATGGTGGCCTGGCAAAGCCCATGCCGATTCTCTGCGCGTTTTTCCTGTTCGCGTGCCTGTCGTCGCTGGCCCTGCCGATGCTCAATGGCTTCGTCGGCGAATTCATGATTTTGATCGGCGTGTTTGACGCGCAGCATTTCGCCTGGGCGTCATGGGCCGCGACGGGCGCGATTCTTTCTGCCGTGTACTTGCTGTGGGCGTATCAGCGCGTGGCACTCGAAAAAGTCACGGTGGAGAAAAATCAGAATCTGCCCGACGCTTCCGGCCGCGAACGATTGATCCTGATCGTCGCTTCGCTCGTGATTCTTTTCATGGGCATCTTCTCTCCGCTCTTCACGCGCCGGATGGACGCCACGACGAATGATCTCCTCGAACAGGTGAATAGCCGCAAGAGCTACGACGCGCGTGCACATCGCCCCGCCGCACCCAATGTTCAGCCGGCGCAGCCGACCACGCATGAACTGGCCATGCGCGCTGTCACATTAGAAAGGCGGACTCAGCCGTAATGTTCCCTCCGGTCCAAGATCTTTACCGGCTCGCACCCGAGATCGTCCTCTGCGTTTTCGGCATGCTCATCATGCTCATCGACCCGTTCGTCGCCGAAGGGCGCAAGCGTTCCATGGGCTGGCTCGGCCTTGCGGGCACGGTGGCTGCTCTGATTTCGCTGCACTGGGCGTGGCAAAACGCGGGTTCGGCTTATTCCGGCCTGCTGCGCTTCGACATGTTCAGCCTGTTCGTGCACTGCATCGTGATCGGCGTCGCAGCGCTGGGGATTCTCGGCTCGTTTGAATATCTGGACCACGAAAACATCCAGCGCGGTGAATACTACGCGCTGATTCTGTTCGCCACGGCAGGCATGGGAATCCTCGCGGGTGCCAATGAGCTGGTTACGGCCTTTGTCGGCCTCGAGATGAGCTCCATTTCCACGTACATTCTCGCTGGCTTCCGCCGCAACGCTCTGAAATCCAACGAAGCCTCGCTGAAGTATTTCCTGCTCGGCTCGTTTGCCACGGCGTTTTTCTTGTACGGCATCGCGCTCACGTATGGCGCCACGCGCAGCACGCGCTTCGACGTTGTCAGCCAGGCAATCGCCGCGCATGGCTCCGGCGCTCTCCTGATCCTCGGCCTCGGCCTGATTTTCATCGGCTTGGGATTCAAAGTTGTCGCCGCGCCATTCCAGATTTACGGGCCTGACGTCTACGAAGGCGCGCCCACGCCAGTCACCGCGATTCTCGCGTGCGGCCCGAAGGCCGCCGCGTTCGCCGTGATGCTCCGCATTTTCTATACCGCGTTTGGCAGCACGTCGCATGTCTGGTTCTGGGCCATTTGGATCTCCGCGGTGCTGTCGATGTGCATCGGGAACTTCGCCGCCATCGTGCAATCCAACGTGAAGCGCATGCTGGCCTATTCGTCCATCGCGCATGCGGGCTACATCCTGGTCGCGTTTGTCGCCGCAACGGAATTGGGTTCGGCCGCCGTGCTCTTTTATCTTGCCGGTTACGCCGCCATGACTCTTGGCGCATTCCTCATCGTCGCGCATGTCGGCGGCACGGGCGAACGCCGCCTCGACATCGCCGATTACGCCGGCCTCGGCACGAAGCAGCCCTGGGTCGCTGCGTGCTTCTCGCTTTTCTTGTTCTCGCTGCTTGGATTGCCTGCCACGGCGGGCTTTCTCGGCAAGTTCTATGCCTTCTCAGCGGCGCTCGATAGCCGGCTCGTTTGGCTCGTGGTCATCGCGGGCATCAACAGCGTGATTGGCGCGTATTACTACCTGAAGGTCGTCGTCGCGATGTACTTCTGGGAGCCGAACAACGAATGGACGCCGGCGCCCGTGCACGCGCCCATGCTCATTGCTTTGCTGCTCGCTGCCCTGGGCACGCTCTACCTCGGCATCCTGCCCAACCGCGTCATGGAGTGGGCTCTGGCCTCCGCGCGATCTCTGCACTGACCGTCGCCCGCTTCCCTGCTCGCCATACCTGGTAGTCAGACCAACCGGACGGAATCATCAGCAAAAGAAAAGACCCGGAAGCTCGTCTGCAAGCCTCCGGGCCGCGGACCCTCTTATTGCGCGATGGCTGATTGATCGAAGCTACTTAATTAGAACGATGACCAGCGCGTAAAGCGTGAGCGATTCGATCAGCGCGACGCCGATCAGGAACGCGATTCGGATCGGACCGCTCGCCCCGGGATTGCGCGCCGTCCCTTCGCAAGCCGCCGCCGTAGCCTTTCCCTGGCCGACGCCGCAACCTGCCGCCGCAATGCCCAGACCAATGGCAGCCGCCACGTCTGTCCAGTCAATTCCTTTACTAATCGCTTCACCTGCGGTCTGCGCGAACGTCACCGGGGCAACGATCAAAGCGGTAACGAACACAGTCGCCAGCGCCAGCAAAAACCATACTGCTTTCTTTGTCATTTCTTCTCCTCTTTATGAATTGGCCGTCAGGAGGTGGTTCCCGGACACCGTGCAGCCGGGCTCACACTGCCAGCGCATGATTCCATATTAATGCTCTTCGGAAACCGCAAGCCCCAAATAAACGATTGCCAGCACCGTAAAGATGAAAGCCTGCAAGACGGCTTCAAATACGTGGAAGATGATTAACGCGAACGGGATCCCAATCGGAACTATTCCGGAAATATATCCAGCTGGATTCTTGTGCCCGAGGAATAGGAACAGCGCCACCGTCAATCCAAGGAACGCGACATAAATCAATTCGCCCACCATCATGTTGGCCCAAAGTCGAACGGTGAGCGAGAGCATGCGCGCAAAATGACTGAACGTCTCGATGATGACCATGAGCGGGGAAAGCGGCTTGACTGGGCCCATCAAAGTTTTCCCATAGCCGACCGGCCCGTGATGTCTCAGGCCAAAGTAGTTGTAGTAGAGAAAAACAACCACCGAAAGACCAAGAGGTACCGTCACCTCCGCAGTTGGAGACATAAAACCCGGAATCACTGCCGCCAGGTTGCAAATCAGAATGAACATGCCGATCGCGCCCAGCAACGCGAGGTGGCGCTCTGCCCCGTGTCCCACGATATCGTCGATCAAATCCTTCACCCCGACGCCCATCGGATTCGTCAGGAAGAATTCCATGCATTGTTGTGTATCGCCGGGCTGCTCCACCGACAACCGCGCCCTGAGCCACAAGAAGAAAACAATTGAGAAGAGAAAAACGACCAGCTCCATCGCGAAGAAATTCGGTATGGGATATTGCGCGTTCGCCACATGGACGTGCAAGAGGACTAAAAGAGCCAGCGCTGGCTTGGCCAGCAGCCAGTTCACCAGCTTCGTTACTCCCAGGACGTGCTCTTCGCCCATGAATCTCCTACGTCATCTACGGCAAGGGGTTTATTTCACAAACCGCAATCAGAGCGCGTTCCAGCGATGATTGCCGTGCGCCAACTCGTAAAGAAGCTCCAAAACGATGGCCGGCACGACCGCGACAGCACCACAGAGAAACGCAACGACAGGCAACCGCAACCAACTGAGAATAACATAGACCACTACGAGCAGCAATACGAGGCGGCCGAAGAACTTCGCGTGAACGCTGCGCGGCACATGTACGGTTTCGGCGTTCGCCTGCGCCGCGCCCAGCCGCATCAGCGCCGCCGCACCTTGCCTGAGCCACCGAAAATTCAGCCAGCAGATCGCCGTTCCGACCGCGGCAGCCTCCGCCGAGCGAATTCCCCACCCAATTGCGGCGCCGAGCGTCATCGCCGCGCCGAGTCCGAGGATGAACCATTCAATGCGGCGCTCGATTGAGACGTATTCGGCGTCATCCGCCATTTTTCTTTTCCGCTGCATTCGCGAGTTTCAATACTTCGCGAAGCCCCAATCCGAAGCCGAGGAATCCCAATACGATCATCAAGATGAATTTCGTGTGCAGCCAGCGGTCAAGCAAATATCCGATGCCGCCGCCAACGAAAACGGGCACCACCAGCGAAAAAGGTATCTGCATGGCGATGGCGATTTGCTTTGCGGCATTGGCGCCGCCCTTGCGGCTGGAATCAGGATCCATGGGTCAGCTCCGTCGCCCGTGTCAATCGTGGCGCGCGCCATGCAGCACGGACACCGCGTGCGGAATCAATGCGGCGATGGCGTCAAACGATTCCACCGCGCCGCGCGGACTGCCCGGCAAATTCACGATCAGGCTTGTGCCGCGAATTCCCACAATCGAGCGCGAAAGCGTTGCGTTCGGATTCTTCTCGCAGCCCACTTGTCGCATCCGTTCCGCCAGACCGGGCACTTGCCGTCCAACGACGCTCGCCGTCGCTTCGGGCGTCACGTCCCGCGGACCAAGTCCCGTCCCGCCTGTCGTCAGAATCAAGTCTACTTTATCGGAATCGGCCAAAGCTGAAAGTTGCGCCCGAATTAGCGTTTCCTCATCCGGGGCGATTGACGTCGAGACCACTTCCCAACCGGCTTCACGGCACCGCTCCACCAAAGCCTTGCCAGAGCGGTCCTCGCGGTGCCCGGCGGAAACCGAATCGCTAATCGTGATGATGGAAATTCGCATCTGGAAGTCGCGCTGCTACGCTACCGCTGCACAGTCAATTCGAACTAAGTCGCGCTGAAGTCGGCCACTGGAACTCACGCTCGATTGTCTTCGGCGACTCAGGCAATCCACTTCGAACAACGCTAGTTCCCCGCCGTGTCCGGCTGGCCCTGGGGAAGCGCCTGCTGGCTTTCGTCCATCAGTCGAAGGGCCTCCATCAGCAACCCGGTAGTGGAGCGCTCAATCGTCGTGCGCGAGGGCGCGGCGTTGAAATCAATCTCGAATTCTCCGGCTGACCACCGCACTGCCTCATAGACCGCAAGCTCTCCCTCGATCGCGCCCGATTGCGCATCCTGGCACTGTCCTCCCGCGAAATAAATCTGGCAGGCGTTGCTCCCGCTTCGCACCGTGAGCTTGCAAGTCTTCTGCCCCATCTCAATGGACTGCATCAGGTCGAGCATGCTCATTTCTTCGAGACGCCCTTGAATCACCCCAGGCCGCGCCGAGGACTTTTGCAGTTTTTCGAGCTGAAGCCGGTCGATGACTTTCTTGGCGCGCCGCACCAGTTCGGGAATAAAAAACGGCTTGACGATGAAATCCTCGACGCCCTCGACCAAGGGTCGCAATTTCTCCTCGATGTCCGCGCGATTTGCAAGGAACATGAACGGAATGGGCCGCGACGCAAATCGCGGGCGAAGCTTCTCGAAGAGCTGCCGGCCGTCGAGTCCGGGCATGCGATAGTCGCAAATCACCAAATCCGGAGTCTCATCGACGATTTTGAGTAGCGCATCGCCGCCATCGGCGGCGGCGTGTACGTCGCAGTGGGGCTCGAGCCCCTTGACCATGAGCCCGAGCACGAGCGGATTATCATCGACGACGAGAACTCGAACGCCCTTCATCGGCGCCCGCGCGCGGAGCCTGGCCTTACGTAGTGCCCGCTCCGCCCTCCTGCCTTCTCGACGAGATAGATTTCAGAAATTTCCATGCTGCGGTCCAGGGCCTTGCACATATCGTAAAGCGTCAGCGCGGCAACGGCTGTCGCTGTCAGCGCTTCCATTTCCACGCCGGTGGGACCGGTCGCCGTCACCCGCGAGACGATCTCGACCCCATTCTGACATAGCTCGGCGGCAACATCTATGTGCGTTAGGAGCAGTGGATGACAAAGAGGAATCAACTCCGGAGTGCGCTTCGCCGCCGCAATTCCCGCGATCCGCGCAATCTCCAGCGGATTCCCTTTCGGCGTATTCATCTTGCGCACTTTCGCGAGCGCCGCAGCGCCAATGCGCACAAACCCGCGGGCGACCGCCGTGCGCTCCGTCGCGGCCTTTGCCGTGACGTCCACCATGCGAACGCGGCCGCGCGAATCGAAATGGGACAGCGAGCGCTTCATCGTTTCCTTTCTGCGCCTCTACAATAGCCCGCGGCGTGGTAGCACGTCCACCAGCTCGCCTGCGGCAAGTTTAAGTTTCGTTTGATGCACCACGAGAAAGCAGTTCCCGCGCGCCAGCATCGCGATGTCGCCCGACCCTTGCCATGGCAGTTCCGCCACCACAGCCTCTCCGTCTCGCCACTGCACGTTCGCGGGCACGAAGTGGGTCAGCGGGGCTTTTTGTTCAGTGGGCTTTTCGAGCTTCGCCTTCAGCAGTGTCAATGCCCGCGCCTCGGTGCCGCACAAAATGTCGATCGCGGGCACGGCGAATAATTCAAACGTGACCATCGTCGACACAGGATTACCGGGCAAAGCAAAAACAGGTTTTCCCTTGCAAATTCCAAAAGTCACGGGCCTTCCCGGCCGCATCGCCACGCCATCAAAAGCAAATTCCGCGCCGAGGTCCCGCAGAACTTCTCCAACCAAATCATACTTCCCCATCGAAATCCCGCCACTCACAACCAGCGCGTCCGCTTCCAGTCCGCGTTCAATCACTTGACGCAACACTTCTATGCGATCTCGCGCATTTCCGAGCGGAACCGCCTCGCCACCCGCCAGGCGCACCTGCACGGCCAGAGATGCTCCGTTGCTATTGCGAATCTCGAATGGGCCCGGCTGTGTGTCCACCGGTACAACTTCATTCCCCGTCGAAACAATCGCAATGCGCGGCTTGCGATAACTTTTTATTTCGGCCCGCCCCACTTGTGCTGCGAGCGCTATCTCCGCGTATCCGATCCGCGCCCGCGCCCGTAGCAGAATGTCCGCCGCGCGCGACTCCGAGCCCGCCGGCACGAAGTTCATTCCGGAGATGGCGGACATCTCCATCACAACTTCATCTTGCCGCGCGCCCGGACGTGTGTGCTCCACCATCACGACCGCGTCCGCGCCATCAGGCAGCGCCGCGCCTGTCATAATCTGGACGCATTCGCCGGCACTGACCTTCCGCGTGAACGTGCCGCCCGCCTGCACTTCGCCAATCACACGCAGCTTTGCGCCGGGCTTACCGCAATCCGCGGCTCGCACTGCGAAGCCGTCGCGCGTTGCGCGATCGAACGGCGGATAATCGCGGTCGGCAGCAATTTGCTCGGCCAGAATCCGGCCCAGCGCATTTTCCAGTTTGACTGTTTCCGTGGCCGGGATCCGTCGGAGGCCGACGACAACTTCGATCACTTTCTTTCGGGCGTCCTCAAAGGACAACATAGCGGTTCACAACCAGGCGGCGAGTTTCGTTCCGCGAGGAATAATCGTGGCGTCGCGCTCGGGCCCTGTTGAAATCATTCCGATCTCAACTCCCAGCGAATCGGCGATAAATTTCAAATAGTCGCGCGCCGGCTCGGGAAGCTCGTGCGCTTCGCGAATGTGGTCCGTGCGCTTTTGCCAGCCAGGAATGGTCTTGTATTCAGGCGTCACTTCCGCCAGAGTTTCCACCTCGGCGGGCATCTCCTCGAGCTTCGAGCCCTTGTAGCGATACCCAATGCACACTTGAATTTCTTTTTGCGTGTCGAACACGTCGAGCTTCGTCACCACGAGCGAATCGATTCCGTTGACCTGCACTGCGTAGCGCAGCATCGCCAGATCGAGCCACCCGCATCGCCGCGGCCGCCCCGTCACTGCGCCGTACTCTTTCCCGCGATCGCGCACCGCTTGCGCGTCGAGGTCCGGCATTTCCGTCGGGAATGGTCCGCCCCCCACGCGCGTCGTATACGCCTTCGTCACGCCGATCACCCCGGTTACGAGCTTCGGCGAAAAGCCCAGCCCCGTGCACGCGCCGCCTGATGTCGCGCTCGACGATGTGACATAAGGATACGTCCCGTGGTCGATGTCCAGCATCGTTCCCTGCGCGCCTTCGAACAAGATCGACTCACCATTCTTAAGCGCGCGGTTCACCAGCGCAGACGTGTCCGTCACGTACCCGCGAATCCGCTCCGCAAGCTCCCGATAGTTTTCAAAAATACCTTTCGTATCCAGCGGCGCATCATATGCCGCCCTGCTGAAAGCATCTTTTTCTTCGATATCGCGCTCAAGTTTCCGCTCGAAGCGCTCCGCGTCCATCAAATCGCAAACGCGCAAACCGCGCCGCGCCATTTTGTCTTCGTACGCAGGTCCGATGCCTCGCGACGTGGTTCCGATGCGGTGCGGCCCACGCGCAGCTTCCGACGCTTTTTCCAGCTCACGATGAAAAGGAAAAATCAGGTGTGCGCGATTGCTTAGGTACAGCCGCCCATTTACGTCGACCCCGCCGTTTTTCAAGCTGTCGAGCTCCGCCACGAGCGCCGCGGGATCGACCACGACTCCCGCTCCGATAATCGCCTTTTTACCCGGCCGCAAAATTCCGCATGGAATTAACTGCAGCACGAAGCGCTGGCCGCTAATGATGACCGTGTGACCGGCGTTGTGCCCGCCGCCATACCGCGCGCTGTAATCGAACGACGACGCCAGGTAATCGACCACCTTACCTTTGCCTTCGTCGCCCCACTGCGCGCCTACAATCGCAATCGCCTTCATCGAGCCGTTTCTCGCCTTTCGAATGGCCAGCCGCACCCTCACCCCTCGAAATCGCTTAGGGAA
The DNA here is from genome assembly GCA_963729815.1 of uncultured Acidobacteriota bacterium. GTDB lineage: Bacteria > Acidobacteriota > Terriglobia > Acidiferrales > UBA7541 > DAHUXN01. The sequence continues at coordinate 53,170 of CAVSPU010000006.1, forward strand.
AATATTCTCAGAGGAATTTGCAGCCAGCGCAGACTCACCATCCTACGCTTGCTTCGCCGCGAAGGCAAGGCGCCAGTCCGGTTGGTAGTGGGTTCGTTTGAAATCCACCCGTATTGCATCCCCACCTAGCTGTGGCAATATGGCAGCATGGCGAAGAAGAAACCTGCAAAGAAGTCCAAGAAACGCTCACCCAAAAAGCGATCTGCGCCGAAACCTGACGTGAATCAGATCGCAGCGCAGATTGTATCGAGGGCTACTCAGGGACGTTAGTTCCCTCGGGTTGAGGACGTAGTTTCCCGAAGGTTGCCTCATACTTTTCAATGGTCGATGCCAAAACCATTTGCAGTGAGCGCGCAAATTCTGGAGAAAGAATCATACAAACTCGCTCTACCGCCATTGTGGCCGGTCCCTGCGTAGTCTCTCCCGGAACCAAGAGCATTTGGGTCCCGGGCTCAGATGTAGCCTCTGAAAAATAAATTTTCACGTCGTTGTAAGAAATCTGCACCCGCGCATTGTTTGTGTAGACGCTTGGGAGGCCCTCCGGTTGTACAAAACGTACTTGTTGCCTCTTTGCCTTGCCTTCTTCCATTTTATCCTCACGTAGTCATTTGAAAGTTTCGAGTCTTTGCAGTTTCTTCTGAGTGCAAAAGATGCCCGATTGTGACCAAATCCTCTTGTGGCTCATCCGGTGGAGTCGCAATAAATAACTGCGGTGACAGCGGCGTCTGTAGCGGTCTTAATTCTTGAACGCCAGCAAAAAAGGGGTCGTCTTTAAATTTGGGTACTTCAAGATTCTTCCTGCCGAATCTTTCCGCATCCAATGCCAGATTTTTGAAGCGCTCAAATCTAACCGTTAATACGACATCAAAAGCCTGTGCTAGTTTCTTTAGGCTCTTAATACTCCAAGAGGAGTAATCCACATTTTCCAGACGCGAAACCACTGATTGTTTCATTTCTGCTTCACGGGCGAGATCGGCTTGACGCCATTTTCTTTGTTCTCGAAGAACCTTAATTTGAGTGGCAATCGAGCTATTTAAAAAGCTCTCTGCGTAGGAATGACGGTATTCCTCATCAGCAAACTCGTGCTTTAGGTTTTTTACCAACCCGTTCATGGGGGCACCTTCTTTTCTGCGGATTTGCCTCAAGGAACACTCGATTGGCGTCCGCTAAGTCCCAAGCATTCGGCGGAATGTATTCCCAGTCTTTCTCGAATGCACCGAAAAGTAGTGTAAATTCACGGTCTTTCATGACTGGCCCCTTACAGAGAAAGGGCCGGACTTGGATGTCGCCCTTTATCTTCAGCAGCCACAAGTGGGGGTAACCCTTTAGCGGTCCTACCAATAGGCCGGGTGGGAGATCGGGATTGCTCGTGAGCATATCCAGTTTTTGGTTCAACTTTGCCAGTTCTTTCGCCTGTAGACACAAAGTCCATTCCTTGAACACGTTACAGCCGTTCTCGTCTACGTAATCGAATAGAGTCCAGCCACTCATCATAATATCGCAAAAATGTGATTTGTCAAGTTTTTTTCCTTGACAATCTTATCACAAATTTGCTATAAATAGTCAAGTCAAAAGAGACCAAAATGAACCAAATGATCCGAGCGAAGAGAATAGCAGTACTGGCGGCCCTAGTCGAAGGCAATTCCATCCGCGCCACCGTCCGCATGACTGGGGCTTCCAAAAACGCCATACAGCGCCTCCTAGCCGCTATCGGGCCTGCCTGTGAGGCGTACCAGAATCGCGCCCTTCGCAATTTGCCCTGCCGGAAAATTCAGTGCGACGAGATTTGGTCCTTCTGCTACGCCAAGCAAAAGAACGTTCCTGCCGAAAAGCAGGGGCAGTTCGGCGTAGGCGATGTTTGGACTTGGACCGCTCTGTGCGCCGACACAAAACTCATTTGTTCTTGGAAGATCGGCACTCGCGGCGCATCTACGGCCTATGCCCTCATGCACGACCTAGCTGGACGCCTGAATCATCGTATCCAGCTAACTACAGATGGTCACCGCGTGTATGCGGACGCCGTAGAGAGCGCGTTTGGCTCTGAGATTGACTACGCGATGCTGGTCAAGGTTTATGGCTCTGACCGTGGCGATGAGGCACGCTATAGCCCAGCGGATTACATGAGCTGCCGCACGATTCCTATGTCAGGTAATCCAAAGGCGAAGGACATTTCAACTAGCTTTGTCGAGCGCCAGAATCTCACGATGCGTATGCAAATGCGCCGTTTCACGCGTCTAACAAACGCATTCTCAAAGAAAATAGATAATCTTGGATATGCCGTTGCGTTACACTTTATGCACTATAACTTTTGCCGCATTCACCAAACGTTGAGGGTTACTCCTGCAATGGAGGCTGGTATAGCTAATCACGTATGGGGAATTGAAGAAATTGTGGAATTGCTAGAAAAAACGACGCTGAAACGCGAAACGGCCGCGTGAGCGGCCGTTGGATCCAATGTTCGTCACACTGGAGTTGTGGTAACAAACATATGATAACACTTGGCGAGATGCTGTCAAGCACTAAGCAGGAGATGCCTAAGTACAAGGTAATCACGTACATAGACGGATTTAATTTGTATTTTGGCATCCGCCAAGAGGCTATTAAACGAGGCACAATCGATAACCCTGATCGAAGATGGTATCGCCTTCTTTGGCTGAATCTCGAAACACTCAGCAAGAACATGCTGAACCAAAATCAAGAATTGGTGGCAACCAAGTATTTCACTGCTCCGATAATCAGCAGCAAAGGAAAACAAGAAAGACAAAACATGTATCTTGATGCATTAAGAACCGTGCCCGGAATACAGATACATCTTGGCAGGTTCCAGAAAGACCGTAAGGAATGCGATAAATGTGGGCACCCGGCTTACCATCCCCAAGAAAAAAAGACGGATGTTAATATCGCGACAAACCTGATTTGTGATGCTTTGGACGATAGTTTCGATACGGCGATCATCATTACCGGGGACTCTGATTTAGTGCCCGCACTGCAAGCAGTAAGGAAGCTTAAACCAAAAAAGCGCTTGGTTATGGCGTTCCCACCTAACAGGTACTCTAAGGAAATGCAGGATTTGTCTCACGTACCACCTATTAAAATTTGGGAACCGATTCTTCGTAAGAGCAGATTTCCTGAATTAATCAAGCGAGAAGGACTCCCTGATTTGGTCTGCCCCGAGACGTGGACGCTGCCTGCCAAAAAATAATCAAACGGACCCACTACCGTCCGGTTGGCGACAACTCTTTGGTTATGGAAAAGGCCCTGGAACCTGCGCCATGGACTTGCGGTCAGAGATTTGTCGCCGGAGTCCTCATGCGAAGCCTTACGAGATGTGCCGCTCGAGCACCTTGTCGATTTGCCCTTTGGGCACTGCGCCGACAACCTGATCCACCACTTCGCCGCCCTTGAAAATCAAGAGCGCCGGTATTCCGCGAATGTTGAACTTGCCCGGAGTGTTCATGTTCTCGTCGACGTTCATTTTGACGACTTTCAGCTTGCCCGCACGCTCCGTGGCAATCGCATCAACTGTCGGCGAAAGCGAACGGCACGGACCGCACCACTCCGCCCAGAAATCGACCATCACCGGCTGCGTTTTGCTGGCATCCAGCACTTCCGTCTGAAAGCTCGAATCACTTACCGCTGTGATATTTTCCGACATTAATCTCCCTCATTTTGAGTGGGCGAATGATCTTTCCCTTCGTCCGCTATGGATTAGATGATGCAGCAGCCTTTTGGACTCTCGCTTGCCGTGCCGCATCATACAGCTTAACGTACTCGGTTGCTGAGGCTTTCCATGAAAAATCCTTCGACATCCCGTTAACCTGAATTGTTCGCCACTGTCTCAAGTCGCGATAGGCCGCAATTGCCTGCCGGACGCACTGTAGAAGCGCCGGCCCTTCGTACGCTTCAAATTTGAAGCCTGTGCCTTTTCCCGTCTTGGCATCGTAAGCCTCGACCGTGTCGTCCAGGCCGCCCGTCGCGCGAACAACGGGCACCGTGCCGTAGCGCAAACTGTAAATCTGATTCAGGCCGCAGGGCTCGTAGCGCGAGGGCATTAAGAACATGTCCGCGCCGGCTTCGATTTTATGCGCCACCACGTTGTCGTAGGCGATTTTCACTCCCGCGCGCGCCGGATATTTCCTCGCCAGTTCCTGGAACAGCTTCTCGTATTTCGCGTCGCCGTTCCCCAGCGCCACGAGCGCCAGGTCTTCCTTCATCAGGTCCGCGGCCACCTGCTCGATCAGGTCGAATCCCTTTTGGTCCACGAAGCGCGACACAATCCCAATGAGCGGCCGCTCCAGGTTATCCGCGGGCAGGTGAAACGCCGCCAGTAAATCCTTCTTGCAGAGCCGCTTCCCATCCATGACCTTCGCCGAATACGTAGCCACGATGTTCGTGTCCGTCTCCGGATTCCACGCTGTGTAGTCCACGCCGTTCAGAATTCCCACCACGCGATCGCCGCGCGAACGAATCACGCCCTCAAGCCCGCAGCCGAATTCCGCCGTCTGCATTTCCTGCGCATACTTCCGGCTCACCGTGGTGACGTAGTCGGAATAGACAAGCCCGCCCTTCAGAAAGTTAACCTTGCCGAAGTATTCGAGCGCGTCCACGTGAAAAAGATCCTCGGGCAATCCAGCGAGCGCCAGCGCCGTTCGCGGGAACAATCCCTGATACCCCAAATTGTGCACGGTAAAAATCACGGGCAAGTGAGCCACCGCCGGATCGTGGGCGTAGACGGTGCGCAGACAAACCGGAACAAGCGCCGCTTGCCAGTCGTGGCAATGCATCACGTCCGGCATCCACACTTGTTTGGCGAACTCGATCGCCGCGCGGCTCAACTCGGCAAAACGCTGCGGATTATCGGGATAGTCTCCGCTCTTATCGCCGTAAAGCTTCTCGCGGTCAAAATACCCGGGATCATCGACGAAGTAGTAGCGGACGCCTTCAAACGTCCCCGCCTCGGCGATCGCCGGGAAACGCATCCGGTGGCCCAGCGGAATACTCAAACTCGGCAGCACCGTCCGCGTCGCCTGATTCCCCCGGTAACGCGGCAGCAGCACCGCGATTTGATGGCCCATGGCCACGAGCGACCGCGGCAGCGCCTCGACAACGTCCGCCAAGCCGCCAGTCTTCGAAAACGGCAGCCCTTCCGGCGATACAAACAGTATCTTCATTTTCCCCACTCAAATTATACACGCAGTCATGCTTCTTCGGCTGATTGAGGCTTTTCTTTCCCTGCGACTAACTCTTGCCGCGTCTGAATATTGAGGGATAGCTTTCACTGAGGAAGCTCACAATAGCGTCCTTTCTTGCAAGCTGATCAATAACGATGGAATCGACTGCGCTCACCGCAAGAGCGCCAACGGGCGAAGCCGCAAGAGACAGTCCGTTGGACACCAAAAAACGCAATACCTTTCCAGGTCTACTATTAAGCGCCTCTCGAATCCTCGAATTTAGGCCAATCAAACGCTCTCTGAGCTCTGCATCCGAGCGAGAATCTACGGTACGCAACCAATCCCTGAAAGCCCTGCACTCTTCGGAATCCCGAATCCGAATAATTCTTTCCGCGTCGACGTCGGTAACGTTCGTCTCTGAAGCGTGCAAACCTGCAATTTCTTTGACCCGGCTAAAGCGACCCTGGTGGTCAGCGGAGTCTACTAGGTCTGCCAAAGCTTCAAACTTTCCCTCCAGGAGAAACTTGTCGCTATCATTGACCCCTGTGAGAGCATGGTAGGTTGCCATAGCCACGAGTCTAAGGTTCAAATCACCAATAGCGAGCAATGCCCTCTCAACAACTCGATGTGAATCTTCGTCTGAAAGGCAGTATTCCGACCGTAGGTTGCTCTCCGTGCGAAAGTCTTCATCGTCCGTTTCGCTAATCAAAATCTTTAGGTTCTTCGGCTTGATTCCTAATTTCTGAAGTTCGTGCCTGATGCTGTTTTCCACAACGCGGCTATTGCCCCGGAGGTCAGAGTAGAATCCATCGAAAACCCTCGCGGAAAAGTTGTCAGGCATTGCGATAAGATTCGCGCGCACGGCCGCGGCAAGTGGCTTACTCAACTGATGGAGTTTCTGTTCTGCAACCGTTTCCTGATCTTGCAAACGGACAGGAGAAAACGAGTACGATCCAAATGGAAGGCGTTTTGAGTTGCCGGTCAATCTCAAGTCCGCGCGGGCCTGTCCAAGCTGAGCGAGTGTGTAGCTTTCGAAGAGTATCCCCAGGGCCCCGACTTCGAACAGCCTGATAAGCCCGCGCTCTCCAAACAGACGAGTTAAAAAGGGCAGCTCATCGAGCTGGACGGATTGTAGAATGTAAGTTCCAAAGAGGAGAAGCCGGCTTGTTAGAGCGGATACGTCTATGTTGACGACTCTGTTTCCTTTTCCTTGAATGGCAACTGGCGCGAGGAGCCTGTCGGTAATGACCATATGTTGTGAGGATATCTGATTTATATCTGTTCGGATCAAGAACTGACACCTTACGCTATCCTTGTTAGACTTCTTCCCCATGTCCCGCCAAAAGCTCGGTCAACATTTCCTCGGAAGCGCCGGATGGCGCGAGCGAATCGCGCGCGCACTTCCCCTCGAACGCGACGCCACCTGGATTGAAATCGGCGCGGGCCACGGCGAAATGACAGAAATCCTCGCGCAACGAGCCAGCCGCGTCATCACTATTGAGACCGATGCCGAACTCGTGCGACACCTTCGCCAGCGCGGCACTGAATGGCCCAACGTGGAAATCGTGGAAGCCGACGTCCTCTCCGTCGATTTGCCGGCGCTCGCGCAGGAACGCTTTCGCGTTTATGGGAACTTGCCTTACTACATCACTTCACCCATTCTCCGGCATTTGTTTGATTGCGCGGACCGCATCCAGTCAATTCACGCTGTCGTTCAGTTCGAAGTCGCGGTCCGCATCGTCGCGCCGCCCAGCCGTCATGATTACGGATATCTTTCCACTCTTTGCCAGTACTACGCGCGTCCGGAAATCTCGCTGCGCATTCCGCCGGGCGCTTTCCGCCCGCCTCCCAAGGTTTCTTCGGCTTTGGTGACAATGCAATTGCCCGGCAAGCGCGCCGCGTTGCGCATCGAAGATGACGCGGCTTTTCTGAAGTTCTTGCAGCAATGCTTCGCGCAGAAACGCAAAACGTTGCGCAACAATTTGAAAGCGGCTTACTCCGATCGCGCGCTGGCAAGCGCCTTTGCATCCGCTGGATTCACGCCAAATGCGCGCGCCGAAGAATTAACTCTCGCACAATTTGCGGATTTATTTCGATCCGTGCGCGGCTCGGGAACTCCTAATCCTCTTTGAAGCAATCCAGAATCACCTCACACAGGCGATCGGGATAATTCGTCATGATCCCATTGATGTCCGCGGAAATCAGCGCGCGCATTTGCTCCGGCTCGTTTGCCGTCCACGTGGCGACTTGCAGGTCCGCTTCATGTGCCGCTTTGACGAGTTCGGGCGTCACTAAATCCGCGCGCGGAAGAATCTGCCGCGCCCCGATGCTTTGTGCTTTCTCAATCGCGCCTGGCGTCGGCTTTTCATATAGAAATCCAGTGAGAAGGGTCGCATCGAGCTTGCGGATGTTTTCGAGCAGCACCGCATCGAACGATATGATCATGGTCCGGGCCGCTTCCTCCGCCGCACGCAACGCGCTCACCAGCGCATGATGAACGCCCCACGCATCTTCCAGTTTCACTTCCAGGTACACGACGATGTTCACATCGCGCGCAAATGCCAGAATTTCCTCGATCGATGGAATACGCTCACCGGCGAATTCCGGCCCGAACCACGAACCAGCATCCAGGCCGCGCAACTCATCGAGCGTGAAGTCTCGCACCAGACCTTTTCCGTTCGTCGTGCGATCGACGGTGGGGTCGTGCATGGCCACAAAGCGGGCGTCGTGCGAAAGCCGCAGGTCCGTCTCGATAAAAGCGGCGCCAAGTTCCACGGCCCGCCGGAACGAAGCCATCGTGTTTTCGGGCGCGTGACCCGCTGCTCCGCGATGGCCGATCACCCATGGGCGTCTCATCACACAAGCATCGTAGCAGAATCTCCGATTCTGCCGGTCACTGCCCCCTCGTTTGCGTGTGCAAGAGGCATCACTTTTCGCGAAATCGTGTGCAGAAATGTGCAAATCTTCTTACACATCCTCTCTCGCAGGCGACGAAGGAATTTGCCAACTGATTGATGCGGCGGCAGATAAACCGCCCAATGGTACCTTGCCTCCTGGCCGTTTAATTGCCTAATGCCAAATTGGCATTCCAGGCGGGTCCATGGCCCTTTTCATAGTCTTGATTGTGGCGTTGGTTGTCGGGCAAACGTGGTGGGATTGGCGCGAGGCGCAGCGCAAGTCGGCGCTACCGCAATGGATTGGGGGCCTGGCCCTGGCGGGAATGGTCGCCGCAGCCCTGACGGGCGTTGGCTCGATGAGCTCCGTCCTCTACCAGCACACGCTGAGCGAATTGCAAGGTGCTTCCGCGTCCGCGCTCTTCTGGCCCGAAGCGGGATTCCTCATCTGCGGACTTGCCGTCATCGTAGCCGCTGTCAGGAAGAAGAGCATACGTGCGCTTCTGCTCGTGGCTGGCGTCCTGGTCTTCGCGCTGTGGCTCGGCGTTGCGCTTTATTCCTAATCTGACTCGAGATTTGCCGCTTGGCTCGACTGCGCTGTGAGCCACTTTCTCACCTTCAGCCCCGCGTTCCAGAAAAAATGGTTCTCAGAATTTCGTGACTTCGCTGAAATGAAAATCGCGGATTTTCATGGCGGGCACGACCATGTCAAACGACTCCTCGCCCGACGCGCGCACGGCAGGGCCGAGCATTTCGACGTTGGACAGCATCTCGATGATGCTTTGGTTGAAGCGGAAATTGCGCACGGCGCCCGCGACGCGCCCGTTTTCCACGAGGAATGTGCCGTCGCGCGTCATGCCGGTTAGGATCTTCTGGTAAGGATCAACTTCACGGATGTACCACAGGCGCGTGACGAGCAGGCCGCGGTCCGTCGAGCGGATCATTTCTTCTGTGGAGCTATTGCCACCGGCGAAAACGAGGTTGAAAGGAGCCTCTCCGTCTTCACTTGGAAGTGAAAAGCCGTGGCCCGTGGGCTGAGCCTTCATTTTCTTGGCCGTCGCCCGCGAATAAACAAGATTCTTCGGGACGCCTTTTTCGACTAGAGCGACTTTCTTTCGCGGAACGCCTTCGCCGTCGAATGGCGGGCCGAGCTGCAACGGATGATACACATCATCCCAGATGGAAATATTCTCGCCGAATAGCTTCTTGTCCATACGCCCAGTGAGACAGGACCTCTGATCGGCAACGCACGTGCCGGCGAAGTCGTAAAACAAGAATCCAACCAAATCGAGTACGGCGGGAGGCTCCAAGATCGTCGTATAGCGGCCCGGCGGAACTTCGCGCGGCGAACGCGAGCCCGCGCATTTTTCACTGGCGCGCTGCGCGAGTGCTTCGGCGTCGATTTCTTCTATGCGGGCCGATGAGGCTTTGGCCCAGCCGGAAGAATCTTTCTCGAGCATGGTTACGGAAAATTCCGCACGCGTGTCTTCGTAAAATTCGAAAAGGCCGCGCGAGTTGGCGAGGGCCATCTCCGCCAGGCCGGTCGAGAAAATCCCCGCAGTTGTCTGCTTGTTCTTTTCCGCCATCTGGCAAACGCGCGCCACGGCGCGAGCGCGATTCGCAGGCGTGGCGGCCGCAGTGGCCTCGACGAAGCGATTCACTTTTTGCACTTTCTGCGGGCCGAGCATGGGAAGCAAATCGCGATTGCGAGGTTGGACGCGCGCCAGATCCAGAGCGGCGCGAGTGACGCGGCGCAAAGATTCGTCATCGGTCTTGTTGGTGGAGGCGCGAGCCGTACGGCCATCGACGACAGCCCGAACTGAAATCGTGAGGCCCTGCTCAGCGACGTTTTGATGGATGGTGTTGTTGGCGAAGCGCGTGAGCGCGCTGGTCACGGCGGATACATCGACTTCGGTCTCGTCCGCTTCGCTGAACTTGATGATTTTTTCAGCGATGCGGTGAAGTTGCCCCGCGCCGAGGCGATGGTCGGCAGCGATCGCATGGCCGCGCTTGACTCTTGCCGGCGCGCGCCGCGCTTTTCGCGTTTTCGGTTTCTTGGTCATGATTTCGACGACGCGATTCCCACTTTCACGTTGCGGAAACGTGCAGGTGCCGCGCCGTGGCCGGTGCCCATGGTTTGCATGGGTTGGCCTTTGCCGCAATTCGGCGTGCCCCACAGCGTCCAGTAATCTCGCGAGCAGATTGCATCGCAACTATTCCAGAATTCCGTCGTGATGCCGCTGTAACTCGGCGTCTTGATCATGCGGCCGCGTTTGCCATTCTTGATTTCCCAGCCTATCTCCGTGGAAAACTGGAAATGATAGCGGCGGTCGTCGATGGACCAGGAACGATTGGTCTCAATGTAAATGCCGTCATCCGTATCGGCGATGAGATCTTCGAATTTGCGGTCGCCGGGAAGGATGCTGATGTTCGTCATCCGGATAATCGGAAGCCGGTTCCAACTCTCCGTGCGCATGGTGCCATTGGAGCGCGGCTGGCCGATGGCCGCGGCGGTTTCACGATTCGTCAGATATCCGGTGAAAAGGCCGTTCGAGATGATCGGCGTGCATTGCGCGGGCACGCCTTCATCGTCATAAGCGAAAGTGCCAAGGCCGGGGCCGTGCGCGAGGCGCGCGTCGGCGACAACGTTGACGATGTCCGAACCGTAGCGCAGGGAATTCAATTTTTCGAGCGTCAGAAAGCTCATACCGGCGAAATTCGCTTCCATGCCAAGGACGCGATCGAGCTCGATGGGATGGCCGATGGACTCGTGAATCTGCAAGCCGAGCTGCGAGCTATCGAGAATAATCGTGCTCTTCCCTTCCGGGCATTTCGCGGCGCTATGCAGCGCGACGCATTGTTCGGCGATGCGCGGCGCGTTCCCGACCAGGTCCAATTCTTCGATCAATTCGTAGCCGCGCAGCATGTGCTGACCGCCAAAACTATTCGGATAGGAACGCTTCTGAATTTCCTCTCCGGCGAAGCTGGTGGCGACGATTCCCGCGCCGGACTGCATTTTCACTTGATGAATCACGGAACCAATGCTGGAAACGAAAAGCTGGTCGATTCTACGGAAGGACATGGAGCCTTCGGCAAGCGTGACGCCTTTGACTTTGCGCATTTCGGAATCAGCCGCGAGGAGTACGGCGATTTGCGTTTCGATGGGGACGCGGAAAGGATCCTTGATGAAAGGATTCTGCCAGGTGTCGACATAGGATTGCTCGGGCGCCATAACGACATCGTGGCGCTTGGCGACGGCGGAAGCTTTGGCAATGGCGACAGCCTGGGCGACACAGGCTTCGATGCCCTCGTGGGAGATGCGGTCCGTCGCGGAAAAGCCCCAGGAACCCTGGGCGATGACGCGCAAACCCAGGCCGAGGGACTCGCCTTCGCTGGCGCGGCCAACCTGGCCATTCTTGGTCGAGACGTCGCGGTGGCGGATGTCCATGACGCGGACGTCGGCGTAGGTCGCGCCGCGAGCGAGCGCCTTTTCGATGGCGAGATTGGCTAAGTCTCGCATCGCATCACGCCCCACGCCCGGAAAAAGGAGAGTTACCAAAAACCATAGATGAGGCTAGATCGGGACTCAGCAAGGGTGAAGATTTGTCCCGATTAGAAAAATTCAAGTGATTGATTTTATTGGTGGTTAACAAAAACTCACTGAACTTTGCTGTCCCGATTAAAAAAATCATACATTGATGTTGCAGGCACCGCGAAGACGCGCAGGCTGAGCCTTTTCTAGACAAGCCAACCCCTGATTGAGGAGGATGACGGCCGCCGGTCGTTTATGTTTAGTGTCATAGTCACAAACACCCATTTTAGCACGCCAGTCAATGGGTTCGGAGGCCGACAAGGCGGATCCACGGAAAAAACAAAGGGCGGGTCTGAAGACCCGCCCCTACTTTTATTGGAAGGCTCGCGCAATTCAAGAGTGCGCGGAGCTGCGGCGGAGGAATGGGCCGAGCCCCAGGAGGCCGGTGCCGAGCAGGAGCAGAGATGAGGGTTCAGGGGTCACGCCCACAGTGGCAATGCCGGAGGTGAAAACATAAGGTGGGATACTCGGGTCGTATCCGATGGTCGACACGATATAACCCCCGAGCAAAGGTCCCCCATTTGGGTCGGCGAAAGTCAAAACCATCTCGTAGTAATCGAAGAAGAATGTTCCCGGTTCAAAAAAATCGGCGCTCGCACCGGGGTCCGTCGATGAGACCCGGCCGAAGGGGGTGAAAAAATACCAGCTACCGACCGTTTGGGTATCAGGGTCAAAGCTGAAGACGCCCGTAATGGTCGCGCCCACGGGGTATAACGGCTCGGACAGCGAACAAGGAGTGCCCGGCTCCGGGTAGCATGTGGCATCGCCAGTGAATAGGAGCGTGACCATGTCTGAAGGGTTAGCAAAAGCGCGGGCAGGCCAAAGAAGCAGACAGAGAAGCCCGAAAGACAATGAATATTTTACGAAGGAAGGCAGGAAGCCTTTTGGCATGATCTTCTCCTTTAGGGGCTCTCCTAGGGCCAAGAAGAACCTCGATAGCGGAGACGTCCAGATCGCACCCAAATCGCTTTCGCCAATTTTCAGGCTGGAACCCCGGAGAACACCCCTTCTCCGCCGTAAAGTGAGGAGCACGCAGGATGCCAATCTTTTCTTTCCTGCATTGAAAGGAGTTAAGTGGTTGGTTCAGGGCGGGGGGTAAGTGCGATGTGCAAGGAAATATACGGAATCCGCAATTACTTGCAGGTAACTTACAAACACTCACAGGGCAAAAGCAGATTCCTCGTCGGATGCTCGCCGCATCCTCACTCGGAATGACAGGCCCCAGCTTAGGTGCCTTCATTCCAAGCGGCGACGAGATCCTTCAGAGTCGCAATGGCACGAAGCCTCAGTGATGATAGCAAGAACTGCGGTGCCGAGGCGAGATCCCCGCCCGCCGGCGGGCTTCGGCTCCGCAAAAACACGAAGCGTCAGGATGACAGGAAATGTGTGTCACGCGCCTTCGTTCCAGGAGGCGAGGTAGTGCAAGCCATCGGCTGCGACAAACCTCAGCGGCTGAAGCCTGTGCCACGCAAACCAGATACAAAAGCAGATTCCTCGTCGGATGCTAGTCGCGTCCTCGCTCGGAATGACAAAGCGGGGAGTTACGTGCCTTCGTTCCAGGAGGCGAGGTAGTGCTCCTGCTCGGGCGTGAGCTTGTCGATTTGCGTGCCAAGGGACTCGAGCTTGAGGCGCGCGATGTGCGTGTCGATTTCCTCGGGCACGGCGTAGACCTGCTTCTTCATTTTGCTAGCGTTCTTGATGAGGTGCTCGACGGAGAGCGCCTGGTTGGCGAAGCTCATGTCCATGACCACGGCGGGATGGCCTTCGGCCGCGGCGAGGTTGATGAGGCGGCCTTCGCCGAGGAGGTAGAGCTTGCGGCCGTCGCGCATGACGTATTCCTCGACGAACGGACGCACTTCGCGGTGCGAGCTGGACATTTTCTCGAGCGCGGGAATGTCGATTTCCACGTTGAAGTGGCCGGAATTGCACATGACCGCGCCGTCGTTCATTTTTTCGAAATGATCCGCGGCGAGGACGGATTTATTGCCCGTGAGCGTGACGAAGATCTGGCCAATCTTGGCCGCTTCGTGCATGGGCATGACGCGATAGCCATCCATGATGGCTTCGATGCCCTTGGTGGGATTGATCTCGGTGACGATCACGTTGGCACCCATGCCCTTGGCGCGCATGGCGACGCCGCGTCCGCACCAGCCGTAGCCAGCGACGACGACGTTCATGCCGGCGAGAAGGAGATTCGTGGCGCGGATGATGCCGTCGAGTGTGGACTGGCCCGTGCCGTAGCGATTGTCGAAAAGGTGCTTCGTGAGCGCGTCGTTGACGGCGATGATCGGGTAACGCAGCGTGCCGTCCTTGGCCATGGCGCGCAGGCGAATGACGCCGGTGGTGGTCTCTTCAGTGCCGCCGATGACATTGGGAACGAGATCGGGATGCTTGGTGAGAAGCATGGTGACAAGGTCGGCGCCGTCGTCGAGAGTGACCTGCGGACGATGATCGATGGCCGCGTTGATGTGCGCGTAATAGGTCGCGTTATCCTCGCCCTTAATCGCAAAGGTGGGAATGTTATAGTCCTTGGCGAGGCACGCGGCGACTTCGTCCTGAGTCGAAAGAGGATTCGAGGCGCAAAGCACGACGTCGGCGCCACCGTCGCGAAGCGTGATGGCGAGATTGGCCGTTTCGCTAGTGACGTGCAGGCACGCGGACATGCGGATGCCCTTGAACGGCTTTTCCTTGATGAAGCGCTTGCGAATGAGCTGCAAGACGGGCATCTGTTGATTGGCCCATTCGATCTTGCGCTTGCCGCGATCGGCGAGTGCGAAATCCTTCACATCACTGGACACTTTGGACGCTGTTTCCACGAGTGCATCTCCCTAAGTAGTTTCGATAAGACAAAAGCAGATTCCATGCCTGCAGCAGGCAGGTTCGTCGGATGCTAGTCGCATCCTCCTCAGAATGACAACGAACCCTAGCGTGAGGCCATGACGGTCGCGGGCAATCCGGCTCCCTTGCGAATGGCGTCCGCGCGATCGGTTTTTTCCCATGTGAAGCCCGGCCCGGTGCGGCCAAAATGGCCGTAGCTGGCGGTGGCGCGGTAAATCGGGCGCCGCAAGTTCAGGGTTTCGATGATTCCGCGCGGCGTGAGCCCGAATGTGCTGCGAATGAGCTCGGTGATCTGGTGATCGGGAATGTTGCCGGTGCCGAACGTGTCGGCCATGACGGAAACCGGTTCGGCGACACCGATGGCGTAAGCGAGCTGAACTTCGAGCTTGCGGGCGACGCCTGCGGCGACGAGATTTTTCGCGATGTAGCGGGCCATGTAGCATGCGGAACGGTCCACCTTGGTCGGGTCCTTGCCGGAAAGAGCGCCGCCACCATGACGGCTGTAACCGCCGTAGGTGTCGACGATGATCTTGCGTCCCGTGAGGCCCGCATCGCCCATTGGCCCGCCGACGACGAAGCGTCCGGTGGGGTTGATGTGAATGCGCGTTTGCTTGTCCATCATTTTCGCGGGAACGACGGGACGGATGACTTCGTCCAAAATGGCTTCGCGAAGATCTTTCGTGGAAACGGAGTCGCTATGTTGAGTGGAAATGACAACGCAATCGACTCGAGCAGGACGACCGTCGATGTATTCGATGGAGACCTGAGACTTGCCATCGGGACGAAGAAAGTCAACAACTCCTGCCTTGCGAACTTCGGCGAGGCGCTGGCACAGCCGATGCGCGAGTTGGATGGGCATGGGCATCAACTCTTCTGTTTCGTCGCAGGCGAAGCCGAACATCAATCCCTGGTCGCCCGCGCCGCCCGTGTCGACGCCCATGGCGATGTCGCCGGACTGTTTCTTGATGGTGGAGATGACGCCGCAAGTGTCGGCGTCGAAGCCGTATTTGGCGCGCGTGTAGCCGACATCGCGGATCACCTGACGCGCAATGTCAGAGAAATCGACGTAGGTTTTGGTGGTGATTTCGCCGGCGACAACGACTAGGCCGGTGGTGACAAGCGTCTCGCAGGCGACGCGACCCATGGGGTCGTCCTTCATCACAGCGTCGAGAACAGCGTCGGAGATCTGGTCGGCAATCTTGTCGGGGTGGCCTTCAGTAACCGATTCTGAAGTGAACAGGAATTTTTCTTCTGAGCGTGTCAACACAGTCTCCTTCGATGGATTGGAAGGCAAATTAGTGGCCTAAGCGCCTAATGCTGCGGGAACCACAATAAAAAAGGCTAACATCGGAGCGAGTGAGTGTCAACGGCTTGCAGCGAAAGAGCTTAATTCGGGGTTTAACGGCGAAAATATGACACCGAAAAACATCCAACGACTCACGCGGACGATGGCGAAAGGGCGAGAAGCGAAAGAGTTTGCAGCTTTCAGAGACTTAATTTTTAGACGCTTCTGCGTCGCCAGT
Organism: uncultured Acidobacteriota bacterium; assembly: GCA_963729815.1. Lineage (GTDB taxonomy): Bacteria > Acidobacteriota > Terriglobia > Acidiferrales > UBA7541 > DAHUXN01. Next base: position 69,188 of record CAVSPU010000006.1, read on the forward strand.
GGGAGTGCCACCGTTGCCGCCGCGGCGGGAGAGTAGGTAAGCACGGATGAAACGGTCGAGGTCGCCGTTGAGGACGCGATCGACGTCGCCCTGCTCGACCTTGGTGCGATGGTCCTTCACCAATTGATAGGGCTGGAGAACGTAAGAGCGAATCTGACTGCCGAAGCTGATTTCGGGCTTGGATTCGTCGAGCTTGCGGGTTTCTTCGCGGCGCTTGTCGATTTCGCGTTCGTAGAGCTGCGATTTCAGGACCTTCATGGCCAGTTCGCGGTTCTTGTGCTGGCTACGCTCGTTCTGGCACTGGACGACGATTCCGGTCGCGAGATGCGTGATGCGGACGGCGGATTCGACTTTGTTGACGTTCTGGCCGCCGTGGCCGCCGGCGCGAAACGTATCGATGCGCAAGTCTTCCGGCTTGACGACGATCTCGATGGTGTCGTCAATTTCGGGGATGACGAATACGGAAGCGAAAGACGTGTGGCGGCGGGCAGCCTGATCGAATGGCGAAATGCGCACCAGCCGGTGGACGCCACTTTCGCCGGAGAGCAAGCCATAAGCGTTTTCGCCTTCCATGCGCACGGTGGCGGACTTGATGCCAGCCTCCTCGCCGGGCGTCGAGTCGATGACCGTGGCGCGAATGCCTTCGTTCTCGGCCCAGCGGAGATACATGCGCAAAAGCATCTCGGCCCAATCTTGCGACTCGGTGCCACCGGCACCGGGCTTGATGGTCATGATGGCGTTCAGGGCATCGTTGGGGCCGGAGAGCAGCGTCCGCGTTTCGAGTTCGGCGATGTATTTGTCGGCGGAGTCAAGCTCGGCGCTGATGTCCTTCAAAACGGCTTCGCGCTGGGCCGCGTCGGTTTCCTCGTGCGCCATGTGGAAATAGGTTTCGATGTCGCTGACAACACGAGTGAGCTTATCTTCCGCGCCGACGCTGCTTTCGGCCTGCTTACGCTGCTGGAGAATGGCCTGGGCTTTCTCCTGGTCCTGCCAAAAGGCGGGGTCGTTGACTTTCGCGTCGAGGGATTTCAGAAGCTCGCGGCTGGCGGAAACGTCAAAGATAACTCCGCACAAGTTCTATACGTTTCTTGAGTTCGTCGAACCGCGACTGAAGATCTTCGATGAGGTTGCTCACAATTTCCATCCTGCCACGAGATTTTTGAAGATTGCTGCTATATAGCCGCCGCTTGATTGCTTTTCGACCGCGCCAAACCGAAAGCGAATAACACGATTGTGGCGATGAGGCAAAGCCATCCAAACCAATTGCCCCAGCGAACGTACAGCGTGCGATTCGAGCGAAATCCGTAAGGCGCGTCCAGTTCGCCTCGAATGTAAGGCTTGAGCCTGGCGACGATCCGCCCGTAAGGATCGACGTCGACGGTGAAACCCGTGTTCGTGTCGCGCAGCAGCCAACGGCGAGACTCAACCGCGCGAACGCGAGCCATCATCACGTGTTGCGCCGGGGCCGAGGAACGCCCGAACCAGCCGTCGTTCGAGATGTTCATCAGCAATTCCGCGCCATGGGCCGCGAAATTGCGAATCTCGCCCGGGAAAATCGCTTCGTAACAAATGAAAACGCTGAAGCGGCCGCCTGGCAACTGCCCGACGGAATATTCGCGGCCCGGCGTGAAATCGCCGATGCCTTCCGTCAAACTCTTCGCAAACGCCAACCACTTCCGCAGCGGCACATATTCGCCGAATGGGACGAGATGAATCTTATCATACGTGAATTGGCGCTGGCCCGCAGGGTCGAGTAGGACGGCGCTATTCGATGCAAGCCACTCGCGGTTTGGCCCCAACTTCCAATCGTCAACGCCGACGAGAAAATAATTATTTGCGTTTTTCGCGATGCGTTCAGCAATGGCGGCGAATTTCGGATCTTGCAAGGAAAATGGCGCGGGGACTTCCGGCCAAATGATCACGCCCGGCGACTTTCTTGCGGCATCGACGCTGAGCAACTCGAGTTGCTCCATGTCCGGCGCGTGAGTTTCCATCCAATTGGACGGGTAGACCTCGAATTGCGGGAAGTTCGTTTGCACGAGATGCGCGACGTGGTCGGCTTTCGCCTGCGGCACAAGACGCGGCCCGACAAGGGCAATGACGATGAGCGCGACGGTGACGCCGATCAGCGCGCGGCGGCTTTTGGCCGATGGCGATGCGATGGCCCAGGCGACCAGCGCATTGAACGCGACGACGACTGCCGAAAGGCCGTAAATTCCCGTGAGGCTGCAAATCTGAACAAGCGCCAAATTTCCGGAAGCCGCATAGCCAATCAAATTCCAGGGAAAGCCTATGATGGGCAAATGCGCGCGTGCGAACTCGAGCACGATCCAAAGAAACGGCGCCAGGGCGCAGGCCAGGGCGACACTGGATTTGCTGACGCGCGCAACGAGAACCGCGAAGATGATTGGAAAGACGCTTCCGGCGAGAGTCATCAAGCCGAGAATCCCGGCGGAGAGCAGCGGGCTGACGCTTCCAAACTGGTGCATGACGGTGGCGATCCACGGCACGGCCAGCGGATAAAAGAGCGCGCCGTTAATGAAGCCGCAGAGAACGGCATGGCGCGGCCGGGCACCGAGCGCGGCGAGAATGAGCATCGCCACGGCAACCCACGCGAGCAGCGGCATATTGTAATTGGGAAACGAGAATGGGAGCGCGAGCCCGGAGGCTACGGCAAGTCGCAAACGAACCGATCGGGAGAAATTCATTCAGCGCCGGAAGATGGCTTTGAATCCCTCGCGTTGGAGCGATTCCTTGGCTCGATCGCCAACCGTTTGGCTGAGAAACGGGCCGACCTGCACGCGATAAAAACTGTCCGTCGTGGGCACGATGACGAATGCAGGAAAGCCCTTCTGTTGCAGCGCGTCGGCCATGGCGAGAGCGTCGCTCTCGCTGCGAAGCGCGCCAACTTGCAGCACAATCGCGTTGCGGGACATGCGCGGCGCGCGGAAACGCGCCGGAGGTTGCGTGACTGACGCGGGACGCGCGACCGGCGCAACAGACGCGGGCGCGGGACTCACGCGAGCTGACGCTGCGGAAGAAACAGATTCGATTCCGCGACCGGCTGTTGTTGGAGAAGACTTCAAGGGAATTTCACTGCTCTTTTCTTTCGAGTAAAAATCCCATTCGGGCGAGGCTTGCTGCTGCGCGGACGCAGTCCGCGCGGCCGAGGATACGGATGGCGCGACCGGCTTATCGAGCGACGCGGCCTGTACAGGCGAGTTTCCGTATTGCGTCTTGCCCATGACGTAGCCCAACGTGAAAAACACGCAGCACAACAACACCACGCCGAGAAACAAGCCGATCAGATGCCGGCCTTCGAGAACTCGATCTCCCCCGCTTCGCTTTGAATGGCCGCTCATGCTTTCCTGCGCTCCTCCGAGAAAACCTATTTCACGGGCCGTGGCAGCCATTGACTGATCAAATCCATGGGCACCGGGAAGATGACCGTTGTATTTTTCTCGCTGCCAATCTCCGTCAAAGTTTGCAAATACCGAAGCTGAACCGAAACCGGCTGCCGCTGCAATGCTTCGGCGGCTTCGGCAAGCTTCGCCGATGCCTGCAACTCACCATCGGCATTGATGACCTTGGCGCGGCGTTCCCGCTCTGCCTCGGCCTGCCGCGCGATGGCGCGCTGCATATTGTCCGGAATATCGACTTGCTTGACCTCAACCTTCGTTACCTTAATACCCCAAGGCTCGGTATCCTGGTCAAGGATTGTTTGCAACTTCGCGTTTACCTTTTCGCGCTCCGAGAGAACGTCGTCGAGTTGGAACTGGCCAATGACGCTTCGAAGATTGGTTTGCGCGAGCTGGGAGGTGGCGTAAAGATAGTTCACCACCTGTGAAATCGCGAGATTGGCGTCGACGACACGGAAATAACAGACCGCGTTTACTTTTGCCGAGACGTTGTCACGCGTGATGACGTCCTGCGCCGGAACATCCAGCGTTTCGATACGCAAAGAAACGCGAGTCAGTTTATCGATGGGATAGAAGACCAGGCACAATCCCGCGCCTTTCGGTTCCGGCATCATGCGGCCAAGCCGCAAGACAACGCCGCGCTCCCACTCCTTGAGGACGTAAATACAGTTGAAAAGCCACATCAGGAAAATGAAAATCGCCACCGCGAGAACTATCATCGCCGAATCCATTGTCTCCTCCCGTTCCGTAAGGCAAAAACCGCAGGCCCAAACTTGGTTACCGCCGTACCGGCTCGACCGTCAGCGTCAATCCGTCCACATGATTTACACGAACCTGAGTTCCCTTGGGAATCGCTTCGCCCGCCGCGGCGCGCCAGAGCTCGCCGTGAATCAGAACCATGCCCTTTGCGCCGGTCGCCGGCACGGGCTCGGCGATTTCACCGATGGCGCCAACCAACTGTTCGGCGCCCGTGGATTGCTTCCATCTACGCGAGCGCAGGACGAGGCGCATCAGCAAGATCACGATGAGCGCGACGGGCACGGTGACCGCAAGCGCGATACTCGGATGCACGCCGCCTGCCGTAATGGGCGAATGGACGAGCATCAACGCGCCGAGCAGCATGGAGATCGCGCCGCCGACACCCAGTACTCCGTGCGTCGGAAATTTTGCTTCGAGAACAAACAGTATGAGCGCAAGAAGAATGAGCACCAAACCGGTGAAATTCACGGGCAGCATGTGCATGGCGAAAAGCGCAAGGACCAACGCGATGCCGCCAATCACGCCGGGCGCGAACATGCCGGGATGCGTAAACTCGGTGTAAATGCCGAGCAGGCCAATGATCAGCAAAATGAAAAACGCATCGGGCTGCACGATGCGGTCGAGAAATTGTTCGCGGCCACTCATCTCATGGACTTCCAGGATGGGGTTCTCGAGATGCAGCGTTTGCGTCGAGCCGTCGAGGCGCGTGATCGTGCGGCCGTTAAGCTGGGTCAAGAGAGCTTCGGGAGTCGGCGCAACGATGTCAATGAGCTTGCCATCAAGGGCTTCCTTTTCGCTGAAGGCTTTCGCGTCGGTGACAGCGGTAACGGCGAGAGGAACATTACGGCCACGGCGAGCGGCGTAACTGCGCAGATAAGCAGTCGCCTCGTTCATGATCTTGCGCTCGAGCGTGTCGTCAACTTTCACGGGACTGCCGGCGATTTCGAGCAGCGGAGATGCTGCGCCCGTGTCGGTCCCCGGCGACATGGCGGCAACGTCGGCGGAGATGAGGATGAAAAACCCGGCGGACGCGGCGCGCGCGCCAGACGGCGAAACGTACGTGACCACAGGAACCGAGGAATGCAGGATGGCGGCGATGATTTCGCGCATCGACGAATCGAGGCCGCCCGGAGTGTCGATGGTGATGAGAATCAAACTGTCGTGCGCACGGTTGGCGGCGTCAATGCCGGCGACGATGTATTCAGAGAGAATGGGCTCAATCTCTCCGTTGATCTGCAATTCGTAGACGTTCGAGCCCGCAGGCGCGGGTTCCGCAGCATGAGTGCCCAGGGAGGCCACGGGCAAAACAAGAAGGCCGAAAGCGGCAGCGAAAGTGAACAGAAATACTCCGAAAGTGCGCGGCGGCAGTACGGATCGCACCTGGCGGCGGAAGAGATTGCGAGCGAGTGAAATTCTCAGCTCCATCTGGCGGGTATTATAGCAGGGACAGCGCGGCCCGAACGGAAAGATGCGCGGGGCAGCCATCAAGCAGGCGCGAGACTGCGAATGAATCGGCCCGGCGAATTAGTGGTGCTTCTGCGCCAGCTCGGGCACCGGTTGAAATACCGCCAATACGCGAGGATCCTTAATCACTCGCGCAAATGTGGGGTCGGTTTTGGCCGCGGCAAATTGCTTATAACCGTCGTCGCGCGACATGGTCAAGTAATGCGCGGCGCGCTCCGCATTACCCATCTGCGCATACGTGCGAGCAACCAAGAAGTAGAAGAAAGCCATGTTTGTGGTTCCCCGAGGCTGTATTACGGAGCCCCCGCTTCCGTGCTCGGCCATGACTTGAGGGTCGATCTGAATGGCCCTCTGGAACGCATCCATCGCTTCCGGATATCTCTTCGCGTCGAAATACGCGCAGCCGAGATTGTAATAGACAGGGGCCATGTCGGGACGCAGGGCCAGCGTCTTCTGATACCAGTCGATAGCATGGCTGTATTTACGGCGGTCGTATTCCACAGTGCCTACGTTGTTGTAGGCGCTCGCGTAAGTCTTGTCCTCTTTGATGGCCTTTTTGAAAGAGCGCTCGGCGGGACCATCATTGTGGCCACCTTCGTAGGCTATTCCAAGCTTGTTCAGCAGGGCGGCATTGTGCGGTTCTTGCTTGGCGAGACGCTCGTAAGATCGGGCTGCCTCAGGATACATTTTCCGCGCCATGAGGATATCGGCGCGCAGCTCATCCTTCTGCAGCGGAGTGAGTTCCGTCTGCATGGAGGTCCCGCTCTTCGCGGAAACTTCCTGAAGGGAGGCGACAGCAGACTCCTGGGCGTGCACGATTAATGGAAAGGCAAAAAGGCAACTCAGAAACAGAGCAGACAGGGTCAGACGTTTCATGTTCACCCCTCCCCCAGCGCCGACCGAGGGGATTCTACGAATCCGGCTTCGGTTTCGCTGGCGGCTTCTTGTTACCTCCAAAGATACCAAAGATTTTGTCAAGTAGCCCTTTTTTATTTTCAGGTGCCGGGGCGGCGGGAGCACCAGGGGCCGGAGCAGTTCCGGGCGGGTGGGCAACGTTCGGGACGGCAGCCCCGTTTTTCGCGCCCGCGGGATTCGCGGGAGCGCCGGGCGGTGGCGGATTCGAAGACTTCCCAAAGAGATGGGAAAGCCACGAGACTGGCGGGATTTCCGAGAGCTTCCCGCCGTGAATGGGGCAGAAGGCCGTTGGCTCCGTCCCGGCGACATAGACTTCGTTGACAGTCGTGGGGCAATTGGCTGTCGCCAAATCCCCGGATTCGGGGTCGACGGTCACATTGACCATCCCCTGGGGTTCGGGAAACTCCTGCATATTGTGGTAAGCAGGCAGGGCTTCGGCGCGCTTCATAAACTCGGCCCAGACGGGAGCCGCTGAGTTGGAACCGGAGAGGCCCAGGTCGCGGTCGTCGTCATATCCGACCCAGACGACACAGAGCAAGTTCGATGTGTAGCCCGCAAACCAACCGTCGTGGGAAGTCCCGGTTTTGCCAGCGGCGGGTGCGTCGAAACCAAGAGTGCGCACGCGATAGCCAGTCCCGTGGTTGATGACGTCTTCGAGCACGTTCGTGACAAGATAAGCGACGCGTGGATCAAGCACCGCGCGGTTCTGCGGCACAGACCTCTGGATCACCGAACCATCCGCACTCACAACTCTGTTCAAGAACCGCGGCTCGGCCCGTACCCCGGAGTTCGCGAAGATCGTGTAGCCGGCCGCAACCTCGAGCGGCGTCATCACGTAGGAGCCAAGCGCCATGGCAGGCGTCGCCTGAATGCCGGGATCCAGGCCCAGCTGGCGCGTAAAATCTCTCACGCGGTCGTACCCGACCATCTCGGCAAATTTCACCGTGGCAACGTTCAACGAATGCGTGAGCGCCTCGCGCGCCGTGACCGTGCCGTAAAACTGGCCTTCGTCATTATTCGGCGTGTAATCGTTGCCATCGAACGAGAACGTTGTGGGTTCGTCAACGACGGTCGTCTCCGGCGTAACGATGGGTTGGAGGCCTGCGACGGAATTATCGAATGCCGCGGCGTAAACGAACGGCTTGAAAGAAGAGCCCGGCTGGCGGCGAGCTAAAGCGTGATTGAGCTGGCTCTCACCATAGTCGCGGCCTCCGACCAGCGCGAGGATCGCGCCGGTTCTCGGATCCATCGCAATCAGGGCCACTTGCGGCTTCGCGACGGTAATTCCCTTGCGTTTCTGCACTGCATAACGATGGGCGAGCTCATCGTCGACGACTTTCATGCCGGCCTGTGCAGCTTCGTCAGCGGCGGCTTGCAGGTTAGGATCGAGCGTAGTGTAAATGCGATAGCTCTGGGTGGTTAAATCCGTCTGCGAGAACTGGTCGAGCAATGAATCGCGCACCATATCCACAAAATACGGCGCAGCGCGGCTCGAACCTCCCACACCCACGAATTTCAAAGTTTCCGCCCGCGCGGCCTTCTCCTGAGACGCGGTGATATAGCCGTCCTCGACCATCTGGCGAAGGACGCGATTCCGGGCATCATCGACGCGATCAGGATGGCGTTCGGCGGCCGTGTAGCGATTGGGCGACCGGATGATGCCCGCCAAGAAAGCGCACTGAGCGAGATCCAAATCCCTGACGTCCACCCCGAAATAGGCTTCGGCCGCCTCGCCGAATCCGCGTATGGCGAAGCTGCCGCGATTGCCAAGATAGATCTCGTTGGCATAGAGCTCGAGAATCCTCTGCTTGGTGAAACGATGGTCGAGCTCAAGAGCGACCATTGTTTCGGCGATCTTGCGGCGCCAAGTTCGCTCGGTGGAGAAAAAGAAGCTACGCGCGACTTGCATGTCGATGGTGCTGGCGCCCTGGGCGCGGGCATTGTGACGAAGATCGGCGAGAGCGGCGCCAGCAATGCGAATGGGATCGAAGCCGCCATGCTCGAAAAAGCGCTTGTCTTCCGCGGAAAGCACCGCGTGAATGAGAGTAGGCGGCAGATCCTCATAACGAACGACGCGGCGCTTCTCGCGCGAATCGTCGAAGAGATTGGTCAGCAATTCGGGTTCAATCTGCGCGGAAGTGACCGAGGCATTATCCGAAAGCAGGCGAATGGCGCTGATTTTGTCCGAGGCAAAATCCACACGCAGCGAATTTTCGCCATTGAAATAGGAGTCCTCGGATGGATACAACTCGACCGACGTTTGGCCGGCTTTGAAGTTGCCAGAGGCGCCTCCGCTGCGAGCTTCCGAATAACCGTTGTTGACCAGATAGCCGGCGAGGCCGCGCGGCGTCATGGCTTCTCCGACGAATATTCTCCCTGGGGCGGAATAGATGTGGGAAGCGTGGCCGAAGACTTGGCCGGTGAGGCGCTGGTCAATCAGATGACTGTCCCGCACCCAATAAAATGTGAAAATGCCAGCCGCGATCAGAATCGCGCAGAGAGCTGTTCCCAACAGAGCTAACCCAAAGCGCGAGGTCCAAAAGCCGCGGGCCACTCGAATGCGCAAACGTTCCTCCGAGTCTCCGATCCGGGATCAACTGCCGGAGGCTGGGAACGTTGGACGCCGAGCGGAACGCCACGTTGGCCGAGAGCTCTCCCGGAGCCGCTACATATTCAGTTGCTATTCTAAATGAGAGTGTTGTTTGCCTGGGGATGAAAATGCAGCTGAAGTTGATAGACCTTCAAGTCTATGGGAACCGTATAGTCAACCGAAATTGTGATTACGCCAGCAACATCACTGATTTGAATGTCGTTCACCTGGCCCTGAATACCCAGGGAATCCATCTTTTTCTGAACGTCAGCGCGAACCTGATCGTCGCTCTTGCGGTTGGCGGCCGCGAATGTGGCCTCTTCCTGTATCGAATCCTGCAACTGATAGTTGGCGAATAATGCCGGGACAATCCTTATGGCGGAAAAGATAAAGGCAATAAGAATGATCAGCGCCAGAATAGCCTTGATCCTGGCCCCGCCTTTTTCGCCATTTCGCGGTTCGCGCAACATCTCAGCCTCCGGGTCCGAAGTGAACAGACTACGTACCGACGAAAAAAATCTTAGCACCTGTTATAGGCATGGTCGATATACCCTTGTGGCCACGGTTTCGGAGAAGTTACCTGTACCAAAGGGAAACGCTGCTCTCAGTAGGCTTTGGCGAAAATGGCCCGTTCCGGAGCGGACTGGCCGCAATAAACGCATTTCCCCGGCCCAGCCGTCTGCTCGAGAGGAATGCAGCGCATGGTGGCCTTCGTTTCTTCTTTGATCTTGGCTTCGCAATCGGCGCTTCCGCACCAGTGGGAAAGCGCGAAGCCCTTTTCCACGGCGAGCTTGAATTCGTTGTAATCCTTCGGCTCGACAGTATTGGATTTGCGAAAATCGAGCGCGCGTTGAAACAAGGCGTCTTGAATTTCGTCGAGAAGCTTCTTGGCGATAGGGGCAATTCCCTGCTGCGCGACGGACGTCTTGCCTTCGCGCCCGGGGCGGTCGCGGCGCGAGAGGACAGCGCTGCCGCTGGCGACGTCCTTTGGACCCAGCTCGATACGCAAAGGGACGCCACGCATCTCCCAGTCGTTGAATTTGAAGCCGGGGCTCATGCCGTCGCGCTCGTCCATTTTCACGCGAATGTCAGCGGCGAGGAGTTCTGCACGGACTTTCTGGGCAGCCTCGAAAACGACCCGTTTTTCGTCGTCGGTCTTGAAAATCGGCACGATGACGACTTGATAGGGCGCGAGGCGCGGCGGGAGGATGAGTCCCTGATCGTCTCCATGAACCATCACGATGGCGCCGACGAAGCGTGTCGAAAGGCCCCACGAAGTCGTCCAGCAAAACTGGTGCACGCCGCCTTTATCCAGATACTTAATGTCGAAAGCCTTGGCGAAGTTCTGGCCGAGATTGTGGGACGTGCCGGACTGCAGGGCTTTGCCATCGCCCATCATGGCTTCGATGGAGTAGGTGATGTCCGCGCCGGCAAATTTTTCGGAGTCCGATTTTCGTCCCGGAATCACGGGAATAGCGGCATCGCGCACGGCGAAATCGGTGTAAATGTCGAGCATCTGGCGCGTTTCGGCTTCGGCTTCTTGAAGCGTAGCGTGGGCGGTGTGGCCCTCCTGCCAGAAAAACTCGAGCGTGCGCAGGAAAAGTTTCGTGCGCAGCTCCCAGCGAACGACGCTGTTCCATTGATTGATCAGCACGGGGAGGTCGCGATACGACTGAATCCATTTCGCGTAGGCATGGCCGATGATCGTTTCCGAAGTGGGGCGAATCACGAGAGGCTCTTCGAGTTCTTCGCCGCCGCCAATGGTGACGACAGCAAGCTCGGGAGAAAAGCCGGCGACGTGGTGCTTCTCCTTGTCGATGAAGCTGCGCGGAATCAGCAGCGGGAACGCGGCGTTCATGTGACCGGTAGCTTTGAAGCGCCGGTCGAGCGCGTAAGTGATGTTTTCCCAAAGCGCCCAGCCATAGGGACGGACAATCATGCAGCCGCGGACAGGGGCATAATCGGCCATCTCCGCGCGGAGAACGACCTGGTTGTACCACTCGGAGAAGTCTTCCGCGCGAGTTGGGAGCTTTCGGTCAGCCATTATCTTCTCTTGCTTTCCGCTTCGTTTTCCTTCCGGTCCGTTTGCCTGTAACTACCGTTGCCCGTTCGGAACGCAATCGCACACCGTTGCAAGAACAAGTATAGGAAAGCCAATGAGCGTAGCGGAGGCGTTGTGAGTTGTCAACGAGAGCAGCAGATGACGGAAAAAGCGTTCACTTGCCGACGATTTGATCGGCGATGTCTGCCACGATGGGGATGCGAAAGCGCTCGTGCTGATAAGCCTTGATCATTCCGACGATCCATATGACGAATGCGGCGAGGTCGATCAGTCTGAGAAGCAAAAATCCGCCAGTGAAACCGGACCAATCGAACCCGCGCCCAAAGAAAAAGCTCATTCCGAACAACATTCCGCAAATGACGCTCAGAATATTCAATATGCCAAACGCCACGAGCGACTGTGCGGCGTGGAAGCGCACAAACGGGCGCTTGTCGATCAAGAGAAAAATCAAGCCCGTGATCCAGCCCAAGACGTAACAGAGCAGACCGGCTACATTTTCAGAGAGTCCCGTTTCCGCTGCTGGCATAGAACCTCCTGCCGGTGCGCCACCGGAAGCCGCCACAGACGTCTGTTGTGGCGCGCCGCAATTCGAGCAGAAGGCCGCGGCATCAGCGCCGGCAGTTCCGCACTTCGAGCAATGCGGCATGGCTCGGTCTCCTTGACGAATGAAATTTGCAGGAGCGTATCAAAGCCCTCCTTGTGCAGCAAGATAAATTGGAACGGCGGACGCGATTGAGTAGAATCGCGCGCGACAACGTAGGCTCGCTTGCCCAGATTTCAGCCACAACGGAGAGTGCTGCCCTGCCGACTGAATTTGTGACCGCCGCGCGGCGACCAACGCGAAGAATTCTGGGGCTAGAATGGCCGCGCGAAATGACGCCGCCCGAGCGCAATACACTCATCGCCGGAGGCGTCGGATGGATGCTCGACTCCTTCGACGTGATGCTCTATTCGATGGTCCTCGCCACGCTGATGCGCGACCTGGGCATGAATAAGAGCACGGGCGGGCTGCTGGGATCTCTCACGCTGCTGGCATCGGCGGCCGGTGGCGTGATTTTCGGATTCGTCGCGGACCGCATTGGTCGCACGCGCTCGCTTTCGACTTCAATCCTAATTTATTCGGTCGCCACTGCGGCGTGTGGCTTTTCGCATACGGTCGTCGAGTTGGCCATTTTCCGCGTCATTTTAGGGCTCGGCATGGGCGGCGAATGGACCGCGGGTGCGGCGCTGGTCGCGGAAACTTGGCCCGCCGAACATCGCGGCAAGGCGCTCGGCATGATGCAGTCCACGTGGGCGATCGGTGGAATGCTAGCCGCGGGAGTGGCGTGGGCGATTTTGCCGCGATGGGGATGGCGCGGCGTTTTTTTTGTGGGCGTGTTGCCAGCTCTGGGGGCGCTGTGGATTCAAAGGCGCGTGCCGGAGCCGGAAATTTGGAAGCGGCGCGAAACGATGAATGCCTCGGCTGCCAAAGTGCCATTGCGCGTGCTGTGGCGCAAGGACATTCGCTGGAACGGGTTGCTGGTGACGGCGATGAATACGTTTAGCATGCTCGGCTATTGGGGACTCTTCACCTGGATTCCGGCGTATTTTTCGTTGCCCGTTTCGCAGGGAGGGCGAGGACTGAGCATTGCGACAACTTATACGTGGCTGATGGTAATCGGCGTCGGGCAATGGCTGGGATACGTGCTGTTCGGTTTCGCTGCGGATGGATTCGGGCGGCGCAAGACATATTTCACGTACCTTTTTCTGGCCGCGATTCTGACGCCGATCTATGGATTCGTGCGGAGTCCGCTGTGGCTGCTGGCGCTGGGGCCAGTGGTGGCGTTTTTCGGCACAGGATTTTTTTCCGGCTTCAGCGCGATCGCGTCAGAACTCTTCCCCACGGAGATTCGAGCCACGGCGATGGGATTGAGTTACAACATGGGCCGCGGAATTTCGGCCGCGGCCCCGTTCGCAGTAGGCGCGCTGGCGAGCCGGTTTGGGCTGGGGCACGCGTTCTTCATGCTGGGCGGCGCGTTCTTCGTTGCGGCGCTATTAACACTTGCTTTACCCGAGACGAAGGGCAAGCAGCTCGAATAAATGCGAAGGATATTCCAGGCATGACTGGGTAACTGTAGGGAGCGAAGCTAGCGCTCGATTTCGAGGCCGCCGATCATTTCTTTTTCCTTCGAGGCAGACACCGCAACGGGTTCAGGTTCGACTGCGGCTGGCGATTTCGCAGACGACATTTTCTGCGTTGCGGGCTTGAGCGCTTCCGCGGGCAGCGTCTCCACGTAATCGGCGAACTGCAAGCGGAGATTTCCCGCGTTAGTAGCGAACGCGAGTGCAGTTTGCAAATCGATAATGCCGGCTCGCACCATTCGCTCCAGCTCGCCATCGAAATATTGCATCCCTTCGGTCGAACCGTCGCGCATGGCATCGACCAGCGTCTTGCCTTCGCCTTCACCCCTCTCGACGTACTCGCGCGTTCGCATTGTGGATTTCAGGATTTCAATCGCAGCGATGCGGCCCTCGTCGTCCTTCCGTGGCACGAGACGCTGCGAAATGATGTAACGAAAAGTCTTCGAGAAACGCATGCGAATGACGTGCTGATCGCTGAGCGGAAAGGCGCCGACGATGCGCTCGATTGTCTTTGAAGCGTCGATGGTGTGGAGAGTCGAAAAAACCAAGTGCCCGGTTTCGGCGGCCTCCATGGCGATTTCGATCGTTTCGCGGTCGCGCATTTCTCCGACCAGAATGACTTTCGGGGCCTGGCGTAACGCGGCGCGCAATGCCAGCGCGAATGACGGTGTGTCGCTGTGCAGCTCTCGCTGATGGACCGTCGCTTTCTTGTGAGAGTGAAGGAATTCGATGGGGTCCTCGATCGTCAGGATGTGGATCGCCTTATCTTCGTTGATCTTGTTTAGAATCGCCGCCAGGGTTGAGGATTTCCCCGAACCCGTGGGTCCCGTCACCAGGACGATTCCGTTGCGCAGATTCGTCGTTGCCTGAAGCTCGTCGGGCAAACCAAGATCGGCAAAATTCGGGACTTTGCCCGGGATGACGCGCATGACAATCGCACAGCTTCCCCGCTGCGTGAAAATGTTCACGCGAAAGCGCGACAGCCTGGGAAGGCTGTAGGAGATATCGCAGGAACCTTCCTGGCGGAGCTTTTCAACCGCGTGCTTGTTGCTGCCGATCAAGTCGCCGGCGATGCGGGCCGTATCTTCGGCTTGCAGAATTTCGACGCCGGGAATCCTAACTCCGACAAGCTGCCCGCTCGATTCGACTTGCGGCAATTTGCCCGGCGAAAAAATCAAATCGCTGACGTGCCGCGCGGCTTTGAGCATCGCCGAAATAATTGTCGGCGTCGCCATGGGGCCTTCTGGTGGTTGCGAAGACGGAGGCGCTGGTGTCGTTGGCATAGGTGATCTCTGAAGCTGCTGCACTGATTTCGTAAACTATAAGTGTGACGGGCAAGAACTACTTAAGCCACGACAAATTTGCCCTAAGTCGCTTATGAATTACGCGTCGCGTCACTATCCACCGATAAAATCGATTCTCGCGTTCTTTTATTTTCTTGGCAGCGCTCATGAGTGGTCCCAGGCGTCGCAAACCTCTAGCTGTTCGCGTAAACTGACATGCGGCTGGCCATGGCGACCCTGCTCAACGACGCTTTGTTGCGCTTTCTCGCGTGCCCGTTGGACCATACGCCGTTGCGCGTCGAAAACGACTCGCTCGTCTGCGAAAATGGGCATCGCTTTGCGATCGAGAGCGGTGTGCCTGTGTTCACGAACGCGCCGCGCCGCGAGCCTGTGCCGCTCAACATGGGCCCATGCCTGAGGGCCGAAGGCGGTGCGAATCGTGATGCCTCGGTCGATCCGTTTGTCAACGATTGGATCGTGAATACAAATGGCAACCTTTATCGGCGCGCGCGTGGAAGACTTCCCCGCTATCCGATTCCAAAATGGCCATTCGGCGAGGGCGGCGGAAAAGTGCTCATCGATATCGGGTGCAGTTGGGGGCGCTGGAGCATTGCCGCAGCGCGCGCGGGCTATCGCCCGATTGGCGTAGACGTGCATATCGATGCGCTCGTGGCTGCCACGCGCGTATCGCGGCAACTCGAAACCAGTGCGGATTTTGTCTGCAGCGACGCGGAGCGCTTGCCTTTGCAATCGCGCAGCGTCGATTGCGTTTTTTCCTATAGCGTGCTGCAGCACCTCGATAGGGCGAAAGTGCTCTTGATCCTCGGCGAGATTGCGCGTGTGCTCAAACCCCGGGGGCTTTGCGTGATCCAATTGCCGAATGCGTTCGGAGCACTCAGCATTTTGCAGCAGCTCAAACGCGGCTTTCGCGACGCAAGAACAGGAACATTCGAGATGCGGTATTGGCCGCGGAATTCCATTCAGCAGGGACTTCAGGCGGCAGGCCTGCAAAACGTGACGATACACGCGGATGGTTTCTTCTCGCAGAATCCGCAACTGTCCGATCTGGATTTGCTTTCGCCTGCGGGAAAGTTGATTGTGCTGGCGTCGTATGCCGGACGCAAAGCGGCGGATGCCGTCCCCATTCTCGCGCACGTCGCCGACAGCCTGTGGATCGAGGCGCATGCGCCATCCGAATTGCGCTCAGATTGAAAGATGAGGAGCAGCGCAACCTGAGAGCTTGCGGGGCTTAACTCGGGCGGCGCGAAATGCTAACCTAAGCGAACGGTTCCACGCGGAAGTGGCGGAACTGGCAGACGCGCTAGCCTTAGGAGCTAGTGGCCGAAAGGCCGTAGGGGTTCAAATCCCTTCTTCCGCACCATCATTCCCTGGACTCATTTATCATCAGTGAAACTCTGGTGCCGATCCGCGCGTCTCAGAGCATGATTCCTTACGAAATTCTGCCGAAGCAGATAATTCGCAGGAAACTTTGCGTGCGTGGAGGGAATACGATGCAAAAGAACCGCCTGATTGTGGGTGCGCTTGCCGTTTTATTCGCATCGGGAACGGTCGTGGCGCAGCAGCCTCAGCGCCGCCGCGCCGGCTACCCCGGTCAACAACAACAAGCAGAGATGCAACAGCAGCAGGCAGAACACGAGGGCGACCAGCAAGCCGGGCGCCCAACGCCACCACCGCCGCCGGTGGAGAAGACCATCGCGACCCATCACAGCGCGCAAATCGGTGGCGAAGAAATTAATTACACCGCGACTGCTGGCACATACGTCATCAAGGACGACGCAGGCAATCCCAAGGCAACATTCTTCTATGTGGCCTACACAAAAGATGGCCTGTCCGATATTTCGAAGCGGCCAGTTTCGTTCGTTTATAACGGAGGGCCGGGTTCGGCGTCGCTCTTCACGCACATGGGCATGGGGCCAAAGGAAGTCGTCCTGACTCCCGATGGACACGGCATGCCTGCGCCCTATTCCATCAAGGACAACAGCGACTCGTTCCTGGATGCGACTGATTTGGTCTTTATTGACGCGGTTTCGACTGGATACAGCCGGCCAGTAGCTGGACAGAATCCGGCGCAATTCTACGGGGTCGTGCAAGACGCGGAAATCTTTTCGGATTTCATCTACCAGTACATCACCCGCAACGAACGCTGGGACTCGCCAAAATTCCTGATCGGCGAAAGCTACGGCACGACGCGCTCTGCCGAACTTGCCGGCGTCCTCGAGCACCGTCACTCCATGTATTTGAACGGAATCTGTCTCCTTTCCACCATGGCATTTGCATCGTGGGGAGCCGACGACCGTTCGGAATTTTATCTGCCCACGTACATCACCACCGCGTGGTATCACCATCTTCTGTCGTCTGACTTGCAGAGTCTGAGCGCCGCGGAAATCGCCCAGCGCGCGCGCGAATTCGCCCACGGCGAATACGCCGAGGCTCTGGGGAAAGGCGATGAAATCTCCCCCGCCGAATACAACAAAGTCGCCGCAGACATGGCCCAACTCACTGCTCTTTCGCCCGAATACATCAAGGAATGCGACCTTCGCGTCAGCCCGTTCCGTTGGTTCGCAGAACTGATGCGCAATAAGCGTCTCATCGTTGGCCGTCTCGACTCACGCTTCACGGGCATGAATCGCGACGCCGCCGCAGAGTCTCCAGAATACGACCCCAGCGAGGCGTCTTATCTCGGCGCTTTCGTTGCCACTTTCCAGGACTACGTTCGCCGCGATCTCGGATGGGACGACAACCAGTATTACACCGTCACCGGGAACGTCCGTCCGTGGGACAGTCAAGCTCTCCCTCAAGTCGCTGAAGTGCTGCGCTCCGCGATGACCGAGGAGAGCACGTTGAAAGTGTTGGTCCTCTGCGGTTATTACGATCTGGCAACACCCTTCAATGGCATCGAGGAGACCGTTTCTCACATGCAACTCGAGCCGCCTATTCGTAAGAACATCAGCTTCGCCTATTACGAATCCGGCCACATGGTCTACATCGACCAGAAGGCGCACGACAAACTGCATCGCGACGTCGACAATTTCATTAACTCCAGCTACGCGCACTGAGCGTTCTCCGATCTTCAGAGACGCCCGCATGCGTGCGGCGGCTGAAACAACGGGAGGAACTGCGGAGAGTCACATTTCCGCAGCTCCTCTTTTTTATTTTGGGCGTATTGTGCCTCGCCTGAATTGGGTGCATTTTCTGGCTTAGGCCCGGCTACAATACCGCCCGGAGGACACATGCCAAAATCGCGCAGGGAGTTCTTGACCGAATCGTCGCTTGGCCTCTTAGGCGTGGCTGCCGTGAGACAAACCCAGAAGCCGGGCGCTCCGCCGCCTGGGACGCCGCCCGCATTCGGAACCGCGCCTGCGGTCGGGCCTGAAGTGTCACCGGCGACCTTTGCCGGAGCTGAGAAGCTCGTGCAGGTGGAGTTGAGCAGCTCCGAACGCGCCGAGGCAGCGACAAGCTGGCGCGGCAATATGGCACCGCTCTACGAGCGACGCACAGGGCCGCACAAAGTTGCGCTGGAACCGGCGCTCGCGCCCTACTCGCTCTGGAATCCGGTGCTACCCGGCCAGAAACACGGTCCGGAGCACAATCAATTTGTCCGCAGCAAGACCGATCCCGGGCCGTTGCCAGCAAACGACGAAGATATCGCCTTCGCGTCGGTATCCCAGCTTTCGCGCTGGATCGAAGAGCGCAAGTTAACATCAGAACACCTCACCCAAATTTACTTGGCGCGAATCGAGCAATTCAATCCGAAGCTGCGCTGCGTAATCACGCAGACCCCGGAACTGGCGATGCAGCAAGCGAAAAGAGCCGACGCAGAGATCGCTGCGGGCAAGTACCGCGGGCCTCTGCACGGCATCCCGTGGGGCGCAAAAGACCTTCTCGACACCGCCGGTGTCCCAACGACGTACGGCGCGGAACCATTCCGAAATCGTGTACCCAAGAAGAATGCCGTAGTCGTGGATCGCCTCCGAGAAGCTGGTGCAGTTCTTGTTGCCAAGCTGAGCATGGGCGCGCTGGCGCTGAATGACATCTGGTTCGGCGGCCAAACGATGAATCCATGGCTGCTGGAAGAAGGATCCTCGGGCTCGAGCGCGGGCCCGGGAGCGTCTACCGCGGCGGGTCTTGTGGGTTTCTCGATTGGAAGCGAAACCGGTGGCAGCATCGTGGGACCCAGCATGCGCTGCGGAATCACGGGGCTGCGGCCCACTTACGGGCGCGTGGCGCGAACCGGTGCGATGACGCTGTGCTGGTCGCTCGACAAGCTCGGCCCCATGACACGCAGCGTCGAGGATGCGATGCTGGTGCTGCACGCTATTTCAGGACCGGACGCAGGTGACGTCTCGAGCGTCCCCAGCAGGCTGGACTTCGACGCGGGCGCGGCAGTTCAGGGGCTGCGCGTGGGCTACATTCCCAAGTGGACGAACGAAGCCCCTGCGACCGACGTGGATCGCGCCGCACTCGAAACGGTCAAGAAGCTCGGCATGGTTCCGGTCGAGGTCAGCATTCCCGAATGGCCATACGATTCGCTGGACTTGATTCTCTTCGCCGAAGCGGCGGCGGCATTCGAAGAGATCACGCTCGATCACGAAGTCGATCAACTTCGCGTCCAAACGTACGATGCTTGGCCAAATATTTTCCGCCAGGCGCGGTTTCTTTCCGCCGTCGATTTTGTCCAGACGGACCGCCTTCGACGCAAGGTGGCCCTGGAGATGGCACGGGTTTTCTCCGAAGTCGATCTGCTTCTCGTGCCTTCACTGCGCGACGAAATGCTCACGATCACGAATTTCACCGGGCAGCCGTCACTCACACTGCGCGCCGGCTTCATCGAAGTGTCGGAGGCGCGCAGCGACTGGGCGCCGGACCCCAGCAGGCCACTGCCGAAGTTCTCGCCGCCGCGCCGCGTGCCGCACGGCGTCACGCTGATCGGCCAGCTCCTCGAGGAAGGCACGCTGGGGAGCGCAGGACTTGCGCTCGAACACGCCTTCGGCGTAGTGGGCGAACGCCCGCCGGGATTTTGATCGGCCATAGACGACAGTAGCGAAGGATTTCACTGCAATGCATGTTGCGGGGCGCGAAGAACCGCTCACTGCTCGCGTCGTGACGCGTCGTTTCTATTATGAAGACTCCCGCTCGCACGCGCATTGACCTCTTCCTCGCCAGATGAGATAAGATGGCGCGTTTTCATCCCGCGCGGATATTGCGGCAATTTTCCTGGCATGGCAGGAGTTGCAAAATGGCGAACTGGACGAGACGCGACCTTCTGAAACTTGGCGTAATTGCACCCGCCGCCGCGGGAATGATCGCGCCGGATTTTCCAAAACACACGCTGGTTAACGATGGGCAAGCTGCCGACTCCGCGGAACAGGACCACGGCGCGACTCGCGAACGGCTTCTGCTCGATTTCAACTGGCGTTTTCATTTTGGTCACGCAGATGATTCTGCGCAGGACTTTGGATTCGGCCGCGAAAGTGCCTTTGCCAAGACGGGTGAATTGTTCCTGCCGTCGCGCGAAGACTTTGACGACAGCGGTTGGGATTCCATCAGGCTCCCTCACGATTTCGCCGTCGCCCTTTCGTTTACCAATGATCCCGAGCTGGTCGACTACGGCTTCAAACCAATCGGCCGGAAATATCCGGCGACGAGTATCGGCTGGTACCGCCGCGTCTTTGAGATTTCGCAAAGCGATCTCGGCCGGAGGCTCGCGATTGCATTCGATGGCGTCTTCCGCGACTGTGTCGTTGCGCTGAACGGCAACTATCTTGGCCGGAACATGAGCGGCTATGCGCCCTTCCGCTACGACATCACGGATTTCGCCCGCTATGGCGAGAAGAATGTCTTGGTGGTGCGCGTCGACGCCACGGAGCACGAAGGCTGGTTTTACGAGGGCGCGGGAATCTACCGTCACATATGGTTGGAAAAAACGAATGCGCTGCACGTGGCGAATGCTGGGACATATATAACCACGGAAGTTCACGGCGGCAGCGCCACGATTTCTATCTCCACTGAAGTTACGAACGACAGCAATGCTGCGGCACAAATCCGCGTGAAGCAGGCCATTTTCGACGCTTCCGGCGAGAACGTTGGCTCCGCCCAATCTGAGATGATTGCCTGTTCGCCGTGGGGCACCAGCGAATTGACGCAGCACGTCGAAGTGGATCGTCTGAGCCTTTGGTCACTGGAGAATCCGCGTCT
This sequence comes from uncultured Acidobacteriota bacterium, assembly GCA_963729815.1. Lineage (GTDB taxonomy): Bacteria > Acidobacteriota > Terriglobia > Acidiferrales > UBA7541 > DAHUXN01. The sequence goes on from CAVSPU010000006.1 coordinate 90,017, forward strand.
GTATTGCGCCGTCACCACGATTGAAAGCAGCGCCGAGATCGTTGATGAATGCGAGACGCCATTTGGAATTCGCACGGCGCATTTCGATCCTGACAAAGGATTTTTTCTCAATGGCGAGCGCGTGGAAGTGAAAGGCACGTGCAATCACCAGGACCATGCGGGCGTCGGCTCTGCGCTGCCGGATGGCCTGCAATATTTTCGCATCGCCAAGCTGAAGGAAATGGGCGCAAACGCGTACCGGACTTCGCATAATCCGCCCACGCACGAGCTGCTTGAGGCCTGCGACCACTTAGGCATGCTGGTGATGGACGAAACGCGCATGATGTCGTCGAGCCCGGAAGGGTTGAGTCAGCTCGAACGAATGATTCGCCGCGATCGCAACCATCCGTCGATAATTTTGTGGTCGCTCGGAAACGAAGAGCCGGAGCAAGGCACAGAGATGGGCGCGCGGGCCTGCGAGACAATGAAGCGGCTCGCGCATCGCCTTGATCCTTCTCGCCCGGTCACCATCGCGATGAACGGCCAATGGGGAAAGGGCTATTCGAACGTGGTGGACGTTCAGGGATGCAATTATTTCCATCTTGGCAATATGGATCGATTCCACGCCGATTTCCCGAGCAAACCGATCATTGGCAGCGAAGAAGCCAGCGCGTTGAGCACGCGCGGCATTTACACCAACGATCCCGTGCGCGGGTACATGTCGTCTTACGATGTGAATACGCCGGGGCATTACGCTTCCCCCGCCGAGCAGTGGTGGAGTTTTTATTCCGCGCGTCCCTTCGCCGCCGGTGCTTTCGTGTGGACGGGCTTCGATTATCGCGGCGAGCCTTCGCCCTATCAATGGCCATGCATCAATTCGCATTTTGGCGTCATGGACACGTGCGGATTCCCGAAGGACACGTATTTTTATTATCAGGCCTGGTGGAGCGGCAAACCCGTGCTGCATTTGTTTCCGCACTGGAATTGGGCGGGGCGAGAAGGACAGCCGATCCAAGTCTGGGTCCACAGCAATTGCGATGAAGTCGAATTGTTCCTGAATGGCGCGAGTCTGGGACGAAAGCCCGTGCCGCGGCTCTCGCATCTGGAATGGAACGTGAACTACGCGCCCGGCGCGTTGGTCGCGCGCGGCTGGAAAGAAGGCAAGCTGACGGCAGAAGACAAGCGCGAGACGACCGGTGCGCCCGCCGAGATCAAATTGATGCCGGATCGCGCGAGTATCCGTGCGGATGCGGAGGATGTCTCCGTGATCAACGTATGCGTCTTCGATTCGGAAAAACGAATCGTGCCGACGGCGGACAATGAAATCGCTTTCGAAGTCAGCGGCCCGGGAATCATTCTCGGCGTTGGAAATGGCGATCCCAGCAGCCACGAAGCAGACAAGCCACCCTCGCAGCTTTACGATTCGCACGGCGTACTGATGTTCGGCTCCACGTTCGGCGCGACATCCAATCAGAATGCAGGTGCATCGATCAACGCGCCGCAGATTCTCACGATGCGCAAATTGTTCAACGGTTTCGCGCAGGTTATCGTTCAATCGCAAAAACAGGCGGGAGACATCGTGCTTTCGGCAAGTTCGCCCGGTCTGCGCCCGGCGACAGCCACGATTCACGCGAACGCCGCAGAATTGCGCCCCGCCGTCGCGTAAACACAACATTGAGTGAATTTGATGCGCCGCCTTTATTCCCTCGGGAAGGGTCGCGTCTCATAGACTAATCGCGCACACGCAGGGCTCCTTGGCTTGACAGTGATATCTATATATGTAGACTATCAGTATGGCTAAACAGATTCGAATGTCTCGCCAAACCGTACACTTACTCGAGTCTTTCGTGGCCCAGCCCAAAGAGTGGCGCTATGGTTATGACCTGAGCCGCGAGACGGCCCTGAAATCCGGCACGCTATACCCGATTCTCATGCGATTGGAAAAGCGCGGCTGGCTGGAAACCCGCTGGACACAGGCCGCCGGCGTGGGACGGCCACCGCGGCACATGTATCGCCTCACGTCAGATGGACTGTCGTGCGCGCGGGCGATGATGCCCTCGAAGGCGCAGCGCGTAGTTCGGCGCCATGCGTTCGGCGCGGGCAGGGGATGATGCGGAATTCTCTCTTAAGAGTTACGGCACGAAAGCTGATGGCCTTCGCGCTGCGGGTCTGTCCTCTAGAGAATCGCGATTGGGCCACGGCGATGTCGGCGGAGATGGAATATGTTGAAAGCCCAGTCAGAGCACTCGTGTGGGCCATGGGCTGCACGGGGGTGGTGCTGAGGCGGCTTTGTGCGTCTTTATTCAGACCGAAAGGCAAGGAGCAGGGTGGTCTTCTTTCTGAGATATCGCCCTGGAGAGAAGGTAAGATGAGAAAATTTGTGAAAGTGTCAGCGGCCGTACTCGCGCTCGCCTCTCTGCTGTTCCTGCTCGCGCCGACTTTTCAGCAAGGATTGAAGATGTCTGCGAGAAGCTGGCTCTCGTCCCTGTCGGAATCCTCATGGAACAAGACACTGCAACGCCTGGCTGAAACTGCCGAAGCGAACCACGACCCGGAGGCTTTGGCCTTTGTCGCGATGCGGATTCCTCAAAGTCCACAAAGGGATAAGTTCGCGGATGAAGCCGTGGAGCGAGATGCGCGACTAACCTGGATTTATTATTTCTTATCGGCGCATGATCGGTTGTACTCGCCGGGCCACCTTTCACCGAATTGGAACCGCTGGCTTGCTCGACTGCAAATCTGGGCACCGGACAATGCTTCAGTTTATGCGCTGGAGGCCGATCCTTATTTTCCGAGCGGGGTTGTAACCTACGGAGACGGACCGCATGAGCAAGATTTACTGGCGAAGAGTCCTATGTGGCTCAGCACAATGGATAAGGCGTTTTCAGCCACAAACTACGAATCCTATATGTCACGCCGGGCAGTTCTAGATCGCGATGTGATGCAACGCTACAAACTTGAAGACCCGAGCAGAGTGCTCCTGGGAGACATGTTTCCCGCCTTCACTACTTTCCATAATTTGGACGTTTACCAGCACGCCATTTTGCTGAAGAAAGGTGATGAACTTGCAGCTAAAGGAGACTTCAAACAAGCAGAAGATTGCTTTTGGAGAGCTGAACGCATGGCCGAGCTTATCCAGCTTCATGGAGACCCACAATTTGAAAATCGCCTGGCCATGGAAATACAGTTGCAAGCCGACCCCCGGCTTCAAGCGGCATACCAGAAATCCGGCGATACTTCCGTGGCGAACCTTCTCGCGTATCGGGTCGCCTCATTGCAACAGGCCAAGCTTCACCTCGAACAAGGCCGAGAGAACCCATATCTTGTTTGGTCACAAGACTTGCGCTTATTTGACGCGACATTTGTACAACTGTCTTTGCTGACCATGAGCCTATCGTTGGCCCTCATATTCTCGTGTGGGGTGTATATGGCCCTGCGGAGAATACTCCGGTTTTCGTCCGACAACCGGCTGCGCTCCGTTTTTACGACAGCGGGAATTCTTGGCGGTGCCGCTTTCTTCCTTTCGAGCGTTGGCATGTACTTTGGTTACGCTCCTTACGCGGCAGCGTTGCAGGGCTACATGGTGACGTCCAACCCAGTTGATGCGAGCGAGTCCTTGTTAAGGTTTCAAGGTCTCGAGGCCATGCCATCGTCCTTGCTGCAAGACGCCAACGATCTATATTTCCTAAACACAAATTTCTGGTATGGCGTGATCTTGGCGGGGAGCGCGATTATTTTCTGGATCCTCATCAGCAATGTGCTGAGGAAATTTCGACACGGTCCTCACATGCCCGTCGCCCCCGCTCAGTGAAGAAACATCTGTGCGTATGGCGCAAATATTCTCCGGATATTGTTGTTACTGGCGTTGACTGGCAGGATCATGAAATCCTCAGTTCGTTGGCCTTGCCCGCTCTGATCGAGAGACATCTCGTTCCACGAGCGCTAGCGGTCGGTCCTCCACGCGCGATCGAGTCGCCCGGGGTGGAGCACCCTTAAGCGCGGCTATTCCTATATTTCGCCGGCGGGTTGACGGGTTAGGATACAGCAGCGCGCGAAACCGGCCCTCCTACATATTGTGGCCTTCGGATGAGCATACAAGGGGTGGGAACGGGGGCCGGAGCCATGGGCCTCGGCGGCGGCAGCGCGCGAAACTGCCACCCGTCCTGGCCAAGCGTTGGGATAACCTGCTCCCCATTTTCCGCACAAAGCGTGAAATCGTTTTGCTCGGCTTTCCCAGCAACTTTGCGATTTTCAAGAAGAACTCTAGCGGCGGCTTAGGGAATTGAAAGCTGCGTTCGACCTGTTGCCTGATGGCTTTCCTGCTTCGACAATCAGCCTAAAAAATAAAGACACTCTCGTAGGCTTTCGACTCAATCGAGCCACAGGGTTAACGCGGGTTCTTGCATTCGGACTGGCAAGCGTTGCTTGGTTTGCTTACCACGAACTGTCGTTCCAGAGTATTAAAGATAAGTTCTCTTGACAAATCAATTCAGAAGAAATATTAAGGCCGGAATATTTGTGCGTTGTGTGAGGGGGTGCGCGATGTACCTGTCTGGCGGAAGTCGGCCTTCCAAATGTTCAGCGTCGCTTTTGGGATTCGGCAAGATGATTGCCATAATTCTTTTCATGGTTCCCGCATGCTGGGCGCAGCTTCCGCAGGCAGGAGATACGACTTCTCCACCCACTCCTGGCGTAGGGCATGATTATATCCACGCGCCGGTAGAGACAGTGAATCCTGCCAACGGGTCTGTCAGCATACGAATTCCAGTGCGGATACCCTCAGGGCGGGAACTAACGATCCCCTTGTCAATCGCTTATGATTCGAGTGGCGGCTTTTATGTTGGGGAGGCAAGCGGCGGCCAGCCGGCTTATCGCACCGCAAGTTCCAGTTTCGCTAACGGCGGATGGGCCTACTCCCTTCCCTTCATTTCCTACACCACTGAAAGTTGGACTGTGAATCCTGGAGGTGGTGGACGGCCCTATTCCTGCACTGAACACATAAATTATGTATTTGCGGATCCTACCGGCAACCGCCAAAATCTTGGCCTCGCCGGTATCCAAATGGCACCCGGGGGACAGTACTGCACTGGTCAGATCGCCCAAGGGGGCGAGGGACCGATCCTGGCGACCTTAGGCAATTATGCAAGCCCTGAGACCGTAACTGATGGAAACGGGACCGTCTACTCCTATGCCACAAACCTCATGACTATTACGGACCGCAATGGCAACACAACTTCCATTTCCTACAACTTAAATACACCCTCGGCCTCTGTCACCGATACTGCTGGCCGGACCGCTGTGAGCGTGGGGAGCTTCGGCGCAAATCCGGACAGCATCAACGTTGTGGGGCTCACTTCACCATACAAAGTCTACTGGACAACGGCTTCGGCGAGCTTCACCGACAACATGGTCGACCTCGATCCTAGCGACCCGGACACTAAGGGCTGCCCCACCTCCATGTCCGGCAGCACCAGCGCGGTTTCGCAAATCGATCTTCCGAACGGCCAGAAGTTCGCAACCACCTATGACCCAACTTACGGAATGTTGACTAAGATAGTCTACCCGTCCGGTGGTTACGTCCGCTATGTGTGGGGCCTGAATCCTCAGTCAGAAGCGCTAAACTGGACCAAAGTCTTAACCGTTGGTGGTTACAATTATCATTGCCGCTACGATTTCCCAGCAATCACGGACCGCTACGTTAGCTTCGACGGCAGTACCGAAATATTGCATCAACATTTCAATTACACCACAACATGGCAATCCGGTAGCTATCCGAACAACCTCTATTGGACCAGCAAACAAACGACCGTCACGACAACCGACCTCGTCCGCAACACCAGCTTCAACACGGTGTATACCTACTCGCCGGTTGCCGCGCCCGCCGTGCCGGACATAAACCCCAATGGCCCAGGCATACTCGGCGAGCTCACGGAGCAGATTCCAGTCGAGCAGATGATCCAATACTACAACACAAGCGGAACACTACTCAAAACGGTCGCAAAGACTTGGTTCAGCTATCCGCCGGTGCTGTCCAGCGAGGAGACTACGCTTAATGACACTACCCCTAATCAGGTCTCTGAGATCACCTACAGTTACAATTCAAGTGAGGAGCAGACACAGCGCGAGGAATACGATTATGGCTCCGGTGCTCCGGGCGCGCTGCTTCGCAATACAGTCACCAATTACGCGAGCTTCACGGGCGCGCACATCGTGGATTTGCCCTCAAGCGTGATCACCTGTACGGGTTCTGGAACGAACTCTGCCTGTAATGGAGTAGGAACTCGCGTCGCGGAGACGGATTCGTCCTACGACCAGACCGGCCTGCAAACAACCTCGGTCGTGCAGCACACTACAGCACCGGGAGGGTCTGCGCGGGGGAACCTGACGACGGTGACGAAGCAGTGCTTCAACGGAACTTGTACCGGAGGTAATCCGACCACCACGTACAGTTATTTCGACACGGGTCAGATTTACCAGATGACAGACCCGAAGAGCAACGTCACCACGTACTCCTACACAGATAGCTACAGTTCGTGCGGCGGAAACGGACCTCCCTCGGGCGCAACGAATGCTTACCTGACGCAGGTCACCTATCCGCAAACGAACAGCGTGAATCACATCGAGAGCTACTGCTACGACTACTCGGCAGGTTTATTGAGGGGAAGTACCGACGAGAATAGCCAGCCGACATACTACACCTACGCGGATAGCCTTGACAGGCTCACGGAAGCCGCCTACCCCGACGGCGGCGAGACCCTTGTTTCGTACAACGACGCGCCCCCGACTCCCAGCGTCACGACGCAGAAAAAGCTGGATGGCTCGCGATTCATCACTAGTGTGAGCATAACGGACGGAATCGGGCTTCCCATCGAGACGGAACTCACCTCGGACCCGCAAGGTACGGATTACACGATCACAGGGTACGACGGCTTGGGGCGCGCGTACACAGTAACGAATCCATATCGCTCGACAAGCGATCCCACTTATGGAGTCACTGACTATTACTACGACGCGCTGAACCGCGCGACTTCTGTTGTCAAGCCCGATGGATCGACGGTTACAACGAGCTACTGCGGAAGCGACACCTTAGTCGCGGACGAAGCTTCCCACTGGCGGCGCAGCAAGACCGACGGTTTAGGAAGGCTTGTTGAGGTTGATGAGCCGAATTCCACCACAGCAACCGTTAGCGCGTGCCCTGCACAGGGCGATCCGATCTGGGTTACTTCGTACGGATACGACACGTTGGATGATATGACTAGCGCCGCTCAAGGCGGTTCGCGTTCCCGGAGCTTCAATTACGATTCGCTGAAAAGACTGACGAGTTCCACAAATCCAGAAACCGGCACGGTGTCGTACGTGTACGATTTGGACGGCAACGTCTCAACAAAAACGGATGCGCGCAGCATTACGACGACATATTCGTATGACGCGCTCAACCGGGTGACCGGGATGACCTATTCGAATAGCGACCCGTCTGTCGCTTACACATACGACCAGTCCGCGTGCCTGGGACAGCCCTCCTGCTACAACATTGGCCATCGCACGCGGATTGACGATGCCGGAGGCGCGGAAGAATTCGCCTACGACAAGATGGGCCGGGAAATCGGGGAAGAGCGCTGGACCGGCTCTGTCTCCAAAACCACGTCTTACGCTTACGACTTCGCGGGCGATATGACCTCGTTGACTTATCCCAGCACGCGGACGATCACTTACACCTACGATTCGGCTGGCCGTCCCAGCGAGGCACAGGACACCGCCAACAGCATCAATTATGAAATTGGAGCTTGCGCGAACGGGCTTTCCAGCAGCGGAGTCTGCTACGCACCTAACGGCTCGGTAGCGCAAGAGCAGAATGGCTCGAATCTCGTTTCAACGTACATCTATAACAAGCGATTCCAGCCGTGCTGGATGTACGGCACAACAGGCACCGCGCTGCCAACGACCACTCTCTGCACCGCGACGGACCCGGGTCCCGGGAATATCCTCGACCTCCAGTACAATTTCAATTTGGGGGCAGGCGACAATGGCAACGTGGTCGGCATCACCAACAAGCGAGATTCCACGCGGACACAGAGCTTCGTGTACGACCAGGTGAATCGCATCGTGACCGCGCAAACAAGCTCGACGAGCGGCTCGAACTGCTGGGGTGAGACGTACACGGTTGACGAATGGGCGAACCTGACGGCTATCGGAGCCTTGTCGGGATATAGTAGTTGCACGCAGGAGAATCTGAGCGTGTCGGCGACGACGAGCAATCAGCTTTCCTCGACCGGCTTTTCGTACGATTTGGCGGGGAACATGTTGACGGACGGGGCGAATACCTACGGCTACAACGCGGAGAGCGAAATCAAGTCGGCGGCGGGTGTGAATTACACTTACGACGGCGACGGCAACCGCGTCGAGAAGTCGAGCGGGAAGTATTACTGGTACGGCGCGGGGACGGAGATACTGGACGAGTCGGACACCAGCGGAAATTTCACCAACGAATACGTGTTCTTTGGCGGGAAGCGCGTGGCCATGCGCAACGTCTCCAGCGGGACGATTTATTATTATGAGGAGGACATGCTGGGGAGTTCGCGGACGATGGTGCAGGCGGGGCAGACAGCGGTGTGCTACGACGCGGACTTCTACCCGTTTGGAGGCGAGCGGGACATCACCAACACCTGCACGCAGAACTACAAGTTCGAGGGCAAAGAACGCGACACCGAATCCGACCTCGATAACTTCACGGCCCGCTACTACTCCTCGCAGATTGGCCGGTTCATGGGTCCTGATCTTGCGAACACCGCAGGGGATCTGGACGAGTCGGGAAACCCGCAAAGCTGGAACGCCTATGCGTACGTTCGCAACAATCCTCTTAGCTCAATCGATCCCAATGGCGAAGACTGCATTTACATAAACATTGACGACCCCGGGAAGTCGTATTCCCAAAGCGGTGATTGCAACAGTGACACGGACAACGGTATTTTCGTCAACGGGACAGTCACTTCGTTCACATACAACGGCGCAACTGGCACCTACTCGTTCTCCGGCACCAATTATCCTGGCGATCCCGCAAGCATAATAGGCGGCACAATTACGCCCAGTCCAAGTGACCCAGCTACTGATCTCGCCAATGCCATCAATGCGCTCAATCCGGGGGGCTTCATTGCGGGCAGTTCGGTGCTAATGGGCGAGAACGCCGTCGGAGAGCTTGGAGGTCAGTTGCTCGGGCTTGGTGTCGAGGCTCTTCAGGCGTCACGGGCAGCGAAAGCCGCCGAGGCAGCCAAGGCTACCGCCGATGTGGAAAATCTGAGCAACAAGATCGTTCGCCAAATGGCAGAACGAGGTGGTTGGACGAAACAAGATATTTTAGACACCATTAAAAACGGAACTCCGCACGAAGCAATCAATAAAATGACGGGAGGTTCGGCCACGGAGTATGTAAACGCAGCCACCGGAAAATTCGTCGTCGTGGACAACGCTACTAAGCAGGTGATTCAGATTTCAAAATCGGGCTATCTTCCTAATTACCTAGTGAAATGACACAGGACATTGAACAGATTCGATCAATCACCAGTCTGGCCAACACAAGAACAGCCGGAGGTGAACTGGCATTCACCTACCCTGAGGTCATTGATGCAATTCGCCTGTGTACGTCAAATGAAATCGCCGTCCTGGGCGTGGAAATCTTTCTAGCGCAGCATGATAAATATTACGCATCAGGTTGTTCGACATACGATCTTCAAATGGGTAAGTGGGACAAGGTAAGTGCACACGACTGGGGCATGTGTGTTAAAGAGAATAATCTATTGGCTGAAGAATCCGTACGCAAAAATCCAACCGGCGACGATCACGTTTATGTGCTAACTACCTCATCGTGGAGAGAATTTTGCGAGATTCAGGAGATGAAACGGCGGTGACCCGCCGTCACGACCGGTTGGTGCTGAGCCGTTCCTTCTAGCCGCCGATTCCGCGTTCACGCCAGCGCAGCGAAACCCATGAGTCCATTCGAGCAAAATCGAATCATCAAGACTGCGGAGGATGTGAAGCGGCTGGCCGAGCGACTAGCGAAATGCTCGGAGGTGAGTCGGTTCGACGATGGAGAGCATAAGGAAGCATGGGCGCTCGCAGGAACGTTCGCCGATATCGAAGGCGAGTTCCGAGAGTTTTTGGATGAGCAGCTTCCAAAGTTAGCCCAGAGCGAGGGCGAGGAACTTTCCGGCTTGCTGTTCGAAATCGGCGTGGCGTTTCAGCACATCATGCACCACATCATCGAGCATCAGAAGTTCTATAAGTATCTCGTCCCGGAAGGCACCGAGGTATTCGGGGAACCGGGCAAGCGCAGCTAGCAAGGAGGCACAATGTTGAAGCGGAAGCCCGATAACCTGTTCGCGAGGGTGGTGTGTGCGAATGCTCCCTATGTGATCGCCGCTGCCCTGTGCGTTGCCGGACTCCTGTCGGCGCTGGTGCTGTCGGCCTTCCTGCCCGGTCTGTGGGCGCTAGCCGGATTTACGGCAGTTCTGCTCATCGCAGGCTTGCCGCTTTTCGGGAAGTGGTCCGGGCGCGAGTCCGTGTTCGAGTCCAGGCTTGGGGTGCGCGAGCCGGAAGCAGCCACTGCTCTATCCAGCCGCGCCAGCGTGCCGGAGAGCCTGCGAGCGCGATCCAGCGTCGTTTTAGGAGCGATCCCGGACTGTGGGTGAGCCGGTCCAGGAGCTTTTCCCTTAGCCGCCCTTCCCCTGCCGATCTGCCGAGGGCACGAATCCGATCCCGCTGTCGAGGTTCTGCCGGTTAGCCATGAAATGCCGGATCAGCGCCGGGTTGTCGCCGGTTAACGGGGAGCTGGAAGAGCCATGCCTTCGGCATGGGGATGGCTTATGACACGTCATGTATGAAAGCGCTGCGTTGTGTCAAGCGCTTGGTTGATTTTCCTTTCAGTTTTTCGCCGTAGTTCAAACATTCCGGGCACACCCTCACGCGGGCACGGCCCGACGATGTTGCCCAGAGTCAGGCGCGAAATCGAGCGTGCGATGTTTTCACTTATCAGAAGTCTTTGGGACTGGCAGCAGCCGCGTGTGAACCTCCGAGAAACATTTCGACTCCATCGTCCATTTGCTCGTGCTTGCGGTTTCGTCGTAAGCCATGTATTCGCCCTGCTGCGGGCATGAGCATATCGGTTTAGGGTTTCGCATTCACCCCGAGGCCTCTTCCCCTGTGATTGCTGGAAAGGGCCAGACGTGTCTCGCGCTTACCCCTTCCTGGACGAAATCATATTGCTGTCTGGTGCCCGGTACGGTTCCTGTTTGCGCAGTATCCAGTAGCTGGCTTCGGCCAAATGCCGAGCGACGGCCACGATGGCGCGGCCATGCCCGCGTCTTGCCAGCAGTCTCTGATAGAGAGAGCCGATGAGGGAACGCCGATGCGTTTTTAGCCGCA
>CAVSPU010000007.1:0-115007 GCA_963729815.1 uncultured Acidobacteriota bacterium
TTTCACAGCTCCGCCCATTTTCGCGCCTGTTGTCACCGAGAGCATCTGGCACGATCCTCAAGGAGAAGTGATGCAAAAACGCAAACTTGGAAAAAGCAATCTGGAAGTGTCAGCCATCGGGCTCGGCTGCATGGGCATGAGCTCTGATTATGGTCCGGCGGGAGACAAGCAGGAAATGATCTCGGTCATCCGGGCAGCCGTGGAACGCGGCGTCACATTCTTCGATACCGCGGAAGTCTATGGCCCGTTCGCGAACGAAGAACTCGTGGGTGAAGCCCTCGCCCCCTTCCGCGGAAAAGTGGCGATCGCCACCAAGTTCGGATTCAAACTTGATCCGAACACCGGCAAACAAGGCGGCCTGGACAGTCGGCCTGAGCACATCAAGCAGGTCGCCGATGCCTCGCTCAAGCGCCTCAAGACGGATGTCATCGACTTGTTCTATCAGCATCGCGTTGACCCCAACGTGCCGATCGAAGACGTTGCGGGGGCGGTAAAAGAGTTGATTCGGCAAGGTAAGGTGAAGCACTTCGGACTTTCGGAAGCAGGGGTGCCGACCATTCGTCGCGCACACAAAGTTCAGCCCGTCACCGCACTCCAGAGCGAATACTCGCTGTGGTGGAGAGAACCCGAAGCGGAAGTGATACCGGCGCTGGAGGAACTCGGGATCGGGTTCGTTCCATTCAGTCCTCTCGGTAGAGGCTTTCTTACCGGAAAGATCAGCGAAGATACGAAGTTTGACAAAAACGATTTCCGTAACAGGCTCCCTCGCTTTGCGCCAGAGAACCGCAAAGCGAATCAGTCGTTGGTGGATCTGCTTGGCAGATTCGCGCAGCAGAAGAAAGCGACACCCGCTCAGATCGCGCTCGCCTGGCTGCTCGCGCGGAAACCGTGGATCGTGCCGATTCCGGGCACCACAAAGCTGCATCGGCTCGAAGAAAACATCGCAGCCGCTAACGTCGAACTTTCGCCCGGCGATCTCCGCGAACTGGAGACCGCAGCCTCAAAGGTCGCGGTACAAGGTGCTCGTTACCCCGAAGAGCTGCAAAAAATGGTGGGCCGCTAACCAGTAAAACAGGAACGAATGCCGCGTAGAGCGGCATGTGCGTTGGCCCGCCATTCTTCCGGGAGAGGATCTCGCCTACGTCGCCCGTTCCGCCACCACCGCCGTCCCATACGCCAGCACTTCCGTCACGCCTTGCATGATCTCGTTCGCGTCGTAGCGCACGCCGATAATCGCATTTCCGCCGCGCGACGCCGCGTGCTCCATCAGCAGCTCCAGCGATTCCTCGCGCGTCTGCTCGCACATGTCCGTGAACAGCGTGATGTTTCCGCCGACAATCGTCTGCAGCGACGCGCCAATGTTCCCGAAAATGCTGCGCGAACGCACAATGATCCCCCGCACCAGCCCCACCGACCGCACGATGCGGTATCCCGGAAGCTCAAATGCCGTCGTCACCATGTTTGCGTCCACCCGTCCGTCCATGTTCGCCTCCCTCTCGCGTTACCAAGACAAGTCTGTCATCCCGAGCGAGGATGCGACGAGCATCCGCCGAGGGATCTGCTTTTGTCGTGTATGCTTGAGAACACGCGACCACACGCGACCACATGCAGGATCAATGGCTCACCACCGGTATCTGCACGTTCGATGGATACTTCTTCGACCGGTAAATCCGCTGCGTCGTCTTGATGTAATCGCTCTCTTTCGCCTGGAAAATGTTCGCCACAAATTTCTGCGGGTTGCGATCGATGATCGGGAACCACGTGCTCTGCACCTGCACCATGATCCGGTGCCCCTTCAAAAAACAATGGCTGTTCGTGTGCAAATCGATCGTGTACGGCGTCACTTGATTCGGCACGATGGCCTCGGGCTTCTCGAAACTTTCGCGGAACCGCCCGCGAAACACTTCGTCCGCGACCATCAGCTCGTATCCGCCCATCAACGGCTCCGCCTCATACTTTTCCGGATACACGTCGATCAGCTTCGCAATCCAATCGCTGTCGCTCCCTGTCGTCGACGCAAACAAATGCGCCACAATGTCTCCCGCCACGCACACGTCGCTGTCCAGCGGCCCCGTCGACCAATTCACCGTGTCCGGACGCGAATCCACGAATCGCTGATCCTCCACCAGCCACGTATACCAGTGGCTTCCCGGCCCGTACGTCTCCTCGATCGGTCGGTGCCGGTAGGGAACTGGATGCGCCGGATCGGAAATATAACTGTCGAAAGCATCGGCGCTGGTTTCCTGCGGCGCGTCGAACGAAAGTTTCCCATCCGCGCCAAAGTAAAGTTTCTTCTCCGTCACGTTCGCCGTCGGCGGCCACGCGTCGTAATCTACCCACTTGTTCGCACCCGTCTCAAACGTCCGCACTTTCTTGAATGGCAGTTCGCCCTTGTCTTTCAGCCAGTACGCAAACCACGGCGCCTGCACGTCCGCGCGAAAATCCTTGCTCGTCGGCTCGCCGAACTGGATTCGTCCCAGGCTGTCGCCGTCGCTGCGGGCCCACCCGCCATGATTCCACGGCCCAACAACCAAGTAATTAAAATGGTTCGTGTCATTTTTTTCGAGCGTCTCGTAAATCTTCACCGGCCCGTAAAAATCCTCCTGATCCCACCAGCCCGCCACGTTCAAATCCGGCACGCTCAAGTGCATGTCCTTCAAATAATCGTAGAACGCCTGCTTCTGCCAGAAGCTGTCGTAATTCGGATGATTGACGAAGTCCTCCCACGTCGGCAGTTCTCCGTGCAGATAATTCTTGTCCACATTCTCCAGCGGCCCCAGCGCCAGATACCATTCGTACGTGTCGTATTTGTCGAACTGGAAAGTAAAATTCGTCTTCCCCGTTTCCATCATGGCCGCGTATTCGAACCCATAGCTCAGCCGGAACGCGCCGTTGTGGTGAAAATCGTCGCCCAGAAACATATCCGCCGGCGAAGCCTGCTCCGACACGGCCTTCAGCGCCGGATGCGGCTCCAGCAGCGCCATCGCTGTCAGCCATCCGCCATAGGAAATCCCCAGCAGTCCCGCGCGCCCGTTGTTGTTCGGCACATTTTTCAGCAGCCAGTCGATTGTGTCGTAGGTGTCCGTTCCTTCGTCGATCGACTTCGAATCCTTCCGGTCGCGCGGCGGCCTCTGCATCACGAATTTCCCCTCCGACCCGTATCGTCCGCGAATGTCCTGCATCACGAAAATGTAGCCTTCCGGAATCATCTCCTGATAGATATTGAATAGGCTGCTGTACCCGTTCTTGTCGTCCCCTGTCCCGTATGGCGTGCGCGTGATCAGAAACGGCAGCGCCCCGGCGGCATTCTTCGGCGCATAAATTTCCGTGTGCAGGCGCACTCCGTCGCGCATCGGAATCATCGCGTCCTGCTTGGTGTATAACGCGCTCACGTCAATCGTCGCGCTCTGCGCGCGCACCGCGTCGATGCGATGCCACGCAAATCCGATCACCGCCGCTCCCGCCGCCACGCACAACGCCGCCGCGATTCGTCTTCGGTTCATCGTCCTTACTCCTGAATCTCGCAAAATTTGCCCGCAATCCACGTGTTTGAGATGGCGAACGCTAGAAGCATCCCGATGCCACAGGCAAAACCGAGCCATGCGATCCTGCCCGCCCAGCGCCAGATACTTATGTAGCGATGCTCTTTCCTGCCATGCTGCTTGGCGTGGTCTTCACAAGCGCGTACTGCCTCCCGCCGCGGATCTTGGTATGCCGCAAGCTCCTCTACGGTGCGAATATTTACGACTTCCATGTTCGAAATCTCATCTATTTCTGTCTGGAACTTGCGCTTCTTTGCTTCGAAGAGCTCGCGCTGACGGAAGTGATGCGAGTAATAGAGGTTGGTGAAATTGTATACCAGAGACGATAGCAAAGAGACGAACAATGCAATCCAAGCAGTCGGAAGCAAATGCTGGTGAGACAGTGGTCTGCCAAGCGTTTTCAGGTACCCCAAGTAGGTGATGCTCAACGCGATGGTGCCTCCTGAGAACAGGGCGAGATTGTAATAGAACTTTTCAAAGGCACGTTTGTCCTCTTGGGCGTCCTTAGAGAGATTTTCTTCAACGGCACCTAGGTGCTTATAAGCTTCCTCTAAGTGTTTTTCCGCAAAGTATCGCTTGGCGTCCGGCGGGAGTCCCATCGTTCTGGTCAGGAGGATACACTCAACCCGGTGGATTCGCTACCGCCTTACAGCTTGGTAGCGCAGAGCTTCGCGATTTTGCGAAGTTCTGCGGCATTCGCGGTTTCCTTGTCATTCTGAGCCTGAAGGGCGAAGAATCCCGCCCCGACAAAAAAGACGCCTTAGACCGTCGCAGCTTTCAGCTTCAATATAAATAAAGCGCTGGTTTGAGATTTTTTCCTTTCGCGCGTTTCATCCGCGCGATGTAGTCGAAACGCGTCGTCACCGTCCGCCACCCGAATCTTCCTTCAGCAACTCCCTGCGGTTCTCTCTCAAATCCCGCCCGTCCCGCTCCGTCGGATACGGCACGTCGTCGCCCATCAGCCCGTACCACACGATCCGATTGAATTTCGCCGGATTCACGCGATCCTCCACGCTGAAATCCATTCCCTTCGTCTTCGCCGCCCAATACGCCGCATCGTGCCGCGGCTTCGCATACGCCGCGTCTTTTGCCGAAGACGCCGCGCCCGCCGCCGCTGTGCTCACGGGCAACTGTGTGCTCCGCAAAATCTCCGGCACCACCGCCGTGTACGTCCACGGCTTCGCTTCTGTCGTGAACACATCCGCCATCGGCTCCAGCACGTTGTCGTTGATTCCCATCGGCCCCATGCCCAGAATGTCCTCGATCGTCCGCAGCATGTTCACCGTCGTGTAGTGCGTCGACACCACTCCGCCCTGTTTCACGTACGCCCCGGCAATCAGCGCCACGCTGCGATGCGCGTCCACGTGATCCTCTCCGTTCTGCGCGTCATCTTCGACGATGAAAATCACCGTGCTATCGGCAAACGGGCTGTGCGCCACCTGCTCGATCAGTTTCCCGATCGCATAGTCGTCATCTCCCATTTCCGCTTCCACCGTGCCCGTTCCGTCGATCGCGTCCGCAAAATCGCCAAAGTGATCCCGCATCAGCCGCACCAGCTCCAGATTCGGCATCTTCCCGCTCGCCACGTATCCCTGAAATTCGCGGTTCCACTCCGTGAAACGCCAGTAGTCCGGCAGCTTCAAATCAAATCCGCGAAAATACGGATCGGTCACATTCATCAGCGCCGCTTTATCCGGAAACGCCACTCGCGTCTTCGTTTTGTAGGGTTCGCGAATCACCGGAATCAGCCCCGGCGCCCCTGGCTTTCCTGAGTAGCGGTCCCCTTCGAGAAAAAATCCATAATTTCGCAGCGAAAGTTTTGCTCGCAGCGCGGCATCCCACAAATATCCGGTTCCGGCGTCGCCCCCCGGCCCGTCTGGTGCGTCCACGTCATTCGTCCCCGGCAGCAGATCGTCATCGTCCGGCGTCGCGGGATTGTCCTTCCGCCGCGCGCTCGGCGACGCAATGCCCACGTTGATGTTGCGATTTTCGCCTTCAAAGTCATACGTCAGCCCGCGGTCCGCGTACTGCACCGGGTACGTGTTTTCCACCACATCCGTCGCTCGCGCCGCCGTCGACCAGTTCCAACCCTCCCCGCTCACGTCTCCGCTGCAATCGAAATTATCCAGGTCCACGAACTGCTGTGCGATCCGGTGATGGTTCGGGCTCAGCGGCTTGCCCAGAACTGCCAGCTTCGGATCGCCGTTGCCTTCCGGCAAATCCCCCAGCACCTGATCGTACGTGCGATTCTCCTTGATGATGTAAATCACGTGCTTGATGTGCTGCCGCAGAAACGCCATTGTTTTCTCGTTGGCCGCGCGCTGCGAATCCGTCACGTAATGATCGTTCTCCGCCACCTGCTTCGTCAGCGGCGTCAATTCATCCGCTCCCGGCGTTGGAATCACTTCGAATCCGCCTTTGTTCAGTTGCAGAATGTATTGATTCTGCCCTTCGCATCCGTCAAGCGCCCCGCGCGCGATCGACGTCGTGTTTCGGCATCCGCCCGGATTCGGCCCCGGCACGCTCTTCGTGTCCAGCACGTACAGCATCTTCCCATCCGCGCTCACGCTCACCGAACTCGGATACCACCCCGTCGGAATCAGTCCAATCACGGCACCGACATTAATATGACCGACTTGTCCATTGATGTCAGACATCGGCTTCCATGTTGACGGGACATTTTCAACCACGGCAATCGAATTCGACCCACCGTTTGTTACATAAAGCTCCTTTTCGTCCGGTGATAGCGCCAGACTATTTGGATTGCTTCCCATCAATTTCTGCGGATTTGAGAAAATCGATCGAGGCGCCGTCGTGCTAATTGTGCCGAGCACTGTATTCTCATTCGCAGGGATCACAGCAGCCATGTCATCGCTGGGCAGCGCCGCATACAGATACTTCTGCTCACGATCCAAAATCATCTTCCCCGGTTCTCCCGGCACCACAATTCGCCCCGTCACCTTCGGCGCACCCGAAACATCCAGCACCACAATCTGCCTGTCTCGCGGACTCGACACATACGCCTCATCACTTCCCTTCGTCACCACCCAAAACGGGAACTCCCCGCCCGCCACTCCTTTTCCCGGCCGCAAATCCAATTCCGCCGTCTTCTTCCGCGCCGCGACGTCAATCACGCTCACCGAATCGTTCTCGAAATTCGCCACGATGATTTGTTTTCCGTCTCCTGTCACCGCCAGCCCCGCGGCCTCCGGCTTGACGTCAATTCCCAATCCATGCTTATGCCCCAGCGCAATCGCCGGCCCCGCTTCGGCCCATTCTCCGTTCGACTTCGCAAAAACATGCACGTCGTCGTCCACGCCGCCCGACACATAAAATTCCGTGCCGTTCGGATTCCACGCGATGCCGTCAAACGTGTCCGGCACATCGAGCACTTGCGTTTGTCGCGGCTTGCCCTGCGACACATCGAACACGAAAACATATTCGTTCGAATCCTTTTTGATTGCGTGCCCCGCCGCGTTATTCAGCCGGTTGTACCCGCTCGTCAGCACCAGCAACGTCGCGCTATCCGGCGACATCGCTGTCGTCACCGGCTGCCCCGCCACGTAATCAGGAAAATCCGCCAGTCCCGGATTGAGCGGCACGAAAAACGATCCTTGCGCGGCCATCGGCGTGATCGTCATTCCCGTCGGCAGCACGGCGCGAGCTTCCAGCGCGGGCAGCGCCGGCTGCTGGACCACGGAAGCCGCTTCCCGCGCCGGCCCTGTGTGATACTGCATCCCAAAATAAATCGCCAAAATCACGCACACCGCAAGCACCACAACCCCGATTCCGCGCCGGCCGCTCATGTCTCCTCCTCAGTCCCTCAAAATGGACGCCATTTTGTCACAACTTTTCCTCACTGCCCTTGCCAAATTCTCTTCGTCGGAAATCCTGCCCGCATATTGTTACAGCGCGTTTACATCCCTTCCGTCTTGCGCAATCCGCGCTACAATCTCTGTACTCGGGGAGGCTCTCCCATGAAACGCGGCTTCGTAAATCAAAAACTCGGCAAACGCAACACTCGCCGTACCGGCTTGCTGAAATCCAAATCCTACGCCCAGCCATCCGCGCGCCATCCGCAGGCATCGAAGCATTCGAAGCCCGGCCAGCATCACGGCGGCTGAGAATTGCGCCCGGGAGATGCTATAATCGCATTCAGCATTTAGCGGGCCGATTTTCGGGGCTCGCCCAGGCGCCCACAGCGCGAGAGAGCAGGGAAGAGAAAATGAGCTCATTTTGGAAGAAAGTCGTAATTGTCCTCTCGGTGCTGATTTTTGCCTATGTCGCCGTGGGCTACGTCAAGGGCAACACCGGTGGCGACAAATCGTACGTCTCTCTCACCGTCTATACCGAGGTTCTCCAGCACATTCAGGACGATTATGTCGACACGCCCGACATTCACAAGGTCACGGTCGGCGCTCTGCATGGGCTCCTCGATTCTCTCGATCCGCAATCCAGCTATTTGAGCCCTCTGGAATATGCCGACTACAAATCGAAAGTGGACGACAAATCCCGCGGCCAGGTCGGAATTTTTCTCTCCAAGCGCTTCGGTTACGTTGTCGTCGTTTCCGTCCTCCCCGATAGTCCGGCACAGAAGGCTGGCCTTCGCGATGGCGACCTGCTCGAAACCATCGCTGGATTTTCCACCACGCAGATGTCCATTGGCCAGGCCGAAGTGCTTTTGACCGGCGATCCGGGCCAGACCGTGAAAGCGGAAGTGATTCGCCGCGGCGCGCAGGTGCCTTTCGACGTCACTATGACCTATGCCAAGCTCCAGCCTCCGCATCTCCTTCAGGAAACGTTGCAGAACAACGATATCGCTTATTTGCGCGTTCCCTCATTTGAACCCGGCACAACGAAGCAGATTCGCGACAAATTGCAGGAATTTCAGCGCCAGGGCGCCAAGAAATTGATCCTCGATCTGCGCGATTGCGCCACGGGCCCTATGGATGAGGGCATCGACACGGCAAAGCTGTTCCTCTCTTCGGGCACCATCACCACTCTGAAGGGCCAGACCGTCGCCGCGCAAACTTTTTCCGCCGACGCATCGAAGACCGTCTGGAAGGAACCGATGACGGTTCTGATTTCCAACGGTACCGCCGGCCCGGCGGAAGTTCTCGCCTCCGCCATCGCCGATAATCATCGCGGCGCGTCCATCGGTGAGCAGACATTCGGCACCGCGTCGCAGCAGAAGATCATCACCCTCGACGACGGCGCGGCCATCATTTTGACCGTCGCGAATTATTTCACCCCCGGCGGCAAATCGATTCCCAAGGAAGGCGTCACCCCCACCGTGCCTGTCACGCCCGAGGAGCTCCAGAGCGTCGCGCAGCTCAACCAGAACCAGTTGGCTCCTCCCGCTCCCGGCCAGCTTCCTTCGGCCGATGATCCCGTCGTGAAGAAGGCCATCGAAATTCTTCAGACGCCGCCCGTCCAGAAAGCCGCCTGATTTTTCACGTGGCGGCTTCGCGTCGGGAAGTTAATCTTCGCTTTCGCGGATTTTTTCGCCGCGTCTCCGCGCTCACTTCTCTTTGCTTACTGATTTTCCTCGCCGCGGGTTGCGGAAAAAAGCCTCCCTCCTCATCCGAAATCAACGCCATCACCAGCGACCTTACCTCCGTCGCTCAAAAAGCTGCCGGCCGCGGCGTGCAAATCGCCATTCGCCCGGAAACCCAGCCCCTCCCCGGCGGCGGCTCGCTGCACATCGCCGACGACATCTTCATCCGCCTCGCGGACGCTTCGAATTTATCCGCGGTCGAACATGCCCTCGAACGCGCCGCCGAACATCATCGCCTGACGCGCGCCTCCTACGCGCATTCGGCGAACGCCGTCCGCTTCGATTTGCTTCTCCGCGGCGTTCGTATCGAATCCATTCGCATCGCGGCGCCCGGCGGCGAAAATCCAAATCAGCAAGCTGCTGAAGGAAATGGCCCGCGCCTCGCCATCATCATCGACGACATTGGCGCCGACGCTTCCGCGGCCCAAACGCTGTTGAAGCTGCCCTATCCGCTCACGCTTTCGATCCTCCCCGACCAGGCGCACTCCGCTGAAATCGCCGATGAGGCCTTCCGCCGCGGCGATCAGGTCATGCTGCATCTGCCGATGGAATTTGAAGGCAGCTCCGCGAGGCCGGAAGCCGTAGAATTGCGCGGGGGAATGAATCAGAGCCAGGTCGGCGGCATCCTTGCGTCAATGCTCGCGAATGTTCCGCATGCTATCGGCGTGAATAATCATGAAGGCTCGCGCGCCACCGCCGATCCTCGCCTGATGGCCGAATTGATGCAAGATCTTCGCGCGCGCAATTTATTTTTCATAGACAGCCGCACCACCATCGCCACCGTCGCCTACGATTCGGCCGAACAGGCTGGCGTGCACGCGGCCTCGCGCAATGTATTCCTCGACGACGTCGAAACGCGCGCCGCGATTCTTGCGCAGCTCGATCTCGCCGTTCGCGACGCGCAAAAGCAAGGTTCGGCCATCGCCATCGGCCATCCCCATCCCGTCACGCTCGCCGCCCTCGCCGAGGAATTGCCGCAGCTCAAATCCCGCGGCGTCCAGCTCGTCTTCGTCTCCACACTCGTCCACTAGGCGTCATCCCGCCAAATCACAACTCGCTGCGCCTTCGCTGTCGCTTTTCCTTTTAGGGAGATGTAATAGAATGCCCGTCTCACGGGAACTGCATTACGCGCGCGGAAGAAGCACTTCCTCGCCGGGAAGGCAGGACGAGTGAAATTCAAATGGCTTTTCCTGTTGCTGCTCGCGCTCGCTACGGCGGCGCGTGGCCATGCGCGTGGTTTCCAGCGGGAATATCTATTATTATGAAGAGGACATGCTGGGGAGTTCGCGGACGATGGTGCAGGCGGGGCAGACAGCGGTGTGCGGAGTTTATCCTGAGCGCAGTCGAAGGAACGCGGACTTCTACCCGTTTGGAGGCGAGCGGGACATCACCAACACCTGCACGCAGAACTACAAATTCGAAGGCAAAGAGCGGGACACGGAGACGGGCAACGACGACTTTGGCGCGCGGTACTACACGTCGCGGTTAGGAAGATGGCTGTCGGCCGACTGGAGCGCAGTGCCCGCGCCGGTGCCGTATGCGAATCTGACGAATCCGCAGACGCTGAACCTCTACGCGATGGTCAGCGACAACCCGGAGACCTTTGCGGACCTCGAGGGGCATGATGGCGGCACCTGCACGCCCGTGGCAGGCGCTACGTCGTGTGCAACGAAGAGCAGCAGCACTCTCCTCCTCCTCCTCCGGGCGAGGGCAACACAGGCGACGGCACGAAGAAGTCCACAACCCAGCAGGCCCAACAGCAGAACAACCATCCAGTTCATGAAGCAGCTGCGGTTAATCAAACTACATCTCCAGATGCCAACGGCAATTCAGGACACGTACAAATCGTTTATGACGCGCTCGGGAACAAGTTGGCGTTGATGAATGGCACTTCGGCACTGGTCAAGGCCTTTGCGCCGTTGCCGGGCGGCGCGACGGCGGTGTACAACGCAAGCGGGTTGCAGTATTACCGCCATCCCGACTGGCTCGGCAGCTCGCGCTTCTCGTCAACGCCGAGCCGCACAATGTACAACGACTTGGCGTATGCGCCGTTCGGAGAGCAATACGCAGCCGCCGGGACTACGGGCATAACCAACGTGTCCTTTGCGGGGAACAATCAGGACACGACGACGAATCTGTACGACGCGCAATTCCGCGAATACGAAATCTACGGCCGCTGGCCCTCGCCCGACCCGGCGGGAACCGCTGTGGCGAATCCCGCGAATCCTCAATCCTGGAACCGCTATGCGTACGTGATGAACAATCCCCTCGTTTCCATTGATCCTCTTGGCCTGATGCCTAATCACGGCTGCCTTGTGGCCGGTCACCAAGGGGACGGAGTCCCGAATTACGGCAATTGTGGTCCTCCCACGGGAGGGTCTAATTGCGACCTAGACGGGGCAGTCGTGCCGTGCGGCGGTGGAGATGGAAGCGGGGGCGGCGGTGGTGGGTTTGGCTCTATCCAGAATTGCACAGGGGAGGTGCCCTACTGGCAGAGTTGTACTGCTCTTTATATTTTCAGTTTACCGACCGGTACAGGTGGTCCCGGTAGCGGAGACCCCTGCGGGGGCGGCGACTGCTTCGGCGGCGGCTCCGGCTCGCCGCAAACACCGACACCAATCTCTCCTCAGGCACAGAAGTGCATGGCCAGTGCTAACGCTGCCGTGCAAAGCCAACTGCAAACCTTCGCTGGATACGCAGGAGTCAAGCTGCTTGGGAGGGTCGCCATCGGTGCAGCATTTGGAGCTGCTGGCGGTCTGGGTCGTTTCCTGAAAACAGAGAATCCCTGGGCAATCGGAACCGCAGCACTGGTAGGTGCCATGATTGGCGCTGGGCAGAATGCCTACGCAGACTCTCAAACAATCCAGAACATTCAAAACAGCTTTATGGGTAAGGTGGCTGCCTGCATGGAACAACCACCTGGACCGCCGCAATAGGACAAAACGATGCGAGAAACTCTATACTCCGGGCTTGGGGGATTAGTCGCGGCTTCAGGCTACTTTTTGCTGCTAGATTTTGCGCGACCCATGATGAAAGAGTACCACATGGTTTTCTGGTGGCTCATACTAGGGCTCTATGTGGCGGTGCTCTTCGGCGTTGGATGCCGCTCGGTATTGAGAACTAAACCCGGCATGGTGGGAACGGGATTTGTACTTTTGGCGGCCACGGCATATTTGTACGATCCGGCGATTGAATCTCGTCTGGCGTCAAATGGCTTGGGGTGGCTGTGGGTCGTATCACTGGGCGGCTTTTTCCTCTGGATATTTGCGTTTAGCAAAGGCGTTCGGAATCGAGACCAGCAAAAAAGCAGTTGATGATGAGCGTCTACTGCCAATGGCCTCTTTCGCCGCAATCGCAGACCCCCTGGTACAAGAATTCATGCGTCACAGGCGCTCTCGGCAAAGGCGCTTTGAGCGTTGGCATCGATTCGGCGGGTGGCGCACGCTAAGCGATACGTTCGGAGGATTTTGGCAAGTGGGTGGCGCACCCTTTGATGTTTAAGGGTGCGGTTTTTGACGTGCCTGCCGCTTGCTCGCATTTCGCCGAGTTAACGCTCAGCGATCCATCGCCGTGTCCCGCATAAAAACTGTAGCTGCTCCATAATCGCTCCTTCAGAATTTTCACCAGAACAGAGTGGAGAAATCGAGCCTGCCCGCCGGGGCGGGCGGGAAGATTTACTGGTACACTTCGGCTTCGCTCAGTACAGGCGGCGCGGGGACGGAAATCCTGGACGAGTCAAATACCAGTGGGACCATCACCAACGAATACGTGTTCTTCGGCGGGAAGCGCGTAGCCATGCGCGCCGTTTCCAGCGGGAATATCTATTACTATGAAGAGGACATGCTGGGGAGTTCACGCACGATGGTGCAGGCGGGGCAGACTTCGGTGTGCTAGCCGCACCCGAGAACGTAACGTTACGTTACGAAAGCGCAGCCTCACGCTTGGCATCGGCGTAACGAGAACTTTCTCCGCGTTCTGTCCGTCTTTCGACGCGCTCAATTCAAAATCTCGCCCACCATCCCCATCACGGTTTCCGCGATCGCTCCCGCCGAAGTCAGCGCCGGCGACTCCATTCCAATCAGTTGCACAACGTTCGGAAACTGCTTGTCGCGCTCAATAATGAAATCCGACGGGTGATGGCTTCCCGGCGGCGCGAGCTTCGCCCGGATTCCCGTATATGCCGGGACCAAATCTTCCGCGCGGATCTCCGGCAGCATCGGCTGCGCCATGCGCACGAAATCCTCCACCGGCGGCCGGTTGCTTTCGTAGTCGTTTTTGTCCGCGATGTAATGCGCCGTCGGCCCCACCAGCACGCCGCCCCAAAGCGTTTTCGTCAAATGCACGCCCAGGCTCAGTCCTTCAGGATGCGGCAGCGGATAGACCAGCCCGCGCACCAGGTCCGTCCGCCCGCGCACAATTTCGCAATATTCCCCGCGCACCGGATAGATTTTGTGTTTCGCCATCTCCGACCCGAGCAGCCCCGCAATCTCATCTGCGAATAATCCCGCGCTGTTCACTAGGCACCGCGCCTCAATTTCTCCCGCCGAGCTTTTTACGCGCACGATGCCGCCGGCCGCTTCGAGCTTCTCCACTTTCGCATGCAGCACAATGTCCGCGCCCTGCTCCGTCGCGATCCGCGCGTAGGCTTTCACCAGCTCTTCGCTCGAGACAATCCCCGTCGATGGCACTTCGATCGCTGCCGTCGCCGCAATATGCGGCTCGCGCGCGCGAACCGCTGCGGCGTCCACGATGCGCAATCCCTCGACGCCGTTCGCCCGCCCGCGCTCGATCAATTCCGCGAGCGTCACTTCCTGTTCGTGCGAAGTGGCGACTACGAGTTTTCCCGTATTGCGATGCGCCACGCCGTGCGCCGCGCAGAATTCGTACGTCAGCCCGTTTCCGCGCACGCACAGCTTGGCCTTCAGCGACCCCGGCGTGTAGTAAAGCCCCGAATGAATCACGCCGCTGTTGCGCGAACTCGCGCCCATGCCCAGCTTCGGCATCTGTTCGAGCAGAAAAACGTCCTTCCATTTTGCGGAAGCGGCGCGCGCGATGGCGCATCCCACCACGCCGCCGCCGATAATGACAACGTTGGCCCGATCCATATCAAAAACCAGCGAAAGGGAATCGCTTCCGCCGGTTCGGCAACTCACCTCCACGCATACGACAAATTCTCCTAGTAATCGCCGCCACCCCCCTCGAACAGTGGCGTGAACGGCACTTCCCGCGCCTCCGTGCCGTCGTGCACCGCGTAGCTGATCCCATGCCCATCCTCGCGATCCGACCACAGCGTGGCCGCGCCGTGCACTCCATCTTTATTCATCGCATAAAACTGCAAATCGAACATCTTCAGCCGCGATTTATCGAAATCGTAGTTGTGCACGACGCGATGCAGCGCCTCCAGGCACGCATCCGTCGGCGACATTCCCCGCCGCATCATTTCCACCACCGTATGTCCTCCGGCGATCTTGATATTCTCTTCGCCGCGCCCCGTCGATCCCGCCCCGCCCACCTCCTGATCTACAAACAGTCCCGCTCCGATGATGGGTGAATCCCCGCAGCGCCCCGAAATTTTCCACGCCAGCCCCGAAGTCGTCGTCACGCCCGACATTTCGCCTTTTTCATTCACCGCCAAACAATTAATTGTCCCCGTCGGCGGATGCGCCACCACTTCCTTGATCCACGGCGCCCACGACTGCCGCTCCGGCGTGTCCAGCAGTTCGGCGATCTGTTTATTGAAATCGGGCGCGTCGAGCCCCGGCCGCCAATCCTTTGAGCTTTGCGCTTTCCACGCCAGCCACGCAATCCGCGATTTGTCCGTCAGCAGATTCATCGGCTCGAATCCCTGGTCGATCGCGAATTGCGTCGCGCCCCGGCCCACGATGAACGTGTGATTCGTTCGTTCCATGATCACGCGCGCGACTTTTGCCGGATTCTTGATTTTCTCGATCGCGCCGACGGCGCCGCATCGCCGCGTCGGTCCGTGCATCACGCACGCATCGAGCTGCACCACGCCGTCCTCATTCGGCAATCCACCGTAGCCAACCGTATTGTCGTTCGGATCGTCCTCGACTGGAGTCACCACCGCCAGCACCGCGTCCATCGTGTCGCCGGTCGTGCGCAGCACCTGCATTCCCGCATCCAGATGATGCAGCCCGTTGTGCGCCGAAATAATGCACGGTCGCTTGCCCGCCGTGGCGGGCCTGCCCGCCGTCGGAGCAGTTTGCAGCGCCCGCGGCTGCGTCAAATCTTCGTCAACGCGCGGTCCGCAATTCGGCCGGATCGCTCCCAGAACATTCGTCGCCGTCGCGGCGATTCCGCCCGTCAGCGCGCTGAGAAAAAATTTCCGTCGCGTCCACTTTTCCATTTTCGCCTCGCATAAAATCTCATTCCATGGGCCGGAGCTTTTTCGCGGCTTCGCCCATGGCGTTTTTCCGTTCCGAACCTCTCAGGCCAGTGCTTCCAGCAGCTTATTGATGTCGTTCATATCATTGAACACCGATGGCGACACTTTTATATAGTTCCGCGCCAATCTGACGTTAATGTTTCCGTGTTGCAGGCGCTCTGAAACGCTCTGGTAATCTTTCACCGCAAACGCAACCACCGGCGAAGTGCACTCCGCGGGCGTCAGTGGTTCGAACCCGAGTCGTGGCATTTCCTGTTGCAGCTTCTTGATCATTGGCTGCTGGTACGCCTGAATGTTTTCGACGCCAAGTCTCCGGATGTACGGCAGCGATTGGCCGAGCGCAAACATCACGCCAATCGCAGGCGTCGCAACTTCAAAGTGCCCGCTCGCATCCGCTTTAAGCTCCCATGTGTATGGCGTATCGGCGGCAGGATCGCCCGGCATGAAATGTGAATCGAGCGCCCGCGCTTCGGAATAGCCATACTGTGGACATGCGCTCATTCGATCGAGAAGCGCTTCCTTCACGAACAGAAAGCCAAGCCCGAAATCGCCCATCAGCCACTTGAAGCTCGAGCACGCGCAGAAATCCACATCGCTCTCCCGCACGTCGATGGGCATATTGCCCGCCGCCTGGGCGATGTCCGCGTAAACCAACGCGCCATGCGCGTGAGCGACATCACAGACCGCCTTTAAGTCGTGCTGAAAACCATTGGGCATCGCCACGAGCGATATTTCGATTAATTTTGTTTTCTTGTCGACCACCCGCTCCATGTCGCGCAAATCGATTCGCCAGTCGCGCATCGGCACGATTCGCAGATCCAGCCCATTGCGCTTCTGCAATTCTCCCAGGTGCAGCAGCGCCCCTTCGAAGTGCAGCGCGTCGGTCACCACGTTGCCGTCGGTATGCGGAATTCCTAATCCATTCACGACCAGATTTTCTCCTGTGCTCGTGTTGGGAACAAAACTGATCTCGGAAGGCTTCGCGTTGATCATCGCGGCGAACTCCGCTTTAACGTCCACGTTGTGCAGCTTTGACGTGATCCCGGGCTCCGACCTGACGTCCGCATACTCTCGAAGAGCTTGCGCCGCCGCAATTGGCATCGGATGAATGAACGCGCTGTTGATGTATGTGACGCCTTCCGGAATCGCAAAATCGCTCTTGGCAGGAAGATCAGCCGTAGGAGAAGGGAAGGGGGAAGGAACGGGAGAAGGAACGTGAAAACGCTCCGGACTCTGGAACAATGCCTCGGAGCTGCTATCCCGGAGCGTCGCGAATGCCGCGACTCCGCCCATACCCGCAAAGAATTCGCGCCGGCTGTTGTTCATGATTAATTCGTCTCCCGCCGCGTCCCCTTTTCCATTTTCGCCTCGCTTGGAATTACATTCCCGCCTGCGCAGCATATTCCCGCCGTGCCTTTCCCTCAAGCGCCCTTTTCGCCTTATCCCCATGATTCCCTCTGTTCTTGCCACCCTCGCGGCGTCGGCATAAACTTTGATTCATTATGACCTGGGCCGCAGTCTTGCTCCTACTCCTTGCGATGCCTCTCAATCCGACAAAGCCTGCCTCACCGTCGGCTTCCCCCCGAACGCGCCGAGATGGTCCAGGAAAGGCACAACTTTCTTCTTCGACTGCTCACTGTTCAAGTCTTGCCATTCACTTCGCATCGCGTCTCCAGACGGCAAGAGCGTAGTCGAAGTGACCTACCCAGAAACCACGAGTTACCCAAGTGATTTGTACCTCGCTTCGCTGAAAGTAACCACGCTTGGAAAATATGTCGGCGCGGTACCGTCGCTCGACGAGGCCGTAGAGGAAGAGATCGTTTGGTCGTCCGACTCGAAGTGCTTCTTCAGGAACAGCAGTTACAACAGTTATGTGGATGAGACTGTCGATATCCACTGCCTCGACGAGCCAAACCTCGGCCCGGATCACATCACGCAGGAAGCTCAGCGCGACATGGCGCGCAGTTTCCCGCCGTGCAAAGCCACACTCCTCACCGAAACTCAGTGCGCTCAAATGGAAGCTGACCCTTCCTATCTGAGCGTGGTGGGCTTGGATTGGATTCATGGTTCGTCGGAGATGGTCGTTATGGCGGAAGTCCCTTGCGACACACTGTGGGGAGGAATCATGTGCCAGGTGCTCGGATACGAAATCGCCGTGCCAAGCGGGAAAATCCTGCGTCGGATGGAACCCAAGGAACTCGCGAAGCAATGGCAGCACAGCATGGCCTGGAAATTCCGCATACCAGATCCTCCTCAGTACAAGAAGTGAAAGCGCCCGCTTGCCCTCCGCCCGCGCGCCGCAGGCAGGCTTCAGCCCCGACATAAACGTGCTCTTATAAAGTTTTCCTTTTCGCGCACGCCTTGCGCGCGATGTATTCCTGTTCTTGCGAGTTCCCCGGTTTCCGCCTCGTTTCGTCTTGTCCGGCCGAAAGAAACTTTTTACGCACATCTTGCGTATTGACTTACGGGTCCGCGCGCTTCACAATCCGCGCAACTCGTATTTACGAAAGCTAAACATGGTTCGCCTCGAAAACTTAACCAAGGAATATGACCTTCCGCCGGTGAAGGGAAAGCCTGCGGCCGTCGTCGCCGCCGACCGCCTCAATCTCACCATCGGCGACGGCGAAATTTTCGGCTTCGTCGGTCCCAACGGCGCCGGCAAAACCACCACTCTCAAAATGATCTGCGGTCTCCTCGTTCCTACATCCGGCAGCGTCGAAGTCAACGGCATCGACGTCGAGCGCCGTCCCGAAGACGCCCAACAATTCCTCGGCTATCTCGCCGATTTTTTCTCGCTCTACGACGACCTGAAAGTCTGGGAGTATCTCGACTATTTCGCGCACGCCTATAAAATGCCCGCCGCCGAAATTCCCGCGCGGGTCACGGAAGTGATCGCCTGGGTCGGCCTCGAAACCAAGCGCGACGCCTTTATTCAAGGCCTTTCGCGCGGCATGAAACAGCGCCTCGGCATCGCTCGCGCCGTCCTGCACGATCCGCCTGTCCTCGTGCTCGACGAGCCCGCCTCCGGCCTCGATCCCAAAGCGCGCGTCGAGCTGAAAGACCTGCTGAAGAATCTAAATCGCCGCGGCAAGACCGTGCTCATCAGCTCGCACGTTCTCGCCGACCTCGAGGAAATCTGCAGTTCCGTGGCCATCCTCGAAAAAGGCCATCTCTTGCACGCGGGCAAGCTCGCGAAAGTCATGCAGGAGGCGGCTTCGCCCGCCCAGCGGCGAATTCGCATTCGCGTGGCCGCGGCCGGCGACGAGCTCTTGGCTTGGCTCACCGCGCGCGATGGCGTCTCCGACGCGCATCCGTCCGCGAGCGTGATTCACGGCTCGTCGAGCGCCGAATTCCTCTTTGCTGGCAGCGATGCCGATTTGGCTGCTCTGGTGCGCGATTTGGTCCTCGCCGGCTCTCCCGTTTTCGCCGTTGAAGGCTCCTCGGAATCCTTCGAGCAGATTTACGCGCGCCTCTCCGGCGGGGAAGTAATGTGAACTTTCGCCCATGAACTTATTTTCCAACCCGGAAATTGTCCGCAACGCGCGCATCCAGCTCCGCCCGCGCAAACTCCTCATCGCCGGTGGCATCTGCGCCGCAATTTCCGTGGCCATGGTCTATTTCATCCTGGAAGGCAATCGCACTGGTTTCAATGGCGTCTACGACGGACAAGAGCTGCTCAAAATGACTCTCTGGATCCAGGCGATTGTCCTCGTGTTCGGCGGCGGCATCGCCTGTCTGCACGCGGTCCAGCGCGAAAAAGATCAGAATACCTTTGATTCTCAGCGCCTCACGCGCCTCTCCCCGTGGGAGCTGACGCTTGGAAAACTTTTCGGCCCACCTCTCATGGCCTATTTCATTTTTCTGTGTTTCCTCCCGGCCGCCATCATTGGCGCTGCCTACGCGCGAAGCAATTGGACGATTGTGCTCGCCGCGTACACGATTTTGATTCTCGGCGCCATTGTTTTCGACGCCCTGGCGCTGGTGATTTCGCTGTATCTGCGCCGCGGCACCGTCACTTGGGCCATCTTGGCATTTCTCGCGATTGTTTACGAAAGTTCGTTCGTATCACCCGGAGCTTTTCTGCAGTTGTCTTTGGGGCCGGTCGGCCCGTTTTCTGTAATCGAATTGGCTGCGCGCGACTCTTGGAGCCTAGCATCTCAACTGCCAACCGTATCGGACAGGACGCCGTTTTCGTTTCGCGACCTCTTTTTCGGGCTCCCCCTTCACCATGCGCTCGTTCTTTCGATTCTTTATTTGACGTTGCTGACTTGGTTCCTCACCGCCGCAGTCCGGAACATCAAGCGCGACCCGGAAAACTATGAGCTCTACACCACTGGGCAGGCCATGGCGTTTCTCTGTTATCTAAATTTCATTTTGCTGGCTTTCTTTCGATGGGACGTGCCCAGTTTTTCGTTTGTCAATCGATCTCCTCAACTAACCGTCGTGCCAATTCAACCCCTGGCCGCACAGTCCCTTCTGCTGACCGCAAATATCGCTCTTTTTTTCATTTTTGGTTTCCTTCTGCTGCGCAATCGCGTCCGGATGCGCCGGCGCCTGCACAGCGCGGAGGCCGCGCCCGTTGGCCTCGAGTCCATGTGGCCCGTGCCCTACATTTTCGTCGGCGCGCTCGTCGTCGGCGCGGCGATGATCGGCGTGATCGATTGGAAGCGCGACCCGTCACTCGAATGGAGCCTCGCCGTCGCAGTTTACCGCGTGATTTTCTTCTTCGTATGGCTCTCCATCGATCTGCTTTTCCTCCAGTGGATGAATCTCCGCCGCGGCCGCCATCCGCTCGCTCTCGGCGTGCTGCTCCTGGGCGTCTATTACGTGTGCGCGGTCATGATCGTCACGCCGTTGCATTGGGGCGAGCGTGCGCTCACGGCGATTCTCCTGCCCACGCCGCTCTTCGTGCTCAACGCTTCGCTCTGGTCCTCGCAAATGGCCGAATGGATAATTGCCTTGGCCGTGGAAATCGCTGTTGCCGTTGTTTTCATCTTGTTGCGTCGGCGCCAACTCGCCGAATTGCAGCCCCAGCCGCATCCGTCTCCCGTCTCCATGAACGCTCCCGCCCCGAGCGCCTCCTTATGATCCGCTGCGGCGAAGCTCGCCGCCTCACGGGACACGGGCCGCGAACCACGGGTCACGTCTAGCATGTTTCGCGCCTCCGAATTCGAATTTCGCCACCGTTTTTGGTTTATCGGCGGACTTTTTTGGCTCGGATTCAGTTGCTACAGCTTTGACCACGAAAATTCCGCCGCCGCCCTCGCGAAATTCTTTTGGGGCCACAGCTTCAATTTGGACTCTCCCGCCGACGCGCATGATCTGCGCCTTATTTTCGCCTTTGCCGCGCTGCTGGCCGTGCTCGCCGCCGCGATTCGCACCTGGGCCGCCGCATATCTCCATAGCACCGTCGTTCACGATCACGCCCTTCACTCCGAAGCTCTCGTCGCCGACGGCCCGTTCCGCTGGATGCGCAATCCCCTCTACCTCGGGGGCGTCCTTCTCGCCGCCGGCTTCGGACTCGTCGCCAGCCGCCTCGGCTGGTTTGTAATGACCTTCGGCCTCACCTTTTTTTACTATCGTCTCATCGGCCGCGAAGAAGCCGCGCTCACCGCTTCGCAGGGCGAATCCTTCCGCGCCTACTGCGCCGCCGTCCCGCGCTTTTTCCCGTCGCTCCGCCCGCGCGTCCCCTCCAGCGGCGCGCGTCCGCGTTGGGGCCAGGCCTTCGCCGGCGAAATCTTCATGTGGGGATTCGCCGCCTCCGTCGTCTTCTTCGCCATCACTCTCAAGGTCGAAATTTTCTGGATTGTCATGGGCGTCAGCGTGGCTGGCTATATGTGCTATTGGCTCATCTCCGCTCGCATCGCCCGGTCCAAGCAAAAACCCTCCGCAACCGCCTGATCTCTCGTCCATCGCCTTCACGGTTTCCTCACACTCGCCACTTGCCTCCATTCGCGCTCAATGTCACAGTATTCGCTCGCATGGCGGCAGATTCGTCACCGAAAGGATCCTGAAATGAACCGTTTCGCGAAACTCTCACTGATTTTCTTCCTGACAGCGCTGGCAAGTTGCGCCGCCTTTGCCACCCAATCCGACGAACCGCCCAAGCCTTCCCCCGCCGTCGACCGCGCCATTCGCACTCTTTTTGGCGTGCACGAAATTTCTGAATCCGTGATTTCTCCCGACGGCCGCCGCGTCGCCTGGGTCGAATCGCTCTCCGGAAAAAACGGCGCGCCTTCGCCGAATTCCGCCATCTACGTCGCCGACTGGAAATCCGCCGCCGCTCCGCAGCGCATCACCGCCGCCGCATCCGGCGCCGCCGCTCGGGAAGGCGAAGTCGTCTGGTCGCCCGATAGCAAGAGCATCGCATTTTTCTCCGACGCCGCTCACGCCGGCCAATCGCAGCTTTATGTCACCGATTTCACCGGCGCGCCCCGTCAGCTCACTCACGTGAAAGGCGACGTCTCCGGTCCGCTCTGGTCGCCCGACGGCAAGACCGTCTCTTTTCTCTATATCGAAAACGCGCCTCGCGCCGCCGGCCCGCTCGCAGCCGAAACGCGCGATGAAGGCGTCGTCGGCACGAAAAACTACGAGCAGCGCCTCGCCCTCGTCGACGTCGCTTCCGCCAGCCTGCGCCAGATTTCTCCCGCCGACATGTACGTCTACGAATACGATTGGTCGCCCGACAGCCAGAAAATCGTCGGCACCGCCGCGCACGGCAATGGCGACGACAACTGGTGGATCGCCAAAATCTACACCTTCGACGCCGTCCACGAAGCCGCGCCGCAGCCTATCTTTCAATCCGGCTTGCAGATCGCCACGCCGAAATGGTCGCCCGACGGCCAATCCATCGCCTTCATCGCCGGTCTCATGAGCGACGAAGGCTCCGTCGGCGGCGACATCTACACCATCCCCGCGAATTCGCCGAGCACCGCCGCCCGCGACGTCACTCCCGGAATGAAGGCCTCTGCCAGCTCGCTCCAGTGGTCCGCCGATTCGCACTCCATCTTCTTCAGCGAAATTGTTGACGGCCAGAGCGGCGTCGCCTCCGTCAATCTCGATTCCAGCGAACTCTCCACGCTCTATACTGGCGCCGAACGCCTCGGCTCCAATGGCTTCGGCGTCGGTGTTTCGCTCGCGCGCGACGGCAAGACTGCCGCCACCGTTCGCCAGGCCTTCAGTGCGCCACCCGAAGTCTGGGCCGGCCCCATCGGCGACTGGAAACAAATCACGCACATCAATAGCGGCCTGCATCCTGCGTGGGGCAAAGCCGAAAGCCTGCACTGGACCACCGACATTGGTTCCGTCCAAGGCTGGCTCATCTATCCGACGGATTACGATCCTTCGAAAAAATATGGCCTCGTCGTCGAAGTCCACGGTGGCCCGGCAGCGGCCAATCTGCAGAGCTGGCCCAGCCGCCGCAGTTATGCGCTCGCACTTCCTGCCGCAGGCTACTTCGTCTTGCTGCCCAATCCGCGCGGCAGTTATGGCGCCGGAGAAGCGTTCACCAAAGCCAACGTGAAGGATTTCGGCTACGGCGATTTCAAGGACATCATGGCTGGCGTCGACGCCGCCATCGCCTCGCTTCCCATCGACCCGAATCGCCTCGGCATCACCGGCTGGAGCTACGGCGGCTACATGTCCATGTGGGCCGTCACGCAAACGCATCGCTTCAAAGCCGCGGTCATCGGCGCAGGCCTCGCGAATTGGCTCAGCTACTACGGCGAAAATTCGATCGACAAATGGATGACCTTCTATTTCGGCGACACGGTTTACAACGATCCCGCCGTCTACGCCAAATCCGCGCCCATCACGTTCATCAAGAACGTCCAGACGCCTTCGCTCATCGTCGTCGGCGACAGCGACGGCGAATGTCCGCCGCCGCAGTCCTACGAATTCTGGCACGCGCTCGTCACGCTCGGCGTGCCCACGCAATTCGTTATCTATCCGCACGAGGGTCACGGTTTCGTGAACCCCGCGCACAGCCGCGACGTCATCGACCGCGCCGTCGCCTGGTTCAACCAGTATTTGCAGTGATGCGTATTTTTTCGTCGCAGTGGCGGCGTACGCGGCACTCGCCTTTGCGACTTGTGCGCTGCTCTGTAGCTCACGTCCCGTCGGCGCCCTTCGCCGACTGACGTGAGGCCTTTCGCCGGTGTAGCGCAGAGTTTCGCCCTTTGATACTCTG
Source organism: uncultured Acidobacteriota bacterium (assembly GCA_963729815.1). GTDB lineage: Bacteria > Acidobacteriota > Terriglobia > Acidiferrales > UBA7541 > DAHUXN01. The sequence continues at coordinate 23,694 of CAVSPU010000007.1, forward strand.
CGGCTTTTGATTCCTTTTTTCCGTCGTAAGGGCGCTGCTTGCTGCGCCCGCGTGACTCTCCGAGTCGCGCTCATCCCACAAGGAGCAACACCATGCGCAAACTAATCGTCTTCGATCACATCACCCTCGATGGTTATTTTTGCGACCCGAACGGCGACATGAGCTTCTTCCACAATCGCTTCAAGGACGATGAATTCTATTCCTTCGCCGTCGATAACATTAAAGCCGCCGGCGCGCTCCTCTTCGGCAGGGTAACCTACGAACTCATGGTGGCCTACTGGCCAACCGCCGACGCCATCAAGGCCGATCCCGCAATCGCCGAGCGCATGAACACACTCCCCAAGTTCGTCTTTTCGCGGACCCTCGCCAAAACGCCCTGGAACAACACTCAGCTCATGAAGGGCGATCTCGTCTCGGAAGTCCGAAAACTGAAGGAAGCGCCGGGAAACCGCATCGCCATTCTGGGCAGCGGCAATATCGTCGCGCAACTCGCGCCCCACGGCCTGATCGACGAATACGAAATCGTCGTGAACCCCGTCGCCATCGGCGCTGGCCGCACGATATTCGAGCGCATCAACGCGCCTCTCAACCTGAAGCTCACCAAAACTCGCGCCTTCCGCAACGGCAACATCCTCCTCTGCTACGAGCCAATGGCGTGACCGCGCGCTGCCTCACCGCCCGCGCTGTTCCCTGGTTCGACGCCCACCTTCAATGAGACTTGTCCTCGTAGGGGCTGTTGCCTGTGTAGGGCCCGATCGGTTTTATCGGGCCGATGCCGTCCACCGGACGGCACATGCCTTTCCGCATTCCTGTCAGCATGAATTCGCAGCCGACGCCGCCTTGCCCGCCGCGCGAAAAACAATCCTGTCGTTGATCGCGAAATTGACCAACGAACACGCGCCCACTGCGCACAGGTTCGCCGCGAGCAGCCCCAGGTGCATCTGCCCGATCAGCAGCCAGACAATGCACAAATTCCCCGCAATGGAAACGGCCCCGGTGGTCGCGTTGAATGCAAGCAGCCGAAGGAAAAGTCTCTTCCGCGTGAGCGCCCGCCGATCCGCCCAGGTGAGATGCTCATGCCACACAAAGTTGTGAACCACCGCCGCCTCGACCCCCAGCGCCGTCGCCATAAGAGAATTCGCGTCCAGCACCAAGCCGAACAAATACACGCCCATCAATTGAACGCCAATCCCTATCGCGCCCACTGTGTTGAATTTCAGCCAGCGCTTCAGCATTGCAAGCCCGCCCTTGCGCGGAAACTTCATCGCTTCGTCTCTTGCCGGTAAAGCGTTCGCGTATGAAAAATCGCCGCGACCGCAAACATGATCAACATTCCCGCAATAGCCACAATCCCGCCAAAATCGAAAACGCGCCAGGATAGCCCCGGCACCTTCGCATCTGGCCGCAGCCACAGTGCAAGGTTCCCCAGCGCCAGCAGGATTCGAATCTCCGTCGGCCCCAATTTCCCGAACGACAATCGAAAAACGCCCAGCGTGTACGTTGCCAGATACGTTTCGATGGAAAGCAGCAGGAACGCGACCAGCATTCCCACAGCGATTCGCCAATCCAGGTAGCCCGAAACGGCCAGCCCGCCCATCAGAAAAATCGCGCCGACCGAATCGATCATGTGGTCGACGTAGAATCCATACCGCAGCCGCTGGCAATTTCTCGCTCGCGCCAGCGTCCCGTCCAGGCTGTCGCCAAACCAGTTCAGTGCCAGAAAAATCGTCGCCAGCAGCAGCCCCAGCGAATTCCAACGCGCCAGCGCGTAACTCGTGCCCGCGAAAATCATGGAAACGAATCCGAGAAGCGTCAAATGATCGGAATTGATTCGCGCCGGCATGCGCGCGGCGAGCCACAGCAGAACCTTCCGTTCCGGAATGGCCGTTATGCTTTCTTGCAGCCGCGTGGCATTTTTGAACGGCGCAATATTCCCTTCGCGCGGTGCACTATTCGTTTCTGCCGCCCTGCGCGGATTCAATGGCTCGATGGTCAACGTTCTTGCATTCATTTTTCTTTTCTCCTTTCCTTCATTCCGTTCGAAAATTCTGCTCACTTCACCGGTGCCAGTTTTTGCAACAAAGCCGCGCGAGTCTCCGTCAGCGTCGAGCGAAGCGACTCAGCTGGAATCTTTTCGATGAATGACCCGATCAGCCAACCGAGGCCCGTCGGCACATCGCGCGTCAGCGAGACCGCGTCGCACTGGATGTAAACCCCGCCATCGGCCTCATAGAAACGCCAATAGGAATAGAGCCGCCAGAGAAATCCGTGATCGTTGCCGACCGGTTCATCGCGCTCCTCCTTCGCCCCCGCATGGTCCACTTCGGCGACGCGTGTGCTGTAGGAACGCGAATAAACGTGCTCGCTGTCGATGCGCGTATAGCGAATGTCATATTCGGTGTCGAGAACGACGGTGATCATGTCCACTTGCTTCAGCCGCAAGTAGACTCGGTATTCGTCTCCTGATTTCACGAGCAGTTTCGCTTTCACCACTTCCGGCCGGTAGTATTTTGCGTCGTGGCCGTAGTCCTGCAAAACCGCCAGCGCCTGCGGGATCGAAATTCCCGGGACGAATACAATTCCGATCCAATCGTGAATCAACCCGCCGGGAATGGACATGCAACTCTGCGTGTTGCAATCGTCGCTGCGCTGCGCAAGAATTTGCCCCTGCTTCAGCTCGGCATACTCTTTCGCTTTCTCCGTTGGCGGCAAGCCATCGATCCAAAGGAAATCCCTCTTCGCCGCAAGCTCTCGATCGTCGCGCGCTTCCTTCGTTCGAATGTATTGGTCAAAGGCCTGCGCCGTCTGTTTCGTCAATTGTGTGGCGCAGCATGGACGCATCGCCGCAGCCACGCTGCACAACATCGCGGCCGTCATCGATATCGCTTTGATTGCCTTGCATGTCCGGCCCTGTTTGTTTTTTCTCGTTTCCATGCGCCGAAGATGCCAGACGAGCCGCCGTCCCTGCAATGCCTTGCAGCTCATTTCCGCGTCACGAAGACCTCAACGCATAACGACTATAAAAATCAGTCACTTAGTCGAAGTTCTCCCGTAGAATGTCTCCGCATTCGGGAGTGTAGCTCTTGGCAGAGGCGCGCGGCGGCAGCCGGAATTTTCGTTTCGGCACTTTTGAGATTGACGAAAGCACCGGAGAATTGCGCAAGGAAGGGAAGGCGCAGCCGCGCCTTCGCGACCAGGCTCTTCGCATTCTCCTGATGCTGCTGGAGCGCCCGCGCGATTTGGTCACGCGCGAGGAGCTTCGCGAGCAGCTTTGGTCCTCGGACACTTTCGTCGATTTCGATCACGGCTTGAATACGGCCATCAATCAACTCCGCAACGCTCTCGGCGATTCAGCCGGCAATCCTCGTTTTATTCAGACCCTCCCGCGCCGCGGGTATCGCTTCATCGCGCCCGTGGAAATCGCAGCGGAGCCCGGAGCGCAGTTTTCCGCGGCAATTCCCAGCGGCGAATCGAACGCGCCTCTTGCTTCAACTGCTGATTCCGCCGAGCCCTTTGCTGCCGCGCCTCGTTCCTCGGTCCTCAGCGACCCGCGAGACCTGCCCGTTGTTTCGAGCGGCATCGTGCGCACGCTCTTCTCACTGATTCAATTGATCTATCTCGTTTTTTACGTGGTTTCCCTCGCGCGCCTGTCGAAAGTGGACGCCATCCTCAGCGAAGCGCGCGACCCAGTCCACCTGATTCTCACCGTCTTGATCGTCACCGCCGCGGCCGGCATTCCGACGCGCCTTTACCTCCTCGCAGCGGCGGCTTTCAACTATCGTGGTTTGAACGCCAAATTTCGCAAGCTTTTTCCATTCCTTCTGCCGCTCGACGAGCTATGGGCCCTCGCACCATTTTTGCTCGTTCAGCAGATCGGCATCGGCCTGGCCATCGCTGCAACCGCTGCCCTGCTGTATTTGCCGTTTTCGCAGCGCTCCCTCCTTCTGATGGCCTTCTCCGCGCGCAACTAGTCCGCCTCACTGCGCCGCTTTCCCGCCAGCCAAATTTCGCTCTCGTAACCGCTCGAAACTCCCCGTAACTCCCCTAAAATCCGTCACATCACCAGCAAACTCCGCCTCCAAACGCGCTGACATTTTTTCGCCTGTCCGCACGGCCAAACGCGTCCCATTGTCCGAAAACTGTCCTGTTGACCGGTAGTAACCAACCCGCGACAGCGTTACTCTCGCAGAAGAATCGATAGCAACCCGCAGCGGCTATAACGCGCGGGTGGCCAAGGGAGCGGCGATGGCCCAGATGGCGTACTTGATGGTTGCAGCGCCCGGGGTTGGAGCACCGGCAGCAGTTGACGCAGGGATGATGGAATTCAAGGAATGCCTCAAACGGATGCGCGACGGCGATCCAGGAGACGCCCTGGCGCATGCCAGGCGGGCATTAGGAGCGGCGCCGAAAAATCCTTTCTACCTTTCCTATACAGGTTTGTTGGCGGCGATGGCTGACCGGCGGTTCGCCGACGCGGAGACGCTCTGCCGGGAAGCCCTCAATCTGAAGTGCAATCACGCTCAGCTCTACCTCAACCTGGCGGAGGTCTATCACCAGTCCGGACGGATGTCTGACGCCATCGGCATTCTCGAAAAAGGCATGGTGTCCGCCGGACGCGATTTCCGCATCCGCCGGGCGCTCGAACGAATCGGAGTCCGGCGTGCCCCGGTGCTTGCGTTCCTGCACCGCAACCACCCGGTCAATCGGATGCTCGGCCGCCTGCGTCATCGCTTCGCTGGCTCCGCGCGTCCTTACTAAGTTCCCCAAGCAGCCAACCCACAGGGAAGCCCGGGGCGAGTTCCCCCCTCGTCCCGGGTGCTTCACCCAAATCCCCAGCCTCCGTTCCGTACCTGTAGACACTCCTTAAACCTATCAGGCGGCTTAAACAATTCGGAAACGAATCTCGGCAAGAATCCCTAGGGCGCCGGTACCGAGCAATAGAAGGCTCGCTGGTTCCGGCGTAACGTTTTGTGAATCCAGCGGGTAAATCGTGTCCGATCCCGAGGTAATCGACACACCAGTAATCGGATTCCCGTTCGCATTCGAGACGAGCACATCTTCGAGGCTCATATTCATCTGGATCATGCCTGCCTTCGCGCACAAGACATCGGCCGACATTCCGAAATCAAATGGAGACCCAAAAGTAATGGCTTCCGGAGTTGTCGTAAATGTCGCCACTCCGAAAGCATCATAATTTAGCGACGACAGCGGCACGCTTTGGCTTCCCACAGCGGCATCCGCGCCGCCGTAGTAGGGGCAGTAGTTGGACACCTGTATGCCAAAAGTGAATTCCACGAACGCCGGCCCAACCGATGAGCCGTCACTGAACGTCAACGGGTCATTTATAGACCCGGAGGCAAGACCACCATCTGCCGCGCCGAGCGAAATCAACCATGGGCGATAAGGCGACAAATAGTAAATCGAAGCATAGGCGCTGCCAAGTCCAGCATCGCACCCCGCGCTGGTACTGCCACTATCGGTGCACGTCCCAAGAGGCCCATACGCCTCTGTATACACCCCTATCGAAACGCTTCCGCCCCAGGCACTGCGTGCCATAATCATCGAGCCGAAAACCATGCATGCTACTGCCACAAGAATCTTTCTTGTCATGGAACTTCTCCCTTGCAGCGCCGCAAGCAGTCAGTGCAACCGAAGACGCGCAAGAACGTCAATGGCATTCTCTTCAAAGGCCCTGGCAAGAGTCAGTGACGCGTGTCACCTGACCACGTGCTCTCCGCGCGACTCGCCGAGTCGCGCCGCCTTTCCGCTTTTTCGGGTGCCCCATCCTTTGCGTCTTGTGCGACGCAACGCGTCTCGCAGCAAAGGGTGGGGATTTTGCCTTTGTAGGGGCGCTGCCTGTTTGCCCAGTTTGCCCTGACGAAGGAAGCGAGGAACGAAGGGCTGCGCCCGCGCGACTTCTGTAGCTCACGTCCCGCCGGCGCCCTTCGCCGGCTGACGTGAGGCTTTTCGCCTTTGCAGCTTGCGCAGCGCCTTGTAGCTCATATCCCGTTTGCGCGATTTTTTGCGCAAACTGACATTAGGCATCTCGTGCTTTTCGCTCTCGTAGGGGCGCTGCTTGCTGCGCCCGCGCGACTCCCCGAGTCGCGTTTCGCCTCTCTTTTGTGGTGCGGCGGCCCGCCTGCCGCCTGCACGCCGTGGCGTGTGGCGGGCAGACAGGCTCGACGCCGCTTCGCCCGGCGCTCCATCTCCCCATCGCCTGGCCTGCAACGCAGGCGGACGGACGTAAACTCTCGCATTCGTCGCGGCAAAAATGATCGGGCTGCTCAGGATGGAGAACCTAACGAAGAAGCGACTCGTATTCTTGGGAAGTGGAAGTGCGGGAAACAGCCCAGCGTTGACTCGGAATGACCGCGCCTCGGCGTCACGCCGTTAGCTTTTGCTTTCGCTACAGAGGACCATTTCCTTCAGCTCATCAACTTCAGCAGCAGCGCCTTTCCTTCTTTGTCCGTCAGCACGCCCTTGCGTATCAATGTGACGATCAGTTCGTTCAGCACGTAACGAGGCTCGTCGTTCCCGCCTGCTGCCTTTGCCGAAGCCAGTGCTGCAGCCTGCTCCGATTCGACAGCCTTGAGTTTTGCTGCGGGTTGTCCCGATAGCTCGCCGAGCCATTGCTCCAGTATCCACTTCTGGTCCGGCTCGACGGCCGTAAACGCCAGCCCCATTCCCATGCCACTTTGCGAATAGGCGACTCGCGCCTTCGCCTCAAACTTTCGCTGTTCGAAGGCCAGGCGCACCACCACCGATGTTCCAGGCGGGAACGGACTCATTGCGTCGATGAAACACCCGCCAATCGCCAAATCGGAACTGCGCCCGGTCACCCGTGCCTCCGTTTTCGGCTCCACAACCTCTGCTGCCGCCGTAAATGGGTAGCGCGCGTGCTTCCGCCGCTCTTCAGGCTTAAGCGCGGCAGCGATTGTGACCCGTTTGACGTCTTCAGGCATTCTTTGGCCTTCCTGTTTCCCATCTTGGCACGACTTCGTTCCCGTCCGGCGAATAAGTAAATTCGCCGTGCCTCAAGTGCCAGCATTGCGGCGGGTTGGCGTATGGCCATCCCTTCCGTGTTAATGTTTTAACCAAAGGCGAGACAGCTTTCATCCCATTAGGCCGGGCAAAGCGCCCGAGCGGAGAATTGCAGCGAGGAAATCGCGCGCGCCAGCGGAATGTGCGGAACGTGAAGGCGCGAATGGCTGCGGCGCGTCGCTATTCGCAACTCCCATTGTCGGTAAAAACGCCGCTGATGAGCATGGAACTTAGAAACCTGTCGCATTCCGTGAATTTGGCCAGCGCGGGATCGTTCTGCAAGGCGTTTGGTTCCACCGTCTTCGCTCCGTTGAGAGCCTGGCGGTCCGCTTCCACTCCGCTGGCCCACTTCGACAGGTTGTTATATTGGTTGTTGAGCAGTTGAAGGGCGTTGCGGTCCGAATTGGTTGACGCCGCCACGGATGCCTGCGCGAGGCTCGTTTCTGCACGGTCGTGATACGTTTGCGCCCACGTCCCGCTCACCGCCAATCCATAAGTGACCATTGTTCCCACCGCCCCTTTCCACTCTCTCATTTCCGCCAGCGCGCCGATGGCGGCGTCGGCAAAGTTCCTGGAGAGCCCCTTCTTGGATGGCGGCGGCGTGGCGCTCGTATTCGCGGTCGACGCTGGAATTGTCAATACAATCTGGTTCGGCCCGAATGTCACCGATCCGTTCGTGAGCTTGGCCACGGTTTCGATATCGACGTAGGAATGCCCCTTCACCTGCAAGACCGTGCCAGCAGCTTTCCCGTTGATGCGCAATTGTTTATCCGGCACGCTCTGCGCGAAAAGGGCTCCCGCGAGCGAGAGCGCAATTCCAGCCAGCATCACAGTTCGAAGATTGCCGTATCTCTTCATGCCGCACCTATCCTGAGCACCGCATTGGCCGCCAGATCCTGGACAAATCGTTCTGGACGAATCCCGAGTGCGCTCCACTTGGAGCTGCACTCTCGCATCGGTACCGGGCGGCAAGGGCGGCTTCCAAGCGGTCAAACTGCAAAGGCCCGCCCGGACCACCGTGCGCAGTCACTCCATAAGGGACATGGCCGCCATGGGTTCCGTCGAATGGATTGAGACAGAATCATATCGATACTCAAAACGAGTGTATGTCCCATTATGAACAGAAATGCGTGACGCGGAAAACGGTCGCACGTTGGCTTCATGGCCTGTATGGCGTGGCATCGGCGCGTGTTCCATCTTCCCGGCAAGTTTGGAATGCAACGTGATGGGCGAAACGTGCCTTTTGTTCGCGCGGTGCGAAATCACGCGGCCAGATCAGGCTATCAGACAAGACGACGCGACGGCCGTCCTCGCGCCGGAATCATGAATGAGTCACGAATGAATGACGAACGAATGACGAAGCAATTTCGAACGAACGTCGGAGGAGTGACCATGAAAAAAGCACTCACAGTCGCGGCGCTTATGTTGTGGGCCAGTTGCGCATTCGCTAGTCCCACTCAAGAATATCCCACGGCTCAGGTGATGGGCTGCGGAGGCGGCGAGCAGGACATCACGACTAGCAGCTTCATGCTCGGCTTCACCTGCACGCTCACGTCCGAAACCGTGCTTATCCCCGACGAGAAAGATTGGCAGAACAGCTCCGACTTTTATTCCGGCGAGCTCTACACCTGGTACTACTCTTTAACTCTGCTCAATTCGCAGGTCGAAGGACTTTCGCTCTCCGGCTCGTACGTTTTTGATGGTGGATTCGAAGGCTATAACACGGCGACGTGGACGCTCTCGGGCGTCGGCAATACAGTCTATTTCAGCGCGACAGGCTACATACCGACGCTCGACGCCATGACCATCGGCGCCGGCAACAATTCGCTGACCGTGCTCATTCCCGGTCCTGTTCCCGAGGCGCCCACGCTCGTGCTCGCCGCCACCGGCTTGGCCCTCCTCGGTTTCTGCGCGAAGCGGCTGCGCGCCCGCCGCACATCCTCTCCGTTTCTTCCTGTCGCTTGAACTGGCGCGTTCCTAATTCATATTGGCGAACCGCAAGCATCCTTAAATACCTAGAATTCCTCATACGCGTGTTCGCCGTGCAGAGACTCATCCAGCCCGGCTTGCTCGCTCGTCGCATCCACCTTCACGGCTGTGAATAGATCGATTATCTTCAGCATCCCATACGTGAAAATGAACGCCCACGCCGACGAGAAAAGCACGGCGGCGAGTTGTTTGAAGAAGAAGCTGGGATTTCCATGAAGCAGCCCGTTGCTGCCGCTGGGATTGAATCGTTGATCCGCGAAAAGCCCCAGCAGCACGATCCCCAGAAAGCCGCCCACGCCATGCACGCCCCAAACGTCCAGCGCGTCGTCCCACTGCAATTTATTTTTCAGCTCCACCGCGTAGTAGCACACCACGCCCGCGCTGATGCCGATGATCACCGCGGTCGCCGGAGAAACATACCCGGCAGCAGGAGTAATCGTGGCCAGTCCCGCGACGGCGCCCGTCAGCAGCCCCAGGAACTTTGGTTTCTTCTGGTGCGCCCACGCCACCACCAGCCACGCGATCGCCGCAAACGACGCCGCCACGTCCGTATTCAGAAACGCCGTCGCCGTCACTGAATCCACGCGCATTTCGCTTCCCGCGTTGAATCCGTACCATCCGAACCACAGCAGGCCTGTGCCCAGCGCCACCAGCGGAATGCTATGCGGGCCCGTGTCGCGCGTGCGGCGTCTGCCCACGTACAGCACGGAAGCCAGCGCTGCGATGCCCGCGATATTGTGCACCACGATCCCTCCGGCGAAATCCCTCACGCCCCATTGCTGCAGCATTCCGCCGCCCCACACCATGTGTACGAACGGAAAATAAACGAACGTCAGCCATGCCGTCAGGAACACCATGTACGCCTTGAACGTCACGCGGTTCGTGAACGCCCCGGAGATCAGCGCCGGCGTGATAATCGCGAACATCATTTGATACGCGATGAACACCATCATGGGAATCGTGTTGTTCGGAGACGCCGTGGATAGATTCACTCCCCGCAGGCACACATCATTGAAATTTCCGATAATCCCGTGCCAGTCGCCGCTGAAGCACAGCGAAAAGCCGTACAAATACCAGATCACCGTCGTCCAGCCCATCGAAACGAAACTCTGCATCATGATGGCCAGAACGTTCTTTCGTCCCACCAGCCCGCCGTAAAAAAATGCCAGCCCCGGCGTCATCAACATCACCAGGCTGGTGCACAGAATCATGAATCCCGTGTTGCCCGTATCGAGATGCAGCATTCGCTCCTCCTTGCCAGCCAGCCCAGCGCGCGGCGAGCGATGAGATTTGAATTACGAAACTCAAGCTTTCCGTGGCAGGCCTACGCCGTGCCAGTTCGCCGGCGCTTCTCAAGCTGCTCGACCACAGCGTCGAGATCGGGATAGCCCGCGCCAAACTTCCGTGTGAGCCAGTTCCCGCCCCGCTGGCCAATCCTTTCGCCGTCCGCGATCACCTCGAACTGGCCGGTCTTGCCAGGCGTAAGGACGGTATCGATTCCTAGTCGCGTCTTGATGAGAGCCACGAGACTCGTGACGTTAGCCTTGTTGTTCTGTCACGTTGGGCAGTGAACGATTTCGATCTTCATTCGGGTCTCCAACCTGCTGGATGCGAATCATTATCCGGCCCGAAAACGCCCACATTCTGCGCACATTGGCCCCATCTGGCAAGCGTTGTAGTGGAAACCTGTGCTGCACCTTACACGCGGCAACATACCGAATTGTGAGTTTGTTCTTCCGTCGAGTTCCTCCTTTTCAACTGCGGCGAATCAGCCCGCCAAAATTGGCGATTAGAAATTCATTTGGCGTTTGTTATGTGCGAGTTGGCGGGGATTCTAATTCCGCGGGTTGGCGATTAGGAAGAGCGGAAGTTGGAGGCCGGGTGTTGGAGGTTCGAGATTTGGAAAAAGACGCATTTGATTTTTGCGGAGCGGTGGTGGAGACGTGCGCGGTCTGAGAAATCGATTGCGCGGGAGCGGAAGAGGTTTGAGAGGCTGCAAGAGAAGCATCGCCAGGAGCGGAGGTGGTTGACGGCGTTGGCGCGTCGTGGCGATAGACATTGTTGATGATGTGGACGCGCTTTTCGGGCTCGACCCATTGGTTCGTCTTGGTGAGGCAGGAATAGGCGCGGACGACGGCGACGATGCCGTGAGCGGTGGGCTGGACGCTGTCGGCCTGCTCGAGAAGGAGATCGAAGACGGCGCGAAGATTTTTGCTGCGGCGGGCGTAGAGGCCGGCGGCGCGTGCGTGGCGGTAGATGGAGGAGACGTCGAAAGGAGGATAATCGCCGAATTGATCGTGGATGGATTCCGGGCTGTGCCAGTGGATGAAAAGGTCCTCGATGGCTTCGCGTTCGGGGTGGCTGCAGATTTTGCATTTGCGGCGATGATGCTCGAAATCGGGATCGGAAGCGGTTTCAATTTTGCGTTTCAGTGTTTTCGAAGCGCGAAGAGAGGCTTTTGCGCGGGTCGAGGCGATGGACTTGCATTTTTTCGACGATGATTTTTTGGCCGGAGGGTCGGAGGCCGCGGGCGAGGCGGGATTCGGTTCGCCGGTAAGAAGAGCGTCGACTTGCGCGGCGAGGAAGGCCGCTCGGGCCCGCCCAGGCGGGCAGGCGTACTCTGGCGAGCGGGCGTGCTGGGACATATTGGCTGAATTGGGCGCCATGGTGAATCTCCTTTTAGTTTTATGTGATTAGACTTACGTCAGGTTGGCGGCTCCGGTCGACCTGATTGCGACGGAAGCCGATACTCTTGGCGGTAAGTTATCATAAAGGTAATGGGATTGCAAGGGGGAAATGGAGTTTGCGGAAAAATAAAAAACGGAAAGAAAGGAGTTAGAGCCAGCGGCGAGCTACAAGTAAAAACGAAGACCTCGCGCGGATGAAGCGGTCGAATGGAAGGACATTTGGGTGCGGTGTCTTTGTCGTGGCTGAAGCCTGCCTGCGGCAGGCAGGCCACGACCCACAAAACTGATTCCCACCCTTCGCGACTTCTTCAATTTGGGCTGCTTGCCGCAGCCCGGACGCGAAGGATGGGTCACCCGGCGAACGCTGGGCTCGGCGAGCGACTTTTTGGAGTGCGGCGATCCGCTTCGCGGACTCCGGCGAAGCCGGAGCTCGACGCCGCTTTGCTTTTGGGGATTAGGAACGTAAACTCCGCCCATGCCGGATTGGCCTCACAGTCCCACGCATCGGTTGAGCGCGGCTGGCGCGTACATTGTTACGGCAGGAACGTATCAGAAGCAGTCTTTCTTCGGTTCGCGAGAACGGCTCAATTTCCTATGCGAAACGCTGCTGGGCCTGGCTGCGGATTACAAATTACAGCTTGAGGCTTGGGCGGCGTTTCCGAATCACTATCACTTCATTGCGACTTCACCGGCGAGAACTGCGGACCTACGACGATTTATCGGCCACTTGCATGCCGTGACGGCGAAGGAGGTGAATCGGCTTGACAGAACGCCCGCGCGAAGAGTGTGGTATCAATATTGGGATTCGCGCATTACTTATCAGAAGTCCTATCTTGCGCGGTTGAATTATGTGCATTCGAACGCGGTGAGGCATGGGTTGGTCCGCGGGCCGGAGCGGTACGAATGGTGTTCGGCGGGGTGGTTTCAAAGGACGGCGGAAAGATCGTTCTATGAAACGGTGATGCGGATGAGATCAGAAGGTATAAGGATCAAGGATGATTTCCCGGTGAACTCGGCGGAGATTGAGTAGGGCGAGGCGACGAGTCGGCGTTGTTTGGGGCTGCGGGAAGGCGGCGTCGAGTTCCGGCTTCGCCGGAATCCGCGGAGCGGACCGCCGCACTCCAAAAAAGCTCAGCGGAGGCGATAGTGGCCGCGGGCGAGGAATTGGAGGAGGCCGAGGTCGCGAAGGATTTGGAGTTGCTGGCGGATTTTGTCGCGGACGTGGCGATTCGAGGGATGGAGCGACGCGAGATGAGGTTCGAGGGAGTAGGCGTCGGAGAGAGAGAAAGTTTGTTTGTGGAGGGAGCGGACGAGATTGAGGACGTCGAGTGTCCAGCCGCGTATTTCGGGGCGCAATTTTGAGAGCGGACGGACCTTCGCGTATTGTTTGCGCGCGAGCGACGGATTCGTCTGTTTGCCGTCGGTGACGAGCAGAATTCGTGCGTCCGATGGAATTTCGGTTAGAAGGATGTTGCAGCCGACCCATCCGGCGCGGCGGGCCGTTGCGGAAAGCGGTTTTCGTTTTTCGATGGCCGAGATGGAAAAGGCAAACTCTGGAACGAGAAAGACGTTTCGTACGGTCCAGCTGGCGAGGTCGTAATGGAGGGCAACGAGGTTAGGAGTTTCGTCGGCGCGGATTTTTTGGAGCATCGTCGCGTAGGCGGCATCCAGAATTTTGCCGCCAAATGAGTGAGATTGCGCCTTGAGTTGAAACGAGGCTTCACAATTGGGGCAGGCGTAATCGACGGCGGCTGTGTTTGGTGGAGAACAGGAAAGTTCATCAGAAGCGCAATTCAAACAATATAGATTTTTCGACGCCCATGTTTCGGTGGCTATGCGAGCGCGCTGGGAATTGCTTTTGTAGCGTTCGAGACCCGCGCGCGGGAGTTGGAGTTGCACGCGGCGATTAGATCACGTTCCATCCCGCAGATAAATCTCTGTTTCGGTCTTGATGATGAACATAACTTCGGTCTGACTGCGCGAGCTTAGCGTGAATTTGGCCCAGGCTTCTTCGAGGGAATCGGCGGGCGCGGAGTAGATGACTTCGCGGCGAAGCGAGCCGACGAAATAATAATTGCGTTCGCGGCGGACGAGTTTTGCGCTGAGAGCGGCGGTCATATTCAGGTTGTTTGATCGATCCATAGGATCGGGAGGGCGATCAAGGGAAAAGTGGAGGCAGGAGAGAGAAATATCGACCTGCACCAAATCGGAACAGAGGCGCTGAACGGTTAAGTTAAGCCAGACGGTGTCGGCTTCGATGCCGAGAGCGCCGCGCGAGAGGCGGAGGGCGGCGAGGGCGGAGGTGCCGGAGCCGAGGAAAGGGTCGAGGACGAGGTCGCCTTCGGTAGAGGAGGCGAGAAGGATGCGTTCGAGAAGCTTGAGGGGCTTCTGCGTGGGATGCTTGCCGAATTTTTTCTCGTCAGTGGCGGGAGGGAGAATCTGCCAAACGCTTTTCATCTGGCGGCCGTCGTTGATTTGCTTCATGAGCTTGTAATTGAATTTGTGGCGGCTCTTTTTGTCGCGCGCGGCCCAGATGATGGTCTCGGTGGCGTGAGTGAAATAGCGGCAGGAGAGATTGGGCGGAGGATTGGGCTTGACCCAGGAAATGTCGTTGAGGAGCTTGAAGCCGAGTTGCTGCATGGCGAAGCCGACGGAATGAATGACGTGGCTGGTGCCGGAGACCCAGATGGAGCCGTCGGGTTTGAGAACGCGCTGGCAGGCGGCGAGCCAGGCGCGATTGAATTCATGAACTTTGTCAAATCTGACCCTTACCGGGTCAAGGTCGGCGCCGGGGAGCTTGTCCCATGCGCCTTTGTTGACGCTGACCATGCGTCCGGCGTGGCAGGTGATGCCGCCGTTGGAGAGGAAGTAAGGAGGGTCGGCGAAGATGAGGTCGATGGAGGATGCAGGGAGGGCGGCGAGAATTTCGAGGCAGTCGCCCTGGTAGATTTTGATGTGGTGCTTGGCGTCGTGAAAGGCGGGCTCACCTAGGCGAGCAGGCTCCGGAAGAACGGAGGCGGCGTGAGGCGGAGTGTGTCCGGGAAGCCTCATTTGTTTGGACAGGCGAAAAGCAGATCCCTCGCCGCCGTTCGCACACAACGCGACCGGGCTCGGGATGACAGATTAAAAGCAACAACCCCACCCTTCGCGGACGGCGCGAAGGATGGGGCACCCGCAGAATCGGATGATGGCGCGGATGGCGATGGAGTGGAGGCGCGGGACATTTAGGTGACGGATCCGGATCGTTGATCAAATTGGGCCGTTGATCAAGTGGTATCGGAAGGAAGTAATGGGTCAGTTTGAATTTCGACTCCTTGTGTCACGATCCAGGAAATTCAAACTGACCCGCTACCGAAGGGCAGTCGCGAGGGGAGGGTCAAAGACCCCACCCTTCGCGGAAGGCGCGAAGGATGGGGCACCCGCAAAGGCGAAAGCCTCACGTCAGCCGGCAAAGAGCGCCTGCGGGACGTGAGCTACAAAAACCGCTTCGAGGAGGGAGAGGCGGGCCAGTTTGAATTTCGACTTTTTGTGTCACGATCAAGAAAATTCAAGCCGACCCCGCTAGCGAAGGGCAGTGGCGAGTGAAACGAAAAGCCTCACGTCAGCTGGCAAAGAGCGCCGGCGGGACGTGAGCTACAAAAAGCGAGGCGGCGCGACGACCTGCCGTGCAAAGGAGGCACTTCAGACTTGCCGGCGACGGGTTCCCGTAGATCCTGCCAGTTCTTTCAGTCGGGGCCGAGGGGGAGGAAGTACTGCGTGCCTTTCACGGGCTGGCGCAGCCGGCGGAGAAGCTCCTGCAGATCGGTGTTGCGCTCCACGAAGTCGATGTCCGAAGTGTCCACGACCAGCAGGTTCGCGCCGGTATAGCGAAAGAAGAAGTGTTCATAAGCCTGCGCGACCGTTTCCAAATACTCGGGCGAAATATGCGATTCCTCGCGCGCGCCTTTTTTCTCGATGCGCTGGCGCAGCACTTCCGGCTTGGCCTGAAGATAAATCACCAGGTCGGGGACGGCCACGGACGTCGCCAGCATTTCGTAATAGCGCTCGTAAAGTTTCAGCTCTTCGTTGTCGAGATTGATGTAGGCGAAGATTTTGTCTTTCTCGAAAAGGAAATCGCTGACCATCGGGCCGGGTTTTTTCTCGCGGTCGATGTCGATCAGCCGCTGGTGGCGCTCCATCAGGAAATGCATTTGCGTGGCGAACGCCGCGCCGCGCCTCTCATCGTAGAAGTCGCTGAGAAACGGATTGTCCTCGCAGTCGAAAACGCGCCGCGCGTGCAGCCGTTCGGCGAGAATTCTCGCCAGCGTGGATTTGCCGACTCGTATTGGTCCTTCGATGGCGAAGTAGCGCGGCGGCTTGAATTTGGGGTCCGGCATAACCGCGGCATTATAGCAAATGCAACTCGCCCGCGCGGCAACTCAGCGAACGGCGCTGCGAGCAAGGAATTACGATTTGCGTTTGCGCGCTTTCGCTGGTTTGAAGCGCGCGGTGAAGTGGCGCAAGAACGGCGCCTGGTAGGTCAATTCGAGGCCGCGGACTTTTTCGCGGCGGCGCCAGACTTCCAGAATCACTTCGACGACGTAATCGATGTGCGATTGCGTGTAAACGCGGCGAGGAATGGCGAGGCGCAGCAAGTCCATGGGCCCGGGATGCTCGACGCCTTTTTCGTCGCGCTTGCCGAACATGAGCGTGCCGATTTCGACCGAGCGGATTCCGCCTTCGAGGTAAAGTTCGGCGGCGAGCGCCACGCCGGGAAATTGCACGGGCGGCACGTGCGGCAAAAATGCGCGAGCGTCGATGTAAATCGCGTGGCCGCCCGGCGGCTGGACGATGGGCACGCCTTCGGCGGAAATGTGATCGCCAAGATACGCCGTGGAAACAATGCGGTAATTCAAATAATCCTCGTCGAGCGCTTCATTCAGTCCGACGGCGATGGCGTCGAGATCGCGGCCGGCGAGACCGCCGTAAGTCGGGAAGCCCTCGGTGAGAATCAGCAAATCTTTTTCCTGCTGCGCGAGCAGATCGTCGTTGGTGCACAAAAATCCGCCGATATTCGCGAGGCCGTCTTTTTTCGCGGACATGGTGCAGCCGTCGGCGTGGCGAAACATTTCCTGGGCGATTTCGCGCGGAGTTTTTTTCGCGTAGCCGGGCTCGCGGAGCTTGATGAAATAAGAATTTTCGGCGAAGCGGCACGCATCGATATAGAGCGGAATCTTGTGGCGAGCGCAGATTTTTTTCACGGCCTTGATGTTTTCGAGAGAGACGGGCTGGCCGCCGCCGGAATTGTTCGTCACGGTAAGCATGACGAGCGGAACGCGCTTCGCGCCGACTCGCTCGATGATTTCGTTGAGCTTCGCCGTGTCCATGTTGCCCTTGAAGGGATGACGAGTCTGCGGCTGGAGAGCTTCGGCGATGGGAATGTCGAGCGCTTCGGCGCCGACGAATTCGCAATTCGCGCGCGTGGTGTCGAAATGCGTGTTGTTGGGGACGACGTCGCCTTTCTTGCACATGACGCCGAAAAGAATTCGCTCGGCGGCGCGGCCTTGATGCGTGGGAATCACGTGCTTGAATCCCATGATGGATTGAATTGCTTCGCGGAAGCGCTTGAAGCTGGGCGAGCCGGCGTAGGATTCGTCGCCGCGCATCATCGCGGCCCATTGCTCGGTGGACATGGCGTTCGTGCCGGAGTCGGTGAGCAGGTCGATCAAAATATCGTCGGAAGCGATCAAAAAAAGATTGTAGCCGGCGGCTTCGAGGAATTTTTGGCGTTCGCTTCGCGTTGTGCGCCGGACGCGTTCAATGGATTTGATGCGAAACGGCTCGATGATCGTTTTGATGGGCATAGGCAATTATCTCCGGGCGAAGGGCAATGCGAAAGGATACACCCGCGCGGCCGCGCGTCATACAAGACGGGCGAATGTTGCAGGTCAGATGAGGCCGGGAACCAGCGCCCAGGTGTGGCGCTTATAAGCGTCGTACTCCGCGCCGAAAGTCTCGCGCAGAATGTTTTCCTCCATGCGAATTTTGCGCCAATACGCGAATGCCAGGATGGCGATGCCAACCAGCGCGCGGATTTGATTGCACACGAGAGCTGTGCCGCAGAACATGCCGAACATGGAGGTGTAAATGGGATGCCGCAAGAGGCGATAGGGGCCGGAGCGAACCAGTTGATGCTCCGTGGAGATCCTGACTGCCGCGCTCCAGTTACGTCCGAGATGGCGCCGGGCCCAGATGGCCAGCAAGAATGAGAGCGATTGGAGAGTGAGGCCGATCGGGACGAGGAGCGGCGCGGCGGGCAAAAATCTTCTCAGCAGCCCGGGAACAGGAATGAAAAGGAGCAGGAACGCGATGGTGATAAGGATTTGGTGAAAGCGGCTGGATTTTTGGGACTCCGCGTTTTTTGATGGCGCGGAGTTTTTCGCGGCAACGGTCCAGTAAACGTCGCGGACAATCCAAATGCCGGCGGAAAGCCACATTCCCAGCCGCGGCCGAAAATGAATGACCGAAACAACGATGAGGGCCAGGAGAATGAGAAGGATGGCGGCGCTGCGCACCAACCGGAACGGCGTCAAGACCACGGTCTTCTGGCCGATCGTGACGGAGCGCGTCTTTTTGGCAGGAGTCTGCTGCGTTTTCTCTGAGCCGTTTGCGCCCGTCATGATTCACTCTTCCAAACCACAATCGCTCAGACACGCACGCCGTTCCAGCCAGCATCTACCAACTGCGCGAGAGGGCGCCGACGATATGCGCGAGGGCGTCGAGATCGCGCAGGTCAATCACTTCGCCGGGAGAATGCGAATAACGCAAAGGCCAACCGAGCGCGACGTCAATCGAACCGTAACGCAGGAACGCCGAGCCGTCGTTTCCTCCGCCCGTGACGCCATATTGCACGGGAATGTGGTTGGCGCGGGAGATGGAGACGACTTTTTCGACGAGCTTGCGCGGCACGAGGTTGGAATTATCCACGGCGCGCACGACGAAACCGTCGCCGAGCTTGCCATCGCCGAAGCGCTTGGACTCGAGAGGCGAATCGGAGCTGACGAATGTGTCGATGGCGAAAACGTAGTCAGGAGCCTTGCCTTCCGCGCCGAGCCGTTCGGCCACTTTCGCCGCGCCGAGAAGCCCCAGCTCTTCGCCCGTGGACCAAACGAAGGTGACATTGCGATCTTTCAGATTGGGGCCGAGCGCCCACGCGGCGGAGATCAACGCGGTGTCGCCGACGCGGTCGTCGAAGCTGCGAGCATTCGCGCGGTCGTCGGCGAGGCGACGATATTTTTTCGGAATGGTGATGTAGTCGCCGACGGCGATGCCCATTTGCGCGACTTCTTCGGGCGAGCGAGCGCCGACGTCGACGCGATTCATCAGCTCGCGGCCGCGCGGCCATTTGAATCCAGGCTCATCCCAACCCTGGGGCAGCTCCATCACGGCGGGAATGTCGGCGCCTTTGAGAGTGTGGACAAGAGCGGCGTGCCCGAGGAAATAATCGGACTGCCCGCCTCCGCCGCTCACGGCGAGTTTTCCGTTGGGCAAGATTTCCTGGACGACGTAGCCGATTTCGTCCATGTGCGCGACGAACATGATGCTGGGAACATGCTCGCCCAGGCGAGCAGGCGCGCTGGCCGGAGCAGTGCCGATCTGGAGGATCAGGTTTCCGGCGTCGTCAGTTTCTGGCTTGGCCCACTTTGGGAGCAGGCTTTTTACCGCGTCGCGCATGCGGGCTTCATGCTCGCTGACGGCGTAAGTTTCGACGAGGCGCGAAAGGATTTGCTCGTTTGTTGGTGGCGTGCTCAAGGTAGTGGTGACGACGTGGGCTTCCATCAATCCGTGTTCTCTTTCCTGAGTGACCGAGCCTTGGGCGTAGACCTGGAGCAAGTTCGTCAAATCGTTCAGGTCTTTGGCGGAAATCATTTCGGCGGGCGTGTCGGGCCAAGCGGTGGCAATGGCGAGGTGCGCGGTTTTGTCGGGAGTTTTCGGCGGCGCGAGGTAGCTCGGCGGCATCAGCGGCCCGGAGAAATCCATGGCGATGTGAATTTGGTTGGTGTCTGCAAGATTTTTGAGGTCCGCGGCGAAGCCGGAAAACGCGCCGCCGGCATCCTGCGAACCGACGAGTACGCCGCTGCCCATGTCAAGGCGCGGGCCGCGATGGAGTGTGGGCTCGGTGGGAATCGGAGGCGCAGCGGTGAGACGGCCGACGTAGATCAATTCGTCCGGTTGCTCTTCATCGAGCAGGCGTTCGAGGCCGCGCGCGCCGGACCATTGCTGCGCGGCAAAGGCGACGACCAACGTGCCGTTAACTTTGGAAGGATCGATGTGGCGCAACAAATCGACGAGGGCGGCGTCGCCAAAGCGATCGCCGACGGCAGGAGCGGTGTAAAAATTCTTGCCGAGCGCGTAGAGCGTGCGATCCATGACCACAGGGCTGAGCAGATCCGCGCCGGTTCGCTTCACTTCGGCGGCGGAAGTGGCGCCGAGGTCGACCCACATATTTTCGATATCGGAAGGATCGGGAGGATTGCGGCGGCCGGGGAGCAGGTGAATCGAAAGTCCCGCGACGACTGCGTTGATCCATTTTCCCGAGGGAGTCTGGATTTCGACTGGCTGCGCGGAATAGAGCTCGTTGAAAAGGGGCAAATCGCCGAATTGCGGCAGGCGCTGAAGTTGAACGTAGCCGTCGTCAGTGATGTTGCTGACGACGTAGCCGGGCTCGTCCATAGGCGCGACGATGAGGCGCTTCGGGCCGCCGCTGCCGAGCGTGACGATGACGTCGCCAAGGTTGTCCGTCGTCGGCGAGAATGCGCGAAGGCGCTCTTTGATCAGCGCGGCGAGATTCGATTCGTAGCCGGGAACAGCAGGCGTTTCGACAAATTGTTGGAGATCGTCGATGAGCGAGCCGGGAACTTTGTTTGTGCCGCTCGAATCGCCGGCGGATTGTGCTGCCGCCGGACCAGATGCGGACAACACGCTCACCGCGAAAACAATAACGCAGAGCATTGAATAAAAACGTTTCATCATGACAGGCCCCTTCACTTACGTTATTAGAATCGAAGTCTTGCAGTTGCGCGAACCAGCGACTGTAACGCAGGCGAAACGGCGCCGCAATAGTTTCGCGGAATTATGTGGCGCTGAATGCGGCCTGAATAGAAGTACAATTCGCGCGGAAGGATGCTATGCGAAGAGCGAGAATCAAGAGCGTGGCGCGCGCGATGAGTGTGGCGATCGCGGTGCTTGCCGCGACGTTGGCGGCGCAGGCGCAGCAGAACGCGGCGGCCAATGCGCGGCCGAGGGCGAGAGATTTGGGGATACGGATTGGCGTGTACGAGCCGGGGCCACTCGACGCGATCACGGATGTCGGCGGAGTGCAGGTGGGGCAAGTCACGCTGATCGAGGGCGAGAACGTTCGCACGGGAGTGACGGCGATTTTTCCGCACGCGGGAAACATGTTTCAGGACAAAGTGGCGGGCGCGGTGTATGTGTTCAACGCGTTTGGGAAGCTGGTGGGATCGACGCAAGTGAACGAACTGGGGCAGATCGAGACGCCGATTGTGCTGACGAATACGCTGAGCGTGTGGGACGCGGCCGCGGGGGTGACGGACTGGATGCTCGCGCTGCCCGGGAATGAAGAGGTGCGGTCGATTAATCCGGTGGTGGGCGAAACGAATGACGGATGGCTGAACGACATTCGCGGACGGCACGTGAAAGCGGAGGATGTGCGGCGGGCGCTCGAATCGGCGCGCGGCGGGCCGGTGGAAGAGGGAACGGTGGGCGCGGGAACGGGCACGGTCGCGTTTGGGTGGAAGGGCGGAATCGGGACGAGTTCGCGTGTGGTGCCAGCGAGTGCGGGCGGGTACACGGTGGGCGTGCTTGTGCAGACGAATTTTGGAGGGAATCTAACCATTGCGGGCGTGCCGGTGTACCGCGAGCTTCAGCCTCCGCGCGCTGCAGAGGCCGCGCGCGGCGAAAAGCGCAACTCGGCCGACGGCTCGTGCATGATCGTGGTGGCGACGGACGCGCCGCTGGACTCGCGGCAATTGCATCGGCTGGCGAAGCGCGCCGTGATGGGGCTGGCGCGGGCGGGATCTTCCGGGAGCAACGGCAGCGGCGATTTCGTGATTGCGTTTTCGACGACGTTGCGCATTCCCGCCGAGGCGAAAATTCTGCCGCCGGTGCAATTGTTGTCGGAGGAAGCGCTATCACCGCTGTTTGAGGCTGCCGGCGAAGCGACGGAAGAGGCGATTGATAATTCGCTGCTGCGCGCGATGACGGTGAAAGGGCGCGACGGACACATGATCGAGGCGCTGCCGATTGATCGATTGAAGGAAATTCTGGCGCAACATCAGTGATAATGTTGGAAACGAGAGGCGTTGGAAGAACCAAATACCAAGGCGAGATCCTTCGCACCGCTCAGGATGACAAATCAAAATGTCGTTTTCGCGACTCTTCGCGGGTGTTCCCCGGCAATGCCACCCGTCGATTGCTCCGGTTCCGACTCGTTTAGCTGACCAATCGCCTTCCTCCCCCGCGTTCACTCCTCGTAGCGCGCCCCGCAACGTCGGTCCGGATGCACGCCACCCCACCATGTGGTCAGCTTGAAGGAGTGTGTGGAGGCAGAGTTATTCCTGGCGGCAGAGTT
Source organism: uncultured Acidobacteriota bacterium (assembly GCA_963729815.1). Lineage (GTDB taxonomy): Bacteria > Acidobacteriota > Terriglobia > Acidiferrales > UBA7541 > DAHUXN01. The sequence continues at coordinate 46,041 of CAVSPU010000007.1, forward strand.
CGGCGGTGAGCGGTTCGCGGTGACTCATCGCGAGGCGGTCGATTTGCTTCAGACTAATCGTGTAAGCGACGCCGGCGACGATCAGCAAAATGAGAAAGAGCGGCAGCGCCAATTCGGGCCGGTTGAACATCCGCGTGACCATGAAGATCGCGGCTCCGAAGCCGATTATTACGCCTTCCGTCAGCAGCCCGACGGCCATGGTAACGCCCGCGAGTTTTTTCTGCCGGAACGCGCCGAATTCGAGTTTGCGCGGAAAACAGACGGATAGAAGGTTTCCGACGGCGAAATTGGCGAGCGTTCCATACGCCAGCGCGACGAACGTGGTGGCCACGATCAGCGGCGGCGGGGGGCCGAAAGTCCATGCCACAGCGACCCACACGATGAGCGCCTGAGCGATTGCCATCAGGGCGTGGAACAAATTCTTGCCTATGAGGATTTCGCGGAAGCGCACCGGCACGAGCAGCAGAAACTGAATGCCCGTGCCATCAAAAGCGAAACTGTTGAATACAAAATTCATTTGAGTGAGAAATGTGTAGGCAATGGCGATGGGGAAAATCATGTGCGGCGCGTGCTTCATGAAGCCGGCCTTCCCTTGCTGCTGAACCGAAATGCCGAAAAAAATCACGAGAATAATGGGCACGAGCATATTCAACAACATCGGGCCGCTGCGGAAAGCGTAGCGAATTTCCTTTTCGAAAATCGCGGCGCTCGGGCGCGATACGAATGGGATTTCCCATGATGCGCGGGATGCTTCGAGCTTGGCTGCGTCGGCGGCTGGCCGCGCGGCAGGAGCGAGCCGCGCGGGCGGGCGAGACGCTTTCGGGGAATCGCCCAGGTTTTCACCATGGTATTGCGCCACGAGGCGCGCGCGAAGGAGCCAGAAAAAAGCGGCGCCGTAAAGTGCGAGAAATAAAAGCGACGCGGATGCCGAGAGCAAGTTTTGAGAGAGGGCGTGGTCGAGCGCGCTGCCGGCAACGCCTGGCGGAAGAACGTGAGCGACGGGCAGCAGCATGACGACCCAATTGCTTTGAATTCGCGTGTGCTGGTGCTGGAAGTGCTGGATGGCAGGGCCGAGGAACTGAAACGACAGCATCACGAGAACGAAAACGAATCCGAGAATTTCGCGAGTTCGCCGGCGCGCCAGCCATTTTTCCGTCCAGGCCAAAAGCATGCGGCCGAGAAGCAAGTTCATCGCGGCGTATGCGAGGAGAACAAGGAAAGCCCAGGGGAGCAGCTCAGGACGCGCGATCCCCAATCCGATCCACATGCAGAACAGCCAGAAAAGCGAGGCGACCGCGCCGGGATCAAAAAGGCCGTAGATGACGCTCAGCGCGAAGAAGCTGCCGAATCGCAAGGGAAAGCGGAGCAGATTGGCGAAGTCGAATTGCACGCCAACCGACGCCGCAAAGATCGGATATAACTGCCAGAAAAGGAAAACAGCCCATAGCATCGCTTCCAGCCACTGCCATTCGCCGCGCGCGACCAGCGCCCAGGCTCCGATGCCCATGACGATGCCGCCGCCAAAAACGAGGCCGCTCATCATGAGCGCAATGAAAATCGTGGAGACGGCCTGCAAGCGGCCCTTGATTGTGCGCAGCGAATTTACGAAGAGTTGCCAGCGCAGGCGGGCGACGAGGCCGATCTGCACGCGGATTCCGGGGACGGTGCTTACCCCAGCCATGTCAGCTCCTGCTCGGTCTGGCGGCTGCCGCCGACGATGTCGAGGAAAATCTGCTCGAGCGTGAGCTTGCCGTCGCCGGAGGCGATCGCTGTGCCCTGGCGTGCTTCCACGCCGGCGCGCAATTCTTCGAGCGAGCCCTGCGCGACCAATTTGCCTTGATGAATGATGGCCAGATGGCTGCACAGGCGCTCGACAATCTCGAGGACGTGCGAGGTGAGGAAAATCGTGGCGCCGCGCGCGATCATGCGTTGGAGCATGGCTTTCAGAGTACCGGCGGCGATGGCGTCCACGCCTTCGAAGGGCTCGTCAAGAAACAGAATTTTCGGCCCGTGAATCACGGCGGCCGCCATGGCGAGTTTTTTCTGCATGCCGTGCGAGAAATCGGTGATCAGCGATTTGGGACGATCGGCGAGCTGCATGAAATCGAGCAGATCTTTCGTGCGTTGCGAGGCGGTGGCGCGATCGAGGCCGTACATGCGTCCGGCGAAATTCAAATATTCGGACGCCGTCAGACGACCAAACAGCGCGAGCCCTTCCGGAACGACGCCAATCTGCTGTTTCACTTCGACGGGATTCTGCTCCAAGTCCAGATTCAAAATGCGAATCGAACCGGAGGATGGCGCGAGCAGGCCCGTGAGCATTTTGATCATGGTCGACTTACCGGCGCCGTTGGGGCCGAGGAATCCGAAAAATTGGCCGCCATCGACGCGCAGGTTTACTTGATCCACGGCGACGAGTTCGCCGAAACGCCGGGTCAGTTGTTGGGTAACGATTGCTGGTTCAAGCGACATGGGGGTTGAATCTAGCACAAAGGGATGAAGGCAGCGAAACGCGCATGAATGCGAAATTCATCGAGTATGCGCCGGTGTGCTGCCGGCCAATTGCGGGAAAAGGGCAAGGACAGCAGGGAGGGCCACGCGAAACGTGCAGCCGCCCTCGGCGCGATTGAAACCGCGAATCTGGCCGCCATGCTCCTGCACGATTCCATAACAGATGCTCAAACCGAGCCCGGTGCCTTTGCCAACGGGCTTGGTGGTGTAAAAGGGATCGAAGACGCGTTCGGGGTCGCGAAGACCCGGCCCGGTATCGGAGAAGTCGAGAACCACGGAGCCGCGCTCGCTGCGCGTGCGCACGGTGAGAACGCCTCCGCCAACGGTTTCCATGGCGTCGACGGCGTTGTTGATCAGGTTATAGAAAACCTGGAGCAATTGATTGGGATCGCCCCGAACAGCCGGAAGCACGGAGGGATTTTCGACTTCGATGCGAATTTGCTTATCGCGGAGGTCGAGCTGGCGGAGCTCGATGGCGCTGGTCAGCACGGATTTAATGTCCAGCAACTGCTTCTCGGCGGGCACCTGCCGGGCGAAGCTCAGCAGATTCGTCACCAGGACTTTCGTGCGCCGTGCCTGCTCGCGGATTTTTTCGCCGAGGTTGCGGGAGCGCTCGGTGGCGGTGGCATCGGCTTGAATCAAGTCCGCATAGCCGAGAATCGCGGTGAGGGGATTATTGATTTCGTGCGCGGCTCCGGCAGCGAGCTGGCCGAGGGAGGCAAGCTTTTCCGCTTGCACGAATTGCATTTGCAGCCGCTTCAGATTTTCCACCGAGTCTTGCAGGCCCTTCATCAGGCTCAAGCGATCGAGATCCACCAACTGCTGGCGCCAGAAAAGCAGCGCGGTGCCCACGACGATGGTCAGAAGAGTGAGGAGCAGGCGAAAATGCCGGACGGCGATTGGCGCACCGCTGGCGAATTCGCTCCATGCCGCCATGAGAGGCATGGACAGAATGCATAGAATCGCAAAGCGGGCGGGCCATTGCGAGTCATGATGAGGAACAGGCTCATCGGTCATTTCCGGCGACAGAGAGGCGCCATGCGCCAGAATGCCCGCCGTGCCGAACCAGACAAAGGCCGCCATGGTGGGCAGATTAATAATGCTTCCGCTTCGGAACCGGCCCTCAAGGGCCGGCATAATGGTGGCGGATACACCGAGAACGTACATCGCGGATGCGCCGAAAATGTTCGCGTACACACCGCGCCATCCGGGCCTGGCGCGCAGAGCCAAAATGCCAACGCCAAACAGAAAAACGAGATTAGCCAGCCCGTAAACCTGAAGGTCGCGAACGCGGTTCAAATAAGCGTGGGCCGGATCCTGCGACCATGCCACGGCAAGGAACAAGTAGAGGAAAGTCCACCAAACACCGAGGAGCAGGAGGTCCAGGTAGCCGTAGCGCAGGGTTTCGCGCATCTTGCCGGCATGGGGAAGAAGAGCCAGCGCGGCCATCAACGGAACCACGTGCAGGAAAAAGATGATATCCACCGGGGAGGGCGTGCCCGCAGGAACGTGAAGGACCAGATCCTGGTATGTCCATATCAACCTTCCCGCGAGCCAAAGCGTGCAGCCGAAAGCCAGGAGCATCCAGAAGTTATTCTGGCGGCGATAAGGCGAGGAGGCGTTCCAGAGCAAACATGCGTTTGCAAAAAGCGGGACGATGCACATGGAAATGTCGGCGAAGGCCCTCCGCGACTCGCCCGGGGACATCACGAGCGAGACAACGCCAAAGCCGCCGACAAACACAATCCATGCGGCGATAATCACCCAAGTAGACTTCGCCAGTTTCATTCCCACCCAAGGAGAAGCTCCCTGAGCGTAGCACGACCATTATTCGCCACGTATTGCCGCTGGTGGCGCGGGAGCCAATCAATCAATAGAAGCCATGCTCAGGTGCACTCGAGATGGCCTGTTGTGGCGTAGAACCGGGATCTGCTTTGGATATTACCGCTTAGTGCGCCATTTTCGGCTGTAATCCAGTTGCCAGCACGAATGCCATTGGAGCAGAATGGCGGCGCTATTTGCGCAGGTTCGGGTGGCCCCGAATTCTGACGCCCATAACTTACCGGTCTTTTTACCGGTCTTTGAGGAGGTTGCATGTTTCGCCGAGCGTGCCTTGTGCTGTCACTGCTGCTGATCGCGTCATTCTGCATCTTTCTTGCGACGTCGAGTTCGCGAGCACAGGATGAATCCGGCCCCGCCTGGACATTTGCTGCCTCGGGCGATTCGCGAAACTGCGGCGACGTTGTAATGCCGGCCATTGCCGCGGGCGCAATTGGGCATCATGCGGCGTTCTACTGGCATCTGGGCGATCTGCGCAAGATTTACGATTTCGACGAGGATATGCAGCACGAGCCCGAGCACCTCGCGCATCCGATGACCATCATTCAATACGAGCAGATTGCGTGGCCGGACTTCATCGCCAACCAGGTCCGCGCGTTCGGCTCTCTGCCATTTTTTCTGGGCATTGGCAATCACGAGACGATCCAGCCGATGACTCGCGATCTTTTCATCGAGCAGTTCGCGGACTGGCTGGACGAACCCGTGCTGCGCGAGCAGCGGCTGCGGGACGACCCGTCGAATCACAGGCTGGAAACGTATTACCACTGGATCGAGCGGGGCGTTGATTTCATCAATCTCGACAACGCTTCGGCGGATCAATTTGACCGCGCGCAGATGAAATGGTTCGAAGACGTCCTGAAGCGAGACGAAGACGATGCGGAAATTCACACGATCGTCGTGGGAATGCACGAAGCGTTGCCGGAGAGCATTTCCGCAGGCCACAGCATGAACGAGTCGGCGGTCGGTATCGCGAGCGGGCACCGCGCGTATGCGGATTTGCTCAAGGCGCAGAATGAGATGCATAAACGTGTCTACATTCTCGCGAGCCATTCGCATTTCTACATGGCGAATATTTTCAACACCGATTATTGGCGCGCGAATGGCGGCGTCCTGCCGGGCTGGATCGTGGGCACGGCGGGCGCCGTGCGCTACGCGCTGCCGCCGAATTCGAAAGATGCGGATGCGGCAGAAACAAATGTTTATGGCTATTTGCTCGGGCATGTTCAGCCTGGCGGAGAGATTCATTTCACGTTTGAAAAGCTGAACAGGCCGGACATTCCGGCTGTGGTCGCCAGCCGGTTCGGCGCGCAATTTGTCGACTGGTGCTTTGAGCACAATTCAGAGGCAACCACGCCGGGTTCGCCCGAGGCGCACTGAATCGCAAGGTTTTTTTGAAAGGATAGGCTGATGAAGAGACTTGCCGCTTATTCCGTGTTGGCTGGGGTTGTTTTGTGCGCCACGGCATGGCCGCTGGTCGCGCAGGATGCGAGCACGCTCGCGCCGGGCGTGCGCGAATTCGTGAAGGTCAGCGCGCCGGTGATTGCGCTTACGCACGCACGCGTGATTGACGGCACGGGCTCGCCCGCGCGGACGGATCAGACGATCGTGATTTCGGGAGGCAAGATTCAATTCATCGGCGATTCAGCCAGCGCTGCCGTGCCCTCTGGCGCTCAAGTTCTCGACCTTTCCGGCAAGACCGTCATTCCCGGCCTTGTCGGCATGCACGAGCACATGTTCTATCCCGCCGGAGGCTCATCCACCAGCCACGACGGTGTTGCACTCTACAATGAAATGGGTTTTAGTTTTCCGCGCCTGTATCTCGCTTGCGGCGTTACATCGCTGCGCACCACCGGAAGCATTCAGTCGTACACCGATCTCGAGTTGAAAAAGTTGATCGATTCCGGAAAACTTGCCGGCCCCACAATCCACGTTACCGGCCCATATCTCGAAGGCCCCGGCTCGTTCACTCCGAACATGCACGAGCTCACGGGGCCAGATGATGCCCGCAAGACTGTTGATTACTGGGCCGACGAGGGCGTCACTTCGTTCAAGGCTTACATGCACATTACGCGCGCCGAACTCGCCGCAGCGGTCGAGGCGGCCCACAAGCGCAATCTGAAAATCACCGGTCACCTGTGCTCCATCGGCTTCAAAGAAGCCGCCGCCATCGGTATCGATAATCTCGAACACGGCCTTATGGTCGACACCGAATTCGATCCTGGCAAAACTCCTGACGTTTGCCCGTCGCAGCAACTGACCGCGCAGACGCTCGCGGGGATTGATATCGAAGGCGCGCCGATGCAGGAAACGATTCGCGACCTCGTGGCGCATCACGTCGCCGTTACCTCGACCATGAACATTTTCGAAACTTTTGTCCCAAATCAGCCGCCGCTCGAACGCCGCGTCATCGACGCCATGCTTCCCGAAGCTGCGATAGACTATTTCACAGGCCGATCTTTGATCGCCGAGAGAACCAATTCTCCGTGGCCCGCATTACTCAAGAATGAAATGCAATTCGAGCGTGATTTCGTCAAAGCCGGCGGCCTTCTCCTCGCTGGTGAAGACCCGACCGGTTACGGTGGCGTTCTGGCTGGCTTCGGAGATCAGCGCGAGATGGAGCTTCTGGTGCAGGCCGGCTTCACGCCCGCGGAAGCGATACATATCTACACGGAAAATGGAGCGCGCTTTTTGGGCGAAGACGATCACATCGGAACACTGACCGCAGGCAAGAACGCCGATCTCGCCGTGATCGACGGCGACCCATCCGCGAAAATCGACGATATCGAAAAGACCGAGCTCGTTTTCAAAAACGGGATTGGCTACGACTCCGCGAAATTGATCGAGTCGGTTCGCGGAACCGTGGGCCTGCACTGATTTGAGCACCGCATAGTTTCGTCACCGCCGCTCCACACGGCCGAATTCAATCCGCCAAAAGGGGGAACCGCATGCAACGCTTTCCATCGAGGCATCGGGATTGCCGCACTGCGCCATGGCGCTTCGTGTGTTTCATCACGCTTGCGCTAGGTACGTGCGGCGGCGCCGCAGCGCAAAGCCAGGCGCAGGGCCAAGTTGAAGTATCGTCGCAAGCAACTCCGCAGACGTCTTCCTCGAAGAAGGGCTATGCGGGGCGGTTGCTTTTCGGCGAAGGATTTATTCGCGGGTACACGGACTTCGAAATTGCTCCGCCGCACAACGAGCCGGACCTTGGCCGGTGCAACCAGCCGCAACCGACATGCTCCGCGTTCGCGCGGTACATCATGGGTGGCTACCTGGAAATTCAGCCGTTTGCGCGGACGCCATTGCGGCACGCGTATTTGTTCATTCAGCCGAATTTTTTCTTCGGCGACAACATACCTCAGGTCAAATACACGTACTCGATGGCTCCGCTCGCGGTGGAGCGCACGATGGGGCTGGCGATCGCGCTGCCAAAGCACTTCGAGCTGCGCATCACGAACCACGGGGTTACATCGTTCAGCCCATTCGATAAGAGCCTGGGCATGTTCGATTCAGGCCCGAACAAGGAGCCGCTTGGAATTTACAACACGGTCGGCGTCCGCTGGTATTTCGGCGGCTACGCCCATTCGAGCTCGTCGTGGTAAATCGCGAAGCAGGCAGCGCAAGGAGCTGAGATCGCGTATGTTGCCCGGCGCTGCGATGTGACGCATAATCCGAAATTCGCCGAAAGGACAAACATGAGCATTGCGGGCCAGACACCTCGTCCCACCCCGGAGCGAATTTTTCAATCGCTGAATGGATATCAACTGACGGCGGCCCTGAAAGCTGGAATCGAGCTCGAGATTTTCACCGCCGTTGGTGGAGGAGCGGATATGGTGAGGGCGATTGCGTCGCGCTGCCAGGCTTCGGAGCGAGGAGTGCGCATTCTGTGTGATTACCTCGTTGTGCACGGCTTCTTGACGAAGAGCGGCGACCGCTATGCGCTGGCGCCTGACGCTGCGGCGTTTCTCGATCGCCGTTCCCATACGTATGTCGGCTCGTGCGCCAATTTCATCGCATCGCCGTTCCTACAGGACGAATTCCGGAAGCTCACGGATGCCGTGCGCAAGGGCGGCACCGTGATGGAGAACGAGGGCTCGCTTGCCGCCGATCATCCCATGTGGGTGGAATTTGCACGGTCGATGGCTCCGTTGCAAGCGCTCATGGCGGAAGTGGTTGCGAATTTGGTTTCGGCGGATTCCGGTGCGAAGTGCAAGGTGCTTGATGTCGCCGCGGGCCACGGAATGTTCGGCGTCACGCTGGCGCGGCACAATCCGAACGCGGAAATTTATGCCGTCGATTGGCCCGGCGTTCTGGAAGTCGCCAAAGAAAACGCGCAAAAGGCGGGCGTCTCTCCGCGATTCCACACGATCGCCGGCGACGCGTTTCAAGTCGAGTTGGGCTCAGAATACGATCTCGTTCTGCTGACGAATTTTCTGCATCACTGTGATGCGGCGTCGATCGAGAGATTCATGCGCAAAGTGCATGCGGCGCTCAAGCCGGGCGGCCGTGCCGTGACTCTCGAGTTCGTTCCTAATGACGACCGCATTTCGCCGCCGGTTCCGGCGGCTTTTGGGGTCATCGTGCTGACAACGACTCCTGCGGGAGAAGCTTACACGTTCGCGGAATACGAACAGATGTTTCGCAAGGCCGGATTTGCGTCGAACGAACTGCACGTCCTGCCTTCGACGCAAAGCGTGATCGTTTCCAAGAAATAGTTGAGATGGGCTGACGCCACGCGCGGTCCTTTACTCGAAGAGCGGGCCTAGGATCAGGATTTTCCCGTGCCGAAAGCGAGCGCGAGCAGCGTTTTCTGCTCCATTTCATGGGCCTTCGCGGAGCCGGTTGCGGGGCTCGCGCTGCCGGAGCGTTTCACGGAGCGCAACGGACGGCCGCGCAGGACACGCATGAGGCGCGGCATGACGAAATTGAGCGCGCCCATGTTGGCCGGTTCTTCTTGAACCCAGACGAAATCGTGCGCTGCCGAGTATGCGGCGAGCGCCGATTCGAGGTCTTTTTCGGGAAACGGATACATTTGTTCCAGGAAAACGATCGCGGTGGAGGCGTCCTGCCGGCGTTTTCGTTCCGCAGCCAGCTCGTGGCCGATTTTGCCCGTGCACAAGAGGACGCGCTCGGCCTGCGACGCTTCTTTTTGCATTTGGCGATCGGGCAGGACGGTCTGGAATCGCGGCTCGGAAAAATCGGCAATCGGCGAGGAAGCAGCCGGATGCCGCAACATGCTCTTGGGCGTGAAGACGACGAGCGGTTTTCGCCAGCGCCGCAGCGCCTGGCGACGCAACAAATGAAAATACTGCGCGGCGTTTGACGGCTGGCAGATCTGAATGTTGTCTCGCGCCGCGAGCTGCAAATAGCGCTCGATGCGGGCGCTGGAATGCTCCGGCCCCTGCCCTTCATAGCCGTGCGGCAACAGAAGAACCAGCCCCGAGAGCAAGTTCCACTTGTCTTCGCCGGCCGCGACGAATTGATCGATGACGACCTGCGCTCCATTCGCAAAATCGCCGAACTGCGCTTCCCAGAGCACGAGCGCCTCCGGGTAATCGCGACTGAACCCGTATTCGAATCCCATCACGCCCGCTTCGGAAAGGGCCGTGCTGTAAACCTCGAATCGCGCCTGATCGGGCGAGAGGTTCGCGAGCGGGATGAATTCCTTTTCCGTTTGCGTATCGATGAGCACGGCGTGGCGCTGATTAAATGTGCCGCGCTTGCTGTCTTCTCCGCTCAGGCGCACCGGCGTGCCCTCCATCAGCAGGGAACCGAAAGCGAGAGCTTCGGCCATTCCGTAGTCGACTGCGCTTTTCCCGGCGCCCATCGCCGCGCGTTGCTCGAGCAACTTCTTCACTTTGGGATGAATGGCGAAGCCTTGCGGATACGACGTCAGCTTCGTGGTGATTTCTTGCAGTTTGCCGGCCGGGAGGCCCGTATCGACTTCGAAATCGGCTTTGTAGCGCCCGCCCTCGTAATTTCGCCAGTAGAGGGGCAGTTGCCGCATGCGGGGAGTTTTTTCGAGGGTCACCGCATTTTTCTGCGCCTTCTCGAATTCCTGCCGCACTTCCTCGACCGTGCTCGCCGGGTCTGCGCCGGTTTTCTCGGCGTAGAGCTTCCACAGCGGCGGATGCGCCTGGATCTTGCGGTAGCGCAGAGGCTGCGTGATGGTGGGATCGTCGATTTCGCTGTGGCCGTAGCGGCGATAGCCGATCAAGTCGATCAAGACGGGGCTCTGGAAAGCGTAGCGATAGTCGATGGCGATGCGCGCGATGCGCACAACCGCGTCGGGGTCTTCCGCGTTCACATGGAAAATCGGGATGGGCATGCGCTTCACCAAATCGGAAGCGAATCGCGACGACTGGCACTCAGAAGGCACAGCCGTGAAGCCGATCAAATTATTTACGATGATGTGTACACTGCCGCCGGCAGAAAATCCGTCGATCATGAGGAAGTTCAGCGTCTCGGCCCAGATGCCCTGGCCCGCAAACGCCGCGTCGCCGTGCATGAGGACGGGAAGCACTTCCTTGATGCCGCTTTCGCCGCGGCGCGTTTGCTTGGCGCGGGCGCGGCCCAGCGCCACGGGATCGACCGCTTCCAGGTGGCTCGGATTGGAAACAAGATGGATGCCGATCGTGCCTCCGCTGCGCGTGGTGTACTCGCCGGTTGCGCCGATGTGATATTTCACGTCGCCGCCGCCCAATTCGCTGCGCGCGTCGAGTTCTTCAAATCGCGCAAAAACATCTTCGGCCGGCCGCCCGACGATGTGAATCATCACGTTCAGCCGGCCGCGATGGCTCATGCCGAGCACGAGCTCTTCCGCGCCGTTTTCCGCCGCGGCCTCGAGCATTTCGTCGAGGAGCGGAATCGCAGAGGCGAGGCCCTCGATTGAAAATCGCTTATTGCCCAGATAGCGGCTCTGGACAACGTGTTCGAACAATTCCGCGCGGACGATGCGCTCGAGAATGCGCGCGCGGTCGGGCTCGGGCGCGGGAGATTCGAGGCGCTCCTGAATCCACCGGCGGCGCTGGCCATCGAGAATGTGCATGAACTCAGCGCCAACCGTGCCGCAATAAACTCGGCGCGCTTCGTCGGCTGCTTCGCCGGAGAGCTGCTCCAATTCCGGAACGGGCTGCGGCTTCAAATCGCCGAGCGGGTCGAGATCGGCTTCGAGATATCCCCAGCGGCGAAACGCGTCGAAAATGGCTTCGCGTTTTTCGTCTGGCGTCGTGCTTGCTTCGATGACTGCAGATTTGTTTTTCACTTCTGGTCCCTTTTGAAATTGGAATGAACGACGATATATCGAAATCTGAGTGCTTCTACGCCGCAGGCCACGCTCCCAGCATTTTTCGCAGCAGAACCAATTGGCCGAGGTGATATGCGTTATGGTCCGCCACGAGCAATGCTTCGCGCAGGATCGTTTGGCCGTCGCCATGAGGAATGCGCGCGAAAAGATCCGTCTTCTGGTTGCTCACCAGCTCTTTCATTTCTCGCAAGTCGCGATCAAAGGCCTTTACGCTGGTCTCCCAGGCGATGTTGCTCGGAGGCATTTCCGATGTAGGCCAATAGCCCTCGGGAAATTTTGGCGAGACGTGTTTCGGGTTGCGCGAAAATTCCAGGATGTCCCACTGCGCGATGCGCAGATGCTCGAGCAATTGCCATGCCGTGTGCGGCGCATCGGCAACGCGAATCCCGCGCTTCGCTTCGGGCATATCCGCGAATGCCGCGCGGTGATCGGCGTGCGCCTGGCCGCCTTCGAGCAACTTGACGATCTGCGCCCGCAGCGCCTGATCGTTCACCGAATGCGCCGAGGCTTGCCCGGTGGCACGTTTTGGCGGCGACGCTTTTGCGTGGCGCGCGCTTTTCTTCTTTGTGCGTTGATTGCGTTTCATCAGTTTATTTTAGGACGCCGCGACGTGCGGGTCAACGAAGGGGTCTTTTGCGTAGTGGGTCAGTTTGAATTTTGACTCCTTGTATCACGATCAAGAAAATTCAAACTGATCCACCACCGTCTTTTGAGCATTTTATGATGCCACTTCGCTTGCGTGGGGTGCTCGCCGGGTGGATAATCCCGCCAGCAATTTTAGCGCGCGAGTCGAAGGCTAAACGGAGGGTGCGATGGCGGAAGAAAATGCAGGAAGCAAAGTTTCGCGGCGGCAATTCGGAAAATCCATCGGGGCGATGCTGGCGGCTGCGTATGTCTCGCCGAAATTGATTCAAGGCGTCGCGGGCGGGCGGCTCAAGGGCTTTTCCCGCGCGGATGCAATCCTGATCAACTCCAACGAGAATCCCTATGGCCCCTCGGCGCACGCCATCGCCGCCATTACGGGCTCGGAAGGTGTTGCCTGCCGCTATCCGGACGATCTCTACGGGCGCACGGTCAAGGCGGTTGCCGCGTTGCACAAAGTGGAGACGGAAAATGTTGTCCTCGGCTGCGGTTCCACGGAAATTCTGCGGGTTTGCGACGCGGCGTTTGTCGGCCCGGACAAGAATTTAGTTGTTGCCGAGCCAACGTTTGAGGCCGTGACGTACTACGCCGAGGTTTCGCGCGCCAATGCGGTGAAGGTTCCGCTGACTTCGGATTTTCGGCACGATTTACCCGCGATGGCCAATGCGTGCAACGCCAACAACACGGGCCTGGTCTACTTCTGCAATCCCAATAATCCCACGGCCACGATCAACACGAGCGACGAATTCGCCGATTTCATCCAGCGCGTGCCGGCCACGACGTACGTGCTCGTCGATGAGGCCTACTTCCACTTTGTCGAAGACCCCAAGTATGCGAGCGTCACGGACCTGATTCCGAAGCATCCGAACCTGATCATGACGCGGACATTTTCGAAAGTGTATGGCATGGCGGGAATGCGGCTGGGCTACGCGGTCGGGCAGAAGGAAACGATCGACGCGATGCGGCGCGAACTGCTTTTCGATAATGGCAATGCCGCGGTGCTCGCGGCCGCCACAGCGAGCCTCGCCGATCCGGAAATTGTGCCGACGAACAAGAAGCGTCTCAACGATACGCGGAAGTGGGTGATGAGCGAGCTGACGAAAGACGGCCATCACGTGCTTCCTTCGGAAGCGAATTTCTTCATGGTCGAGATTGGCAGCGACGTCACGCCGGTGATCGCGGCGTTCCGCGAGAGGAAAATCCTCGTGGGACGCAAGTTCCCGTCGATGGGGACATATCTGCGCGTGTCGGTGGGGAAGCCGGAAGAGATGCGCGCGTTCCTGGCGGCGTTTCGCGAAATCGTGCCCGCGCAAAAATCGGCTGCGGCATAGTTCTCTTTCATTCGTGGACAACATAAATCGTCTCAACTGCCGAAAAAAAGATGAAGGATAAACGTTCCGCCGGCCGTGTACTTCGGAGACTGGGGTACGTTTGGATCTTTGGCCTCTTAGTATTTCTTCTTTCCGGCGGACCGGAGAGTGAACCTGTGTACGTGACGGCACTGTGCCTCATCTGGAGTGGGTTCCTAATTTGGATAACATTCAGATCGGCTAGGAAGATGGAGCAACGGGCTCGCGAGGGTTCTCCGAATAACGTGATGCACCCTTAAACGAAAATCGCCTCCGCAAGGTGTGACCGGCCGGAACGAAGGCGCAAGGAAGCAAACTCCCGCCGCGCGAGGAGGGGCTCCTCGTCCGCTTAATTCCCGATTCGGCAATTCCGCGCGAGTGAGCGAACTACTTCTAATCCCCGGCAGCTTCGGCCGCGGCTCCGCCGACCGACCGACGCTGCTGGAAACACTCGCGACAATAGACCGGCCGCCCTTGCGTGGGCTTGAACGGCACGGTCGTTTCCTTGCCGCATTGCGAACAGACGGTCTTGGTTTCGACGCGCTGGGTGCTCGCCGGAGCCGGACCGCTCGAACTTTGACCGCGAACCGACTTGCAAGTCTTGCACCGCTTCGGTTCGTTCTTGAAACCCTTGTCGGCGAAAAACATCTGCTCGCCCGCCGTGAAAACAAACTCCGAACCACATTCCGAGCACTTCAGAACCTTATCGTGAAATTCCATGGGCCGCTCCGGGGTGTAGCTGGGACATGTTCGAAAACACGACACCCTGAACCAGATCATGCCGGGATTTGCTGGGACTCCCTGATTTTCCCGCCCGCCGACTTGAAAGAGACATAACGGAACGAGGCATAAAGGAAACACCCAAGGCTTTGCCGCCTAGCCTAATCTATTTCCCGACGCTGTTTTTTTCGGAGGCGCTTACGCGATAGAGCTTCCTTGGCTCGGCGCTTCTCTCCAGGTTTCATGTAGTAACTGTGCTTCTTGATTTCCTTGATGATGTCTTCCGCCTGGACTTTGCGTTTGAAACGCCGCAGGGCATTCTCCAAAGATTCGCCCTCTTGAATGACAACTTCCGCCACGCAACTTCACCCCCGTTTCAGGACCGTGTTCGAGATATGTTACTGGAGTGGGTATTATAGACGATTCCCGCCGCAGGACACATCCTTGACGCGCGGTTTTAGCGGAGGCAACCCGTGAAGTCAAGGATTATATTTTTGTAGGAGGCCGGCGGTCCTGAAATCGCAAACTTCGCTCTGGAGACCGCGAAATGCGGCGGCTGTAATGACCATCGCGCGGCCGGGCACTGTGTGGACTGAATGGCCAGAGCGGTGCCAGTTGCTCGCGAGATTTGCATTTCGTGGGTTCGGACGCCAGATGTTGTTAGAATGTGCTGGCCAGTTCCTGGCGGGAACAACGCAATGTCGTTGATGAAAAACGCGATCGGTGTGCTGATGGCGGGAGGGCAGGGTGAGCGCCTTTGGCCGCTGACGCGCGACCGCGCCAAGCCCGCGGTGCCTTTCGGCGCCATCTACCGCATCATCGACATCACGCTTTCGAATTGCCTCAACAGCGATCTGCGCCGGGTTTTCGTTCTCACGCAATACAAGGCGCTGAGCCTGAATCGCCATGTTCGCCAGGGATGGTCTTCGCTGATGGGCGTGGGCGATTTCATCGAAATTCTTCCGCCGCAAATGCGCGTCTCGGCGCACTGGTACCTGGGCACGGCCGACGCTGTCTACCAGAACATCTATTCCATCGGCAGCGAGCAATCGAGCTACGTGATCATTCTCTCCGGCGATCACATCTACAAAATGAATTACGAGAAGATGCTCGAGCAGCACGTCGATTCGGGCGCCGACGTGACGCTCGCGACCGTGGAGATGACGCCCGAAGATGCGGCGCTGAAATTCGGCGTGATCGATACCGATAAAGAGGGACGCGTTCTCGCCTTCCACGAAAAACCGGCTGTGCCCAAGCTTTCCGCGCGCCATCCGGGGAAGGTCGACGCGTCCATGGGCATCTACGTTTTCAATACGCAATTTCTGCTGCCCGCGCTGATCGCCGACGCCGAAGACCCGAATTCGTCGCATGATTTCGGCCACGATGTCCTGCCAAGGATTATCGGGAACTTCCGAGTCTACGCGTACAATTTCCACGACGAAAACAAACAGGAGAATTTGTACTGGCGCGACGTGGGCACCATCGACGCGTATTACGACGCGAACATGGATCTGGTCAACGTTTCGCCGGTATTCAACCTTTACGACAAGAGCTGGCCATTGAAGACCTGGGAGCAGCAATACCCGCCGGCGAAATTCGTTTTCGCCGATCCGGGGCGGACGGGAACAGCCGTGGATTCGATTGTCGCGGCGGGTTCGATTATTTCGGGCAGCCGCGTCAACCGGTCGGTCGTCGGCTACGATGTGCGCGTGAACAGCTACTGCGAAGTGGAAGATTCGATCATCTACAATCACGTGAACATCGGCCGGCATTCGAGGATTCGGCGGGCGATCATCGACCGGCACGTCAAGCTGCCCGAGCACACGGAAATCGGCTACAACGTGGACGAAGACCGCAAGCGCTATCACGTCAGCGATAACGGCGTCGTTGTCGTGGTTCGCGATGAATCCATGCTGGAAGAGCCGGAGTAGCGGAACGCCTGCCCGTGCCGGCGATCCGCAAAGGAGCGCTTACTCATGCCCAGGGATCACGCAAAAATTGTTCATGTGCATGGCCGCGAGATTTTGGATTCGCGCGGCAATCCCACGGTTGAGGCGGACGTAATCCTTGGGAGCGGGATGCGCGGGCGCGCGGCGGTGCCTTCCGGCGCGTCGACAGGCGAGCACGAAGCGATCGAGCTGCGCGACGGCGACAAATCGCGCTATCTCGGCAAAGGGACGCGCAAAGCGGCGGAAAACATCAACGGCCCGATCGCGAAAGCCGTCACGGGAATGGACCCCTGCGACCAGAAGGCGCTCGACCGCAAAATGCTCGATGCCGACGGCACGCCGAACAAATCAAAGCTGGGCGCCAATGCAATTCTCGCCGTCTCGATGGCCACGGCGCGCGCAGCGGCCGCGGAAAGCGGCTTGCCCCTTTATAAATATCTCGCGCGATTCTCGAGCTCGAAATCGGCGGATACGCTGCCGGTCCCCATGATGAACATCCTGAATGGCGGCGCGCATGCCGATAATTCCGTGGATGCGCAGGAATTCATGGTCATGCCTATTGGCGCGCCGAATTTTCACGAAGCTTTGCGATGGGGCGTGGAAGTCTTCCATCATTTGAAGGCGGTGTTGAAGAGAAATGGCTACTCGACGGCGGTGGGCGATGAAGGCGGCTTCGCGCCGAACCTGAAATCGAACGAAGAAGCGCTCGAGCGTGTTCTCGAGGCCATCGTCGCCGCGGGCTACAAACCCGGCGAGCAAGTGGCGATTGCGCTCGATCCGGCCGCGAGCGAGTTCTACGACAAGTCGAGCGGCAAATACGTTTTCAAGAAATCCGATAAATCGCAGCGTACTTCCGCGCAAATGGTCGAATTCTGGGCCAATTGGGTGCGCCAGTACCCGATCGTTTCGCTCGAAGACTGCATGGCCGAGGGCGATTGGGAAGGCTGGGAGCTGCTGACGAAAACGCTGGGATCGAAATTGCAGATTGTCGGCGACGATATTTTCGTCACGAACCCGGAAATTTTTGCGCGGGGAATCGAACGGAAAATCGCCAACGCGATTCTGATCAAGCTGAATCAAATCGGCAGCGTCACGGAGACGATCGAGGCGATTGAAATGGCGCGCAAGGCAGGTTATGCGTCGATTGTGTCGCACCGTTCGGGCGAGACCGAAGACACATTCATTGCCGATTTCGTCGTGGCCATGGGGACGGGGCAGATCAAGACCGGCTCCGCGTCACGCACCGACCGCATCGCCAAATACAATCAGTTGCTTCGCATCGAGGAGGAACTGGGCGACGGCGCCAAATTTCCCGGCCGCAAGGCGCTCGCCGCGAAGTAGGCGGGGACACGCGCCGCCGCCGCGCGCAATCACGCAGAAGATTAGCGAGGCTTCGATTTATAGCCAGCGCATTGAATGACCGGCAGGCGCGGATACTTCGCGAATGAGGGGTCCGTCGCCGAGCGCTGGCAAAGGATGAACGCCGAGCCGCGATCAGATTCGATCCGGCGCGCGTATTCGCAATCCGCGCACAGGCCGTTTCTTGCGCGTTCCGCTGCCGCCTCGCTATTTTCGCTCACGCTTCGAGAATAACATCAAGAAGAGCCCACTCGTATGCAAGGCGGCATTTTTCCGCTCTGCTCACCGGTCCGCGGACACTGGCTGCCGGTAGATCGCCTCAGGACGGCTTCGAGAAGTGGCGTGCCACCTCGGAGGCATATCGGGTGCCGACATGCTCGCGATTGGATGCGAGCCACTGGCTTAAGCGAGTCTCCCCTGAAGTCGGACCCTCGGGGGCTAGCAGGTTAGCCATAAGGCCCTTGTACTCCTCCCAGGTGAGGACAACGTCTCGAACGAACCAGCCGGTCACAAACGTGGAAAGGTATGCTAAGAGCATCGGCAGATGAACAAGGCGAATGGAACGACCCACCTGTGCAGCAATAAGTTTTACAAGCTCATCGAAACGGAACGTCTCAGGTCCGACTGCATTGATAACGGCGTTTTCTTGCCCATCGACAGCATCCGCGATCAGGCGCGCCATGTCTTCAACATAGATCGGGCGGATATGGTAGCTGCCGTCACCGGGGATGCCGAACACAGGAAAACGGCGGATGAACCACGCGATGTTGTTGATTAGGATGTCTTCGAGGCCGAAGATTACCGTGGGCCGCAAAATCATGTACGAGAGACCTGAGTCGAGCACAGCCTGTTCCAACTGGGCCTTGCCTCTGTAGTAGCCCAGCGGGGATTGCAGTGATGGGTTGGCGATGCTGACATGAACGACACGTTTGACCCCAGCGTTCTTCGCAGCGTTGATCAAAGTGCAAGTGTTTTGGACCGCAGCTTCAAAAGAGGACTTTCCGTGAGGGAAACGCACCCAATATGTATTTATCAGGACTGACGCACCGGTAAGAGTTTCGGTGAGCCGGTCGGGGTTCTCAAAGTCATAAGGAAAGACTCGGACTTTCTCACCAAAGGCGTTTTTCCGTTTCGGGTGGTACGTCAGTGTGCGAATCGCGTATCCACGACTAAGCAGAAGTCGCGTGGTGTATTTGCCCGTGTAGCTGAATGCACCGGTGATGACAACCGTCTTGGCTGAATCCCGCGTTTGCTGCATGTTCCAACCCGGCCTTCAAGAAGTGAACGCAATTGTCATATTTCGACCGCACAACGATCCGAGGGGAAGAACGGCTCTCCCCGCGTGACCGCTATAGCCTCACGGGCAAATTGGTGGTGGCGATGCTCGCCGCACTAATATCATCACCGCGACAAAAAAAGCTGCCACCACAGTTGCGATTGGGGCAAGAAGTTCAGACATCATTGCCGCCGAGCAACCCGCAATGCCGGCACAGGTAATAATTCCCGCGAATTCCTCGAAAGAGACATGTCGACGAAGCACTACGTAATAGAGAAGAGGGCCGACCACAAGGGCTACGGCCCCGCCGAAAAGGGAAGAACCCTCAGCAAAAGTGATCTGGGTCTGGTGTGACCAATTCCGAGCAGAAACCTCGCCCTCGAATAAACCAATCCCGGCCCCCACCACAACAGAAGTTACGACTACGGAAACTAACTGCCACGCGAACTTGCCTATCTTTCGTATTGTACTCGTCATTGTACTCATTTATGGTCCCGCGCTTGGGTCATTTTCGGATTCGATGAACGCAATTGCCGCTATATGCCGTCCTTACGCATGGCCGAAGCGCTTTCGCAAAAGTGTGGTGGGCCCGCTAGGATTCGAACCTAGAACCAACGGATTATGAGTCCGCTGCTCTAACCGTTGAGCTACGAGCCCGCGCGTCTCCACATCTTATACTGAAATGGCCGCGCGATATATCGCGGCGGCCGCGGGCCGCGCAACGCGAAAAATCAACGGAGTCTGGGCTCTCCGATTTCCCGGGAAGTTTCCTGTTGCAGTAGCGGCGAGACCGCTCCCGCCCGTTGGGTGCAACCTTAAATCAGTATTAATTTACATTTAACCTTGCGGTCTCCGCTTTTTGAGCCCGCTCATTTGTGGTATGCATTCGACGTTGGTCAGCGGTACGGGAGGAGAATCATGAAAAAGCTATGGATGGCATTCTTCGCGGGCCTGTTCATCATGGCGCTCGGAACGGCGGCGCGCGCTGCCGCGCCTCTCAAACTCATTGCGAAATATCAGATGCCGGCCGATGTGAAGGGCCGTTTCGACCATCTCGGGGTTGATGTTCGTGCCAATCGGCTGTTTCTTGCCGCGGAAAGCGCCCATGAGGTTCTGGTCTTCAATTTGGGAACCGGGAAATTCATCCGCGCGATCACGGGCATCGGCATTCCTCATGCCATTTTTGTCCGCGAGGATCTCAACCGGATTTTCATCACCGATGGCGGCGCGGGCGAAGTGAAAATGTACGATGGCAAGACCTACCGCTTGCTCGGCGCGGCCAAGCTCAAGGTCGACACGGATTCGATCGGCTATGATCCCGCCACTCATTATTTGTATGTCGACAACGGCGGCGGCGACGCCCACGAAACATTTTCCATGCTCAGCGTGATCGACACGAATTCCGGCAGCAAAGTCGCCGATATCAAAATTGACGGCGACACGCTGGAAGCGATGGCTCTGGAAAGCGGCAGCGCGAAGCTCTACGTGAATAATCCGGCGAAGAGCGAGGTTGACGTTGTCGACCGGAAAACGCGCCAATTGCTGGCGAGTTGGCCCGTCACCATGGGCAAGCGCAACGTCGCCATGGCCCTCGACGAGCCGTCCCACCGCCTCTTCGTCGCCTGCCGCAGCGGCGTCATCGTCGTTTTCGACACCGAGACCGGAAAAGAACTCCAGGCGCTGCCCATTTCAACAGGCGTTGATGATCTGATTTTCAATTCGCAAACGAAGAGGATTTACGCCTCATGCGGCAGCGGCGCCGGCGCGCTCTACGTCTACCACGAGAACGATCCGGATCATTACAACTTGCTGGGACAGGTTGTCTCGGCGCCCGGTGGCAAGAACGAAGTCCTCGCCGCTTCGCTCGGCCGGCTATTCATTACCGTCCCGCCGCAGGGAACGGCGCCCGGCGCGGCCTACGAGTACAAAGTTCAATAAGCGCGGCGGGATTCGGGCTGTTTTTGGGATTTCGAAATTAAAATTCGTAAATCACTTTGCCGTTCGTGTCCGCGGTCGGTCCGTAAACGGAAGGCGCGCGCGCTCCCAGAACGCGCAGGTAAACGACGAGCTGGCCCCGATGGTGCGTCGAGTGGTTGAGCCGGCGCGTAAAGATCCAAGGGCGCGAGCGTGTCACGTCGAAAAAAGCGGCCGTTTCCCTCCACCAGCCCTCCGGTTTCTGCCGGAGGATTTCGAGTCGCCGCGCGGCATCACCTCTGTACCTTTCAATGTAACCGCGCTTTGTTTTTTCACTTGGATTGTAATCGCCAATGTCGATCCCGAGCATCTTCAGCATCCATCCACCTTCGGATTGGATTTGATGGTCCATTTGCTCGAGTACAGTCCGCGATTTCGGCGCTGGACGAAAATCCATTGCGCCATCGGGGAACGCCGACCAGATCGTGATGGTTTTCAGAGTCTCGGTTTCGTACGTGTCCAGCAGGAATCTGTATGGGTCTGTTGAGGCGGCAAGCACATTCATCTGCAGCTCCGTCGGTTCGGCGCACCGCTCCAGAATTGAGATTCTCCGGGCCAGCCGAACTGGCCCGGAGAATCACCGGAAGCTAGCCTTCCATCAGCGCGTCGCCGCCGACGCACTTGCGGCTCCGAGAGCTTTTGTCGGCCGCCAGCGCGCCAAAATCGGAAAGATCAGCGAAACGAGCATCACAATGGTGATGATGTTAATCGCTGGCGCATAGCGGCCGATGTTTTGGTGGATATGCGCGATCATGATCGGCGAGGGAATCGCCGCGAGTCCCCATGCGAGCAAAATAATTCCGTAGATTCCTCCCATGGCCTTCGCGCCAAAGAAATCCGCCGTGAACGAAGGCATGGTGCCGAATCCGCCGCCGTAGCAGAGTCCGATGGTGGCGAAGCAGACGGTGAAAAGCGTCCAATCGTGAATCCGCGGCAAGAGGAAGAAGACCGCCACTTGAATCAGGAAAAGCAGGAAGTACACGCGCGCGCGGCCGAGATAGTCCGAGACGAACGCCCAGAAAACGCGGCCGATTCCGTTGCAGATGGAAATGACGCCCACCATCGCGGCGGCTTTCAGCACGGTCATGCCCACCATTTCCTGCGCCATCGGCGACGCCTGGCTGATGATCATGATGCCCGCCGAAACGTTGAGGAACAGGAGCAGGAACAAAAGATAAAACTGCCACGTGCCGAGCGCTTCGCCTACCGTGAAGTCCACCGCACTGGCCGATTTCGACACCGCCGTGCGTGGCTCCCATCCCGCCGGCCGCCAACCCTGCGGTGGATTGGCATAGAACTGCGCCGCGATCACCACCACGATCAAGTACACAAGTCCGAGCGTCCAGAACGTTGTCGAGATGCTGTAGTTCTTTACTTCCCACGCGGCGAACGGGCCCATCACCGCCGCGCCAAATCCGTAGCCGCAAACGGCCACGCCCGTCATCAGCCCACGCCGGTCCGGAAACCATTTGACCAGCGTCGCGACCGGGCAAATGTAGCCCATGCCCATCCCGATGCCTGTCAGCACTCCGTAACCGACATATAGCAAGTTCAGCGAGTGATGCGCCGCGGCCACAGCCGATAGCATGTAGCCGATGCCGTAGATGACGCCTGCTGTCGTGGCGACTTTTCGCGGCCCGACTTTGTCCTGCCAAAGCCCTCCAATAATCGTCCCCACGCCGAGAAAAACAATCGCAAGCGTGAAATTCAATTGAACTGCGGTCTCCGCCCAGTGCTCGGCGCCCATCAGCGGTTTCTTGAAAACGCTCCAACCGTAAACAGCTCCCAGACAAATCTGCATGCACACGGCCGCGACTGCGATTCCCCAGCGATTCGGCAGGCGTTCAGACGTCATCGGTATCTCCTTATCTGGCGGCGTTTCGCCGCTGACTCCGTTTTGATCCGACGCCCCGACGTGCTCCCGATTCCCGACTGCAACTGCGCTGCACTTCTTTTACGACTTGGCCGGCCGCGAAGCGTGCTCCGCAACCAAACCCAGGCGCTCGTCCCCCGAATACACAACGAAGCGCCTGCCGCGCAAAAACCCAACCACAATCATGCCGGACATCGAATCTATTTCCATTTCTGTTGACTAACAGCAGTGTCCACCAAAAACTTTAATAACTTTGCATCTGTGTCCGGGAGAAAAAATTCGACTCTCGCGAAAAAGTCTTCGTTTGGAGGCATAAAATAAACTGCGCCGCGGCAGAGAAGGTCGTTTGCTTCTGGCAGCGCATACATCGCGAGGGTTGGCGAAACTCGAATCAATTTGATGCCGCGTGGACGGGCGTCAGGAGTCTCCCCTTCAAACGATTCTTTCCACGCCTGCTTGGCGCTCGGAAAGTACGGGGATGCTTCGCCAAGAGCACAACCTGCACAACCGCCCGAGTCAACATAGCGGAGCCGTGGCCCGGATTTCGCTGATCCGTTCGCGGGATACAAGGTCACGAGCGTGCTGGCGTCGGCGCCGACGACGGCCGAGCCAGTCCAGCCCTTTGGCGCAATCCAAACATGATATGCAGCGCCGTACGCGGCTATGCGGTCGGCAAACGGCGCAGCGTCTTTGACCTCAATGACCTTTGGATTTTTCTCCGCAAACAGACCCGTCCCGTTTATCCCATGCGAAGTGGGCAGTATCTGCACGGTCAAAGTAATAGCGTCAGATTCTCTAGTGGGGCTTCGATGCGACAGCGTAGCCACAGCGCTGCCAGACACCAAGATTGTGAATAGTGCAATCAGCGGTGGAAGTGACGACTTGGCTGTTCTCTTCACTGGACGCGCTCATCACCGCAATACACCACAAATCTCGTCCCACGTAAGAACCCAATCAGCGTCATGCCCATTTCTCGCGCGAACTGTACGGCAAGGCTCGAACACGCGGAGACAGATGCAACGACGGGCACGCCCGCCACCGCTGCCTTTTGAATAATCTCGAATCCGCCGCGGCCGCTGACCATCAGCATGCAGTTCGAAAGCGGCAGCCGCCCTTGTAGCAGCGCCCAGCCGACGATTTTATCGACCGCGTTGTGCCGCCCGATGTCTTCGCGCCCGATGATCAGCTTGCCGTTTGTGTCAAATAGTCCCGCCGCATGCAGCCCGCCCGTGCGGCCAAAGATTTGCTGTCCTGCGCGCAGCGCCTCCGGCACGCGGCACAAGACTTCGGGATCAACGCGGAATTGCGAATTTGCCGGCCTCACGCCGCGCGCGCGAACCGATTCAATCGATGCTTTGCCGCAGATGCCGCAGCTCGAAGTGGCGAAGAAATTCCGTTGTGTCTTCTCCAAATCGAGCACGACATCTGGCGAAAGCTCCGCCTGCACGATGTTTCCGCGCTCCGTCGCTTTGCATTCCGTTGCGTGATCGATGGAGATAATTTGCTCGCGCGTCTGAATCAAGCCTTCGGTGAAAAGAAAACCAGCCGCCAGCTCCAGATCGTGTCCCGGCGTGCGCATCGTGACGCTCAGCGGATGTTGGCCAACGCGAATCTCGAGCGGCTCCTCGCCCGCGAGATAATCCTGTACCGGACGAACATGCCCCGCGTCCCATTCATGAACCAGCGTGACGTCGATATCGCGCGGCTCTGCAGGCATTTGGTTTCTCGGTTTTTCCTTTCACGCTTCTACGCGGTGGTCACGGCGGCCAGCGGTTCGGCCGCTTGCGCCGCCGGAACGATTTCCACGATGGCGTTGTAATCGGGCACGCCGCTCGGGTCCAGGCATCCCGCCGCCACAAGCACGTTCACTTCCGGCCAGTGACCCTGCACGCTGCCCGGCTTCACGCGCTCGATTCGCACGCGTCCGCGAAATTCGCCGCGGTCGTTGCGCACGAGGATCGCATCGCCATTTTTCAATCCCATGTGCGTCGCGTCTTCCTGCGAAATAAAAATGTCGTCGCGCTTCGCGCCCGTCAGCGGATCGATTTTACCGTGAATGATGCTGTTGAATTGTTTTCCGCGCCGCGTCGCCAGTAGGAAGCGCCCCGCAGGGACGCGTTCTTCCGGCAATTCGATCGCGCTGAAATGGCCCTTGCCATCCGGCGTCAGGCAGCGATCGACGAGCAGCCGCGCCCCGCCATATTGAAAATTGTCGCCCTTCTTGCGCAGATTCGCGATGCCTTTGTACGCGGAGCACACGCGATCGATTTCGTCGCGGATATCCTGCGTGTCCTTCCAGGGGAAAATGTTCGCGGCGCGCGCGGGATCGGCCTGGCGCGCCACCAGCACAGGGATTTCCCACTCATCTTTCGTCTCCGGCAATCGCGGCCCGGGAATCTCAGGACTGTAAATGATGCGCCGCTCCGTGCTCGTTTCCGTGCCGCCGCCGCGCTGCTCGTAGCGCGTCCGCGTGGGTAGCAGCAGCACCGTGTCCGCAGGCTCAACGAGCATGTTCGAGCTGACCGCGATGTCCTGATGAATTCGCAGCTTGATGTTGCCGACGGCTTTTTTCACGCGCTCCGGCTCCGGCAGCGTATCCACGAAATTTCCGCCGCTCTGCCACAGCGTATCGATTTCGCCGCGCTCCGCCGCCAGAATCATGTGCGCCGCCGTCAGCCCCTTCCAGGTTGGCGGCGTGAACCCCCACAGTTCCGGTTGCGCCATCCGCTGCGCGTTTTCTTCGTTCACCGGCACGCCCATTACGTACGCGCTCGGCTGCCCGCCCATTTCCGCGCCGCCTTGCACGCCGCTGTGGCCGCGGATCGGCATCAGGCCCGTGTTCGGCCGCCCGATGTTTCCCTTCGCGAGCTGCAAATTCACGATGCTCCGCACGTTGTCGCTGCCGTAGCGATGCTGCGTGATTCCCATGCTCCAAACGATAATTGCGTGCCGCGCGTTGCCGAACGCTTGCGCGAAGCGCAGCATGTCCGCGCGCGTCAGGCCCGAGCCGCGCTCCAGCGTTTCCCACGCGAGGCTTTTCGCCTTTGCCTCGACGCCGTCCCATCCCGCCGTGCGTTCGGCGATGAAAGCGCGGTCCAGCCAATTGTTCTCGATCAAATGTTTCAGCACGCCGTAAAAAAACGGAATATCGCCGCCAACGTGCACCTGAAAAAAATCGTCCGCGAAGCGCGTCCCGAACAGCGCGCTCCTCGGCACCGAAGGAACCCAGTAACGCTCCAGCCCCGGCTCGAAATACGGATTAACCACGAAAACTTTCGTGCCCTTCTGCTTCGCGTAATACAGATACTTCGTGCTCACCGGCTGATTGTTGGCGATGTTCGTGCCCACCAGAATCAGCAGGTCCGTGCCGATCCAATCCGAATATGAGCACGTCGTGGCTGCGCATCCGACCGTGGCCATCAGCCCCGCTGTGCTCGGCGCGTGGCAAATCCGCGCACTCGTGTCCACGTGATTCGTGCCGAAGAAACGCGCCACTTTTTGCTGCGCGTAATAGGCTTCGTTCGTCAAGCCGCGCGAAGTCAAGAACCATCCCAGGCGCTTGGGATCGGTTTCGCGCAGCCCTTTTGCCGCGACGCTCACCGCTTCATCCCACGTGATGCGCCGGAAACCTTTTTCGCCGCGCCGGCGAATCATGGGAACCGAAGGCCGCCCGAGCCGCGACAAATGCCGCGTCGGCGTGGTGCGTAGCTTCTCCGCGTCTTCCAGCAGACGCCGGTCCATCGCCGGCATCGTGTTAAGCCGCAACAATTTCAGCCGCAGCGCGCACAGATGCACGCCCTTCATGGTCCAGTCGTGCATCCCTGAGGTCCCCAGCGAGCAGCCGTCGCAGCAACCGTCATTCAAAATCCGCCATGCATAGCTCAACTGGTCGCGGTTCTCCCAGATCGTATCCAGAATGTCTTTGTAGGCGTTGGGGTGCTGCTCGTTCAGGCCGTAGGGAACCAGGCTGACCCACTTCTTGCGCTTGCCGATATCGTCGTTTCCCATGGCTTGTTCAGACATCCTCCGGGCCTCCGCGCGGCGGGAGTTTCTCCTGGCGTCCGCCTCTTCACCCTGCCTGCCCGCAGCCTGAGAAGGGACAGAGGAAGGGAACATTTTCCGTGAAGGGCAAGCGGGCACGTTTCGCTCAGCCTGCGCTCGCCATCTTTCTTATCCCGTTTCGCCATCGCGGTCAAGCGTACCCGCCTCTGCAGCCGTCGTCGCTCCATCTGTATCTCGTCGCGTGCCCGTCCAGCGGACTATAATTCGCTCTCGGAGCGCGCATGACCCGCGGCACTTACCTCGCGATGGCGGACGTTATCCTGTTCGCGCATCTGCTTTTCATCGCCTGGGTGATTTTCGGCGCGCTCGTCACGCGCCCCCGGCCGCGCCTGGCAGTTGTCCACATCCTGACAATCATTTACGGCATCATCGCCGAGACGACTCCGCTTGTTTGCCCATTGACCCTCGCGGAAAATTGGTGCGAGGCGCGCGCCGACGTCACGCCGTATCACGGCCCGTTCCTTCTCCATTATTTGGACGCGACGGTCTATCCGAATGTGCCCGTCGCGCTGCTCGTCACTGTGGCCATCCTCGTCTGCGCCCTCAATTTGGGTATTTATGTCTGGAGATTCAAGACGCGCCATTCGCTCGGCTGAATCACTCAATGGCATGGGCAATGAACTGGTCGATGGTGTGGCATCCCGTCGGCGTTTTTGCGCATAATGGCAGCGCAATTTCAGCGAATATTTTCTCAATGCGGGAGGCGTGCATGGCGGACAAAATTTCAGATTTCGACAAATTCCGAGCGGAGATGAACGAAGAAATTCTCGGCTGCGGCAACTTGGGCATGAAGCGCTTTTTCGCGCTCGATCATCAAGCGTACGAATCCGGCGCGCTGCCCGAGAAGACGAAAGAATTGCTGGGACTGGTCGCGTCTGCCGTGCTGCGCTGCGACGATTGCATCACGTATCATTTGCTGCGCAGCGCGGAAGTCGGATGGAAGCGCGATGAAGTCATCGACGCGCTCAACGTGGCACTGATTGTCGGCGGCTCGATCACCATTCCGCACGTGCGCCGCGCGTTTGCGCGCATGCGCGAAATTCCGGCGTTGCAACCGTGAACGCGAATGAGGGAGTGCGTTCAGTCGAACGGCAAGGCCGTGTCGCTGTCGTCGATGAAAATCACGCCGACGCCGACATGATCTTCCTGGCTGCCCGCGTCGCAGTGAACCACTGACGCGCGGAGGGCGATGGGGTTCGGATGCTCGGGCGTGCCGCACTCGACGCGGATGTGCATCTGCGACTGCAGTTGCGGCAGATGCGAAAGCCACATGTAGCCGCCACGCAGATTCAATTCCTTCAGCACGGCATATTCCTGGAATCGCGCGCCGTCTTTCGCGTGGCCGCTGACCGTGGCCGAAAAATGCACCGGCCGGCGCTGCCCCACGCGGGATTCGCGCAGTTTGAATTCCGCCGTCTTATCACACAAATGCACGGCCATGCCGTCCGTCGCCGCCCAGGTGTTCGGAAATTCCTGCCGGGCCGCATGCAGATACCCATCCACGACGCGATCGGAAGAATCCGGGTCGTGATGAAAAAGCACGAGATTTTTCACGCCGCATTCGCGCGCCAGCTTCACGCCTTCGAGCCAGCTCGAATGCCCCCAGCCTTTGCGCGTCGAGGCCAATTGTTCCGGAGAGCATTGCGCGTCGTTGATGAAGACGTCGGCGCCAGCCGCGAGCTGCCGCAAATTATCGTCGAGCTCGGGCACGCCCGGTTCGTTGTCGGTGGCATACACTATTGTTCCCGCCGGCGTTTCCAGGCGATATCCCAGGCAGCCCTGCGGATGATTCAGCCAGCGCGCGGTCACTTTCGTGCCCTTCACTTCGAATTGGTCGCCGCCCGCGATTTCCGAAAACTCGCGGCTCGCGTGCATCAGCGTCAAATCCACCGGGAAATAAGGGCGCGCGAGTTGCGCTTCCAGGACCTGTCGCAAACTGTCGCGGCCGAGATATTTCGACTGGAAGCTGTAAAAGTGGAAATCGTTTTGCGGCAAATAGAACGGGCGGAAAAACGGCACACCTTGAATGTGATCCCAATGGTAGTGCGTGACGAAAACGTGCGCCTGCTCGGCGCGGTCGCCATCGGAATTTGCCCAATGATTCCCGAGCATGCGTACGCCGGTGCCGCAATCGAGGATGAAACGCGTTCCGTTCGGCGTAACGATATCGACGCAAGGCGTATTTCCGCCGTAGCGCCACATTCCGCGATCGAGCGTCGGAATGGAACCGCGAACTCCCCAGAAAGTCAGTTTTGTGACGTTGCGGTGCATCGAAGGGGCTTTCGTTTGAGCGAAAAGTCCCCGCCCCCACCACGGTGCGAGCGACTGAAATCAATTTCATCGTAGGGGCGAAGATAGGTGAAGTCAAATGCAAGTTGATCGTGCGTGTCGTGGTGGTGAGCTTACGGGTCCGTTGTCATGTGTGCCAATTCGATCCGCGAAGGCTACGCGCGGCGAGCTTCTAAAGGTAGAATCGCGGGATGCATTCGCACGCGCATGCTCACGGAGAGAAATCGCACAGCCACGGCAGCGGCTCGAGCGCCGTGCTTGGAAGCGCGATGGTGGCGACGCTCGTGCTGGTGGCCGCGGAATTCGCGGCCGGCACGCTGGGGCATTCGATCGCGCTGGTCAGCGATGGCGTACACAATCTGACGGATTTGCCGACGATCCTGATTTCGTGGATCGCGGTGCGATTGTCGGTGCGGCCGCCCACGCCGGAAAAAACATACGGATATCACCGCTCGGGAATTCTGGCGGCGTTCGTCAACGCAATTGTCCTGATTCTGGTCGCGCTCTATATTTTGTTCGAATCCTACGAGCGCTTCCGGCAGCCCGTCGAAGTTCATACCGGACTGATGCTTTGGGTTGCCGTATTCGCGTTCTGCATCAACGGCGGGATCACGCTGGCGCTCGTGCGCGGGCGCAAGGACCTGAATCTTCGCAGCATCCTGATTCACAATTTCGGCGATGCGCTCTCGAATGTCGCGATATTCGCCGGAGCGCTTGCGATTCGCTGGACCGGCGCGCGCTGGGTGGACCCGGCGATCGGCATGGCGATCGGAGTGATGGTTCTGTGGAGTGCGGTGGGAATCTTCCGGGAAAGCACTCACATCCTGCTCGAGGGTTTGCCGCGCGATCTGAAGCTCGAAGACGTGGCGCGAGCGATATTGAAAGTCGAACACGTCCAAGAAGTCCACGACATTCACATCTGGACGATCGGCACGAATTTGCAGGCGCTCTCGTGCCACGTGCGGATTCCCGACATGCACATGGAAGACAGTGAAAAAATCCTGAACGGCATCCAGCAGAAACTCGCGGAAGAATTTTACATCACGCACACCACGATTCAATTCGAACGCGCCGGGCTTCCCCCCGAAGCGGGCTATTTCATGCCCGAACCAATCCGCCATTCATAGAGTGGCGCCCGCGCCGGGATGCGAATTCCTACGAAGGAAGTTGAAGAGGAGTGCCGCGCTGCTGATTGAGCTGCTGGGTGGCTGCGGAGTCGAAATCAGAAACCAGAAACGATTTCCGAAGCCCGTCTTTGGTGACGTAGACGATGCGATCGCTTTGGCGCGTGAACGCGACGGCTTCTATGCGCGTGCCATTGCGCAGAACGAGGATGAATTCGCCGATGTCCGGGAGGGGCGGCGGCTCGGGCTGGGCCTCCGCTGGCGGAGGCGCTTCATAGTCCGCAGATTCGGCCGCAGTATCCGGCGGCTGGACGTAGATCACTTGCGGCGACTGCTCGTATTGAGCCGGCTCCGCGTAAGTGTCGTAACCGTCGTCGAAAAATGGAAAGGCGAAAAAACCTCCGCGTTCATTTCTGAAGAATCGCCGCGAGCGACCGAATTCTCCCTGGTGGAGACTCTGATTCAGCGCGGCGAGATGAGAATAATCGAAGCCGAGCCCCGGGACGTTATTGAAGCGCTGGCCGAAATTGGTGAACGGGCTCCCTGCGGCGTTCCAGTTGCTGAAGCGATACGTTCGAGGAGTTGACGACGGACGAATGATGATTGGCCGCGAAGCCATCGAGCTGCGGGCCACAAAGCGCGGAGCGACCGAGCGCGCGGGAGCCGAGAAATGCATCGCGTGACCGGCGCCGCGCTGCGCGGAAGCAACCGTGGCCACAGTAAAGAGTGCCGCCAGAAGAACACCGAATTTCACGCCATGGAGCAGAGACTTGATCGCACGTTCGAGGCGCTTATTCATGGCCGGACTCCTCTACTTAGGGGATGCGTTGGCGCAAGCTCCGGTTGCACATATCTTAAGCCGTTTCGCTGATGAACGGAGAGATTGGAACTTCATGGACACTCGGAGGATTGCTTCGCAGGCCGGTGGTGACTCGTTTCGGAGAGGCGGCAAAGCTTTGCCGCGTGGGCGGGATATGCTATAAACGGTGGGCCGATGGGAATGGAACAGCCGCGAAGATCGCCGGTGCAGGAGTTGGCAAGCGAATCGAAGCGGCTGGAGCCGGAGAAGCAGGCAGTCGAGCCCGCGAATGCTTCGGTTTATTGTCCCGTTTGTTTTCGGCGGCTGGAGCAGCATCGCTGCAAGCTGATTTGCAATGCTTGCGGATACTATATGTCCTGTTCGGATTACTACTGAGCCGGAGATTTTCGACGAACGCGAGTGTGGATGAAGCGTCGCGCGGAAATTCCGGCGGCGGAATTTGAAATGGCCAGGAGGCGAAAAACGTGGCACTGAGAATGACGGATCGAGAAGTGAGCGGGGTCACCGTCGTGGATTTGGACGGGCGAATTGTCCTGGGCGAAGAGAGCAATTCGTTCCGCGAGCGGGTGAAGAGCCTGCTGGCGAGCAATCACAAGAAAATCGTGCTGAACATGTCGAATGTCACGTACATCGACAGCGCCGGCCTGGGCACACTGGTGGCGACGTTCCACAGCGCGCGGTCGCAGGGCGGAACGCTGAAGCTTTCGAATCTGGGAGCGAAATTCAAGGAAGTCCTGCAGGTGACGAAGCTGATGACGGTTTTCGACGTGTACGACAACGAAACCGCGGCAGTGCAGAGCTTCGGCAAGTAAAGCAGCCCTTCGATCTCCATGCGGCCCTGGGGCATAGGCCCGGGGCCGTATCCTCAATCCTCCGCAGGCGGCTTCGCGGCTGCTCTCGACTCGCCGAAGTTGTTTCCAAACCATAGATAAAGCGATATAATGGGTCTGCGTCCTACCGTCCCCGCCACTAGGTGGCGTATGAGTCTAATCTGGGATTTGGTGAACAATTCCGGGCCCTTTAGGGCGCGGAGCGCGTTTGCGGGTACACAGGGAGCCTGCTTGGAGAATGGTTCGAAAGCGGACCGGCGAAGCAGCTTACGGGCCAGCATTTACGTCCCGCTCTTTGTCTATGGCTATACCACAGCTGACGAACCCTTCCATCAGGAAACAAACACTTTACAGGTGAACGCCGGCGGCGGCCTTCTGCGGCTGGATGCCAGCGTGCGATGCGGCCAAAAGCTGCTGCTGATGAACCGCGTTACGAAGCAGGAACAGCAATGCTATGTGGTGGGGCTCGAGAAAAGGCCCAGGCATGCTGATTTGCGCGTAGGCGTGGCTTTCGAAAAGCCATCACCGGATTTTTGGAAAACGGGTTCGTAACGTCCTGCGCTGAGCCGAGCGTTAACCTGGCGAATGCCTAGTTTTTCGTGATCGGCAGACGGAGACGCGCTTCGCAGCCGTGGCCGGTGATAACGTTTTCGAGGCTCAAGCTGCCCCCATGCGCTTCGGCGATTTGCCGGCTGAGCACCAGGCCGATTCCAGAGCCGCTGGGCTTGGTCGTGAAAAAGGGCACAAATAGGTTCGCCTTGCTCGGAATGCCGGGCCCTTCGTCGCGGATCCAAACTTCGAGCGAGCTGTCTTTGGTTTCCCACCCCACGTTCACTCCGCCACCGGTTTCGCTTGCCGCGTCCACGGCGTTCTTCACCAGATTGATGAGCACTTGGTCGAGCTGGTCCGGGTCGGCTTGAATTGTGAGTTCAGGTCCGGCCTTGACGGGAATTTGCATTCGCGGGTCGAGACCTGCGGCGCGGTGAACCCATGCGCCAACTTCCATGGGACGGAATTGCGGTGCGGGGAGACGGGCCAGGCGCGCATAGGCGTTCATGAAACGGGCCAAGCCGTCAGTGCGGTTGGCAATGACCGCAAGGCCGCGGCTCAAATCGTCTTCCCAATCCGCCGGCCGCTGGGAGCGCGCCATGAGACCGGCAAGGCTTTCGGCCACGGATTTAATGGGCGCGAGAGAGTTGTTCAATTCGTGGCCAATCACGCGGATCAGGCGCTGCCAGGCGAGGCGCTCCTCTTCGCGGAGAGCCTGGCTGAGATCAGAGATCAGAACCAACTGATGAGGTTTGCCGCCCTCGCGAAAATTGCCGCGATGGATTTCCCACCGGCCCATTTTGCCGGGAAAGGCAATCTGGGCGACGTGAGGCGTTTCCACCGTGAGGCAGATCTCGACGCCAAGTTCCTCGGCTGTGTGGCCCAGGGAGCGCTCGGCAGGGCGATTCAAAATGTGCTCGCCGGCGCGATTCAGCAATCGAAGGCGATTGGCGGAGTCAAACGCGAATACGGCGATATCGATTTCCTCCATCACTTTGCGCAGCAAGGCCGTTGCCTCCAGCGCGCCGAGCCGTTGCTGGCGCAGCGTCTCACCGAGGGCGTTGACTTCGCGCATCACTTCGCCGAGTGCATCGGCGTGCTCGGCGCCGCGGGCGCGAATGGAGAAGTCGCCTTCGTGGAGAGCAGCGAGCATGTTGGACAGCGTGCGCAGCGGAAACGTGACGCGATTCTGGGCGCTGAATGCAAACGCGAGCCAGGCGACGACGATGATAATTGTGAGCGTCCAGGCTGTTTTCGGATCGTGATTTCCCGTCCAGAGAAGAACGACGGCCACGGTTGATCCGATCAGCCCGGCAAGCAGGGCGCGGATGAGGATGCGGCGTTCGTAAGCGAGAGGTTTCACAAACCGTATTTTTGCAGCCGGCGGTAGAGCGCGCTGCGGCTGAGACCGAGGGCCTTGCTGGCGTGGCTGACGTTGCCGCCGTAGCGGCTCATGGCTTTCTGAATCAGGGCACGCTCGACGTCTTCCAGTCCCATGTCTTCGATGCGCAGATTTCCCTCGCGCACCGGACGGAGGCCGAGATCGCTGGCGCGAACTTCGGAACCTTCCGCGAGCAGAATGGCGCGCTCAACCGAATGATCCAGCTCGCGAACGTTTCCAGGCCAGGGATGATCGATCAGGAGCTTCATCGCCGTGGGCTCAAAGCCGGTGATGTTCTTGCGATAGCGCTGGGCGGATTGCCGCAAGAAATGCAAGGCGAGGAGCGGGATATCTTCCTTGCGTTCGCGCAACGGGGGGAGATGAATTTCGATGGTGTTGAGGCGGAAAAGCAAGTCCTCGCGGAAGCGGCCAGCTTCGACTTCGGTTTGGACATCGGCGTTAGTGGCCGAGAGGATTCGCACGTCCACGCGACGCGTGGTCGATGAGCCAACACGCTCGAGTTCGCCGATTTCAAGCGTGCGGAGCAGCTTCGCTTGCAGATTCAGCGGCACGTTGGCAATTTCGTCGAGAAAAAGCGTGCCGCCGTCGGCCAGCTCGAACCGGCCGACGCGATCCGTTTTGGCGTCGGTGAAAGCGCCTTTTACATGGCCGAAAAGCTCGCTTTCAAAAACGCCCTCCGGCAGGCCGCCGGCATTGACGGTGACAAAAGGCTTTCCGGCACGCGATGAAAGCGCCTGAAGCGTGCGAGCGATGACTTCTTTTCCGGTGCCGTGCTCCCCGGTGATGAGAATATTCGCGTCCGAAGGGCCGACACGAGAGATCAATTCCATCACGGGACGCATTACGGCGGATTCCGCGATCAGCATGGGCCGGCCATCCGCGCGCAGCAGGCGATTCTCAGCCTCGAGGCGGATGCTATGGCGAATGGCATGCGCGAGCTCGATTTGAGTGCGCAGAATGGCCAGCAGGCGAGCGTTTTCCCAGGGCTTCTGGATAAAATCCTTAGCGCCGCGGCGCATGGCTTCGACGGCGAGATTGAGGCTGCCCCAGGCGGTCATCACGATGACCGGCAGGCTGCCGTCACGCGTGCGAATTTCGGAAAGGAGGTCGAGACCCTCCTGGCCGGAAGTTGTGTCGCGAGCGTAGTTCAAATCCATCAGAACGGCGTCGTATTCGCGCGTGTCGAGCGAAGTCAGCAGTGTGGCGGGCGAAGGCACCGCATCGGTGTCAAAGCCCTCGCCTTTGAGAAGCAGGCGCAGAGCCTCGCGGACATCGGGCTGATCGTCAGCGACGAGAACGCGCCAGCGTTGTGAATCGAGTGAAGTCATTCGGCCAGCCTTTCTAGCAAAACAGAATCATGACTATTCATAGCGCAAAGCGACCATGGGATCGACGCGGGCGGCGCGGCGAGCCGGAATATAGCAGGCCAGAAACGCGACGAGCGCGAGGAGTACAGCGACAATCGAAAAGATGATCGGGTCGGCCGGCTTCACGCCATAGAGCTCTCCCGCAAGCAGCCGCGTCATTCCAAGAGCTCCCGCGAGTCCAATAATCAGGCCGATGAGGGCCAGCAACATTCCCTGGCCTGTGATCATTCGGAGCATGTCCGCCGGGCGCGCGCCCAGCGCCATGCGAATCCCGATTTCGTGCGTTCGCTGCGCGACAGAATAGGCCATCACGCCGTAAGTGCCCACGGCGGCAAGAATGAGCGCGAGAGCTGCGAAGATGCCCATGAGCATCATCGAGAATCTCTGGAATGCAAGGGAAGTGGAAAGAATCTGGTCCATGGATTCGATGTGGCCGGTGGGCAAATCCGGGTCAGCGTCGTGAACGGCGCTTTCGACAGCATGGCTGAGGATCAGAGGCGGCTGCGCCGTGCGCACAACGATCGAGACCGGGAACCAGGCCTGGAAACCTTGGATTTCGCCAGAGTCCTGCGCGAGAGGAATGAAAACAGTGGATGGGACGGGCTGATCAAGGGAAGATTTGACGTCTCCGACGACGCCTACAATTTGGCAAACGCTTCCACCCACGTTGATACTTTGGCCGATGGGGTTGCGGTTCGGGAATTTCTCATGCACGAAAGCTTCATTGATGAGGGCGACGCTGGCCGCAGTAGGAGAATCCGCTTCGGAAAAAAACCTGCCCTGGAGGAGCGGAATCCCCATGGTGCGGAAGTAATCGGGAGTGA
Source organism: uncultured Acidobacteriota bacterium (assembly GCA_963729815.1). Taxonomy (GTDB): domain Bacteria; phylum Acidobacteriota; class Terriglobia; order Acidiferrales; family UBA7541; genus DAHUXN01. The sequence goes on from CAVSPU010000007.1 coordinate 82,103, forward strand.
TGGAGCGGAAATCGGAAGAAATGCCTCTCGATTCCCCTTCCGAGGGAAGCCACACAAACACGTTTCCGCCATAGTCGAGCGGCAAACCGGCTCCGACGACAGCGGCGCTCTGAACTCCGGGGATGGCTTGAACCTCGCTCATGATTCCTTGGTAAAACTTATCGATTGCAGCAGAGCGTGCGCTTTCTTCCGCGGCGCTTGCGGCCGCTGGCAAGGGAGGAAACTTTTGACCTGTGGTCCAGGTTTGAAAAGCGAGAATGGGATGAGGGTCGAAGCCGGGATTGGTGCGCAGCAAATTCGTAAAGGTTACGATGAGCAGAGCAGCGCCAGCCAGGAGAATGAATGAAAGCGCAATTTCCGTGACGGCCAGCGCGCTGCGAAGCCGGCGGCGATTTCCACCCGATGTTGCGCGGCCAACGCTCTCTTTCAGCGAATTGTTGAGGTCGATTTTGAAAGCTTGAAACGCCGGCGCCAAACCGAACAAGACGCCAGTCAAAAGCGAAGCAAGGAGAGTGAAGCCGAGAGCCCAGTGGTCGAGGAAAATATCGTGCGCGCGCGGCAAATCCGGCGGCGCGAACGACACGAGCAGGTTCAATCCCCAGTCCGCGAAAAGCAGTCCCACTGCACCGCCGATAATTGCTAACAGCAGACTTTCCGTGAGCAATTGGCGGAAGAGGCGCGTGCGGCTCGCCCCCAGCGCGGTGCGAATGGCGATTTCTTTGCCGCGCACCGCGGCGCGCGACATCAGTAGATTCGCGACGTTGGCGCATGCGATCAAGAGCACAAATCCGATGGCGCCGAAAAGCACGAGAAGCGGCGTGCGATAGCCGAAGGAAATCATGGAACGAAGAGGCTCAACGGTGAAGGCGGCGTGATTTTGCGGCGAGAACCGGCCCGAGGGGAACTCTTTGACGAAGGAGGCTTTGGCGATGTTGAGATAACTGTTGGCTTGCTCGCGCGAAATGCCAAACTTGAGGCGGCCAAGCACAGTGTAGTTGATTCCGCTGCCGATTGAATTGGCGACTTGGCCAATCGTTGTCCAGATGTCGACAGAAGAAGGTCCCGTCGGGCCGCCCGACGTGTCTTGAAAACCACCGGGCATCACGGCGACAACAGTGTACGGCTTGCCATCCAGTGAGATTGGCTTGCCTAAGATTCCCGAATCGCCGCCGAATTGCGATTTCCATAGGCCGTAGCTCAGGATGGCAACATCCGGGCCGTTGAGGCTGTCTTCTTCCTGTGAAAACTCCCGACCGAGCGCGGGCTCCACGCCCATGACGCGAAAATAGTCTTTGGAGACTCGGAGTGCGCGAACGCGCAAGGGGTGGCTGCCCGTGGAAAGATTGAAACCACAGCCTGTGGTTGCGACGAGATATTGGAAAGGCTCATTGTGAGCCCTCCAGAAGTCAAATTCGCGGGCGTCGAAGCCGGAATAATCGAGCTGGCCGTTATAGCTGATGGAAATCTGGGTGATACGATCTGGTTCCGGATAGGGAAGCGGCCGCAAGAGAACGCCGTAGACCACGCTGAAGATCGCCGTATTAGCGCCAATGCCCAGTGCGAGCGTGAGGATGACGACAGCCGAAAAGCCGGGGTTTGTCTTCAGCGTCCGAAGACCGAAGCGAATGTCTTGCCAGAGGCTCCTCATCTGAAAATCTCCCGGAAATGCTGAGGCACGTTGTTTGCCGGAAACGAGCACTAAGCAAGTGTTTGGATGTCAATAGTTTAACACAAAATCGCAGCAGACTTGCCGGGCGAAGACTGTCCGTTTTCGGACAGTTGGTTGTCCAGAATGAACAGGCGGAGTTTGCAGCAATTTGCGTGCGAGGACTATTCGTAGCGAAGAGCTTGCATTGGATTGATTCTGGTCGCACGTCGCGCCGGAATATAGCAAGCCACAAGCGCGACGAGCAGCAAGATGGCAATGGCCATCATGGCGGCAACTGGATCGAGGGATTTGATTCCGAACATGAAATTGACCAGCAGACGCGTTGCGGCATACCCCCCGGCAAGACCAAATAAAATGCCGATGAGTGCAAGTCTCATGCCCTGGCGAACAATGAGCCGCACGACATCGCCGGGCTGCGCCCCGAGAGCCATGCGGACGCCGATCTCGTGGGTTCGCTGCTGGACACCGTAGGAAATCACGCCGTAGACGCCTATGGCCGCAAGCAACAACGCAAGGGCGGCAAAGAAACTGATCAGGGTGGTATTCAAGGCTTGGGAAGAAATCGATGCGGACAAAGTCTCTTCCATCGATTGGACGTCGGTTACGGGCTGCTCCTTGTCGACAGACTCGATGGCGTTTTTCGTCGCGCCGACTAACGCCTCAGGCGGTCCGGAGGTGCGCAGCACGATTCGCATGATGCGGGAAGAATCCTGCAGATACGGGAGATAGACTACCGCCACCTTTGGAGTGCCGATAGATTTGCTCAACGCGAGATCGTTGACATCATTAACGATGCCGACGATCGTCAGCCAAGAATCGGCCACGGACGGACGCCAGGGGACTGCCTTGGATTGCTGGACGTGCAATCGGATGCGGCTGCCGACGGGATCCTGGTTCGGCCAATATTCATTTGCGAGCGTTTCATTAATAATAGCGACGCCTGGAGCCTGACTATCGTCGGCCACGCTAAAGACACGGCCGTGAGCGAGAGGAATCTCCATGGTGCGAAAATAATCGGGATCGATAGTGCGATAGTGAGCTACGAATTCTTGCCTGGGTGGAGGGGATGGCCGGCCACTGATGTCGAAATTTGTGAAGTCGGTCCAGTTCGTCAATGGCAGAAAGTCGATTGCGCTTGCGGATCGCACGCCGGGTAGTGCGTCCATGCGCTCAATAACCTGCTGGAAAAATGAACGGATTTGGACGTCGGAGGAGTAGCGAGAATCGGGGAGCCAAACTTGCATGGACAGCAAATTTTTGGGATTGAAGCCGAGGTCAGTCGAGAGCAAGTCGCGGAAGCTGCGAATCAGCGTTACCGCTCCGATCAAAAGGACCAGCGACAGCCCCACCTCAGACACCACGAGCACGTTTCGCGTGAAACGGCTCCGGAGCGCGCCGGCAGAACCGCGCCCACCTTCTTTGAGTGATTCGTTCAAATCCGTCCTTGAAATTTGAAGTGCCGGCGCAAGACCGAAGATGATTCCAGTGGCGAGAGTGGCGACGATGGTGAAAGCCAATACGGGTAGGTTTATGCCAATTAACCCCTCGCGCGGCAATTGGGCGAAAGCGCCGATCCAAGAAAGAAGAGCCGGCAGGAACCGCAGTCCAAAGTAGGCGAGTAAGAGGCCTGTGGCGCCACCCAGAAGAGCAAGGAGAATGCTCTCGGTGAGAAGCTGGCGAATCATACGCGAACGGCCAGCGCCCAGCGCCGTGCGAATGGAAATCTCCTGTTTTCTGGCCGATGCGCGGGAGAAAAGCAAATTGCCGACGTTGGCGCACGCAATCAGCAGGACCAGACCCACGGCGGCCAACAAAATCAGCATCGCGTTCCCGCCGTGATCGTCGAGATCCTTGCGCATCGACACGACAAGCGCACCGGTACCTTGATTTGTGGCGGGATACTCCATCGCGAGGTTGCTGGAGATAGGCTGCAGGTCCGCATTAGCACGCGCAATCGTGACGCCATCCTTGAGCCGGGCCAAAACAAGGAGCGAAGGATTGTCCCGCCGGATTTCACTGGGGAGAAACGAAAGCGGCATCCAGAGATCGAACTGGCGGGATGTGCCTGTGGTGCCGAACAGGTCAAATCCGGCGGGGAGAATTCCCACGACGGTATAAGGCTTATAGTCGATTGTAACACTGCGGCCGAGGATATCGGGGTTTCCGGCGAAGCGCTGCACCCAGAGGCCATGGCTCAAGATAACGACCTGGTCATGTCCGGGCTGTTCTTCGTCGGGCCGAAATGAGCGTCCTAAAGCCGGCTTTACGCCGAGCACATCCAGAAAATCCCAAGAGACATGCATGCCCCAAAGCTGCACGGGTTCGCCCGCGCCGGTGAGGTTGTAAAACCAGCTTTGGTACGCCGCCAGATGCTGGAAAACGTGACTCTGCGCGCGCCAGTCCAGAAAATCAGCGGGAGGAGTACTGCCGCGTGTCAATTTTCGGTTGAAGTCGGTCGTCCATACGTTGACCAATTGCTGAGGGTTGGGGAATGGCAGAGCGCGCAGGACAACAGCGTTGACGATGCTAAAAATTGCGGCGTTGGCGCCAATGCCAAGAGCCAGCGTCAATATGGCGACAATCGCAAATCCAGGGCTCTTGCGAAGCAATCGCCAGCCGTACTCTAGGTCCCGCCAGAGAGTTCCCATTCGAGTTTGTTCGAGTCCTGGAGAAAGTGTGTGCCTCGGCGGCTCGCCTTCGGCCGGGGCAGGCGCCTTTATATATCATTAACAATACTATTTGCCTATTCATATCGAAGAGCAACGATGGGGTCAACTCGCATGGCCCGGTAAGAGGCAAAGCACTATTATGACGGCGGTGAAGATGATGAGATCGGTGATGCCGGCGCCATTGCGATCTAGCCGACAGCGAGAAGAATCAGCGTCGCATCGTCCTGAAACTTCTCGCCGCTGAATTCAGCGACGCGGCTCAAGACATTTTTTTGAATGTCAGAGGCACTGAGCGCGCGGCTTTGCTGGAGGATCTCGAGCAGGCGCGCTTCGCCGAACTCTTCGGCAGTGCCATCGGAAACTTCCGTTATTCCGTCGGTGAAGAGGGCCACGCGATCGCCTTCCGCCAGCGTGATTTCGCCCTGTTCGTAGCGTTCATTTTCCAGAATTCCCAGCGCCTGTCCACCGCAGCTCAGACGGGTGACTGAGCCGTTCCGGCCCAGCACGATTGGCGCATTGTGACCCCCATTTGAGTAAAGCAAGCGGCGGGATTGCGCATCGAAAACCGCATAAAAAAACGTGATGAAACGATCTGAAGCTGTGTTCTTCGCGACCAAACGATTCAGGCGCTCCGCCAAATCCGCCGGTGCGAGGTCTTGCGCCGCCAGGCTGCGAACCGTGGCTTGCAGATTCGACATCAAGAGCGCCGCGGCAATGCCCTTGCCTGCGACGTCGGCGATGCTCAGGCCGAAACGATTTGCGTCGAGCTGGATCACGTCGAAATAGTCTCCGCCGATGCCGTGCACCGGCAGCCAAGCGCCGGAAAATTCGCATCCGGCAATTTGCGGAATCTCCTTGGGCAGAAAGCCAAGCTGAGTCCGCTTCGCTTCTTCCCACTCGCCGGCTTCGCCCCCGGTATTTCTTGAGCGTTCCTGGTCCTCTTGTTTGGCCTTCCGTACGCGCTGCCCCTTCTCAATTTCAGTTCGCACGGTCTGTAGGAGCCGCGCGTTGTCCCATGGTTTCAGCACAAAATCGCGAACGCCTTCTCGCATGATCTCGACAGCGAGTTCAACACTGCCCCAGGCAGTCATCGCGACGATGGGCAGGGTGTCGTCAATGAGATGGATTTGAGAGAGCAAATCAAGGCCTTCGCGGCCGGAGGTCGTATCGCGCGCATAGTTCAGATCCATGAGAAGCAAATCGAATGGCTGGCGCGCGAGAGCTGCGACAATCGCAGCGGGCGAGTTGGCCATCTCGAGTTCGTAGCCCTCGCCTTTCAGCAGCAGCCGCAGGGCTTCGAGAATGTCGACTTGATCGTCGGCAATGAGGACGCGGAAGCCTGGCGAGGCTATGTTTGGCAATGAACTAGTGGCGGAGTTGAATTCAGATTTCACAGGACATTCCCACAGCCAGGGTATCGTGGTTCCTTCGTTCCTTGGCACCGGGCTAGCAATTCTCGATTTCACACCTGGGAAACTGCCAACCGAAGTCAGTTAACGCACACAGAGTTCAAGGCAGCTTCGGAACCATTGTTCGTGCCTGTCAATTATATGAATTCAAAAGAGTTATAGCTGTGAGGCCGAATGAGCGCGGTGAAATTCGACCGATACCGGGACTCTCGTGTCGCGTTTTCGGACACTGGCCCAATTTCACGATTCAGGACAGAGAGGACCCTGGGCCGAAATGGAATGCGGCCTTTTCGCGTCAGGCATTCGTGGCTTGTGGTGTCGCGTCCACGATCCAGCCGTCGGCAAGTTGGATGATGCGGTTTCCATAGGCGGCCCAAGCTTCATTGTGCGTGACCTGAATGATCGTGGTGCCCTCGTCGTTCAATCTCTTGAGCAGATCCATGATCATTTTGCCCTGGCTGGAGTGCAGGCTGCCGGTAGGTTCGTCAGCAAGGATCAGCTTGGGATTGCCGATGACCGCGCGCGCGACCGCGACCAATTGCTGCTGTCCGCCGGAAAGCTGATTAGGAAAAAGGTTTTTCTTACCGACAATTTGAAAGCGGTCGAGAATGTCGGCAACCATGCCGTCGCGTTCGGATTTCTTGATGTCGCGATAGGAAAGCGGCAGGTCGAGGTTTTCGGCCACGGTGAGATTGTCGAGCAGATGATATTGCTGAAAAACGAAGCCGATGTATTTTTTGTGCAGCTCGACACGCTTGCGGTTGTCGAGCTTATGAACTTCATGGTCGGCGAAATAAAATTGGCCTTTCCATGAGCCGTCGAGCATGCCGACGATGCCCATGAGCGTCGATTTCCCGGCGCCCGAGGGGCCCATAATGGTGATGAACTCGCCCTCGCGGATATCAAGGTTGATGCGGCGCAAGACCCATGTCTTACCCGCGCCAGATTCATAGAACTTTTCGATGTCAATCATTCGAATCACGTGTCATCTCCATCCTGCCTGTTTATCATCTTAGCCGTTATTCATGCCGCAGCACCACCGCGGCAAGCCCGGCCCTCACCGCAAAGAGCGTCAGCGAATCGGTCGTGTGGACACCGTGAAGTTGGCTGGAAAGGAATCGCGTCAGAGCGAAACCCATCACAATGCCAACCGCCCATCTGGGCAGCGCCGGACGCCGTATGAGCCGCTGGCTGCGATGATCACTCCCCACGCAGCCAGCGAAAGCGTTACTGCGGTTCTTGCGGCGGCGCGAACTTAGAATCGTCGACCGGCACGTTGTCTTTCACACTCTTAATCACGTACGAAGACGTCTGCCCATTCGTGTACCAGGTTATCTTGTATGGAATGTTTACCCCGTCAGTCGGCCGGAAATCGGAGTAATTCACTTCGATGGGCAGGGCGCCGAAGATCGTGCGGTCGCGGATCATGCGCCGCACGAGCAAGCCGGTTTGCTGATCGAAGAAGAGAAATTCGACAACGCCATCGGGCGCCGTCGCCTGCACAGCCCAAGTCATCGCGTCTCCGATCTTCGCTTGCCCGCGCAAACGCTTGGCTTTGTATTCGCTTAGCGCCGCAATCGGATTCATCTGCGCCTCGCGGCTTAGGACAATGGCATCGAATCCGCTGGGTTCGAAGGTTCCACGGTTCGTTGTGACCCATGCATGCGTTCCATCGAAAAGAGTGGTCATGTTTCCTTGCTCCGTGGTGATGGTGGAGTACATCTCGCCGGGAGCCTTTTGGAAGGCGTCGATCGATGACGTATGCCCGTCGCGCGTTTCTTCGATTTGTATCTCACGCGTAGTGATCTTGTTCAGCGCGTCGGCTCCGCCCTTCGCCTGCGCGAATTTGTCCAATACCGCGTCCAGGGTTGGCGCGCCTTGGGCGAGCGGGGAGAACTGTGGTTCCAACGCCTCGGCCGGCAGAGCCGGGACGCCCATCGGTTCGTGATGTCCCTGGTGGCAGGTGAAGCAGCTCACTTCGGGACGGCCGTCGAAATTGTTCTTGTTGATGGCGAAAAGCATGGTCATCATCTGGCGCGCGGTTTGCTTCGTTCGCTTGTCGTCGCTGGGAAAGTTCTGGTCGACGTGGCAGTAGTTGCACTCAACGCCCAATGCGTTCGTGATATAGCGCATTCCTGGCAGGAGCTGGGACGCCGGGATGTCCTTTAGCACCTGAATGTTCTTATATTGCTCCGCCGCGGTTTTTTCCGTCGGCGCTTGCTGTGCCAGCTGCGATTGTTGCGCCTGCGCGCCGAGACCAATCGCCAGCGCCAATGTTGCTACCGCTGCCAAGACCGTTGGATGAATCAAGACTCGCGCTTTCGCGCCGAAACTCCTCATACTAAACATTCGCAACAGCTCCTGCATCACGCCCTCCCAGAAGTAGAATTCGTGAACCCTGGCCGCTTCCTCGCTTCACATGGCGCGCGATCCGCATTCCAGGTTCCCCCGCATTCTACCTGCCCGAGAGGATTTCGTGTACTTTTCCGGCGCACGGCGAGGCCGTCATTCATAGCGCAGCGCACTGATTGGGTCCAGACGCATTGCCCGCCGCGCGGGAATGTACGACGCGATAAGCGCGACGAGCGCGAGCACCACGGCAACGCCGAGAAATGTGACTGGATCGGTGGCTTTGATGCCGAAGAGCAAACTGGACATCAGTTGGGTCACGGCAAAAGACAGAGCCACGCCAATCACCACACCAATGCCCGCCAGGCGAGCGCCTTCGCCAATGACAAGCCGCAACACATCGCTGCGCTGCGCGCCGAGCGCCACGCGAATACCGATTTCCTGCGTGCGGCGCGTGACGGAAAAGGCCACGAGCCCGTAAATGCCCACCGCCGCGAGCGCGAGCGCAGCCCCGGCAAATAATCCCGCAAGAAGCAGCAGGAAACGCTTCTCGGCGAGCCAGCCGCCAAGGGCCTCCTCAAACGTGTTGAATTCCACCGGTATATTCGGATCAAGCTGGTGAAAAATTGCCCGCGCCGAAGGAACGATCTCGCTGGCAGGCAAAGTCGTGCGCAGGACAACCGCGGGAGCGCTACTTGGGCTCATGCCTCGCTGGCGATAATCCACGTAAACGATCGGGGTCGGCGGCTGATCCAATCCTTCGGCGCGGATGTCGCCGACGACTCCGACTATTGTGAGAGACTTCAGGATGCCATCCATGTTGCTGAAGTCAATTGTCTGACCGACCGGATCCTGATTCGGCCACTTTTCTCGCGCCAGGGTCTGGCTAATCAAGGCGACGTTCGGCGCGTCAGGACCATCCTGCTCGTTGAACAGCCGGCCGCGAATCAACGGAATCCCTGCCGCGCGGAAAAAATCCGCGCTCGTAACGGCGCGGTCCGCTTCGCCGGTCTGCTTTGTGTTTTGCGCCATGCGCCCCCATTCATCGAAATTCTTCGGCCCGGGCTGGCCATTGAGAATCAAGAACAATCCGTCGGGGAATCCGCCGGGGTCGGCTATAGGCAGTGCTCCCGTCACTCCCGCCGATTCGACGCCGGGGATGGCGCGGACGCGCGCTAGCGCGGTATCGATAAACTGAGCCTGATGAATAATTTCCGCCTGCACCTGGTGAGGTGTCAGGTCCCCTTGCGGTTGCGGAAGAGAGAACTTCATAACCAGCAAATTCTGGCCGCTGAAGCCGGGACTCACGGAGAGTAATCGCAGAAAACTCCGGCCCAGAAGGCCGGCGCCTACGAGCAACATCAGCGTAGCGGCAATTTCGCCGATCACAAGCGCGCTGCGCGCCTTTTGACTTCCGCTGCTGTAACCGCGCGAGCCCGCGCTCAGCGAATCGCCCAAATTGACTCCGCCGGCGCGCCACGCGGCAAAAAGTCCAAGGCCGATCGCAACAATCAAGGTTGCGGACACGGTAAATAAAAGAACCATTCCGTTGACAGCAATGCCCTGCTGCCGCGGCAGGCTTGCAGGCAGTATTGCGGGAAGCAAATTCGTCGTCCACACGGCAATTAAAATTCCCAGCGTCCCTCCCGCGAGAGCAAGGACTAGCGATTCGGCGAGCAATTGCAGCACCAGACGACCGCGGCCAGCTCCAAGCGCCGCGCGCACAGCCAGTTCTTTGCGGCGCGCAGACGTGCGCGCGAGCAACAATCCGGCGACGTTCGAGCAGGCAACCAGGAACAACAGGATGACCGCGCCGAAAAGTGTAAGCAGAGCGGCGCGAACATTTCCAACCAACTGATCCGCCAGTGGAATCGCCGTGGCGTCCGTCAGAAAATAATCGGAGATTTCCTTTTTCCCGTACTCGGCATGAATTCTCCGGGCGATGGTGTCCAAGTCGGCGCGCGCGCGTTCGACGGTTAAGCCATCGCGAAGACGCCCGATCGCTTCGCCATTGTGAGAAGTCCGGCTCGTGGACCAGCCATATGGCTCGCGTGGCACCCACGCAGAGACGCCGGCCGGAAAATCGAATCCCGGGGGCATGACTCCGACGACGGGGAATACAGTTTCATCCATGGTCAATCGGATGTGCGATAGATCCTCCCTGCCGCCGAGAAATTGCCGCCAATAGCTGTAACTGACGATCATTGCGGGCGCGCCGTGCAGAACCTGCTCATTGGGAGCAAATGCGCGTCCACGAAAGGGCTGTGTGCCAAGAACATTGAAAAAGTCTTGAGAAACGGTGGCGATGTCCACACGCACGGGTTCGCTGCCGCCAGAGACGGAGTCCGGACCTGAACTGAAATCGGCCAGCCCGCTGAGAGTTTCATTTTGCGCGCGAAAATCGAGGAAATTCGGATCGGCCAAATGCGCGCGATGGCCGTTTGCTTCAACTTCCCACACGGCCACGAGTTGTTGCGGATTGGGGTAGGGAAGCGGGCGCAAGAGCACCGCATCCACAACCGAGAAGATTGCAGTGGATGCGCCAATGCCGAGCGCCAGCGTCAGAATAGCGACGACGGCGAATCCCGGATTCTTCAAGAGTGTGCGAATTCCGAAGCGGAAGTCCTGCCAGAAGTTATTCATTGGTCGCGCCTCCGAATCGTGCGGGCACACCCCGGCCTTTTGGAAAGCAACCGGGGAATAAGAATTTCTTAAACGGCTTGCGTGCGCGCGTGCACCGTCTCTTCGACGATGCGGCCGTCAAACAAGTGAATCGAGCGATCCGCGACGCCAGCGAAACGGGGATCGTGCGTCACCATGCAGATCGTCGCGCCTTCGCCATGGAGCTGCCGCAAAAGATCCATCACCGCTTCGCTGTTCTTGGAGTCCAAGTTTCCAGTGGGCTCGTCCGCCAGCAGGATGGACGGCTGGCCGACCAGTGCGCGAGCCACAGCGACGCGCTGCTGCTGACCGCCGGAGAGTTGCGACGGATAGTGCTTCATGCGGTGAGCCATGCCCACGCGCTCAAGCACTTGTTGCACGCGCTGCTTGCGCTCGGCCGAGGCCATGCTGCGATACGTCAGCGGCAGCTCGACGTTTTCAAACACCGTCAGGTCGCCGATCAGGTTAAATGCCTGGAAGATGAAGCCGATCTCCCGATTGCGAATGCGCGTGCGGTCCGACAGTGAAAGATTCGCCACCGGCTGATTATTCAGCGTATACGCTCCGTCGGTGGGCGAATCGAGCAGCCCGAGAATCGAAAGCAAAGTCGACTTGCCGCAGCCCGATGGCCCGGCAATGGCGAGGAATTCACCCACTTTTATTTCCAGATGCACGCCGGCGAGGGCGTGCGTCTCGATCTCATCGGTAAAGAAGACCTTTGTGACGCCGTCCAGGTGAATGAGGGCTTTCTCCGAGCTGTTCATACTCTCTCCTTTAGCCGTTGATATCTCACTCTACTACTTGCTAATCCGAATTCGTTGGAAATTTTCGTAAGCCGACATGTCAGACAGAATGACGACGTCCCCGACGTTCAACCCCTTTAGGATTTCAACCGTACTGACCGATGTTTTCCCAATCTCAGCATTCACAAGTTCGGCTTCCCTGCCGTCGGGGCTTTCCTTAAAAAGTCCGACCGGGCTGTTCTGTTCGGCGTGCACAGGGCGGTCCACATAGAGCACGTTCGTCAATTTCTCGAGCAGGATCGTGCCTTCCACGCTTGAGTTCGGAACAGCGCCTTCCGGCAACGGTCCATCCAGATGCACGTCAACGGTGCGCGTCCCATTAGCGACTGCGGGGTCTATTCGAATTACGTGCCCGGAAATGATGCCGTTATGCGTGTCGATCGACGCGGTCTGATTAAGCCGCACGTCCCCCACTTGCGTCTCGGCGATTTGCAGAGCTGCTTTCAATTTGGATTGCTGCGCCACCGTCGCTAGTTCCGACCCAGCGACCATGTCCTGGCCAACTTGAGCGGGCTCATCTTGGAGCACGCCGTCAATGCCAGCGCGGACTGTCAGGTCATCTACCTCTCGCTGATACAAGTCCACTTGCGCCTTATCTTGAGAAACGATGGCCTGCTGAACAGCCAGTTGCGATTGCACGGAGTTGGCGAAGGCCTCCACCTGTTTTTGCGCCAAATCGTTTTCCGCTTTCAATTCGACCGCCTGAACTTGGGACTTTTCGGAATTGACCTTTGCCACTACCCCGAACTTGTATCCAGCTTCGTCCGCCTCAGCCTGCACTTCCGCCTGGCGATAATTCGATTCCACGTTGGCTGCACTTGAGCGCAGCCCCATCAGCGTATTTCCCACAGAGGCCTGCAGACTCGTCAGCGTCGCCTCCGCCGATTTCAATTGGTATCGGGCACTAAGAAGTTGCTGGTCAAGCGTAGGGTTGGTTAGAACCATGATCACGGAATCGGCTTTGACCAAGGCACCCGGAAGAATCAGTCGCTTCGAGACTCGCCCATCCGTATTGCGGGTAATCTGCGTAATGGTTTCCGGTATCAGGGTTCCCAGGCCGCGGACCTCGAGCAACATATCGCCGCGCTTCACTGGGCCAGCCCAAATCACTGACCCGTCCACCGTGGGCGGAGCTGGCTTGAGCCGAGATAGTCCCCAAGTAACCAGCGGAACCAAAACAACCACAGCCGAAATATACATAATTCGGCGAATCCGTTTTTTGCGTTTAACTTCTGGCCGAACAATATCCAAAGTCTATTTCTCCCTGCTGCCCATAGTCGCAATTTGCATGCCGCCATCCCTTCCAATTAACTGCGCCGCTATCATAAGGTTACAAAGATTGTACGCTCATTTTACGAGCGTTGCACGCCCGATTGTGGGACTCGGCCGTCCCACAATCGGACAAATAAAGCTCCGGTCCTCAAGCGATCCTCCAGTCCTGACGGGCCGAATTAACTGGAACTTCATGCGATGTCGCGTGTTAATCATTAGGGGGAGTACCGTTCGGGCATAGTCGTTTTTTGCGCTAAGTATTGATATCTATAGCGCAGTATCTTGCATCTAAGCGGAGCGGCTGAGGGTTTTTGTTGGGCCGGAAGACCTCCGCATGGAGGCATTACTCTAATTATTAGATGGTGGGTCGCTGAAGCCTCGGTCGTTGTACGCGCCGAGGGAAGCTGGATTCTGATTTTAGCCGTTTTTGTAGCCTGAGGAGGAGTACAGTGCGCTTCGACGATTGGAATCTGCGCCGCATTAAATCAAGTTTCGCAACTGCCAGCCGTTTCGTGATGAATCACCGGATCGGAGCCAGCATCCTGCTCTCCGCGATATTACTCGCCGTGGCGATACTGCCGCTTATCGGCCAGCAACAACAGCAGCCCGCCGCGCGCCAGACACGCAAGGGAGAGAGCGAGCGCGATTCCGCGCTGCAAATCCGCAAACGGGCGCAATGGTTTTTCAATCAGCGCGCGTTTCCTCTTGGGTACATTCCGGCTGATGCACGTGTCAAGGCCGTGCGCCAGAAGGAGCAGATGCGCCAAGCGAATGGCACGTACATGGGGCGCTTCGCTGCCTCGGAGGCAGCGGTGGTGAAAACCGGCGCGCGGACTTTTGGCAATCTGCCCATCACCATAAGCTCCACGCAGTGGACTCCGCTGGGGCCGCAACCGACTTCCAGCAGCTTTTTCGGCCTCACTTCGGGGCGCATGAACGCGCTCGCCGTGGACCCCTGCGATGCCACTGGCAATACGGTTTATGCTGGCGCGGCGGAAGGCGGCGTCTGGAAGACAACCGATGGTGGCACGACCTGGACTCCGTTGACAGACAACCAGCTTTCCGTATCCAGTGGCTCGCTCGCCTTGGATCCGGTCCCCGGCGATTGCGTCGGCGGCCACACGGGAGCGATCTACTACGGAACGGGCGAAGAGAATTTCGCCTATGACAGTTTTTACGGCGCGGGCGTTTTGATCTCGCACGATGGTGGAAGCACATGGGCGAAAGACAACACGTTTGTTTCCGAAACGGCCGGAACTCCGCCAACGATTACGCCGCAGAATTCCGGCGAGGCAGGCCCCTTCATCGGGACGATTTCCGTTGATCCGGCAACCAGTGGCGGCTCGCAGGTTCTTCTGGCTGCCGTCGAAGGTGTCAGCACGCAATCGCACTCTGGCATCTGGCGCTCGACCGACGGCGGCATGGACTGGACACTGGATCAACCCAGTTCTTATTCGGGAGACAACGGCGCGTTCGACAATGCAACCAGCGTCGCATTTGATCCCAACGACAGCACAGGAAATACCGCGTTTGCCGCTCTCGGGGTTCCCTTCTGCACAGGAACGAATGGCGCTTGCGACTCAACGACCGCGCAAGGCAACAACGGCCTTTATGAATCAACCAATAATGGCCAGAGCTGGACTCGTGTGCCGGGTCTCGATACAGCCGCCACTGGCGCCGGCCTAAGCTCCGCCAACTATGGCCGCATCACAATTGCGCTGGGACCTTCTCCGACGCCGAACGATCCCACACACACGGAAATCGTCGTCGCGATCGCTGACATCACAACTTCGTCTTTCAATCTTCTTGGTGTTTTCAAGAGCGTCAATGGCGGTAGCACGTTCACCGCTATCACTACCGGAAGTGCGCCAGTCTTTTGCAATGCGCAGTGTTTTTACGATATGACCGTCGGCATCGATCCGACGAATGCAAATAAAATTCTCCTCGGCGGAGGCCCGGCCGCGTTGGGCCGCGACGCGAGCGGTAATACGATCAACGCGCAATGCGGCAGCTTTTCGGCTGGAGTTGGCGGCGTCTCCGACGTGATTATCTCAGTAGATGACGGGCAAAGCTGGAACGATGCCACCTGCGACAATTCGACCGGAAATTTCATTCACGTAGATACACACGCCTTTGCTTTCGATCCCAATGGCACCGTCTACGTTGGCAACGACGGCGGCGTTTGGTCTTCGCCAAGCGGTTCGGGCAGCGTGCTTTCCGGTACGGGACAGCAGACATGGAACGACTTGAACGGTCCGCTGAATCTTACGCAGTTTTATCCCGGCAACTCCATTTCTCCGTCGAATCCGGAAATTGCTTTCGCCGGCTCGCAGGACAATGGCACGCAACAGTTCAATCCAGCAAATAATGGAAATCTCTCGAACCCGCAGAACTGGATCGATACGGCTGCCTGCGGCGACGGCGGCTGGACAGCAATTGATCCCTCGACGCCGAGCACGATTTACGCCGCGTGCGAAGCGATCGGACAGCTTGGCGAAATCAACAAGAATCAGGAGGATGGATTCCCCGGCAGCGGTCAATTTTCGAACTGGATCGAGCTGGATACGCCAGCCATGGACGCGGATAATGCGAATTTCGTTCCGCCCATGGTCATCGATCCCACTACGCCGCAGAACATTTACTTTGGTACGAGCCAGGTCTGGCAATCGACCAACGGTGGAATTTCGTGGGCCGCGATTTTCAATACCGCGAGTGGTGCCGGCTGCAGCAACGGCTGCGTTCTGACGGCGCTCGACGTTGCGCCGAATTCCTCCGGCACCGTTTATGGCGGCACGGACACCGGTGCGGTTTTTGTCTCAACCAATGCGACGGCAGCGTCGCCGACATTCAGTGAAATCGATACTTCCAGCATGCCCGGCCGACAGGTTACCGGGGTTAGCGTTAGTTCGATGAACTCCCAGGTTGCCTTTGTCGGTTTCTCGGGCTTCTCCAGTTGCTCCGGCTGCGACGGCCTCGGCCACATTTACGAGTACAATGCCTCAAACGGCGGACAACCGTGGACGAACATCACCGGGAATCTGCCGGACACGCCGGTGGATGACATCGTCGTCGATCCGAATGACTCGACGAATAGCACGCTTTATGTGGCCACCGATGTGGGCGTGTTCATGACTACCAACGCGAATGCTGCAACGCCTGCTTGGACCGAGCTTGCTCCGGGGCTGCCGCAAGTCGAATGCACGTCGCTGAAGCTGAACGAAACGGCGCGCATTCTGCAAGTCGGGACGCATGGCCGAGGCGTTTGGGATTTGCAACTCGGTGGCCTGCCAGCCAGCGCATTGACCGGAATCTTCCCGACGAGCACGACGGTCGGCACGGGCATCACGCTGACTTTGAATGGCCAGGGTTTCCCCAACAATCCAAACGTGAATTTCGGCACGACGCTGCTCACGCCCACGGCGTCGAGCGCAACCCAAATCACGGTCACTGTTCCCACCACGGCGGTTGCGAATTCCGGTGTTGTGCCAGTCAGCATCGCAGGTGGCACGCCGGCGAATTCACTGAATTTCAGCGTCGAGGGCCCGCAGCCGACGCTTTCTGGAGTTTCTCCGCTGACCGTCACTGCGGGCACGGCTGCCACGTTGACGGTGAGCGGCAGTGGCTTTAGTGCGAATACGGAATTGCTCTGGACACCGTCCTCCAGCGGCACGCAGAACGGCATTTCAACCGCTCTGGCTCAGAACGCAAACTCGTTCAGTTGCAATGGCGGAAATTGCCAGTTCACCGTGACTGTCCCGGCAAATCTCTCCACCGTGTCTCTCACGCAGGTCGTTCCTGCGGCGCCGGTTGGCCGGGGACCGCATGGACCGGGAGCGTTCTGGCTTCTTGCCGCATTCTGCGCGGCCATCATTGGCATGCTGTTGCTCATCAACGTGCCGACGAAACGCCGTCTCGTCCTGGGCGCAACGCTGACGACTGTGTTCCTGCTCGCCCTGATCGGCGGTTGCAGCAGCAGCGGCCCCCCACCGAACAACGGAGGCGGTGGTGGCGGCAGCGTAACAATAGTCACCAACGCTTACAATCCAGCACCGGGCGGAGGGCTTTCCACGAATAGTGTAAACGTTACCGATCAGCAGTAGAACCGCTTGGCGGCGGGGCGGGCAGAATTGCACGCCCCGTTTTTTGTCTTCTTTGGTCTCAGGACATCTGGCGCAGAACGTACTGCAGAATCCCGCCGTGCTTGTAATACGTCGCCTCGACTGGGGTGTCAATTCGGGCGATGGCGGAAATTATTTTTTCTTTTCCGGCCGCGTCGCGGGCGCGCACGCGCACAACCTTTCGCGGCTTGAATTGATCGGCGAGGCCTTCCACGTCAAAAGTCTCCTGACCTGTCAGCCCCAGCGACTTCGCCGTCTCGCCATTTTGAAATTCCAGCGGCACCACGCCCATGCCGATCAGATTGCTCCGGTGAATCCGCTCGAAGCTTTCCGCGAGCACGGCGCGCACGCCGAGCAGCAAAGTCCCTTTCGCCGCCCAGTCGCGCGATGACCCCGCGCCATATTCTTTGCCCGCGATCACGAGCAGCGGGACCTTGTCCGCGCGATATTTCTCCGCCGCATCGAAAATCGTCATCTTTTCACCGCCCGGCTGATGCAGCGTCCAGCCGCCTTCGGTCCCCGGCGCCAGTAAATTCCGCAGGCGGATATTCGCGAACGTTCCGCGCATCATCACTTCGTGATTGCCGCGCCGCGCGCCGTAGGAATTGAAATCCTTCGGCTGCACGCCATGGGCGATCAGGTATTTTCCCGCCGGGCTGTCGGCGGGAATCGAACCCGCCGGTGAAATGTGATCCGTCGTCACGCTGTCGCCGAGCAAGGCCAGCACGCGCACGCCGTGCAAATCTTCAATCGCTCCCGGCTTCGGCGGCATGCCCTCGAAAAACGGCGGCAGCTTGACGTACGTCGATTTGGCGTCCCAGTTGTAAAGATCGCCTTCGGGCATCGGCAACGCGCGCCAGCGATTGTCGCCTGTAAAAACGTCCCGGTATTCCTTTTGGAACATCTCAGTGGTCACGGAGGACCGCATCAGCGTTTCCACTTCCTGCGGCGAAGGCCAGATATCGCGCAGATAAACCGGCTTGCCATCATGACCCGTACCCAGCGCATCTTTCTCCATGTCGAAGTCCATGCGCCCGGCGAGCGCGTAGGCGACGACCAGCGGCGGCGATGCCAGGTAATTGGCGCGGCAGAGCGGATTGATGCGGCCCTCGAAATTCCTGTTGCCGCTCAGCACGGATACGGCCACGAGATCGTTTTCCTTGATGGCCTTGCTGATCGCTTCCGAGAGCGGCCCGCTGTTGCCGATGCACGTCGTGCAGCCATAGCCGACGAGGTGAAATCGCAGTTCTTCGAGGAAATGCATCAGCCCCGCTTTTTTCAGGTAGTCGCTCACCACCATCGAGCCGGGCGCGAGGCTGGTCTTCACCCAGGGCTTCGATTTCAGTCCGCGCTCCACGGCTTTCTTCGCCAGAATTCCCGCGCCGAGCATGAGCGACGGGTTCGACGTGTTCGTGCAGCTTGTGATCGCGGCAATCACCACGGAGCCGTCGCTCAGTTCGAAACGGTCGCCGTTGTTTTGCACGTTCGCGTGCTTCGCCGCGGTCGTCAGCGACTTTTCAAAGACAGCCTTCGCTTGCGTCAGCGGTACTTTATCCTGCGGGCGTTTTGGCCCGGCAATCGTGGGCACCACGTCGCCCAAATCAAGTTCGAGCTTGTCGGAAAATTCCGGATCGGGCGTTTCATCGGTGCGAAACAGCCCCTGCTCCTTCGTGTAGGCCTCCACCAGTCTCACTTGCCCTTCGTCGCGCCCGGTGAACCGCAAATAGGCGAGCGTTTCGGCGTCAACGGGGAAAAATCCCATCGTTGCGCCATACTCGGGCGCCATGTTGCCGATTGTGGCGCGGTCCGGCAGCGTCAGGCTCGAAAGGCCTGTGCCGTAGAATTCCACGAATTTTCCGACGACGCCTTTCTTGCGCAGCATCTGCGTGACCGTGAGAACCAAATCCGTCGCCGTCGCGCCTTCGTGCAACCGGCCGTGCAACTTGAATCCCACCACTTGCGGAATCAGCATGGATAACGGCTGGCCAAGCATCGCCGCTTCCGCTTCGATTCCGCCCACGCCCCAGCCGAATACGCCGAGGCCATTGACCATCGTCGTATGCGAATCCGTGCCCACCAGCGAATCGGGATACGCCCACTGCTTTCCCTCCGCTTCGCGGCGAAATACCACGCGCGACAAATACTCGAGATTCACCTGATGGCAAATTCCTGTGTCCGGCGGCACGACTCTGAAATTTCGAAAGCTGTTCTGCCCCCAGCGCAGCAGCGCGTAGCGCTCCACGTTGCGCATGAATTCCAATTCCGAATTGAACGCGAATGATTGCGCCGTGCCGAATTGGTCAACCTGCACCGAATGGTCAATCACCAGTTCGGCTGGAAACAGCGGATTGATCTTTTTCGCGTCGCCGCCCAGCTTGCTCATGGCCTCGCGCATCGCGGCAAGGTCGACGATCGCTGGCACGCCGGTGAAATCCTGGAGGAGCACGCGCGCAGGAAGAAAGGAAATTTCCTGCGAGGGCTCAGCCGCCGGCTCCCAGTTCGCCAATGCCGGAATATCCTCCGTGTGAACGAATTGCCCGTCTTCCTGCCGCAGCAAGTTCTCAAGCAGGATTTTAAGCGAGAACGGCAGGCGCGAGACTTTTCCCTTGCCCGCGCGTTCCAGCGTTTCCAAGCGGAAAATCTCGAACGATTCGTTTCCGACCCTAAGAGTCGAATGTGTATGGAAAGAATTCTTTGAAGCGGCAGCCATGGCGGAACGTCTGCTCCTCTCTGCAACCTTCCATGATAACGCAATCGCTCGCTTGCGCTTTCAGAATTTGGTTTTCGCGCCGGCGCGATTTGTGCCGTCGGCTGGCTGCGTGCCATAATTTCAGAGTTGCCGCTTGCCGATGAAAATTGTCCTCATTTCGACATATGAGCTCGGCCGCCAGCCGTTCGGCCTAGCATCTCCCGCGGCGTGGCTGCGGGGGCGCGGCAATGAGGTCACCTGTCTGGACCTCTCGCGCGAGCAGCTGCGCGAAGCCTCGCTTCGCGATGCGGCTCTCATCGCGTTCTACGTTCCCATGCATACGGCCACGCGCCTCGCAACGGAACTTCTCGGCGCCGTTCGCCGCCTCAACCCGGGCGCTCACATTTGCTTTTACGGCCTCTATGCTCCCGTTAATGAAGCCTGGCTGCGCAAACTTGGTGTCCAAACGATTCTCGGCGGTGAATTCGAGCAAGGATTGTGCGACCTCGCGGTGCGAATCAAGGCAGGAAACTCGCGAGGCGCACAAACAGAACCGCTCATCTCCCTCGCGCGCCAAAAATTCGCCGTGCCGGATCGCACAGGCCTTGTCCCGCTTGGCGGATACGCTCGCTTGGTTTTGCCGGGCGGCGAGAAGCGCACCGTCGGCTACACGGAAGCAAGTCGCGGCTGCAAACATCTTTGCCGCCATTGCCCGATTGTGCCCGTTTATAACGGCGTTTTCCGCATCGTGGATCGAGATATCGTGCTTGCGGATATTCGCCAACAGGTCGCCGCCGGCGCGCAACACATCACTTTTGGGGATCCGGATTTTTTCAATGGCATTGGCCACGCGATTCCGCTCGTCGAAGCGCTGCACGATGAATTTCCCGAGGTAACTTACGACGCCACGATTAAAGTCGAACACTTGTTGAAACACGAGGAGCATTTGCCCGTTCTTCGCGAAACCGGCTGTTTGTTCGTCACCAGCGCCGTCGAGTCCGTTGACGATGCAGTCCTCGAAAAACTGGATAAACGTCACACGCGCGCTGATTTTCTCGATGTCGCCGGGCGATTCCGCGAAATGGGCCTCACTTTGCAGCCGACGTTCTTGCCTTTCACGCCCTGGACCACGCTCGAAAGCTATCTGGATCTTCTCGAAGTCCTGCGTGCGAACGACCTCGTCGAGAATGTCGCGCCGATTCAGCTCGCGATCCGCCTGCTGATTCCCGCCGGCTCGCGCTTGCTTGAGCTTGGCGAAGTACGTGCGCTCGTCGCGCCGTTTGAAGAAGCCGCGATGGTTTTTCCGTGGACGCATTCCGACCCGCGCGTGGACGCGCTTTGCGAGGGACTGCAGCAAATCGTTCACGCCGGAGAAAAGATGAACCGGCCGCGCTCGAGAATCTTCGAGCGAATCGAAGAAGCCGCGCGGCGCGCGGCTTGCGTACGTGAAACCGCGAAGCAGCAGCCGGTGCTGGCGTCGCGCGCGACGATCCCGTATCTCACCGAGCCCTGGTATTGTTGAGCCGAGCCAACCGGGGACCAGTTGGCCCCCATCGCCGAAGCGAGGAAGTCACTTCGCCAATCGGACGCTTTTGTGTGAGGCTTCGCGAGGGCATCCTTGGCTTTGCACCGAATAGATGAATGAACGCGACGCGCAAAAAACTGCTGATTCTCGCCAGCAAACTGGGTTACCAGACACGCGGCTTCGCTGACGCGGCCGATGCACTTGGTGTTGAGATTCAGTTTGCCACCGATCGCTGCCACAAGCTCGACGATCCGTGGAGCGACGGCGCGCTGCCGCTGCATTTCGAGGATCCGCAAGCCTCCGCGAAAGAAATTGCGCGGCAATTCGCGAAAAATCCGCCGGACGCAATTCTCGCTTTGGGCGACCGCCCCACATCAACCGCGGCGCACGCGGCTCGCGCGCTTGGCTTGCCGGGTAATGATCCCGATGCGGTTGAGCGCTGCCGCAACAAACTCGCCCAGCGCGAGGCGCTCCGCGCCGCCGGCTTGCCCGTTCCGGATTTCTTCGCCTTCGCAATCCATGAGCCGCTCGAAATCATTTTGCCGCGCGTGAAATTTCCGTGTGTCGTCAAACCGCTTTCGCTCGCCGCTAGCCAGGGCGTGATTCGCGCCGACGATGTCGATCAATTTCGGAGCGCGGTTACACGCATACGCGCTCTTCTCGAATCTCCGGAGATTCAGGTGACGCGCGAAACAGGTCTCGATCGCTTGCTCGTCGAGAGATACATTCCGGGCAGGGAAGTCGCCGTTGAAGGCTTGCTCGATCGTGGCGATTTGCGGATTTTGGCGATTTTCGACAAGCCGGACCCGCTCGTGGGCCCGTACTTCGAGGAAACAATTTACGTCACGCCGTCGCGTCTCTCTGACGCACAGCAACTCGCGTTGCGCGATTGTGCCTCGCGCTCCGTCCGCGCTCTCGGCCTCACCCACGGCCCCTTGCACGCAGAGTTCAGAATCAATGAGCAAGGCCCGTGGGTCCTGGAAATCGCTCCGCGCCCCATTGGTGGGCTCTGCGCGCGCGCGCTTCGTTTTAGCCCTCGGCGAATTTCACTCGAAGAGCTTCTCTTGCGCCACGCGCTTGCCCTTGGAGGATTTGACATCGAACGCGAGGCCGAAGCGTCCGGCGTGATGATGATTCCCGTGCCACGCGGCGGAATCTTTGAGAATGTTGATGGCCTTGATGACGCCGAGCGCGTCCCAAACGTCACGGAAATTCGCATCACGGCCCGGCGGAAGGATTACGTCGCGGCTTGGCCCGAGGGCGCGAGCTACCTAGGATTCATTTTCGCGCGGGCGTCGTCACCTGCGGAAGTCGAAGACGCGCTTCGCGCGGCGCACGCGAAGCTCCACTTCGGATTCTCCCCGCGCCTGCCTGTGGAGCATCCGATTACGGGAAAAATCTCCGCCTGACGCGAACTTCCGTTTTAGGCTTTGGATTTTTGCGGAACGTAGCCCGGAGGCAATTGCGCGCCTTCGCCGAAGAAAAACTTCTCCATTTGCTCTTCCATGATTTTCTGAGAACCCGAGTCGAGAGGATTCAACCGGTATTCGTTCATCAGCATCTTCGAATACTCGATCCACATCTTCCAGCCTTCCTTGGAGACGCTATCGTAAATGCGTTTCCCCAACTCGCCTTTCCATGGAACGCGGTCAAGCCCGGGCATTTCGCGGCCGAATTTCACGCACTTCACCATGCGCGTCCCTGGCGGCGCCGCGGCTTGCGGCGGTTGTGGACTCTGACAGTCGTCAGCCATTGATTCCTCCGAACTTTCGTACTCCATGCTTTGACGGCGCAACTCGAAGATACTGCAAAACTGCGCGAATTCCTAGAGGCGCGGGAACGGGAAGAAATTTTTGATCTGCGTTTGCCGCCCGAGACGGCGGAATTTTCAGTCGCTCAAGAGCTGTTCGTCTGCGGCAGGCGGCACGATGATGAACCGCAGCAGGTTGTTCGATTCCACGCGGTAGCCGCAGGCGATTTGTTGGCGCTGGCCGTTCTTGTTCTCGAATACCAGCGGTTTTTCGATGACCAGCGAACTTTCGCCCACGTGCACGACGGCATTCCCTGCGGCGTCGAGCGTGATTCCGCCCGCGCCATCGAGCACGAGCGCAATGCCATTGGTTTCAGCTCCGGGCGATAAATCCAGTTGGAACCCAATCTTCTTTTGATCGCCACGAAAAATGATGTCGATGCCGGGATAAAGCCCGCGGTACGCCACGGCATTGTAGGAGCGATTTGCACGCACGGCGAAGGAATTCATCGCCGCGACGGAAGCATCGAACGGAGCAATTCTCGTCGGCGGATTCGAGTCCGTGAACCGCATTCGCAGCACGCTCGCGCTCCCGCGCACGACGATCATTTTTCCTCGCGCCACCGGCCCGGACGGTTCCGCTTCGTGATGAAGCACCACGTCTGCTTCCTCACCGCTCAAAAAAATGCTGTAGTTCGCCGCGCGCGCCAGAAATTTCACCTGTGTATCAGTCTGTCCATGATTGGCCTCAAATCGCAGCAGCGCGTTCATCGGCTTTTCAGCACGGGAAGCATGGCTCCGTGCATGGACGCGCGCGGAGGGAAGCCACGCCAGACTTATCACAGCGAGGAAAATCGCCGGCGCGCCCCCTTGCGGAAATTTCGCTTCGTTCCAGATTCTCCAAGCTGTTCTTCCCATCATGCCCCCGTTTTACTGCCCATGCCCGCCTCTGTGGCAGCGCCTAATCCTCGTTCACTCCATCGCGACAGCCTGCCAACTGCAATCTATTGCAGTTTTGTAGACCTGAATCGCTCTTCCGCACGCGCGACCCACGCCGCAAAGCCTTGATCCGCCTCCCATTCGACATCTCCACGAAAGGCGCGCTATTCACTCACTGCAAACCTCGTGCCGATTCATGCCCTGCCGCAAAAATATGAGCATACGGAGCCGCTTCGAAAAGTTGGCCAGTGCGAAGAAGCGGTCAAGCAACGGAGAGGAGAACTGCTTTAAGGATAATCCTTATCAATACCGCCGAAGACGGTATGGCCTATTCATACCGCAGCGCGACCATGGGATCGACGCGCATCGCGCGCCGCGCGGGAATGTAACAAGCAGCCAGCGCCACGAGTATCAGGAGGGTCGCAACACCTGCAAATGTGAGCGGGTCCGTCGGCCTGATTTCGAAAAGTAGGCTGGCGAGAAAACGCGTGAGGGCGAGCGCCCCACCAATCCCGATGACAATCCCTGCGGCCGCCAGGGTTGTGCCTTCGCGTATCAGCATTCGCAAAATGTCGTGTGGGTGGGCGCCGAGCGCCATACGCACACCTATCTCGTGCGTCCGCTGGACCATTCCATAGGAAACTAGCCCATAGACGCCAACGACGGCGAGCAACAGGCCAAGGACGCCGAAAGTGCTCAACAGCGCGGTCTGAAAACGAGGCTCAACCACACTCTCGGACATAACCGCGTTCATTGTCATAACGTCTCCGATCGGAGCGTCCTTATCCACCATCCAAACCTGTTCGCGAACAGCGTTCGCCATCGCCATTGGATTCGCTGCCGTCCGCACAAAGAGAGTCGTTTCCGGGGAGACTTCTACCTGAGCGAAGGGAATGTAGTATTCCGCAATGGGCGGCAGCGCCCGGCTCACATCGCGCGTATCACCCACTTCTCCAACGATCTGAACCTGGACGGGACTGCCTCCTGGATCCGACGTGCGAAACTCCTTCCCGAGCGGATTTCCCTCAAAGTACCGCTTAGCGAGCGTCTCGTTCACAATCGCGACTAGGGGCGTACCCTCATGTGTACCCTTCGTGGAATGAACGGCCGACGAGGAACGAGATTCCGGGTGCGGAGAAGCACTCGGGGCTGGCGAGCTCGTATTCGGCTGCCTTGGAAAAGGAGTGAATTCATTTGTGTCCCTTTCACTGAATGAACGGCCAGCAAGAAGCGGAATCCCCAACGTGGCAAAGTATTCGGGGCTGGCGAGCTGGTATTCGACAAATTCGGAATCGCCTTTACCATCCACTCGCACGCTTCCTTCGAAGCTAGTGCCGCCGACCGGCAGCCATTCACCGAAAGCCGTATTCTCAATACCAGGAAGCGCGTGCGTGCGCTGAAGCACTTCATCCATAGCTAGTTTGAACCATTCAGGATTCGCACGAATTGCGGGACTGAAATTCACATTCATTGTCAAAATGTGTGCAGGTCGAAAACCGAGTTTCACGTCCATAAGATTCGAGAAACTGCGAAGCACAAGAGTTGAGCCGGCGACGAGCACAAACGCCAGCGAAATCTCCCCGATCACCAACAGATTTTTCAGCCGCTGAGGCCGACGGAGAGAGAGACGTCCAAGAGAACCGGGTGAACCTTTTTTCGATGTTTCGTCGCGCCCCGGCCGCGTGAATTGCATCGCAGGCGCAAGACCGAACAAAATCCCTGCGAGGATCGAAATGCCCAGCGTATAGGCGAGAACCAACCGGTCTATATTGACCTCGTCGAGCCGCGGCGTGGAGGGTGGCGCCATACTCCGCAGCAGGTCTATTCCCCAATAGGCGAACAGAAGGCCGAGCGCCGCGCCGAGAAACGCGAGCAGCACACTTTCAGAAAGGAATTGGCGGATGAGTCTCCATCTCGTTGCGCCGAGGATTTCCCGGATCATCACTTCTTTTTGCCGCACCCAACTTCGCGCGATCAGCAAGCTGCTTGTGTTGACGCAAGCCAGCAGCAGGACGAAAGTCACAGCGCCGAGCAAAATCAGAAACTCGGTGATGTAGCCCTCGCTCATACGGTCACGGAGGAGCCCAACGGACAAGTCGAAATTCCTATGTCCGGCTGGCGCTTCAGTTCCGATACGAGCGGCGATAGTGTGAAGCTCCGCATTTGCAGCACCGATTGAGATTTCGCGCTTGAGCCTGCCGATGGCGATAAGTTGGTGCTGGCGATCCCACGAAGCCTGTGGCAATAAGAGGTCGCCGTGATTGGGGAAGGGAAATCGAGATGGCATCACGCCGATTATGGTATAGGGCGAGACTTTCGAGGTATTTTCACTGGAATTTTCTCCTTCATCTTCATCCGTCAGCGTGATTTCCTTACCGATGATACCGGGATCGCCTCCATACCTGCGTTGCCATAGGTCATAGGTGAGGACTGCAACTTGATCGTGACCCGGCTCTGCGTCCGCCGGCAGGATCGGCCGGCCTAAAAGCGGTTGTGCGCCCAGCACAGAAAAAAAATTGCCGGAGACGTATGAGGCCTGGACTCCCTCCGGGCCGCCGAGGCCGGTGATCGTGCTACCGCCTTCCACGTATCCGGCCAAATGCTCGAAAGCGCGGCACTGAGAGGCAATTTCGCGAAAGTCGCGCGAGGATATATAGACTGTCCGCCCAGGTCCCGGGGGCGCTGTCGTCTCCCAGAGTTGAACGAGTCGAGAGGAGTCTGGATACGGGAGCGGCTTCAAAAGAATTCCGTACGTCACGCTGAAGATGGCGGTGTTGGCGCCGATGCCGAGAGCAAGAGTGAGGACGGCCACGGCGGTGAAGCCGGGAGACTTGCGCAGCATGCGGAGGCCGTAGCGCAAATCTTGCAGCAGATCCTGGAGCCAATTTACGCGGCGAGTGTCGCGGCATTCTTCTTTGCGTTTTTCGACGCCGCCCATTTCGAGCAGCGCCGCGCGGCGCGCTTCTCGCGGAGTCATCCCTTTGGCGATGTTTGCGCTGGTCTTGAGCTCGACGTGATATTGCAGTTCCTCGTCGAGTTCTTGGTCCGCCTGCCGTCGGCGAAATAACGAACGCAACCTCAGCGGGATTGTGTAAATCCAATGTTCCGGCCGCATGTCCGTCTCCTTGCGTGCGCGCGGTGGTCAAGCTTCGTTAAGCTTAACGAGCTTGACCACGCGCGAAATGGCTGTCGAGAGCCGGCCCCAGTTCTCCGCTTCTTTTTCGAGTTGTCTTCGGCCAAGGCGCGTGAGCGAATAGAATTTCGCGCGGCGGTTGTTCTCCGTCGTCTTCCACTCGGCGGAAATCCAGCCCTCCTGCTCCAGCTTGTGCAGAGCGGGGTAGAGCGAGCCGTCGCTGACCTGCAGCACATCGCCGGAGATTTGTTTGAGGCGCTCGCTGACAGCGAAACCGTTGAGCGGCTCGAGCGCGAGGATTTTCAGCAAGAGCATATCCAGCGTGCCTTGCACTAAATCGGAGGGTTTGCTCATATACTAGCCTCGGTAACCGAGCGTAGCGTACATCTGTTTCCCTCGATAAGCAAAAGGAAGTCAACGAAGAGGTTGGAATTTTGTGAAGAGGCACGTCATGGATATATCGCAATACGCTCCTGAATGCTTATCCCGCGTGAGTATAGTGTCCAAAACGGGACAGTATTGTGGCTAGCATTGACGCACCTTGTTTAAATGAAGAAGAGGGACCTGACGGCAAAACAATTGTTTTATGTCCCCTGTCCCACGTGCGGAGCCGCTCGTGGGGAGCGCTGTTCGCTGCATTCAGGCGCACCGCGCTCCGAACCACACGTTGACCGGAAACTTTCCGCGGCTGCAGCATTTGAGACCAAAAGGCCCTCCCTCAGCCGGCGCCGCCCATAAATCCTTATCCGGCCTGCAATACGGGATACTCGGCTGCACCCTCTGTTGCCGGGGGCAATCAGGAAGCGTGCCTCTTTCGGAAGACAAGCGCGAAGATTCGTCTTACTCGTGCAGAACAACACTGAGTAGCGAGCTGTGGACCTGAAGTCCGCCATTGTAATGAATGAAGCCCAGTTTCCTGAATTTGTTCATGAAAAAATTCACCCGCGACCGCGTCGTTCCAATCATCTCCGCCAGCATCTCCTGCGATACTTTGGGTAGCATCTTTTGCGGCTGGGGTTCCTTGCCGTAGCGAGCGAGGAGCAAAAGAGTCCGAGCCAGACGTTTCTCGCTCGAATTGAAAAGCTGATCGACCAAATCTTCCTCGATTCGGATATTCCGTGAAAGCATATAAGACAAGAAGCGGTCGGAGAAAGCATGCTCGGCGTGAAGCACGCGAATCATCTCTTTCTTTTCAATGACGAGCAAAGTCGTGGGCGTAATCGTGGTCGCCGTCCCCATCCGAATAGACTGGCCTGCCATGCTCCCCTCGCCAAAAAAGTCACCCGGTCCCATAATCGCCAGGACTGCTTCTTTGCCGACCTCATTGACAACGGAGAGCTTGACACCGCCCTTTTGAATGTACATCACGCTCCTGGCGGCATCACCTTGAGCGTAAATTTTTTGGGATTTTCGATATTCCACGACTTTTCTCGCCACACCAGTGGAATCGAGAAAAGCTTGCACGTCGAAAACGGGCGTCTTTACCTGCTTTCGTTCCTTGGCCATCGCAGCCGGGCTAGTCCTCAAGCCAAATTTACCTGCGAGGCAGGATCACTGTCTGTAGGATATCGAACATTAGCGGCAGGCTATTTCAGTCCTATTTCAATCCAATGTCTCGATTATACTGTTGGATAACGCCGTAGCACTCGCATGTGCAAGCTTCGAGTTTCGTGCGGCTCAGAATCCGCACGGCGCCGCGCGTGTACTCGATAATCTGCTTGTCCTGCAAGACACCAGCCGCCAAGCTTACGGTCGGCCGGTCCGTGCCTAGCATCGTCGCCAGAAAATCGTGAGTGATACTGAGCATCGGAGAATCCACTCTGTCCTGAGTGATGAGCAGCCAGCGCGCGAGGCGCTGCTCAATATTGTGTAGTCGGTTACATGCGGCTGTCTGCGCGAATTGCATCCCCTGGACCACTCCATAGCGGGTCAGAATCCGTTGAAGCTCTGGAGCTAATTGCAAGACGCTTTGCAACGCGCCAATCCTCACCCTGAATCCGTCTCCTGCGATTTGCACGATCTCGCGCACTTGGTTTGTGTTTATGCCGACCGCCGCCTGTGTCCCTGCAAACCCTTCCTTGCCCACCTCCCCAACTTCAACAGTCCTGCCATCTTCGGTCGCAATGACCAGGGACACCATGCCTGAATTCGGAAAATACACGAACTCTAGCGGTTGGCCCGGTTCGTAGAGGCTCAGATGATGGGGCATGCTGAGATATTCCAAGTGAGGACGAATCCGTGCGTACTCCTCGTCGGAAATTAATAAGAGGATCTTGTTGCGTACTTGGTTCCCGGTGGTGGTTGTGCGTTCGTTCGACGGCATGATTTGAAAGTCCTTCCTTGTTGCGACGATGTTGCTCCCAACGTGCGGAACGCTCGGTTAGC
Organism: uncultured Acidobacteriota bacterium; assembly: GCA_963729815.1. Classification (GTDB taxonomy): domain Bacteria; phylum Acidobacteriota; class Terriglobia; order Acidiferrales; family UBA7541; genus DAHUXN01. The sequence goes on from CAVSPU010000007.1 coordinate 111,474, forward strand.
CAAAGGCCGCGGGAAATCTGAAACCCCAAAGGGATGTCCGGCACAATCATGAACGGGCGGATCCGTGGATCGTGTTCCAAGACAAATGCGGCTACTTCTTTGAAAGCTCACCCTTGAAATGGCTTTCAACTTCTTCGCGGCTCAGCGGGTTTCTTGCTTTCGTCAATACGATCGAATAGACGACCTCATTGCCTGCAACCTGCGCAGTGATAAACGCCCCGTCTTCGGGCAGTTCTTGGTAGATGAATTGCACTTTTCTGCCGTCTTCCAGTGTCTTGATCCACTCTTCGTCTGGCATTTTCGTGCCCCTTCAGCCGAGGTCAATGTTTCCTGGCAGTCATCCATCTTCCAAGAACAGTCTCTCGATGCGATCGCCGGAGCGATGCCCAGACTCCCTTGCGCTTCGCGGAAACAGAAGCGACCGCAGTTTGTTCTTTCATGATTTTCTCTTCATCGAACATGCATGATGACATCGAGACCAAAGCAATACAGTTCAATTTAGAACGGTTCTAACAATCCGCGGGAGGCACCTCCGGGCAAGAGTGAAAGCTCATTCGGGGCAGGAAGGGCGGGCCAGACGCGGCCCACTCGGTTGACCCTGGAAAACCGGATAAGATTGTTGCGCGCGACGGCCGTTCATTGGGGCAGCGAATACCAGGATTCTGGAAGAGTGGCCCGCAACCCGGAAGTTAACCGATCATTTTCGCGTGCGCCGTCATTCGGGCATAATTGCGAGGGACCCGCACAAGTCAGAGCTGCGGATTGTCCATCCGCGTGCGTGCACGTGGACCTCGCAATCCCGCCGCATGTTTATGAGAAGTTGTTCGGAGGAAGGGCCGACCCCATTTGTGCGAGAGACTATTCGCATCTCAGCGCAACCATGGGATCGATTTTCATGGCGCGGCGCGCGGGAATGTAGCACGCGAGCATCGCAACGCCTAAGAAGACGACCGCAACAATGCTAAATGTGATCGGGTCCGTTGCGGAAACACCATAGAGCAGGCTTGACATCAAGCGCGCAAGCAGAAACGCCGCGACGATTCCAACTCCCAAACCGAACAACGCGAGCTTCGCGCCCTGTCCCAACACAAGTCGCAAAATATTTCGCGGCTCCGCGCCGAGCGCCATGCGAATTCCGATTTCGTGTGTGCGCTGCGAAGCCGAATACGACATCACGCCGAAAATCCCGACGGCAGCGAGTACCAGGGCGATCGCGCTGAACGAACCAAGCAGGAAAGTGCGAAATCGCTCCTGCGAAATCGATTCGCCGAGCGCGTCAGGAAAAGATTCGATATCCGTCACCGGCAGATCTTTGTCAATCGCGTGAGTTGACTGGCGAATGCCGGCAGTCACGATCGATGCACTCAAGGAACTTCTTACGACGACCTCGCCGCCATAAAGAGGCGCCTGTGAGAAGGGCACGTACATCATCGGGCCGGGTTTGCGGCCGAGCGACTCGTCCCGCACGTCGCCGACGATGCCCACGATTTCGCGCGACACATCGGTGTTCGGCGGAAATCCGAATTTCATTTGTCTTCCTATGGGGTCCTGGTTCGGAAAATAACGCCGCGCCAGCGTTTCGCTGATGAGCGCCACCTTCGGGCTGGATGGTGAATCTTGCTCCGAGAAAAATCGCCCGCGCAGTAAGGGAATTCGCATCACGCGAAAATAATCGGGACTCACCGTGGCGTAATCGGCGGTAGTGGATTTGCCTGGCGGCAGCGGCGGATTTCCCACGATGCTGAAATCGAAAGTGGCTTCGCCTTGGCGGTCCATCGGTAGCGGAGCCGCCAGAGCGGAATCCTGCAAACCGGGCTGCGCATGGAGCCGCGCCAGCAGTTCGTTCGAAAAAGCGGTCCATTGCTGCGGCGTCGAATATTGGAATTGCGGAAGCGATATCTCGGCTTCGATGACGTTTTTCGGATCGAAGCCCGGATTGACCTTTGTGACCAGCGCAAAGCTGCGGATGAGCAGACCGCCCGCAACGAGAAGGACCACGGCCAGCGAAATTTCCGCTACCGCCAAAACATTCCGCACGTGCTGGCCGCCACGCTGGCCGGCTTGCGCGCCGCCTTCTTTGATGTTCGTCTGCAAATTGGACGGAGTCGCGAGCAGCGCGGGCGCGAGTCCGAATGCCAGCGCAGCGGCGAGAGACAACGCCAGCGCAAATACGAGAACGGATCCTCCGATATGAATCGAATTGATCTGCGTCACTTCGGCCGGCAAGAATGGCCGGAGAATCCAGACGCTCCACGCCGCAAGAAGCACGCCGGCAACTCCGCCGAGCAAGCCCAGCAAGGCGCTCTCCGTCAGCAACTGCCGAATCACGCGCGCGCGCCCGGCGCCGAGCGCGATGCGGACGGCGATTTCCCGCGCGCGCGAAGTCGCACGCGACAACAGCAGGTTCGCGATATTGGCGCAAGCAATCAGCAGGACCAGGCCAACCGCGCCCAGCAAAATCAGCAGCGCGGATTTCACGTTCCCGACCACCGCCTGCCGGTATGGCTGAATCCGAATCGTGAATCCGGAATCCTGCTCGGGAAATTCCTTGGCGAGCCTTGCGCCTATGGTATCCATCTCCGCCTGAGCTTGCGCCACGGAAATTCCCGGCTTGAGCCGGCCAATCCCGCCCAGTGCGCGCACGCCGGGCCGCAACAGTAAAGGTCCGAAGAGCGGGTCCTGCGCGGTAGCAATCCACACGTCCTGGCGCGCTGCGCCGTCAGGATAGTGAAAGCTCGCCGGCAGGATTCCGACAACCGTAAACGCACGCATGTCCAGAGAGACGGCTTGGCCGATGAGATTGGGGTTCGAACCGAAGCGGCTGCGCCAGAGATTTTCGCTCACCACGGCCACCGGCGCAGCACCTTGCTTGCCATCCTCGGGCAGCAACGTGCGGCCTGCCAGGGGCTTTGCGTTCAGCAGAGAAAAAATCTCCGGCGTCACATCTGCGGTGTTTACAATCGACGGCTCGCCCGCTCCGGTCAGCGTGAGATCGTGAAATGCATTTCCCGCCATCTCGCTGAACACGCGGTTCTGCTCGCGGCACTCGCGGAAGTCCCTGTACGACAGTGCCGAAAGCGCATCCGGCTGTTTCACCGGCGCGTCGAACACCAGAACGAGCTGTTCGGGATGGGGATACGGAAACGCTCGCAAAAGCACCGCGTCCACGATACTGAAAATCGCCGTGTTGGCGCCGATGCCGAGAGCGAGCGTGAGAATGGCGATCGCGGCGAAACCGGGCGACTTACGCAACATCCGCGCGCCATAACGAATGTCCTGCCATAGCTGCTCGAGCCAGACGAAGCTCCACACCTCGCGCGTCTTTTCCTTCACGCGCGTCACGTTTCCAAACTTGAGAAACGCCGCACGGCGCGCTTCTTCCGGCGACATTCCGCGCGCGATGTTGTCCTGCGTCTCCATCTCGATGTGTTCGCGGATGTCGCGGTCGAGATCGTCCATCATGCGTTTGCGCCGCCTCATGATTCGCCCTCCTGCTCCGTCTCCTGCCTAACCGGCCGCAGAATCTGCGCGATC
>CAVSPU010000008.1:0-208038 GCA_963729815.1 uncultured Acidobacteriota bacterium
GATGAGTTACGACGATGTGCGACGCGGATGGGACTAAGTGCTGGAGAACAGCAAGCTATCGCAATTCGCCGCAATTAACGACAGTTGCCGTAACTTGTTGATTCTACGTGCGGTCAATCTTTGCAAGCAGGGGGTCGCCGGTTCGATCCCGGTCACGTCCACCAACTTTGTCGCTGATTGCAAAATACTGATCAGATTCATCTCTGCCGCGATCCCTGCTTTTCCGTGCCTTGGAGTGGACCCCTGGAGTGAAACAATTTCATGGCGCACACTTTGCGCGAAAGAACGCGCGAAGTGGGACGAAAAGAGGGAGCAGGTCACGCGAGCGATTCTGGCTGTCATTCACTTCATCCAATCATCCGATTTGCGGCATTCACGTCCGCGGTTACCACTATGTGAGGACAAGTGAAATGTGTCTCTTTTTGAACGGTAGGGCTTTTTGTTGGCCGTCTAAGATGTATCTTGCATCACTCGCCGTTGATCCGTCGCTGGGAAAAGAAGAAATGGCGACTGTGAAAGACGGGAAGTGTGCACCCTCTTGTTTGTTCGCGACAACGCCGGCCAACTGACCGGTTGCCAACGCCGGGGACGCACGTACGTCCCGGAAAAGTAGGGCGCCCGAGAGATACCCCTATCTCCTCGAGTGCGGGAACAAGATTCTATTCGACTGCAAGGAGAAAGGAAAAGGAGAAGGCCATGACGCACCATTCTTCACACGCTTCACATGCATCATCATCCATGAAAAGCAGCACTGATTTGAATCTCGTATCTATTCACGAACTTTTCGAACATACGCAAGACGTGTTCAATCTGATTGCCCGGCGCGCCTTTGAGATTTTCGAGAGCCGGGGACACGTGCAAGGGAATGATCGGGAGGATTGGTTTCACGCGGAATCGGAGCTGCTCACGCCGGTGAAGTTCCATATCTCGGAATCCGGTGAACAACTTATCGCACACGCCGAAGTTCCCGGGTTCAACAGGGAGGAGATCAAGGTGAGCCTCGAGCCACACCGATTAACGATCAGTGGAAAGGCCGAGGCAAGCGAAAACCACCAGTCTGGAAAACACGTCCATTCGATCGGGCACACATTACTTGTCCTGCGCATCATCGATCTGCCCTGTGAGGTTGATCTTTCGAAGGCCAAGGCAACCTTCAACGAAGGCGCACTGGAAGTAGTGATGCCAAAGGCGGCTCCTGCAAAAAGCGTTCGCGTGGAGACGAAGCCGGCGTTATCCGCAGAAAGTGATGCTTCTGTCGATAAGACAGAGGGATCGAAACGCCGGGCGGCTCGCCGGTTTTCACTGGAACCAATGGAGCGATTCTCAAGGCGCGCGCAGCATCGTCGAGGAGATAGCATTGGGAGAGCTGAAAAACCGAGGTTCAAAAAGGTGACCCATAATGTCTCTTGATTATCCGTTATGGCTGCGGGGAGCGCACTTCTTCAACTTTCTCCTGCTGTCACTTCTGGTTCGGAGCGGTCTCGAGATCTTGAGCGCGCATCCGAGACTTTACTGGAACGATCACTGCACGCCGGGCAGCGAATGGCTCAAGTTCACGAAGAAGCAGCGACCCAAGGACCGACTCTGGACGGCGAGCGACGAGGAAACTTCATTTCCTTCGGCGATTGCGCTGCCCGGTCGCGAAAATCTAGGTCTCGGACGGCACTGGCACTTTCTCATGGATTTCGCATGGCTGCTCACAGGGTTGACATACGTGGTGATGCTCTTCGTCACGCCGGAGTGGCGACGGCTGATTCCGACCTCCTGGCAGATTGTCCCGGGCGCATGGCACGCAATGCTTAGCTATCTGAGCTTCCACATTGTGGAAACGCCGGGAGGATATAACGCACTACAACAGTTGAGCTACGCCGCGGTCATATTCTTGCTCGCACCGTTCAGCATCGCGACCGGGATCGCGATGTCTCCTGCCGTAGCCGCCCGTTTCCCGTGGTATATCAAAATTTTTCACGGACGGCAGAGCGCACGGAGCCTGCACTTCCTGACTCTTTGCACATTCATCGTATTCTTCATCGGCCACGTCACCATCGTGGCCCTCCACGGATTCCGGACCGAGTTGGCGATGATTGTTCTGGGAGAGACGCACAATCCGCATCTAACGCGCGCTCTGATGGTCTGGCTCGCCGGGCTGACTGGCGTGGTGGTCATCCATATCGTGACAACCATGTGCTCGCATCGCCGCCCGCGTTTTGTACAGAAGGCCACACAGTCGATCACCGATCCGTTGCGCACATTGCTTTTCGGCCATGAAGTCTCCACGCAACATTATTCGCACGCGGACATTTCGCCTTACTTTTGGGTCAATGGCCGCCCGCCGAAAGAGGAAAGTTTTCTGGCAATGGAACGCGAACAATTTGCAAATTACAGTCTGGAAATTAATGGTTTGGTTGAAAACCCGCTGCATCTCACGCTGGCGGACCTCCGTGCAATGCCGAAACAAACTCAAATTACGAAGCATTGCTGCATCCAGGGATGGTCGGGTGTTGCGGAGTGGGGCGGTGTATCTCTGCATCACATTGTGGAACTTTGTCATCCCCTACCCGCCGCTCGCTACATCGTTTTCTACGCATTCGACAATAAATCCACATCGGAGCCACACGCCCAGGGACCGGGGTTCTTTTACGGCACGATTCGCCTCGAGTTGGCGAAAGATCCACAGACGATTCTTGCCTACGAAATGAACGGCCAGCCGCTTCCTATTGACCATGGTGCGCCGCTTCGCCTTCGGGTTGAAACGCAGCTTGGATTCACGATGGTGAAGTACCTCCGCGCAATCGAGTTTGTCGAGGATTATAAGAGCATTGGCAAGGGTCAAGGCGGCTGGCGGGAAGATTTTCAATATTTCAGCCAGGAGGCCGGGATCTGATTCGCAGGGCGTGACGCTTCTCAAGAACGGCTGAAGAGTTCTTGCGACCAGCCCGCGCGCTCAACGCGATTTGTTCGTCCAGCTACGGGCGAGGTGAAGATTGTTTATTCCACATACTTACTTGGCTGCCCTCGCGCTTATGCTGGTCAGCATGCTCTGCTGGGGGAGCTGGGCGAATACGCAGAAGGTTGATAAACGGTGGCGATTCGAACTTTTCTACTGGGACTACGTCTGGGGCCTTCTGGCATGTGCATTGTTGTTTGGACTGACGCTTGGGAACAGCAACCCCGCGTCGCCGGTCAGCTTCTTTCACAATCTAAGCGCCGCAAGCGCGCGCAGTCTTCTGGAGGCTTTCTTTGGTGGAGTGATTTTCAACCTCGGAAATTTGCTCCTCGTGGCCGCAATATCCGTGGCGGGGATGGCCGTAGCGTTCCCGATCGGAGCTGGCCTGGCGCTGGTCATCGGAGCTGTCATCAACTACATCATTTCGCCAAAAGGGAATCCCCTTTTTCTCTTTGGGGGAATTGGGCTGATTTGCATAGCCATCGTGCTTGATGCAATGGCGTATCGGGGAATTTCGAGGGGCGCGAAGGCCAGCACGAAAGGAATTGGATTGAGTCTGGGATGCGGTGTTGCCGTGGGGCTCTTCTACCCGTTTGTTGCCAAGGCATTGACAGGCCCGAACCACCTGGGGCCATACACCGTGTATTTCGTTTTTGCCCTGGGCGCCGTCGTTTCCAATTTCCCGATGAACTACGGATTGATGCGACGACCGGTTAGTGGCGCGCAACTTCGAATAAAGGACTATTTCAGGGGACGAGTGAGTCTGCACGCGTGGGGAGTGTTAGGTGGAGCGATTTGGGGCATCGGCACGACCGCCAACTTCGTGGCTTCCTACGTGCCGATGATTGGACCCGCCACTTCGTTCTCGCTTGGCGAGGGCAACACAATGATCTCCGCCATCTGGGGAATATTTGTGTGGAAAGAGTTTCATGGCGCGGGCAATCGAGTCAAGGTTCTGCTCACGATTATGTTTCTGTTCTTTGTATTGGGCCTGAGCTGTATCGCGCTCGCTCCGGTAATCCATTAGGAGAACGAACACGGACAAAGCCCGGACGGGAGACACGGAATGACGAAATCAGATAATGAGAACGGAGCATTTGGACAGCCAGGGATTCATCCGCGATGGACTCATGGAGGTAAGGACGGGGTAGGAACCGCATACTCGGCTTCCAGCCAAATCTGGTTTACATTTTGGAATGGTATCATCACCGAAGTCTATTATCCCACGGTGGATCGGCCGCAACTGCGTGACCTTCAATACTTGATTACCGACGGCAAGAGTTTCTTCCATGAGGAGAAGCGGCACCTCAAATCCAAATTCGAGCGCTTATCCAACTACACGCTGGGATATCGCTGCACGAACTCCGATCCCGACGGCCGCTACTCTGTCGTTAAGGAAATCATCACGGACCCTCATCTTGCCTGCGTTCTCCAGCGGACAAGGTTGACGGGCGACGAGTCGTTCCTTTCGAAGTTGCAACTCTATGCTCTTTGCGCTCCTCATCTGGAAGTCGGGGGATGGGGGAACAATGGATATATCGCCGAATTGGACGGGCGCAAGATTCTTATGGCGCAGAAACAAGGAACATGGCTGGCACTGGCCGCTACAGCGCCCTTTACTCGTGTTTCATGCGGCTATGTTGGCCGCAGTGACGGCTGGACGGATCTAGCCAGCAACTTTCAGATGGACTGGCAGTTCGACCACGCGACCGACGGCAACATCGCGCTCACCGGACAACTGGATCTGAGCGGTCGCCGCGAGTTCACTCTGGGGCTTGCTTTTGGAGACACCGAGCATCACGCGACCACAACGCTTCTTCAGACGCTGGGCATTCCTTTCGAAGAGCACCACAAACGATACACGGAGCAATGGGATCGCACTTCTTCACAGCAGCTTCCCTTGGAGAAGTTTTCGAGTGACAAGGGCAACCTCTACCACAGCAGTTTCAGCTTGCTGCTTGCACATGAGGATAAGTCCTATCCCGGCGCCTTGATCGCGTCTCTTTCAATTCCTTGGGGAGAAGCCGCGGGTGACAAAGATCAAGGCGGATACCACTTGGTTTGGACCCGGGATATGGTCAGCAGCGCTTCGGCCCTGCTCGCCTGCGGCGAGAGTGCCACACCGCTGCGGGCATTGATCTATCTCGCGGTTTCGCAGCAGGAGGACGGCGGCTTTTCGCAGAACTTCTGGGTCAATGGGACTCCGTACTGGCGGGGAATCCAATTGGATGAGGTCGCCTTCCCGATATTGCTGGCGCTGCGTCTGAGCCGAGAGAATGCTCTTCAGGATTTTGACCCCTATCCCATGGTCTTGAAAGCAGCAAGTTACTTGCTCCGGCATGGGCCGGCGACCCAGCAGGAACGCTGGGAGGAAGCCAGCGGTTATTCTCCGTCTACTTTGGCTTCCAATGTCGCGGCTCTGATTGGTGCGGCTTATTTTTGCAGGAAGCGAGCGGATAAGGCCGCTGCGGAGTTTCTTGAGCAATACGCCGACTTTCTGGAGTCGCATGTCGAAGCGTGGACAGTCACAACGGAAGGGACTCTGGTTCCAGGCATTCGACGGCACTACATACGAATCCTGCCGGACGATGTGGACAACCCGAACCCCGCGGAAGACCCGAACTCGGGAATTCTGAAAATCGCGAACCTTGCGCCAGGCACTCTGAGTTCATTTCCGGCAAAGGAGGTCGTCGATGCCGGGTTTCTGGAGCTGGTTCGTTACGGGATTAGAAGAGCGGACGATCCATTGATTGTGGGCTCATTGAGGGTGGTCGATGCAATCCTGAAAGTGGATACTCCGATGGGGCCAGTCTGGCATCGTTACAATCACGATGGTTACGGCCAGCGAGAGGACGGAGATCCTTACGTCAGGTGGGGCAAAGGCCGTGCGTGGCCGCTTCTGACGGGAGAAAGGGCGCACTATGAACTCTCCGCGGGGCGGGACGTAAAACCATTCCTACGAGCAATCGAAGGATTTGCTTCGGGGACGGGTCTGCTCCCGGAGCAAGTGTGGGATGAGCGAGACAAGCCGGAGCGGTATATGTTCCTAGGCCGGCCGACGGGCTCGGCCATGCCTCTTATGTGGGCTCATGCGGAATACATCAAACTATTGAGGTCCGTATCCGATGGACGCGTGTTCGATCTGGTTCCTGAGGTTGCAAACCGCTATCTCGGAGACCGGAAGGGTTGTCAATTGTTCGAGGTCTGGAAACCAAATCGGCAGGTGCATGTCGTCAAGAGAGGGCACAGATTGCGGGTCCAGGTTCCTGATCCCTTCCGTCTCCATTGGACCAACGATGAGTGGCGTACGGTCAACGATACTGCCTCCACGGCGACCACTTTCGGGATTGAATTCGTCGATATTCCGATCGCCGCAGCGCAGCGAGCGCCGATTCGATTCACTTTTTTCTGGCCAAACACCAATGCCTGGGAAGGCCGCGATTATATGGTTGAGGTGGAACAGTAAGTGGTGATGGAAATGGGAGGAAGAGAGGACTGAAGATGGCGCAAGAGAATCATTTTGACGTCATCATCATCGGCAGCGGGGCCGGTGGCGGAACGCTTGCATACCATCTTGCTCCCTCCGGCAAACGCATTTTGCTCTTGGAGCGAGGTGGATACCTGCCGAGGGAGAAAGACAACTGGGACTCCACCGCAGTTTTTCTTGAATCGAAATACCGGGCTAAAGAAGTCTGGTACGACAAGAAGGGCAACGCGTTTCATCCCGGCATTCAGTATTACGTTGGCGGGAATACGAAGGTTTATGGCGCGGCATTGCTGCGATTTCGCAAGGAGGATTTCGGAGAAGTCCGCCACTGCGGCGGCATTTCGCCTGCGTGGCCGCTCAGCTATGAGGACTTCGAGCCTTATTACACGAAAGCGGAGGATCTGTATCAAGTCCATGGAGAACATGGGATCGATCCCACGGAAGGCCCGGCGAGCGCGCCCTATCGCCACCCTCCGGTGAGTCACGCACCGCGCATTCAAGAGCTTTACGACGATTTGCAACGATGCGGCCATCATCCGTTCCCTTTGCCGCTCGGCATTTTGCTCGATGAAAAGGACGGCAAGGCGCTGCATACCAGTGCTTGCGTGCGGTGCGCGGCATTCGACGGATTCCCATGTTTGGTGAACGGGAAAGCGGATGCGCAAATTATTTGCGTGGACCCGGCTCTCGAACACGTGAATGTCCAGCTTGTGACGGGCGCATACGTCAAGCGTCTCGAAACGGACGCGTCTGGCCGCGTGGTAACAAAAGTGCTGGTTGAACGCGATGGACAACCTGAGGAATATTCAGCAGACATCGTGGTCGTTTCGTGCGGGGCGGTCAATTCCGCAGTGCTTCTGCTGCGCTCTGCCAACGACAAACACAAGAATGGACTCGCGAACAGTTCGGACGTGGTAGGGCGCCATTACATGCGGCACAACAACTCCGCGTTTATGGCCATTTCCAGACAGCCCAATCCAACCGTGTTCCAGAAAACGCTTGGCCTGAACGACTTCTACTTTCGCTCTGAAGATTGGGAATATCCCCTGGGCGGCATCCAGATGCTGGGAAAAACCGACGGCGAAATGGTTAAGGGAGAAGCGCCAGACTGGGCCGTCTGGAAGCCGGAGTTTGCGATGGATTATATGGCCGAGCACTCGATCGATTTCTGGGTGCAATCGGAAGACCTGCCCAATCCAAATAATCGAGTCAGCGTCAACCAGAAGGGGGAGATCACGCTAAGCCTTCAGGAGACTAACATGGAAGGGCACCATCGGTTGATCGCGAAACTGAAGGGTATGCTCAAGGGTCTAGGTCTGCACGACCACCTGATGTCCCGATCGTTGTATCTCGGTAAGAAGATTCCCATCGGAGGCACGGCTCATCAGGCCGGAACGGTTCGCTTCGGCCGCGATCCCAAAACATCGGCGCTCGATCTGAACTGCAAGGCGCACGATTTGGACAATCTCTATGTCGTTGACGCGAGCTTTTTCGTTTCGATTGCAGCCGTGAATCCCAGCCTAACCATCATTGCGAATGCACTGCGAGTGGGTGACCATCTGCTGAAAAGGCTGGGATAACAGCTGGCAATGAGATTTGCTTTCTGGATTGCGGAGAAAAGCGCAAATCGAAAAAGGGGAAATCATTTATGAAGGCCATCGCGATTGTTCCAGGCACGACAGGCTCGCGCATTGTGGACCGGCCCGAACCGTCCATCACAGCACAGGATGAGGTAAAGGTTAGAATCATCCGCGTGGGCATCTGCGGCACCGACAGGACAGAAATATCCGGTGGACGTGCAGATGCTCCTGATGGTCAGAAAGAACTCGTTATCGGGCACGAGATGTTTGGCCAAGTGGTGGGACTGGGCCCGGCGGTCACGCGCGTGAAAGATGGAGATTTCGCAGTATTCACTGTGCGGCGAGGATGCGGCCAGTGCCCGCCCTGCCAGATGGGCCGCGCGGATATGTGCCAGACCGGAAAGTACAGAGAGAGAGGCATCCACGGACTGGACGGCTTTCAAACGGAATTCGTGGTGGATAAGGAGCAGTACGTTGTGCGTGTGCCGGCCGAACTCGAAGCTGTTGGCGTATTGATGGAACCGCTCTCCATCGTCGAGAAAGCCATTGATGAAGCGCTTCGATTACAGATCGTTCGCTGTCCAGAAGCTGCCATTACTCCCGACTGGATTGTCGGACGCCGCTGCCTCGTGGCCGGTTTGGGACCTGTAGGCCTGCTGGCTTCCATGGTATTGCGACTCCGGGGCGCCGACGTTTACGGGTTGGATGTTGTCGATTCCACGAGCGCTCGTCCGAAGTGGCTGAGTGACATTGGAGGACATTACGTGGACGGACGAGTGGTACCCGCGGATCAGTTCGAAAAAAAAATTGCTCCGATGGATTTGATCCTGGACGCCAGCGGTATTCCTTCCCTCGAATTTAATTTGCTGGACGCGTTGGCCCGGAACGGGACTTATGTGATCACAGGCATTCCCAGCGGCGACCACCCGTTGCAAATTGCTGGCGCCGAACTTGTTCGCCAGTTGGTCCTGGATAATCAGGTAATGCTGGGCAGCGTTAACGCAGCGCGCGGCCATTTTCAAATGGCCGTCGATGATTTGTCTCAAGCCCAGCTTCGCTGGGGCGTTCACATTGCAGCCCTGATCACGAATCGCTATGCGTCCAACCGGTTCGCGGAATCGGTCAGTAATCACCCGTCCGATGCGATCAAGGAAGTCATCGAGTGGACGACCACGGCTCAGCACGCTTGAATCCAACAGCACGACGCCGGAGACTGAGCGAGGAGAAAAGTGCCGGACTTTAGATGTGATTTTTCAAAACCGCCCAAAGCATTCCCGCATTTTTGGGAGCATACCGTCGGGAGCGGGCATGCGCCGCTCGCGTTGCGGGCGGACTGGCAAGCGCAAATGCTGCGTTGCCACAACGAACTTGGTTTTCAGCACGTTCGTTTTCATGCGCTACTTTCCGACGAGATGGGAACGCTAATATGCGAGGAAGGCCGGCTCCTTTCTTCTTTTTTCAATGCCGATCAGATTATCGACTTTCTCCTTTCGATTGGAATGCGGCCTTTCGTCGAACTGTCGTTCATGCCTGAAACGCTCGCGTCGGGAAATAGCACCGTTTTTCGTTACAGCGCGAACGTAACGCCGCCGAAGGATTACGAGCAATGGGCCACGCTGATCCGAAAATTAACGGCACACTGGTTGGAGCGTTACGGAGCCACCGAGGTGCGCAAATGGTTTTTTGAGGTTTGGAACGAGCCGAATCTCAAGGCTTTCTGGACGGGCTCGCAGAGAGATTACTTCAAGCTTTACCGCTGCACGGCCACCGCCATCAAGGGCGTGGATGAACTACTCAAAGTAGGAGGGCCGGCAACCGCGGACAACCGGTGGATTCCGGAGTTCCTCCGTTACTGTAAGAAAAATGCACTCAGTGTTGATTTCGTCAGCACGCACCATTATCCGACCGATGCTTTTGGCAAACCAGGAGCGGATACAATGACTCAGTTGGAGCATGCGCCGCGCGGAGTCATGAAAGAGCAGGCACGCAAAGCGCGCGGCGAAGCTGGCAGATTACCGCTGTACTATACGGAGTGGAATATCTCATCGAATCCGCGAGATCCGCTGCATGATGAACCGTTTGCCGCCGCCTTCGCCACTAGGATCATCATGGAAGCCCGCGGACTCGTCCAGGGTTACAGCTTTTGGACCTTCAGTGATATTTTCTCGGAGAACTATTTTCCATCCGTCCCGTTTCACGGTGGATTTGGCCTGCTAAATCTGCATGGGATCGCCAAGCCAGCCTACCGCGCATTCCAGCTGTTGCATCATTCAGGCACCGAACTATTGGAATTCCGAGGAAGGCATGCGACGGTGGACGTCTGGGTTATCCGTAAGAACGATACGGCAACGATACTCATCACCAACCTTGCGATGCCGCGGCATCCGATTCAAACTGAACTGTTGAATCTGCAGCTGTCGAGTGCCCCGGCGCCGCGCAACGCCTGGATCGAACGGATTGACGAAGATCATGCAAATCCGCGCCGGTTTTGGCAGACCATGGGTGAGCCGAAATACTTGAGCGCGGTGCAAGTCGAACAGCTCCAGGCGGCCTCAACTCTGCAGAAGGAGCCGCAAATCTGGACCCACCGACGGGGAAAGATCGATCTGGCTGTCGCCGTGCCACCGCAGAGCGTTGCGGCCGTCACGATTGAATTTGCCTGACTGTGGGGTGATTTCAGGAGTGCGCCAATAATGAATCAACCATTGCCAGTTTCGAATCCGGCGGGAACGGATTCGGAAATGCTGAACCGTCTCCAGAGTGAGTCATTCGATTATTTCCGCAATGAGTTCAACCCTCGAAACGGGTTGATCGCGGATAAGACTCAGCCCGGATCCCCTTCAAGCATTGCGGCAGTGGGAATGGGCCTCAGCGTCTACACGGTGGCAGTGGAACGAAACCTGCTTTCACGAGCGGAGGCAATTGAAAGGACTCTGACAACTTTGGAGTTCTTTCATTCCAGCCATCAGGGTCCGGAACCTGATGCCACGGGATACAAAGGGTTCTACTACCATTTCCTCGACATGCAGACCGGCCGGCGAGCCTTCCAATGTGAATTGTCAACGGTTGACACCGCCATACTCATGGCAGGTGTTCTTACGGCGGCGAGCTATTTTGCCGGGAAGAGTGAAGAAGAAAGCGAGATACGTGAACTTGCCGAAATTCTTTACCGGCGCGTCGATTGGAAATGGGCTTTGAATGAAGGGAAAACGATCTGCCACGGCTGGAAACCCGAGTCGCAATTTCTTCCATTCCGATGGGATACGGGCTATAGCGAAGCTCTGATTCTATACGCTCTGGCCTTGGGATCGCCTACGTTTCCCATCGATCCGGAAGGCTACCGAGAATGGACCGCGACTTTTGAATGGAAGAAAGTCTACGACATAGAATATCTCTATGCCGGGCCGCTATTCATTCATCAGATGTCCCATCTTTGGGTGGATTTTCGCGGCATACGCGACGACTTCAATAGAAAAACAGGGATCGATTATTTTGAAAACAGCCGGCGAGCCACCTACGTTCAAAGACAATATGGAATCGAAAATCCCCTGCGGTTTTCGCACTATCACAAATACGGCTGGGGATTAACAGCGAGCGATGGACCGGGGCCGGCCGTCGTTGATGTAAACGGTGTGCGAAGAGTATTTTATGACTACACTGCGCGAGGCGCGCCCTTTGGCCCGGATGACGGCACGATTGCGCCCTGGGCCGTAGTTGCCTCTCTCCCATTTGCGCCTGAGATTGTGATCGATACTGTCCGCCACGCCATCGAGCGTCTCAACCTGAAAGTGCGCAGCTCATACGGATTTGATGCCAGTTTTAATGCAACGTATCCGGTGAAGAGCGGAAATCGGCCCGGCTGGGTCTCTCCCTGGATCTTCGGCCTGAATCAAGGTCCAATCGTTCTGATGATTGAAAACTTTCAGTCGGAGCTTATCTGGAAGAGTATCCGGGAATGCTCTCATATCGTCGAGGGTCTTCGTCGCGCGGGCTTCCACGGCGGCTGGCTCTCATGAATCATTCCATTGAGGCGCTAGGCAAGCGGCCGATGACACAACGGGGTTTTGGGTGGCGCTGAGAAACGAGGCGTACCCAGTTCTGCGACCGAGGAATGAAGATCAGATCTGGACTCGGCGTCGACATTCTGAACTGGCGGCCTGTCTGCCGTACTTTCTTTCAGAGCAGGTGCGTCACCGCGCCACGCCCGGCAGCGATGCATCGCGAACGCTCCTTCTCACTTACTTCTGTCCAGCTTGTGAGGCGGCGCCGTATGGCGGAACAGCGATTGCACGCGCGTAGGCGATGAGCGCACGGATTTCCACTGGCGTCAGAGTATTGCCATAAGGCGGCATCATTGCTGACTTGCCCATGGCGCTTCCTCCTTGCGCAGTAAATTTCTCGAGGAATACGTCGCTCAGTGAATTCAACGTCACTCCGTCGTTCCATAGCGGCGGAGCCGGAGTCACGTTGGAACGATTCGAAGGTCCGGCCGGGGTTTGGTCGGCATGGCACCAGACACATTGCTCGTAGAAAACCCGCTTCCCCTGCGCCTGCTCGTAGTTCAGCGGAATGATGCGATCGGGATTATTCCAGTCCGCCTCCGAGCTGTAGGCGTTCTGCATCACGTCGATTTTCGCTGCAGGCGCGGATTTACGGGCGCAGCCGGCGAGCAAACTGATTCCCATGATTCCGAAACACAGAAGCATGCCGGCTCTCATCCTGTCCCCTTCGCACTTGACGCGGTTGTAGCGCCTCCAGCGGAGGCACCACTCTGCCTCAATGTGAGCAGGTAAGCTGTCAGATCCTGGATTTCATCTGGAGTGAAAGCCTGCCTTGGCTCAATCGTTCCGGGCACGAGCGCTTGCGGATTGCGAAGCCACGCCTGGATCCAGCCCGGCGTCAGCCAATTGCCGGCGTTGCTCAGGCTGGGTCCGACGTATCCGCCGGAGGAGCCGATGGTGTGACATGACTGGCACTGGTACTTCTTTTCGTAGAGCTCCTTGCCGGCCGCGGCCATCGCCGGAGTAAATTCCTTGCGATCCACGCTGGCATCCACGTCGGGACTCTGCATGGCCATTTCGAGATAGTCCGCAAAGACGGCCGCTTCGCGTGCCGGCATATTGAATTGCGGCATGCGAAGAATGAGCGTAGGCCGCAGGGTTTGCGGATTCTCCATGAACTGGACCAGCCACTGCCGCGTCGCCCGGCTTCCTTCGTAGGAAAGGTCGGGCGCCAGGATGCCTCCAAAGCCGTTGAATTTATGGCATGCGTAACACTTGTAGCGCTCATAGAGTTTCCCGAATTCACCTGCGGGATGAAACTCCGGTTGCCGGCGCGCGATGATCAACCTTTCCATCCCGCGGGTCGCAGGCGGTCCTGTCAAGCTCAGCAAGGCCGTGGTGACAGCATCCAGGCTCTCGGCGTCCAGGTGATATTGCGGCATGCGCCCGGCGGGATTGACAGAGAGCGGGTTCGATATTTTCGCCTGGATATAGGCGATCAGCGTATACGGAATCTTTGCTGGACCGAAATCCAGCTGAGAAACGTTGCGTGCTCCCAGCGTGGAGAGGTCAGGGCCGAAATCTTGCTGCGGAGCGAGGCCTTCTATGGCGTGGCAGCTCGCGCAGCCCTTATCAATGAACAAGTGGCGGCCCGCATCGATCTCGGTTTTTGTTGGCGGATCCAGGTGCGGCACGTCAGAAAGCAAGGACGGATCAGTAAGCTTCGTTTCCATGTACTGCGTGACTTCGTAAAGATCGGTGTCAGACCATTCGTAGCGGGGCATCTGGCTGTGCGGCAGATACTGTTGCGGATTGCGCAGCCAGGCAGCGAGCCAGTCTGGATTAACCTTGCTGCCAATCTTGGTCAATTCCGGCCCGATGTCTCCGCCAATCAAGGTGGTTTCTCCCGCGCGGGTGACGGCCAGCGAATGGCAAGTGGAGCAGAACATTTGCCGGAAACGCGCCTCGCCCTGATCGGCAACATCTGGCCGCTTCGACAATGTAGCGACAACACGAGGATCGAAGCGATACGGCTGAACCGCATGGGCATGCTGCGCGCTCAAGTACGCGGAAAGCTCGAGCAGTTCCGCATCGGTGAGCCGAAACGTGGGCATCTGCGGCTCGCCGGTGTCGACGCCGTCAACCGTCTGGTTGCCGTCCGCGTCCGTAATGGTTCGGGGCTCCTTAAGCCACTTGTAAAGCCATTCACGGCTGACCTTGGTGCCCACATCCGTCAGATCCGGGCCTAGCATCGCCGGATGGTCAACGCCAGCAATTTTGTGGCATCCGACACAATCGAATCGCACCAACAACTCACGACCACGATCGAGGCGCGGAGCCTGGGGTAAATCGTCTTGATGGCAAGTTCCACAGGAAGCTTGAATGAACCGGCCAGGCAGGATCGGCTGCTCCCATGCGACGGTGGTCAGGTGTGCCTCTGCGACGTCAGTGGCGGAGCCTTGGCCACGGTGGCAGACGACGCAGCCCCGTGCTTGCGGATCGTGCGGAATTACAGGATGCGCGCGGAATGGCTGTGGCACGGAAGCGTCGGCAAGAGTAGGTTCGGCGATGCCCAGATGGCAAGTTGTGCAGCGGTCCACTACGCCCAGTTCGGGGAGCCAGATCTGATGAATGCCGCCCGCCATGCGGCCCCGCAACGGTGCGGCGTCGGTCCGCCCCTCGATGAACTTGGAATATTGCCGTTGATAGTGGCGCCACTCTCTGAAAAAGTCTTTCGTGGGCGCCACGGCCAGTGAAAGCGCGAGCAGCAAGCTCACCCAGGCGAAACGCCGCGCCGGATCGCCAAAGAAAATGCGGCCCAACCGGCCGAGGAAGCCCTGCGTGCTTTGCCGGTTCACCAAGGCCGAATCCAGGTCCAGCCTGGCCCCCGGAAAAACGTGCCGACGGAAGTCAACACCACCGCTTCCATTAGAAACCAGGTCATGATCCAGAAAGAGAGCGGCTTCGCGCTCAGCCAGCGTCGAAATCCCTCATTATGGCGACCTTCGCTGGCGGCGGCGACGAACATAAGAATCGCGATAATCCAGACCGGGACAAGCGCATCCCAGGAATCAAATCGTACGAGCAGCACCGTGAGCGCGGCCAGAATGACTCCCAAAATCACCAGCCGCTGTGATTTATGGCGCACCCAAAGGTTTTCGTCTTTGATGTTCACGTTGAAGAAAGGAACCACGATCAGCGCAGTCACAATCAGCGTGGGAAGAATGATGCCCGCGACAAACGGCGGGAAATAATGCAGAAGCTCCTGCAACCCCGTGAAATACCAAGGGGCCTTGGCGAGCTTGGGTGTTTGCTGAGGATCAGCCAGCAGCCCCAAAGGCGCGTTCCACCAGAGCGCGATCCATACCAGAACGGCGGCTAATAATTCGATGGCGATCGTTTCCCGAAACAACATTTCCCAATAGGGAATGGACTTCCCCTCGCCGATTGACTGCGGCAAGTCCGTCTTCATGGGCGCAGTGGGATCGTGGCTCATGATTTGTCCGTGTGATCCTCATGCTTGAGGTACATTCCACCGTCCTTGTGCAAACGCCACAAATGAACGGAGACGAGAAGAATGACGGCGAGCGGCAGAATGACTACGTGCAGGACGTAAAAGCGCAGCAGCGCATTGGCATTCACGGAGTGTCCACCGAGAAGGACGAAGCGCAGCTTTTCTCCAATGAACGGCGTGGACGAGATGATGCTCGAGCCCACCGTGGTGCCCCAATAGGACAACTGGTCCCAGGGGAGCAGGTAGCCCGTATAGCTGGCCAGCAAAGTCAGTAGCAGGAGGCACACGCCGACCACCCAGTTCAGCTCTCGCGGAGGGCGGTAAGCCCCGCGGTAAAACACCTTGGCCATGTGCGCGAACACCAGAAACACCATCGCGTGCGCGGACCAGCGATGCAGGTTCCGCAGAAACACTCCGGACGACACGACGAATTGCAAGTCTTTCATGTCGGCGTACGCTTGCGGGATGGAAGGGTGGTAGTAAAGCATCAAGAGCAGGCCGGTGATGATTTGAATGGAGAAACACCCCAGCGTTAATGCGCCGAGATACCAAGATCGCCGGAAGCCGAGTTGCCGCTCGCGTACGCGGGCGGCGAAGATTTCCTTGAATTCGTCGCGCCAACGCACGAGAGCGTGAATCGGGTTTCGGATCGCGGTGGTGCCCGGAGCTGGCAATGGTTTCTGCGTGCTCAAGCCTGGATGTACTCACTTTCCGCCGCAATGATCGTGGAACGATTCACCATGATTTCGCCGTTGCTTCCCAGCCACGTCTTCAGCCACAGCAATGGCCGTGGAGCCGGCCCCCCGATCACTTCCCCATCTTGCCGAAACGTGCTGCCATGGCAGGGGCAGGCGATCACTCCGGAGTCCTGTTTCCACACGGTCATGCAGCCAAGATGTGTGCAAATCGAACTCATCGCGTAGAAGCCTTTTGGTCCATGCACGATGTAAATGGCGAAGCGCGGGTCCAGAGTGACCGAATTCGCAGGGAAATGCTCGGGCCGCCCAGCGCTCACAATGGGTGATGGTTCGTAGAGAACGTTCGGCGAGAGGTACTGCACTGCGAAAACGGTTGCCCCAGCCCCGGCAATCGCGAGCGACCCGCCCCCGAGCTTGATGAAAAATTGCCGCCGGCTGAGGAAGTGATCTTCCTCGGCGCCGGCTGCCTCTTTATTGTTATCTGGCTGATCCGCCATTCCCGCTAACCTGTCTTCCCTTAACTACCGCGTTACGGTCAACGCCAGGTTCAATGCGCCGCTGCCGACAGTGATCGACTGTGTGGTCGGCTTCCCGTCTTCGCTCCAGGTCTTCAGGGTGTAGGTTCCTGGCGGAACGTTCTTGATTTCGAACGCACCGTCTTTGGCCGTGACGGTGAAGTACGGGGATCCCACTACCACAACATAGCCGGACATTTCCGGGTGAACATTACACAGCAGAGCAGCGACTCCGAGATCATTGAACTGAAATGATTTCCTTTCGCCCTTCGGCCAAGTTCCCAGGTTATGCGCCAGCTTCTTGTTGCCGCTGATCGAGGGCCAGTAAACATTGTGGCCAACCGGGTCACTATTCAGAAAGTCTACTGTGGTTCCCTGCAGAACGATGACAACGTGGGGCACGAAAGCCATTTGGTGCTGGTCCACAACAACGTGCTGCGCCGGGGCGTCGAAATGCTTTCCTGGTACGGCGTCGATATAGACGGCGATATTTTCAGCGGACTTCATGTGCTGCACAGTGACCTTTCCCTGGATATCGCCCGCCCAGCTCTTTGTCACAAAGACGAAACCAGCCAGCAGCAGAGTTGCGATGATCCGGAGCGTGATACTCGTTTTCATAGGTTCTCCTTATCCGTATCTTTATGTAAGTTCAGAAAATGAATCGCGCAAGCAAATACGCCGTATCGTTGTCACTCGCGTTCCGACCCGCGCCGTCGTAGTTTGTCGCCGCGCCATTGAAACGTGTGTATGCGGCGTATTGGAAAGCCAGTTGTACATTCTGCGTCGGCCAAAACGAGAAGCTGGGAATAAACCCGGCGCTCCGCGGATCGCCATTGGCGTTGCCAGTCAGGGGAGCCTGTGGATACAACAGAGGATCAGGCGTGCCTTCGGTGTCGAACCAGCCGAGTGTGGCGGAAATTCGATTGCCGAAATGGTATTCGGCATTTGCCAGCGCAGTATTCAAGTGCTGACTGGTCTGAAGCGGGTCGGTTGCGGCCAAGTCAGAGGTCTCATGGATAAATGTGCCTCGCAGAGAAAGCACGTCCTTCCTGAAGAGTGTTCGATCGACTTGAAAATCGACTGCCCAGTCGGTGTAGTCATCTTCGAGACCGGTGATCGCGCCAGGGCTCGATACCATATGCATTCCGTACGTGCCGACCTCAAACTCGGTCTTCGCTGTGGATTGCTGCCATGCGACGCGCCAATAGGGCGCAACTCCTCGGATGTTATATGCGGAACCGGTTCCTGGATTTGGTTGGGGACCATTCACATGCTCGGAACGATAAATCGTTGCGTCCAGATAAAGATGATTGTCCCACATCGCGTAGCCGCCGAGTCCTGCGACGTCCTGCGCCAGGAGGCCGTCAACGATAGGAGCGGCCGTAGGAGTCAGTGCGGAATCGCTAGCGATCCACGGGAAGCCCCATGCCGGCGAATCGTTCCAGAGATCTTCCACCGATGGGTTGTTATTGAGGGTCAGGCCGTACACGAGTTCCTTGCCGCTGAAATTCCTCTTGTCGGCGTAACGGATGTCGGTGTTATCGCTGGTGAAATGGTCATCCTGGGTGTCGTAAGTCACTTGAACAAAACTGCCAATGTGCGTCGTCCACGCACCGGCCAGAAAGAGCGACATATCCTGAGGAAATTCGAAGCTGCTATTCTGGGTTCCAGGCTGAGCTGTTTTCGTATCAGTAAGCGATGTTTCGAACATCACGGAAAGCGGCAGTGAGGACAGAAGGTCAAGCCCGGAATGCCGCTTGTTTGAGCTGTCCTTGACCGCTTTGGTGTCGTCAGCTCTATCGACATAACCGAGCAGCTTGAACCTTCGCCCTGCAGCGTTGAGTTCCGGAGGCGTGTAGTGGCAGCCACTGCACGGCAATCCGGTCTGGCGCGCATAGCTTGGAACGGCTTGCACGGGGCGCGGATTCACGGCAGCTAGAAGTGCTATAAACAAAGGAACTGATGCAAGTAAAGAAATTAGCGCTTTTTTCATAGCACTCTCCCTAGATTATTCACTTTGCGTTGCTTTGTTCCCTGTGGCGCACCCCAGAATGGCAATCTTTCGTCTCCAGTCTCCTACCTCTCGGGGCCTTGACCGAAGGAGCAAAAACCATGCCAAATACTCAACCGCGGGTCGTTTTGCCAAAATCTCCAACAAACTGTGCTGAATGCAGGCAAATCTCTCCCGCCGCACTTCATTCCGCGACCAATAGTTCACGCTTATTCGCACATTCGTTCAGTGACGTAGGTCACAGGCCAGTGTGACGGCCGCACTGTGCTTGATGGACGCTCTGAATTGCAATCCTAGAACTGCATGGCAGAATGTACCGTACGAACCCGGCTCGCGGGCGGATTTCTCCGAGCCAACCGAGTGCTATATTCGGAAGCTTTCTGTGTGGCCAATCCGTGTGAAACCAGCCGAGAGTTCAAGGTGTCTTGGCGATGATGTTGGAGATATTTTTCCCCCGGACCATGGAGTTGAAAGCAGCGAGGTCCTTGGCGATTAGCTGCTCAAGCTCGTCGTGATACTGGACAACCTGTGGCTTGAGTTCATCATGCACGGCCACCTGCTGCGTGGTCGGCGGAAAATCGGAAGTGCTCACTTCGCGCGCCAGATAATCGAGCTTATCCACCAACATCGACTCCCAGCGCACGTCGTCCTGTCCTCTTCCGGTGGCCTTTAATTGCAACAAATGCCCCTCGAGGGCGATGAACTTGTTGCTCAAATCATCGGCAGCTGTGCGAATTGATTTGGAGTTCTGGTCATCACCGAGCTGGGATTCGAGATTCAGTAGCTGGATGCGAACGGATTCGATTTGATTAACGTCATCCGCCGCCTTGTTCAACTCGTCCTCGAGCGCCATCATTAGCTTGGTCTGAGATTGAATATCCGCCACAGTGCCGGCGGAGTGTGGATCTTTCAGGACCGTGAGTTTCTGACTGTAGTCGTGGCCGGCGACCGCTAGCTTGATTGTGTAGGTTCCCGGCGGCGCGAGTAGCGAAATCGGCCCGACGGCAGGCGCGGGACGCCAGCCCTCGGGGCCGACAGTTACTTCCGGGGCGTAGAGAGGACTGGTTCGCAGCCGGATCTGTTTTGTGGGTTCGAATCGCAAGTCCCACCAGATGCGATTGACCCCAGCCTCTTTCTTGCCGTCGAGCGTACGGACGGTTTTGCCACTCGCATCCTGGATCACGATCTTGACGTCGTCTTTCGCCGCTGTTTTCAAATAATAATTGATCACAGCGCCGTACGGCGGATTGTGCCCGGTCGTCGGATCATAAGACACTGCCGCGGGTTCAGAGACGTTGCGGAAGCGGTAAGCATCTCGCGGCGCGAAAAGATGCGCGTCGGATGCCTGTACTTCAGGAGTCATCTGCTCCAGAGGAGTCAAATCATCCAGGATCCAAAAGCCACGCCCATACGTTGCGAGCGCGAGATCGTGGAATCGCTCTTGCACCGCAATCCAATAAACGGGCGCGTGCGGCAGACCCGATTGCAAGGGCTGCCAGTTGTCGCCATCGTCGAAAGAGACATAGAGCGCGTTCTCCGTGCCGAGGTAGAGCAATCCCGGACGCACAGGATCTTCGCGGACGCAGTGGGCATAGCTCAGCATGCTGTGCGGAATGCCATTGGTGATTTGCGTCCACGTCTTGCCGTAGTCGCTTGTCTTATAGACGAACGGATCGCGATTGTTCACTTGATGAAAATCCACAGTGATGTAAGCCTTGCCGGCTTCATAGCGCGAGGGCTCGATGTTGCTCACCGTTCCCCATTCCGGGAGATTGGGGATATTGGCTGTGACGTTGGTCCAATGCTTTCCGCCGTCGCGCGTGATTTGCACCAGGCCGTCATTTGTGCCAGCCCAGATGACGCCCGCATCCTTCGGCGACTCGGCAATGGAAAAGACTACGCCTGCGTATTCAACGCCGATATTATCGGGAGTAAGACCGCCGGAAATTCCCATCTTGCTCTTATCGTTTCGCGTGAGATCGGGACTGATGACCTGCCAGCTATTGCCGCCATCGGTTGTCATGTGGACGTACTGGCTTCCGACATAGACTTTGCTGTGATCATGGGGCGAGATGGTGATGGGAAATTCCCAATTGAACCGATATTTCACATCGGCAGCGGGCGCTCCAATTGTGGTCTCAGGCCAGACTTCGACCTGTCGCGCTTGTTTTGTGCGCAAATCGTCGACGATCACCGTGCCGCCGACACTGCCTGAACCTGTTCCACTGTTCCAGACGATGTTGTTGTCCACAGGGTCCACGGTTGCAAAGCCGCTCTCTCCGCCGTCGATGCCTTCCCACACGCTTCGCGAAATGGGACCGGGACCGCGGCCTCCAAAGAATCCAAATTGCTGGCTATTGCTCGGGCCGCGGTAGGAGCCACCGTCCTGCTTGTTGCCGTACACGTTGTAGGGAATCTGATCGTCCACCGTGACGTGGTAGATCTGCGCGATGGGAAGCTGGATGTGATCCCACGTCCGGCCGTGGTTGATGGAGATGCTCACGCCGCTGTCGTTTACAACCGCCATGCGGTCGGCATTCGTCGGATCGATCCACATTTCGTGGTTGTCGCCTCCGGGACTCGAGGGCATATCCGTGAGAGTCTTGCCGCCGTCCAGGGTTCTCGAAAATGCGGCCGAGAAAAAGTAGACTTCGTTTTCGTTGTCGGGCGAGATTTCTTCGCGCGTGTAGTAATGGGTGCGGCCCCGGATTTGCCGGTCGTAACTCACCACTTGCCAGTTCTCGCCGCCGTCTTCCGATCTCCAGAGTTGCCCTCGCTGGGTCGGCTTTCCGTCCATGGGGACGCCGTCGCCCGTTTCGATCATCGCGTAGACGCGGTTCGAATCGCCCTGCGCCACGCGCACGGCAATTCTCCCGAGAGGCGAATCCGGCAGTCCATGTCCCTCAAGACGCTTCCACGTGACGCCGCTATCGGTGGATTTGTACAAGCCGCTTCCCGGGCCGCCGCTCGTCCGGCCCCACGTGTGAATCTCCAGTTGCCACATGCCTGCAAATAAGACGTGCGAATTGTTCGGATCCATGGTGAGATCCGAGCAGCCCGTGTTCTCATCCACGAAAAGGGTTTTCTCCCATGTTTTTCCGCCATCCGTCGTTCGAAATACGCCACGCTCCGGCTGCGGGCCGTACGAAGTGCCGAGCGAGCATGCGAGAACAATGTCCGGATTGCGCGGATCAATCAGGACGTTCGCGATGCGTCCAGTATTTTCAAGACCCATGTGCGTCCAGGTCTTGCCCGCGTCCGTGGATTTATAGATTCCGTCGCCAATCGAAATATGGCTGCGAATATAAGGTTCGCCCGTCCCGGCCCAGACGATATTCGGATCGCTGGTGGCTACAGCTATCGCACCAACCGAGGAAACATCCTGCGAATCGAAGATTGGATCCCAGTGGATCCCGCCATCGGTGGATTTGAATATTCCGCCGGACGCCGCGCCGACGTAGTAGACATCCGGATTCCCGGGCACACCTGCAACGGCGATTGCGCGGTTGCCCACAGGCCCAATATAGCGAAACTGCATTTGGCTGAAGACGCCACGATCGCGCCGTGGCCTCGCTTCCTGTGCAAACAGCAAAGTCGCGCCACAGAGCGACACAATGGCCACAATTAAAGTAAGCAGGTGAATGCGCTTTGACATGACGTTTCGTCCTTGAATCAGATTGGCAACCGGCAACCGCGCGGATGATACTGCCGGACTGATAATGCGTCAACTTCGGGGAGTGTTTCGACCGGGATGTTGCAGGTTCGGTTTCTTTCGCGAAGATCTATTGAATCGCGATGAAATCATCGCCGAAGGGATAACGCGTGACGCTTTCGCGCTCAGCGCGCACGTCGTCACCGCGCAATTCTCGCAGCGCGTACATCACGAACTCGGCGGTGACTTTCTTGCGCCAGCTCATGTCGAAATCCGTGTTGTCGAGCGGTTTGGCGATTCGCGCGGCAAAAGCAGAGGCTTGGGCAATCGTTTCGTTATTCAAGGGATGGCCCACGAGAGATTTCGCCGCTTCGGCGGCAATTAGCGGTCGGCAAGCCGCAGAGCCAATGACAATGCGGGCATCTTCGACTACGCCGCTGCGCGAGAGGCGAACCGCCGCGGCAACGGACAGCACAGGAAAATCGAACGAACCGCGGCGCCGCAGCTTCCAATACGTGCTCTTCCAGCCGTGAAGCGAATCCAACAGCACTTCGGCGAGAATTTCATCCGGCCGCCGCTTGATGTAGTTCATGCCGTCGTTGTTATAAAAATCGGCCAGCGAGACTTCGCGCTCCTCGGAGCGTGAAACGAGGCGGACGCGCGCGCCGAGAGCGATCAGCGCGGGCGCCGTGTCGGTGGAAGAAACTGCCATGCACTTCGAGCTGCCCGGCGCCACCCAGCACGTGTCTCCGTCTTTCTTCAGGCAGAAATTGATCGCCTTGCGCCACTCGTAGCTTTGGTCATAGTAGTTGCAGCGTGTGTCGAGGCAGAGATTTCCCCCGAGCGTGGCCATATTGCGGATCTGCGGAGTGGCTACTTGGGCAGCGGCTTGTGCAAGCGCCGTCAGGCCGTTGCGAAAACGGGGATCAGCTGCGATGGCGGCGAGCGTCAGGCAGGCACCCAATCGCGACGCCGAGGGGGCCAATTGAATCTGGCTCAAGCCCTCCACATGGCGAAGGCTCATGAGCGTTCGCGGGACCTGTTGCCGGCGCTTCATGTTGGGCAGAAGATCGGTGCCGCCAGCAAGCGGCATGGCATTGCCGCCTTCGCCATCGAGAATGGACGCTGCTTCAGCGAGCGTGCGTGGCGCGCGGAAGCTGAAAAGCGGCAAACGCATCATGAGCTGAGCACCTTCTCTTTTTTGGACGGTGATTTCCCGTGACGCGGCGCGTCATTCACGGCGTTTCCGTCGCCGCCCTCCCATGGCGGAGGAACGCGAAGAGCTTCCGGCCAATCGACATGCGGAAAGTGGGTTGGTCCAAAACGCGGGAGACGCCCGGCCCTCTTTTCCACCAGCGCTTTCATTATTTTTTCCGGAGTGATGGGAACTTCATCAATTCTCACGCCCACGGCATCGTAAACGGCGTTGGCGATGGCCGGCATGATCGGCAGAAGCGGGCCCTGGCCGACTTCCTTTGCGCCGAAAGGACCACGAGGATCGGGCTCCCCGATCAGCTCGGTGATGACGTTGGGCATGTCGAGCGACGTGGGACTTTTGTACTCGAGGATCGAAGGGAATTTGTGGACGAGCGCATGCGATAGTTTTTTCGGGAGGCGGCGAAATTCCTGCTCCTCCATGAGCGCCTCGCCGAGCCCCATGTATACGCTGCCTTCGACCTGGCCGCGGACAAGCGTGGGGTTCAGTGCACGGCCAATGTCGTGCGCGATCCATATCGTGGGAACTGTGAGCCAGCCGGTCACCGGGTTCACGACGACTTCGGCGACTGCGGCGGAGTATGAATACGTTGGAGATGGCCCGACGCCGCCTCCTTTATAGAGCGCGGGAGATTTCGGCGGCGTGTACGAGCCGACTGTGCCGATCGTGCCGAAACGTGCCTCGGCCAGGCAAACGGCTTCTTGAAACGCGACGTGTTTTTCAGGCGCGGCGGAATCGAAAACGCGCTTATCGGCGAAGCGCAGGCGCTCCTTCGGTACGGCCAAACGTTCGGCGACGGCTTCAGCGAGCAAATCCTTGGCGCGGTCCGCCGCTTGCACGGCGGCGTTGCCGGCCATGAGCGTGACGCGACTCGAATACGAACCAAGATCGACGGGACCAAGATCCGTATCGCCGGTATAAACGCGAATATCGAATGTTTCGAGGCCGAGAATCTCGGCAACAATGGCGGCGAGAACATCGTCCGAGCCCTGGCCGATTTCGCTCGAGCCGCAAAAAATCGTCACGCCGCCGCCGCGGTCGAGTTTCAGCTGAACTCCTGAGTGCGGCATTTTGTTCCAGTAAATTGGGAGTCCGGCACCCGTGAGATACGCCGAACAGGCGAGCCCCACGCCGCGGCCCTCGGGCAGTTTGCGGAATTTTTCATTCCAGTCGGAGAGCTTGACCACACGGCGAATACATTCGGCCAAATTAACAGTTCCGAGGCGAAGAAAATTTGCTGTAACGGTATTGGAAGACTCGACGATGCGCAGGCGCAGCTCAGCAGGGTCGATGGCTAATTTTTCGGCGATTTTGTCGAGCTGGACTTCCTGGCCGAAGCGGGGCTGCACGGTGCCGTGGCCACGTTTGGGTCCGCAGGGCGGCTTATTGGTGAAGGTGCGGCAGCCCTGAAAGCGATAGCGCGGAATGTGATACGTCGTGGTCTGCAGCGCGCCGGTGTAAAACGTGCTGGCAACGCCGTAGGAACCGTACGCGCCACCGTCGATCAGCGTCTGGAGATGCATTCCGGTGATCGTGCCGTCTTTTTTGACGCCAGTCTTGAATTTCATCAGCACGGGATGGCGGCCGCGGTGGCAATAAAAAACTTCTTCGCGCGTCAAACAAATTTTCACGGGCCGATCGAGCAGCAGCGCGGCTTTGGCGACGACGATCTCATGCTGGAAAGGATCGCTCTTGCCGCCGAAGCCTCCGCCATTGGGCGTGGCGATCACGCGAATGTGGGCCGCCGGCATTTCGAGCACCTTGGCGAGAGCTCGGTGAAGGTAATGCGGAGTCTGCGTGCTGGACCAGATGGTCAGCTTCCCTTCGGGGTCCTTGATGGCGACCGCGGCGTGCTGTTCGATGGGAAGATGAGTGTTTCCCTGATAGAAAAAAACATCTTCGAAGATTTCGTCGGCCTCCGCGAAGCCTTGTTCCACGTCGCCAAACGCGAGCGACACGCGTTTGTGAATGTTGCCTTCGTCGCCGTAATCGTGAATACGCGGTTCCGGAGTCGAGAGAGCCTCTTCCGGGTCTGAGATTGTCGGCAGAAGTTCGTACTCGACGTCAATCAAATCCAAGGCCTCGAAGGCGGTCAATTCCTCGCGCGCGATGACCGCGGCAACAGGATCGCCAACGTGGCGCACATGATCGACGCAAAGCGCCTGCTCGTCCTGGCTGATTGGCAGAATCCCATATTCGATGGGAACGTCTTTGCCGGTGAGAACCAGATAAACGCCTGGATGAGCCAGCGCGCGTGACGTATCGATTTTTCGAATGCGCGCGTGCGGATGCGGAGAGCGCAGCAACTTGCAGTAGGCCATGCGCGGAAGCGCGATGTCGTCGGCGTAGCGAGTTTGGCCAGTCACTTTCGCACGTGCGTCCACGCGGCGGCGAGGAACGCCGATGACGCGCAATTCCTCGCCGTTCGCGTCTCGATTTTTCACTGGAGGCTTTGGTGAACCTTCCCGGTCCGGCATGTGCTCCGCTCTCCGAAAAACTTCGCGGCATTCGGCCGCTTGAGTTACGCCTGCGCTGCCGTTTTTTTCTGTTCGGCGATCCTCATCATGGCCGCTTCGACAGCCTCGAAAATCTGTAGATAGCCTGTGCACCGGCAAAGATTGCCCGAAAGCGCTTCGCGGATTTGATCGCGCGTGGGACTCGGATTCTGATCGAGCAGGGCCTTCGCGGTTACAAGAATTGCGGGAGTGCAATAGCCGCATTGCGCCGCGCCGAGATCGGCAAAGGCATCCTGCAACGGATGAAGTGTTCCATCGGTTCTGAGGCCTTCGACCGTCAGCACGTTTCTTCCATCGCATTCGAGGGCCAATTGCAGGCAGGAAAGCACGGGCTTGCCATCCAGAAGAACGGCGCAGGCACCGCACTCGCCCAGTTCGCAGCCATGCTTTGTGCCGGTATGCCCCAAATCCTCGCGAAGAAGTTCGAGCAGAGTTTTGTATGGCGCAAAAGAGACGTCGAGCGCCTCGGCGTTGAGCGTCATACGAATGTGCGCCGTTTTCTGCGATTCGATTGGCATCGTGGCCACAGATCATCCCTCTCCGGCAATTGAGCCGGCCGATGCGCGCCGGTTGGAATCTCGTGAAACAAAGCGGCGAACAGAGCGTTGGATCTCACGAGGCGACGACGCATTGCGAAGACCTTCCGGCTTGGCGAGCAAACCTCGGATCAAATAATCGGCAAAGCCTTCGGCGATTTCCGCAGCAGTCATCAAGCCCTCCGGATTGAACCAGCGCACACTCCAATTCATCGCGCCAAGCATGGCGCGCGCCGCGAGCGCGGGATCATTGCAGGTGAACTCTCCAGAGCGAATGCCGGCGGAAATCAGCTGGCGCACGCCTCCTTCGTAGCGGTCGCGTTTCGCAACGAGGGAGCGCTGCAGGTGAGCGGGCAAAGCGCTCGTCAAGAGATGCGCCGCGGAGCCTTCGACTTCGTCAAGGACGCAGCGCAGGTGAGAGATGACGACGACACGAAGCCGTTCAGCGATGCTGGTTCGCAAGCGCCGCGCCTTTTTCAGTGCAGCAATCATCCGATCAAGAGAGTTGTCCTGGCAGAAGAAGAGAATTTCCTGCTTGCCTCGGAAGTAGTTGTAGAGGTTCGCCGGGGATAGGTCGGCGGCTGCAGCGATATCGCGCATACCGGTTTCGGCAAAACCGTGAACTCGGAAGTGCTTTCCTGCGGCGCGCAAAATCTCCAGGCGGCGCGCCAGATAGCGTCTCCGCAGAGGGCCATTGCGTTGATTTCTTACGCGAGCGCTCGGCAATTCAGCTTTGCTCCCAGGATGAATTGCATTCTCCGCGGCCGGTGCCATCTCCAGAGGTACCATGATCGTTCGAGGCGTGTCAATGTTTTCTGAACGAATGTTCAGTAAACGAACAAATGTTCGTAGAAGGACATAGGTAGCCGGCTTCGCAGTTAGTGGTTGGGCGGGGGGACGGGATGCGCCGTGACGCCCTGCGCGAGTATTTTCAAGTTTATGCTTTCATCAGCGGCTTGCTCGGGAGTCACGAGCGCGCCGGCCGCGAGGAGCTTTCGTCCAATCATGTGGTCCAGAGGGCGATTGATTGAATCGATGGCCACGAGGCGGGTTCCTCGAAAATAAAAGACGGAGAGTTTGCCGCTTTCCATGCTGCCACGAGTGATGATGCGATCGTGCCCATGAGAAATTCCCGCCATCTGCAGTTTTGTATTGAACTGGTCGGTCCAAAACCAAGGCAAGGCGCGGTACGGTTCGCGGCGTCCGGCGATCGCGGCGGCGACGCATTGGGCCTGGTCGGCGGCATTTTGTACCGACTCGAGACGGACGCGCGCACCGGCAAAAACACAGGGATGCTCGGCGCAGTCGCCGATGGCGTAAATATTTCCGTCGCTCGTCTGCAAGTGCTCGTTCACGGCGATTCCATCGGCAATGTTCAGGCCCGCATCCCGCGCCAGCTCGATATTGGGGGCAATGCCGATGCCCACAAGTACAAGATCGGCGGGATGCGCAGTGCCGTCGGCCAAGATCACTTTTTCGACTTTGCCTTGCGAGCCGCCAATTTCCGAAACGCGCGCGTTGCATAGGATCCTGACGCCGCGGGTGGCATGAAGCGCCTGAAAAAAATCCGAGATGATCGGCGCGACAAGTCGCGACATCAACCGCGGAAGCGTTTCGAACACTGTGACCGATTTACCGAGCGAAGCGGCCACGGCGGCGAGTTCGAGTCCGACGAAACCTCCGCCGATGACAGCGACGTCGCGGGAATTCTTGAGCTGCTCTTTCAAGACAATCGCTTCGCTTAGAGAGCGCAAATACAGGACGCCATCGAATTCAGCCCCAGGGATGGAAAGCATGCGGTTGCGCCCACCGGTCGCCAGCACAAGCGTGCGATAAGACAAACGATTGCCCGAACACGTAGTGACAATGCGCCCCGCTCTATCGATGGAATCGACTCGCTCATTCACGAGCAAGTCGATTTTATGATCCGGATAGAATTTCGCAGGCCGCAGCTCGACGCTTTCCAGGTCCTGAGTTCCGAGCGCGAAACCTTTTGAAAGAGGCGGACGCTGGTAAGGTATCTGCGGCTCTTCGCCAATCAGCGTGATCGGCTCCAAGTAACCTTCGGCCCGCAATGAAGCCGCGGTCTGGAAACCGGCCTGCCCCGTGCCGACAATGACCGTGCCGGCGGGCATTACCGCTGCCGCTCCGGCAGGCGTACGATGAGGCCGTCAAGATCTTCCGTAACTTTTATTTGGCAACTGAGGCGGCTCGTCGGCTGGCGCTCCTCGGCAGAGATTTCGAGCACAGCCTCTTCCGTGTCGCTCGCGGCGGGCAGGCGGCTGAAGAAGTTCCCGTCGACAAAAACGTGGCACGTCGAGCACATGCAAACACCGCCGCATTCAGCGACAATGCCATCGATCCCGTTTTTCAGCGCTGCGGCCATAACGGTGGTGCCCACGGGAACATCAACTTCACGGGAATCGCCGTCCGCCGACACATAAATGACCTTGGGCATCTTTTCAGTTGCTCTTTTCTAGTTCACTTGGGATTCTGAAAATCGGGCGCATCCAAGGTGCCAGCTGATGCGAGCGCCAAAAATCGCGAGACAAGAGACGCAGCGGTCACCGGCGCCGATACAGCTTTTTCGCAAGCGCGCCAATCAATTGAAACGAACGTATTCGAAGTTCAGAGGCTGGCTGTTAATCCCACGCAGAGGCGGAGCAATCCAATTGGCAAATTTGCCAGGTTCGACGACGCGGCCGCTCATCAAGGATTGCACGTATGCTCGATCCGCATCGCTGGGCAGCCACTCGGACTCCCTCTTCTTCCAGACTTCCTCCGTCAAAACTTCTCCGCTTGTGCTGATCCATCGTCCGGCGAAATTGCCAATCGCGCGATGAAAACCTTTGTGAGGCAAGGTCAGACGATACGCAATACCTGCCTTGTCGATGACGCGTTGCCAGCGACCGAGACCCGATTCGATTTCGCGGATATAGTCATCGCGCAGGCGCTCATTGAGCGCAGTTAACGCCGGAACTTTCTTGGTGACAATCTTGTCGCCTACGACTTCAGAAACAGTGTATTCGGCGTCGGCCAGCAAATGATCGTCATTGATTTTGGTTTCCTCGAAGCGCCCTTTGAGGCCGCTGGTGTAGTAATTCGCGGCGTTGGAGGAGACATCCGAGCCATAAAGGTCGAGCGTGACGCTATAGTGAAAATTGATGTATTTCTGAATCGTCTGCAAGTCGATGACGCCGAGCGCGCGAACATCGGAAGGGTCGTCGACTTTGTTCTCCTTCATCACTTCGCAAGTGCGCTGGATGATGCGGCTGACGCCGGTCTCTCCGACGAACATGTGGTGCGCTTCTTCGGTGAGCATGAACCGGCATGTGCGGGCCAGCGGATCGAAGCCCGATTCGGCCAGCGCGCAAAGTTGGAATTTGCCGTCACGGTCGGTGAAGAACGTGAACATATAGAAGGAGAGCCAGTCCGGCGTCGGTTCGTTGAACGCACCGAGGATGCGCGGATTGTCGGTGTCGCCCGAACGCCGCGCGAGCAGTGCTTCGGCCTCTTCGCGGCCGTCGCGTCCAAAATAGCGATGAAGCAAGTAGACCATGGCCCACAGGTGGCGTCCTTCTTCGACGTTGACCTGGAAAATATTCCTAAGATCGTACATCGAGGGGCACGACGCGCCGAGCAATCGCTGCTGTTCCACGGACGCTGGCTCCGTGTCGCCTTGCGTGACGATCACGCGCCGCAGCGTCGAGCGATATTCACCCGGCACGTCTTGCCAAGCGGGCTCGCCTTTGTGCGTGCCGAAATTCACCTGGCGTTTTTCGTCGCGAGGCTGAAGGAAAATACCCCAGCGATACTCGGGCATCTGCACGTAGCCGAATTGCGCCCAGCCGTCGGGCTCGACACTGGTGGCCGTGCGCAAGTAAACCTGATAATTGTGGCTTTCGTTAGGGCCCATGTCGTACCACCAGTTCAGATACGCCGGCTGCCAATGCTCGAGCGCGCGCTGGAGAACGCGGTCTCTCCCTAAATCGATATTGTTCGGAATTTTCTCCGTGTAATTAATCATGGCGATCTCCTCAGAAATTTGCCCGGCTTCGGCCCCGTTCTAAACGCGTTCCCAGTTGAACTTTACCGGCGCGCCGGTTCCATAAACTTTCAAAGCGCCATTCGCGCCGACGGCATTCGGGCGAACAAAAATCCAGTTTTGCCACGCCGAAAGCCGGCCGAAAACTCGCGTCTCGAGTGTTTCTGTGCCTCCGAAACGAAGATTTGCTTCGAGCCCGGTCAAGGCATCAGGCGATTGCGCCGTTCGCAGTTCGATCGCCTGGCGAATCTCGTCTTCCCAATCAAGGTCATCCGGCGCAGCCGTCACCAGTCCCGCTTCGAGGGCTTCCTGAGCCGAAAGCTTCGCGCCGATTCGGGTGTGTAGGGAATCCAATTGGGCGTGGTCCTGATAAAACCGCGCGGCCAAGCGCGAAAGTTGATTGACCATCGGCAACGGCCCAAAGTTCATTTCCGAAAGCACCAACGTGGCGACGCCGGCGCTTTCCTCGACTTCGTGTATGTAGATGCGATCGGCGGCGAGCGCCAATTCGAGCAACGTGCCTGCGAAGCATGACGAAGGCTCGACGATGGCGAACATGGAGCGCGAAGTTACGTCGAGCCGCGCGAATGTCCGGCGGAGCATGCCCAGAACTTCGCGAACGAACCAGTTGGACTGGTGGCTCAAAATAAATTTGTCGATTGCAAGGACGGCGTCGGGATTTCCAGTGGTTTTGATGATCCAGAGACCCAGTTCCAACTCGCTTGTACGCAGCGTCAGGATGGCGTCGTCCAGCTCGCGGGCCATCTGCAAAGGCCACCACTCCGCGCCCGCCGCGAGAGCCTTCTCCACGGTGTACCCAGCGTTGGATTCCGGCGCGCGGACGGTTAGCGTCGCGGTTCGCGCCTGCCGGTTCAACTGCACGTCCACATATTCGTAGTGCAAACCGGCTTCGTCGGTCGCGCGCTTCAGCGGCGTCAAAGTGATTCCTTTTGCGTCAGCGGGACGATCGCTTTGGCTCGCGAGCTCGCGCGCCCGTTGCTTCACGTGCTCCGCGAATTGTTGTGGCTTGACGACTTCATCGACTAGCCGCCAATCTTTCGCGCGTTGTCCTCGGACGCCGTCCGGATTCGTGCAGAACATGTCAGCGTGGTCCCTGCGAACGTGGCGCTTGTCGGTGACGCGCGTGAGGCCTCCCGTGCCCGGCAGAACGCCAAGCAGAGGAAGCTCCGGCAAGCTGACCGCCGATGAGCGATCGTCGATCAGAATGATTTCATCGCACGCGAGCGCCAGCTCGTAGCCGCCGCCGGCTGTGGTTCCATTGCAGGCAGCGATGAATTTCAGGCCGGAATGCGCGCTCGAGTCTTCGATTCCGTTTCGCGTTTCGTTGGTGAACTTGCAGAAGTTCACCTTCCAGGCGTGAGAGGAAAGGCCGAGCATGTATATATTGGCGCCCGAGCAAAACACGCGGTTTTTCGCGCTGCTAATGATCACGGATCCGATTTCGGGATGCTCGAAACGGATGCGCTGCAGAGCATCATGCAGCTCGATATCGACGCCGAGATCATAGGAATTGAGCTTCAGTTTGTAACCGGGCCGGATCCCGCCATCTTGCGCGACGTCCATGGTCAGCGTGGCTACAGGGCCATCGAACGAAAGCTTCCAGTGCTTGTAGCGCGAAGGATCGGTTTGGTAATTCGGCGCCTCCATGACGGGCTGAGGCTGTTGGCTTGCGACTGCGTCCACGAGTTCCTCCTACTCCAGATTTGCCTGCCAGGCGGCCTTCAATTTTGCGAAACTCTCATCGACCGAGCTTCCGGAAGTGTCGATGCACATGTCAGCTTGCCTGTAGAGCGGCTCGCGGGCGTCGAGAATGCGGCGCAAGTCTTCCATGGCTTGATCGTTCCCGGCCATGGCGCGAAAATCGCCCTGCGCAATCACGCGCGACATGTGCTCTTCCGGCTGAGCCTTGATCCAGATGGTATAGCAATTGGAAATCAGAAAATCGTAGGTCTCTTTTTCCGAAACCACGCCGCCTCCGACCGACAGAATCGCATGCGGAAATTCCTTGAGCACACGTTTCAACGTGCGCTTTTCAATCTCGCGATAACCGGATTGCCCATAGAAAGAAAAAATCTCCGCGAGAGGCATTCCCGCTTCCTTTTCGATTTCGGCGTCCAGTTCGATGAAGGGCGTTTTCATTTCCTCGCTCAGCCGCGAGCCAAGAGTCGATTTGCCTGCTCCCCGCAGCCCGATCAGGGCGACGCGCATACGGCGCGTTTTTTCTTCCTTGCCGAAGTCGCGCATCAGCCGGGAAACAACGTCTTCCCGTCGATTGGCGGGAAGGTGCTCCAAGAAGCGTTGAATCAACCGCTTTTCGACTGGCTCGTCCGCCCCCGGAGCGAAAAGTTCGGCGAGCGAAACATGCAGAGCTGCCGTAATCCGGCGCAAGAGCACGATCGACATGTTTCCTTCGCCCACTTCGAGTTGCGCCAAATGGCGTTCGGAAACATCCGCTTCGTGCGCCATCATCTTGCGCGTCATCCCACGGCGATTGCGCAGTTCGCGGACACGTTTGCCAAGCGAAAGAAGAAAATCGCTCTCCGGAGCTAGCGCGGTTCGTTCCGGGGTTGTAGCATCAATGTCAGTATGAGTATGCATCGCCACAATCTCAAGACATGCAGTATAACGCATATCCATGTGAGCGGACAAGCAGTAGAATGAGCGTCATGCAAAAAACTATGGATTTAGGCATCGTGAAGATGCAGTATTATGCCGAATCAACCCTCGTTTCTGGCGAGCTGGTTCCAGAGCTGCTGGGAGCTGGCTGCTGCATTCCACGGGAGGAACGCACGTGAAGCTGCCGAACTACGTATGCGGTGAATGGAAGGAAGGAATGGGCGCCGGAGAAGCGCTTATCGATCCCGTGACGGGAGATGAGCTGGCGCGCATTTCGTCCCAGGGCGCTGACATGAAGGCGGCTCTCGAGTTCGCGCGTTCGCGCGGCGGACCTGGATTGCAAAGATTCTCTTATGGCGAGCGCGCCGACCTGCTGGCCAAGATCGCCGACGTGCTCGCCGCAAATCGTGACGAATACTTTCGCACTTCGCTCCTGAATTCCGGCACGACGCAGGCGGACGCGTCGTTTGATGTGGACGGCGCCATTTATACGATGAAGTTCTACGCAAAGGCCGGTCGCTCACTAGCACAAGGGAAAATCCTGACGGAAGGCGCGGGGATTCCGCTCTCGAAGACTGGCGCGTTTTCGGGGCAGCATTTCCTCATGCCTCTGAAGGGCGCCGCGATTTTCATCAACGCATTCAATTTTCCGGCCTGGGGCTTGTGCGAAAAGGCAGCGGCCGCGCTTATTTCCGGGGTGCCGATTGTAGTCAAGCCGGCCTCGCCAACGGCTTGGCTGACGCACCGCATGGTGGAAGACATCGTGAAGGCGGGCCTTTTGCCTCCGGGAGCGATTTCGATCGTTTGCGGTTCCGCGCGCGATCTGCTGGACCATGTTGCTGAAGGTGACGTCGTTTCCTTCACTGGCTCAGCCGAGACGGCCGCTCGGATTCGCTCGCACGCGAGCATCCTGCGCCACTCGGTCCGCGTCAATATCGAAGCCGACAGCATCAACTCCGCGATTCTCGGGCCCGATGTTGCACCTGGAAGCGATTTGTCCGACATATTGGTCGAAGAAGTCGTGCGAGAAATGACGCTGAAAGCTGGCCAGAAATGCACGGCGATTCGCCGTGTGTTCGTTTTGCGCCAAAATATGAAAGCGATCGGAGAAGCTATTTCGGATCGCTTGCGTTCGATCAAAGTTGGTAATCCGCGGAATGCAGAAGTGAAAGTGGGACCCGTGGTCAATAAGGCCCAGCAATCGTCCTGCTGGGAGGGGCTGAGGCAATTGAAAAAAGAATGCTCGGTTATGTTCGGCGGCGATGAGAATTTTCAGCCGACGGATGCCGACGCACAAAAGTCCGCATTCGTGCAACCTACGCTGCTCGCGTGCGAAAATGGCGCGGATGCGAAGTTCGTTCATGATGTCGAGGTTTTCGGTCCCGCAGCAACCCTTGTCGCCTATGACACGGTTGAGAATCTCATTGCACTCGCGCGCCGTGGTCAGGGTTCACTTGTGGCTTCGATTTTCTCGAATGACTCGGACTTCTCCCAAAATGTCGTGCTGGGAATCGGCGATCTGCACGGACGTGTGATGGTCATTGACTCCGCTGTCGGCAGCCAGCACACGGGTCACGGAAACGTGATGCCCAATTGCTTGCACGGCGGCCCAGGGCGGGCCGGCGGCGGCGAGGAACTCGCCGGTCTACGCGCGCTGCTGCTCTATCATCGCCGTTTCGTCGTGCAGGGACCGCCCAATTGCATCGCTGATTTGGCGAAACTCTCGTCCGACGCAAGCCTGCTCTACTTGTAGCGGCCTGCTTTCATTCCAGTTACACTGCCGCGTATGGCTCAGATTTACACCGGGACGTCTGGGTGGTCGTACCCGAGCTGGAAGCCGAGTTTTTATCCGGCGAAGCTCGCGTCCGCGAATTTTCTCGGCTACTACGCGACGCGCCTCAACTCTGTTGAAGTGAACTACACGTTTCGGACCCTCCCCACGCAGAAACTCTTGGCAGGGTGGATCGCTTCCACGCCACCGAATTTCAGATTCACGATTAAGGCGCACCAGATGATCACGCATATCAAGCGCCTGCGCGGCGCGAGGGAATATCTCTCGCGCTTCCTTGACACGCTGCAGCCGCTGCGCGACGAGAACAGGCTGGGATTGATTCTTTTCCAACTGCCGCCAAATTTTAAGTGTGACATTGCGCGGCTCGTTGATTTCATCGACGATCTCCCGCAGGCGGCTCGTTGCACGTTCGAATTCAGGCACGACTCATGGTTTTGCGAGGAAGTTTTCGCGGCGCTTCGCGCAAGAAACATCGCGCTCTGCTGGGCCGAAAGCGAAAAGCTAGAGACCCCTGAGATTCAGACCGCCGACTTCTCTTGCTTGCGGCTGCGCAAAGAAAAATACTCGCCCAAGAGGCGCAAATCGATCATATCGAAGATAAGCAAGCTCGTTCACCTGGGCGACGTTTTCGCCTACTTCAAGCATGAAGAAACTCCCGACGGCGCACTCTACGCCGAACAAGTACTACGAGAAGCCTAACACCCAATGAAGCGGCTTTCTTAGCTCGGACGATTCCGCCCACGTCAAACGCATCCACTCATGAGGCGATCTATCTCGCTGAAATGAAGCTATTTACTTAGATCTCGAGCAACTGGTCAGTTCGTGAGCATAGTCCTAAGACTTTCAGTACTTTTGTACCGGAATTTCGCCCTGAAAAAAGTGACTTCACTCCTATTCACCTTCCGGCCGCCTTCCCCGACAATGGGTTCATGTCAAACACAAGTGCTTTCATCGGACAAACACAAGTTTGGGGCGACCGGAACTGGTGGTGCGCAGATTGCCGCGTTCCCACGGATCTGGATCGGCATGGGCGCTGCGGCACCTGCGGGTCAGACGCGGTGGACGTGATGATGCGGCCGAATAACTTGGGGAAACAGATCCATTCGACGGCCATGGTTTTTCAGGGTCTGTCGCAATTCGTCCCCGTGGCTTAATTCTCCGCATTTAGGCCACTTCCCCCACCAGAAAAGCGCCTTCGGTCAACGCTGGTCGTACGTGTGTGAGCCGACACGCGAAAATCGCATCTTGCTCAGGCCCGACGCGTGCGAAGGAAGATTGATCAGTGCATTTTGCGCGCGATGTTCACCTGAGCGACGTGAACCGGATAGTTTTTTGTGTCGAGGTTATGGCCGCTTGCGAGGAGATGGTTGGCCAGTGGCGGGTTTCTTGCGGTCGGCAGGGTCCCAATCGTCCGGCGGAAACGCGATGCGCCAAAAATAGGCGGCACCGCGCGTGAACTCGAGCCCAGCCTGCGTTTTGCCGCCGTCAGATTGTCCCAGATAGACGACGCGGCATTCGATTTCCTCGGTGGTCTTTGCGTTTGTGAGCGTGAGTTTCTGTCCGCGATCCAATGCATGCGCCAAACGCACCAGGCATCCCTGCGCATTCACCGCGTCCGTTATGGCCTGCTCTTCAAACGGCTGATTGCCTTTCACACCCTTGACGATCACGGGCATCGAGATGTAAACGCGCTTGCTGCGCCGGGTATCTCGCCGCGCTTCGGTCGGGCTTGCGGATTCGGGTGCTGCGGCAACCGTGCCGGATTCTTCCGAGCCTGTTTCTTGAGTCGGGGCAGACGCTCCCCGACTCCCAAAGACTTTGTCCCAAGCCATGGATGCCCTCTAGCGGAATGATGCCCTGACTTCCTCGGCATGGCATAACGTTTCGTGTACTGCGTATCCATTCAGTCACGTCCCCTCATTCCGCTCGCGAGCTTCCGGAAGCAGCAGCGATTCAAAGGTTGCGAAATCGGTCACATTCGTTCGCCACCGGTGATAGAGTCACCCAAAATTCGCGCGAAGAAAGGCGTGCATTGCATACTCCGGCTTCAGTTCGCAGCGTCGCATGAAAACTTCGTCGGAGTCGCAAGGCACTGCACGCCAAAGCAAATCTGCTTCCGGGCTCGCCGCCCGTATTGGCCTTTTCGACGCAACAATGATCGTGATGGGCGGGATTATTGGCTCGGGGATTTTCATCAATTCTTACGTCGTCGCGCAGCAGGTTCATACCCCAGTCTTGATCATTGGTGCGTGGGCCACAGGAGGAGTCATTGCGCTGGCCGGGGCATTTATCTGGGCCGAGCTGGCCGCGCGCATGCCCAAAGTCGGCGGCCAATACGCCTACCTGCGCGAGGCTTACCATCCTGCGGTCGCCTTTCTTTATGGATGGGTCTTGCTGCTCGTGATTCAGACTGGCGGCATGGCGGCCGTTGCCGTTACGTTCGCAAAGTATTTTCTCGAACTCACCCGCCTGCCAGTCGCCGACGGCGTGATTGCCACTCTTGCCCTCGGCCTCTTGACGCTCATCAACTGCCTCGGCGTTCGCGCCGGGAGCACGGTGCAAAGCGCGCTCATGGTGCTGAAGATTGTGGCCATCGCCGGACTCGTTGCGTGCGGAGCGTTTTTTCTGGCGCATCACGGAAACGCCCCTTTGCCAGGAGGAAAACCTTATCCGTTGATTGACCGCCCGGTTTCGTTTGATCTCGTGACGGCCATCGGCGCTGCGCTCGTCCCCGTGCTGTTTGCCTATGGTGGATGGCAAACGTCGAACTTTGTCGCCGAGGAGATTCGGGAGCCGCGAAAAAATCTCCCCCGCGCCCTTGTCATCGGTGTCATCGGAGTCATATTGCTGTATCTCTCGGTGAATTTCGTCTACGTCTACGTCCTGGGGCCGTCGGGGCTGGCGCAAACCAGCACGCCCGCCTCCGCCGTGATGCGCGTCGCTCTCGGGCCGAAGGGCGCCGCATTAATTGCGGTTGGCATCGCGATCTCAGCGCTCGGATTTCTGAGCCAGTCGATACTCACCGCGCCGCGCGTTTATTTCGCGATGGCGGAAGACGGGTTGTTCTTTCGGTCCGTCGGCTGGTTGGATCCGCGCCACCGCGTGCCCGTTGTTGCCATCGTTCTTCAGGGAATCGCGGCCATCATCATTGCGCTATCCGGCAGATACGACCAGATTCTCAGCTACGTGGTTTCGATGGATTTTCTTTTCTTCGGGCTCACCGCAACCTGCCTCTTCACGTTTCGCCGCCGCGACTTGGCCGCAGGCGTACCCAGACCGGAGCGAGGCCTTGCCCGCATGCCGGGACATCCCACAACCACGTTTCTCTTCGTCGCCGCCTGTTGGCTCGTTGTCATCAATACCATCTTCAAATATCCCCACAACACCGCGGTAGGATTCGGTATTTTATTCGCTGGCATCCCAGTGTATTTTTTCTGGAGCCGGCAAAAATCAAAGAGAGGTTCGCATTCGTGAAGAAACTACGCGGGGAAAGCCGTTCACCTTATCTGGAATGGGCAAAACTGAAATCGCATGCCACTTATAATCTTGCGACTAGCGGACTCGACGGCTACCCGCTCGCCAAGTTGCCGGTAAGAATCGAGGATCTCGAAATTTCCGTCGGGGGCAGCTATGGCTATCCGCCGCTACAGGAGCGCCTCGCGCGCAAGAATGGCGTCGGGCCCGAATGCGTCGTCGCGGCGAATGGCACATCCATGGCCAACCATCTCGCGATGGCCGCGTTGATCGAGCCCGGAGACGAAGTATTGATCGAGCAGCCTACATACGAGCCGATGGTCACGGCTGCCGAATATTTTGGCGCTCGGATTCGCCGTTTTCCACGGCGAGTCGAGAATGGATTTCAAATTGACTCGCGCGATATTGAACGCGCCATCAAGCCTGAGACCAGGGTCATCGTTCTCAGCAACCTTCACAATCCGACGGGCGCGCGAACGTCCGATGCGGAGCTGCGCGAGATCGGTAAGCTCGCAAACGCGCATGGAGCGCACGTATTGGTCGACGAAGTTTATCTCGATGCATGCTTCGATCCCCACGCACGCTCTGCATTTCATCTTGGGCCGAATTTCGTGGTAACGAGCAGCCTCACAAAAGCGTTTGGCCTCTCTGGGCTGCGTTGCGGCTGGATTCTCGCGCCGGCGCCCCTAGCGGAACGTATGTGGAAACTCAACGATCTCTTCGGAGTGATTCCCGCGCATGTGGCCGAATTGTTGAGCGTGATTGCGATGGATCATCTCGCGGAAATTTCCGATTACGCTCG
Organism: uncultured Acidobacteriota bacterium; assembly: GCA_963729815.1. Classification (GTDB taxonomy): domain Bacteria; phylum Acidobacteriota; class Terriglobia; order Acidiferrales; family UBA7541; genus DAHUXN01. The sequence goes on from CAVSPU010000008.1 coordinate 39,424, forward strand.
CAGGAGATTGGACACGAATCGTCCGCTGGTCCAGCGATTCCTCGATTCGCGAAAGGATTTATCCGCGATTCCATTTGAAGCAGGCACGACTACGTTTCCCAAGCTGGCCTCGGGCCGTATTGACGACCTCTGCCGCATTCTGCGCGAAAAATACGATACCAGTGTCGTCCCGGGCAGATTTTTCGAAATGGCGGATCACTTTCGTGTGGGCATCGGCGGCAAGACGGAAATGCTCAGTGAAGGACTGCGGCGACTCGGCCTCGCGCTCGATGAGATAGCTTGATGCGTCGTCGCACGACGATCACAGCAGCAGTCGCTAGCCAGTCGAGCGTTCACTCCCCAAACTGATGCTTTGCTTCGGTCGCAACAAACGAATGAAGGCCCTCGCAGGATGGGAGAGCGGCCGGTCACGCCGGAAAATCAGGAATAGATCGCGCCGCAAATGCATCTCGCGGATACGCACTTCGGTGAGCTGGCCCCGCTCGACTTCCGTCTGCACGCACATCCGCGGAACGATCGCGACGCCTATGCCCATTTCGACGAATCGCTTGATGCTCTCGATCGTTGGCAACTCCACACCCATTTGCAGTTGCACGTGGTGTTGAGCGAAAAGTTGAATCACGCGCTCGCGATACGGCGACAAAACGATGTGGGCGATGAAGACTTCGTTACCGAGATCCTTAATGGATACGCGGCGCCGTTTTGCGAGCCGGTGGCGCGGATGCACCACAAGCGCCAGATCGTCGCGCAGGAATTCCACGGCCGCCAGCGCGTCATCTGGCGGCCGGTAGGACGCGATTCCCAAATCCAGCCGGTAATTCAGAATTTCGCGTGGAATATCCCGCGAATACACGCGATGAATCGCAATCTCGACCTTGGGATACTTCTTGCGGAAGCGCCCCAGCGCCGGCAACAGCGCATGAATCGAGCTTTCATTGACTCCGAGTGACAACCTTCCGCGGCGCAGCCCCGCCAGGTCCTCCAAACTTCGCCGTGCTTCCTCGCGCAGGTTCAGCATCCGCTCAGCGTACTCGACCAGCAGGGCACCGGCCTCCGTTAGCGTTCCCGCACCTGTTCCGCGCACGAACAGCGGCTGTTCCACCCACTCTTCAAGTTTTCGCACGGAGATGCTGATTGCCGGTTGCGTACGGTAAAGCTTTTCCGCCGCGCGCGAAAAACTCCGCTCGCGGGCCACAGTCAGGAATACCTGTAGGGAATTGAGGTCCATCCGAGGATTAGCCTCCGTCCCATATATAACGGAAAGTTATAGCATCTACAACAATTATAAATTAGACGGATTGGACTGAGTGCGCTTGACTGGTTTTCTCAGCCAGAATGGGGGCAACCATGGACATAGTCCAATTCTTCGATACCACGCTTCGCGATGGCGAGCAGTCGCCTGGCTTTTCGATGAACCCGGAAGAAAAGCTGCGCCTTGCGCGCAAGCTCGAACAGCTTGGAGTGGACGTTATCGAAGCGGGTTTTCCAGTTGCTTCCGCCGGAGAGCTCGATTGTGTCCGGAGGGTTGCCGGCGAGATTCGCACCGCGCGTGTCGCCGCGCTCGCTCGCGCCCGGCGCGAAGATGTCGAAGCGGCTTTGACCGCTCTCGAACCCGCCACGCGCCCTCGGTTGCACATTTTCCTCGCCACGTCCGATCTTCATCTGCAAGCCAAGCTGCGCATTTCGCGCCAGCAGGCGCTCGATGCCGTTTCGCGCTGGGTGCGTTACGGCCGTGAGCACTGCGCGGAAGTGGAATTCTCCGCCGAGGACGCGAGCCGCAGCGATATTCGCTTTCTTCTCGACGTGATGGAAACGGCCGCGGAAGCTGGCGCCACGATTCTGAATATTCCCGACACGGTGGGATACAGCACGCCTGAGGAGTACGGCGCGATTTTTGACCGAGTGCGCAGCCACCTGGGCCGTGCGGAAGAAATCATATTGAGCGCGCATTGCCACAACGACCTCGGCCTTGCCGTCGCCAACTCCCTGGCCGCGGTTCGCGCCGGGGCGCGTCAAGTCGAATGCACCATCAACGGAATCGGTGAGCGAGCCGGAAACGCTTCGCTCGAAGAGCTTGCCGTCGCTCTCGCCGTCCGGCAGAGCTTCTTCGGTGTGCGCACGAATCTTCGCCTCGAGGAGATTTATTCCGCGAGCCGCATGCTTTCCGAAATCACCGGCGTAAACGTGCCACCCAACAAGGCAGTCGTCGGCTCCAACGCTTTTGCGCACGAAGCAGGAATCCATCAGGATGGCATTCTCAAGAATCCGCTCACCTACGAAATCATTCGACCAGAAGCTGTCGGCGTCCCTGCGCGCCGTCTCGTTGTCGGCAAGCATTCCGGGCGGAACGCGCTGCGGACGCGCATCGAGGAACTCGGCTATCGCCTCAGTGACGAAGAGGTCGCGCAGTGTTATCGTGCTGCCATGGCTCTCGCCGACGCTTCCAAGGAAGTCACCGACCGCGACCTGCTGACCTTCGCGCACCAGGCGCGTCGCGGCCGCTTGACTGGGAATTCAGTTAACGCAGCCAGTGATGCCGTGACGGCGAGCGCCGTCAGCGCCGCGGGTGAAGCGCGATGACGGGTATTCGCAAGAAAATCGCCGTGTTGCCCGGCGACGGCATCGGCCCGGAAGTCATTCGCGCGGCCATCTCTATGCTCGAAGAGTGTGCGCGCGGCTTCAGCCACTGTTTTGAATTCAACGAATTGCTCTTCGGCGGTGCAGCCATCGATCAGTGCGGCCATCCGCTTCCGCCGGAAACGCTAAAGCAATGCCGCGAAGCCGACGCCGTCCTTCTGGGTGCTGTCGGCGGCGCAAAATGGGATAGTCAGCCGCTCGATCGCCGGCCCGAGGCCGGTCTGCTCGGAGTGCGCAAGGAGCTTGGCCTCTATATCAACGTCCGGCCGGTCAAGCTGCTCGATCCGTTGCGGGAAATTTCGCCGCTCCGTATAGAGAAAGGCTCGACGATTGATCTCGAAATCGTGCGCGAGCTTGCCGGCGGAATTTATTTTGGACCGCGGCAGACTGGCGGCACCGGCGGCGACGAATTTGCGTCGGACACTGAAATTTATGCCACGAAGGAAATCGAACGCGTCGCGCTTTATGCTTTTCGCCGCGCGGGTGCTCGTCGCGGCCAACTGGCGAGCATCGATAAGGCGAACGTTCTCGCCAGTTCCGGCCTCTGGCGAAGGACAGTCCAGCGTATCGCCAAGGATTTTCCGGAAGTCACGGTCGAGTCGCTCTACGTCGACAATGCCGCTCTGCAGATTCTCCTGCGCCCGGCGCAATTCGACATCATGCTCACGTCGAATATGTTCGGCGACATCCTGAGCGACGAAGCCGCCGGACTGGTCGGCTCCATTGGCTTGATCCCGTCGATGAGCCTTGGCAACGGAACGGCGCTTTACGAACCTATTCACGGCTCCGCGCCGCAGCTCGCCGGAAAGGATTGCGCCAATCCCATCGGAACAATTCTTTGTGCGGCCATGATGCTGCGCGAATCCTTCAGTCTCGCCACTGAAGCGGCCGCAATCGAACGCGCCGTCGCCCACACCCTCGCACGTGGTTTCCGTACACCCGACATCGCCAGTCCTGGCGCCAAAGCAGGCGCGCAAATCATCGGTTGCGCGGAAATGTCCGCGCGAATTCGCACGGCGTTTTCGGAATCGCTCGCGGAGACGGAGCGCTACGGCTGGGGAGTTTAAGCCGGGAAAAGGGATCGATGACTGCAGGCAAACAGCGGAACTAAATTCTGCGCAGCACCAGGCAGCTTGCGATCATGTCGTGCAGCGCCTGTTTCTTGGCTGTAAATCCCGCCATGATGTACCCGATTGCAAATGGAATGAGTCCCGTGATGAATTTCGCGAAGAATCGCCCGCTCGCCCGCGCGAAGGAAATCGGCTGATACTGCAGGTCCGTAACGATCAATCCCAACGCCATTTTCCCCAGCGTCCCCTGGTAGCGCGAGCTTTCCATCCATGCGTAATAAAGCCATATCATCACGGTCATTCCCACGACAAACGCGACGATGGCAAAAATGACCGTGCCCGTGAAAATTTCGTCCGGGGTCGGATTCTCCGGTAAGCGGCGAATCACCGCGACCAATCCCGTCGCAAGGATCAAGAACAGAGCGAACGCGCACTCCGCGAGCACCAAAACCACTGCATCGATCAAGTACGCGACAAACCGGAGCCAGAAACCCGCGTAAAAAAGCTGTGGCGCCACGGCGATTGCGCCGACTGGCGGCTGGGCCGCTCCGGCAACAGGTGCATACGCGACTGGCGGCGCAGATGCCGTGGCAGCGGATACGGGTCTCCCGCACGCGCTGCAAAACGCCGCGCCATCCGCGATCACTCCCCCGCAAATCGAGCAGAACACTTGGTATCTCCGTTTTTCTGCCGTGCGATGCGCGTCAGATCTTCCGAATCACCAGGCAGCCCGCCATCATGTCGTGCAGTGCCTGTTTTTTATCCGTGAATCCTGCACAAATGCAGTCGATAGGCCAAAAAAGAAACGCGCCCAGAATTGGAACGAGGCGAAATACAATCATGCTGAAATACCGGCCCGTCGCACGTCCGAACGAAATGCGTCCTCCCGAAAGGTCCGTCACGTAAATCCCGAGAGCCTTTTTCCCCACCGTTGCCTGCCAAGGCGAGCTTTCCAGTAGCGCGTAATAAAGCCATTCCGCCACAAATGCAAGCAAGACGAAGCGCAAAATAATCCGCATGCCCATAAGATGGGCAAACGAGTCGGGAGAAAATGGAGAAGATGAGTTGAACGAATTTAGGATTCCCGAGCTGGCGAAAAACGCCACGAATAGAAAACCAAGAGGCACCGCGAGGATCAGCGCGTCAATGATGTATGCGACGAACCGCAGCCAGAATCCGCCATAGGCTACAGCGTGCCTAGGCATCGCAGAGGGATAGGCAGGATACGCAGGAGCCGCCATCACTGGGGCGGCGGGAGGAGGTGGTGCGCCTGCTTCGGCTTGTGGCGAGAACCCTCCTCCGGGCGCAAGCGGAATTCCGCGTGGCGCAGTGGATCCACCGCTCATTCCTTGCCCGCACGAGGGGCAGAACGCTGCCGTGTCCGCGACCTGTGCGCCGCATTTCGAGCAGAACATAAAACCTCCTCACTCGCCGCAGAAAAGAATTCCACGCATCCTACTTGCACGTCGCCGCAAGGTCAACCGCCAAGAATCAATGACTAAGAATCGATGATCAGGAATTGAGAAACCGCTACCATTGACGCACAGCCGCAGCCCGTCATACCGTGTCGTTATCGAGCGCATATAGGCGGACATACGAAGGAGACGAAAATGGTCAAACTCGACCATGCCAAACTCACCGTGAAAGATTGGCGTGCCGCGCGCGATTGGTATATCAAGCATCTTGGTCTGAAGCTTGAGTTCGAAGCTGCTGCGGGCGGGCCGGCCAAACTTGGCGTTGCCGCGCTCCATGACGACGCGGGTTTTACACTCTTTCTCGAGCAGGTCGCCGAATGCATTCCCCCCTGCGGCTGTGTTCACAATTTCCAGGTCAGCGACGTTGATGCAAAATGTCGCGAGCTTTCCGCTTCGGGTGTGAGAATTCTGCGCGCGCCGGGCAAACAATTCTGGGGCTATGGCGCCGAACTGGCCGACCCCGATGGCCACGTACTTTACCTCTGGGACGAAAAATCGATGCGCGAAAAAGGCGGCGGGTAGTCATGCCTCTCCCGATCTGAAATGCCCTCACGCCGCCAACAGCGCCGCTTTGTCTCTCTTGCCATCGCCCTGATTCTCATCGCTCTCTATCTCTACCACCAGTATCATTCCGCCGCGCGCCACGGTCCGCCATCCTCGCTCTTCGGCTGCGGAATTCACTGTGGCACTGAGCGCTGGGCCGTGAAGACGCTCAGCGACCCTGACTCCGCCACCGTTAATTTTTCTCCTCGACCCACGACCGTCGCCTGGCTTACTGCGCAGCCCGCGCCGCAAATCCTCCCCGAAGACTCCCGCGTCGCGCCACTCGAATTTCAAGCCTTCACCGTCCGCGGGCGCCTCGTCGGCGTCAAGGAAGAAGACGATCGAGACTTCCACATCCTTCTCGCCGATGTCGATGATCCCAGCTCCACGATGATCGCGGAAATTCCTTCTGATGAATGTTCCGGAGCCTGCTCCTCGCGTTATGCTACCTCTTTCGAAGACGCGCGCCGCCAGATCGAATCCCGCTTCGGCATGCCCACCGATCGCTTCATCGATGTCCGCGACGACGTCATCGTCGATGTAACCGGCATCGCCTTCTTCGATTTCTTCCATCGCCAGCGTGGCGTCGCTCCCAACGCCATCGAACTCCATCCCGTGCTTTCCATCCAGTTCGAACAATAGCCGCTTGCGCCTCCGTCATTGGCGAAAACTGGCTCCTGCGGTATCCTGCTTCGACCATGCTTGACCTGAATTATTTCCGAGATCATCTTGATGAAATTGAGCGCATGCTCGCGAACCGTCACGCCAAGGTTGATCTCAACGCCTTTCGCAAGCTCGATGCGGAGCGCCGCAGACTCATCACCGACACAGAACGCCTCAAGGCCGAGCGCAATAAAGGCAGCGATGAAGTCGCCAAACTGAAGAAATCCGGCAAGGATGCCGCTCCCCTGATGGCGCGAATGAAGCAGATCGCGGACGAAATCAAATTTGAGGACATTAAAGTCGCCGAGCTCGATGACCAGTTGCGCGATTTCATGCTCGCTGTCCCGAATATTCCGCATAGCTCCGTGCCGGTCGGCGAAGGTGCGGAAGGTAATGTCGAAGTGCGCCGCTGGGGCGCGCCCCCGAAATTCGATTTCACGCCCAAGCCGCATTGGGAAGTCGGCGAGAGCGCGGGAATTTTGGATTTGGAGCGCGCGGTAAAAATTGCCGGCGCGCGCTTCGCACTCTATCGCGGGGCTGGCGCACGGCTCGAACGCGCTCTTGCCAACTTCTTTCTCGACGTACACACGCGCGAGCAGGGCTACATGGAGATTCTGCCTCCGTTCATCGTCAACACAGCATCGCTAATCGCCGATGGCAAGCTCCCGAAATTCGCCGGCGATATGTTCCGTCTCGAAAACACGGATCTTTGGCTGACGACAACGGCCGAAACCGAATTGACCAATCTTTACCGCGACGAAACTCTGGATGCTGACCTGCTTCCCATCAGTGTCTGCGCCTGGACCGCTTGCTTCCGCTCCGAAGCCGGCGCTGCGGGGAAAGACACGCGCGGGATCAAGCGCCAGCATCAGTTTCAAAAGGTTGAAATGTTCAAGTTTACGCGCCCGGAAACGAGCTACGATGAGCTCGAAAAAATGGTCCGCAATGCCGAGGATTTGTTGCAACGCCTCGGCCTGCATTATCGCGTGATGCAGCTTTGCACTGGCGATATGGGATTCGCTTCGTCAAAAACGTACGACATTGAGGTCTGGGTACCGTCGTCCAATGAATTCATGGAGATTTCCAGCTGCTCGAATTGCGAAGCGTTTCAGGCGCGCCGCGCTGCGATTCGCTACAAGCCCAAAGGAGGCAAGAGCGATTTTCTCCATACGCTCAATGGCTCCGGCCTGCCCACGGGCCGCACTTGGATTGCCATCGTCGAAAATTATCAACAGGCCGATGGCTCCATCGTCATTCCCGAGGTTCTCCGCCCCTATATGGGCATCGACAAAATCCCCTCTCCGCAAAAATAGATTCCGAAAATGAAAAAGGCGCGGCGTCCTCGAATCGACGAGGCCAACCGCGCCTGGGAACGGAAACCGCGGGATCTACATCCCCGATGCTTTGATGTTGTCGACCTGGATCGAACCGTCTTTGTTCAACTCGCCCGTCAGCGTAACTTCGCTGCCGATCGCCGAATCCGTAACGGCATCCTGGTTTGCTATGGGATAAACCTTTTGCGTTTTCGTGTTCACGAAAACGTACTTGTCGCCCCTCTTGATGCAGGCCCTGGTACAGTCTGCTTTGGCCGCGTTCGCATCCTTGGCGCCGCACATCGCGCCGCTGATCCAGCCTGTCCATGTGTGCGATTTCGCATTCGCGCTGGGCATGACGCTGGCGGTGAGTATCAGCACGACGGCGAGGCCGAGCATGTTCAACAGCTTTTTCATTTGGTTCCTCCCTTTCGTATTTCTGTCTGGGCTTCCGCCGGCATGCACCCCGCCAACGGCACTTCCCCTGTCGCACGGAGTACGCCGGGGATTGACTGTTGGATGCCGGACTTAAATTTTGGCTTCAGACTTTCCTGCGCCACGCCCCATGCATCTCGGTACATGAGACGTTCACAGCGAGCCGATCAGTACTTTGGGGCCGGTTGGCCGAGGCGTGCCGCCCTCCGGCTCGACCGTCACGCAAAACCACTTGCACGCCATTCCGGGGGGCACTTTTGCCATAGGCATCTTACCACTCCCAGTCGCGTCCGGCATGAAAATGCCTTCGCTGACAGGGTCGCCTGCAGCCGGAACGGCCCACATCTGGTAAACCTTATTCGGCGGCGGCTCGGGTAAATCGGCGCTGTAGCACATCATTTGCATCCGAGGATTATATTTCACGGTGCCCCAAGCTTTCGGCATGTTCGGCGTGCCTGCAAGACTAACGGTCATCGTATCTTGTGCGGCGAGCATCGCCACAAGCGCCTGCGAATGATGGATCTGTTCTTGATCGGCTGCGATTTGTTGGCGGACTTTCTCCAGTTGCTGATCGAGTCGGCGATTGCCGTACCAGAGAAAGGCCGTCAGGATGACGAGTCCGATTGCCGCCGGCGCCCAAATCGTGTTCCACCAGCGCACAGCTGGCTGCGTTTCGTGAACACGAAGCGGAACGAAGCGCGTGGATTTTTCCGCGCGAACTTTTTCAAGCAGATGCTCCTTCACCGAGGCTGGGAGATTTTGTTCCCGCGCGGCCAGCGAAAGCAGCGCGATTTGGCCGCGCGCTTCCGCAAGTTTCCCCATGCACTCCGGGCACGAAGACACGTGCTCCTGAATCGCTTTGGTTTCTTCACCCTCGAGAACGCCGAGAGCGAAAAGCTCCAAGTCCTCATCCCGAATTGGATGGCTGTAGGTCATGCTAGCGTCCGTTTCAAAATTTCCATTGCGGTGCGAATCCTTGTTTTCACAGTACCGAGCGGCGCGCCGGTATGATCGGCAATTTCGCTGTGCGACATCCCTTGAAAATAGGCGAACTCTATGGCTTCGCGCTGGCCGTCCGGCAGGCTGACGAGCGCAGCCTTCACGCGGCCAAGTAATTGGTTCTGTGCCGCTGCCGTTTCTATATTGAATGGAAACACGACGTTGTTTTCAGCGGCTTCCTCCGCAGTGGGAGCGCGGCGGCGCAAGCGTGAAATTGAACGATTGCGCGCCGCAACAAGCAGCCATCCGGGCAGAGAACCTCGCTCGGGATCGAATTTTTCAGCGGTGCGCCAGACCTGGAAGAAGAGGTCCTGCAGGATTTCCTCGGCCGCGCCGGAGTCGCGAAGAATTCGCATGGCCTGTGCGTACACCAATCCGCTGTATCGGTCGTAGAGTGCCGCGAGCGCCGATTCGTCCCGATGGACGATCCGCTCGAGAAGCGACCAATCCGATTCATTTGTTTCAGCGTCGTGCGCCCGATTCACATTTCCTCGACCGCTCTTAATTAGAGACTACGCGAAAACGGAGGATCCGGATTCCTATGCGGCGCCTTTACTTCGTGGATAGCGCGCGCCGAGTTCTATGCGGCGACTTGCAAGGGTAATGGGGGCCGGTAAACGGGTCAAACTGTTTTGGTTTACAGATCACTTCCGCTCATCTCTGTTAGTCTAAGCTAATTATTATCAGCATGTTACATAAGAAATTCATGTAAGCCCTTTAACCTCCGCATTTTCAGTCCTCGAGTACAATCTTGCGATTTTGCCCGCTTTCAATTGACTGCCACTCGCTGGTTGAATAAACTTCGGGCCTGAAGCAACTTACGGGGATGCTGCGGAAGCTGCGCTACTGGCAAGATTTTTGGGTAGCGCGTGAAATCGCGGCCGAGGTTCGCTTGAAGTTTCTCGGACGATTTTTTCGATACATATTTTGGATTGTTGTCACGGCTGGCATCACTTGGCTCGTGAGGAAAATGTTTCAGCAGGCGATGCGAACGTCAGTCGGCAGTCCGCGCGGCCCAGTACGCGTGGAACCGCCAGCCGCGCCGCAGCAACTATTCCGTGATCCGGTATGCGGAACGTACGTCGCGGAAAACATATCGCACTCACTGGTACAGGGTAGCCAGACGCTGCATTTTTGTTCCCGCAATTGCATCGAACAGTATCGCGCGGCGGACAGATTAGCAGCGGGAGCGTAAGTCGAGGAGGAACGAAGGAATGGCCATAAGCGCCAAAGCGGTTCCCCAGGCAATGCCGCGGATCGCGCCGCGAGAAGATCTCAATGTTTTTCGGATTTCGCAAATTCAATTCGACATCGCTGCCGAGCATTTGAAGCTCGAGACGGGGCTGCGGCAAGTGCTGCGCACTCCGAAGCGTGTCATGGAAGTGTCCGTGCCGGCGAAGATGGACAATGGCCAGGTGAAAGTTTTCACCGGCTATCGCGTGCAGCACAATATCGCGCGAGGCCCAGCCAAAGGCGGCCTTCGCTATCATCCGGGCGTGACGCTCGACGAAGTGAAAGCTCTCGCGATGTGGATGACCTGGAAAACCGCGGCCGTCAACATTCCATTTGGCGGCGCCAAGGGCGGCGTCATCTGCGATCCCAAACGCATGAGCAAGTCCGAACTCGAACGAATGACGCGGCGATATTGTTCGGAAATCTTGCCCATCATCGGTCCCGAACGCGATATTCCGGCGCCGGACGTTTATACGGACTCGCAAACGATGGCGTGGATGATGGACACGTATTCGATGACGGTGGGTTATTCCGCACTCGGCATCGTCACCGGCAAGCCTGTGGCGCTAGGGGGCTCCGAAGGACGCAATGAAGCGACGGCGCGTGGCTGTATGTTTGTGGCAGAAGAAGCCTGTAAAGTCAAAAAAATGAGCTTGCGCGGCGCGACCGTGGCGATCCAGGGATTTGGCAACGCCGGCTCCATTGCGGCCCGCCTGTTCGCGGAGAAGAAGGCCAAAGTGATCGCCATCAGCGATTCGCGCGGCGGCGTTCATAATTCGCGCGGGATCGATCCCTATAAAGCGGCGCGGTATAAAGAACGTTCGGGGACGGTTGTTGGAATGCCGGGGACGTCGCGTATTTCGAATGACGATCTCCTGACGATGAAGTGCGACATTTTGATTCCCGCGGCGCTCGAAAATGTGATCACGCTGAACAATGCCGAGCAGGTTAAAGCTAAGATCATCGCCGAAGCTGCGAACGGCCCGACGACGCCGCACGCGGATGAAGTGTTGGCGAGACGCGGGATTATGGTTCTGCCCGATGTGCTGGCAAATTCGGGCGGCGTGACGACCAGCTACTTCGAATGGGTGCAGGATCTGCAGAGCTTCTTCTGGACCGAAGCGGAAGTGAACGCCAAGCTCGAAAGCGTGATGAAGCGCGCATTTCACGAAGTTCATGAAACCGCGCGTAAGAATCATGTGCATATGCGCACCGGCGCGTATATTTTGGCCGTTGGCCGTGTCGCTGACGCCACCATCGTGCGCGGTTTATTCCCCTAGGTTTTGCGCGGGCCCGAGTCTGAATTTCTAGCACGCCGCAATTCTTATGCCGCAAACGCACGCGGAGTAATCGCTCGAGGGGAACACTACTTGTTCGTCGCGTCAGAATACCCTTGCGCTTTGGGAAGCAAGGCGCGTACATTTTGAATTAGCCGGCGCGCAATCAGTGGCGCCGGCGTTTGTGCCTTGCGCGGAGGGCATGAAGCGTTGACGAACCATACGAACAATCATCCACCGATTCTGCTGACAATTGCGGGGTTCGATCCCTCCTGCGGCGCGGGCGTGGCGGCCGACCTAAAAACTTTTGCAGCGCATAATTGCTACGGCGTTGCGGCGGTGACGGCGCTGACCGTGCAGTCGACGCAAGGCGTGGCCTCGGTGCATCCCACGCCCGCGGCGACGCTGCGCGCGCAACTCGACGCGCTGGCAAGCGACCTGACGATCGCCGCAGTGAAAATCGGGATGCTCGGTAATAAGGCCAACGCGGTCGCGGTCGCGGAATTCCTCGACAAGAACAAATTTCCGCACGTAGTGCTCGATCCCATCGTGAGATCTTCGGCTGGAAATGCGGAGTTGCTCGATACGAGTGGTGTGAAATTTCTGCGCGAGGAGTTGATGAAGCGCGCGAGCGTCATTACGCCGAACATGGAAGAAGCGGCGTTGCTCGCGGGCATGGAAGTGACAGACCTGGCAGGAATGAAGGCGGCGGCGTTGAAGCTGGTCGAGATGGGCGCGAAAGCGGTGATCGTCACGGGCGGCCACCTGGAAAAACCTGCCGACGTGCTCTGCGAGGGGAGCGAAGCAAATCCCTTCGGTGGCGATCACGTGAAGAGCGAGAATACGCATGGGTCCGGTTGCACTCTTTCGTCGGCGGTGGCGGCGCAGCTCGCGCTCGGGCAGCAATTGCGCGAGGCGCTGATTTTGGCGAAGGCGTATGTTTTCAAAGCAATCGAGAAAAGTTATTCAATCGGCAAAGGCGCAGGGCCCGTGAACCAACTGTATCGATTTCACCAGGAACCGCCCGCGCGAGGCGTCCACGAAGTGCCGCAGCATGGGATGCATCCCGCGGCGGAACCGGCCGCGCATTAGATTTTCTTCGTCGTTCCTGCACATGTTAACCGCGAGGAGCAAGCCATGCCTGAAGTGAAGACTGAATCTATCATGCTCAAGGTTTCCGATGGCACTAGTATGCAAGCATTCATCGCTCATGCTGAGAGCGGCACCAAACTGCCGGGGATTCTCGTGTTTCAGGAAGCGTTTGGCGTAAACGCGCACATCCGTGATGTGACGCGGCGAATCGCGAAGCAAGGTTTCGTGGCGATCGCGCCGGAATTATTTCACCGCACTGCGCTGCCGGGATTCGAGGGCAGCTATTCGGATTTTCAATCCGTGATGCCGCATGTGATGGGGCTAAAAGATGCGCAGCTCGAAGCGGATATTCGCGCCGCGCACGAAGCACTGACGCGGCACAGCAGAGTTGATCCGGAGCGCACAGCGTGCATCGGATTCTGCATGGGCGGGCGCGTATCGTTTCTCGCGGATTTGATTTTGCCCGTGCGCGCCGCAATTTCGTTTTATGGCGGCGGGATTGCGAAGAACGAACGCGGCCCCGGGTTACTCGAGCGCGCAGGCGAGATTCGCGCGCCGATTCTTCTGTTTTGGGGCGGGCTCGATAAACACATCGGGCCGGAGCAGCGCCAGGCGGTTGGCGATGCATTGCGGAACGCACGCAAGACGTTCGCGAGCATGGAATTCGCGGACGCGGACCACGGATTTTGTTGCGACGCGCGGCCGAGCTACAACGAAATGGCCGCGGAGCATGCGTGGGTGCTTTCGATGGCTTTTCTCGAAACAAATCTCAAGAACAAATAGAGTTCAGCTGCGCCAAGCGATTTTCCCGTCAACAATTGTCGCGACTGGGCCGCCGCGAAACTTGCGGCCGTCGAAAGGCGTGTTGCGTGAAAGGCTTGGAGACTCAGCGGCACGGTAGGTCCAGTCGCGTTCGGTCGAAAAAATCGTGATATCGGCTGGGGCGCCCACCTGCAATTTGTTTTCTTTGCCTAGAATCTTCGCGGGGCCGGTCGTGAACAACTCCATCATATGCATCAGCGAGATGCGATTGGTGTGGACGAGCTGATCGAGCGCGAGCGCGATGGCCGTCTCGAAGCCGGTGATTCCGAAAGGCGCGCGATCGAATTCGACGTCCTTGCTCGCCGGATGATGCGGTGCGTGGTCGGTGGCAATCGCGTCGACGGTGCCATCAGCGAGGCCTTCCAGGAGAGCATCGCGATCTTCGCGCGAGGCGAGCGGAGGATTCATTTTGAAGTGCGAGTCGTACTGAACGTCTTCGTCGATGAGAGTGAAATGATGCGGTGTCACTTCGCACGTGACGCTCAGGCCGCGGCGCTTGGCGGAGCGAACATGTTCGAGCGAGCCGCGCGTGGACATATGCGCGATGTGCAGGCGCGCGCCCGTTAGCGATGCGATTTCGACGTCGCGGCCCACGCAGATGGACTCGGCCGCGGCTGGCATGCCCTTCAAGCCGAGACGAATCGACCGCGGGCCTTCGCGCATCACGCCGCCGGCGGCGAGCGACGAATCTTCGCAATGGTCGATTACCGGCATGTTCAGCGGCTGGCAATAATCCATCACTTGGCGAAGAAGGCGCGCGCTGGCAATGGGCTTGCCATCGTCGGTGACAGCGACCGCGCCGGCTTGTTGCATGGCCGCGATTTCGGCGAGCTGTTCGCCTTTGCTTTCCTTCGATGCTGCGCCGATGGGCCAAACGTGCACAAGAGAAACGGCCGCCGCGCGCTCGAGAATCGCGCGAGTGACCGAAGCGTTGTCATTCACCGGATGCGTGTTGGGCATTGGACACACAGCGGTGAATCCTCCGCGCGCCGCCGATTGCGTGCCGGATTCGATCGTCTCGGAGATTTCGCCGCCGGGCTCGCGCAGATGGCAGTGGAGGTCGATGAAGCCCGGCGCGACGATGCAATTGGCGGCATCGAGAACGATGGCATCGCCGGCGGAAATTCCGGCGCCGATTTTCGCGATCTTGCCTTTGTCGATGAGCACGTCGGCGCGCGAATCCGTTTTCGAGGCCGGATCTATCACGCGGCCATTCTTAATCAGAAGCATGCGAAGAATCCTTTGCGTGTTCTTGGGGATCGGCGGAGCCGGCGACGAGTTCGAAAAGAATTGCCATGCGAATGGCGAGCCCGTTGGTGACTTGTTCGAGAACGCATGACTGCGGACTGTCGGCAACCGCGGGGTCGATTTCCAGGCCGCGAATCATCGGGCCAGGATGCAAAACAATGGCGTCCGGACGCGCGAGGCGCATGCGCGCGGGCGTCAATTGATACTGAAGGATGTAATCTTCCGCTGAAATCGCCGGCTCGTGCATGCGCTCCTGCTGGATTCGGAGCGCCATGATCACGTCGGCGCCGCCGAGGGCCTCTTCGATGCGGGGGACGCAGCGGACGCTGGGCCCGAGCGTTTCGAGCTCGCGCGGAAGCCACATCGCTGGCCCGCATAGCGTAATGCGCGCGCCGAATTTCGAGAGCAGATGAATATTCGAGCGCGCTACGCGGCTGTGAAGAATGTCGCCGATCATCGTTATGTGGATTCCGTCGAGCTCGCCTTTGCGGTCGCGAATCGTCAGGGCGTCGAGGAGCGCTTGCGTGGGATGCTCGTGCGTGCCGTCGCCCGCGTTGATGACGGGAACATTGACGCGATGAGAGATGAATTCGGCGGCTCCAGAAGAGCTATGGCGGATCACTATGGCGTCTGGCTTCATGGCCTCAAGCGTGCGCACTGTGTCGCTGAGCGATTCGCCTTTCTTCAGGCTCGACGATTCGGCCTGGAGATTCATCTGGTCGGCGCCCAGGCGCGAGGCGGCAGTGGCAAAGCTGATTCGCGTACGCGTGGAATTCTCGAAAAAAGTGAGCGCGATCGTCTTGCCGCGCAGAGTAGCCAGTTTCTTTAAGGGATAGCGCTGGAATTCCTGGAAAGGCTTCGCCTGATCAAGAAGAAATACAATTTGTTCGCGATTCAGCGGCTCAATGCCCAGTAAATGACGGAAACGGTGCGACACAGTCTCCCTCGGTTGCGAATTCGGTACTGTTCAGTCGACGCGATCCATGACCACAACGCGCTCTTCCTTGTCAATTTCGTTCAAGCGCACTTCAATGATCTCCATGTCCGTGGTTTCCACTGTTCGGCCGACGAAACTCGCCTCGATGGGCAGTTCGCGATGGCCGCGGTCGATTAGGACACAAAGGCGAATGCGGCGCGGGCGGCCCAAATCGAACAGACCATTCATGGCCGCGCGAACCGTGCGGCCCGTGTAAAGAACGTCGTCCACGAGAAGCAAATCGCGGTCGTCGACCGGAAACGAAATTTCACTCGATTGCACCACGGGTTGCGGCGCGACGGTCGAAAGATCGTCACGGTAGAGCGTTATGTCGAGCGTGCCGACGGGGACGTCCGCTTTCGATGACGCACGAATGGACTTGACGAGACGATCCGCTAAGGGAATGCCGCGGCGGCGAACGCCGATCAGCGCCAGGTCTTTCGCGCCGGCTGTTTTCTCGACGATTTCATGCGCCAGGCGGTCGAGCGTGCGGCGAATCTCATCCGCGGACATAAGCTGGCGCTTCTCGATGACACGCATGAGCGCTTTATCGTAACACAGAGCGTGAAAAGTGCGAGAAGGCAGAAAGCGCGAGCTTCGTGCAAACGATTCTCTTGGCCACTCCGATTGCCACGTGCGAATTTAGAGATGGCGTGCATCGCGTAGCGCGTGATAGACTCTGTGCCGTGAGCTCGCCCGCAAGCGTCCGGCGGCCCACGGACGTTGACCTCAGCGTCCGGATCGGTACTCTTCTTCTCTCAAACCCCGTAATTGCCGCTAGCGGAACTTTCGGTTATGGAATTGAATTTTCTCACCTGGTCGACTTGAACTCTCTCGGTGGAATTGTCGTGAAGGGCCTATCTGCTCAACCGTTGGCAGGAGCGCCTGCGCCGCGGCTCTGTGAAACACCGGGAGGAATGCTCAATGCCGTAGGCCTGCAGAACATTGGTGTGCGCGCGTTCGTCGCGGAGAAACTCCCCGCGCTCAGGAAATATCGAACAGCCGTCATCGCGAACGTCTTCGGCTACACGCTCGATGAGTATGTGGAAGTGATCCGTGTGCTCGAAGACGCAGAAGGCGTCGCCGCCTACGAATTGAATATTTCCTGTCCAAATGTGGATCAGGGCGGAGCCGAGTTTGGGACAGATCCCGCGCTTGCTGCTGACGTTGTGGCTGCGGCACGTCGTGCGGCGCAAAACCGACCGCTATGGGTGAAGCTAGCGCCAAACGCGGACGTAAAGGCCATCGCCAGGGTGGCGGAAGCTGCTGGTGCGGACGCCCTGACCCTGGCCAACACTTATCCCGCCATGAGTCTGGACCCTCAGACCGGCCGACCAAAGTTGGGCCGGTTGACCGGCGGCCTTTCTGGTCCTGCGATAAGACCATTGACGCTTCGGCTGGTTTACGACGTAAGTCGTACGGTGAAGATTCCCATAATTGGTTTAGGGGGAATAGAAACTCTCTCAGACGCGCTGGAGTACTTTCGAGCTGGAGCGACCGCAATCCAGGTCGGAACCGCCCATTTTGCCGATCCGCGGGCGTCCGAACGCGTGGTGGAGGAACTTGGGCACCACTGTAGGCAGCTAAACATATATAATATCAGTAGTTTAAGGGAGACTATGGACTGAAATCTGGAGTCAGTTCGAGAGAGAAATGCCTTGAGTGAGAGCCCGGCTTAAAGTATAATCGTGTTGATTTTGAAAGAGTTACGAAACTATGAGAACAAGACGAGCACGAATCACAAAGGCGATTCTGGCAGTCATACTGCCGTTTCTTCTCGTCCCGATTGTAAAGGCTCCGGCCGTCGGGGAAAGCACAGGTCCGGCGTCTGTGGGTGACGGCGAGCTGCTGGCATCTGGCTTGTCTGTTGCGAACTCTCGCTTGAGTCCAAAACCGCTTAGATCTTTTGTTTGCCTGTCCAGTTGGTACGGCGAGGATTTTGACGGTCAAGTTACCGCGAACGGCGAGATTTATGATATGTATGCCCAGACGGCGGCTCATCCGAGTTTGCCGATGGGTTCCGTTGTGAGGATTGTCAATCTTCGGACGCAGAGGAGCGCGATCGTTCGAATCAACGACCGAGGCCCATACGTCCCAGGACGCGATCTCGACGTCTCGTACCAAGTGGCGAAAGAACTCGGCTTTGCCCACCGCGGGACCGCCCGCGTGAGGGTCGAGCTACTCAAGGTGCCGAAATCAAAGAACGAACCGCCAGCCAACTGATTGTCGCACTGGACTTTCCCCAACTTTCTGAAGCCATCCAACTTATTCGCCAATTGAAGAGCTGCGTGGGCCTTGCCAAGATCGGCAGCCAGCTATTCACTGCTGAGGGACCGCGGGCCGTTGAGAGAATCGCCCGGCTGGTCCCCGGCATTTTCCTCGATTTGAAGTTCTGCGACATACCGAACACCGTTGCTGGGGCGGTACTCTCTGCCGCACGGCTCCCCAAGGTCAAAATGCTGACCTTGCATAGCACAGGCGGTCTCGAGATGATGCGAGCAGCTAGGGCGGCGCTGAAGGGCCTTAAGAATCCTCCAAAATTGCTGGGAGTTACGATCCTGACGAGCTTGGATGACGCGGAGCTCGTACGGATAGGGCTGACCGGGCCAGTTGAGAGCCGCGTGGTCGCGCTTGCGCAACTGGCAAAGACAGCCGGGCTGGACGGGATCGTAGCTTCTGCGCGTGAGGTTGGGGCTGTCCGCGCAGCGGTCGGCAGAGATATGACGATCGTAGTACCGGGTGTGCGCCCCGCGACGCCAGAAGGAGGCGCAAAAACTGACGATCAGGCACGGGTCGCAACGCCGGCGAGTGCGATGCGCGCCAGTGCCGATTACCTCGTCATTGGCCGGCCTATCACAGCGGCATCCGACCCGCGTAAGGCCGCCGAGACCATCCTCCAAGAAATGAAAGCCGCCAAGAAGTCCACAGTTTAGCTACGACCCCATTTTCTCCGCAAAGTCTTGTCGTTTGACGTTTGACCCCACTATCCGAGTCCGCTAGCATCGGCGGGCATCTCTGATTTGCGAAGAGCAATCCTGGGACGAGAGCGCGTGAGCAAACACGTCATCGTTGGCACGGCTGGGCACATTGACCATGGTAAGTCCGCCCTGATTGAGGCGCTCACAGGTACGCATCCCGACCGCTTGGAAGAAGAGAAGCGGCGCGGGATCACCATCGACCTGGGTTTTGCGTTTCTGGAATTGGGGGATGTGCGGCTGGGGTTCGTCGATGTGCCTGGACATGAGCGATTCGTGCGCAACATGCTGGCCGGGGCCGGGGGAATCGACTTGGTGCTGCTCGTCATCGCCGCCGATGAGGCAATCAAGCCGCAGACGCGGGAACACTTCGACATTTGCCGCTTGCTCGGGATTGAGCGTGGGATTGTGGCTATCACGAAGACCGATTTGGTCGAGCGCGACATGTTGGGGTTGGCCAAGCTGGAGATCGAGGAACTCATCCGCAGCTCGTTCTTGGAGGGCGCGCCGATTGTCGGCGTAAGCGCGAAAACGGGCGCGGGTCTCGAGGAAATGAAGGCAGCGTTGCTCCGAGTTGCGCGGGAGGCGTCCGGTAAGGATGCCTCGCGGCGCGTCCGCCTGCCGATCGACCGTGCGTTTGTAATGAAGGGCTTCGGGACGGTGGTGACGGGCACGCTGATTTCAGGAACATTGCGTGTCGAGCAAGAGGTGGAGTTGCTTCCGGGCGGAAAGCGCTTGCGGATTCGCGGGCTGCACTCGGGCGGCCATGCCGTGAAGCAGGCGGAAGCAGGGCAACGGACGGCCGTGAATCTGGCGGATATTGAAACGGGAGAAATCGAGCGCGGAATGGTGTTGGCCGCGCCGGGAATCTTTCATGTGACGAGCCGGCTTGATGCACGATTGACACTGCTCGCGTCGGCGCGTCCTCTGAAGAGCCACGCACGTGTTCATTTCCATCAGGCCACGACGGAGACGGTGGCGCGTGTGTCGCTACTGAATCAGGAGCATCTGTCGCCAGGAGACACGGCGCTCGCGCAAATGCGGCTGGATGACCCAGTGCTGTTGTTGCCCGGTGATCGTTTCATCATTCGGCAATTTTCGCCGGTGGTGACGGTCGGCGGTGGCATTGTACTCGATGCCCTTGCCGCTCGGCACAAGAAGGACGATGAGGGCGCCGTGGCGTTCCTGGAGACAATGGAGCGAGGCAACCGGGGTGAGATTCTGGCTGCGCTTGCGGCAGAGGATGGGCGCGGTGCGGACCTGGCGAAGCTCATCGCGCGCACCGGATGGCTCGAGAGCGAAATTCGCGAAACGGCGAAAGCGCTGGCCGAGGCGAAACAGATGCGCATCATATCCGAGCAGCCACTGATTCTGATTTCGGCCAATGGCATGGAGGGTCTCTTGCGCGCGATTGAGCGCGGAGTTGATGAATTTCACTCGAAGAATCCACTTCTCTCAGGCATTGCAAAGCAGGAATTGCGCGGGCGAATCGCCAGAAAGGTTCGCGCGGAAGTGTTTCGTGCGGCGCTGGATGAACTAGTGGCGCGAGGAAAAATCGCGGCGGCCGGAGACATCGTGCAGCGCGCTAGGCGCGAAATTGCGCTGACACCGGAGGAAACGCAAGCCAAGGAGCAAATCGCGCAGCAGTTTAAGAGCGCGGGCCTTGCTGCACCGGCTGTGGCGGAAGTCTTGAAAGGCGTGTGCGTGGATGTGGCGCGAGCGCGAAAGCTGCTGCAAATTCTGATCCGCGAAAAGACGCTCGCGAAAATCACCGAGGAGTTGGTCTTGCACCGGACCGCCGTTGAAAAATTGCGCGAGATGCTGTCCGGATACAAGAAAGGGCATGGCTCAAACCTGCCCATTGCGGCTTTCAAGGAATTGGCCGGGGTGAGCCGGAAGTACGCGATTCCGCTGCTCGAATACCTCGACCGGGAGGGCTTGACGCGACGCACGGGCGATGAGCGTGTTATACTCTAGGACGATTACACCCGACAAAGCACCCGATGGGCTATAATAGCGGCCCAGAGTCGGAAAGGCGGCGAGGTATGTGGCAGCATGCGATAAGTCTTGTGGCGATCTTAGATTCGCCAATGGACATTGCGATTGTCGTTTTAGTTGTACTCATTCTTTTCGGCGGCAAGAAGATCCCTGAGATGATGCGCGGGATAGGCAGTGGTATCAGGGAATTCAAGCAAGGAATGCGCGACGAGCCAACGCCGCCGCCCTCGACAACAACCACTACCGCTCCGCCGGCCGAACCCAAGAAATAGCCAATAGCAATCAGCGACTTTTTAAACTGGATTTGCGACGGCAGCCATCGGGCTGCCGTTTTCCTTTTTGCCGCCGATTACCTGCTTTACTTCCGTGCACCTCCGCGCTGGCTCGTGCGTGCGTCAAACTCGAATTTACGAAGCATTGCGTAAAGCCGCGCCAGAGGCAGGCCCATTACGTTGAAGTAGCATCCTTCGATCCGCGAAACAAATTTTCCGCCGCGCCCTTGTATGCCGTAAGCACCCGCTTTGTCGAAAGGCTCGCCGGTGGAGACGTAGTCTTCGATTTCTGCTTCGGTTAGCGTTGCGAATGTTACGCGAGTTGCTTCAAGGGCGGCGACTGCCGGCCCGCCTGACATCGGAAGAACCGTCAGTCCCGTGAACACTTCATGCGTTTTGCCACTGAGGCGGCGAAGCATGCCGCAAGCTTCTTCGTTCGATGCAGGCTTTCCTAGAATCTCCCCATCGGCCACGACCACCGTATCGGCCCCGATAATGAAAGTGGGCTCCGGCGCTGCCTCGTTCACAAACTGGCGCGCGGTGGCGCGGGCTTTTTCTTCGGCGAGGTGGAGAACACAAACCTGCGCGGATTCCCCCGGCCGAAGCGACTCGTCGACATGCGCGGGGCGTACTTCGAAGTCGAACCCGGCATTGCGCAGAATTTCCGCGCGGCGCGGCGAGGCGGAAGCGAGAATGAGCTTCATCGTTTGCGTCGGTGCCTCGCGCCTATATGACGACGGATTCCTGGTATTCGCCGAAGGCGCCGCGGAGCGCGTCGGAAATTTCGCCTACGGTGGCGTAGGATTCGACAGCGGAAAGAATCGCGGGCATCAGATTTTCCTTCGTCCCGGCACGGCGGTTGATTTCAGCTAGAGCAATTTTCGCCTTGCCGGCGTCTCGGCGCGCGCGCAGCGCGTTGAGGCGAGCTACCTGTGTGCGCTCGACTTCAGGATCGACATGCATCGTGGGAATTTGTTTGCCC
Organism: uncultured Acidobacteriota bacterium; assembly: GCA_963729815.1. Lineage (GTDB taxonomy): Bacteria > Acidobacteriota > Terriglobia > Acidiferrales > UBA7541 > DAHUXN01. The sequence continues at coordinate 61,434 of CAVSPU010000008.1, forward strand.
TCGTCTTCGGTAAAACGATTCACGCCAACGACGACGACTTCGCCGCGCTCGACCGCCTGCTGATAATTGTAGGCGGCCTGCTGAATTTCCGATTGCACGAAACCCGTTTCGATGGCGCGAAGCATGCCCCCGAGCGAATCGATCTTGACGATGTACTCATCGGCGCCGCGTTCGATTTCATTCGTGAGATATTCGATGGCGTAGGAGCCAGCGAAGGGATCGATCGTGTTTGTGACTCCTGTTTCATGGGCAATGACCTGCTGCGTGCGGAGGGCCAGCAACGCGGATTGTTCCGTCGGAAGCGCGAGGGCTTCGTCCATGCTATTCGTATGCAGCGATTGGCAGCCTCCCAGAACGGCGGCGAGACCCTGAAGCGCGACGCGAACAAGATTATTCTCCGGCTGCTGCGCGGTGAGCGTCGAGCCGCCCGTTTGCGCGTGAAAGCGCAGCAACATCGATCGCGGATCGCGAGCGCCGAAGCGATCGCGCATCAGGCGCGCCCAGAGGCGGCGGGCAGCGCGGAACTTGGCGACTTCGTCCAGCAGGCCGTTGTGCGAATTGAAAAAGAAGGAAAGTTGGGGCGCGAAATCATCCACATTGAGTCCTGCGGCGATGGCGGCATCGACGTAGGCGATTGCGTTGGCCAGCGTGAATGCCACTTCCTGTACGGCGGTTGAACCGGCTTCGCGAATGTGATAGCCGGAAATCGAAATTGCGTTCCAGTTGGGAATCTCTGCGCGGCACCATGCGAAAATATCCGTGACGATGCGCATCGCTGGGCGAATCGGGTAAATGTAGGTTCCACGCGCGACGTATTCCTTGAGAATATCGTTCTGCACCGTTCCCGCCAGGCGGCGAAGATTCGCGCCCTGCCTTTTTGCCACGGCGACATAGAGCGCGAGCAAAATCGCCGCGGTCGAATTGATCGTCATCGAAGTGGAAACCCGGTCGAGCGGGATGCCGTCGAAAAGCGTTTCCATGTCTTCGAGCGAATCAATGGCCACGCCCACCTTGCCGACTTCACCCAAGGCGAGCGCGTGATCGGAATCCATGCCAATTTGCGTAGGCAGATCAAAAGCAACGGAGAGCCCCGTCTGGCCCTGCGACAGCAAGTAACGGTAGCGCTGGTTCGACTCGACCGCTGTGCCGAACCCGGCGTATTGGCGCATGGTCCAGAGCCGGCCACGATACATTGTGGGATAAATGCCGCGCGTAAAGGGGAACTGTCCCGGAAAGCCTAAATCGCGCTCGGAGTCCCAGTCGCCAAGATTCTCAGGCGTAACGGTCGTGCCGATAGGCAAAGCGCCGGGGGAAACATTGCGCTCCTGATTCGTTTCCGTTTTGGCGGGGCTTTTGTTCATCGCTGGAATACAATCTAGCGCACGCGGCGCGCTCTGCGAAACGAACTGACAGCAAAGTAAGCCATCATCAGCGTATATCCGAGGGCGAGCGCCGCGATCCAGCCGTTGCCGGGCTGATGGATTTGCTTCCAGGCAGCGGTGCCCGCGTAGAGTGCGAAGAGCGCGAAAAGCGATCCCGTCGCCTCGTGAAAAAGCTGGCGAGCCAGCTTCCAGAAGGCGCGCAGCATCGTCGAACCCGCGCGCCATGCCGCCGAAATCCAATCCGGACCCAAGTTTGGCTTGACGCTGGCAGCCATGCCGCCATTCTAATACATCCGGAGAGGAGTTGTCGGCTCGTACACCAGGGCTTGTATCCTTCGCGCTGGCGCAATAGAATCGACAACAGGGAAGTGGGAGGTCGACCTTGCGGCTCGATGACAACTTGAAAGCTCTGCTCCGCGAACTGGGACATGCGATTAACGATTCCGTGGCGGACTCAGAAAAAATTGCCGAGGCCATCGCCAATGTGCGCGCCGCCGGTTACGACATCGTGCTCAAGCTCGATGCCACGATCGGGCTAGCGCAGCGATCGTCGCAGGAATCGAAAATGACGACGAACGACCGGCGCTTCCTGGAATCGTTGCACATTCGCGTGGATGAGGAAGTGATGGACGAGCAGGTCGAGGCTGGAAAAGTCGAGATTACGCCGCAGGACATTAAATTCCTGAAGTCTCTTAAGATTTCCATCGATGAAGCGTAAGCACATCTCGGCGGTGATTTTCATTGCGGCTGTCGCTGGCGTCGCAGCCGTTCCGGCGCGGGCTCAGACGACGACAGCCGCAACCGTCAAGGCAAAGAACGTTTCGCCGAAGATGAAGCTGGACGCGTTTAAGGGCGACGTGATCCGCATGGACACAGCGATGATCATGGTGCGCAATCCGAAAAATACCTATGTTGTGCGCACATTTACGTTTTCAACGAGCCTCAAGGCCAAGCTGCAAAAACTTATTGCCCAGGGCGGCTATCAGTCCGGAGATCACGTGACCGTGAAATACGAGCGCGGCACAAACATCGCCGAAGAGATTCACGGCAAAGCCTCGAAAGCCTTCTAGCCTGGATCGCTGTAGAATCCCTCAGGAAGGTTTCCATGATTCGTCCTGCCGCCGTTGCCGGGCGTTTTTATCCTGCCGAACCGTCTGCGCTGCAGCGCCAACTCGCCGAATGCATCCCTCCGGCAAATAAGAAGGTCGCCGCGCGAGGCTGCGTCGTGCCTCACGCTGGATATATTTACTCGGGGCATGTGGCGGGAGCGGTCTATGCCGCGCTCGAATTGCCATCGCGATTTGTCCTGCTAGGGCCGCGGCATTATCCGCAGGGCGAACGATTCGCGATCCTCTCGGAGGGTGCGTGGCAGACGCCGCTCGGCGATGCACAGATCGACGCAGCGCTGGCAGCCGAATTGAAGAGGGCTTTTCCTCCGCTGCGCGAAGACGCCCTTGCCCATGCGGCGGAGCACTCGCTCGAAGTGCAGTTACCATTCTTGCAGCGGTTGGTGGCGAATTTTACATTTGTCCCCATTGTGATCGGCAGCGACCGATTTGACGCACTGGAGATGCTGGGACATGCAGTAGCGCAGGCTGTGCGCGCTCAGAATGACCAAATTCTTATTGTGGCGAGCTCGGACATGAATCATCGAGAAAGCGACGCGATCACGCGAGTGAAGGATCGCAAGGCAATCGATGCGATCCTGGCACTTGACGCCCGGCGGCTTTATGACACGGTGCGAAGAGAACGTATCACCATGTGCGGCTATGGACCTGCGGTGGCGATGCTAACAGCAACGAAAGAACTGGGTGCGACGCAGGCGGAACTTGTGCGGTATGCGACATCCGCGGATGTGAATCAGGATCCCGACGATGTCGTTGGCTACGCCGGAATTATCGTGCGTTGACGCTCGGCGTGCCGCCGCCCAGGTTTTCCATCGCGCCGAAGACGTCAGGCTCGTTCGCTTGTCTAGGCTTCATCGAGCGAACGTCAGCCGTGGACATTTTCGAATCAGCGAGGGTGCCCCGATGACGCCGGCGCTGAGGCATGCGAGCCACTGGACGCAGACGCGGCGGAGCCGACAGACTGCGACCTCGACATCGAGAAGCCCAGGCTCGGATTACCCGCTCCCGAAGACCGCGAGTTTGCATCGGTGCCCCGCCATTGCTGGAAGCTCATGCGCGGCGGGCTGTGAGGAATTGCCGCCGGCATGTGCATCGCGTTCGCGATCTGCAATGATCCGCGCGAGGGCGCGGAAGGTATGGTCGCATTCAATGTCGGAATTTTCCCTGCGGCGCCAAGTAAAGCCTTCTGTAAATGAGCCATGTCCGCTGCCGTCGGAGCAAGCGTCCGCGAAGCCATCGGAGAATCGCTGCGATTTGGGGCTCCGGCGAATTCCCCAAACTTAGGCAATTTCCCGTTTTCAAGTGGCTCAGCCTGCAGCGGGCGAACTTTTTCTCCGACGCCCTCGAATGCCATCAAGCCGATATGGCCGCCGTCACCCAGCCGCTTGGCTGTCAAAAGAAGGCGCGGTGGAACAGGGCGCTTTCCGCGGGACTGATCGGTTCTGGCTCTAGTACGTTCATAGTAATATGGCGAAAGCCATGCGCCGCCCATTCCAGCGCATCCGCCGACGAATTGGTCGAGCATCAACTGTGATGGAGCAGAGAAAGTTGTCGGCCACCATCCCACCTGGTTTCGGGTTGAGTACCAGTTCACTGGCGCAGGATTCCAGAAGTCAAACGAAGACGGGAACCACATCCAGCCGTAGGAAGGCGAGAAATTCCAACTGCCGAAGTGATACGGCAGCCAGCCCCAGGGCTCGCCGCTAATCCACGTCCAGCCGAATCCCTGATAGAAACCCCACTGGCCATTCGTGAAAGGCATCCAACAGCTCCCCATGCCGTAGGGCTGCCAACCATAACCGTACCCCGGCAAATAATCCCATGAGCCGTATGCGGAGAGGTCACCGAGGCCATAGGTTACGGGCGAGTTCGTATAGGAGAGAGCCTGGGCCGTTTCGGCCTGCCCGTAGGATTCGCGCTGATTCACCCAGCGATCCCATCGATCCGCCTTCGGATTTGAAGTGACCACTGCCAAGGCTGCATTGTCGCGGTACGCCAGCGTCTTGCCCTTTGCCAGAATCTGCATTCCAGCATTGCCGCTGCTAACCTGCACTTGGCCCTGCAGCACGCTCACCGAGACGCCGTCGCGGAACGCGTCCGCGCGAAACAATGAGTGCTTTGCAACCGTGATCGTCTGTTTTCCGGCTGTAACTGTGAAAGAGTCGGCGCTTTTCGGCGCGGCATAAACGCTGACTGTGCCCTGCGCAAGCGTCAATTTCGTAATGCGGCCGCCATCCGCCAGAGCCAGTTCCGTAAATTGCACAAGGGTGTTTTCATCGATCCAGGCCGTGGTGCCGTCTTCGAACTGCACCTCGGCCACGCCATCATTTGTGCCCACTGTCACGCCCTGCGTGACCGGCATATTCTGCAGTGCGGCCTCCCATTTCGGATGTCCGGGAAGGGAAACCTGCACGTCGCCGCTGACAAGACTCACGCGCACAATGCGTGCGTAGCTGAGATCGGAAGCGCGAGCTGCCTGGATCGAGCTGGTGAGTAAGAAGCCGATAAGGCTGAAAAGCAAGAAACCGTAGGCTAAACGCCGCATGGCGCACCCCCTTTCGGGGAATCTCGTGACGTTAGACGTTGCTCCACATTGAGCGGTTGCGCAGACTCATTTCTTACATGCTCCTGCGGCGGCACGTCTCCGTCAAGTAAATTTATTCCGCGTCATATGCCAGCAATCTGTCTGGACGGATTAGTGGCTGTTGCGGATTCGCTCGGCGATGGCACGCGCGCTCTGCCGGGCAATGTCGAGTAGATCCGAATCGCCCGCAACCTGATCGAGCACCGGCAGCAGAGCCTCCGGCTCTGGCAGAAGTTTGCTCTTCACATCGTTCTGTATGCGATTGATTATCTCGTTGACGCCCAGATGGTCGTATCGCAGGGTGCGTTCCAAATCGCTGAAGTCGACTTCCTGCCGCTGCAGTCCTTCAAAGATCGCAAGAAGCTGTTCCGCGGTGCTATTGAGCGTGTAATTGAAATTCACTTCGTGAACTTCCGCGCCGTTTTGATAGCGAAAGGTCTTCTGGCCGAGGTCGGCGATGCGCCGGCGCACTTCCAGGTTCACTCCCTGAAAGTCATGCAGTTGCGCCGCGAGATCAAACATTTTGCGCGTGAGCGGTTGACTGATTTGGAGCGGCTGCGGGCTTGCTGCATCGTCGAGCTGGCGAATGTCCCATGTGCCCGATCCGTCGGCATTCACCTTGATTTCGACGAATTCGGGATAGCTGGATTTGAAGACCTTGCGAAATGTCAGTGTCGCCGAATGAGTGGCGGCGGCCCCAGGATCGTTCTCTTGTGCATGCGCGACGGCCGGAACAAGAAATGCAAAAAGGAGGGTCGCGAGAAATGTCCTCTGAATATTGCAGCGTTTCATCGAGGGATTGGGATGCGCGCGGCCGGAAAATGGCTGCGCGATATGGCACGGGTTCGGACCGTTGCCTGATTCAATATCATGTTTCGCGAATACCGCTCCTGAACTTTCGCTGCGTGCGCGTGGCAAAGAGCCACGGCCAGGGCGTCAGCCGCGTCGGCTGGCTCGGGGACTTCGCATAAGCCGAGCTGCATTTTCACCATTTGTTGCATTTGCTGTTTCGAAGCTGCACCGTACCCGGTGATGCTGGCCTTCACTTCCCGCGGCGAATAACTGTGCGCGGGAACGTCGGCCTGCGCGGCGGCGAGCAGGATCACGCCGCGAACCTCGGCCAGTTTCAGGGCCGTGCGCATATTCAGAGCCGTGAACACAGATTCGACTGCAACGGCGTCCGGAGCAAATTCTTCCACCAATTGCGCCACCATCTGATGAATTTCGCGCAGCCGCGACGCAAGGTCCGCGCGCGCGGGAAACCGCATTGCGCCAAAGCGCAGCATCCGCGCCGCCTCGCCCTCCAGCTCGATCACGCCGTAGCCTGTGGCCCCGGCCAGTGCCGGGTCGAGACCCAGAACACGAAACGACTTGCGCGTAGCCGAGATGTTCACTGGCATGATGAGGTCGCAGTATCCCGGCTCAGTCTACGCGCAGACGAAAATCTACCGGTAGCGATTTTTTCAGGGAGCGCCGCGCGAAGGACACTATGCGCGAAAGAATCTGGAAACCGTAATTCGCAACAGGGCTAGCTGGCTACTGCCGCCTGAATTTCCTTCTCGTCGATGTCAAAGTTGGCGTAGACGTGCTGCACGTCGTCGTGTTCTTCCAGCGCTTCCACCATTCGCAGCATTTGCTGCGCCTGCGCGCCCGTGAGCTTGACGTAATTCTGTGGCACCCACGCGACCTCGGCCGATGCAGGATTAATTCCCGCAGCCGTCAGCGCCTCGCGGACTTTTTCAAACTCTTCCGGCGGAGTCACAACTTCCCAGAAAGATCCATCGTCCTTCAGATCTTCGGCCCCCGCGTCGAGGACAATACTCATCATTTTCTCTTCGTTGGCGGCCTCTTTTGGAATCGTGATGTCGCCCTTGCGATGGAACATCCAGCCCACTGCGCCGTTTTCCGCCATGTTGCCGCCGTGTTTGGCCAGCAGATGCCGTATCTCGCTCACGATGCGGTTGCGATTGCTGGTGACCACCTGCACCAGCATCCCGACGCCGCCCGGGCCGTAGCCCTCGAACGTCACTTCATCGAGAGTTTCGCCCTCCATCTGGCCCGACCCGCGCAGAATAGCGCGTTCGATATTGTCATTGGGCATGTTTTCGTTTTTCGCGGCCAGAATGGCGGTTCGCAGGCGCGGGTTCGTATTCGCATCCGCTCCGCCCGAACGTGCGGCGATCATGATTTCGCGAATGATCTTGGTGAATATCTTCCCGCGGCGCGCGTCCGTCGCGGCCTTCTTATGCTTGATCGTCGCCCACTTCGAATGTCCGGACATCCAGATTGCCTCGCAGAAGAAACTGGCAGGAGCAGATGTTGCCCTTGCCGCGATAGTCTAGCATAGCGAATGTGAAAGAAAAAGCAGTTCGGGAAGGCGGGGCTGATGCCGCCGGCGGGCTTGCACGATTGGACGCGCAAGCCGTCCCGATGCTGGATTTTGATGTCGCGTGGTGCTACAAAATTCGTGTATGTTGGGTGCGTTCCTTCCACGCCGTTTGCAGGGGCCCCCGGAAAGCCTTGGGACGACATGCTTGTGAATTGCGAAGTAACCGGTTGCAAGACGCGAGTCCCGCCGGAACTGGAATCGCATCGCCGGTGCATTTTGCATTTCACGCTCGAGCTTGAAAATGAATGCATGCAAATGCGCCGCGAAACCGCGATCGGTTCCAGCACACGCGAACGTTTCGCGGAAATGAAGCGTTACATCGCCGAACATGGCCAGAAGCTCGCACTGCTCGCCACCGGCGGGCCAACGCTCACCGACGAAACCAAGGCGCGTATCCTCAGCACATTCCTCACCTTGATGAACTGCCGCGAAAACGTCGAGCGCATCGCCACTCGCCAGGAAACCGAACGCCGCATCGGTTAAGAAACGATTCGGCCATTTCCCTTACGCGCCAATGTAACGGGCATAAAGCGATCGTGCCACGGCCGGATCGCGCGTGCCTTTGATAACCGCGCGGCCGTCCGGGAAAACCGTCACGTCATACGGCGGGACACGAAACCGCAGCAGGAATTCGTTGCGGCGGACGTCGGAAAGCGTGCGTTGCAGCCGCTCGCCGAGGATGGCAAGGTCCAATCGCCGGCCGCGCTCGTGAATCTGAACGGAATCACGGCCGCACATGGTGACGTGAGGCTGCGCATCGCCTTCAAGATACCCAAATTCGTGGCGGACGCATGCGCGGCATTCCGGATTTCTTGCAACGCGAATCGATTGGAACCGCCCGCTCCAGACGTCGCAGGAAATTAGCCGCCCATGCAGCGCCTCGGGTCTTCCGGCAAGCAGCTTTGTTGCTTCGGCGGCTTCGATGGATGCAATCACGCTCGCGGCACTATTGAGAATGCCAGCCGTATCGCACGTTTCCTCGATTCCGAAGCCATTCGCTTTGCCATCCGGCTCAAGAAGGCACGCAAGGCACGCGGTTTCTCCGGGGCGGATGGTCAGCGTTAGCCCGTAGCTTGCCACCGCAGCTGCGTAAATCCAGGTAACGCCGAGCGAAATGGCTGCATCATTGATCAGCAAGCGCGTTTCGAAATTGTCCGTGCCGTCAAGGATGAGTGGAAAGCCCGAAAGCAATTCGAGGGCGTTCTTGGAATTCAAATCGCTGACGATGCCTTCGATCCGCGCATCCGAATTAATGGCGCGCAGGCGGCGCTCGGCGGCAATGGCTTTTGGCAGCGATTCGAGCGCATCGGACTCTTCGAAAAGCGTTTGGCGCTGAAGATTCGAGGGCTCGACAAAGTCGCGGTCGATGATCTGCAGCTTGCCGATCCCCGCGCGGACGAGAAGATTGGCGGCCACGGTCCCGAGCGCGCCGCAGCCAACGAGCACGGCGCTTGATTGAAGCATCTTCTCCTGGCCGTCTTCGCCGATTCCGGCAAAGAGAATCTGGCGGGAATACTTGTCGAATCGCTTCGCGTCCACAATTTCTCCGAGTAACAAGGCTCACATCATATCGCCCTTTTTGAAAACGAGGAGAATCGCGGGTGTGCTAACCTTGCTGGGAGCACGTCTGAGGATGACATGGAGAGGCAGAGCGGCGCTTGGCACAAAATTCTTCCGCCTTCGTGCGTTCACTCTGCTGACCCTGGCATTCGCGCTGGCAAGCTTCTCAGCGCCCCGGAGAGCATGGCCGCAGGGATCGTCGCTCGAAGGCAAGATCATTGCATCCGTCCGCGTCGTGGATGCAGCGGGAAATCCCATTCCTGAAAAAATCGGCCCGCTTTCACTCAAGCCGAATGCTCCGTTTCACATTGATGCAGAGCAGCAAAGCTTGCGCGAGCTGAACCAAACAGGCCTTTTTTCCGACGTGCGCACACGCGCGATGGCGGAAGCCGACGGTCTGCACATCGATTTCATCGTTACACGGAATTATTACAACAACGTCGTTCGAGTAACCGGACTGAAAGAGCCACCGAATGAAGCGACTGCCCTGGCGGCGCTGCGCATGCCACTCGGCGAGCCATTCCAGCTTTCCGCGCTCGAAGACGGTTTGCAGCGCCTGAGCCAGACGATGCACGACGATGGCTTCTACGAAGCCCGCTCTCACTATGGCCTGGCCAAGCATCCGGGAACGCAGGAGATGGATATCACGGTCGACGTCGATCCTGGTCCGCGCGCAAAAGTATCTTCCGTGGGCATCAATAATCAGACGCCATTCACCGGGGCGCAATTGCTCAAGCAAGCGAAGTTGTCCAAGGGCATCGCCATCACCGCAGAAAGAATCGATCACAGCGTCGAGCGTTTGCGAAATCATCTGGTTGCGGAAGGCTACCTTGGCGCGCGCGTCGCGGCCCGCCGTGGCGACTATGATCCGAACACACGCACGCTGCCCATTACTTTGGACGTGACCGCTGGCCCTCGGGTCCGCGTCGATGTGATCGGCGCGAAGATTTCACCTGCGCAGATACGCAAGCTTGTCCCGATTTACGAGGAGGGCGATGTCGATCCGGACCTTCTCGAAGAAGGTCTGCGGAACATTCGCGACATGCTCCAGAAAAAAGCCTATTTCGATTCCACAGTGAAGTACACCACGCATGTTGATCCGAGCTCGCAGGCGGAAATTATCGAATTCACCATCAACCTTGGGATTCGCCACCACCTGGTCGGAATCGAGCTCGACGGAAATAAATACTTCAGCACGGAACTGCTGAAGAGCCGCCTACAGATTCAGCCTCGGAGTTTTGGTTCGCGCGGCCGTTTCAGCCAGGCCATGGTCCGGACCGATGCCGATTCCATCCACGGCCTCTATCTCTCAAACGGGTTCCTGCAGTCTCAGGTGCAACCTGAGGTGAAGGACGACTACCAGGGCAAGGAAGGCAGTCTTTTCGTCGTTTTTCACATTACCGAAGGGCAGCAAACGCACGTAGCCAGCCTTCAGTTGGAAGGAAATCATGCCCTGACGTCCAAACAACTGCTCACCGTCATCGGGTCCACCGCTGGCGAACCGTACTCGGAGGTCAATGTCACTTCGGACAGGGACAATGTCCTCGCGTACTATTTCGATCAGGGCTTTCCTAACGCACAATTCGAAGTGAAGGCGACGCCGATTGGCACCGATCGTGTCGGACTTGTCTACGACATTAGTGAGGGCCAGCGCGTCGACGTGAGCCAAGTGCTGCTGGCTGGTTACCAATACACCCGTCCGGGAATCATCCGCCGCCAGGTGAGCGTCAAGCCTGGGGGGCCGCTGAGGGAAGGGGACGTCATCGCAACGCAGGAGAGGCTGTACAATTTGGCCATTTTTGATCGCGTGCAAGTCGCGCCACAGAATCCCGACGGGGATTATCCGGATAAGAACGTCGTTGTGGCCGTCGAGGAAGGCAAGCGTTATACGCTGAGCTACGGGTTCGGCTTCGAGGCGCAACGGCTGGCCTCGACCACCAACGCCACGCAGACCACGCTCAATGCCAGCCCGCTCGGAATTTTTGAAGTATCGAGAATCAACGTCGGCGGCCGGGCGCACACGATTTCGCTCAAGCTCCGGGGCAGCACGCTCGAGTATCAAGGGCTCTTGAGCTATACGGCGCCGAATTTTCTTACGTATCCGTCGTTGAACTTGATCATTACTGGCTTTGCTGACAAGGCGAGCTACGTCAATACTTTCACGGCCACGCGCTACGAAGGCAGCGCCGAGATCGTCGAGAATCTGTCCTCGACCACGTCGATGATTTATCAGTATTTCTATCGCCATGTCACAGCGAGCAATTTGCAGGTGTCCGTTGAGGAAGTCCCCCTGTTCAGTCAGCCAACCAAGGTTTCCGGCTTTGGCGTAACGTGGATTCGTGACCGGCGAAATAATCCCGCCGACGCAACTCATGGCACCTTCAATACGCTCGATACCAGTGTCGCGACGCGCTCGCTTGGAGGCACGGCGACTTTCCTGCGCGTGTCCGCGCAGAATTCCACGTTTACGCCGATCGGCAAATCGCTGATCTTTGCGCGCTCGACCACGTTTGGAATCGAGGAACCATTCAATGGCAGCGCAGAGGACGATATTCCTCTTCCCGAGCGGTTCTTTGCTGGCGGCGGCACCAGCATTCGTGGCTTTGCACTTAATCAGGCGGGTCCGCGCGACCCCACGACCGGTTTTCCTGTCGGCGGATTAGCAATGCTGAGCCTCAATCAGGAACTGCGGTTCCCGATGCACCTGCCCCTGATCGGCAGCCGCCTGGGAGGCACGCTTTTCTACGATGCCGGTAATGTTTTTACTGACATCCACCACATGTCCTTGCGGTATACTCCATTGCCGCCGCCATCAGGATGCCAGCCCGGGACGACGCTGCTGCAGTCGGAGTGTCCCAATTTGAATTATTTCTCGCATACCGTCGGCTTCGGTTTTCGTTATGGCACCCCCATTGGGCCCGTGCGTCTCGATTTGGCATACCAAATCAATCCGGCATCGTTTCAGTCGCTGAATACGACTACGAACCTGCCTCAGATCTCACAATTGCCTCACTTCCAATTTTTCTTCAATATAGGGTCGATATTCTAATGAGAAATTTGACGGCAATCATTATTTTGCTGCTTTCTTTGGCTCTCCCCGCGCTTGCGCAGAGTTCGTCGAGCGCCAACACGCAGGCGGCATCCTCCGCTGTCGTGCCTGGCGCACAGGAAACGCTTATTGACGGCATCGCCGCGCGCGTCGGAAACGATGTCGTCACGGACAGTGAGGTCCGGCAACTCGAATCCTATCAGCGACTGATTGACGGTGAGGAGCAAAGCCGTTCAGCGGTCGTCGAGGATCTGGTCAATCAGTGGATCGTGCGCACCGAGGCCGCGACGGCAACTTTTCCACATCCCACATCCGCAGAAGTGACGAAGGAGTTCCAGACCCTGGTAAAGCAATTTCCGTCCCCGCAGCAGTTCCAGGCTCGTTTGGCCCAGGTGGGCCTGACCCAGGATCAGGTGCGTTCCATTCTTGAGCGCCAGCTTTATTATGTTCGTTACATCGATTACAAATTTCACGCTGCCGCTCAAGTTACTTCTGCCGAGATTCAAACCTACTATCAGAAGGAACTGGCGCCGCAGCTTCAAAAGCGCGGGCTCGCCGTTCCGCCACTCGACCAGGTGAATGCGTCGATTCGCCAACTGCTCACGCAGGAGGAGATCAATAAAAAAGCCGCGCAGTGGCTTGAAGAGGCCAAGGCCAGGCTTCGTATCGTCATCCAGCCCCCGGGAGGGGGCGGATGAAACGCGTAGTCGTCCGCATTCTTTTCGTTTGCCTTCTCCTCGCCGCAGCCCTCGCCGCAGTGATTACGGTAATCATGGAGACCGGACTAGCTGAGAAATGGGCTCGTTCGTACGTTCTGCAAAGAATCGAGAGCAGCACCGGCGCCCGCGTTGAGCTCGGCGCGTTCCATTTCAGTTTGCGCGGTCTGCGCGTGGAATTCGATGATTTGACTCTGCACGGCCGTGAAGGCGCCGGCTTGCCGCCCTTCGTTCACGCGGATCAGATCCGCGTCGGCGTTCACATCATTTCTCTCTTCGAGAAGAAAGTCTCGCTGAGCGATCTGGAGCTCGTCCAGCCCTCGATTTTCATTCGAATCGGCGAAAACGGAGAGAGCAACCTCCCTGTGCCGCCTCCGCGCCGTCCGAGCAAACCCTGGCGCGAGCAGCTTTTCAATCTGCAGATCGCCAATCTGAAGGTCACCGATGGCTTCATGATGTTCAACGATGCTCGAATTCCTCTGGACGCCCAAGGAAAGGATTTTCAGTTTGTGATGAATTATGAAGCACGGCAGACGGGCAACGACGCTTACATCGGGCAACTTGGCTGGAAGCAAGTCGAGATCGCTGCCCGGCGATTTCTGCCCTTCCGCATGGACTTGGCCACGCGTTTTACGCTGAGCCGTAACGCCTTTTCGATCGACGATTTCCATTTGAAATTGCCCAACACGCAACTGGATGCCTACGGTGAAATGCCGGATTTCAAGCCTTTCGCGGCCAACTTTCATTATCGCGGTGATGTTTGGCTCCCGGATTTGCGCCTGATTTTGCGCAAGCCCGCGATGCCCGATGGCCGCGTTCAGTTCACCGGAAACGCCAACTATGCGAACAGTCAGCTTCGCATGTCCGGGCATTATCTCGCGGACGGCATCGCGCTGAAATTTCACTGGTTTCATGCCGGAGGCATCGAAAGCTGGAGCGACTTTGACGTTGCCAATAATCACCTCACACTGCCGGCCTTTGAAGCCAGAGCGCTTGGCGGCAACGCGAAAGGCCGTCTCGACATGGAATTTCACGGCCTGAAATTTCGCACCACCGCGCAATTCACTGGCGCAAGCCTCGCGCAAGTCCTGGCCGCGGTCGATAATGATGAGATGCCGGTCAACACTTTGCATTGGGACGGCACCGCGGACACGGACGCTGTTTTGACTTGGACGCACGACTTCAAGGAGCTGGCAACGCACGGCGTCTCGCTTTGGTCGCCGGCGCACGCCGCGCCTGGTAAACATCCGATCACGGCGCACATCAATTTCGACTATGCGATGAATCGTGACTCGGCGATTCTCTCGTCGAGCACAATTGCCACGCCCAGCAGTCGCATTGCTTTCGACGGAGCCATCGCCAAGAGAAAATCGGCTTTGAATGTCAATCTCCATACGGATCGCATTGCCGACTGGCAGGATTTCATCAACGATCTTCGCGGCAATCCGCCTGAACCGGAAACCATCACGGGCGCCGCCGATTGGAAAGGCGAGCTCTCGGGGCCGATTACCGGGCCGGCGTTTGCCGGATCGTTTCACGCTCTGGATGCTCACTACGGCAAGCTCTATTGGGCTGACATCGCCGGCCGGATGTCTTATTCGCCAGATGAGTTTCAGTTGATCCAAGCTGCCGTGCGACGCGGCTCCTCCTCGGCCACACTCGATTTGACTCTCGGTCTGGATGGCAAATGGGATTTCCGCAAGAACGGGGCCTGGAGTCTCACTGCGCATCTCGACCGCGCCTCGACGGATGATTTGCAAGCGATGTTCGGTGTCTCCTATCCGGCCCACGCGCTGGCCACTGCGGATTTTCATGGCAGCGGCACGCGCGGCGATCCCATTCTCGATGGGGATTTCGAGTTGGAGCAAATTACCGCTTACGGCGTCCGCATCGATCACGCCATAGGTCAACTTCGCCTGAGGCACGATCAGGTCCGCATCATCAATGCGGAACTGGATCGAGATACAGGAAAAGTTACCGGCAGCTTGAATTACCGCCCATCGACGCAACAGATCAATTTTCAGCTCATGGGTTCGGCGATACCCCTGGACAAGTTCCCGTCTCTCCAATTCAAGGTCTTACCCGTCGGCGGCCAATTGGATTTCAATTTGGCCGGCGATGGGCCGATCACGGCTCCGCAAGCGCACGGCGCGATGCAATTGATAAACCTGCAATTCGGTTCCGAGATTCTGGACAGCTTCGCTGGGAAGCTTGATTCCGATGGCCATGTCGCGACTCTGGACATTCAATCCACGAAGACTGCCGGAAAGCTTCAGGCGAACCTCCGCGTCGTGCTCTCGGGAGCCTATCCGCTCACTGGTTCAATGACCGTGGCGCAAATCGACCTCGATCCCTTCATCGTAGCGGGTTTGCACCTGGCCAATCTGACGGGGCACAGCAGCGGCGATGGTAAATTCACGATTTCCGGGAATGCACGCCAGCCGGATTCCCTCGTGATGCAGGCAAATCTATCGCGCCTCTCTTTCGACTATGAATACGTGAAACTGCAAAACGAGGGGCCCATCCGTCTGACCTACCGTGAGAGCGAGGTTCGCATCGAGCAGGCCACGTTGAGCGGCCCGGACACGAATTTTCAGTTGTCCGGCGATGCGCTGTTAACTGGATCCAAGGCCCTCAATCTGAAAATCTCTGGAGCAATCAACCTACGACTGGCATCGGCATTATTTCCGGATCTGAATGCGCGAGGAGCGACGCAATTGAATGCTTCGATTACCGGAACCCTCTCGAACCCTCAGATTGTCGGCCAGGCGAAAGTTGAGAACGCGTCGGCACACTATGGCGATTTTCCGGCGGGCTTGAGCAACTTGAATGGTAGCGTCGTGTTCGACCGCAACCGCCTGGTCTTCGACAATGTGACGGCCCAAGCGGGTGGCGGCGACCTGAAGATGTCTGGCTCGGTCGGTTATGGCGAATCCCCGATGCACTACGAAGTGAATGCGTCCGCCAACCGCGTGCGCATCCGTTATCCGGAAGGAATGAGCTGGTTGCTGGACGGAGCCATTCAATTCAGCGGTACCACCAAGGCGGCGCTTCTTTCCGGCGACGTGACCGTTCAGCGTGTTGTTTTCGGCCAGAACGTCGACCTCGCTTCCATGCTGGTTGTGGCGCAGAGTTCGTCTTCTCTCACAGGTCCTGCGATTGCTTCCGCTTACTTGCGCAACCTCCAGTTTGACATTGGCGCTACCGCCAGCTCCGGCATGCGCATCGATTGGTCGGGCGCGCACTTCACCGCGGAGGGCACCGTCCGCATTCGCGGCACCTGGGAGCATCCGGTTGTACTCGGCAGCATCCATCTTCTCACCGGCGACATGGCATTTCACGGCAACACTTATCATTTGACGCGCGGCGACATCAATTTCTCGAACCCTTTCCGCTTCGACCCTGTGCTCAATATCGAAGCCGCAGCCACTATAAATCCCTATGAAATCACTCTCGATTTCACGGGACCGGCCAGCCGCATGCAACTCGCTTACCGCTCGGATCCCCCGCTTCCAGCTACCGACATAGTAAGTTTGCTTGCGCTGGGCACCCCCGGCGAACAGAGTGCTTTCATGACCGCGTCTTCCACGCAAGCGCAAAATTTTGGCGCCACGGCGCTGCTTTCCGAAGCGATTTCAAGTCAGCTCGGCGGCCCGATCGAGAAGCTCTTTGGCGTCACCAATTTCCGCGTCGATCCGTTTCTGGCAAGCAGCCTGGCGACCAGCGGCGTGGAGCAAAGCACTGCCGCGCGCGTTACCATTCAAAAGCAAGTCACCCACGATTTGAGCGTCACCTATAGCACAAACGCAAATTCCAATCAGCAGCAAGTCATCGAAGTCGACTACGCCATTCGCCGTGACATTTCCATCGTTGCCCTCCGCGATATCAACGGCATCTTCGGCATCAACGTTAAGTTCACGAAGCATTTCAAGTAGAAGATGTCCCTGCCGCCTTTTTCAATCTCTTGCCACGCAGCAGGAAGTTATTTGGCCATGAAAAAAACAGACTCGGGGGCGAGCCGGACGTGCCAAGGTTGCGGCCGGTCCTTGAAGCGCAGCCATTTTTCCTTGAAGACTTCTGCCTGCAAATGATGCGCTGCAGGATCGTTCGCGCTGCCGGCCCCGGGCGGCGTGTGCAGGCGCAGATATAACGTGATGCGAAAGGGTGTCTCGCTTGCGCGCACCAGCCAGCAGGGAAACGTGTTTGTTTCCGCTGGATCGCCTGGTGTCGCCTCGAGAAAATCCACGTGATGAGCGCGGATGCCCGCGTAGGCGGCGGGCACTGCCAGTGGCTCGGCCGCATCGAGCATGCATTGCCAATCGAGCGCCTCGACGCGCGTCGACGAAATTGATTGCGCGCGCGAGTAATTCTTCAGCCCCGTGAGGAGCGCGACTTCCAGGCTTGGCGGTCGCCGGAAAATTTCCTCTTTGGGTCCGCTGGCCGCGACGTGTCCTTTCGAAAGAACCACGAAATTCTCCGCAATGCGGTAAGCCTCTTCCACATTGTGCGTCACGAAAAGCGCGGGTCCGCGAAACCGCGCCAGCGTATCGATGAGCTGCGCTTCGATCTGGCTGCGAAGGTGCGTGTCCAGCGCCGCGAGCGGCTCGTCCAGCAGGAGCGCCTCCGGCTCGATGGCTAGCGCTCGAGCGAGCGCGACGCGCTGCTGCTCGCCGCCGGAAAGCTCGCGCGGGAACCGATTTGCAAGGTCCTCGATGTGCATCTGTGCAATTTGTTTGGCGACGCGCGAACGGCGCTCCGAATCGCCAGCGCTGCCGAGACCGAACGCCACATTTTCAGCGGCGGTTAGATGCGGAAAGAGCGCGTAATTCTGAAACACAAAACCAATGCGCCGCTTGCGGCTCGGAAGATCCACGCCTTTTGCCGAATCAAAGAGCGTGCGCCCATTCAGGACGATTTGGCCGCTGTCGGGGCGTTCCAGACCCGCGATGCAGCGCAGTGTCATGGTTTTTCCGGCGCCAGAAGCGCCGAGCACGGCCAACGGCCCATCGCCGCAAGAAAAATGCGCATTGAGCGCGAAGTCCCCAAGCTGCTTCTCGATTTGGATTTCAAGCGCCATGTCAGCGGCGAGCCAGCCGTGCGCGCGGAGAGTTTTGCAGATGTGTCCAGTAATACATTCCCGCGACCATGGCCACGGAAATGAAAATATCGATCAACGACCAGGCGATGGCTTGCCTGTTATCGCCTGCTTCCACGGCGAAGTAGATTGCGATCGGGATTGTCTGCGTCCGGCCGGGAATGCTGCCAGCGAGCATCAATGTGGCGCCGAATTCCCCGAGTGCGCGGCCAAACGCGAGAATCGTCCCGGCCAGAATGCCGGGCCTCGCCAGCGGCAAAGCCACGCGGCGGAAAACCTGCCATTCGGAAGCGCCGAGCGTGCGCGCCGCCTGCAGAAAATGCGGGTCGATTTGTTCCAGCGCCGCGCGAACGCTCAAGTACATCAGCGGAAAGGAAACCACGGCCGCGGCAATCACTGTCGCCGGCCAGGAAAAGACGACCGTCGCGCCGAAATGCAGCAGCAAGCGTCCGAGTGGACCATTTCTTCCGAATAGCAGCAGCAAGAGAAATCCGACTACGGTCGGCGGCAGCACCAGCGGCAGAAGAAAAAAACCGTCGAGGATTGCCGGTCCGGCGCCGTGGCGATTTGCTCGCCAGACTGCGACCGCTGTGCCGATCACTAGCGTAATCACCGTGGCCGTGACGCTTGTCTCGAGCGAAATCCACACCGGTGATAGATCGAGCGTCATCTCTGTCCTCTGCTCAGTTTGGAGCCTTCGCGTTACCCGCCGCGGCAAAGCCGTATTTTTCGAACATGGCGAACGATTGCGACTCTTCGAGCGCCTCGAGCAGCGTGCGCGCCGCCTCGGGAGCCCGTGAAATGCTCAGCACGGCGACCGGATACAGAATGGGATCGTGAGAATCCTCCGGCGCCGTGGCGGCGACGCGTACGCGATTCGAGATGCGCGCGTCGGTCGCATAGACCATGCCGGCGTCGGCATTCCCTGTCTCGACGTACGCAAGCACCTGCCGCACGTCCTTGGCGTACACGATTTTCGATTGGATCGCAGGCAGCAAGCCCAAGTGCTCGAAGACCTCTTCCGCGTAAGCCCCGGCGGGGACCGTACGCGGTTCGCCGATGGCCATCGATCTCACGGAGTGTTTTGTCAGGTCTGCGAAGCTGCGCACAATCGACGAGCCCGCCGGCACGATCAACACGAGCCGATTTGCCAGAAGATCCCTGCGCGTGCCCGGCACGAGCAAATGTTTATCCTGCAATGCGTCCATTTCCTTTTCCGCCGCGGAAATAAAAATATCCACGGGCGCGCCCTGTTCGATTTGCTGCTCCAACGTTCCCGAACCTCCGAAATTGCAGGCCACGCGCGTGCCAGGGTGCTGCTGCTCGTATGCTTGCGCGATCGACTGCAATGGGTCCTTCAAGCTGATCGCGGCGGAAATCGTCAGTGTGACGGGTTGGTCCGGCGAGTGGATCTGACGCTGGGTGCAACTCGTCGCAAGGCCGCACATGGCCAGAACCGCGGGCCACAAAGAAATGCGATATCCCAACTTCATGCCTTTCCTCTCCGCATGCTGGCGATCAGCGACGCCCATCGTAGACGAACAGGCCGCTGGGCGCAATTTGAGCCGGTCTGATACGATGGCGACCCGATTCTCGCCGGGACACGATGCCAACGCCAACCAAGACAAGCGCGGAGGAAGTCCTTGCACGCCAGGGGGGCCTGCGGCGTCAGCTCAGTTCGCGCCAGCTTTCCATGCTGGCGCTGGGCGGCGCCATCGGCACGGGACTTTTCTTAGGCAGCACTGTTTCGATTCGCCTGGCCGGCCCAGGCGTAATTCTGAGCTACGTCGGCGGCGCTTTGATTGCCCTGGCGCTCATGTGGGCGCTCGGCGAAATGACCGTCGCGCATCCGGTCGCCGGCTCGTTTGGCGTCTACGCGGAGATTTACATTCATCCCTGGGCCGGCTACGCCGTGCGCTATTCCTACTGGTTGGCGCAGGCCGTCGCCATCGGTGGCGAAGTGGTCGCTGCGTCGATTTACTGCCGCTTCTGGTTTCCGCGAATTCCGAGCTGGCTGTGGATCGTGGCCTTTTCGACGGCCTTGATTTACGTCAATGCGCGCAGCGTTGGAAATTTCGGCCGCTTCGAATATTGGCTCGCCCTTATCAAAGTGGCGACGATTTGCGTGTTTCTCGTCCTTGGCGCGGCGCTGCTCGTGGGTATCGGCTTTCCGCGCATCGGCGTGTCCAATTTCACGGCGCATGGCGGCTTTTTGCCGCATGGTTGGACCGGCGTTGGACTGGGCGTCGCCATGGCCATCTTCAGTTTCCTCGGCATCGAAGTCGTTGCCGTCGCTTCCGGCGAAGCAAAAAATCCGGAAGTCGCTGTGCCGCGCGCGCTGCGCTGGACGCTCGCGCGACTGGCGCTGTTTTATGTCGGCGGTATGGCCGTGCTGATCGGCGTCATGCCCTGGACGCAAGCGGGGCTGGCCGAAAGCCCGTTTGTGCGCGTTTTCCAGAGCGTTGGCATTCCCGCGGCCGCGGCGATCATGAATTTCGTGGTGCTCACCGCCGCGCTTTCGAGTATGAACACCGATCTTTATTTGACCGCGCGCATGCTTTTCTCGCTCTCGCGCGGCGGCTACGCTCCGCGGGCGCTCTGCAAACTCAACGCCCACGGTTCTCCCCTCGTTGCGCTGCTGGTTTCGAGCATCGGCATGGCCGTGGCGCTTGTCCTTGACCTCCGTTTTCAAGATACTGCTTTCATTTACATGCTCGGCGCGGCGCTTTTCGGCGGCCTTTTCGTCTGGATGCTGATCTTTCTGACGCATCTATTTTTCCGCCGGCATTTCGCGCGCCAGGGCGCACCCGCGCTGCCCGCGCGCTTTGCGCCTCGTTCAGCGTGGACTTCCGTCGCCGGGCTCTTCGCGCTCGCCGCCGTGATGATTTCAACCTGGTGGATCCCCGGGATGAAAATCACCCTGCTCGCCGGTCTCCCGTGGCTTGCCTTCATCACGGTGTGTTACTTTGTTTCCGCGCGCCGGAGCGAGCTACAGGCGCGAGAGGACGATATCCATGGATGAGCTGCTGAAGTGGCGCGGCCAGTTTCCGATTCTTGAGACCACCACCTACATGATCAGCAATTCCCTCGGCGCCATGCCGCGCGCGGTCTATGACCGCGTTCACGACTACGCCGAGAGCTGGGCCACTCGCGGTCTGCGCGCCTGGGAAGAGGGGTGGTGGGACATGGCCGTTTCGGTCGGCGACAAGGCTGGGGCCATCATTGGCGCAGGCCCCGGCGAGATTTCGCTGCATCAAAATGTCACGATCACGCAGGCCGTCATTTTCTCCTGTTTCGATTTTTCCAAGCCGCGTAACAAAGTGGTCCTCGTCGATTTGGAATTCCCATCCATCGTTTACTTTTACATGGAGCAGCGCCGCCGCGGCGCTCGCGTCGAATTGATCAAGAGCGAGGACGGAATTCACATCCCCCTCGATCGCGTGCTGGCAGCCATCGACGAAACCACGCTCCTCGTCCCGATTTCATACGTCCTCTTTCGCAGCGCGACCATCGTCGACGCCAGGGCCATCATCGAACGCGCCCACAAGGTTGGCGCGCACGTCATCCTCGATTGTTTTCAGGCCGCCGGAACCGTTCCGGTCAACGTTCGCGAACTCGAAACTGATTTCGCCGTTGGCGGCGTGCTCAAATGGCTCTGCGGCGGGCCGGGCGTCGCCTACCTTTACGTTCGGCCCGATTTGCGCACCAAGTTTGCGCCCTCGCTCACGGGCTGGCTCGCGCATCAGCGGCCGTTTGATTTCGAAGTCGGCGAACTCGAAGCGCGCGAGGATTCTTACCGTTTTCTCAATGGCACGCCGCAAATTCCGGCGCTCTACGCCTGCCAGCCGGGCCTCGAAATCATTCACAAAGTTGGCGTGGACCGCATCCGTGCGAAATCGGTTTTACAAACGGAGAGATTGATTGCCGGCGCGCTCAAGCGTGGATGGCGTGTGAATTCGCCGCGAGGCTCCTCCGAACGCGGCGGCACGGTCTCGGTCGAATGTCCGCACGCGAAGGAAGTGAAAAACGAGCTCATCGCGCGCAACATCATGGTCGATTACCGCCCGGGCGCGGGCGTGCGCCTCTCGCCTCATTTCTATAATCGCGACGATGAAATCGATTTCGCGCTTGCCCAGATCGAGGAAATCCTGGCAACGCGCGCCTGGGAGCGCCATCTCCAGCCTGCCTGAGCCGGGCTGGAGCAAATTGGCAAACATGGAGACCGGCGCGGATTGGGAATCGTTGCGGCTGTTGATGGTTGCGGAGCAGATTCGCAGGCGCGGCATTCGCTCCCCGCGCGTCCTTGCCGCGATGGAGCGCGTGCCGCGTCACCTGTTTGTGCCCGCCGAGTTGGCCGCGCGCGCTTATAATGATGAACCGCTCGTGATCGGCGAACGTCAAACCATTTCGCAGCCTTACATGGTGGCGGCAATGACCCAAGCGCTGGAACTCGGCGGCAGCGAACGCGTCCTGGAAGTCGGCGCTGGCTCGGGCTATCAAGCCGCAATTCTGGCGGAGCTATCGCACGAAGTCGTCACCGTGGAAGCGCGCGCCTCGCTTGCCGAAGCCGCCCGCGAAAGGCTCGCCACGCTCGGATACAAGAATGTTCGCGTCGAAATCGGTGACGGCACTCTCGGCTGGCCCGAAGCTGCTCCCTTCGATGCCATCCTCGTCGCCGCCGCGGCGCCGCAAATTCCCCCTCCTCTTGTCGAGCAGCTCGCGGAAGGCGGCCGCATGTTGATTCCGGTTGGACAAGCTGATCGACAGATGCTTCTGCGCATTCGCAAATCCGCTGGCCGTGTCACCGAAGAGCAATTGTTTGCCTGCCAGTTCGTTCCTCTGCAAGGCCGCCATGGCTGGCCGGCCACCCCTGCCGGATGACTCCGCGGCCCGAATTCTCCGTCGTCATCCCCGCGTACAACGAGGAGGAGCGTCTGCCTTCGGCGCTTGAGCGCGTTGGGCAGTATCTCCACCGCAATCATCCCTCATCCGAAATCATCGTCGTCGATGACGGTTCGACCGACGGTACCGCGCGCGCCGTCGCCGAATGGCAGCAGAAAATCCCCGGCCTGCGCTTGGTCTCTAACAATGGGAATCGCGGCAAGGGATACAGCGTGCGTCACGGCATGCTTGAGGCGCGTGGCCGCGTCGCATTGTTCACGGACGCGGACCTCTCCGCCCCAATCGACGAGGCCGCCAAATTGCTTGCCGCGCTCGAGTCTGCCGACGTCGCCATCGGCTCGCGCGACATCGACCGCAGCCTCATCGAAATTCACCAATCCCGCATGCGGGAGTTGGCCGGGATTATCTTTAACTGGATGATGCGATTGTTTACCGGCTTGCCATTTCACGACACACAGTGCGGTTTCAAGGTCTTTGCCATGCCCGAATCACGGATTATTTTCGAGCAGCAGCGAATCGATGATTTCGGCTTCGATCCCGAGATTCTTTTTCTTGCTCGCCGCCATGGCCTGCGAACCGTGGAAGTGCCGGTCCGCTGGGCGCACGATCCGAGGACAAAAGTCCACGTCGTGCGCGACAGCCTGCGCATGTTCGCGGACCTCCTGATTATTCGTTGGAATGCCCTCGCCGGCCGCTACCCGCGCGGCGGCGCAGAGTAAAACAACAGCACTCAGAAATCACGCGGATTTCGCGCCGCGCGGCCTCTGGAGATTTGAAGTCCTGCGCTACTTCCTCGGTTGCGCCGTCGGCGGCAGCAGGCCGTTCATCCGCAAGTATGCCGCTTCGGCGCTGTAGTGATCGTAAAGATCCGCCACCAGCGTGATCATGATCATGGCGCGAGGAACCGGCCGGTTTCGTATCGTGATCATTTCGCCGAGTTTCGAGTCGTCTGTCTTGTCCAACACTCCCGTGCAGTAGTCAAACGAAGTCTTTAGCGCCGCCACCAGCTTGTCTTTGGGATCCGTCTCCGCCAAAGTCCCCTGGTCAGGAGCCTTTGTCCCGGCGATGGCCGAGCACAGAAACGTATTGGACTGCGCCAGGTGCATGATCAAATGCCCGAAAGTAATCTGCTGCGGTGTGGGCTTGTAGCCGTACTTGTCCGCTGGCATTTCATCAGCGGCGGCAATAATGGCCTTGGCGTGTTGCGCAACCATCTGCTTCACCGAATCCGACACCGGATTCGTTGATGCTGCTGCGTCCTGCGCCTGGGCCGCCAGCGGCGCCAGCGCCGCGATGACCGCGCAAATCAAAATACGCTTCATGGGAAGCCTCCTCAGGTGTGACGACCGAGAAGGATAGTCCCGCACCGGCGCGCGCAACAACAAAATTCGTGGCCGCTTATCGCGGCCGATTGAGTTAACGCATTTAACTTTGCAATACAAAGTACTTGACAGAAATTCTCTTTGTGTTAGCCTGTGTTCGTATGAATTCCCCTTCGCCTCTTCGCCAGCCCGTCGCCATCGACGATCACGCCCGCGACAATCTCCGCTTCATTCGTGAAACCATGGAGCGCGCCGGCTCCTTCACCGCCGTCCCCGGCTGGGGCGGAATTGCCATCGGCATCACGGCCCTCGGCGCTGCCGTCGTCGCCACTCAGCAATCAACCTCCGGCGCCTGGCTCGTCGTTTGGCTTGTGGAAGCTGCCATTGCTCTCGCGATTGCCGGGTGGAGCACCATTCTCAAGGCGCGCCGCGCGAATGATTCTCTTCTTTCCGGTCCCGCGCGTAAGTTCGCGCTCAGTTTTGTGCCTCCGCTTTTTGTCGGCGCGATTCTCACCTATGTTCTCTTCCATGCGGGCCTGATCGCGGCGATTCCCGCCACTTGGCTTCTTCTCTATGGTACCGGCGTCGTCACGGGCGGCGCATTTTCGATTCGCGTTGTGCCTTTGATGGGGCTTTGTTTCATGGTTCTCGGCACGGTCGCGTTTTTCTGCCCGGTCGGCTGGGACAATATCCTTCTCGGTTTTGGTTTTGGCGGATTCCACATCTTGTTTGGGGCAGTGATTGCGAGGAACTATGGCGGGTAAATCGGCGGCAATACGCTTGCCGCAAGAAGCGAAATCGGTTCGTCGCGAGTTCGAAGCAGTTCGCGGGCGCGCCGCGGAGGAATCCACCCGTTCGCTCGACCGGCTAATCCACGAACGCACGCGCCTGGGCATCGTCAGCGCCCTCGCCGTGAACGCAACCCTGAGTTTCAACGAATTGAAAAAGCTCGTCGGCGCCAGCGACGGCAATTTGAGCGTCCACGCGCGAAAGCTCGAAGACGCCGGCTATATCGCCTGCGCAAAATCGTTCGCGGGACGCATGCCGAAGACGGAGTATCGGCTCATGCCGGCAGGACGCAAGGCTTTGCAGCATTATCTGGACCATATGGAAGCGTTGATTCGCGTTACGCGGGAAGGATAGGTCAGGCAATTTTTTTTGCCTTCATACTTCATGAAAAAAAGTATTTTGTATATCGTTCCTCCGCAGGGGATTCATGTCGCCATCGTCATGGATGGCAATGGCCGCTGGGCCGAGATGCGCGGTTTGCACCGCTCCGCCGGGCATCGCGCCGGCGTCGAAGTGGTGAGCCGGATTGTTCGCGTCGCGCCCCGGCTCGGCATCGATACGCTCACTTTGTTCGCTTTTTCCTCGAACAATTGGCAGCGCTCGCCCGGCGAGGTTGGCGCGCTTTTTGGTTTGCTCGAATCCTATTTCTTCAGCGAGGCCCGGCGCGCGGCCGAGCATGATGTTCGCATCAGCGTCATCGGCCGCCGTGATCGTCTGCCCAGTGCGCTTGTTTCCGCCATCGAGACTGTCGAATGCGCCACCGCCAAGAATGCTGGCCTCCATCTGCGCATCGCCGTGGACTATTCGGCGCGCGATTCCATGTTGCAGGCGGCCTGCTGGATGGTTTCGGCGACCGAAGTTACGCACGAGGAATTTTCGAAGCGCATCGCGGATGTGACCCATGCGCCGGAGGGTTCCCCCGACGTGGATTTGTTGATTCGCACCGGAGGAGAGCAGCGGCTCAGCGATTTTCTCCTCTGGGAATGCGCCTACGCCGAACTGCATTTCACCGAGCGCATGTGGCCCGATTTCGACGCCGCCGATTTGGAGAGCGCTGTCCGCGATTTCCATGCGCGCGATCGGCGTTTTGGCAGCGTCCCGATGACCGTCGCGACCGCGGCCATACAATAACAATTTCCAGCAGTGGAGCACTTTAGATCTTCCTGGGTTGTTTCATCTCACATCGGAGCGTGGCATATGAACACACCAGAGGCTGCTCAAACCTTGCAGGGCGTTGAATTGCGCGGAATTCTCGACGATGCCATCCGTTATTGGGAGCTCCGCCGTATCCCATATAACCTGATTCTCGCGGCCGTAGTGATCGTTTGGTCTGTCGCCACTCGCTCGCATTTTCACCAAATCCCGGTGTGGGCGCCGCTTCTTGCGCTTTTCGTTCTGGCGGCCCTCGCCAACGTCCTTTACTCCGCAGCGTATTGTGTCGACGTTTTCATCCAGCGATCGTCCTTCCGGGATTTGTGGCGTCGGCGTCGTTGGATTCTATGGCTCGCGGGAACGCTCCTGGCCGTCGCACTGGCAAACGTCTGGATCATTGGCCAAATCAATTGACCGTGGAGAAAAGCCGAAGCAGTAAATGCTTTGCACGGTGAATTTCATCAAGGAGGTTTAGCTGCATATGACATGGTTCAAGCAGTGGGGCTGGTTCTATCGGCCCGTGACGTGGCCCGGCTGGATTCTGCTCGCGCTAACCGTGCTTTTCTGCCTGCAAGTCTTCACAGCCGTCGATCGTCATTCGCATTCCGCTTCCGACACGCTCTATGGCATTTTCCCATACTGGGTTTCTGCTTGGGTGATTTTGGGCTGGGTTGCCTCGCGCACTTCTCCAACGCTAAACCGCTGAGTTTTGGCGAACCTGACTATCCGTGAGCCGCGCGTCCTCGCGTGGCCGCAAACGCTTTCGTGATCACGCGCATCGCCGCCCCCGTCAACTCGTATTGCGAAAGCTCATCTTCACTGGCCCACGCGACGGCCGTGACGTCGCCGCCCGCTCGCGCCGTTCCGCCGCGGCATTCGCAAAGGTAATCGAGAATCACGAAATGGTATTGCGCGCGGCCGCTCGCATCTCGAAAAACCTTCTCATAAACTTCCAGCAATTCCCGCGGCTTCGCCTCGACTCCCGTTTCCTCCATCAATTCGCGCGCGATTCCTTCGGAAATCGTTTCGCCCAATTCCAGAATTCCGCCGGGGATCGACCAGCGGCCTTCCATCGGGGGTTGGCCGCGGCGAATCAATAGCGCGCGCAAATCGGCGATCACCACTCCGCCAACGGCGACTACCGGATGATCGGGATACTCTCTCTCTTCGGTCATATCCACACTCGCGAGGCATGTTTGCTTGACACAGACGTTATATAATACGCCCCCGGTGGTTCAAAATGGCGTAAGGAGAGCCTAACGTGGTCAGATGCCCCGATTGCGATGCGGAAATCGACGTGGACGAAGGCGAGGTCGAGGAAGGTGAGATCCTGACCTGCCCCGAGTGCGACGTCGAGATTGAGGTCGTCCAGGTTCATCCCGTGCGTCTCAACCTCATCTCGGATGAAGAAGACGACGATGAGGAAGAAGAGACCGAGGCAGACAGCAAGGATGACGACGATGATGATTCGGTGGAGGAAGATGATGAGGAGGACGACGACGATAGCGCGCGCGCAGAATAGCGCCGCTGATCGCCTGCATCTTTTTCCCGCCTCCCGCGCATCCAATTCCTGATGCGCGCACCCATCATCGGCTTTTTGCAACGACACTCGCGCAGGAGGGCCTTTTGAGAGCAAATTGGTTCGCGCCTTCCGTAGCGCTTGTTCTGGTCGCGTTGGCGGTTTCAGCTTCTGCCACGCGCATTCAGGATGAGCGCGGCGAATCTCAATTGCGCACAGTTCACGGCAGCGTGATGGACAAGGCCGACAACCCCATTCCCAGCAGCATCGTTTATCTCCGCAACATGCGCAGCAATACGGTTCGCACCTACATCCCCGGCTCCGACGGTCTTTATCGCTTCACGGGCCTCGACCCCAACGTCGATTTTCAAATCCACGCCGAGTTCAAGCACCACAAATCCGCCCGGCGCACCATTTCCAGCTTTGATAATCGGCGCGACATTGAAATCAACCTGGTTATTCCGCTGAAGGACTAGTTCGCAAGGAACCAGCCCAGTTCTGCCCGTCGCGCGCGCATTTTATGCCTACCTTCGGTTATAATCGCAGGGGGAATAGAAAGAGGCCGCCATGCCCATCTACGAATATGTCTGCGACGAATGCAAAGCGCGCTTCGAGCGCATTGTCACCTCACAGAACGGCCGCGCCGAATGCCCCAAGTGCGGCAGCCGTCGTTCCACCATTCAGTTTTCGACTTTCGCTGCGCGAACAGGCAACGGCGGCTCGGTCGCCAGCGCTTCTTCGCCGGAGTCTGCCGGCTCCTGTGGCTGTACGCCTCATACCTGCGGCTGCCATTAATTCGCCATTGGCAATTCCCAACGCCCAGCTTTCAAACTCCCGCTCAGTTTGTTAACTCTTTATCTATAGAAGCCAAACATCGTCCTCGCGCCGCTCCATCCATATGCGTCAAAATAAGTACTATAACCTCTGGTGGGTCTCGGTTCTTCCAGGAGGGATTGGGGAAAATCCATGAGGCAAATAAAACACTTGCGGCTTCTCCCGTTGTTTCTCGCCTGTCTCTGGTCTGCGGCGGGGTGTAGTCACGCCATTTTTCCGACCACCGGTAATCAGGGCGGCGGAAACGCCCCCGTGATTTTGACTGTCCACGACGCGCCCGTCACCTCCGGCATCGGGGTCACCTCGTTTGAGGTCACTCTGACCGGCGCTGTTTTGCAGCCCGGCAATGTCGCGCTTGTCTCCGCGCCCGGCCAGACCATCGAACTGACTCAATTGCTCACCAATTCCGTTGCTTTCCCCGTCGTGACTGTGGGCGCTACCAGCTACACGAGCTTGGTGCTGACCATCGCCAATCCACAAATCACGATTTTGAATGACACCGGCGTATCGTTTCCTCTCGGCAACGGCCAGAACTGCCTGAACGGAGCTTCCTGCATTCTGACGCCTACCATTACCAACGGTTCGACCATCACCGTACCCGTCACCGTCACGCCCTCCGCCACCGAGGGCACGATGCTTGAAGTCGATGTCAATCTCAACGACATCATTGAGCAGGCTCAGCGGGGTCTCGGCATCGATTTCACTCAGGCTGGCGCCCTCAGCGTTGCGGTGACGCAGCATCCGCAACTCACCGCCACCCTTGGCGATTTTTCCGTGCATGGCCAGGTCACCAGCGTAAATGCCGGCAATGATCAATTCACCATAACCGCATCAACCGGCCAGTCCTTTACCATCGGGGTTGACACCAGCGGTGCATCCGCGACAGCTTTCGAGTTTCTACGTGACAGCTGCGCTGCGAATAATTTCAGTTGTCTCGCGGTCGGCCAGATCGTCAACGTCGATGCGGCTATACTTGGCAGCGGTAGTTACACAGCGGTGGAAGTCGATTTCGATCAGGCGCCCGCGACTCAGCTTGTGAGCGGCACTATCGTTTCCCTGGCGAACATCAATAACGCAAATCCCTCGCTCCAATTGGTCGTCCACAATACCGTTCCGGCGAACGCCACTCTTACCACGGGCTCGCCCGTCACGGTGAATTTCGCCAATACCCTCACGCTGGAAATCAATAACGGTCAGTTCGGTTTGCCGCCCGGCGCCACATTCGGATCCTTCAGCGATTTTCTGGTCGGCCAGGAAGTCGAAGTCGACATCGTCAATGGCGCAGTCACCACGAATCCGCTTGCCTTCACGGCGGATACTCTTGCGCTTGAGAAAACCCAACTTCTCGCCACTGTAACGTCAACCAATTCCCTGACGAATCTTTTCACCATCGGCAGTCAGGCCGATCCTCTTCCTGCGATCTATAGCGACAATCCGCTTCAAACGATTTTGCAAATGCAAGTCAACAACACCTCCGGCACGCTCTATCAAAATCTCTCGCCGGATAATCTGAGTGGTTTGCAGGTCAATCAGCAGGTTTCGGTTGGCGGTTTTCTCTTCAACACCATCGGCACGGTGGGTTCCCCGACCATCCAGGCCGTCATCGTCCGCGGCCCGTAATCAGCCATGGAAATAATGGTTGAAAATTGTGTGCTGTCAAATATCTAAGCCGATAGCGGCGCTTGCGATGTCGTCACGCGGCGCAAATGATGGTAGATCGCGATCGTGATCGCGCCCAAGCCCCACCACAAAACGATCAGCTTCGCGATCGCGCCCACGTGATACGGCACCATCTCGAGCCCGTGAATGATCACGAGTCCGATCGCCAGCCGGCCCAGCAAGGCCCCGGTTCCCGCGCTCGCTCCGAGGATGAAGTTTCCGAGTTGCGTCGCAGCGAACACCTGCGCGGCATACAGCGCGACTAAATAAATCAAGAGAGTCGCAATTCCCACTCCCAGCCCGACCACAGTGATACAAACGATGGCCGCCACGATTGGCGTCGCGATCATGAACACTGCTCCCAACCCGAGCGACGGCAAGAATTTCTTGCTTGCCTGCACTCCTTCCCCAAAGAATCGCGGCAGCAACAGCATCAGCACCAGCCCAAACAGAAACGCCGCGCCCCAGAACAGCACTCGATGCCAGTAATATCTCCACGAAGTGTAATCGGGACCTTCCTTCATTCGCGTGAATGCGAGAGGACTTGCCAGCTTTGCGCTGGGATCGATTTCCGCCGTGTGCCGCCCCGTATACTGCGTTGTCCCGCGAACATCCGCGTGCGGCCCGATGCGAAGTGCATCCGCGCAATGCAGTCTCATCCCTCCTCCCACAATGGCGTCGATCGTTGCTTCTCCTCCTCCGAACATCAAATCGCGGCCAACGCTGCCGGAAATCAGCGCGCTTCCGCCGCCGAGCGTCAGGCTTCCTCCGATCTTGCCGTTCGGTCCCATCTCAAAATCCTGATTCGCCGCGAGTACATTCTTGCTCACTGTTCCGTCGATGCTCAGTGTTTGCGCGTAACTGCGAACGTTTCCGTCCACCTGCCCGTTGATCCGCAATTCGCGCGCCATCACGATGACGTCGCCCGTCACGTGGCCGTTCACTTCCACTTCATTGCTCCACGCGTAAAGGTCGCCGTTCACGGTTCCTTGGATGCGCGTGAAGTCCGCGTATGCAAACAAATCCGTATTGATCGTCTGTCCCGCGGGCAGCGTGTAACTTGGCCGCCCGTGGACTGTTTCTCCGGCATGCGCGCTCGGCGCAAGCAGCAGCGGCAAAATCAGCAGCGGCACGATCAGGACCACAGGCGCGATACTTGCCAGGATCATGCCAACAGTCGCGCCACGGCTGTGCCGCCAGTACCTCTGCAGCAGCACGAAAATCAACATCGCAAACGCTGCCGCCGTGAAAAATTCAAGGAAGCTCACCACGCTCGGCCATCCCTTCCAGAATGCGCCGCTGAAGAAGAGCATCGTCATCAAATTTCCTCCGGTGAACCCGGCTTGATTGAGCTGCTGCTCGAAGGGTTCCACCATCCCGTTCCACACCGTAAAAATTCCCGCCGCGGCCATGCCAAATACGGTCACCCAACCCCATGGCACATTGGATTTTCGCGCCGGCGCCGCAAAGCGCGCGGGTACGGGATCTTTTTCCCGCAAACTTTGTTCCAGAAAGAGAGTCTCTTTCTTCAGCGATTCGAGCAGCGCGCGGCATTCTGCGCAGGTGTTCGTGTGCGCCAGGGTTTCCGCCGCTTGCGAGCGATCGAGCTGTCCATCGAGGTACAGAAACGCCGTCATTTCATCGAAGTGATTCATGCCTTGCTCCCGGCTGCGGAACTCTTCAATCCTTTCATGCTTTCTTCTAAAACTTTTCGCAATTGATGCCGCGCGCGCAGCAGCAATACGCCCACAAACGCGCGGCGCACGCCGAGCGTTTCCGCGATTTCGTCGTAACTCATGTCGGAGAAATAGCGCAGCGTCAGCGCCATGCGTGTGCGGTTCGGTAATACGTCGAGCGCTTTGCGAACTTCTTCGCGCGACTTTTCCGCGAGTAATCGTTCAAGCTGTCCCGGATCAGGATGTTCAAGCGGCATCGATTCAATGTCGCCCGTTTCCAAATCCTGGCGCACGCGTCGCCGCCGCAGCATGTCCCAGCAATGATTTGCCGCGACGCGATAAAGCCACGCATTGAATGGCCGCGACGCATCGTATTGATCGAGCTTGCCGCGCACCTTGATGAAAACCTCCGACGTGGCGTCTTCCGCGTCTTCGCGCGAGGGCATCGCGCGCCGGCAAAAACGAAAAATGGCCGGAGCGTGCTCGCGATAAATCTCGGCCCAGGCGTCGGCGTCGCCCTCGCGAGCGCGGGCAATCACGCTGATCAGCGCTGGATTTTTTTCCTGAGCTTCATCGCCAGGCTGCATATAGTTCTACGCACCGCCGCTTCAGGAAGTTACAGGTGTTTCCACGCGCGCCCGAGGACCGAGACCACCATGGATGTTTCTGGAAAGAGGAGTTTATCGCGGAACGCGTGAAAATGGGCGATTTATACGCCATAGAACTGAAGGTACTAGAACAGGCCAAAGAGACAATTTGTCTCTTTGGAGGGTACTTTTTGGGTCCGAATTGGCCTGGTCGAGCAGGCCATTGAAAAATGCGAAAATCGCCGTTTTGTCGCGACGCGAGAAGAACGCACGCAAGAAAATCCGCGCGCAAGAAAATCTGCTCGAAGGAACGCACAACGGCAAAGTCGCGTCACCCTTCGTGCTCCGATGTTAAATTGCGGGCTTGCGCCTAGTTCGCGGGTACGTGCCGCACTTTTGTCGCCTGCGTGCCCGGTCCGGGCTCCGGCACAGGTTTCGGCATATCCGCATCCTTGAATCGCGGGACCATCTGGTCCGCCATGGCCAGCGCGTATACCGCGGAGGCTATTTCCACCGCACCTTCTCTCACGTCTTCCTCATAAATCCGTTCGTAGGTGTCGAGGTTCGTGTGGTGCGTGAATGATCCATAGTCAAATGGGTCTTGCGCCAAACCGATTCCCGGCAATCCCGCATTATTGAACGAAGTGCTGTCTGTCCCGCCCGTCCGCCGGCTGTCGGATGCCAGCGCTCCCACGAATCCCCAGTCCGCGAAGGGCTTCATCGCGTCGCCAACCATCTCGGCCGCGGTCGGCGGCCCAAAAACGCCAGCGCCTCGCGGCTTCCCCGTGCCCGAATCAATATTGAAGTATGCGTCGAGCGTCGCGTATTCCGGCTTTTGATTTTCAAAGCTGCCAAAATGCTGCCGCACGTATGCCAGCGACCCAAGCAGCCCCTCTTCTTCTCCGCTCCACAACGCGACGCGAATGGTGCGGCGAGGCTGCACATGCAGCGCCGCCAGAATCCGCATAGCTTCGAGCATCATTGACGCGCCGATGCCATTGTCCGTGGCGCCCGTCGCGCCGTGCCATGAATCATAGTGTCCGCCGAGCATTACGATCTCGTCTTTCTTATCGGTGCCGGGGATTTCGCCAATGGCGTTATAAACCGTCGTGCCCCTGGGATATTCGCGGTTCTGAATGTTGATGCGCAGTGTCACTGGCGTTCCGTCATCCATGATGCGCGAAATGCGGCCGTAGTCTTCGTTGCGCATGATGAGCGTGGGCACAGCGCGGGTCCAGTCGTAGGTGCTATTCTGCTGCGCGACAATCACGCCGTGGGCCCGTCCCGCGTCATTCACGCGCACCAGCGCTCCATTATCCACAAGAAACTGGTCCACCTGACGCGAAACTTCCGCGCGCGACAACTCACCTTCTGGGAGACTCGGCTGTTGCGGGAATCGAAAGGGACGCGGATTTGTGGAGCTGAACCGCGATTTCCATTCGTCCTCCGGACGGCGCATCGGCGCGGGATTCATGTCCTCCGGTACTTCCACGTGCTTTCCGACGAAGACAATCGCTCCGCGGACTTTGGCTCTGATGGAATTCAAATACGCATCGAGCTCAGCCTGCGTGGGCTGCTTCGGCGCTTCAGGTTTCACGGCAGGCGGCATCGGCGGCGCGGCCCAATTGGGTTCCTGCGGCTGGGGCGCGCCTCCGAAGAAATTGAAGCCGCCGGTTGGCGCGGCCAATCCAGGAGGGTCAATGAGAACGACGCGCGCCGTTACGATTCCCTTTGTGCTGGGAGTCCAAGCGAGCGGCTTGACCATCAGCTGCCCATGAAACGGAGAAACCGCGTCCGCCTGCAATTCCATGTTTTCCCAGCCGGGCACGGGCGTCGCCGCGCTCGGCGGCTGAAAGGTCCACGGCTCGAGATGTGTGTTCACGAGTCCCCAGGAAGCCATTGTTTTCACCGCCCAGTCGTCCGCGGCTTTGAGATTCGGCGTGCCCGTCAGGCGCGGGCCATAGACATCCGCGACTTCGTGAATGATCCACATGATTTTGGAATTGTTGGTCTCTTCCGCGCGGATCTGCGCGTACATATCGGAAACTCCCGGAGCCTGCGCGGCCATCGGCATGGCCAGCACCGACAATAATCCCGCTATGCACGCCAAAGCTTTCTTCACGATTCCTCCTCGACGACGCGATCCATACGAACTCGCCGGAATTTCTTTTTCCCTTCCGGGGCGCCGCCAATATACGCCTGCACGCTTCTACAAGCAATTTGCCAACGCAGCTTGT
Source organism: uncultured Acidobacteriota bacterium (assembly GCA_963729815.1). Classification (GTDB taxonomy): domain Bacteria; phylum Acidobacteriota; class Terriglobia; order Acidiferrales; family UBA7541; genus DAHUXN01. The sequence continues at coordinate 96,013 of CAVSPU010000008.1, forward strand.
GGCGAATCTTCAGCGATGATCACACTCGAGAGACAAGACGAGCTGCTGTATGCCTAGCTGTTGCGAAGGAACTTCAAGAGGCAGTCGCGCATTTCGGGGGAAACTTCAACGCTCGGGACGGAAGTCCTTCCCATTTGAATGTCCAGCTCTCCTCCCGGCCGAACGGTCATGCGTACGGCATTTCGCTCGAGCACTCTGCACTGCAATAGGCGGGTGGTGTTGCGAGTCTTAAACTTGGCGGTCACCCAACAAGATCCAGCGTCCAAGAGGCGATACGTCCAATGTCCAGTCCAAAAGCTCCTTTTGGAAAATTCGACTAGCGGGTCAGTATCTTTCGGAGCCGTCAGCAAAGCAATCCATTCGTCCACTTGGAGGCGCTCTGCGTCGAACTCTTCAGACTGAGCCGTGCCGAACGGGATTGCATTCGTTGCCCATGCGTAACCTGCGCTGAGCAGAATCGCACAACCAGCATACTTCGCGGATAAGCTCAACGCTGTGCGACTGTCTGGATCGTCGACTAACAAAGCGCCGACCAGAATCATGAAAAAGAGAAAAGCCACAGCGTGCGGCGAGTAACGCGAGTTCATCCAGAGCATTGCCGTGGTCGCTACGGCTAGAATCGCGAGAGCCCGCACAACTAGCGTCTCGTAGAAGGAAGCTTCAGACACGAAGGCGAGCAGAACGATGAAGGCGCTAAGAACAGTTATGGGTATCCTGGAGCGAACGAGAAGTGTCTTGGTCGCTTCCGCTCTGGCAACCAGGTCCAGCCGTTCGATTTCTGTGCGTTCGATCATTCCTGCGCTGAAGCCTGCTCACATATTGGCGTCATCAAGCCTAGGGTAAGCAAATCGTATTTCACAGTCAAAGGCAGTGAGCGCAGAAAACACGGAAAGGAGAATGTGGCGGAAGATTGGAGCACGAAGTTGAGCCGCAGGTTTTTGCGAAGGCGTTACTGGTACGCGATGTCTTTTCTGTATCCCGTCGCGAAAGTTCTGAGCTTTGCAAAATGGATCAACAAAAAGATGACACGGCGCGCGAAAAAATTGCGTACGTAGAAAAAATAAAAATATTTTCGCTTTGTGCTAGTAAGTAGGACGCGAAGTGTGTTATTTCTTTCTGCAATGACACGCGGATTTCATTTGCGTTGGTCGCAGACACATATCTCTCACCACAAGTTTTTCTGTCTCCTGCGCTACACCGCCAGTTATTTCTAAACGAGACTGTGGTTCGCGATCGACGCACCCATGGATGACGGGTGTTCGAATCTCAGACTCGGGCGAAAGGGGGATTCATGCAGACGGTGATGGAAACGCAGACGACGAGCGCGATTTCGTCGTTCCTGAAAAAACATTTCCGGCATTTCAACGCGGCGGTGGTAATCGACGCCGCCGAAGCGTACGTGAAGCACGTCTCGAGCGGTGGAAAAATGTTCATGACGCTCGCCGGAGCGATGAGCACGGCGGAGCTGGGGCTTTCGCTCGCGGAAATGATCCGGCAGAACAAGGTTCACGGAATTTGCTGCACCGGTGCGAATCTGGAGGAGGACCTCTACAATCTGGTGGCGCACAGCCACTACGAGCGGGTGCCGCATTACAGGCAGTTGAGCCCGAAAGAAGAGGCGGATCTGCTCGGACGGCATTTGAATCGCGTCACGGACACATGCATTCCGGAAGAAGAAGCGATGCGGCGCATCGAGCGGATCGTGATGGAAGAATGGCAGGCGGCGGACCGCGCGGGCGAGCGGTACTTCCCTCATGAATTCCTCTACAAGATTTTACTGAAGGGGAAATTGAAACAGCACTACGAGATCGATCCAAAAGATAGTTGGATGCTGGCGGCGGCGGAGAGAAATTTGCCGTTGTTCGTGCCGGGATGGGAAGACTCGACGCTCGGCAACATGTTCGCGGGACAGACGATTCAAGGCAATGTGAAAAACGTGACGACAATGCGCGGCGGCGTCGAGTACATGATCGAGCTGGCGCGGTGGTACATGGAAACGGCGACGCGGACACCGCTGGGATTTTTTCAAATCGGCGGCGGGATCGCGGGGGATTTTCCGATTTGCGTGGTGCCCATGCTGAGCCAGGATTTGCGGCGACAGAACGTGCCGCTGTGGGCGTATTTCTGCCAGATCAGCGATTCGACGACGAGTTATGGGTCGTATTCTGGCGCAGTGCCGAACGAAAAAATCACCTGGGGCAAGCTGGCGGTCAACACGCCGAGGTTTGTCATCGAATCCGACGCGACGATCGTGGCGCCGCTGGTGTTTGCGTACGTTCTGGGATGGTGAAGGAACGGTAGCAAAGAGCCGCCGGTGAAAAGCGAAGTACGAGGACATCGCGCGGCAATTGAAACGCGCGCCTCAAGTGAGACTGGACGCCTGCTGAGGCGCCGAATGACCGTCCGAGTCCCTGGTGCGCGAGATCCGCACAGCGTCCTGAATGCACTGGATGAGCAGAATAATCGCGGCGATGGCGCAGCTAGCGACTAGAGTCAGGCGAAGCCATACTTCGATCTGCGCGTTGGTCACCGGCGGGACACCTTGAATGAAAACTTTGACCGAATTTCCCGCCGCGGCCAAAAGCACAGCCAGGATCAAGTGAACCCCATCAATCGCGAGCTGAATGAGCGCGCGGCGCGCAGTCCATCGCGGACGAAATAAATTGACGCAGCCGAGCGCGATGCTCACGGTCAGCGGCAAGACCGCCGCCCAGTACACGAACCTCCAGACCAGAGCAAAACCGAGATGCACGGCACCGTGCAAATATAACGGTATGTAGGGAATGTAGAACCATCCGAACACCGCGACAATTCCAGCGGCCACTTGCATGACGGAATTGCCTCTGCCGATTCGCAGCCGGTCGCGTACCGCTGGCAGCTTCCGCGGATCCCATTCTTCAAGAAATTGAGATCTTGCGTTGACTCGCTCAATGACCGCAAAGACGATCGTGATGGCGGCAAATCCGCTCAGAAGAAGAAGCCAGAACGATCCCCATCCATTCAATAACGCGGCGAACGGATGGTGATAGGCTCCTTTCCAAATCTCGATGCCGGCCCAAATCAAGAGCCACGGCACCAAATAACAAAGTGCCCAGATCTTCAGAACGAGCCAGTAGATCGGATAGAGCAGCGGGCCGATTAACTGTTGCTGCGGCAGATAGCGTTGCGCCAAGAGGATGGGCCGCCCGCGCTTCTTCAAGATCGTTTCGAGTTCGGATGGATTGAGCGGCCGACTCAGCTCTGCTTCCTTCTCGGAAATTTCCGAGCGGATATCGTCCGAAAGCTCGGCGATGATGTCGTCCTTCTGTTTTCGAGGCAGCCAGAACTTGACGGCTTGCAGGTAACGATCAAGAAGTTCCATAGCGGTGCTCCTTAAAGAATTCCGTTCAGCGACGCATTGATGCCTTTCCATTCGACGAGCAATTGCTTCAAGATTGCTTTTCCATCGTCAGAAAGGCGGTAAAAACGCTTGTTGCGTTTGTCTTCTTCACGCCACTGGCTGACGAGGAGGCCCTGGCTTTCGAGCCGCCTGAGCAGCGGATATAGCGTGCTTTCATCGATGGGCATGCCGTGGGCTTCGAGAGCTTTGCGAAGTGTGTAGCCGTATTGCTCACGGCGCAATTCGGCCAGGACGGCGATGACCAGGCTGCCGCGGCGGAGCTCGAGCTTCAGATTGTCGAAGAGGCCGCCGGTGTCGTCATGATGCGTCATATAGTGTTCGGTATACACTATATGACATACAGTAACGAATGTCACGCGATTTGTTGCTTATTTCCGGCGACGCCGGGCATGCGCTCAGGCGAATGCGAGGCGCAGAGTCAGCGGGATTTTTCGAGCGCGAGCGCGACGCCGAAGCCGACGAGCACCGTGCCGGTGACGCGGTCGATGGCCTTGGCGACGCGAAGACGGCGCAGCCAACGCGACAGCATGCCGGTGGCGGAGATGAGCAGAATGAACCAGAGAATACCTTCGGCCACGTGGATGGAAGCAAGGAGCAGGCTGAATGAAGTGACTCCAACGCCAGCGGGAATGAATTGCGGGAGAAACGTGATGTAGAAGACGCCGACTTTGGGATTCAGGATATTCGTCAGGAAGCCACGGACGAACCAATGCGGGGCGCTCTCACGGGAAAGCGTGGCCTTTGCCGGCACGGATGCGAGATTTCCCGCTTCGGCGAGAGCGGCCGACTTGCGAAAAAATATTTTCCCGCCGAGGTAAATCAGGTAGCAGGCGCCGGCGATGCGCAGCGCGTTGTAGGCGAAGTGTGACACGGCGAGGAGCGCGCCGAGGCCGATCGAGACCGCAAGAGCCCAACCGAAAAGCCCGCAGCAGATTCCCGCCCCAGCAAGCCAGGCGCGACGGGGGCCTTCGACAGCGGCGGTGCGTAGAACGAGGGCGGTGTCGAGGCCGGGCGTGATGGTCAGGAGCGCTGCGGCGATCGCGAAAGCGAGCAGCGCGTGGGGAACGGTCACCTGGCATGTCCTCGGGTGCAAACGAGCACCGTCCAATAGATGCGGAGACTGGCGCGGAGTCGCAAGAGAAAAATGCGCACGGGGCGCGCGGCGAGGGAAAGATTCAATGCTAATTTTTCGGCTTCAGTCTTAATCCTTGGGCTTCAGCTTGAGACTGGATTTGTTTTCCTCGAGGAAGCTGAGGAGCGCAGGGGCACTGTCGAGAAGGCGAATCCATTGCTCGTAATAAAGCGTGACAGGGAAGCGGCCGAGGCCGTAGACGCTGACGCCACCCTTTTCGCCGACGCGAAATTCAAGCGCGCCTTTTTTTCGTGAGCCAGCCTGCTGTTCGAGTTCTGCGATGCGAGCCAGAAGTTCTTCTTTCGTTGGTTCAGGCATGAATGCGATTCCTTTCCGGTGTTAGCTCAGGTGATCTGCTGGAATTCTACTATGAGTTGAGCGTTGCGCGGCGCAAGAGTCAGCGCCAGCACGCGGAGGCGTCTCTTGTTATACTGAGCCGCCTGCCGTGAGCGGCAGTGAAGTCCATGACTCCTTCATCTCCAGTGCGCAAAAAATTATTTCTGGTGGACGCCATGGGCTACATCTTTCGCGCCTACTACGCGCCCATGGGCGAACGCTTCGAGCACAAAGGCCTGCCGACGAAAGTGCCGTACATTTTCGCGACGATGATGCGGCGGCTGATCGAAAGCAAGGAATTGGCGCCGGATTATTTGGGCGTGGTGTTCGACACGCCGGAGCCGACGTTTCGCGACAAACTCTTCGATCAATATAAGGCGCAGCGCGCGCCGATGCCGGACGATTTGAAAGTGCAAGTGCCGTTCGTGCGGAAGTATTGCGAAGCGATGCGATTGCCGATTCTGGAGCTGGCGGGTTTCGAGGCGGACGACGTGATTGCGTCGCTGGCGCGGCAGGGCGCGGAGAAAAAACTCGACATTTATATTGTGACGGCAGACAAGGATTTCATGCAGCTCGTGGGCGGGCCGGTGCGGATGCTGAATCCGTCGAAGGGCGACCTGGTGATCGACGAGAAGAAAGTCGAGGAGTTGATGGGCGTGCCGCCGTTGAAGGTCGCGGACGTGATGGCGCTGATGGGCGACGCGATCGACAACATTCCCGGCGCGCGCGATCCGAATGACAAGCCCGCACCGGGCGAGCGGCGCAAGCCGGGCATCGGCGAAGTTGGCGCGCGAATGCTGATCCAGCAATTCGGGAGCGCGGAGGAAGCGATTCGGCGCGCGAAAGAAGTGAGCCGGGCGAGCTATCGCGAGGCGCTGGAAAACAATGCGAAATTTGTGACGTTGAGCAAAGAACTGGCGACGATTCACGCCAAAGCGCCGGTGAAGCTGGATCTGGACACGCTGCGACTGCGCGAGCCAGACGTGGCCATGCTGCGCGAATTCTACGCGGAGATGGGATTTACGTCGCTGCTGAAGAGCCTGCCCGCGATAACGATGGGTGGCGAAACGGATTATGCGAATTTCGAGTCGGCGAGCGAGTTGCGGGAATTTTTGGCGAAGCTGCCGGCGAAGGATGAGGTTGCGGTTTGGCTCGCGCTCGAGAGCAATGATCCGGACGAGGAAGGGTACGGGGCGCGCGTGCGGGCGATTGAAGTGTCAAATCGCGCGGCATTTGCGCGCGTGTGCACGAATGACGAAAAGGATTCGGCGCTCGCGGCGATTGCCGATTGGATGACGGATGCGAAGCGGTTGAAAATCGTGCACGACGCGAAATTATTCGAACTGCTCGGGCTGAGCGACGCCGAGGCGGCGAAGCGCGGCGTGGCGGGAGTTCGGCACGCGACGATGCTGTATTCGTATTTGCTGCGGCCAGCGACGGCGAATCACGCGTTTGCAGAGGCGGTGCTGAGGCAATTGAACGTGACACTTTCCGGCGCGCCCGGCGAACATGCGGATTTTCTGATGCGGCTCGCGCCGGAGCTGCGCGCGGAAGTCGAAAAACAAAACTTGGCGGACGTCTACGAGAAAATCGACCTGCCGCTATCCGCTGTGCTGTCGCGCATGGAACGTGCGGGCGTGTACATCGATCCGAAGTCGCTGAAGAAAATCTCGGCGACGTTGGAAGAGGAAATCGGCGGGCTGGAAAAGAGGATTTACGAGCTGGCGGGATTCGAATTCAACATCAATTCGCCTGTGCAGCTCGCGGAAGTGCTGTACGACCGGCTGGGCCTGATGGCGCCGCGGCGGACGCGAGCGAAAGCGCGGTCGACGGCAGCGGAAGTGCTGACGGAGCTGGCGGCGCTGCACGAAATGCCGCGGCTGGTGATGGAGTATCGCGAGCAGGCGAAGCTGAAATCGACGTATGCGGACGCGCTGCAGGAGCAGATTTCATCGCAGACGGGCCGCCTGCACACGCAAATCAGTCAGACGGGCGCGGCAACGGGGCGGCTGGCGTCATCGAATCCCAATCTGCAGAATATTCCGGTGCGAACGAAGCTAGGACGGGAAATCCGCGCGGCATTTGTAGCGGAAAAAGGCAATGTGCTGCTTTCGGCCGATTATTCGCAGATCGAGTTGCGGATATTGGCGCATTTTTCCGCGGATCCGATGCTGGTGGAGGCGTTCCAGCGCGCGGAAGATATTCATTCGCGCACGGCGCAGGAGGTTTTCGGCGTCGCGCCATTCGCGCAGACGCCGGAGCATCGGCGCGCGGCGAAGGTGATCAATTTCGGGATCATTTATGGACTTTCGGCGTTTGGATTGGCGCAGAATTTGCAGATCGACCAAAAAGAGGCGGCGAAATTTATTGCGGCGTACTTCGAGCGATATAAGGGCGTGAAGAAATACCTCGACCGGCAAGTGGCGGAGACGCGCGAGTGCGGATTCACGCGGACGATGTTTGGGCGCATCCGGCCGATTCCGGAGATCAATTCGCCGCAGCCGAACCTGCGCAACTTCGCCGAGCGCACGGCGATGAACACGCCGCTGCAGGGTACGGCGGCGGATTTGATCAAGCTGGCGATGATCGACATCGACCGCAAACTGGCGGAGGGGAAATTTGCGTCGCGGATGATTTTGCAGGTGCACGACGAACTGCTGTTCGAAGGCCCCAAGGAAGAAATGGAGCGGTTGACGCCGATGGTGCGGCAGGCGATGGAAAAGGTGCATGAGCTGCGCGTGCCGCTGGTGGTGGACGTCAAGATCGGCGCGAACTGGCGGGATATGGAGCAGGAAGGTGTGCGATAATTCGGCGGAATCGAGATTGGAAACGGAATCGGAGGGAAACGAAAATGGCGCACCATCATGCTGCGGGGTTTCTGGCAATCGTCAACGACGCGAAGACGCGCGTGAAGGAAGCGGATTTTCGCGATATCAAGAAACGGCTGGACGCGGGCGAAAAAATGATTGTCGTGGACACGCGCGAAGACAACGAATGGGCGAAAGGGCACATTCCCGGCGCGATTCATCTGGGCAAGGGCGTGATCGAGCGCGACGTCGAGAAAACCGTGCCGGACAAGAGCGCACTGCTGGTGCTCTACTGCGGCGGAGGGTTTCGGTCGGCGCTGGCGGCGGACAACTTGCAGAAGATGGGGTACAAGAACGTGATTTCGATGGACGGTGGCTGGCGCGGCTGGACGGAAGCGGGATTTCCGACGGTCAACGAATAGCTCGTGGTTTGGGAGCAAACCAATAATCACATCGCCCGCTGATACTGTCCGATATGGCTGGCGTTTGGAGGATTGATTTCCTTCCTCAAACCTTCTTTGCGCGAATGTACGGTAACCTAAAGTTACGCATCCGATCGGGCCGCGGGGAATTTCCAGACGCGTACTAATTGTTTGGTCGTCTGCCAACCCTTCGCAATTTCTAATGCATCCATTGCAGGAGACGAGAGGTTGAAATCATCGAATCGACAATCAAACGATGGAAGCGCCTCGTCAAGTGGGTTGTGGCCGCGACAATTGTGATCGTTTGCACAGCGGCAATCGCGGGCGCTACCTATGAACTTATTTGCGAGCACAACGACGCGCGACGCTTCCCTCAGGAAGGACGTTCGGTAGACGTCGGCGGGTTCCGGCTGAACATACACTGCACTGGCACGGGCGCACCGCCTGTCATCCTCGACAGCGGCCTGGGAATACCTGCGATGGGTTGGGATTTGGTACAGCCGGGTGTACAGAAGTTCACCCAGGTGTGCTCGTACGACCGCGCAGGATATGGCTGGAGCGAGCCAGGGCGCACGCCGCGCACTAGTCGAGAAATAGCGAAAGAACTGCACCGGCTGCTTCAAAATGCGGGCTTGCGGCCGCCGTTTATTCTGGTCGGCCATTCCTTTGGCGGATTCAATGTGCGAGTGTTCAACGGGCTCTATCCCGATGAGGTTGCGGGAATGGTTCTGGTCGATTCGTCGCATGCGGACCAGCGAATTCCCACACCATCTCAGGCTGCTGCTGAGAGGAGAGAAGACGAGGAGACCCGGATGTTTGCGCGTGTGTATCCAGTTTTGTTCCACTTGGGGGTAGCCCGGTTCTTCCTAGCCACTGACCGCACTCCCTTGCCGGAACACATGGATGCGGGATTGCGCTACCTCCTTCTTAAGCCACCGCACGTCCAGGCCATGATCGGTGAAGAGCTGGCCTCCGCAGAAAGTGCTGAGCAAGTTCGAGAGTCTGGCAACTTGGGAGACAAGCCCCTAGTCGTGTTGACGGCTGGAATTGGCCACACTCCAGCCAGTGTGGAACTAGAGCAAGAACTGACGCGGCTTTCCACGGACAGTCAGCAAATCGTCGTGCACAACAGTGGCCACTTGATTCCATTTGAGCAACCGCAGGCGGTAGTTGGTGCGATCCGCAGCGTCTTCGATATCTGCCCCCATTCCCGCTAGCTAGAGTTAGCCGTTTCTCGTATTAGGAACCCTCAGTAATCCAGCGAGCGATTTGAGCGATATGTCAGGTTACCGGACAATTGATCACAGGGGGCGGCCAGAACTGTCCTCATATCTTCACCGTGAGTGGCTGGCGCGGCTGGACGGAAGCAGGCTTCCCGGTTCTGAGAGACTAGCGCGCCGTGCTAGAGTTCGGTGAGTACGCGATGCACTAGATGGATCGCTATCGCGCCTTCGCCTACTGCCGAAGCGACACGTTTCACATTGCCCGCGCGAACATCGCCAACAGCAAACACGCCTGGGAGGCTCGTTTCCAGCATTTGCGGAGGGCGCTGGAGCGGCCATACCGGCTTCTCGCTCGCCACATCAATGTCTCTTCCGGTCAGAATAAATCCCTTGTCGTCGAGGGCGACACACCCGTGCAGCCAGTCGGTTCGGGGCGACGCTCCCGCCATGATGAATACGTGACGAATATCGTGAGTGGAAGTCTCGCCCGTTGTGTTATCGCGCCAACCAACACGCTCCAGATGAGTTTCACCTTCGAGCGCGACGATCTCCGTCTTGTAGCGCAAATCAATCCCCGGATTTTGCTCAATGCGCTGAATCAGATAGCGCGACATCGTGTCTGACAACTGGCCGGATCGCACCAGCATGTGGACCTTGCTTGCCGTTTGCGACAAGTACACAGCGGCTTGGCCGGCGGAATTTCCTCCACCGACCACGATGACCTCTTCCTGCTCGCAGAGTTGCGCCTCCATAAATGTCGCGCCGTAGTAGGCGCCCTGACCTTCGAATCTTTCGAGATTCAGGATGCCCGGCTTTTTGTATTGCGCTCCCGTGGCAATGACCAGCGAGCGGGTGGCGAGCTTCGTGCCGTTGTCCAAGACCACTTTGTACGGGCGCTTTGCGCATTCCAATTGCACGACGTCGTGGGCAATCATCATTTTTGCGCCGAATTTTTGCGCCTGGACGATCGCGCGGTTCGCGAGCTCCTGTCCGGAGACTCCCGTGGGGAAACCGAGGTAATTTTCGATCTTCGAGCTCGAGCCCGCCTGGCCGCCGGGAGCCTCGGTTTCGATGACCAGCACGTCGAGACCCTCGGAGCCGGCATAGACCGCTGCTGCAAGCCCGGACGGTCCGGCACCCACGATGACTAAGTCGCGCACCTGCGACTCATCGATGCCGGCATTAAAACCGAGGCCCTCCGCTAGCTTCTGAATGGTTGGATTGCGGAAAACGCAGCCGGTGCCAACGCAAATGATGACAGGAATCTCGTCGACCCTCACCGCGAAGCGGTCGAGGATTTCCTGCGAGGTTTTATCGGTTTCCAGGTCCACATAGGTGTAAGGATGGCCGTTGCGGTTCAGAAATTCGCGCAGCCGCAGTGTCTGTGCCGAATGTCGCGAGCCCATGAGAATGAAGTTGCCCTGGCCGCGGTTGATGAGCTCGAGACGGCGCAATATAAATGCGCGCATGAAAATTTCACTGAGTTCCGCATCGCGTGCTATCAGCAACCGCAAGCCATCTCCGGCGAGCTCCAGGAATTCACCGGCCTCCGTGACGCGCCCCCGGACGAGACAACGCTTTCCGGAAATCATAGTGATCTCGCCGGTGAACTCGCCTGGACCGTGGGTCGCGACAGGACGCTCGCCTGTGAGGTCCGGCTGTACTATCTCCATGCGTCCAGAGAGAAGCACAAAAAAGGGAACGTCCATATCACCGGGTTCGAAGAGAATGTCACCTCTCTCAACGCGCCTCGATCTGCCAAGCGAACGAATACGGCTAATTTGCGCTGCGGCCAGGACTGGAAACGCTTGTGTCCGAGAGTCGAGCGCGGAAGGAATTGGAATCGACGGGAAGGCCATTTGCTCTCTCAAAAACCGTGCGAGGGTATTAGAACACGAAGACGGCGGTTTGGCGAGTTGCCATGCCCGCGTAACTCGCCGGTGGATCGCGCGGAAAAACTCTGTCCTCAACAAAACTCAATTAGCATAAGAATGGGTCGAAAAGTTGGCTGGGGCGGTTGGATTCGAACCAACACCGTCTGCATTAACAGTGCAGCGTCCTACCAATTGGACCACGCCCCAAACTGACGAAGAATTGCAACTCACATTTTAGACGATGGGAAAGAATTGTGCAGAAGTTCGTTCGTGGTGGCGCTGGACGTGAGCGAAAAATAATGGGGCGAGCGGAAAGGTCTAAACACACCCCCGCCGTTTAGAGGGTAGGTTTTCGTGGAGGTCGGCGGGAGAGGTGTCGGGGGAAGGAAGCCGGCCCAGCCCTCAATCCCCTAAAGGGATTCTCGGCTTGTCTTCCCCCTACGCAGAGCATATAGGCACGCGGGAAGCCAGACTTAAACCATTTTATTTCAGTGGGTTAGTAATTTGCCGACGGGTAAAAATCTCCGGGCCCTAGTAAAAACTCCCCGCAAAGCAGTGATGACTGCCCCCTATGACTCGCGGGACAAGTGAGCTTCATTTGTAATCAATCGTCCGGGGGCTTTTCAGTGAAGAGTACCGCTGTGCTTACCAACCCATGGGTCATCGTCCGGCGTAGTAGATGGGGGCTCGATCTGACCAATACGCCGAACTGACTCAATGCCGAGGATTCAGCCAGCTTGACCCGTTCGCGCAGGGGCTGCTATGTTGGTGGATTAAGCTGGGCGTATTCTCCGCGCTGAGCGGCGGGTGCGCCTATGTTGGCCCTGGCAAGCCACCAACGCATATGGGACTGCAAAAAATCGTCATTCGCGGCGCGCGACAACACAACCTGAAAAACATCAGCCTGGAAATCCCGCGGAACACGCTGACGGTGATTACCGGGCTCTCCGGCTCGGGGAAATCGTCGCTGGCGTTCGACACTCTCTACGCGGAGGGGCAGCGGCGTTACGTCGAATCGCTTTCGGCCTACGCGCGGCAGTTCCTGGACCAGATGGAGCGGCCGGAGGTGGATTCGGTCGAGGGGCTTTCGCCGGCGATTGCCATCGAGCAGAAGACGACGACGCGTTCGCCGCGGTCGACTGTGGGGACGATTACAGAAGTTTACGATTACCTGCGCGTGATCTACAGCTCCATCGGCACGCCGCATTGCCCGAATTGCGGCAAGCCCATCGCGCGGCAATCGACCGAGCAGATCGTGCAGTCGGTGCTGTCGCTGAAGCCGGACAATCGCATCATGGTGCTCGCGCCGGTGGTGCGCGGGCGCAAAGGCGAATACAAGAAGGAGTTCGAAAAATTCGCCAAGGCTGGATTCACACGCGCGCGCGTCGATGGAGATTTGGCGAACCTCGACGATCCGCCGGCGCTGGATCGGCGGCGGAATCACACGATTGAGATCGTGATTGACCGGCTGCTGATCAAGGAAGGCATCGCGAAGCGGCTGGAGCAGTCAATCGAGACCGCGACGAAGCTGACTTCGGGCCTGGTGACGATCGCGATTGTCGGCGGCGAAGAGCGCATGTATTCGGAGAAACTCGCGTGCGCCGACTGCGGGATTTCCGTGCCGGAAATCGAGCCGCGCTCGTTCAGCTTCAATTCGCCGTATGGCGCGTGCCCCGAATGCCACGGACTCGGCGCGAAATTCAATTTCGATCCCGGGAAGATCATCGCCGATTGGTCGAAGCCGCTTTTCGAGGGCGGACTCGGGCCGGGCGCGGGGTCTGCGTATTTGCAGCGCACGCTGAAGATCGCGGCGCTGGCGCACGGGTTTGAGCTCGAAACGCCGTTTGAGAAACTCGCGCGGAAAGCTCAGAACTTGATTTTGTACGGCAATCACGCGGAGGGGCGCGCGGCGAAAAGCCTGAATTTCCAGGGCGTCGTCGATTTTCTGGAAAACAGCCTAGAAGAATCGACTTCCGACGGCTATCGCGAGTGGCTGACGCAATACATGTCGCCGACAGCTTGTGCCGCGTGCGGCCAGAAGCGGCTGCGGGCGGAAAGTTTGGCAGTGAGAGTGGGGGAATATTCGATTGCGGATTTCACGGCGCTTTCGCTGGCCGAGGCACGCAAGGCGGTGGACAAAATCCTGCCGGGATTGACGCCGCGGCACCTGGCGATCGCCGGACGCCCGCTCAACGAAGTCGCTGAGCGCATCGATTTTCTGCTCGCCGTGGGGCTCGGGTATCTGACGCTTGATCGTTCAGCGGCGACGCTTTCGGGCGGGGAGGCGCAGCGGATACGCCTCGCGACGCAAATCGGCTCGCGGCTGCGCGGCGTTCTGTATGTGCTCGACGAGCCGTCGATCGGGCTGCACGCGCGGGACAATGGACGCTTGCTGGGCACGCTCGAAACATTGCGCGATTTGGGCAATACAGTCCTCGTCGTCGAGCACGACGAGGAAACGATTCGCCGCGCGAATTACGTGGTCGATCTCGGTCCGGGCGCGGGGAAAGCGGGCGGATATCTAGTTGCCGCCGGACCGCCGGCGGAAATCGCGGCGAATCCAAATTCGCTGACGGGGCGCTATCTGGCGGGCGAGTTGAAAATCCCCGTTCCGGCGCAGCGGCGCAAGCCGAACGGGAAATCGCTGCGCATCCTGGGCGCGCACGCGAACAATTTGAAAAACATCGACGTGGAATTTCCTCTGGGGCTGCTGACGGTGATCACCGGTGTTTCCGGGTCGGGCAAGTCGACGCTCGTCAACGACATTCTGTATCGTGCCCTCGCGCAGAAGCTCTACCACTCAACGGAAGCGCCCGGCGCGCATCGCGCGATTTTGGGCCTGGAGCATCTCGACAAAGTGATCGAGATTGACCAGGCGCCGATTGGCCGCACGCCGCGGTCGAATCCCGCGACGTATACGGGCGTGTTCACGCCGATTCGCGAACTCTTCGCCATGCTGCCGGAGTCGCGTGAACGTGGCTACCGCCCGGGGCGCTTCAGCTTCAACGTGAAAGGCGGCCGCTGCGAGGCATGCCAGGGCGACGGCCTGCGGCGCATCGAAATGAATTTTCTGCCGGACGTTTACGTGCTGTGCGAGGTGTGCCGTGGGAAGAGGTACAACGCGGAAACGCTTTCGGTGCGTTACAAAGGTCATTCGATTTCCGATTTACTCGAAATGCCCATCGAAGATGCACTGCCTGTGCTCGAAAATATTCCGCAGATCAAGCAGAAGCTGGGAACGATGGTCGACGTGGGCCTGGGCTACGTGCAGCTCGGACAATCGGCGACGACGCTTTCCGGCGGCGAAGCGCAGCGCACGAAACTCGCGCGCGAACTTTCGCGGCGGCAGACCGGACGCACGCTTTACATTCTCGACGAGCCGACGACCGGGCTGCATTTCGACGACGTGAAAAAATTGCTCGATGTGCTGAAGCGGCTGGTGGATTTGGGCAACACCATCATCATCATCGAGCACCATCTGGATGTCATCAAGCAGGCCGACTGGATTATCGACCTTGGCCCCGAGGGCGGCGATGGAGGCGGGCATATCGTCGCGCAAGGCACGCCGGAGCAAGTCGCCCGCGTGAAAAAATCGTATACGGGGCAAGCGCTCGTGCCCTCGCTGAACGGTTCATCGGCGTAAAGGCGGAACGTTTAGCACTTCTATACAGTACCATTGCAAAATATCTCTGCGTTAGAGAGCTGTCGTCGGAGGGAACAACAATGCCAGAGACCTGCGAGCCCAGTTTGCCACAAGCGGCTTATCGAGGCCGGATATGACCAAGCTCTAGGTCTCTGGAAAGTCAAGCAGGAGCATATCAGCATCGAGAAGAGCGGCAGGGATTCAAACGCAAAGCGCAGGCACTAAACAATGCAAGCGAGTTAAACATTTTAACCGTAACTATATTGACCAAGCAAAAGAGGCCAGACGCGTGCGATCCGCAGAATTCGCAGTCCTTGTCACGAATGTTTTCCCGTCAAAGAAGCAATTTTACTTCGTTGAGAAAGACGTGTTCGTGATCAGTCCGGTATGTGCTGAGCCAATCATCCACACGCTCCGCGAGAGTTTGATCCGGATGTCGCTGCTGAAAATGACGGCTGAGGCAAAACAAAAGGCTGTTCAACGAGTTTACGATTACTTGTCCAGCAGCGACTATAACGGGCGGGTGATCGACATGGCCAACCAGCTTCTCGATCTCGGTAGGGAGCTGAAGTCCGAGATCAAATCCCATAACAGAGTCTGGCGCAAGAGATACGATGCGTACCGAGGCCTGTTCAATGACATCGGCGAGATCGATTACAGCCTCAAGCAACTCGCCAACCCCAATTCAAACGCTCATGGAAAGTTACTGCCAGCCCCAAGCAGGTCATTGCCGTCACGGTGGTTTTCAAGCTGGAGCTGTTCCAGCACGCTGGCTCATTCAAGGCGCGTGGCGCGTTTGCGAATCTGCTGACGCGCGCTGTGCCTCCGGCGGGAGTTGTTGCGGCGTCTGGAGGAAATCACGGCGTAGCCGTGGCGTTTGCGGCGATGAAGCTCGGCAAGCCGGCGCGCATTTTCGTGCCGAAAGTGGCATCGCCGGAAAAGATCGAGCGCATTCGCGGATACGGCGCAGAACTCGCGATCACCGGCGAACGTTATGCGGACGCGCTCGAGGCAAGCGAGAAATGGGCCGCGGAATCGGGCGCGCTGCCCGTTCACGCCTACGATCAAGTGGAGACGCTGCTCGGGCAGGGAAGTGTCGGCCTGGAATTGGAACAGCAAGATCCGAAGCTTGACACACTCCTTGTTGCCGTTGGCGGCGGAGGGCTCATCGGCGGAGTGGCAGCGTGGTATGCGAAGCGCGTGAAGGTTGTCGGCGTCGAACCTGAAAAGGCTCCGACGTTGACGAATGCGCTGCGCGAGGGGCGGCCGGTGGACAGCGAAGCGGGCGGAGTCGCGGCGGATTCGCTGGCGCCGAAGCGAGTGGGCGAAATCATGTTCCCGATTGCGCAGACCCAAGTGGATCGCGTGGTGCTGGTTTCAGACGAAGATATCTTGTGCGCGCAGGAAACGCTTTGGAAGGTGCTGCGCGTGGTAGCCGAGCCGGGCGGCGCGGCCGCGTTCGCGGCCTTGCTATCGCGGCGATATGAGGCGCGGCCCGGGGAGCGCATTGGCGTCTTGGTCTGCGGAGGGAACACAGCGGCGGTCGATTTCACGCGCGTGCACGGGGCTTCGCAAGGAAAGTAAAAAGAAGCGGCAATTTCTTCAGGAATGTCTTCAGCGATCAGGAATTCTTCTTCAGTTCGGCGAGAACCAATTTGGCGACTTCCTTCAGCGTGTCGAAGACGCCCTTCCCCTCGATGGCCACTCCTTCGACGACGGGCTCGCCCTTGAGTTGCAATTGCTTCGTCAGTTCATCGACGGGCATCGCATTGGGCAAGTCGCGCTTGTTGAGCTGGAGCGCGTAGGGAATCGTGTCGAAATTGAGGTTGTGATCTCTCAGATGTTCTTTGAGGTTGTCGATCGTTTCCAGATTCGCGTCGAGGCGTTCTTCCTGCGAATCAGCGACGAAAACCACGCCGTCGGCGCCTTTCAAAATCAGGCGGCGGCTGGCTTCGTAGAAAACCTGTCCGGGAACTGTGTACAGATGGAAGCGCGTGCGGAATCCGCGGACGCTGCCGAGATCGAGCGGAAGGAAATCGAAAAACAAGGTGCGGTCGGTTTCCGTGGCGAGAGAAACCATTTTTCCTTTTTGATTCGAGCCCGTGTGGTCGTAGATCCACTGAAGATTGGCGGTCTTCCCCCCAAGGCCGGGGCCATAATAGACAAGCTTACAGTTGATTTCCCGAGCGGGAAAATTTATGAACGGCACATGTCCCTCAGAATTTTTTCCCCGTTTACTTATAGCATAGGGAGGCCAAGCAGGCCATCTTGCGTCTTTCGCATTGGTTCGGAACAGGCAACGAGGCCCTCCCGCGGCCAATCGTTCCAAATTTGCGAGGAAATGGGGGTCGCTCAGACTCCTAGAAGGACTGTTCCACGTGAAAATAAGCCGAATGAACCAACCCGTATGAAAAAATGGACAAAATTTGGTGAGTTGACGCCGGAAAAAGTCACTGCTATTCTACGTTCACTATGGCGAAGTCAACCGGCAGAACGAAGCGGCGCAGCAACCGGCTGTCTTCCGCGCACCGGAATGGCCATAAGGCTGTAAAATCAAAAGACTTAAATGAGAAGCGGCATGCCGCTCTCCTTCAGGATTCCAACGACCAGGCAACCCAGCAACAGCTAAGAGCTTACGAAGAGGGCCTGAAACAGTTCCAACAGCAGAAATTTGCGCGTGCCAAACAGGCTCTTGAGCGGGTTCTGGAAGGTCCAAACAAAGAACTTGCCGATCGTGCGCGCGTTCACCTGAGAATCTCTGATCAGCGCCTGGCCCGTAGCCCCGAACCGGCGCTCAAGGGCGCCGAAGATCATTACAATCAGGGCATCGCCATGATGAATCTCGCCCGATGGGACGACGCGCGTGAGCATTTGGACCGCGCGCGCAAGGCTGCTCCGAAAGCCGATCACATCGTGTATGCGATGGCCGCGCTGGACTGCTTGACGGGTGAAGCGGATTCATCGATGGAGAATCTGAAAATCGCCATCCAATTGCGGCCGGAGAATCGTTACCGAGCGCGCAATGACGAAGACTTTGCGTTTTTGCAGGAAGATCCGCGTTTCACCGAACTGCTCTATCCGGAGCGCGAAGGCTCCAGCGGTTAGTTCGTTTTGTCCTCCGTTGCGTAAGACTGCACATACTCGTTCAACATCAATCCGCATTGTCGCGCTGGGTGGCGGCACCGGTCTTTCGATGCTGCTACGCAGCCTGAAGGAGCACATCGCACGTCCGCGGCAGAACAGCGCGTCGCGGCCTATCTCCGATATAGCAGCCATCGTCACGGTGACGGACGACGGAGGGAGCTCCGGCCGGCTGCGGCGCGAATATTCCATCCTGCCGCCGGGCGATATCCGCAACTGCATGGTGGCGCTCTCGCCAGATGAGGCGCTGCTGGGAAAATTATTTCAGTATCGTTTTCCTTCGGGCCGGGGACGCGGGCTGGCAGGCCACAGTTTCGGCAACCTTTTTCTCGCGGCGCTGACCAACGTCACGGGAGATTTTTCAGAGGCGGTGCGCCTATCGGCGAAAGTTCTGGCGATTCGCGGGCGGATATTCCCTTCGACGAGGGCGAACGTCACGCTGGAAGCGGAGCTGGAGGGCGGGCGCATTGTCGCTGGAGAAACGAACATTTCTCATTCGCGGCGGCGCATCCGCCGAGTGCGGCTGGTTCCGCCTGGCGCGGGCCCGCTGCCGGAAGCGCTCGAAGCCATTCACGAGGCCGACTTAATCATATTAGGCCCCGGCTCGCTCTATACCAGCATTATTCCGAACCTATTGGTGCGCGGTGTCGCGCACGCTATCCGGCGTTCGCGGGCGGAGTGTATTTACATTGCGAATCTGATGACACAGCCTGGCGAGACAGATGGATATTCCGTGGCCGACCACGTGCGCGCAATCTACGAGCATGCGCACGAACGGCTGTTCGACCATGTTGTGGTAAACCGCGCGCCGGCGACTTCGCAGATTTTGCGCCGCTATGGTGTGCAGGGAGCGAAGCCTGTCGAGGCGTCGCTCGAAGAGCTGCGGCGCATGGGCGTCAGATACATCACCGGAGACTTGCTGCAACAGGATGGCGTCGTGCGCCACGACCCGAAGCGTCTCGCACAGCTACTCTTGCTGCGGCATTTTTCCCAGAGAGAACGGTCGTAGCCGGCAAGACGGACCCGATCGATGCTGAAACTCTGAGTTGGCGCTCTGTTTTCTAAATGCGCATCACGGAATCACTCGTTGCCTTGCGTGGCGAGGGCGCGGCTACGTATACTGGGCCACGCTGCCCTGGCAGGCAGCGTCGGAACCGGCCTGAATGCAACAGGGAAGCTTCCGCCGCATGGAACCGCCAGCGTTATCATCCAATTTCATGTTGTCGAGGAGAGCGTTGTCATGGCCACACTGTCGATGGAGCACGAACTGAATCCGTATGAAGCCGCTGAAGCGCGGTTCGAAGAAGCAGCCAATAAACTCGGACTTGCGCAGGATCTTTACCGTTACCTGAGATTCCCCAATAAGGAAATCACGGTCTACATTCCGGTCAAGATGGACGACGGACGGCTCGAAGTTTTCACTGGCTATCGTGTGCAGCATTCGCTCGTGCGCGGGCCTGGCAAGGGCGGCATTCGGTTTGCGCCCAACGTCACGATCGACGAAGTGCGCGCGCTGGCGTCGTGGATGACCTGGAAATGCGCCGTGGTCGACATTCCTTTCGGCGGCGCCAAGGGCGGAATCATTTGCGATCCGGAAAAAATGTCACAGCGCGAGTTGGAAGCGATGACTCGCCGCTATACGGCCGAGCTTTCGGACTGGATCGGGCCCGAGCGGGATGTTCCCGCTCCAGACGTCAATACCAATGCGCAAGTTATGGCCTGGGTGATGGACACCTATTCGATGCACATGCGGCACACGGTGACGGCCGTGGTCACGGGCAAGCCGCTCGAGCTCGGCGGTTCGCTGGGCCGCCCCGAGGCGACCGGCCGGGGCGTCATGATGGTGTGCGACAAGGCGATCGTGAAGCTCGGGATGAACAAGCAGAATTGCCGCGTGATAATCCAGGGATTTGGCAACGTCGGCTCAATGGGCGCCAAGCTCATGCACGAAGCAGGATATAAAATCATCGGACTCGCCGACGTTCACGGTGGCCTTTACAATGAGAAGGGTCTCGATATGCCCAAAGTCGTCGATTGGGTTCACACGCAGCACAAATCCTTGCAGGATTTTCCGGGCGGCGGCCAGAAAATGTCCTCGACGGAAGTTCTATTTCAGCCCTGCGATATTCTGGTGCCCGCCGCAGTTGAGAATCAGATTACGAGCGAGAACGCGAGCCGCGTGCAGACGAAGATTCTTTGCGAAGGAGCGAATGGCCCGACGACGGTTCCGGCGGATGTAATTCTCGGCAAGAAGGGTGTCTTTATTATTCCGGATATTTTGGGCAATGCCGGCGGAGTGACGGTCAGCTACTTCGAATGGGTGCAAGACCGCCAAGGATTATTCTGGCGGGAGCGCGAAGTGAACGAACGGCTCCAGGATGTGATGGATCGGAGTTTCGACGACGTGGTGCGATACGCGGAGAAACATCAAGTGAACAATCGCATCGCCGCGTACATGTTGGCGATCGACCGTGTGGCCATCGCCCTGAAGCATCGCGGGATTTACGCCTAAATTGCGATTTTGCTGGACAAGCGGGATAGAATAGCGGCGGTCGCGCGGGATGGGCCGCGCGCCAAAGAAGCTGTCGAGGGATATCCTGGACATGCCTTCCGAATCCATCTTGCACGGGGCGCTGAAAAGCGAAGAAGAACACCGCCGCGACATTTGCGTCGCGGGCCGATGGTTGCACGAGCGCGGCTTCGTTGCCGCGACCGACGGCAACATTTCCCTCCGTCTTGATCCGCGCCAAGCCCTCACTTCGCCGACGGGCATCTGCAAAGGGTTGATGTCGCCCGAAGATCTTGTGATCACGGATTTCGCCGGGAATAGGCTTTCAGGCGGGCGCAATCCCTCTTCCGAATTGGCGATGCATCTTTTGATTTATCGCTTGCGCCCTGACGTAAATGCGGTATGCCATGCGCATCCACCAACGGCCACTGGATACGCCGCGGCGGGAATCCCGCTGAACAAGGCGTTGCTCAGCGAAGCGATCCTTGGGCTTGGATCTGTGCCTCTCGCGCAATACGGCACTCCCGGGACACCGGAGCTCACCGACTCGATCGAGCCCTTCGTGCAATCACACGATGCGATCCTGATGGCAAATCACGGCGTCGTGACTTACGGTCCAGACCTGCTGACCGCTTACTATCGCATGGAAACGGTCGAGCATTTCGCCCGCGTCGCCCTGGTGACGGAGTTGCTGCACAAGCAGGCTCTGCTGTCTCGCGAAGACGTCGACAAACTGCTCGCTGCACGCGCGCGCTACGGTCTGGAAACGGCGGCAGCGGGCTGCCCGGTGACTGCGGATTCGGCAGAGCCGGACCGTGTAACGCTCACGCGGCGCGAGCTCGAAGCGCTCGTCGAAGAAGCCGTGCGCAACGACCGCGCACGCCACTAGATTTGAACCGGCCCTGCTGACAGTCCCCACATAGTGTTTCCCGTGGAAGGGAGGATCCCCGTGCTTGGTGCACAAAAGTTCTTGGAGGCTGTCAAGGCCGGTGACGCCACGCACGTGAAAAAGATGCTCATGGTGGAGCCTGCGCTCGCAAACGCACGAGCCGAATCCGGCAGCTCGGCGGTGATGCTCTCGATTTACCACGGCCATGCCGAAATACGAGATCTGTTGATCGAGCGCGGGGCGTTGCTCCATATTCATGAAGCCGCCGCGCTGGGAAAGCGTGACCGCATGGCAGAGTTGGTGGCGCATGACGCGGCTCTCGTGAACGCATTCGCCACGGATGGATTCGCGCCGCTTGCGCTTGCCGCGTTCTTCGGCCAGCGGGACGCAGCCGAGTGGCTCCTCGCCCACGGCGCCGAAGCGGACGCGATCTCGACGAACGCGACCGGCTATACGGCGTTGAGTGGCGCAGTCGCGCGTGGCGACGCGGAAATTGTCCGGCTCTTGCTGAAGCACGGCGCAAATCCCAAGCACCGCTACGGGCCTGGCTATTCCACGCTTCATGAGGCTGCGGCGAGCGGCAAGATCGAAATTGTGAAACTTCTTCTCGAGCATGGAGCGGATCCAAGCGCCCGTACCGACGAAGGAAAAACGCCGCTCGCGATGGCGGAAGCTAAGGGACAAACCGAAACCGCAGCACTGTTGCGTCAGAGGGGTGCCGCAGCGTGAGGAAATCGGGAAATCCGGAGAGGCGGCGGTATCGAAAAAAGAAGGAACGCGCGAAGAGTATTGGAAAGCGGTCCGCGCGTTCCCGTTGTTCGAGTTTCGCAGACTTCACTGAACGACTACCGAGCTTCTCACGCCTTTGAACTGCACCTCAGTGATTCTTCCAGTGTCCACCACGATCGCATTCTGGGCCACCTTAGCCGACAGTCCTTTCCACTGAACAGGGGCTTGAGCGACCAGTTTTTTTCCGCCGTCATAGAACGAGATGGCTGAATCCGAGGCGACAATCGTGTAACGGCCCGGCTGCAGCGTCGTGTTGCCAAGCGCGGCGGGATCGATGATGTCAAACATCCCTTTCGCGAGAGGCTTTGGACCTTTGTTTTTCGCCGCGGCAAGCGCCGGCAGCGCGAGCGCGACAATCAACGCAACCGCCAACAGATGGGGTAACCTTATGCGTCTCATTTTCGGTTCTCCTTTTCTTAAAGATCCCATCCTACGCACCATTAGACGTTGAAGTGTTTTCAAAGAATCAAATTCGATGCGCAAAAATAAAAACAATTTCTGTGCGCGCGCAGCGGTGTTCGAAATCATTTCGGAGTTACGGATTCGCACAATGTTTATTGCTGCTGTCCGAATTTTCGCTCGCGAAATCTACGTAAATTCGGATTGTATTCGCTGAGACTCAGGCTTGGATAATCCCGGACGATCGCTTTTGCCCCAAGTGGACACTCTGTGAGTTGCCGTGTTGCGTTGACACTCCCGCTCCGCTAATCAATAATCCATCAACATGATTGGACAACTACGCGGCGCGCTCGTGGAAAAGCGGCCCAACCAGGTGATCGTCGACGTAGGTGGCGTGGGCTATCAGGTGCAAATCCCGCTGTCGACGTTTGCGGGGCTTGGCGCGCTGCACGCCGAAGTCACGCTGCTGATCCACACGCATTTGCGCGAAGATCAAATCGCGCTGTATGGTTTTCTGACGTCGCGCGAAAAGCAGCTTTTCGAAATGTTGATTTCCGCTTCGGGTGTCGGACCCAGCCTGGCGCTGAAAATCTTGTCGGGCATGGGCTTGGACGATTTGGTCCCCGCGATTCGCAAGAGTGACGTGGTGCGGTTGAAACAAATCCCTGGCGTCGGCCAGAAAACTGCGGAACGCATCATCCTGGAGCTGCGCGACAAGCTCGCCGCCGTGGAAGTCACCGAGACGGGCAAGCCTGCGACGCGTTCGCAAGTGGAGTCCGACGTGGCGTCGGCGCTTGTGAATTTAGGATATGACGAGCGGTCGGTGGAGAAAACGCTCGAGCACGTGCGCGGAAGCGCGGCAGCAGCTTTTGATTCACTTCTTCGCGCGGCCCTGCAAAAACTTGGCGGCGCGGCAATCGAAAAAGGCGCGCGCGCTGCCCGCGGCGATTAGAAAACCTGGTTGACGCATTTGAGAGGCCGGTTCGTTGGATCGAGACATGGCTGAACCGAAACACCGCGTGGTTTCCGGGCAGGCATTCGATGAGGACGCCCGCCTCGATGCGAGCGTCCGGCCGAAGCGCTTCGATGATTTTGTCGGGCAGGCGCGGATCAAGGAAAACTTGAAAATTTCCGTCGAGGCCGCGCGCAGCCGGGGCGAGGCGCTCGACCACGTTCTTCTCTATGGCCCGCCGGGGCTCGGGAAGACAACACTCGCGCAAATTCTCGCCAATGAAATGGGCGTGAGCATCAAGATCAGCTCCGGGCCGCTGCTCGAGCGCAAGGGCGACATGACCGCTGTGCTGACCTCCCTTGCGCCGCACGAACTTTTTTTCCTTGATGAAATTCACCGTTTGATGCCAGCGCTTGAAGAGATTCTTTATCCGGCGATGGAGGATTTTCGGATCGACCTGGTGATCGGCCAGGGTGCGGGCGCGCGAATCCACCCGTATCAACTTCAGAAGTTCACGCTCGTTGGCGCCACGACGCGGGCGGGCTTGATCATGGCCCCGATGCGCTCGCGGTTTGGAATCGTTCACCGGCTCGATTTTTATACGCCGGCGGACTTGCTCGAAATTGTGGGGCGGTCGGCAAAGATTTTGGGGATCGCCATGGATGACGCCGGCGCGGAAGAAATCGCGCGCCGCAGCCGCGGCACGCCGAGGGTTGCGAATCGCCTCTTGCGCCGCGTGCGTGATTTCGCCGAGGTTCGCGCGGGAGGAAGAATCACGCTGGCCGTTGCAAAAGAAGCACTTCAAATGCTTGGTGTGGATGATCACGGCCTGGACGAAGTTGACCGCAATCTTCTACTCGCGATCATTCAGAAATACGGAGGCGGGCCGGTGGGATTGAATACTCTGGCTGCGTCGCTGAGCGAAGAGGAAGACGCCATCGAAGAAATCTACGAACCGTATCTGATGCAGCTCGGCCTGCTTGACCGCACGCAGCGCGGCCGCGTCGCCACCGCGCTGGCGTACAAGCATTTCGGCATGGACGAGCCGCGCCGTCAACCACAACTCTTCTAATGGATCGAGCTGGCACCGAACCATGAAGACCGTATATTTTTCGCTGGGTTCGAACGTGGGGGATCGCGAAGAACGCCTCGCCGAGGCCATCAGCGGACTCGCCTCGCGTGGCATCCACATTGTGCGCCGCTCGTCGATTTATTCCACCGAGCCTGTCGATGTTGAAACGCAAAGTTGGTTTCTGAATTGCGTCATCGAAGGGGAAACGGAATTGATGCCACGGCAGCTTCTGGGAGCGATGCGGGAAATCGAAAATGAAATCGGCCGCAAGCGCCTGGTTCGGCGCGGCCCGCGCGTTATTGACTTGGATCTTCTGCTTTATGGCTCCAGCGTTATCCACGCGAAAGATTTGGAAGTTCCTCACCCGCGCATGGCCTACCGCCGGTTTGTACTCGCGCCGCTGGCGGAAATCGCGCCGGCGGTTCGCCATCCAACGGAGAACAGGACGATCGCCGAACTCCTGGCGGAAACCACCGACCGCAGCGCGGTTCATCGTTGCAAAGCAGGCGAACTGGGCGGGAAGGGAAGATAGCGCTTCGCGCGCGACGGCGGCCTAGAGCATCTCGCGCTTTTTCTCTTCTTCCTGACGTTTCTTGCGGTCTTCCTCTTCCTGTTTTTCGAACTCAGCGATCTCTTCTTCGGTCATCATATAATCTTCGCGAGACGCAAACATTTTCCCACTTCGGCGATCGTGCCCGCCCCGTTTTTGCCGCCGCTCTTTGGCCGCCGCCAGCGTTCCGACGTCCCGGGCCGGCTGCGCTATCGCACGCGCGTCCACGAGCAAATCGCTGACTTTCTCCAGGAAATCGTGAAGATGGAATGGCTTGATGGTGTAGGGCAGGTGCTCGCGCTCGAGAATACGATGCGCCCATCGAGCCGTTGCAGCGGGGACGAGGAACAGTGTGCGAAGCCGCCTCGTGTTTGCATCCGGATCCTCCTCGGCTTGCGCGAGTTCCTTGAGGGTAATAAAAAGCGCGCTATCGGCGTCCGCCAATCCTACATTGGCAATCACCAGCGTCCAATGGCGGCGGGCGAGCTCTGCCATTGCTTCGCGTGGGTCAGGAACACCTCGCGCGAACCAGCCCTCGGCATCGAACATTTGCTGCAGGGCATCCTGCGTGGCGCTGTCATTGTCGACGATGAGGATATTGATTTCGCCGGGGTTTCTCATGCTGGCCGCCTTCAAAAAAGTATAGCCCGGCTGAAATCCCCCATCGTTTTTCGGCGTGTCACGTGTTTCCAGGCCGCCGCTGGCCGAAGGGCCAGCGATTGGCAGGAGAATAAAAAGCGAATAATAATCCTTGACAAAGCGAATAAAAAGCGAATATAGTCGGGCCATTCCATTCGGCGAGGCATTCGTTACCGATGGCCACTTTTCCCACGCTTCGAGCCGCACCGGCGCCCAAAAGACGCCTCATGCGCAGCTTGATCGACACCAGCCTCACTTTATTTCCCGCTGCCGCACCCGACGGCACTTGTGAGCCTCGTGGCGCTTCTCCGCCCCCTCCGGCCGATAGCCGGAGCTTGAAGCCCGCAGAGGGACTGGTCGGTATCGCACGCCTCGCCGCTTCCTCCCCTTTGGCCGAAGCCAAACGCGGCACCGAATATTTTCGGCTGCCGGTCCGGTCGATACTGAACCGATGCAATTCTCCGCGTGTGCCTTTTGGCTGGACCGTGAATCCCTATCGCGGATGCGAATTCGGCTGCAAGTACTGCTATGCGCGCTATACGCACGAATATATGGAAATTGACGGGAGCGAATTCGAGCGGAAAATCTACGTAAAAGAAAACGCCAGCGCTCTCGTCGGGCGCGATCTGGAGAACGAGAAAATCTGGGGCGATCACATCGCCATCGGCACGGCTACCGACCCCTATCAACCGGCCGAGCAGGAATTCCATGCGACGCAGTCGATTCTCGAGCAAATTGCAAGACGCGAGGGTCTGAGCCTCTCGATCACCACGAAATCGAATCGCGTGGTTCGCGACATTGAATTATTGAAGAAAATCGCCGAGCGTTCCGCGCTGAGCGTCAATCTTTCGGTCACGACGCTCAACACACGCCTCGCGCGGTTATTGGAGCCCCGCGCGCCCCGACCTGACCTGAGACTTGTCGCCCTGCGGCAGCTCCGCGACGCTGGAATTTCAGCCGGTGTCCTGGCGATGCCCATTCTGCCGGGAATCACGGATGAAGAAGGGGATCTTGACGCTCTCGCGCGCGCCGCCCGAGATGCGGGCGCGCAATGGTTTGCCGGAAGGGTGCTTTTCCTGATGCCTGCTGCGGCGAAGCAGTTCCTTCCGTTTGTGGAGACGAAATTTCCGAAATTGGCGCGCCGCTATCACGAATGGTATGCGAAGCGCGCGGATGCGCCGGAATCGTATCGTCGCGAAATCACCGAGCGCGTGGAGCGCCTGCGCAAGAAGTACGGCTTCGACGTGCGGCCGGATCGTTCGCCGAATAAATCCTGGCAATCGCCGCAACTCTCGTTAGCCCTAGGAACGCAATCGCCACCGTGCATCTCCGCGTTGACGCTGCCCGTGGTATCGCGAGCGGGAGAGGTCTGTTCCGGCGATCAGATCATGGCAAGATGATTCGCGAACCTTCGGGCTCTTTGTCAGCGGCTTGTGGAAATTGAGCCTGAAGGGAATCGAGAAAGGCACGCGAACGCGACCTGCCGTTCGTCTCGCGCTTCCCCACGCGCAGCAAGAATACGAGTAACCGAAAAATCTCCGAGTCCTTCAGTTTGCTGAATCCGGTCTGCTGCGTTTCCTGCTTCTTGAATTCCTGCAGAAACCCGGAGAGTTGGCGGTAAAGCGCGCGCGGCAGAGGTGCATCAGGCTCGCGCTCGAAGTAAATTCCGGATTCGAGCGTGTGGTACGTCTCCGCGAGTGCCGCCAGCGTCGCAAGAATTTCCGGATCGTGCGCCGCGGCGTTTTCGCGCGCGAATTTTAGGATTGCCAGCCCAAGCGCGGAAAGCAATTCCTGGTTGCGCCGGATAATCTCAACCGAAAACTCGAGGTCCGGAAACGGGATATCTTTCGGGTCGACCGGCTTGCGATGCTCGATTTCATAGCGGTGCGCGGCGATCAAATGCGGGCAATCCGGAGGGCAGTCGATGGTCACTTCGCGGTAAGTGCCGCAACAAATCGCGCAGATGGATTCGCCCTTCGCGGGGCAGAAGCGCTTCGGCTTGCGTTTTTCGCAGATGGGACAGCTCACGGATGTCTCCCGGAGTCACTGCACGAATTATCCAGAGTAAGGGATTCGCCGCCGCACAGCAAGTTCAGGCCGCTGTGGAGACGAATGGAATTATTTCGGTGGGAGACTTGCAGAAGGAAAGTTTGCGGCCGGTCGTCTGGAAAAGGCCGGCCGCTCTGGTTGCGCTTACTGCAGCGATTTGGGGTCCGATTTATTTGTTGGAGAATGCTTCTCGAGCGTGTCGATCAGCAGTCGCGCTGGCGCCGGGATACCCACGGCACCTTTGAGGACGATATCCTTGGCATCAATCTTCTTGCCATAGATATTCTGGTTCCCTCCGTTATCGGGCCGTAAGGTCGACCCGTTGAGCGAGATGCCTGCGAACAGTCCGCGCGAGCGGGAATAACTGAGTATTTCCGCGCGCATCGTCACGTCCGTTTCTGCCGATGCGTCGCGCCCCTTGGGTCCCGCGGCAGCCGACGCGTCCGCGCCGAGCTTCACTTTGCTGCTCAGAATCGCGTTCGCACCGCGCGCATTCATCACCAACAGCACGAAATCGGTCGCCTGTCCGCCGAGCTGAAAGCCGATGCCGCCGCCTTCCAGGGCGATCATCGTCGGCGCGCCCCACGGACCGCGAAAATGATCGCCTGTGCGGCACGTCATTGCTCCGCGGCCATAGCTTCCGCTGATTCCAAACGCCACTTTGAGCACCGACGGAATCACGATCACGCATTCCGCCTTGTCGAGCAAGTCCTGGGGGATGTCGTCGGGAATATTCAGGATTTCCTTCATCACTTCGCCCGCGTTTTGGAGCCGCTGCTCGTCTTTGTTGTCGGCGCGCGCCGTGGACGGCACGAGCAACGCCGGCAGGCCAACGATGGCCAGAGCCGTAAGAATGGTCAACATTTTGCGCATGGGAAGAAACCTCCTGTATTTTCGCAGTCGCAATCGGTTCATGTTATTCGCACTCAACACAACTTACAACGATTGGCTGGGATTGGCCCGCTGGACGGTGGCCCAATGCAAGGCTTTGAGCCAGTCGCGACTTGGTTTTTCTACCCCGAAAGAAACTGGCATATAATCGCGACTCGATAATTTTACCATGACCAGCTTCTTTATGCGAAATTCTTGGAGATGGCGACGCGCCGCGAAGTTTGCGCCGATTCTTGCCGCGACGGCCCTTTTTCTATCTTCTGCAGTATCGTGGTCGGCCGCATATCCCCCCGAGAAAACGTCCGCGCCCCGCGACAGTGCCGCCATCGCGCGGTTCCGCCGCAGCATTGAATCCGCGCTCGCTCAACCGAACGCACAGAAATCTTTCATTGGCGTTCTGATCGCCGACGCGGACACGGGCAAGACGCTCTATGAATTGAATTCCGGCCGCTATTTCACGCCCGCCTCGAACACCAAGCTTTTCACAACGGCGCTTGCGATGGCCACGCTTGGTCCCGACTATCGCTTCCGCACGACAATCGAAACCACGGGCACGCTGGACAGCGCGGGCGGCTTGAACGGCAATCTGGTTTTCATTGGCCGCGGCGATCCGGACTTTTCGAATCGCACGATTCCTTACGACGCCAAGAATCCAGTGACAGGCGACTCCGATGCGCCGCTCGCCGTACTGGCGGATGCAATCGTTGCAAGAGGCCTCAAGGAAATCGACGGCGACATCGTTGCGGACGACAGTTATTTCCCCTACGAGCCTTTTCCCGATGGTTGGGCCGTCGGTGACATGCCTTTTGATTACGGCGCCGCGGTCAGCGCGATCTGCTTTGACGATAACGGGCTCGATGTGAAGGTAACGCCGGGCGACCACGTCGGCGCGCCGGCGTCCGTCACCGTGGAGCCGTGGCCCGGCTACGACGTCTATGGATATGCGATCACCACTGGCGCGGTCGATTCTCCGGTGGCCATCGACACAGTGGAAGAGTTCGGCGCGAAGCCATTTCTCGTTCGTGGCTCAGTGCCGCTCGGACACGCTCCGGTTGATTTGGCCATGGCGATGCCCGATCCTGCGAATTACACGGCTAACGTGCTCAAGCAATTGCTCCTCGCGCGCGGCGTTCGCATCACAGGTGACGCCCGCGCGCAACATGCGTCGCCACCGCCGGAAATCGTGAATGCAGGCCCGAGCACAAACAATTGCTGTGGCATGATGCAGTCGGGGCGAGCACTAATTGGACCGGCGAACGGCGCGGCGAATTCAGCGCCGGGGCCGACGGTGCTTGCCGAGCGCGACTCGCCGCCGCTCATCGAAATCGTGCGCGTGCTGAACAAAGTCAGCGAAAACCTGCACGCTGAAATACTGCTGCGCGCAGTTGCACGGGAGAAAACCGGCGTGGGCTCGCGGGCGGCGGGCCTTCAGGTCGAACGGGATTTCCTTTCGTCGATTGGCGTGGCGCCTGATGACGTTCTTTTTGGTGATGGCTCGGGCCTGTCGCGCGGAAACCTCGTCACGCCGCAAGCAGTTGTAGCATTACTCGAATACGTGCACCGCCAGCCGTGGGGCGATTCATTCGTCACCACGCTTCCCGTTGCCGGAGTTGACGGCACGCTCGGCGATCGCATGAAGAGCACGCCAGCCGAGGGTCGCGTGGAAGCAAAGACCGGATCTGTGGAACACACGCAAGCATTGTCCGGCTTCGCGACGACCGTGAACGGCGAGCATTTGGTTTTCTCGATGTTCGTGAATCATAACGGTACCACGGGCCGCGACGCTGCGGCCCTTCTCGACGCGATCACCGAAGCAATGGTGGAAAATCTCGGAGCCCCCGCGAAGAAAGCCAAGAAGCATCGATGACCGCTGTGTCGGAAAGCAGCGGCAAGGTCGTCACCGTCTTCGGCAGTTCACGCCCGCGGGAAGGTGATGCGCATTACGCCCTGGCGCGCAAACTCGGCACGGCGCTTGCCTCGCACGGCTTCATTGTCTGCAGAGGAGGCTATGGCGGCGTCATGGAAGCCGCATCGCGCGGCGCAAAAGATACTGGCGGCCGCACGCTTGCTGTCACGGCTGAATTCTTTCGCTCTCGCGCCAATCGTTGGATTGACGAGGAAGTGCGCGTCAAGACCTGGCAGGAACGTCTGTTCGAACTCGTGCAACGCGGCTCCGGCTACGTAGCTTGCCCCGGCGGCACCGGAACGCTCGTCGAGCTCGCCGTCGTTTGGGAAATGCTGAACAAACGAGTCATGCCTGCGAAGCCCTTCGTCGTCCTTGGCGATTTCTGGCAGCCTATAATCGAGCGCGTCCGCGAAGTCGAAACCGGCCACGCGGCGACTTGGGGCGAAGCCTCTTCACGGATCATTCACTGTGCGGATGGTCCTGCCGATGCCGCTGAATATCTCGCCCGCATGCTTTCCCCCAAGACAAAATCGCGCATTTGAACAGTCTCCTGCGGTCGCCATCAGCCACAACAGCCCGCAAACACAACATCGAACTTTCCCGCACTATCTGTTGGTGTAAAATTCGCGCAGCTTGACACTGCGCCGCCGTTCCCGCATTTTGGGCAGGTGAGCCGCACCGCTGAAGAACTCCTCGAATTTGGCCGCCTGCGTGAAATCGTCGCGCGTTACTCCACATGCGCCCCCGGCCATCGAGCCGTCGAACAGCTTGCACCGCGCACTGATGCCGAAGGATTGCGCGCGGAATTTGCGCTCGTGCGCGAAGCCATCGCTTACCTTCGCTCCGGTGCCGAACTCGGCTTCGGTTCGCTCGCCGATCCAGCTAGCTGGCTCGCCTGCCTCGGCGTGCCTGCATCGGCCCTCGCCGCCGCTGACATTCTCGACTCTGCTTCGCTGATGGAAGTTTCCGCCGGCCTCAAGCAAACCCTTCGCGCCGAGGAACCAAAGTACCCTCGCTTGGCCGAGCGTGCCCTGTCGCTTGCTGATTTCCGTTCGCTCTCCGCGCAGATTCGCCGCTCCATTCTGCCCAACGGAGAAATCAGCGACGATGCTTCGCCTGCATTGAAGCGCATCCGCGGAAGTATCGCGCAGTCGCGCAACAAAATTCAGCAGTCGCTCGAGAAAATCCTGCGGGCGCGCGACGAAGGTTCGCACGAAGATTACGTTACGCTGCGCAACGACCGTTTCGTGATTCCGGTGCGCTCTACGGACCGCCGCGCGATTCCCGGCGTCGTTCACGGCGCGAGCGCCACGGGCCAGACGCTTTTCGTCGAGCCGCTCGAGACCATTGAGCTCAATAACCGCCTCGTGCAGCTCGGGGAAGAGGAAGCTGCGGAAATCGCGCGCATTCTTTTTGAATTCACCGAGCATCTTCGCGTCGAGCGCGGCCCGCTCGAATTCGCCGCCGCGGCGATCGCCCATCTTGATTCCGTTTTCGCGCGCGGCCGATATGCGCGGGAGTTCGATGCAGCCATTCCAGAATTCACCGAGGGGAATCGTTTGCGTCTCGACGCCGCACGCAATCCCGTGCTCGAAGACAATCTCCGCCGTACAGATCGCAAAGTCGTCCCTGTATCGCTCGAACTCGGCGCCAGCGAAACCGTGATGGTCATCAGCGGCCCGAACACCGGTGGCAAGACCGTCGCGCTCAAGACCGTGGGCCTCGCTGCTCTCGCCGGCCAGTCCGGAATTCCAGTGGCGGCACAAGCAGCGGACCTGCCGCTCTTCGATTGCGTTCTTGCCGATATTGGTGACGAGCAGTCCATCAGCGCGGATCTCTCGACGTTCTCGGCGCATGTGCTGAATTTGAAATCCATGTTCGAACGCGCCACGGATCGCACGCTCGTACTCGTCGACGAAATGGGCACTGGCACGGCGCCAGAAGAAGGCGCGGCGCTCGCCGTCGCCCTGCTCGAAGAATTTCGCGCGCGGCGCTGCTTGACGCTCGCCACCACGCATCACGACCGCCTGAAATCCTATGCCTCGACGACCCCGGGCATCGTCAACGCTGCGGTCGAATTCGACGAAGAGAATCTGCGCCCGACCTATCGCTTGCTCACCGGCGTGCCCGGCGTCTCGAGCGGAATTGAAATCGCTCGCCGCCTTGGTTTGCCGGCGCGCATTGTCGATCGCGCCCACGCAGGTCTTTCGCCTGAAACGCGCGAAGCTCGCGCCCTGATCGCCTATCTGCATCGCAGCCGCGACGAAATGGATCAGCTCCAGCGCCAGGCGAAGGAAGAATTGCGCCAGCTCGAATCCGAGCGCCGCGCCTTGCAGACTGACTGGGTCGAGCGCCAGCGGCGGCGCATCGCCGAATTGGAAAAACAATTCGCCGCCGTGACGAAGCGCCTCGAATCCGAAGTCGAGCGGCTCACAGCGGAAATCAAGGACCGCAAGTTCCGCGCCCAGGCCGAAAAACTAGGCGTCCGCCGCCTGGCAAAAATTGAGTCCGACGCCCGCAGCGAGACTGATGCGGCGGTGCTCGAGACTTTGTCGGCGTCGCAGGCTGACCTCGGCGCGATGATTGAAGTTCCCAAGCCTGTCGAGCCCGAACGCCTCGCGGACGGCATGCGCGTTCGCGTTCGCGGCATGAAAGAGCCGGTGGTGCTGCTTCGCCGCGACGGAAAATCCGCCGAGATTCAGGCCGGCCCCATGCGCATGAAAATTCCGATCGCGGATATTTTGGGCATCGAAGCGGAAGGCGAGGTCCGTTCATCCGGCACTGCACCGCAGCGCACAATCACCGTGCACTCGAAGCCCGCGGACGAGCCTTCCGCGAACGAAATCAACGTGATCGGCAGCACGGTCGAAGAAGCCTCGCGCCGCGTCGACAAATTCATCGATGCCGCGGCGCTCAGTGGCCTCCCGCGCGTGCGCATCATTCACGGCCACGGAACGGGCGCCCTCCGCCGCGGCTTGGCCGATTTTCTCGCGTCGCATCCGCTCGTCGGGAAAATTTATTTTGAAGCAGAAGATCGCGGCGGCACAGCCATCACCATCGTCGATTTGAAGTCTTAGTTCTGCGGAGATACATTGGCATAGTGGAGGCGGCGATTCGATTTCCAACCCATGGCTGAGGCGGGATCATTTGCGGAGCGCGTGAAGCAGCAGGCGGACATCGTTCGCGTCATCGGCGAATACGTGCGCCTGAAAAAGAGCGGTCAAAATTTCACCGGCCTCTGCCCCTTCCATCAGGAAAAGACGCCGTCGTTTGCCGTGCATCCCGTGAAGCAAATTTACCACTGCTTCGGTTGCGGCGTGGGCGGTGACGTTTTCAAGTTCGTGATGGAGATGGACAAGCTCGCCTTTCCCGAGGCGGTCCGCAGCGTCGCCGAGAAGTGCGGCATCCCGATTCCAAAGCCGCGCGACCGGTCGCCCGAGGAACGGCGCGAAAATCAGCAGCGCAGCGCGCTGGTGGAAATCCATCGCGAAGCCGCGGCATTTTTCACGCGCACTCTAAATGCCTCCGCCGAAGGGAAAGTCGCGCAGGCGTATCTCGAAGAACGCGGCCTCGACGCGGAGGCAATCGCGCGCTTCGGCCTGGGCTACGCGCCGTCGTCCGGCGACGCGCTGCTTCGTCACCTCAAGCCCAAGTACGCGGAAAAGCTGCTCGAATCTTCCGGACTTTTCTCGCGGGACCAGAGCGCCCGGCTCTTCGATCGTTTCCGCCGCCGCATCATTTTTCCCATCGCCAATGAATCCGGGAAAGTGATTGCCTTTGGCGGCCGCGCACTCGGCGACGATGTACCGAAATATTTGAATTCGCCCGAGACGCCCATCTACACGAAGAGCAACGTCCTCTATCATCTCGACCGCGCCAAAGAGGCCATCCGCAAGAGTGATTTTGTGGTTCTTGTGGAAGGTTACATGGATACCATCGCGGTCGCGCGCTCTGGCGTCGTCAACGTCGTCGCCAGTTGCGGCACCAGCCTCGCCGAAGGCCAAATCAAGCTTCTCGGCCGTTTTTCTCGCCGCATAGTCGTCAACTATGATCCGGACATAGCCGGCCAAGCCGCCACGGAGCGTTCTCTCACACTGCTGCTCGAAAAAGAATTCGACGTGCGCGTCCTGGCTCTCCCCGGCGGCGCTGATCCTGATAAATACATTAAGGATCACGGCGCGGAAGACTATGCCACTCGCCTCCGTGAAGCGCCCAGTTACTTTGATTACTTGATCGCCCGCGCCCGCCGGATGGATCGCACCACGGCGGAGGGAAAGCTCGCCGCGCTGAATTTCCTGATGCCTTACGCGCAGCGCGTTCCCAATCGTCTTCTGCGTTCCGAGCTCGCATCGAAGATTGCCTCCGAATTGCGCATCGAAGAGCCCGTGCTGCGCGAAGCCCTGCGCCGCGCCATCGCCGAGCGCCGCAGTGAAGTGAAACCGAAACCCGAATTGATGACCTGGGCCGTGCGGCCGGCCGAGCGCCGCCTGATGCAACTGCTCGTCGAAGCCGAAGGCTTCCGTGAGAATCTCGCGCGGCGAATCGCCGACGGTGCATGGCACAGGGGTCTCGAGACCGAGCGAATTTTCGAAGCTCTCGTCGAATCCGCGCGCTCCGGCGCGCGCCCCGATCCAGCCGCGCTGGCCGAGTCTCTTTCCGAACGCGATCGCCGGCTCCTGTTCGAAATTCTTTTTGAAGCCGCCCCTGAGCCGAGATGGGAGGAGGCAGAATCGTGTCTTGTCGAGCTGGAGTGCCGAAAGATGGAAACGAGGCTCACGGAGCTAGGCCGCCAAATCGCGGCGCTTGCGCCAGGCCAAAAGGGCTTGGAGCTTCAGGGCGAGTTCATGCATCTAAAAAAGGAGTTGGCAAAATTGAAAGGCCATCAGCCATTCGGCACGGATGCCGATGGCCCCAGTCCGAAGCCGTAATGTCCTCGAAAGTTTCCCCATGCCTGTTGGTTCAGCAAATGATTTTCCAGGCTCTCCGGCGTGAGCAAATTGACGTTGATGCAGCTCTGCATAGAGACCGCGCCGTTCCAGGAGTCCGCGGACCATTCTCGAGCCAAGGCTTTGAGGATCAAGAACCAAATTGACGCCGGGATAGCTCCGACGCTATGCTAGTAAGGTTTGGGACGAAACGGTGTGGCCACTTGGCGCATCTGATACAATGAGCGCGAGTTGCACGGTACGGGTCTGGGAAAATCGGGCGCGGGCGCGGGAGTGGGAAGTTTAGATCGTCTTCACGGTGCGAATCATCAGCTTTGTCCGTCATACTTGTTTTGCTATGAATAGTGCTCGCTGGGGTGTCCTCTTCTCCGGCTGAGCCAACCGTTTCGAGAAGCGTTCTGCCCGCTGGCGAACGCTCGCCCCGCTTGGGGGAGGGAACTTGCCGTTGGCGATTGAAGAAAAATACGACCAGGTACGCCAGCTCATCAACATGGGCAAGGAGCGCGGCTACTTGCTCTATGACGAAGTGAACGACATCCTGCCGGCGGAAGTGCATTCGTCCGAGGAAATCGACGACCTGCTCTCGACTTTTGAGCGTTATGGCATCGACGTCTATGAAGATCTTTCGAGCGCCAAGGCCGCGCTTGCCGCCGGTGAGGCTGGCGAATCCGCCGAGCCTGCCAAGGAAGAGGCGGCATCTTCTTCCTCTTCCGATAATGAAGTTGATCTGGATCTAACCCCGGGCGCGCTGGAAAAAACCAACGATCCGGTCCGGATGTATTTGCGCGAGATGGGTACCGTCCCGCTGCTGACGCGTGAAGGCGAAGTTGCCATCGCCAAGCGCATCGAGCGCGGCCAGGTTCTGGTCCTGAAGACGATCACGCGCTCTCCCGTGGTTCTCAAGGAAATCATGGCCATCGGCGATGATTTGCGCCGTGGCGCCCGCTCCATCAAGGAAATCGTCCAGTTTGACGATGAGGAGCTCACCGAAGAGAAAATCGAGAATAAGACCAAGCAGACGCTCAAGCAACTGGACCGCATCGCCAAGCTTTATCTGCAAGCGCTCAAGCAGGCGCAGAAACTCGAACGCACGCCGAAATCCAAGAAGCGTTCGTACCTTCATGCCCGGTATGCTCTATCGCGTACGCGCATCGAAATGTCGAACCGCGTCCGCGAGTTCGATTTCAATCCGTTCGAGCGCAAACGCCTCATCGATAAACTTCGCCAGACGGTCGAACGCGTCTATACCCTCGAACGGGAAATCACCAAGCTCGAGCGCCGCGTGGATGCATCCAAGGGCGACGTTCTTGCCGAGGCGCGCCGGGACCTGAAAGACCGTCGCACCGAGCTGCGCGAGATTGAAATTTCGGCAGAAGTCAGCCCGCCGGAGCTCAAGCGCGCGCTCCAGATCATCGTGCGCGGCGAAATCGAAGCCGAGCAGGCCAAGAAAGAGCTGATCGAAGCGAACCTTCGCCTCGTCGTTTCCATCGCGAAAAAATATACGAACCGCGGCTTGCAGTTCCTCGATCTGATTCAGGAAGGCAACATCGGCTTGATGAAGGCCGTCGACAAATTTGAATGGCGCCGCGGTTACAAATTCTCGACGTACGCCACGTGGTGGATTCGTCAGGCCATCACGCGCGCCATCGCCGACCAGGCGCGCACAATCCGCATCCCCGTGCACATGATCGAGACGATTAACAAGCTCGTCCGCACGAGCCGCCAGTTGGTTCAGGAGCTCGGCCGCGAACCCACGTCGGAAGAAATCGCCAAGCGCATGGACATTCCGGTGGCGAAGGTCCGCAAGATTTTGAAGATTGCGCAAGAACCCATTTCGTTGGAAACGCCGATCGGCGAAGAGGAAGATTCGCATTTGGGCGACTTCATTGAAGACAAGGCCGTCGTGTCGCCTTCCGACGCGGTCATCAACCTCAGCTTGAAGGAACAGACCTCCTCCGTTTTGAAAACGCTGACACCGCGCGAGGAGAAAGTCATCAAGATGCGGTTCGGCCTCGACGACGGCAGCGAACATACGCTCGAAGAAGTCGGCCAATCCTTTGCTGTCACGCGTGAGCGCATTCGCCAGATCGAGGCCAAAGCGCTGCGCAAGCTCCGCCATCCTTCGCGATCGCGCAAGCTCCGCGCTTTCCTCGAAGGCTCCGCCAACGAATTTTAATTCCTTCAGTCACAGTCGGTTGTTGGCTCACGAAACCGGCGCCGTTCCGGAGCGAACGGCGTCACGCGCGCGCCAGGCCGCAACAACCGCCAGCGCGTACAGCAAACCCAGAGCGACGAAGGCTGCGTGGAGATTTACGCGCTCCGCCAGCCAGCCCAGCAGGAAACTCATAATCACTTGCAGCAGTGTTGCCAGCATCGAAAAAACGGACTGCGTTCTTCCCATCAACTCTTTCGGCACGATCGCCATGATCGACGATTGCGTCAGGACTCCGCCCAGCGCCCGGCAGCCACCAAAGATTCCGTACATGGCAGCCGCGACGATCAAGAACCGCGCATAGGGGAACAGCGCATGGCCCACGGCCAGAACGGCGAGTGCAGCGATTAATATGGAAGTGCGCGAGAAGGCCCTGACAAGCCAGCCCACTGCGAAGCCGCCCAGGATCGCTCCCACCGCCCAGCCCGCTTCAATTGCACCGAAGCCCCGCGGTCCCGAATGCAGAACATGCCGCACGAGCGCGACGATCAGCACGTTGGCACTGATCACGCCTGCCATCATGCACGCGTACGTCGCGCCCAGCGCCAGCACTCGGGGTTCGCGCCGCAGATACGCCACTCCCTCGCGCCATTCTCGGCGCAATCCAACACCGATGCGCGCCAAGGGCTCAATAATCGGCGCCAGCAGCGGCTGTTCCGCATTAGCCAGCGGAGGCTCTGCTTCGAGTTCGCGGCTGGCGCGTGGCGGAACGTGTCCTCGGCGGACTCGCCAGAGGCAAAAGGCCGAAAAGAAATATGTCCCCGCGTCCACGGCCAGAATCGCCGGGAGTCCCGCGCGATCATAGACGAAGCCAACCACCGTGCCTGCGATTGCCATTCCACCCTGCACGGCGATCAGCACTGCCGCATTGCCGGCGACGAGCCGTTCGCGCGGAACAATCTCCTGGAACAATGCGTTCACCGTCGGCCAGTACGTCGCGAAGCCCGCGCCGAGCAACAGCACCATCGTGTCGAGGAGTGCCACGCCGCGATGCCCGAAGTAAATAGCCAGCGCAACGATGGCTACAATTACTCCGCGCGCGAGGTCCACCGAAATTCCCAAGTAGCGCCGGTCGAGCCGGTCGATCAGCACGCCGCCGACAAGTGGCGCCGCAAGGCCCGGGAGCGTCAGCAGAACGACCGTGATGCCGACCGCTTCCGTCGATCCTGTTTTCGCCAGAATATACCAGGTGACGCCTGCAAAATTCAGGCCTGTGCCGAAGAGCGACACGAGCATGGCCATGAAGAAATACCGGAAGCCGCGCTCGGCGAAGAGCGCTCGCCAGGCCATTCCATGCCGTTCGTGCAGATACCCCGGAGAATGTTCCGCGGATTTCATTTCGACGGCCTCGATTGTACAATCCGCCGAGCCGGCCCTTTGAGGAATCCGTTTGCGGCTGGTTGAATTCGCCAACCGTCATGCGCAAATGTGGCGAATTGGCTAGGGAGGGAAATGACGCGAGGAAATAAGAAGCCGCGGCCGCCGGAGAAGTCCTACGTGCACGTCCCGTTGCTCGATAAGCTCGGTGTCAAACCGGAGAGCCGCGTCGCAGTCGTGAAGATTTCCGATGCGGGGTTCCTCGTACAGCTTCGTGAACGCGCAAAGGATGTCTCCTTGCGTTGCCCGCGAGAAAACTCCGACTTGATTTTCCTGGCGATCGAAAGCAAAGCCGATTTGGAGCAATTGCTCGAGCTGCGGCCGCATCTGAAATCGAATGGCGCAATCTGGGCGGTTTATCCGAAGGGTGTCGACTACGTTCGTGAAGCGGACGTTCGCGGCATGGCGCTCGCCTCGGGCTTGGTGGACATCAAAGTCGTAAGTTTTTCCGCAACGCACACCGCGCTCAAGCTCGTCATCCCCTTGGCCCAACGATGAAAAACAACGACGAAAAACGAAGAAGGCGTTCCGGAGCTTGGCAAGTTCCGCGTTACTCGCCGCTCGGATTCGCGATCTCGAAGAACGAAGCGCACGCGGCGACATTTCTTGCCGGATTCGCCGCGTCGTAAAACACGGGTACGCTCATCGCTTCTTCGAGCGTTCGTGTCAGGTCGTTCGCTGAGCGGGAATACGCTTTCCCGCTGGCGTCCTGGAATTCATAGGTGATGGTCGAGTTGTTTTTGAACCGGCGTTGCTTGATCACGCGCCCTTTGGCTACCGCGCCATTCTCCATTAAATCCCGGTCGCGCATCATCCCTCGCCGCATGAAATACGGAATGCCCGCAATGAGCACGGCGAGGCACGTGAAAAAGAATTCTTGTGCGTGGAAATCCGCGAAGGAGTGCGTCCGTTGCCATGCGCCGTAAAGATTCGAAAGCAGCAGCACGTCAATAACAAGCACGGTCATCAACATTACGGTCAGGGTCAGCCGTCCGCGGCGCGTCAATCGCACCGGCCGCGGCAGCGGCAACGAAAGCAGGAAATTGTATTGCTCGGTTTTTTCATCGCTCGATGTGCCAGCCTCGCCCGCATTTGCTGTTGCCGTAGAGTCACCTTCGCTCGTGGCAAGTCCCCGGTTCGCCGTGCGCAGTTGCCGCAGGCCCTGCGTGGCGCCCGCGAAAATAAAACCAAGGAGCAGCGTCGGCAGCGTCGCGAACAAAATTGCCCCGCCCCAATTGTGCTGCTCAAGTCCGAGCGCGATAATTCCCATCAAATCGAAAATCACGATCAGCGCCGGCACAAGCCACCGCACGCGAACGAGTCGTCGTTCAGCCGCGTCGCGGTTCCATCCGCATCTCCCGCAATACGACCGCCCCATCGCCGGAACCATTGCCGCGCCGCACTTCGGGCATTTCATTTGCGCCATGGAAAATCCGAGAGCCGAAATTCGTGCCCAGCCCAGGCCATACGATTATCATAGTTTCGTGCCCGCATTGCTCGAACTCGAAAATTTCACGGTTGAGCTGCCCACGCCGCAAGGCTGGGTGCGTCCCGTGAACGAAGTATCGTTGCGCCTCGATGAAGGAGAAGCGCTCGGCCTGGTCGGCGAATCCGGCTGCGGCAAGACGATGCTCTCGCTCGGCCTCATGGGCCTCGAGACGCATGGCGCGCGCCGCGGCGGCCGCGCTTGGTTCCAGATCTCCCGCGATGGCATCAGCGCTCGCGTGAATCTGGCTGCGTTCCCTGCGGAAGGCATGCGCAAACTGCGTGGCCGCGAAATCGCCATGATTTTTCAGGAGCCGATGACCGCGCTCGATCCTGTGATGCGCATTGGCGCGCAAATCGAAGAGGCCATTCGCGCCCATGAACCCTCGCTGACCGCCGCGGAAATTCGCCGCCGCGCTATCGAATTCCTCGAGCGCGCCGCCGTTCCGGAACCGGCGCAGCGTGCACGCCAGTTCCCTCATCAGCTTTCCGGCGGTCTGCTCCAGCGCGCCATGATCGCCATGGCGCTTTCGACGCGCCCGCGCTTGCTGATCGCCGACGAACCGACAACCGCGCTTGACGTCACCGTGCAAAAGCAAATTCTCGAGCTGCTGCTGCGGCTTCGCGAGGACTTGCACCTCACGTTGCTGTTCATCACGCACGACCTCGGCGTGGTCGGACAAATCGTCAATCGCATCGCCGTGATGTACGCGGGCCGCATCGTCGAAACCGGGCCGGCGAACGGCATCCTCACCGCGCCGCGGCATCCTTACACCGAAGGCCTTCTTCGCGCGGCGCCGCGTCTCGAAGGCCGCAAGGTCGTCCCCATTCCCGGTGCAGTGCCGCGTCTCGGCGATCTTCCTTCCGGTTGTGCTTTCGCGCCGCGTTGCGAATATCGCCGCGCGGAATGCGATGCTGCCGTGCCCGATTTGCGCCAGGCTTCGCCGGATCATCACGCTCGTTGTATCCTCGTGGGATGACCACACATCGCGAACAGACGGCCCGGGAAGATACCAGGCAGCATGACCAGCAAAAGCAAATGGACCTCGTGCGCGACCGCTTCACGCGCACCGCGAATGTCTTCGCCGATTTTGCGCTCACCGACCGTGCCGCCGAAGCCGAGCATCTTCTTCGCCTCGTCGCTCCAAATGGCGCCGAGCACGCGCTCGACGTTGCCTGCGGCCCCGGAACGCTCGCGCGCGTTTTCGCGCGCCACGTTCGCTGGATCGGCGGACTCGACCTCACGCCCGCCATGCTCGCTCGCGCGCGTGACGATGCCGCCGCAAACCGCATTGGCAATTTTTTGCCCATGCGTGGCAACGCTCTCGGAATGCCTTTCCACGATGGGACCTTCGACATCGTCGTCACCAGTTACAGCATTCATCATCTTCCCGATCCCGTTGCCGCCATTCGCGAAATCGCGCGCATTTTGAAGCGCGGCGGAAAATTCGGCCTGCTCGATATGATCGCCTCCGAAAATCCAGCGCAGGCGAAAGCCTGCAACGACATCGAAATCGATCGCGACGCGTCGCACACGCGCGCATTGCCCATCAGTGAATTCAAGAGCCTATTGAAGACTTGTGGCTTCGCAATCGTGGCGTGCGAAACGGAGGATCATCCGCGCTCGTTCGATCAATGGATGCACACGGCCGGATGGAAACGCGGCGATGCGGCCTTCGAAGAGACGCGCAAGCTCCTCGAAGCCTCGATTCCCGGTGACACGGCCGGCCTCTACGCGAAGTTCCTGCCCGGCCCGCCCACGCATCCGTCCGCGTCCGGCGATCCGCGTCCCGATGTTGAGTTGCATCACACCGCCGCATTCATCGTAGGCCAAAAACAGTGAACTCCGCCGCAGGAGCGGCCGGCGCGGCGGCAAACGGCGC
Organism: uncultured Acidobacteriota bacterium; assembly: GCA_963729815.1. Taxonomy (GTDB): domain Bacteria; phylum Acidobacteriota; class Terriglobia; order Acidiferrales; family UBA7541; genus DAHUXN01. The sequence continues at coordinate 138,539 of CAVSPU010000008.1, forward strand.
GCCGCTCCTCGAAGCCCGCCATTTGCGCAAAGCTTTCGCTTCGTCCGGCGCTGCTTGGGAGAATTCTCATCGCCGCACGCAAGCCGTCGATGACGTCGGTCTTGCCGTCACGCGCGGCGAAACATTCGGCATCGTCGGCGAATCCGGCTGCGGCAAGACGACACTCGCGCGCATGCTCTTGCGCTTGATCGAGCCCGACTCCGGCGAAATTCGTTTCGCGGGCGAAGATTGGCTCGCGGCTCGCGGCGCGCACATGCGGCAAATCCGCCGCCGCATGCAAATCGTTTTTCAGGATCCCATGGCCTCGCTCGATCCGCGCATGCGTGTCGAAGCGATTGTGGGTGAGCCGCTCGAAATTCATGAGCCGCAGCTTTCGCGCGATGAACGCAGCATGAAAATCGTCGAGACGCTCGAAACCGTCGGCCTGAGCTCCGATCTCCTTCGCCGCTATCCGCATGAATTTTCCGGCGGCCAGCGCCAACGCATCGGCATCGCCCGCGCGCTTGTATTGCGGCCCGATCTCGTCGTCGCCGATGAACCTGTCTCGGCCCTTGACGTCTCCATTGGCGCGCAAATCCTCGAGCTGCTTGAGCGCCTCCAGCGCGAATTTTCCCTCACGCTTCTGCTCATCTCGCACAACTTGCCCGTGGTCGCGCAACTCGCCTCGCGCGTCGCCGTCATGCAGGCCGGCCGCTTCGTCGAAACCGGCCCCGCCACCCGTGTTCTCAGTTCCCCGGAGCATCCCTACACAAAAACGCTTCTCGCCGCAGTCCCCCGGCTGCCCGCCTGAAAACCGCTGTTCCCAGAAAACATTCTGCGCTAGACTCCGCCGCAAGAAACCTTTCCCCCGGGCGCGCGTAGAAGGAGAAAGCAATGGCGGTAAATTCTCGTGGTGGAGGATCGAGAGATGACTGCAACGACAGCGGCTGTGCCGGACGCCCCCAAACCAATCGGCGCCATTGGAAGAATCATCGGCGTGATCGTGAACCCTCGCCCGACGTTTGAAGACATCGCTCGCAAGCCAACCTGGCTAGCCCCGCTGCTCGTCGTAATCATTCTCGGGATGGCGGCGACGTATGTGATTGGCCAGCGAGTCGGCTGGGCCAACGTGATCCAAAGACAGATCTCGCAGAGCGCTTCCGCGCAGCGGCGCATGGAACAAATGACGCCCGACCAGCGCGCCAACGTCCTCAATCAGCAGGCCAAGGTTGCTCCCATCATTGGGTACGCAGCGAACATTATCATTTTTCCGATCGTTTGCTTGGTCATTGCGGGAATCTTGATGGGCGCCTTCAATGCGACGGCTAGTGCCGGACTCGACTTCAAGACTTCCTTCGGCATCGTCACGCACGCGTATATGCCTTCGGTCATTGCTTTTCTGCTGGCAATCTTGATTATGTATTTGAAATCCCCGGATCAGCTCGACGTGCAGAATCTTGTGGCCTCGAACTTAGGCGCGTTGCTCTCGAGTGATACGCCGAGGTGGTTGGTGTCCCTTGGCACTTCAATCGATCTTTTCAGCTTCTGGATGATCGCGTTGCTCGCGGTTGGCTTTTCAGCCGCACGGCCAAAGAAGATAACGATGAGCAAGGGTCTAACCTGGACCGTTATGCTTTGGGTCGTGTATGTCGTCATCAAGGTCGGCTTGACGGCTGCGTTCTCCTGATACACTCGGCTGCATGAGTTTTCGTTTTGAGGTCCTGCAGACCGACCCGACCGGCGCGCGCCTGGGCCGCTTGGAAACGCCGCATGGCGTGATTGAAACTCCGGCTTTTATGCCGGTCGGCACGCTCGGGACGGTCAAGGGCCTCACGCAGGAATCGCTTGAAGAGCTCGGCGCGCAGATCATCCTCGCCAACACGTACCATCTCTATCTTCGCCCGGGCGCCGAACTCATCCGCGAGATGGGCGGCTTGCACGAATTCATGTCCTGGCCGCATCCGATTCTCACCGATTCCGGCGGTTACCAGGTTTTCAGTCTCTCCGATCTCCGCAAAGTCACCGATGACGGCGTCACCTTCCGCTCGCACATCGACGGCTCCGAGCATTTCTTGTCGCCGGAACGCGCCGTCGAAATCGAATTGGCGCTCGGCTCCGACATCATCATGGTTCTCGACGAGTGCATCGAATCGTCGTCGGATGAAGCTCGCGCCATCGCCGCCGCCGCGCGCACGCTCGCCTGGGCCAGGCGCTCTATCGATTATTTCGCGCAGCGCGGCGATCCGCGGCGCCAAATGATGTTCGGTATCGTGCAGGGCGGCGCGCACGCGCATCTTCGCCGCTCCTGCGCTGACGAAATGGTCGCGCTCGATTTTCCCGGCTACGCCATCGGCGGCCTCGCGGTCGGCGAACCCCACGAAGTCACCTGCGAAATGTCCGCGCAAGTCGCGTCGCGCCTTCCCGACGCGAAGCCGCGCTACCTGATGGGCGTCGGCCGCCCCGAGCAAATTGCCGACTATGTCGCGCGTGGCGTCGACATGATGGATTGCGTTCTCCCCACGCGCAGCGCGCGCCACGGCTGCCTCTTCACCTGGCAGGGACGCCTGCTCATCAAGAACGCGCGTTACGCGAAGGATCCGCGCCCCATCGACTCCAATTGCAAATGCCCAACGTGCCGCCGCTATTCCCGCGCCTATCTGCGACACCTGTGCATCTCGAACGAAATCCTCGGCGCAACTTTGAACACCCTTCATAACGTCTACTTTTACCTTGACATCATGGCGGAAATCCGCAAGTCTATCCGTTTTGGGAACCTCCGAGGATTCTGTTCTGACCTTCAGGCACGCCTCGAACACAGTGTGTCCGAATCGGGAGCGTAAGCAGGCGGCTAATCGCCAGTCAGAATGATAGAATCCTCCGGATAAAGTATCTGGTCATTTTTCGCCTGCTGAATAATGTGCGAAAGGTTGGCCTCCAGCAGGCGGAGGTCTGTCGGAGTTCAGCGGCGCCAGGAGCAAAGAATAGATGTTGCACGACCCTGCCATGAATCTATCTTTGGTGGCACAGCAGTCCGCCAGCGGACTCGTCGCCATTCTGCCGTTCGTCCTGATTTTGGTAATCCTCTACGTCCTGATGATCATGCCCGCGCAGCGCCGCCAGAAGAAACTCGCGGCCATGATCGCGGCGCTCAAGAACGGCGACAAGGTCATCACCAACGGCGGGATCTACGGCACCGTCGTTGGCCTCGACAACGAATCGGTGCAACTTCGCATCGCAGAGCAGGTCAAAATTCGTGTCGCTCGCAGCGCGATTGCCGGGCTCCAGCCCGAGGCTAAGGAGAGTTAGCGGCCCGCGATGAATCAGAATCTCAAATGGAAGGCGATTTTCATCGTAATCGTTGTATTGATTTGTCTCTATGGGCTTTTCGGCGTGCCTTCCTTTCCAACTTCCTGGGGACAGCTCGCGGATAATTTTACCAATCGCATGCAGCTTGGCCTCGATCTTCGTGGCGGCAGCCATCTTGTCTTGCAGGTGCAGGTGCAGGAGGCCGTGGGCACGCACTGCGACCAGACTCACGACGAGCTAATCGATCAGCTTCATAAGCAGAATATTACCGTCGGCGAAATCCGCCGCGTCAGTGACACTCAGATTCTTGTTCGCAACGTGGCTCCTTCTCAGACCGGCGCGTTCCAGAGTCTCGTGCAAGACCAGTTTCCGGATTTCGGCGTTGGCCCCGCTCCGGGTGAACAAAGTGGTTTCCTCCTCACCATGAAGCCCACGGTCATCACCGCCATTCAGCAGCGGACCATGGATCAGTCCTTGGATACGATCCGCCGACGCATCACCGGACTCGGCCTGAAGGAACCCAACGTGGCTCCCACGGGACGCGGCCAGGACGAAATTCTTGTCGAACTCCCCGGCGAAGGTGATCCGACTCGCGCCAAGCAGGTCATCCAGGCCGGTGGTCAGTTGAAATTTCAGCTTGTCCTCGACGACAATCCGTATCCCTCCGAAGCGGCTGCTTTGGCAGCTCACAGCGGCGTTTTGCCACCGGACAGCCAGTTGCTACCTGGGAAATCAGAGACGGCTGATCAGTCAGGAGCCCAAGTTTGGTGGTTGCTGAACCGTGCCCCCATTATCACCGGCGCGGATCTGCGCGACGCCAACCCCGGTCCGGACCCGCAGCAGCCCGGATTCTATGAGGTTCATTTTTCGGTCTCGACTGCGGCCGCGAAACGTTTTGGCCCCTTCACCGGCTCGAATATCGGTCACAAGATGGCCGTCGTTCTCGACAATCAAGTCCAGAGCGCGCCCGTCATCAACGGTCGCATCGATGACCAGGGAGAAATCGAAGGCAGTTTCACGCAGGACTCGGCCAACGACCTGAGCCTGATCTTGAACGCCGGGGCCCTTCCAGCGTCGATCAAATATATCGAAGAGCGCACCATCGGCCCTTCGCTCGGCGCCGATTCGATCCGCGAAGGTGTTCAAGCGTCCATCGCCAGCCTCATCGCCGTCCTCATTTTCCTGGTTATCTATTACCGGCTGAGCGGCATCAATGCCGTGGTGGCGTTATTGTTGAACCTTGTCATCCTCATCGCCTTTATGGCCATCTCCGGCTCGACGCTCACTTTGCCAGGCATTGCTGGCGTCGTGCTGACCATCGGCATGGGCGTCGATTCCAACGTGCTTGTCTTTGAGCGCATCCGGGAAGAATTGCGCAACGGCAAGGCGAATCCTTCCGCTGTCGATATTGGCTTCGACAAGGCCTTTCTGACCATCATCGACACGCACATCACCACACTGGTCTCGGCCGTGTTCCTCTTCCTGTTTGGCACCGGGCCGGTCAAAGGCTTTGCGATCACCTTGGTTATCGGTTTACTCGCGAACCTGTTCACTTCGGTTTACGTTTCGCGTGTGATTTTCGATTGGCATCTGTCTCGCATGGGGCGCGAGGCGGAACTCAGTATTTAGCGCCGGTCCATGCATTTGGATTCAAGCCTGGCTGAAGTCGCGGCAGCGGGAATTTGATCTTTTAGAGAGTGCCCGGCAAAGACAGTGCAACGGTAGTTGTTTGGTTTCAGGATGTTCCGGGAATATGGACACGCTGGGGTGGCGGTTCCGTTTCGGGAACATTCTGTCTTTGGGTGGTGTCTAACTCTGTAAGGATAAGAGTCGACGATGGAATTTTTTCACGCACCGAATATTGACTGGATGGGGAAGGCCAAGTACTTCGCCGCTCTCTCCGCGAGCCTATTGATCATGGGCTTTGTCGCCGCGTTTGTGCATGGCGGCCTGCACTACGGGATCGACTTTAAGGGCGGCGCGATGGTAATAGTACGCTTTGCCTCTGCGCCTCCCATCAGCCGGATTCGCGCCTCCCTCGATGCTGCTGGCCTGAAGAACAACGAAGTCACCAGCAGCAGCGACATCTCCAACGCGAATTCGAAGAACGACGTGATGATTCGCGTCGAGCAGGGGAGCGAGGGCGAAGATGCCCTCAATTCCGCCAAGGCGACAATCGTTGCCGCTCTTCAGAAAGACTTTGGCACGCCCTCCAGTTCCAAGCCGGATTTCAATTCCGTCAGCACGCCGGACCTGGCGAATTTTCTCACGCAGCATGATCCTCTTGTTCTTGGGACTTCTGCCGGCGACCGTTACACGCAAGTGGCCCAGAACTTGATTAGCGCGCGAGATAAGGACCATGGCGGCATCGTCACGGACTTTTCTCAGTTGAGCGGCACACCCGGCATCAACCCCACCGTGATCGCGAACCTGAAGGATGGCTACTCGCTGAACGATTTCAGCATCACCGAATCCCAGGTCGTCGGTCCCACGGTCGGCGCACAGTTGCGCCGCCAGGCAATTTTGGCAACCCTCTATGCGCTTGCCGCTATGCTGATTTACGTGGCCTTTCGTTTCGAATGGATTTATGGCGCGGCCGCGGTCATCGCTGTATTTCACGACGTTCTGATCACGCTCGGCTTCTTCTGCTTGTTTTACAATAGGTTTGAAATTTCTCTGACGGTCATCGCCGCCCTGCTGACCCTGGTTGGCTATTCCATGAACGACACCATCGTCATCTTTGACCGCGTTCGCGAAAATCTGCGATTGATGCGGCGCGAACCTTTGACCGTAATCATCAACCGCTCCATCAATCAGACTCTTTCGCGCACGATTCTCACCAGCGGCCTTACATTTCTCACCGTCTTTCTGCTTTTCGTTTTCGGCGGCCAGGTTCTCCGCAGTTTCTCCTTTGCCATGGTTGTAGGAGTTGTGATAGGTACCTATTCTAGTTTCGGCATTGCCGCTCCCATAGTCGTGATTTGGAATAAATGGCGTGGCCAAGGCGCCACGGCTCCGGTTGCTTCTTCGGCCGATAAACGGGCCGAGAAGCGTCTGGCTGAGGCAAGGAGGTAGTCATGTTTGATGAACTCGTCGAATCGACGAACAAGAAAAAGACCGCCAAGGTCTGGAGCGTTTGGCTCTCCGCCAGCATCCAGGCCGCAATCTTGGGCGTCTTGATTTTGATTCCGCTGATCTACACCAGCGCGTTGCCGAAGACGTTCTTGACCAGCTTTTTGGTTGCTCCACCACCGCCGCCGCCTCCGCCTCCTCCGGCTGTCAAGGTCATCGTGAAGCCGACGCCCAAGCTCATTCAGAACGGTAAACTGCAGGCTCCAACCGTCATCCCGAAAAAAATTCAGATGATCAAGGAGCAGCCGGAGCCCGATGTTAGCGGCGTGACCGGCGGCGTTATTGGCGGCGTCCCGGGCGGTGGTGCTGGCGGCGTTCTGGGTGGCATCATCGGCGGCGCGCCAGGCGCATTGCCGCCTCCACCGAAACCGCCGAGCATCGTGAAGGTCGGCGGAGACGTGCAGTCAGCCAACCTGATCCGCCAGATTGTGCCGATTTATCCGCAGATGGCGAAGATCGCACACATCCAGGGAAGCGTGATTCTCCACGCCATTATTTCCAAGGACGGCACCGTGGAACAGCTCACGTTCATTTCCGGCCCGCCTCTGCTGATGCGCGCCGCGGAGGACGCGGTCAAGCAGTGGCGCTACAGGCCAACCATGCTAAACGGCCAAGCAGTCGCGGTCGATACGGAGATTACGGTCATTTTCAATTTGGATCAGCAATAGCTCGGGCATTTCCCCGGTCCTGCTCCGGCGGAGCCGGCCCGGAATATTCGATGTAACTTTGGGGGCACGAAGGCAGTCCTACTCACTGCCTAAAAAAGCTGTTTTGATCATCGAGGAGGAATCAACGTTATGCTTTCGAATTTAATGTGTGCTGCCTTCCTGTTGTTCCAGGAAAGCAGCGGGGCCGTGAGCTGGGATTTGCGCAGTATGTGGCACACGATGGACATTCCGGCCAAGGTTGTCGTCGTGATTCTCTTTATCATGTCGGCGTGGTCGGTCGGCATCATGATTGATCGCTGGTTGATGTACAGCGCGGCGCGCAAGCAGTCCCGCGTCTTCGTGCAGCAGGTTGCCGGCGCCCTCAAGGACAATAAGCTCGACGAAGCTATTTCCATCGCCGAGCGCAACAAGAAGAGCCACATCGCTAAGGTCGTGGCCACGGGGCTCTCCGAATTCCAGGCTGCCTCCGCTCAGGTCGCTGACGAAGAAGTCATCGAAGCCGCCAAGCGCGGTCTCGAACGCTCCGTCGCCATCGTTCACGCGGAAATGAAGCGCGGTCTTTCGGGACTCGCCACCATCGGCGCCACGGCTCCTTTCGTGGGTTTGTTTGGCACCGTCATGGGCATCATCGGCGCGTTCAAGGGCATCGCCGCGCAGCACGCCAGCGGCTTGTCGGCCGTCGCCGGTGGCATCGCCGAAGCCCTGGTCACTACGGCTCTCGGCTTGCTCGTCGCCGTCCCTGCCGTGTGGACCTACAACTATTTCACGAATAAAGTGGAAGCCTTCGACGTGGAGATGGACAACTCCTCGATGGAATTGGTCAACTACTTCATCACACGCCGGGGCGGAAAGAAGTAAATCATGGCGTATAAACCTAAAGTAGGAATCGTGATGGCGGCGCCCAACGTCATTCCCATGGCCGACATCATGCTCGTCCTGCTCATCATCATGATGGTCGTGACGCCTATGTTGCAGAAGGGCGTCACTGTCGACATGGCTCATTCGCGAAACTGGGAGAACATGCCGGCTGCGGACCGCGATGACGCCGTCATCATCGCCGTGACCCGCGACGGCCATCTTTACATGGGCAATCAGGATATCGCCGCCGACCAGATCACATCTCAGGTCAAGGATAAGATTGCCGATAAGCTCGATAAGACCGTCTTCGTTCGCGCGGACGCCAGTGCCAAGTACGGCGACGTCAAGAAGGTCGTCGATGAGGTTCGCGATGCGGGCGTCGACAACATTGGCTTGCTCACTTTGAAAGACGAAACCAATGCGCCACCCCCGCCTCCGCTGCCGGGGCAGGCGAATCCGGGCACTCCGTAGGAGGTTTTTTCAATGGGAATTTCAGTTGGACAAAAAGGGGCCTCGATGTCCGAGCCCAATATCGTTCCGCTGATTGACGTCTTGCTCGTGCTGATCATCATTTTCATGGCCATCACGCCCACCACGCCAACCGGCATGAACGCCCTTGTTCCGCAGCCGCCGCCGAAGGACCAGAAACAGCCGCCGCCCAACGACAAGACGGTTGTCGTCCAAATCAGTGCAAACGGGCAACTCAAGATCAATCAGGATCCCACAACGTGGAACGATTTGGGGCCTACGCTCACTGACATCTTCAAGATTCGCGCGGAAAAGGTCGCCTTTGTTAAGGGTGATGACGACACACCCTTCGACGACGTGGCCCGTGCCATCGACATCATGCGCGGCTCCGGCATCACCGACGTGGGTTTGATCACCGCAAAGATGGAAGCCGGCCAGTAACGCGTCACGGCACGTCTTTGCGTTCGGATGCAGAGGTCAAGTTCGGTCCGGCGATTGGATGGATCACGCACGGACAAGAATATTCGAGGAGACAGGGATGGAATGGAAATCCCCCCGCAGTGCAGCCTTGTTGGTATTGAGTTCGGCTCTTGTGCTGGGCACGTCGGGATGTGCCAAGCTGAAAGCTCGCGACGATCTCAATAAGGGCGTCGAGGCTTTCAAGAATGCTCAATTCGACCAGGCCGTTGAAGATTTCAAGGAATCGACGGAACTCGATCCTACGCTCTTGAATGCCAAGCTTTATCTGGCACAGGCTTACGCCCAGCAGTACATACCCGGTGCTCCTTCCCAGGAAAACAAGCGCAATGGCGAGCAGGCCATCGCCGTGTGGAAGGAAGTTCTTGAAACCAACCCCAACAATACCACCGCGCTCACCGGCATCGGCTCCATGTACTACTACATGGGCGGCACTCCATTTAACCGCGACATGATGGAGCTGGCCAAGACCTATCAGCAGAAAGTTATGCAAATCAATCCGAACGATCCGACGCCCTATTATTGGACTGGCGTTCTCGATTACTGGATTGCCTTTCGCGGGAACGCTCAACTGCGCGCCGATTACAACCTCAAGGCAAAAAAGCCGATCCGGGAGATTGATCCATTGCCGGCAGCCGTCCGCGACCAATTCGTCCAGCAGGAGGGCCAGACTGTCAGCGAAGGGATGGACAGCCTCAATAAGGCCATCCAGCTCAAGCCGGATTACGCCGATGCAATGGCCTATTTGAACCTCCTGCTCCGGGAAAAAGCCGATATGGAGACTACTCCGGACGCGCGCGATGCCGACGAGAAACAAGCCGACGATCTTCTCGAAAAGGTCAAGGAAATCAACCAGCGAAAGATGACTGCGCCTCAAAACGGTCAGTCTTCGCAATAGGGTTCCTGGACTCGCTCCTGAATTCCGAACCGGTTGGCGGCACCTTCGCCAGCCGGTTTTTTTTGTGCAAGAATGTTTCGGGGCTGGCACGCCTCCCTGCTCTTAGGGCACGCCGTATGAAACAATCGTCTTTCCGTCGTACAATGAGAATTCCATGAATCCGGATATCAAACCCGCGGCCAATGCTTCGGCGCAGCGCGTCCTTGACCTCCGCTTTGTTGAGTTGATGGACAAGGTCCGTCGCAACCGTCCCGGCGATGACCTCGACCTGCTTCGCCGCGCCTACGATTTTGCCGCCGAGCAGCACCGCCTGCAGCTCCGCGAATCCGGCGAGCTTTACCTCTCGCATCCACTTGCCGTCGCCAACATCCTTGCCGACATGAAGCTCGACGTCACCACGCTCTGCGCCGCGCTGTTGCACGACATCGTTGAAGACACCAGAATTCCTATTGAGCAAATCACGGACATGTTCGGTGCCGATGTCGCCCGGGTCGTCGAAGGAGCCACGAAAATCAGCCGTATCGATCTTCTCGGGCCCGAAGCGCGCCAGGCCGAAAACGTCCGCAAGATGCTCCTGGCCATGGTCAACGATGTCCGCGTGATTCTCGTCAAGCTCGCGGATCGGCTTCACAACATGCGCACGCTCGAATACCTTGCCCCCGACCGCCAGGAGCGCATCGCCCGCGAGACCCTCGACATCTACGCACCCGTCGCCAATCGCCTCGGCATGGGCTTGATGCGCGGCGAATTGGAGGATCTCGCCTTCCGATATCTCGAGCCCTCCGCTTTCCTTGAATTGCAGAAGAAAGTCGCCACCAAGAGCAAAATTCAGGAAAAGTTCCTGCAGGAAGTCCAGGACGCTATCCGGGAAAAAATGGTCGAGAGCGGCATCCCGGCGGAAGTCGAAGGCCGCACCAAGGGCCTCCATTCGCTGCACCAGAAGATCCAGCGCCAGCAGCGCTCCATCGACCAGATTTACGATCTCATGGCCGTCCGCGTCATCACCGACACGGTGAAAAACTGCTATGCCGCGCTCGGCGTCGTCCACCAGATTTGGCGTCCGGTCCCCGGCCGCTTCAAAGATTACATTGCGATGGCCCGCCCGAACCTCTACCAGTCGCTTCACACCACCGTCATTCACGCGGGTCAGCCGTTCGAAATTCAAATTCGCACGCAGGAGATGCATCGCATCGCCGAGCAAGGCGTCGCCGCGCACTGGAAGTACAAAGACGGCCGCGCCACCTCCGGCGCCGATTCTCAAAGAGACGGCCACAAGGATGGCCAGCGGGACGACCAGCGCATCGTCTGGATGCGCCAGTTGATCGAGTGGGTCCAGGAGATGGAGGAACCCAGCGAATTCCTCGCCACTCTCAAAGTGGACCTCTACCCCGAAGAGGTTTACACCTTCTCGCCGAAAGGCCGCGTTGTCGTGCTCAGTCGTGGCGCCACGCCTGTCGATTTCGCCTATTCCATTCATACCGAAGTCGGCGACCAATGCACCGGCGCCAAAGTCAACGGTCAAATCGTCCCGCTGCGCCACGTGCTCGCCAACGGTGACGTCGTTGAGATTCTCACGCAGAAAGGTCACGGGCCAAGCCGCGACTGGCTGAAATTCGTGCAGACCTCGCGCGCCCGCAGCAAGATTCGCCACTGGATTAATCTTCATGAGCGCGACGAAGCCACGTCCGTCGGCCGCCGGCTACTCGAGCGCGAGGCGCGCAATAGCGGCATCAGCCTCAAGAAAATCTCCGCTGCCGATTGGCAGCGCGTTGCCGCCGAATATGGCTGCGGCCACATCGATGACCTTCATGCGGACCTCGGTTACGGCAAGTGGTCCGCTCGCCAGGTTCTCGCCAAGGCTGCCGGCCAGACGCTCGCCGAACCCGCGGCCGAGGAGAAGCCGCCGAAGCTCGTCTCCACGGTCAAGCGCATGCTTGGCATGCAGAATGCGCCGATTCAGGTGCGCGGCCACGACGATTTGATGGTCTATCGCGCCAAGTGTTGCAATCCAATCCCCGGTGACGACATTGTTGGCTACGTCACGCGCGGCCGCGGCGTCGCCGTTCATTCCACTTCTTGCCCCAACGTCAAGAATCTCCTCTACGAAACGGAGCGCCGCATCGCCGCCGAATGGGCCGGCCAGACCGAATCGACCTTCCCCGTGCGCTTGCGCATTCTCACCGAAGATCGCCCCGGAATGCTTGCGGAGATCACGGCCGCGATCAGCGTTGCCGATGCCAACATCCGCACGCTCGAAAGCGTGGGCGAGCATTTGCACGCGCGTATCGAAATCGCCCTCGACGTGCGTGACCGTAAGCAGCTCGAGAAAATCCTCCTGCAGATCAAGAAAACTCTCGGCATTTTCGACATCGAGCGCGTCTACAACGTTTGATGCCTTGCCGGTAACCCTTCCGACATTTGCCGCACGGCCCTCGCGCTTATCGGACTACAATTTCATTAGAGATGTTCCGTTCCCTCTCAACGCGTCCGGAGCCTCGCGGTTTTGCCTGCCCGCGTGCCGCTCTTTTTGCTGCGCTCGCTTTCGCCATTCTTGCGTTTTCCGGTTGCAAGCATCAGGTCATGCCCACCAATACGATTCCGCTCGACAACGCGGGCATGAATTACTCCGCGGTCGCCACGTTGAAGGGCTTGGACGTCTCGAACGCGGAAGTCCCGGAGCTTGTGAAAGCGAAACAGGGTGGCCTCTCCGACGACGGCTGCATTTCGCTCGTTCGCCTGGCCCGTGGTCGCAACGAACAATTTCACAATGGCGATGAAGTTGCCCAGCTCTTGAAGGCTGGCATGCCGGAATCCACCATCCTCCAGATCGCGCAAATCCAGCCGCTCGGTGACTGGAGCGGCGAAGCGGTGGCTATGCGCCTCGCCGGCCTTTCCGACGAAATCATTCTCGAAGAAGTTCGCCGCAGCGCCACAGGGCAGCCGGTTCTCTCTGGGGCGTCGCTCGCCAATTTCAAGAATGCCGGGATCCGCGAGGGGACTCTTCTGCAGCTCGTTCGCCGCGGCGTTTCCGATGGTGAAGCCAGCACAATCCTCACTCTTCGGCGCCATGGCTGGTCCGACGCTCAAATCCTGCGCCGCTATCCTGGCGGAAAATAATCTGCCTGCATTTTCGTGCGTCTTTCTCCGGCATTGCCTGGCGGGCTGGCGTGTCGGCGCATCTCGAACGCGGCTGAACCAATGCTTCCTAGACCTGCGCCGATTCACCCGGTAGAATCTTCCTGCCTTGAAATCTCTTGTCACGCGTCGTTTCGGTCACTTGGCGCTGGCCGTCCTCGCCGCGTTCATTTGCGTTTGTGTTGCCGCTTGCGGCGTGCCCCTAGCGCCCGGCTACCAAATTCAAAAAGAATCTCTGACCGTTCATTTTGTTTCCGGCAGCCCGCCGCATCTCGCCGTCCGCGCCGAATACACGCTGATGAATGTTGGGACCGCGCCTCTGGACTCCATTCAGTTCAGAATGATCCCGAAGGACCTAATTGGTCGCACAAACCTGCAACTGGCAATCGATGGACAAGCCATTTCTTCAGGCCATTTGTCCCGCTATGACGATTCGTTTGATGCTCTCACTATTCTATTTATCCCAGCGTGGAAACAGAAGCAGAGAGCAAAAATCTCGATTACATATGATTCAACAAGTAGTGACGGCGGAACTCTGTCGAGCAGTGGTTTTTTCTATAATGGCTCAGACCTGTTGCCAATTCCCATCGCGCCGAAATCTGTTCTTGCCGCGAAGCCCGTTCGCCCTGATCCCACGAGTCTTTGCGTGATCGTTCCTTCAGACTTCCTCGTATTGTCCGAAAGAAAATCTGAAGGCAGCCAGCGGCGAAGTGGCGAGGTTGTCCATTGCTTTCGAGTTCACAAAAGCGATCCGGAAATCTTTATCCTTGCTGGACGTTACAAAAAACGAGAAATCGAAACACACGATGGGAAAGTTATTTTCTGGACATTTCGTGACCTGCCGCCCAATGACGCGGCGTCCGCGGCGCCAACGATCGCCGCGATGTTTCGATTTCTCGACGCCAATTTCGGATTTCACATCAATAAGCCGTTTCCGGTTTGGATCGCGACGCTTCCACGACCAGGAGTTATCACGTGGAACGATTTCGCGTTGCCTTCGTTTCTGTACTTCCGCTCTGGAACTCTGGTGAACCAAACCGAGATCGACAAAGGCATGGCGAGTCCTGAAGTGTTGGAAGGCATGGAGGAGACTCTGGTTGACGGATTGTTCCAGGATGTCATTACGCCGCGAAGCGATGCAAATTTCCTTGTTGACGGGCTGGAGTATTACGTCGGCGAAGCAATCCGAGAAAACGACCATGGAACGCCAGTCCGTACCAACGACATAACCAAGCTATTACAGCAATTCGACGACTCGAGGCGTCAAGCCGTGGAGATACCCGTTCGCCAGGTTTCGGGTGACGACAGCCTTGCCGCAAATACAATGGCACTTGACAAATCGCTACTCTTGCCTTTCGCCCTCGAAGACAAATGCGGTCAGCAAAATGTCACGCACGCCATCGCCCACATGGTTTATGCTCTTCGCGGGCAGGAATACGGCTATTCCGATTTTCGCGCCGCCCTTGAGCAGGAATGCCACCAGGATTTGTCGGATTTTTTCGACGCTTGGCTTCGTCAGAAGGGAATTCCGCCCGATTTTCGCGCTCGCTACGAAAACGCGGGCACTGGCAAGCAATAGAAATTCGTGGGTCAGTTTGAATTTTCTTGATCCTGACGCAAAGAGTCAAAATTCAAACTGACTTAGTGCCGAAATTCGCATCACTCACAGGAGGAATCGTGAAGGAAGTCATCTCGACGCAGCACGGCCCCAAGGCCATCGGCCCCTATTCGCAAGCGATCCGCGCCAACGGCTTCATTTTCATTTCTGGCCAGGTCGCGTTCGATCCCGCAACTGGCCAGCTTGTCGAAGGCGACATTGCGGCGCAGACCGATCGCGTCCTGCAAAACTTGAAAGGCATCGTCGAAGCCGCCGGCTCGATGCTCGACAAGACTGTGAAGACCACCGTCTTTCTCAAGGACATGAACGATTTCGCGAAAATGAACGAAGTTTATTCGCGGTATTTTTCGGCAAACGCGCCCGCGCGCTCCACCGTCGAAGTCGCGCGTCTTCCCCGTGATGTCCGGGTGGAAATCGATTTGATCGCGCTCGCGTAGCAGGAGAAATTATCCGAATGCCGATTCGCCACAATTGGACGCGCGATGAAATTCGCAACATCTTCAATCTGCCTCTGCCGGAACTGATTTTCCAGGCTCAGCTTGTCCATCGCGAATTTCACCAGCCCGAGGAAGTCCAGCTTTGCCGCTTGCTATCGATCAAGACCGGCGCGTGCCCGGAAGATTGCGCTTACTGTTCGCAGAGCGCGCATTATAAGACCGGCGTCGCTCGCCAGAAATTGATGGAGCCCGGCAGCGTTCTCGAATCCGCCCGGCGCGCCAAGGCCGATGGCGCCACGCGTTTTTGCATGGGAGCGGCTTGGCGCGACGTTCCCGAAGGCAAGGAATTCGAAAGCGTCCTCGAAATGGTTCGCGGCGTCGCGGCGCTCGATCTCGAAGTCTGCTGCACGCTCGGCATGCTCACTGAAAATCAGGCCGCGCAGCTCAAGCAGGCCGGCCTCACTGCCTATAATCACAACCTCGATACCTCGCCTGAGTTTTACGGCAGCATCATCACGACGCGCGTTTATGAAGATCGCCTGCGCACCATCGCGCGCGTTCGCAACGCGGGAATCACGGTTTGCTGCGGCGGCATTCTTGGAATCGGCGAGTCCGAAGAGGATCGCATTGGCCTGCTGCATCAGCTTGCGAATCTTGACCCGCATCCGGAAAGCGTGCCCATCAACGTTCTCGCCCATGTGGAAGGCACTCCGCTCGCCGATGCGCCAGAGCTCGATCCCTTGGTTTTTGTCCGCACCATCGCCACCGCGCGCATCCTGATGCCCGCTTCGCGCGTCCGGCTTTCCGGTGGACGCCACGCGCTGTCGCGCGAAGCCGTCGCTCTTTGCTTTCTCGCCGGCGCCAATTCCATTTTCACCGGCGAAAAACTTCTCACCACGCCGAATCCGCCCGTCGACAAAGATCTTGAGCTGCTCGGCGATCTCGGCATGAGGCCCATGCACCGTGCTTGAAACGCCCGCCAACGATATCCGCGCGCGAATTTCGTCGGAACTCGAAAATCTGCGCGACGAATCGCAGCTTCGCGCTCTCGAAATTCTGCGCGGCGTCAATCTCTGCTCCAACGACTACCTCGCTCTCGCCGACGATCCCCGCTTGAAGCAAGCCGTCGTCGATGCCGTCTCCGCAAGCGAGCGCGTCGGTTCAACCGGCTCGCGTTTGCTCTCCGGTCATTCACCGGAATGGGAAAATGTGGAATCCGAATTCGCGGCGTTTGCCGGCACGGAATCCGCGTTGTATTTCGGCTCCGGCTACGCCGCCAATGTCGGTCTGCTCAGCTCCGTTTTGCGGCCCGGCGACGTCGTCTTCTCCGATGCGCTCAACCACGCCAGCCTCATCGACGGCATTCGCCTCTCCGGCGCTCGCAAAGTGATTTATCCGCATTGCGATTTGCAGTTTCTCGAACGCGCCTTGCGCGAAAATTCCTCCGCCGCTGGCGCCAGAGTGATCGTCACCGAAAGTGTTTTCAGCATGGAGGGTGACGTCACTCCACTCGCCGATCTCCTCCGGCTCGCAAATGCTTACGGCGCGGAATTAATTCTCGACGAAGCCCACGCCACCGCTGTTTCCGGTCTGCAAGGCCGTGGCATCGCGGCGGACTTGCACTGTGAGCGCCAAATCCTCGCCATTGTCCACACGTGTGGCAAGGCCCTGGCCAGCATCGGCGCGTTTGTGTGCTGTAATCATCAGCTCAAGGAATTTCTGGTCAATCGCGCGCGCACTTTCATTTTCAGCACTGCCACGCCGCCGTACATGGCGCGCCAAATCAGCGCCGCCCTATCTTTGGCAACCCTCGAAAACGGCCGCCGCGCGCATCTCCGCGAACTCGCCTCTGAACTGCGCGGCGGGCTCGCCGCCGCTGGCTTCTCCTGCGGCGCGAGCAGCACGCACATCATCCCCGTCGTCCTCGGTTCCAATGAAGCTGCGCTCCGCGTCGCCGCGCAATTGCAGTCGAGTGGTTTTGCCGTCAAAGCCATCCGCCCGCCGACCGTGCCGCCGGGCACCGCTCGCATTCGATTTTCGCTCACCAGCCGCGTCACGTTTGATGATGTTCATCGTCTCGTCCGCGCGATGGAATCCGTCGCCGCGCCCTCCTCGCAATCGGCATCGTCGGTCGTCGCCCATGCCTAGCCGTTTCTTCATCACCGGCACAGACACCGGCATCGGCAAGACTACCGTCTCCGCTCTGCTTTGCGCCGCGCTCGGCGCAATTTACTGGAAGCCGATTCAAACCGGCGCGCGTGAAGGCACCGACCGCGCCACCGTAATCCGCCTCGCCGCGCTCCCTCGCGATCGCGCGCTTCCCGAAGCCTACCGTTTTGCTCCGCCCGTTTCGCCGCATCTCGCCGCGCGCCGCGCGGGAGTTCGCATCGAGCTTCGCAAGATCAAACTCTCGCCTCTTATGCTCGATGGCAATTTGATCGTCGAAGGCGCCGGCGGAGCGCTCGTCCCCATCAACGACACGCAGCTCATGACCGATCTCATGTGGCATCTCAAGCTTCCCGCTCTTCTTGTCGCGCGCACTTCTCTCGGCACCATCAATCACACTTTGCTTTCCGTCGCTGCATTGCGTGCTGCGCACCTTGACCTTCGCGGCGTGATCATGGTTGGCCAGCCGAATCTGGAAAATCGCCGCGCCGTCGAGCATTACGGCAAAGTCAAAGTCGTCGGCTCTGTGCCGCTCCTTGCAAAAATGAATCGCGCCGCGCTTGTCGAAGTGTTCCGGAGAAATTTTAACCGCAAGGTTTTCGCCGCATGAGCTCGCCACTGCACATTTGGCATCCCTTCACGCAGGAGGCGCTCGATCCTCCCCCGCCGCGCATTGTGAAAGCGGAAGGCGTTTATCTATACACCGCGGACGGTCGCCGCCTCATCGACGGCATTTCTTCCTGGTGGGTCAATCTCCACGGCCACTGCCATCCCGCCATCATGTCCGCCATCGCCGAACAAACCGCGAAGATCGATCACGTCTTGCTCGCTGGCTTCACCCACGATGCCATCGAAGATTTGTCGGTCGGCCTGCGCGAAGTTCTGCCGGAGGAGCTTGCGCATATTTTCTTCTCGGACGATGGCTCAACCGCCGTCGAAGTCGCGCTGAAAATCGCCGTGCAGTATTGGCAAAATTCCGGCCATCCGGAGAAGCATTCCATCGTCGCTCTCGAGCACGCCTATCACGGCGACACGGCCGGCGCCATGTCCATCAGTGCTGATTCGCTCTTCACCGATCCCTTCCGCAGCTTCCGTTTTCCCGTTCACCGCGTCCATTCCGCCTATTGTTATCGCTGCCCCGTCGGGAAAACGCGCGCCACTTGCGACATCGAGTGCGTCGATCAACTCGCGAGTCTACTCGAGGAAAAGCACCGCGAAATCGCCGCTGTCATCGTCGAGCCGCTCTTGCAGGGCGCCGGCGGCATGATCGTTCATCCGCAGGAATTCCTGCAGCGCGTCCGCCTGCTCTGTAGCGAATATGGCGTTCTGCTGATCGCCGATGAAGTCCTCACCGGCTTCGGCCGTTGCGGCAAGATGTTTGCCTGCGAACTCGCCGGCGTCGTCCCCGATCTCACGTGCCTTTCAAAGGGAATCACCGGCGGCGTTCTTCCGCTTGCGGCCACGGTTTGCACGGACGCGATTCATCAGGCCTTCGTCAGCGGCGATCGCAGCCGCACGTTTTACCATGGCCATTCCTACACCGGAAATCCCATTGCCGCCGCGGCCGCGGTTGCCAGCCTGAAGATTTTCGAAACCGAACCAGTCTTCGAGCGCATCAACGCCATCAATCGCATTCATCAGGACCGCCTCGCGGCCATCCAGAATCATCCCGCTGTCGGCGACGTTCGCTCCATCGGCACCATCGCCGCTGTCGAATTGCGCGCCGACGATCCCGGCTATTCCTCGCGCCTGCGTCCGAAGCTTTATGAATTTTTCCTCAACGCCGGCATCCTGCTGCGCCCTCTCGGCAACGTGATTTACGTTTTGCCGCCCTATTGCATCACGGCCGAGGAATTGAACTACGTGCACGATCGCATTGCCGAATCCCTCGATCATTGCGAAGCCTGGGCCGCGCCTCGTCGCGCGCAAACCGCATCCTGAAATTCTTCTTCGCGTCGCACATTCACCGTCACCATCGTTGTGCAGCACGCGTTCTCTCATGCTAAAATCATCGTCCCAATCAAAATGGGCCTGTAGCTCAGGTGGCTAGAGCGCGCCCCTGATAAGGGCGAGGTCGGTAGTTCAAGTCTACCCAGGCCCACCATTCCCCTGTTTTCGCCCGTTCGAAGATCATGTCGAAGGGCTTTCTGTAGGTGGGATAAACACTTACGGCGTCCACGGCGCAGTTCGATAGCACCATTCTCAGCAATTTGGCCTTTTCCTGCGGAGTCTGCGTAACGTACAGAGAATGCGCCTTATTCGCGAGTTCTAAAATGCGAACGCGGTCGAGGGCACGCTCGGGATTTCCCGCCTGTTCGAGCTCCCGCAAGCGAAGCCAAGAGCGATTGTTCTTCCTCCTGCCACTCGGCGGACTTCGCTTCCCAAAATTCCTCGGTGATTTTTCCGTCCAGGCGGTCCACGTAAGCCTGCTCCGAGCCGTCTTGCGGAGTTGGGCTAACCGTTGATGGATTCGTTCGGCTTGCTGCGCTTCCTAAGCGTTTCCTCGTGGGTTTTATCGTGAGAGCAAGGACTCTTCGAGCTGCGCCAGAACGTCATCCGGGATTTGGATCGCTTGCAACACCTGGCCGAGGCGCTCGGCCATCACTTCCTCGCGAAAATAGGGCAGATCGCATTTGCCTCGATAACCCGTGCAGCGGTAATAGGTGTACTTCTGCTTTTTGAATTCGGCGGTCACAGCGCAGTTGTCGTAGGCGCAGCGGAGCAAGCCGGAAAATGCGAACTCGTGTATCTGCTTGCGAGGCCGACGCTTTGCCGCTCAGCACATCGCGCACGCGCGAGAATATTTCAGGGCTCACAAGGGGAGGATGCGTGCCCTGCGTAACTCTTGCCTTCCCATTCGTAAGTGCCGATGTAGAAGCGGATTCTTCAGAAGCTTTTTGATATGCCACTTCGAGATGATCTTGCCGTATTCGGCTTTGAGAAACAGACGCAAGGTGGCGAGCGAGTACGATCCTGTCGCGTATAGCTCGAACATGCGCTGCGCGATCGGGGCGTTGTCAGGGTCAACTTCGATGGTGCGCAGCAATTTGTTGTTCCGATAGCCGAGCGGCGGCCGGCTCGGGTAGATGCCTTGGGCTGCCTTCTCGCGCATGCCTTTGCGCACTTCATCGCGCAGATTCTCGATATAGTTCCGGGCGATGACAAGCTGAATGCCGTGAACGAGCTTGGCCTGTGATTTCGAGTCCTTGCTGATGACCTGGCCTTCTTTGGGCAGGTGAATTTCAACGTCGAGCTCTTCGAGCGTTACGCAATCGCGGAAGTTGCGATACAGGCGGTCGGTTTTCTCGACCAGGACAACGCGGCATGACTTGTGATCGCGCAGGAATCGCACCATCTCGCCGAATTGCTTTCGGCCAGTGGTCTTGGCCGTCTCCACATCTACGAATTCATGCAGGACATTGAACTCGTGGCTTTGCGCGTATTCGCGGAGAAATTTCAATTGCGCGGGGATGGAGAAACCCTCGCGCTCTTGATCCTTGCTCGACACTCTCGCATACAGGACGGCTTGTCTCATGCTGGCTCTTTGCCGGCGCGTGGCTGACAGTCTGCGCGTGCCGCTCACCTTGCGCCGATTCACGTCCGCGTGTCAACGGGAGTTGCGGGCTTGCTGTTTCGATCCCATGTGTCGAGCAAGAGAAACAACGAACGCAATGCGAGCAAATCATCGGGAGCGAGCTGCTTACCCTCCTGTGGTCCCTTGGATTTTGTGGAGATGAGACAAGTCGGTGCTATCGTCGCTAGGAGCGTATGGCTGCTCGAGGAATACTGAGGAAGATCGGAGGGATGACTTCGCGGAGTGCCCCTCTATTTATACTAATGGGCAAGAAGTCGGGAAAACATGTCAAAGAAAAAATACGCGCCCAATTTCACAAATGTTCTTGGTTTCGTTTTCTCCCTTCCGACACGCGGACGAAACGCCTGGTGCATGCAAAAAGAAATTTGGGCGGGAGCGACCCGGTGAGCAGGTTTGGGCGGCAAAACCGCACAAACACCGGGGTCGCTCCCGCCCAAATCGAGGTTTTCGTCGGCGGTCTTTTTTCAGACCTGGTTTCCGCAGTGCATTGCTCGACCGAACCTTGCAGGAGAGCCTAGGTGAACGGAACGGCCATATTTAGGGGTGAACACTGAGTGTGTTCCTGTGTTCACCCCTTTCGGCGCATCACAGAACGCGAGCGGTACTTTGTGGCCAGAACGCTGCTGTTTCAAACCCGGAGGGGACCAGGGCATGATTTCAGTCTCTCAGCTCGTACACCGTCAGATGCGTTCCGCCCTGGATCGTGAGAAGAAAATCCCGACCTTCCAAAGCAATTAACTTCTCTTTCCACGAATCGTCGGTCGGTTCTTTGATTTCACCCACATCCGCAGCTCGGGAAGTTGAAAAAACAATTAGGGTCTCGCTTGTAAACACCCAAGAACCAAAAATGTTGTCGTGCCCTTCACTGCGAAGGCCGACACCGAACTTCCCATCAGATGTAAATTCCTCCGCCGGTACCTTACAAAACTCGGAACTATTGTTCTCGCAAGCCTTTGTCTTCGGATTGAAGTGAGGCTCTTCATCACGTAAATAATCACTAAGTGTAGTAGATGTCAGAGCCTCATTGCAGTTGCTGTTCGGAATTGCCTGGGGATGTCGTTTGCCCGGGGAATCTTCGATCCAATCGTAAGCACACCTGGGCCCTGGGTCGAGCGAAGGAACGCTTAATCGGATGAAAGCTGCGTGTTGTGGTTTTCCCGAAGGCACGAACCTGCCATGCTCTACGCTTCCATTAGGCGCTAAACTACCTACGCGAATACTTCCCTCAGCGTCAAGATCTACACCATGGAACTCAAAGAGGTCCATCTGTTCCGTTTGCGTCGTCGCCACGACCTTGAAAGTCGAAAGATTCACTGTCGAGATAATATCGTCCGAAGTTGCGCTTCCAACAGCCCAGCCCCGAACCCTTTTCAACCATTCAGCGCTTGCAACACAGACCGCATACTTGCCGTCGCGAGTGACAAAAATTCGGGCCGAAAGTTGTTCGAGTGGTTTTTCATTTCTTTTGGAGTCTTTTTTGGAAAAATATCCACCAAGTACAAGCCTCTCTATCTTCGGCTTCGGGGAAAGCCAACCGCTCACACGATAGAATTCCCAATCGCCGGTGTCTTTCGCCACAAGTAAAAGAGCCTCGCCTCCGGGCGTTGTGGCCATGTCGAATAGCACGTTACGATCCTTCCGGCCCAGGTCGACGTCATTGACTTTCAGAACGTCGGAGCGGGCCCCCGGGGCAGAGCATAGAACCAGAGCCAAAAAGATAAATAGGTAATGTTTCTTCCATTTACGCATCTGCTTCACACAGTCAGGCTGTCGGCGGAAGTGTATCAGAGCGAATGGTGCCGTAGAAGATCAGAGCCGTCGAAAACTCGGCTAGGCGAAGCGGACAAACGCCAATGCTTTTGGTATTAGAGTCAAAGCGGCGAGAGCTCTCCAATATGCGGAATCCCTGCGACGATCTGGCCCGGCGGAAGAGTTCTAAGATCGTCAACCAGGCCCACCATCACTCCAGATTTATTTTTGGTGCCGCGGGTAATTCATCAGGCCGGTGTTGCGCATGATCTCGATGAGTCACGCGCCATCACTCTGCCGCGCCATCACCCAACCGAGCAATCCTCTGCGATAGGGCCGCCGCGTCCTGTCGGTCGACTTGCCCAGACTGTTTCACAAGTGCAGTGCAAATAGTCTCCGCCTGGGCTACCATCTCGGGTAACGGGCAGTGCGACGAAGCTAAAGGAGGTCTGCGATGTTCTATCTGATCTGGGTGGTTATTATTGGCATTCTCGCAGGATGGATCGCGGGCAAGATCATGAAGGGGAGCGGTTTTGGCCTGCTCGGCGACTTGATCGTTGGCATCATTGGCGCCCTGCTCGGCAGTTTTATCTTCGGCTTGCTCGGCATCGGCGCGTATGGCTTGATCGGCCGCCTCGTGATTTCTGTCATTGGCGCCATCATCCTGCTTTGGCTGATTCGGCTGATTAAGAGGTGACCAGTTCCCGGCGCTTTCGTCGTTGCGCTTGCCGGAGGCGTCGCAGCATGGCGGGCGAAGAAACTAGAATGAGGCGAATCGCGTTTCTCGCGTTGCTTTTCTCGTCTCTCGTGATTCCGTCGGCGCTCGCCCAGAATCCTGCGAACACACCATCCGCGCCCACGCAGCGTCTCAGCCTCTCGAACGGGATTTCGATCGCGCTTCCATTGGCGTGGGCCCAGCGCGAAGATGTTCATTTGGCGCCTCCGGGAAAGATGGCCGGTTCCGCGCCCCCGCTGGTTCTCTCCGAACTGCATATCTGGGATGACCCGGCCGATTCTTCTGTTCTTGAATTCGGCCTTTCGAATAACCCTTTCCTGGGTGCCGACGAAAATTCTCTCGACGCGCAGATTCTCGGCAGCACCGGCGTGAAGCCGGCTCTCCTCGACTATCTCTTCTATTTTTTCTTTCCTCCTCCTCCGGCGTGCCTGAACAGCGCGGCCACTGCCTATCAAGCCAAGGCGGGCGAAATCGACGGAGGCAAGTCCATCTCCGGCGATGCGGCTCAAGCGCCCGATTTTGAATTGCTCTACGACTGCACCTATTCGCCGACTCTCGCCGATTTTTACTCCTACGAATTGAGTCCGCACCTTCACATTCGCCGCGCCAGCGGCGCCGCGCGCTGGCAGCCGCGGGCAGCGCAGTTTTATTTGCCTACGATGGAAGAGGTTCAGTCCAACGGGTTGACCTTTTACGTTTTCGAAGCTCAGGGCGAGGCGGCGGTCACGCAGGAGCTGGTGAACGATTTCAATCTGCCTGATAAATTGAACGGCGCCATGGCCGATTATTTCTGGGCCATCGGCGGGCCGACGCCCTTTCCTTTCGTCCGGGACTCCGTGCGCAAGAATGAGCCTCTGATTCAGGTCGCCTTCGCTTCCGCCGGATACGGCCCGAACAAGCGGCCGGATTTCTTTCGGATTCTGCGCCAGATTTCGACGGCCTGGGCCGCGCCCTACTGAACAGGACTTGCGATAGCCCCTCTGTCTGAAAGAGCTTCGTTGCGATTTCATTTTCCTGGAAATTCGCGTCAGGCGATTTCAAGCATGCGGTCAATGGCGCGGCGCGCGCGGCGGGCGATTTCTTGCGGTACGCAGATCTGCGGTTCGAGAATCTCGAGCGAGCGCAAAATCCTGTCGAGCGTGATGGTCTTCATGAATTCGCAAACCGCTTCGGGATTCACAGGGCGAAATAACTTATCAGGAGCCGCTTTCCGCAGGCGATGCAACATCCCGACCTCGGTGCCAATGGCGAACTCGTCCGCATCGGATTCAGAGATATGGCGCATCATGCCTTCGGTGGAAAGAAAAAACGTGCGCTCGCGCGGCAACGTGCCGTCGGCCACGCGCGCCATGCAGGAGCTGACGCAGCCGCATTCCGGATGGATCAGCAGTTCGATGTCCGGATTTTCGTCCATCATGGCCAGCACTTGAGCTGGGCGTATCGTGCGGTGCACGTGGCAATATCCGGGGTAGGCGATGATATTTGCGCGTCCCGTTTCGCGCGCGACAACCGTGGCCAGGAATTTGTCCGGGATAAATAAAATGGGGCGATCAGAGGGAATCGCGCGCACCACCTTGGCCGCATTCGCCGAAGTGCAGCAGTAATCGCTTTCGGCTTTCACTTCCGCCGTGGTGTTGATGTACGCGACCACAACCGCATCTGGATACCGTGCTTTCCACGCGCGCAGCTCGTCGGCGGAAATCGTGGCCGCAAGCGAGCAGCCGGCGCGCAAATCGGGCAGAAGAACGGTTTTCTCGGGGCACAGGATCGCGGCGGTTTCGGCCATGAAGTGCACGCCGCAGAAGACAATCACATCGGCGGGCGTCGCGGCGGCTTGTTGCGAAAGGCCCAGCGAGTCGCCAACGTAATCGGCGATTTCCTGCACCTCGTCGCGCTGATAATTGTGCGCCAGGATCACGGCGTTGCGCTCTTCCTTCAGGCGCGCGATGCGCTGCTGCTTCGCGAGAATTTCGGCGGGCGAGTCGCCGATGGCCTCGACGGGCGGCACGGAATAGTGCGCATCGAATGAGATCAGGTTGGCCGATTCGCTCACTGAAAAATCACCTCGCCCCGGGAATCAGTTTCGCACTCAAATCCAGCGCGCAAACAGAATGCGTCAGCGCGCCGATGGAAATCGCGTCCACGCCCGCGGCGGCATAATCCGCGATGGACGATTCAGAAACATTGCCGCTCGCCTCGATGAGCACAGAATCGTGCAGGCCCGCATCGCGCAGCGCCGCAACCGCACGCTGCGCCTCGGCGGGCGAGAAATTATCGAGCATTAAAATGCAAGGGCACGGTTCCTGCGCCGCCGATTGCAATTCGGCAAGCGTGCGCGCGACAGCGAGCGCTTCTTCTCTTGCCGTCACCTCGACTTCGAAGAATGCCGCGGATTTTCGCTGCTCCCAGGCGCGGCGTAAAATGGCGCCGAACATTTCCTGCGATTCACTTGATGCGAGGCGCAGATGGTTGGTCTTGATCAAAATCGCGTCGCTCAGGCTCAAACGATGCGTTCCGCCGCCGCCGTGATGAATCGCGCGCTTGTCGAGCAAGCCGCAGGGCGTCTTGCGCGTGCCGACGACATGAGCATTCGGCGATGCGCTTCTTGCAGTTTCAACGAGTCTGCGAGTTGTCGTGGCGATGCCGCTCATGCGCTGCATCAGGTTCACGATCACGCGCTCGAGAGGCAGCAAATCGCGCGCGTTTCCGGCGACGCGGAGCAGCACATCGCCCGGCGCGACAGCCGCGCCGTCTTCGGCGATGCGCGTCGCGGATTGCCCGAATTGACTGTAAAACCACGCCGCTTCGTCGATTCCGGCGGCAATCCCTGCTTCCTTGGCGCGAATCTCGACGATACAGCCCGGCGCGTCAATCCCCATGGCCTCGACGGTAAGGTCGTTCGGTGCGGAGTCTTCCCGCAGGAGCTCCTCGGTGAAAACGCGGAGGGCGCGCAGATAATCGGGGTTTTCGAGCGTCAGACCAGCGCCACGGTAAAACGCGGCGCGAACGCGATCCTCGCGGCTCGTGCGATGCACCCCAGCGGCGATTTCAGCTCTTGCAGTCATACGAATTGGATTCTTTCTGCAGACCGACGGTCGCACCGCGACAAGTGTCATGGGCGCCGTATGCGGTTTCCGCTGCCTCAGCGGTAAAACTCCATTTTCCTGTGGTGCGTGAGGAGAAGTCAACCCGGATTGCGTGTGATCGAACCGGCGAATTTTGAGCGCGGATTTGCCGCGCCGCGCATTTGTCGAAGGTACGTGTGCACATCGATTAGAGCGGATTGTGAGTGTCTGAAAACGGACAGGAAGCGAAAAATCATGGCGAAAAAACTCGATTAGAAACGCCTCCGATTCTTTATTTTGTGTGAGTTGCAAGACGTTCTTATTTCCCATAGAAACTCGATTAGCCAAAGGCAGTGGCGAGCCGGCCAAACCAGACCCACGGCGCAGTGAGATCCGGAGGTAGGTGTCCGAAATCGCAAAGTTTTTCAAAAAATCGAAAGAATCAGCGATTAGAACGACCTCCCGTTGTTTGTTTTCTGTGAGTTGCATCGAGTTCTAATTATTCATATCCTCAGCGATTAGAATCCCCGCCACGGCGGGCAGGCATAAAAAGCGAAAAGGCCACGTCGCCGTGGCCTTGCACTCCTCTAGCGAATTGCCCGCAGCCTGGGTTTTCCAGGCTGCTATGTCCTGTGTACCATAGAGTTAACTAGATGTCAAGGAAAAATCGCTTACAACCCCGGTCCTTTCGGATATGCCGGCAGATCCGGCGGGGGTGGCGGCAGGACTTTCGGATGCTCGCGAATCTGCTGCATCAGCAAGTCGACCGCTTTTTCGAGTTGCGGATCGTGTCCGGCGGCGAGTTTGTCCGGTGTGTTGTCGATGACGATGTCCGGATCGACGCCGTGGTTTTCGATCAG
The DNA here is from genome assembly GCA_963729815.1 of uncultured Acidobacteriota bacterium. GTDB lineage: Bacteria > Acidobacteriota > Terriglobia > Acidiferrales > UBA7541 > DAHUXN01. The sequence continues at coordinate 165,686 of CAVSPU010000008.1, forward strand.
CCACTGGCTATCGAGGCCGTAGAGCGAAAACTCCGAGCGCGTGATGTAACCGCCGTCCATCAGAGGAACTTCGCCGCGAATGCCGCGCACGCCGCCCCAGGTGCGAGTGCCGATGACGGGCCCGAGCTTATAGAATTTGAAAAAATAAGTGAAGAAATCGCCGTCCGAGGCGGCGTAATGGTTCGTCAGGCACGCCATGTAACCGTAAAAAACGTTCGTGGGAACGGTACTTGGACCCCAATTGCGCGCCGTTCCCATCCCGGCCAGAATGCGGCGCAGGCGTTCCAGAATTATCTGATCCACGTTTCCGCCGCCGTTGTAGCGCACGTCGAAAATAATCCCCTGCTTGCGGATTTGCGGGAAGTACTGCTTGACGAATTCATTCAATCCGGATGCGCCCATATCGGGCAAGTAGACATAGCCGATCTTGCCGCCGCTGAGCTTGTCGACTTTCTCGCGATTGGTCTGGATCCAGTCGAGTTCGCGCAATTTGAACTCGGTCCCGACCGGCTCCACCACAACTTCGCGCGCGCCCTCCGCCGTGGGCGTGGAATTCACGGTGAGCGTGACATTCTCATTCGCGGTATTGACGAATAGCTCGTAGGGATTCTGCGGCGCGCGCAGCTCGTGGCCATTGACGGCGAGAAGGTAATCGCCCGCGCGAACTGTTGCGCCGGGCTGGGTCAGCGGAGACCGCAAATCAGCATCCCAATTTTCACCCGGGAGAATGCGGGCGAATTTGTAGCGTCCGCTCGCTTCATCGAGCTGGAAATCCACGCCGAGCATTCCGACGTTCACGGGATGCAAATCCGGATAATCGCCGCCGCCGACGTACATGTGGGAATTCGAAAGCTCGGCGAACATTTCGCCGATCAAATAATCGAGGTCGTAGCGGTCGGCGATATAAGGGAGAAGCTGCGCATATTTGTCGCGCTCGGCGGGCCAATTGACGCCGTTCATGGACTTCTCGTTGAAATATGTGCGTTCCTGGCGCCAGGCCTCGTTGAACATTTGTTTCCATTCGGCGTGGGGATCGATTTCCGCGCGCAACCCCGAAAGATTGAGCGCGCCTTCGCCCACGTGATGCGCACTGTCGCCCGGTGGCGTGGCATCGACGATGCCATACGTGCTCGAGGGAGTTTGATAAAGGAGCTTCTTGCCGTCGGCGGAGAGTGCGTAGCCAGTTGCTCCAGCGATCAGGACATGATCCTTGCGTTCCTTCAAATCGAAAACGTGAATCTCCGGCGCTGAGCCCGGGAGCGGGCCAGAATAGCCAAACGTGGGAGACGAAGTGTAATAGACACGGCCATCGGCGGCGCCAAGATTCGCGAAGTTGCCGGGAGGGGTGGGGAGCGCAACAACGCGATTCTGTATGCCGTCCAAGTCGATCCGGAACGGCTCTTTCTTTTCGTTTTTCTCATCCTTTTTCGCCGGGGCTGCAGCCGGGGAAGATTGCGCGGCGGCGCTGCCCGCGCTCGCGGAGACATCAGATGGCTTCAATGAGACTTCGTCGCTCTGGGGCGCGAACGGCGAGGCTTCATCGGCGCGCAGCGTGACGGCATAGATTTTCGCGGCCTGCGGATTTGCGAAATCGTCGTCATAAACGCCCAGGACTTCGTTGTAGGTGCGAAATGAGAGGAAGTAGAGATACTTCCCGCCGGGATCGAAAATCGGATTGAACGAGGGATTGAAGTCCGTGGTCACATCGGAAATTTTCTTGTCAGCCAGCGAGTACAGCTCAATGACCGGGTAGCCGTTTTCCGGAGTCTTGTCGTAGGCGATCCATTTCGAATCGGGAGACCAGGAATAATTGGTGATCTCGGCCCACTTCGCCGTGTCGACGAGCACAGGGTGCTTTTCGTGGATGTCGACATAGAAAAGCTGAAGGGAACTATCGGCGTAGGCGAGCTTTGAACTATCAGGCGACCACACCAGCTGCATCAGGAACTCCGGTCCGCCGGTGGTGATTTCCTGCTCAGGGCCCATGCCGTCCTGCGGGCGAATGTAAATCGCCTGTTCGCCCGTGCGATCGCTGGCGTAGGCGACCCAGCGGCCATCGGGAGACCATGCGACGCCTTGCTCTCGAATCCCGGGCGTCTGAGTCAGGTTGCGCGTGGCGCCATGCTCGGCGGGAACGGTATAAACATCGCCGCGCGCCGTGAATGCGGCGCGCTTGCCGTCGGGCGAAATATCGGCAGAGTCGATCAGCTTCGCGGTGGAATCCCAATGCTTCTGCGCCTGATCAAAGTCGCCTTCGATCTGTACGCTGAGCTTGCGGGCTTTTTCCGTCTTCGCGTCGAAAAGATAGAGCCAGCCGCCGTTCTCGAAAATGATCTGATCGCCGTTCAGGTTGGGCCATTCGACGTCGAAATCCTTGTAGTGCGTGAGCTGGCGCACGGCGCGCGATTTCAAATCCATGGAGTAGAGATTCAGGCGATGCTCCGCGCCGCGATCCGAAGCGAAATAAACCGTGCCGCCCGTCCACATCGGATACGTGTCCGTCCATTCGTCGTTGGTGAGCTGCTCGTACTCATGCGTTTTGAAATTCCAGAGCGCGAGCTTCTGCGCCATGCCGCCGGTGTAGCGTTTCCAGGTGCGGAAGTTGCGGAAGATGCGGTTGTAAATCATTTCGCTGCCGTCGGAATTGAAGGCCAGCAGTCCGCCGCGATCGATCGGCAGGCGCTCGGGGAGGCCGCCGTCGACGCTGACGGTCCAGAGATGGCCGAACCAGTCATTGAATGTGTCGCGGCGCGAAAGAAAAACGATGCGCTTCGAGTCGGGGGTCCACGCAATCACTTCGTTGTTGGGACCCATGCGCTCGGGAATCGGGCCGATGTCTGGCACGAAGGTGAGCTGGCGCGGCTGGCCGCCTTCGGCGGGAATGACGTAGACATTGAAATTTCCATCGTATTGGCCCGTGAAGGCAATCCATTTGCCGTCCGGCGAGAAATGAGGGAAGAGCTCGAGGCCAGGGCTCGTCGTGATTCGCCGCGCCACGCCGCCGTCGGTGGAAGTGAGCCACAAGTCTCCGCCGTAGCTGAAGACGACCTGAGAGCCGTGAACGTCGGGAAACCGCAGCAAGCGGCCTTCGGGCGGCTGCTGCGCTGAGGGTGAGGTCGCGCTGGCGAGCGCGAGGACGAGAGCCACGGCGAGACCAACAATTCCCCTGCGAAGTGCAATCATCGACAGAGCCTCCTCAGCGAAGCCAAAATTGGCGGGATTATCTTACTCTTCGAACGTAACGGATGCACGAACTCGCATGCGGGATGTGGGAAACTCAGGCCAAATTCAAGAAAATCGCCGAATTCGCGGTTTGCACGCCAGCCGCTTCCGCGGCCTTCTGCCTGCGCGGAAAACCCGGAACGAAGTGTTAGAATCAGACTCGGATGCGGGCCTGGAGTCAGTCCTGATGAAGCAGCTCCTCGAGGCAGGCAGGTCGGAACAGAAGGCCCGTGGCAAGCGATTGGGACGGTTTGCCGCCGCTTTCGCGCTAGCGTGTGCGAGCGCAGCGTTTGCGCAGAGTTCGCCTCCTCCCCAGAGCGCGAAGCCGCCGATACCGGACCCGATACTTCGTCAACGGCCGGCAGTTCCGCCCGCAATCCCGTTAATTTCATCCGAGAGTGCGCAACCCTTGCCGCCGCCCGCCGTGGAACTCGTCGTTGCACAAGGCGTGCCGTTGCGCGTGATGCTGAAGAAGGCGATGCCGGTCAAGAAAGTGGGACAGCCGGTTCAAGGATACATCACAGAGCCGATCTATGCATTTGACCGCGTCGTGATTCCGCAAGGGAGCGAGGTCGATGGCCATGTCACGGAGCTTGTGCCTCCGTCCGGAATCAGGCGAACTGAGAATTACTTGAATGCCGATTTTTCACCGCATCGCCATGTGCAATTTACGTTCGACACGTTGGTGCTCGCGGACGGGAGGCGCATGAGCTTGCAGACAAGAGTGCTGCCCGATGTGGGTCCCGTGGTGAAACTGGAAGCGAACCCAGGCAAGAGCGGCGAGGTGGAGCGGGCCCGGGGAATGGTCAGCCGGCAGGTGCATGAAACACTCGCGCAGCTAAAGCCCACCGTACTGTGGCGGCGCGCGAAATCGTTTGTGTGGGGCGAATTGCCTTACCACAAGCAGAAACTCGAGGCGGGCACGGTATTCGACGCGGAACTCACCGAGCCGCTGGATTTTGGTTCAGGGGTCATTCCGCCGGAGGAAATGGGTGCGATGGGGCAGCTTCCCGCGGAGAACAGCGAGGCCTATGCGCGACTCGACACGCCGCTGAGCTCGGCGACGGCGCGCGCGGGAGGGGCGGTCGAGTCAATCCTGACGCGGCCGATTTTTTCGGCCGGGAAAAAGCTACTGTTGCCCACCGGAACTCTGTTGCAGGGCATCGTCGTGAAAGCGAAACCAGCTCGGCGGTTTCACCGCAACGGCCAGCTCCATTTCTCTCTGAGCCGTGTCGAATTGCCGGAAGGAACGCCGGAACCGGTGGAAATGGCGCTGGAAGGAATCGAAGTCCCAAAATCGTCGAATATCCAAATGGATTCCGAGGGCGGCACGAACGTCGCGGGCAACAACAAATCCAGAGTGTTAGGCACGGCGCTCTCCGTCGCCATCGCCAATTCCACGCTCGATACGGATAGCGGCCATGCCGGCGCTACGGCGAGCAGCGAAAACCACCCGCTTGGCGGCGTGTTGGGTTTCAAGCTGGTCGGCTTGGCGATCAGTCTTGCCAGCCGGTATCCCGCGCTTTCGCAAGCCATGGGATTTGCAGGCGCAGGCCGCTCCGTTTATTCCAACTTTCTCACGCGCGGAAAAGAACTTGTGCTGCCGAAGGACACGCCGATGGAGGTCAGCTTCGGCGAGCATCGCCACGAGCCGGCTCCAGCGAGTCCCCGGCGGTAACGAACGGCTGGCAGGCCGCATCTTAAGTGCGGGCGCGAAGGAAGGGCCGGTAAGCCTGATCTTAATCTTGAGGAAACTGTCCTTGCGAACAAAAACAGGAATGGCTTTGGTTGGCGGGCTAAGCGCAATGCTCGCAATCGTGATGATATCCGCCGGGTGCAGCAAGTCGAACTCGAGCGAGGTCAGCGCGCGGCCTGCGGTATTCCACCCTGTCAATTCCGGCGGTGAGCCGCCCGTATTCGCGGCGGATGGAGCTCGCAGCGCAATTAACGTGCTCACTTACCACGACGACAATGCGCGTACGGGCCAAAACTTGAACGAAACCGTGCTGACGCCGCAAACCGTGAACGCGAAAAGCTTCGGCAAAATCGGATTCCTTCCCGTGCAGGGCCTCGTGGATGCGGAGCCGCTCTACGTTTCGCGCTTGAACATCAAAGGAGCGAGGCGCAACGTCGTCTTCGTCGCCACCGAGCATGATCTCGTCTATGCCTTTGACGCCGACACATACGCGCCGCTCTGGAAGTCCTCGCTTCTGGGGCCGGATGAGAAGCCGAGCGACGATCGTGGCTGCGGACAAGTGAAGCCCGAGATTGGAATCACGTCGACGCCGGTGATTGATTTGAAAGCCGGGCCGCACGGAACGATTTACGCCGTGGCCATGTCCAAAGACAGTTCGGAGCGTTACTTCCAGCGGCTCTATGCGCTGGACATCGTGACGGGTGCGGAAGTGAAGGGCAGTCCAGAGACGATTCGCGCCACTTTCCCCGGTTCAGCGACTCCGAATTCGGGCGGCCTGGTGGATTTCGATCCGAAGCAATACAAGGAGCGTGCAAGCCTGCTGCTGCTCAATGGCGTGATTTATACAAGCTGGGCCTCGCATTGCGACTTTGATCCTTACACCGGATGGGTGATGGCCAACGACGCGGCGACGTTGAAGCAAATTAGCGTGCTCAACGTCACGCCAAATGGCAGCGAAGGCGCGTTTTGGATGGCGGGCGCGGGCCCGGCGGCGGATCCGCAAGAAAAGATCTACCTTCTCGCCGGCAATGGGACGTTTGACACGACGTTGAACGCCGAGGGATTCCCCGAGAAAGGTGACTACGGTAATGCCTTCCTCGAACTTTCGGCGGTCGATGGAAAGCTGGGCGTCGCCGATTATTTCGACATGCACAACACGCTCCCGGAATCGAGTAAGGATCTCGATCTAGGCTCGGGCGGTGCGCTCGTGCTGCCGGATCAGCGGGATAATTCCGGCAAGACGTGGCATTTCGCGGTGGGCGCCGGAAAGGACAACATCATCTACCTCGTGAATCGCGATTCCATGGGCAAATTCAATCCGCAGAATGACAACGCGATTTACCAGGAAATTCCCAGCACCGGCGAGGACAATTCGCAAGGATTGGGCGGAAGCGGCGGCGTTTACTCGATGCCGGCGTATTTTAATGGCACGATTTACTATGGCTCCGTGGACGATTCGATTCGCGCATTCAAGATCGAAAATGCACGCATCGTAAGCCCGGCGCAGTCGAAGACCGCGGTCACGTTTGGCTATCCCGGGGCCACGCCAAGCATTTCGGCGAACGGAGATAAAGACGGAATCGTCTGGGCCGTCGAGAACAACACGCCCGCCGTGCTTCGCGCCTACGACGCGAATGATTTAACGCGTGAACTTTACGACAGCAATCAGGAGCGGCGCCGGGACGAGATCACCGGAAATAAATTCATCACGCCGATGATCGCGAACGGAAAGGTCTTCGTGGGCACGCCGGGCGGCGTCGCCGTGTTCGGTCAGCTTTCGAAGTAGTCCGTGGCCTCAAACGCGCCGGAAGAGCACGGCGCCCGACCGCCATAGCTTCATCATTTTCGCCGTGCGCCGGGGCATGAGCTTCGCCCATAGTCGGATCATCCAGTCGCGAGGCATCGGGCGGTTGAGTTCGCGCGAGGCCTGAAAGAATCCCCGAAACTCGATTGACTCCCATCCGTACGGGCGGAAGAATTCCTCGCCGGCCTCCGGTGCAAATTTGATGGGAGCGTTGGCGGCGCGAAGTTGCTTGCCCCAGTAGCGGTTCATCACTTGCTTGACTTTCGGCGAGGCCAGATCGGTCAGCCAAAATTGAAAATGCCCGCACGCGTGCAAATCCTTCGCGAGGCCAGCGACCTGATCGTCATCGAGATAACCGAGCAATCCCTCCGTGATGACAATAGCGCGGCTGCAGCTTCCGTCGACCCGCGCGAAAAGCTCACGCCGCCCGGTCTCATCGGATAAGTCGAGAGCGACCTGTTCCAGCCGGCATCGCGGCGTCTCTTTCGTCAGCATTTCGCTCTTATAAGCGACCATTTCCGGCAGGTCGACTTCCACCCATTGCAGATTGGCCGGAAGCGCAAGGCGGTAAGGCCGCGTGTCGAGTCCGGCGGCGAGGTTGATGATCAGGTCGATGCCCTCGGCGGAAATCGTCCGTAGCAGAATGTCGTCAAACAGAGCCGTGCGCACGATCATGGACCACGACATGCGCAGGCCACCGCGAAGCGAACGTGTAATCTGTTCACCGCGTTCGCCGGCAAGCTTGCGCGCGTAGGGATCGCGGAAAATCGCGTCCGGGCGGTCGGTCTCCATGGCGCGGTAATAGGCGACCCAACGCGCCGTGTCGGAGATGTTGCGTATCGCGGAACTCTTGGCTGCTTCGCTCACCGCAGAGCCTCCGGGGATGCAATTTCTGGAGCACTATTCTGCCAGCTTGTCCGCCGGAATGATACGACCGTGCATGGCCGCCGGGTGCCGGACAGCGGCAGCGCCGGCAGAAATATTTATTGCACGGAAGCGCCCGGAATGATTTATGCTCTGGTGTTTTTGCTCAGAATGCGAGGAGTGTAAATCATGATACGAATTCGCCGCACGGGACTTATCGCTCTGGTTCTCTTGATGCTCGGTTCGCTGGCGCCTGCCGCCGGCGCGCAACAATTTCCTGTGAATCTCTACCAGGACATGCATTGGCGGATGATCGGGCCGTTTCGCGGCGGCCGCACCAAGGCCATTTCCGGCGTGGCGAGCGAGCCGAACGTCTTCTACATCGCGCAGGTGAACGGCGGCGTGTGGAAGAGCACCGATTACGGCGAGACGTGGAAGCCGATCTTCGACGCCGAGCCGACGCAGTCGGTCGGCGCGATTGAAGTGGCTCCGTCGGACCCGAACATCATTTACGTTGGCAGCGGCGAAGGTTTGCAGCGGCCCGATCTCTCCGTCGGAAACGGGGTTTACAAGTCAACCGACGCGGGAAAAACTTGGACGCATCTTGGCCTCGACGACGCGCAGCAGATTGCCGAGCTGGCGATTGATCCGCGCGACCCGAATCGAGTTCTCGTCGCCGTTGCCGGCCATCCCTATGGCCCGAGCGAGCAGCGCGGAATTTTCCGCACCACGGACGGCGGGCAAACTTGGCAGAACGTCCTTTCCAAAGACCAATACACTGGCGCCGGAAGCGTTGAGATCGACCCGTCGAATCCGGACGTTGCGTATGCGTCGCTTTGGGACACCGTATCGGGGCCCTGGGAAGACGGCAACGAATACAATGGGCCCAATAGCGGCCTTTACAAATCGACCGACGGCGGCGCCACTTGGAATCAATTGACGAATGGCCTGCCCCAGGGAATTGTGCAAATCCATACCGCGATCGCGCCAAGCCAGCCCAGCCGCATCTATGCCGCAGTGGCCGACGGACACGGAGTCGTGATTTACCGTTCGGATGACGCCGGCGCGAACTGGGCCAGCGCCACCGACGAACGCCGGCCGGATGGACGCATCGGAGGCGGCGATCTGCCGGTACTGAGAGTCGATCCGAAGAATGCGGACGTCCTCTACTCGACCAGCACTGTAACGTGGAAGTCGACGGATGCCGGCAAGACGTGGAACGCGCTGAAGGGCGCGCCCGGCGGAGACGATTACCAGAACATGTGGATCAACCCGAATAATCCGGACATCATTCTGCTTACGAGCGACCAGGGCGCGGTGGTGAGCGTCAACGGCGGAAAAACGTGGAGCAATTCGTGGTACGCGGAGCCAACCGCGCAGTTCTATCACGTGGTCACGGACAATCAGCATCCCTATCGCGTCTACGGAGGGCAGCAGGAGAGCGGCTCCGTTGGAATCGCAAGCCGCGGCAACGACGGCGAAATCACGTTCCGGGATTGGCATCCGGTGGGCGTCATCGAGTACGGATACGTCGCGCCCGATCCGTTGGATCCTGACGTTGTCTACGGCGCGGGCCGTACCGAGGTGTCGAAATTCAATTGGGTCACTGGACAGGTGCAAAGAGTGACGCCGGTTGGAGCCGACGCCAGCAAGTATCGCGCGGACCGCACCGAGCCAATCATGTTCTCGCCCGTCGATCCGCACATTCTCTATTACGCCACGAATTATCTCTTCAAGACGACCAATGGCGGCCAGTCGTGGACCACGATCAGTCCGGACTTGTCGCGCAAAGATCCCGGCATTCCTGCGAGTGTCGGGGAGATGGACAAAAACGATCCGCAGGCTGGCAAACCGCGCGGCGCGATTTACGCGCTCGGTCCGTCGCCGAAAGATGTGAATTTGCTTTGGGCCGGAACCGACGATGGGTACATCTGGACGACGCGAGACGGCGGAAAGAATTGGCAGAACGTGACGCCGCCGGAAATGACCCCGTGGAGCAAGGTGACGCAGATCGTTGCCTCGCACTACGATCTGAACACTGCTTTCGCTTCCGTCAGCCGCTTCCGCATCAACGACATGAAGCCCTACATTTACCGCACGGACGACGGCGGCAAGCACTGGCAGCTCATCGTCGACGGCCTGCCCGGCAACGAGCCGGTCAATACCGTCCGCGAAGATCCGGTGCGCAGGAATCTGCTTTTCGCCGGGACGGAGACGGCCGTGTGGGTGTCGTTCGATGCGGGCGACCACTGGCAATCGCTGCAAATGAATTTGCCGCACACTTCGATGCGCGATCTGTGGATTCACGACGATGATTTGATCGTGGCCACGCACGGACGCTCCTTCTGGGTTCTCGACGACATCACGCCGCTGCGGCAACTGAGCGACGCCGTCGCGAAATCGGACGGCTATCTTTTCAAGCCCGCGCCGGCGTATCGCTATCGCCGCGATACGAACACGGACACGCCGCTGCCGCCGGAAGTTCCCGCGGGACAGAATCCGCCCGATGGCGCCATCATTGATTATTACCTGGGCAGCGCCGCGCCCCAGAAAGTGGCCATCGGGATATACGATCACGCGAACAAGCTGGTGCGTTTCTATTCCAGCGCGGATCGCATGCCGTTCACCGAAGAGGAACTGAGAAAAACGCTGGCGGTGCCGACCTACTGGGTCCGCTGGCCGCGAATCCTCTCGAGTGACGCCGGAATGCACCGCTGGGTTTGGGATTTGCACTACACTCCGCCGAAGTCCCTCATGCATGACTATCCAATTTCCGCTGTGCCGCACGACACGCCGAGTTATCCGCTCGGCCCCCGCGTGGCGCCGGGCACCTATACTGTGATGCTCACGGTTGGCACGCACACATACACGCAAACGATCGAAGTGAAGGAAGATCCGCGCGTGCACGTCACGCAGGCGGCACTCGATGCGCAATCCGCAATGGAGCAGCGCCTCGCCGCAGGCATGGACAAGAGCTTCGACGCGATGCAGGAAGTGCAGAAGTTCCGCGATGGATTGAAGCAGCAATCCGGCAACGAGACTTCCGCGCTCGATAAGAAAGCCGCCGAGCTCGCCGGCGCCGGAGGCGGACGAGGCGGATTCTTCGGCGCTCGGGGCGGCGGCGACAGTTTCTCGCGGCTTAATCTGGAATTCGCGCAGCTCTACACCCAGATTGACGGCGCCGACGCCGCGCCGACGGAGACGCAAGAAGCCGCGGCGAACGCGCTGGAGCCCCGGCTCACGGAGCTGCTGGCGAAATGGAAAGAGCTCCAGGGCTCCGCGAAAAAATAGCGCGGATTGATTGAGGCTGCGTGCCGTACGCGGCACGCAGCAAACGCTTGCGCAGCAGTTCGTCTGCTGCGGGCAATTATATGACGCTTGCAAAAGCCCGACGGGCGCTTCGCCTCTGCGCTGACCCGAAAAAAGCCCGCACCTTTCGCGGTTTCTTTAAAAGCACGGCCGACGTTTTTCTCGGCGTCACCACCGCCCAGATGCGCAAGCTTGCCCGCGAATTTCAGGAATTGCCGTTGCGCGATGTGCGCGAACTCATGAAATCCACAATCCATGATGAACGCTCACTGGCGCATGCGATTCTCGTTCTGAAGTTTCGCGAAGCAGACGATCGCGCAAAGACGGCGATCTTCCGTTTCTATATGCGCAACCGAAAATTCATTCACGAATGGGACGGGGTCGACGACAGCGCTCCTTACATCGTCGGCCCCTATCTCTTGAAGCGCGATAAGACACCGATCTACGAACTGGCGCGGTCGGAGAGCCTTTGGGACCGGCGCATTGCCATGGTTTCGACGTGGTGGTTCATCCGGCAGGGGCAGGTTCGCGACTCGCTGAGGATCGCTCGGCTGCTCTTGAAAGACGAAGAAGACTTGATCCACAAAGCGGCGGGCTGGATGCTGCGCGAGGTTGGCAAACGCAATTTGCAAGCGCTGGAGCAGTTTCTGAAGAGACATCACCGCAAAATGCCGCGCACCATGCTTCGCTACGCGATCGAGCGCTTCGCGCCCGCAAAAAGGCGCGCCTACCTGGCGGGCAAAATCAACTGAGGTTTTGCTGCGGCATCTCTAGGCCTGCTTCGGCAGCTTTCCGTCCTGCAGCATCGGCATCGAGCGAATCCGCAGCCCCGTCGCGTCGAAAATCGCATTGGCAACGGCGGGAGCGAGGCCCACGATCGGCGTTTCGCCCGCGCCGAAGGACGGCTGATCCTTGCGGTCGATCAACACGGCGTCGATTTCCGGTTCGTCTTTGAACCGCGCCACGCGATACTGCGCGAAATGCGGATTGAGGATACGCCCGTTGTCGAATTCGATCGCTTCGTAGAACGCCCCACCGATTCCCATCGTGATCGCGCCAGAAATCGTATTCTTCAGCCCCTCCGGATTCACGATCGCGCCGCAGTCCCACGCCTCGACAACGCGCTCGATATGAACTTCGCCGCTCGCGCTGTCGATAGCGACTTCGGCAAACGCGGCTATGTGCCCGCCCTTGTCGATTCCGCCCGCGATTCCGAAACCGTGGCCCGGCGCTTTCTTGCGCCCCTGCCAGCCGAATTTTTCAGCGCCTGCCTGATAGACCGCGCGCAGTCTCTCGTCCTGCAAATTGTTCATGCGGAATTCCAGCGGATCGGTGCCCGCCGCGTGCGCCAGTTCGTCCATATGCGATTCGCGCGCAAAATGATTCGCGCAGGCCGCCAGCGAGCGATACGAGCCCTGGCGCAGCGGCGAATTCACGGGGTGAAATTCAATGAGCTGGTTTGGCACTTCGTACATCGTCGCGATGGCCGCCGCGCCCGAATTGTAATTGTGAAACTCCCACGCCGTGAGCTTGCCGCCGGCGTCGATGCCGCTCTTGATCTCGATGACGCCGGCGGGCCGGAAGTACGCCCACGTGAATTCCTCCTCGCGCGTCCACAGCAGATGCACGGGCTTGCCTGCGCCCTGCGCGAGCCGGGCCGCTTCCACGGCGCATTCGCCGGTATGCTTGCCGCCGTAGGCCGCGCCGGTATCGGGCACCATGACGCGCGCATCGTCGCTCGAAATGTGGAATGCCTGCCCCACTTCGTCGCGCACGGCAAACGGCCGCTGCGTCCCGGTCCACACCGTCACCTTGCCGTCTTTCCATTCGGCAAGCGCGGCGCGCGGCTCCAGCGGGCAGTGCGCGATGTACGCGACCGTGTAAGTCGCTTCGAGGTGATGCGCCGCCGCGGCAAGGCCGTCGCTCATCGAACCCTTCGTCTGGCGATAGCGATTCTCCTCGGCGGGATTCTCCTCAGCGTTTTTCTTCAAGTAGTCGAAAAGGTCTTTGCTCGAAGGCTGCGGAGTCGTGTTCCATTCGGCCTTGATCGAGGCCAGCGCGCGCTCCGCGGTCAATTCATCCGGCGCGGCGACGCCGACAAAATCGCCGTCGTGCACGGTGACGACGCCCGGCATTGCCTTGGCCGCGCTGAGGTCCACCGAAGCGAGCGTTGCGCCAAACGCGCTCGGCCGCAGCACTTTGCCGTAAAGCATTCCCGGCAATTTCAAATCCGGTGTGTACTTGTGCCTACCGGTGACGAAATCGCGCGCGCCGATCTTGCGAATCGGCTGGCCGGCGATCTTCCATTCCGTTGCCGGCGTCACCGGATCTTCGGCAGGCATCATCTGCGCCAGAGCCTGGCCTTGCGCGAGTTCCGCATACGTGATCGAGCGGCCACGCGAGCGATCGGAGATTGTGCCGTTCTCGGCGACTAGCTGGCCTGCGTCAACGTTCCATTTCTTCGCCGCCAGTCCCACCAGCACATCCCGCGCTGCAGCCGAGACGGAGCGAAGCTGCGTGCCCATTTGCGGCGTGGTGCGGCTGCCGAACGTGCCCATGTCAAAGGGCGTCAGTTGCGTATCGCCCATCACCATTTGAATCGACTCAAGCGCCACATGCAGTTCATCGGCAACCGTCTGCGCCAGCGACGTGCGAATGTTCTGCCCGATTTCCACTTTGCCCGTGTAAACGGTCACGCCGCCGTCCGGCGCGATGTGCAGCCACGCATTGATTTCGCGCGGCATGTTCTCCTGCGTGCCCATGCGGCGGCCAGATTCCTGGAAAGCCAGCGCTTCTTTCGCGACAGCCAGCACGGCGATGCCGCCGCCAATCGCTTTCATGAAGCTGCGGCGGTCCATCGAGAAAAAGTGCACGGGAAGCCCGCGCAATTCGTAGCGCTCAGGTTCGATCGGCAGCGCGGGCGCTTGTTTCGGTGCCATCACGCGTTCCCCTTCATCCGCGTGGACGCGAGCTTGATCGCCTCCGTGATTCGTTGATACACGCCGCAGCGGCAAATGTGGCCGTTCATGTAGTCGGCGATTTGCGCTTCGCTGGGATTGGGCAGGACCTTCAGCATGGCCACGGCGCCGAGAATCATTCCGGATGTGCAGTAGGCGCACTGCATGGCATCCACATCGATGAACGCCTGCTGCACCGGGTGCAGCTCGCCATTTTTCTCGAGTCCTTCGATGGTCGTGATTTGATGCTGGCCCACGGCGCCGACGCGCGTCTGGCAGGAATGGCGGGGGTTTCCGTCGATCAGCACCGTGCACGCGGCGCACTGGCCTTCGCCGCAGCCATACTTCGTGCCGGTGAGGTCCAGTTGGTCGCGCAGGACGCTGAGAAGCGTGGCATCGGCGTCAACGTCGATCGCGCGGCGCGTTCCGTTGACGTTCAGTTCGGTGACTCTGGCCATGCCGATCCTCTGCGGAAAAGCCCGTTCGCAGGAGCGCGAACGCAATCATTTTAATTCTCGCTGCTTCCCCGCGTCAATCAAAACGCCGCCGCGCGGACCGCTGGATCGCTGTCCCGCGCCTTCTTAGTTTTCGCCGCCGCGGTGCGATGTCCCCAATTCAATCGGGTCGATGTGCGCGCGATGCAGCTCCTTGTTCAGGTCCGGGAGCTTCGTCGAAACGATTGCCTCCCATTTTTCGAGCGCGGCCTGTGCGATTTGATCGTCCTGCGCGAAAGCCGCCGAGGCATCCGCCGATGGCGCGGCGTCATCGCTTTCCACCGCACGTTCCACTTGTCCGAGCGCTCCGGAGACGTAGCGAAGCGTCGTGCGGTCCGTCGGCTCAGGCATTCCGGCAGCCAATTCACCGGCAGGCGGCTTACCCAGAAGGGAAGCGACTTCCGCGCTCAACTCGTCGGCGCTGCTTGCCAGGTCTTTGTGCGACGCGGCTTGAGGCCCAAGCGCTTTGAGTTTTTCCTGCAGCTCCGCCGCCAGACGCTCGGCGCCATTCACTTCGGCCGACTTCGCCAGAATTTGTTGCGCCAAGTCCAATTGCTTTTGCAAATCTTCCTGCGAGATTTTCACGCGGGGATCCATCTTCACCGTCAGTGGCTGCGAGTAGCTCTGGCCGTTCACTGTGAGCCGCACCGTATAATCTCCGGGCACGGCCCACGGCCCGCCGCCAAACCCGAACATCGCGGCCATCATCCCGCCACGGCCTCCGCCCGAGCCCGGATAGTGCAAATCCCAAACGAAGCGATGCATGCCGGCTTCCGCGGATGGCGGTTCCGCTGGATGCACCCACGCGGCGGGAATATCCAGCATTTTCGGATTGATCGCCGGGATTCTCTCCGCGCTCGAATAGCGGCGCACGAGCCGGTTATTGCCGTCGAAAATCTCGAGCGTCACCGGACCCGTCGCCGCGGATTTCAAATAATAGTCAATCATCGCGCCGTTGGGCGGATTTTCGCCCGCGGGAATTTCCGCCGGCAAAGGCGTCCCTTCATCCGAGCCGGGATGCACGCGCCACGCAACTTCCGGCTTGAAGAGGTATGCGCTCGAATTTGCGACTTGCTCGGAGGCCTGCCGCAGCGGCGTCACATCGTCGAGAATCCAGAACGAGCGCCCGTGCGTGGCGACGACGAGATCGGCGTCGTGGAAAGCGATGTCGCGAATCGGCACCGTGGGCAAATTCAGTTGCAGCGGCTGCCATTTCGCGCCGTCGTCGAAGGATACGAACACGCCAGTTTCCGTCCCCGCATAGAGCAGGCCGCGCCGCACAGGGTCTTCGCGCACCACGTTCACGTAGCTGCCGTCGGGAATGCCATTCGTGGCGAGCTGCCACGTTTTTCCGCTGTCGCGCGTCACATAAATATACGGCTTGATGTCGTCGAGCCGGTGCCGATCAATCGCCGCGAACGCCACATTTGCATCGTAATGCGACGCTTCGATGAATGTCACCTTGCTCCACGGCGTAAGTTGCGCTGGCGTGACGTTCTGCCACGTGCCGCCGCCGTCCGAGGTCACTTGAATGTTTCCATCGTCGGTGCCCGTCCAGATCAGGTCTTTGTTCAGTGGCGAAGGCGAAATCGTGTAGATCAGTCCGTGATAACCATTACCGTCGACGTCATTCGCCGTGACGGGGTCGAGATTCGATGGAACTCCCGGCGCGGGACGCGTCAGATCAGGGCTGATAATCTGCCAGCTCTGGCCGCCGTCGCTCGTCTTGAACAGCACCTGCGTGCCGAAATAAAGCGCGTGCGGATCAGCCGGCGAAAAAACGAGCGGCTGCGTCCATGTGTGCCGATAATCGCCGGGATGCGCCAGCTCGGGCGCGACGTCCTGGACCGCGCCTGTGAAAACATTCTCGCGCGTCACTGTGCCGCCGAAAAGAATGCCGGGATTGAGCGGGTCCGGCGCGATATAGCCATTCTCGCCGCCGACTCCAAGCGGCAACCAGTCGCGCGCGCTGATCCCGCGATGGCGGCTGCGGCTGGTCGTGCCTCCCGCGCCGCTATCCTGCTGCGCGCCGTAGACCCAGTACGGAAAGCGATTGTCGACCGCGACGTGATAAAACTGCGCGGTCGGCTGGTTGTACCAGGAGCTCCACGTCTGCGCGTGGTCCACGCTCACTACCACGCCCTGATCGCTGCCAAGAATCATGCGATTCGGATCATCGGGCTCGATCCATAACGTGTGATAGTCATCGCCGCCTGGCGCGCCCTTGATCGCCGTAAAACTCTGGCCGCCATCGGTCGAGCGATAGGTCGACGTGTTCATCACGTAGAGCGCGTTTTCATCTTTCGGATCGACAGTCACGCCCCCGAAATACCACCCGCGGCCCCAGATGCGCGACTCATTGTCCGCCAGCTTCCACGTTTGGCCCGCATCATCGGAGCGATAAAGGCCTCCGTCCTTCGCGTCCACGATGGCATAAACGCGATTCGAATCCGACGGCGCAACGGCGACTCCGATGCGACCGAGCCCTTCCGTCGGCAGTCCATTCGTCAATTGCGTCCAGTTGTCGCCGCCGTCCGTGGATTTGTAGAGGCCGCTGCCGGGCCCGTTCGATGGCGGATAGACGTTCCAGGGTGGCCGCCGCGTTTGCCACAGCGCCGCGTAAATTGTCTTCGGATTTTGCGGATCGAGCGAAAGGTCGATTGCGCCGGTATTTTCGTCCTTGAACAGGATTCTCTTCCACGCCGCGCCGCCATCCGTGGAACGGAAAACGCCGCGGTCCGCATTCGGGCCATAGGAATGCCCCATCGCCGCAACGTAAACAAGATTCGCATCATGCGGATCCACGACTATGTCGCCAATCTGCCGCGTATCTTCCAGCCCGATGTGCGTCCACGTTTTGCCGCCATCCGTCGATTTGTACATTCCATTGCCATAGGAAATGTCCGAGCGCATGTCCGGTTCGCCCGACCCGACGTAAACCACGTTGGTGTCCGACGGCGCGACAGCGACAGCTCCAATCGAAGCGATGTGTTCGGAGTCAAAAATCGGATTCCACACCAGCCCCGCGTCCGTCGACTTCCAAACGCCGCCGCCGACCCCGCCAAAATAAAAAACGTCCGGCTTGCCGGGCACTCCGGTCACAGCCACGGCGCGGCCGCCGCGAAACGGCCCGATCAGCCGCCAATGCATCCCGCTATATATAGTCGGGCTCATCTGCTGCGCGGCGAGAGGCCGCGGCGCAACGATTGCAAGGATCGCGAGAGACGCAATAACTGCAGCGAAAAAGTAAGAATTGCGGCGATGATGGCTCACAGTCAGTTTTCTCCTAAAGAATCGAATCGCACGGAACGGGCGAGTATATACCACGCAGAGGCACACGCCTAGAAGACGTCAGCCGGCGCGGCTTCGTTTCGCCGCGAAAAATACTGTCCTCGGAATTCAAGCGCAGAGAAGTATTTCGGATGGCTTCGCGTAATTCTCAAAAAATGCGACCGCCTCGTAGGTTTATAATCTATATATCCGGATGCATGGGAGCCTGGATGCACAGGAGGCCGAATCATGAGTTTGCCAAAGCGTTTTCTGGGATCGAGCGGTCTGGAAATCACAACCGTAGGGTTTGGCACCTGGGCCATCGGCGGCGGCGGGTGGGCGTTTACTTGGGGGCCGCAGGACGACGCAACATCGATCACGACGATGCGCCATGCCATCGAGCGTGGCATCAACTGGATCGACACCGCCGCCGTGTACGGCCTCGGCCACTCCGAGGAGCTCGTGGGCCGCTTTCTCCGCGAAACACCTCCTTCGGAGCGTCCTTATGTATTTACGAAGTGCGGCCTGGTTTGGGACTCCAAGAATCCGATGGAGCCCGCGAAACGCGTCCTCAGGCCCGACTCGATCCGCCAGGAGTGCGAAGCGTCGCTCCGCCGTTTGGGCGTCGAGCGCATTGATCTTTACCAATTCCACTGGCCCGACGAGAGCGGAGTGCGTCTGGAAGATTCCTGGGCGATGATGTCGCGCCTCATTGAGGAAGGGAAAGTCCGCGTCGGCGGCGTGTCCAATTTCACCATCAGCCTGATGGAACGCTGCGAGCCGATTCGCCACGTCGAGTCGCTGCAACCGCCATTCTCCTTGATCAATCGCGCCGCGGCGGAGAGGGAAATTCCCTGGTGCGCGCGCCATAAGACGGGAGTCATCTGCTATAGCCCGATGCAGTCAGGATTGCTCACCGAAAGTTTTACGGCGGAACGCATCGCGAAAATGCCCAAAGACGATTGGCGCCGGGCTTCGGCGGAATTTCAGCAACCGAAGCTCGGAAGCAATTTGAAGCTGCGCGACGCGCTTGGGCCCATTGCGCAACGCCACAATGCATCGATATCGTCCGTCGCCGTTGCGTGGACGCTCGCATGGCCCGGCGTTACCGGCGCGATTGTCGGCGCGCGCTCGCCCGAGCAGGTCGGCAATTGGATTGGCGCCGCGGATCTTGAATTGACGCCGCAGGACCTCGAGGAAATCGCCGTGGCGCTGGAACGCACTGGCGCGGGCGCCGGTCCAACGCGGCCATCAGCCAAGGAATCTGCGTCGCAGCCAGGCACTTCGCACAAAGCGAAGGCCTAGCCGTGCATCGCGCTGCTGATTTCCTAAATGGAGCCTTTGCCGAACGTCACGCGGATCCCAGTCATCAAAACCAGATCGTTCGTCTTGATGCCCGGAATCGGATTGCTGACGTATCTGTCGTTGATCGACACTTGCCAGTCGAGCCAGCCCTTGATCTTCGTCGCGGCCGATCCGTTGAACGTCACGCGGTATTGTCCCGTATCCGATAGGTTCGGCCAGAAGTCCAGTTGTTCCGCCAGCGAAGTCCGATTGGAAAGTTTGTAGGCGAAATCTTCGCCGGCGTTTATTTCGCCGCTCTTTTGCGTGATGTTCTGGCCTGTCGTGGTGGCCAGCGTCGACGTGTAGTACGCCTGGTCGTACGCTCCGCCGCCGTAAACGTCAAAAACCGTGTTTGCCGTCTTGCGCACATGCACGCCCACGCCGCCGCCCAGCACGTTGCGCAAATTCAAATCCTCCAGCTCGTCGTATTGAAATTGCGTCTGCGCGAATGCGAAAGCTCTCGGGCCGAGATTGAAATCTCCGCGCAGATCGCCCGTGATGGAATGCGCGGTCGTTGTGGTGACGCCCGGAGTGATATTCGCGCTCTTGGTCAAAATGGAATTGAAATCGACCGTGATTTTGTCCGCCACGGTTGTGCGAACCGCCGTGCCGTCAAAATTCAGACTCGTTGTATCTGAATTGCCCCGCGTCCCGCTCAGCCCGGCATCGAGAAAGCCGCTCCAGAAATCGGTCAGCCGCGGATGCTGGAGCCTGTAAAACACGGCCAGCGCCGCAGCCTGCTCCGCGTCATTGCGAATGTACTGCACGGAATCTTTGCCGGACGTCACGGTTCCTTCCGTCTTCGTTTCGATCTGGATTTTTCCGTCGCTCATCGAAACAATTCCGGCGACAATCTGGTTGTTCGTCAATCCGACATATAGCTCCTGATCCGATTTGATTTCACTCACCTCCGACCATTTCAGCGTCACATCTCCGGCATAATCTGTCTTGATGAGCAGCGCCTTCGCGTCTGATTTGACGATCGTTCCCGTGACGTGGTCGCCATTCTTCAGCGTGATCTGGTCGGCCAATGCCGGAATCGAAAACAACAGCGCCATTAGAATCACACCTGTCTTCAGAACTTTCCGCATTGTGCTTCGTCCTTTCAATTTCAAAGGGAATCTACTGCTCACGAGGCGGGCCAGCCATCATGCGTCGCAGTGCGAATCAGTATAGCGTGACTCCGTGCCGCGGAAAACCGCGTTCTTGCGAGAGTAATTCGTCTCTGAGGGTTTTCGTGCGCGCAGGAAGTCTCGCTTCCAACGACAGCCAATCAGGCCGGAAGGTCAATCTTCGGCGCAGAAGCTATCGCGCAATTTCAGCTGCGCCATCCGATGCGTGGCACAGATATACGTCTGGCCGAATCCCACGCTGTTTTTCATAAGACTCTGCCAGGCTCTTCGCAAAGTTCGCGGCCGCGTTTGTCCGCACGAGATTCATCGTGCATCCTCCGAATCCCGCTCCAATCATTCGTCCGCCGAGAAATCCTGGGAGCTTACCCGCGAGCTCCACCATCAGGTTCAGTTCGCGCGACGAAACCTCGTAGTCTGCGTTGAGGCTCTCGTGCGATTCCGAGATCAACCGGCCCAATTCCGCGAAATCGCGCTTTCTCAACGCTGTTGCAGCCGCATGCACACGCGCGATTTCCGAAGTCACATGCCGCGCCCGCCGCCGGATGTTTTCCGGCCAGCCGGACGCCAATCCTTCGATCTCTTTCCAAGTCACATCGCGCAGCGCTTTCACTTCGGGCCGCTTCATCCGAATTCTCTCCACCGCGTCTTCGCATTCCTGCCGCCGCCGGTTGT
Source organism: uncultured Acidobacteriota bacterium (assembly GCA_963729815.1). Taxonomy (GTDB): domain Bacteria; phylum Acidobacteriota; class Terriglobia; order Acidiferrales; family UBA7541; genus DAHUXN01. The sequence continues at coordinate 186,451 of CAVSPU010000008.1, forward strand.
ATTCCGAAGACGCGGCGAGCGCGTGCTTCGTCATCGTGTTCGCCACTACCACCGACACTTCCGATTCGTCGAGCGCTTCCATTTCAATTTCGAGCGTGCGGCAATCGATCAGCATCGCTTGCCCGCGCCGCCCGCAGCACGCCGCGAGCTGATCCATGATGCCGCAGCGCATGCCGACATATTCGTTCTCCGCTCGCTGGCAAGCCTGTGCCAATCGAACCGGATCCATTTCGACGCCAACAAGTCTCAGCAGCGCGAGGCCGGATGATACTTCCAGAGCCGCGGAAGAGCTGAGTCCCGCGCCCATGGGAACGTCGTTCGAAATCAGCATGTCCGCGCCAGAGACATGCTGGCCGGTCTCAGCGAGGGCCCAGGCCACGCCGCGCACGTAGTTACTCCACTGGTGCTGGCTCGGCCGCGGTTCATCGAGGCCGCACTCAACCGTCTCCCGCATCTGTTCGGAATGGATTTGCAATCGGCGGTCGCTCCGCGCCTGCGCGCAGACGAAGCAATCGCGGTCAATCGCGGTGGGAAATACCCAGCCTTCGTTGTAGTCGACGTGTTCGCCGATTAAATTCACGCGGCCGGGCGCGCGAAAGATGCGCGGCTCGCCGCCAAACAATTCGGAGAATTTCTTGCGCAATCCATCGAGGGAGGCCATCGCTAGTTTCGCGTTCGCCGCCCGGCTCGAACGGCGCCCCAAATCATCGCCAGTCCAAATGCCAGCATCACCACGCCCCACCACAGATTGATGTTGACCTCGTGCGCCCACAGCGTCGACCGCGCGCCGGAGAAAATACCGTAAATTCCCACTGCAATTCCGATGGCCGCGAAGAGCAAGCCGATCGGCCAGCGAATATCGAGCTCAGGTCCGCGTTCCGTCATCGAAAAATCCAGTTCAGCGCAATTGCGACAACGGCCACAATCACCGCGAGCGTGGCCGGCCGCCGTATCCAGCTCAAGTGCTGATAGTTCTGCCTTTTCGTCAGCGAATAGACCAGCCCACCGAGTTCCGCTTCCGGCCGCGGTTTCGTGAACAGGGTGATTGCAATCGTCACCACGAAGCACGCCGTCCACGCGTAGATGGCGCGGTCGAAATTCGCAGCCATTTCACTGCGGTAGACGAGCCAGCCATGCAGCGTCGCGAAGTAATGCAGCGCGGCCGCTGCGGTCCCGCTCACCAGGCCATAAAATGCCCCGTTCGAGGTCGTACGTTTCCAAAACATGCCCAGCAAGAACGTCGCGAACAGCGGCGCATTTACGAACGAGAAAATCAGCTGCAAATAATCCATGATGTTGTGAAAACTCAGCGCCACGTAGGCAGCTCCCACGCTCAGCAGCACTCCGCCGACGGTCGCGATTCTCCCCATTTGCAAATAATGCGCGTCGCTGGCGTCGCGCCGGATGTACGAATGATAGATGTCGTACGTCCACACGGTATTGAACGCCGTCACGTTCCCCGCCATTCCGGACATGAAACTCGCCAGCAGCGCCGTGATTCCCACTCCCAGCATTCCCGGCGGATAATAGTGCGCCAGCAGTAGCGGCAGCGCCATGTTGTAGTCAACTTTCCCGCCGACGAGGAACGCAGCCTTGGGCAGCAGAATCCACGCCGCCATTCCCGGCACGATCACGAGAAACGGAATGAACATTTTCGGCAGCGCGGCAATCAGCGGCGTTTTTTGCGCCGCCGTCATGTCGCGCGCCGCCAAAGCTCGCTGCACGACCAGAAAGTCCGTGCACCAATATCCAAACGACAGCACGAAACCCAAACCGGCCACAAGCTGGAACCAGTCCACGCCCATTGGGTTGGCCGACGCGTGGCCGAGGTTCGACCACATATGCGTGAATCCTGGCGGCATGCGCGCTTCCAGGCCGCTCCAGCCTCCCGCTTTCGTCACCGTCAGCACCGCCAGCGGCAAAATCCCGAAAACGATCAGAAAAAATTGCAGCACTTCGTTGTAAATCGACGAGGTCAGGCCGCCGAGAAACGTGTAAATCAGCACCACAATCGCCGAAAGTAAAATTGTCGCGTGAATCGACCATCCGAGCATCAGCTTGAATACCAGCGCCATCGCGTACAAATTGATGCCGCTCGCCAGGATCGTCATCACCGCAAAAGTCAGCGCATTGAACGCGCGCGTTTTTTCGTCGAAGCGCAGCCGCAAATATTCCGGCACCGATCGCGCGCGGCTGCCGTAATAAAATGGCATCATGCACAGCCCGACGAAAATCATCGCCGGAATCGCGCCGAGCCAGTAGAAGTGGCTGGTCAGCATTCCGTACTTGGCGCCGCTCGCCGCCATGCCCATCACTTCGAGCGCCCCGAGGTTCGCCGAAATGAACGCCAGCCCCGTGATCCATGCGGGAATGCGCCGGCCCGAAAGGAAAAAATCCAGGCTCGTGCGCATGGATTTCTTCAGCGTGAATCCCACGCCGAGCACAAACGCGCAGTAAATCCCAATGACGGCGTAATCGATCCATTCAAGATGCATGGTCGTAGAGGTCAATCGCCTCGCGTATATTCATTCGCTTATTCGTCATTTTCCTCGATTCGCCTGAAGCTCATTCAATATCGGTTTCCTGCGCCCGGCAAGCGGCGCTTGCGAGTCGTCTTTGAGATCAAACACAATCACTTCATTTCTGCCTTTCGCAAGCCACACTCCGGGAACATACAACGTCTGCTGCGGGCCGATGCTCCAGAAGCGCCCCAGATTATGGCCGTTTATCCAGGCCACGCCCATGCCCAGTTTGCTCACTTCGAGAAACGTATCGCCAACACGCTCGATGTCGAACGTGCCTCGATAAAACGCCGGCCCTTGCGCCGCGCCCTTGGAAAATTGCAGGGACGTCAAATCCGTCATCGGAAGCGGATAAATCTCCCATCCGGTCAATTCGCGACCATCGAGCGTGACCGATTGCGTTATCCCCTTTCGGTCGTCGCGCAATTTCGGCCCGAAATTAATTCTGCCCAGGTTCTCAATCAGAATGTCGAGCGTGTTGCTTCCAGCCGAGAGCTCGACTGGAATGTGATCTTGGTGCAGCCGCCGATCCAGCGCTCCGGCGCGGTGCCCATTCACGAAGATTTCTGCATAGTCGTGAACTTCCGTGATCCTCAAATCGCCTTTTCCTGGCCCGCTGACTTGCGTGCGGTAGAGAATGTAGCCATACGCTTGCCCCACGGCTTCCATCGTCTCCGGCCGCTCGCTCCGAATCGGTTGGCCAAGATTCGCCCAGAGTGAAGCCGATTCATCCAGCTTGAATTTCCGGATCCCAATGACTGGAATCGGCGCGGGCAATGGCGGCAAACTCGCTCCGTGTGCGTAGCGCCGAATCGCATTTTGAAACGCAAAGAACTTCGGCGTCGGCCGCCCAGCCTCATCCAACGGCGCGTCATAATCGTAGCTCGTCGTATCGGGCTCGTAGTTCTTGCCGTAGTTCGCGCCGGCCATGAAACCAAACGAAGTTCCGCCCTCGAACATATACAAATTGACCGAATAGTCGCGCGACAGCATCCATCCCAGCTCCTGCGCCTGCCGCTTGGCATTTGTGACGTTGTGCCGCTCGCCCCAGTGGTCGAACCATCCGTCCCAGTATTCGCCGCTCATCAGCGGTTCGCCCGGACGAAACGCGCGCAGCGCCGCGAACGCCGATTGCGCGTCCCCCGGCCCGAAGTTGGCCACCGCGCGCAAATCGCGCAGCGTTCCATGCGGCAGCTCAGACGGCCCATCCGCCGTGTACAGAATCGCGCCGCCGAACCCGGCTCCGGCGAACAATTCGCGGATGCGGCTCATGTAAACCGAATCGGCGCCGAACGAACCGTATTCGTTTTCGACCTGCACCGCAATAATTGGTCCGCCGCGCGCGACTTGCAGTGGCGCGACCTCCTGCCCCAGCCGCGACAGCCACTTCTCGGCGGGCCCCAGAAAGCGCTCGTCATTGCCGCGAAGAGTCATCTTCGGGTCCGCCAGCAGCCACGCCGGCAAGCCGCCCAAATCCCACTCTGAGCAGACGTATGGGCCCACGCGCAAAATCACGTGCAGCCCTTCTTCCTGTGCCTCGCGAACAAACTCCGCCACGTCGAGCTGCCCGCTGAAATCATAAACATCAGGTCTCGGCTCATGCAGGTTCCAGAAGACGTAAGTCGAAATCGTGTTCAGCCCCATCGCCCGCGCTTTTTGAAAGCGATCCCGCCAGTAGGCGCGCGGGACGCGCGCATAATGCATTTCGCCGGAGATAATCTGAAAAGGCCGCCCGTCGAGCACAAACTGATTGCCTTCGACGCGAAACGAATGAGTCTGCTGCGGCGCTCCCTGTAGCATTCCCCGGGGGGTTCCTCGTGGCATACCAAAGATCGGCAAACACCAAATCAGAATCAGAAGGGAAGCGGCGGCCTTCAGAAAAGGGAACTCCTTCCGCATACGGCTCTGCGCTTGTTCGCCGCGTCGATTCCCACGAGAAACTCGATTCATCTTTTCCTCGCCGCGCCGCCGATCCTCCTCCTAAAGAAGAGAAGTCGGCGATGCGCGCCGGCTGTAGGATAATGACGCTCGCGTTTCGCAGCAAGGAGCGATTTTCGCCGGGAGGCGGTAATGAGATTCGAAGAATCGCAGGCGGTAAACGATTCGCTCTTATGAACGCCGCGAATCAGCCCCGGAGCAATTCCACTTTCGAGTCCGCGGGCGCCGCGCCGCGCGACATCCGAAAAGCCGTCATCCTCGCTCGGGGCCTGGGCAAGCGCATGCGCTCTTCCGATTCTTCGGCCCATCTCGCCGCCGATCAGTCCCGTGCCGCCGACGCGGGAATGAAGGCCATGATTCCCATTGGCCGCCCTTTTCTCGATTTCGTCCTCAGCGCGCTCGCCGATGCGGGTTTCACGGAGGCGTGTCTCGTCGTTGGTCCGGAGCACACGGCCATTCGCGAATATTACGCATCAGCGCCAGCGCGTCGCATCAAGATCACTTTCGCGATTCAGGAGCATCCCATCGGCACCGCCAACGCTCTGCTCGCCGCGGAATCATTCACCGCTGGCGAATCGTTTCTCGTGCTCAACTCCGACAACTACTATCCCGTGGAAATCTTCCGGGCATTGCGCACACTCGGCGAGCCCGGGCTCCCCGCATTCGAACGCGAAACTCTGGTGCGCGACGGCAATATCCCGCCGGACAGAATTCGCGGTTACGCGCTGCTCAAAATTAGTCCCGCGGGCTATCTCGACCGAATCGTCGAGAAGCCAGATCAGATGCCCGCCGCCATCGCTGGCGAGGAAATCTTCATCAGCATGAATTGCTGGCGATTTAGCCCAGCCATTTTTCGCGCTTGCCGTGAAGTCCCTCGCTCGGCGCGCGGCGAATTCGAGCTGCCCGAGGCCGTGCAATTCGGCCTTAGCTCGCTCGGCCTTCGTTTCAAAGCCATCCCGTTTCGCGCAGGCGTCCTCGATCTTTCCTATCGTGGCGACATCGCCGAAGTCGCGAAACGCCTCGCGGGTGTTCGGGTCGAACTATGACCCCATTTGATGTGCAACTCCGTGCCTCGGGCATGAGCGCAGCCGAATCGTCAGCCAAAGCTGCGCTTCTCGAGAAGCTCATGCGCGAATTGCACGCGTTGCGCGGAGGGACCGTCGATTCGCATTCCGCCTGTTTCGTTCCCGGCCGTCTCGAATTTCTTGGCAAGCACACGGATTATGCGGGTGGCCGAAGCTTGATTTGCGCCATCGAGCGCGGCATTTGCATCGTGGCCGCGCCCCGCAGCGATGCACAGATTCGTATGCTCGATGTCGGGCGCGCCTCCACCTCGAATTTTGCGCTCGACGCGGCCATCGAACCGACTGCCGGCAACTGGTCGAATTTCCCGATGACCGTCGCCCGTCGGCTCGCGCGCGACTTTCCCGAAACGCGCATCGGCGCGGACATTGCCTTCTCGAGCGACCTCCCGCGCGCTTCCGGCATGAGCAGTTCGAGCGCTCTCATCGTTGCCGTTTTTTTCGTTCTTGCGCGGCTCAACCACCTGTGGCAAACGGCCGCTTATCGGCGCGCCGTTGCAACCCGCGAAGATCTCTCGGCCTACATCGCGGCCATTGAAAGTGGCGCCAGCTTCGGCTATTTTTCGGGCGCTCGCGGCGTGGGCACGCACGGTGGAAGCGAAGATCACGTTGCCATCGTTTGCTCTCGCGCCGGGTTCTTGCGCCAGTATTCTTTTTGTCCGGTTCATTTCGAGAGGGAAATTCGTCTGCCGGCGCGGCACGTGTTCGTCATCGGAGTCAGCGGCGTGAAGGCCGACAAGACCGGCGACGCCCGCGAAGCCTATAACCGCTCCTCAGGCGCCGCGCGGAAGATTTTGGATCTGTGGCGCGGCGTCACTCGCCGCACTGATCCTTCGCTCGCTGCCGCCTTGTCTTCGCGGCCCGATGCAATCGACCAGCTTCGGCAAATTCTGCGCGATTCGAGCGACGCTGAATTTCCGGCCAGCTTGCTTCTCAATCGCCTCGCCCAGTTTGCCGAAGAAAGCAACGAAATCGTTCCTTCGGCCGCGGATGCGCTCGTTCGCGCCGATTTCGCGCGTCTCGGCGCGCTTGTCGCTCGCTCGCAATTTCTCGCCGAAACTCTCCTCGCGAATCAGCTTCCGGAAACCATTAAACTTGCTCGCTCCGCGCGCAGCCTCGGCGCAGTTGCCGCGTCGGCTTTTGGCGCCGGTTTTGGAGGCAGCGTCTGGGCGCTGGTCGATTCAAATCGCGCAGAAGAATTTTGCAATGCCTGGGCAACGCATTATCATCAGCGCTTCCCTGAGCTGGCGGATGCCAGCCGGTTTTTCTTGAGCTGCCCCGGCCCCGGTTTGGTTCAGTTCGAGTAGCATTTCATTTTTCGAGGAGCCCCGTGCGCCACACAAGAAAAATGTTAGACGCAACGCCGCAAAGTTTCCCGCACCCAATGACGCGCCGCGAATTTGTAAATCGTGGCGCATTGCTGCTCGGAAGTTTTCCCGCAGCTTCTTTTCTCGGCCGCTCGCCGCTCGCGGAGATTCTCCAGGACACGCAAGATGAGGCTCATGCGCAAATCCAAGCCGGCACGATTTCGCTCGGCAACGCTCTCGTATCCGCGCAGTGGCAAATCTCCCAGGCAGGTTTGCAGCTAACCGAGGTCAAAGACCTCCGAAACGGGCAAACAATCGCAGGCCCTAAGCCAGCGTTTTCGCTGGCTCTCGCCGACGGCTCGCGGATCATATCGTCCGCCATGCGAATGCTCGACGCGCCGAAGATCGAAGACCTCGCCGCCGATCCGCGCGCCGCTCGACTGTCCGAGCGCCTGCCGGGTCGCGCCTTGACCGCCTCCTTTGAGGACTCGCAGCGGCGGCTTCGCGCCACTTGGCGCGCGATTCTTCGCGACGGCTCCAATTATCTCCGCCAGGAAGTTGAATTCTCCTCGCTCAAAGATAACTTGCCGATCGCCAAAGTCACGATGCTGGATCTAGATGTCGTGGGCGCGGAAGTCGTTGGCAGCGTGAAAGGCTCGCCGGCCGCATCCCGCACATGGTTTTTCGGATTCGAGCATCCGCTCTCGCAAAGCGCCGTCGAAGCCGACCGCTTGCTTTGCACCATCGAACGCCAGTTGCCGCTCGAGCATGGCCGCGCCGCGTCCTATTCTTCCGTGATTGGCGTCACCGCGCCCGGCCAGCTCCGCCGCGATTTCTTGCGCTACATCGAGCGCGAGCGCGCCCATCCCTACCGCACATTTCTTCATTACAATTCCTGGTACGATCTCGGCTATTTCACTCCTTACGACCAAGCTGGCGCTCTCGACGTGATTCACGCTTTCGGCCAAGAGCTGCACGCGAAGCGCGGCGTCACCCTCGATTCCTTCCTCTTCGATGACGGCTGGGACAATCACAAATCGCTCTGGAGTTTCAATTCAGGTTTTCCCCATGGGTTCACTCCGGTCAAACACGCCGCGGCGAAATATCATGCGGCGCCGGGCATCTGGCTTTCGCCCTGGGGTGGTTACGACGGCCCGCGAAAAGAGCGCCTCGAATTTGGCAAGCAGCAGGGCTACGAGGAAAACTCCGGCGGCTTCGTGCTTTCGGGTCCGCGTTATTTCAAGCGCTTCCGCGAAGTCTGTCTGGAAATGATTCGCACCTACGGAATCAATCAGTTCAAATTCGACGGCACAGGCAACGCATCCACCGTTTTTCCGGGCAGCGAATTCGACAGCGATTTCGCCGCGATGATCAGCCTGATTGGCGACCTGCGCGTCGCGGGCCCTGATCTCTACGTGAACCTCACGACGGGCACGTATCCTTCGCCGTTTTGGCTGCGCTATGCGGACTCCATCTGGCGTGATGGCGACGATCATTCCTTCGCCGGCGTCGGCTCCAATCGCCAGCAATGGATCACCTACCGCGACTCCGCGACGCACGAATACGTGGTCCGCCGCGGCCCGCTCTATCCGCTGAATTCCCTGATGCTCCACGGCTTGATCTACGCGCGCGACGCCGAAAAACTCAACAACGACCCCGGCCACGATTTTCCCGCCGAGGTCCATTCATACTTCGGCACGGGAACGCAGCTTCAGGAAATGTACATCACGCATTCGCTTCTTTCGGAATCCGACTGGAACGTGCTTGCCGAATCCGCGCGATGGTCGCGTCGCAACGCCGACATTCTCGTCGACACGCACTGGATCGGCGGCGACCCGGCTCATCTGGAGGTTTATGGTTGGGCGTCATGGTCGCGCCACGGCGGAATTGTGACCCTCCGCAATCCCGACAAAGTTCCGCACTCGTTTGACCTCGACCCGCAGTCCACGTTTGAGTTGCCGCCCGATGCCGCCCAGAACTACGTCGCGCGCAGCCCATGGAAAAACGGCGCGCCGGCCGCCGAAATAAATCTTCGTGCCGGCCAATCACACACATTCACGCTGCAGCCTTTCGAAGTTCTCACTCTGGAAGCTGCTGCCCGATGAGTTTCACGCTCGCCGATTGGCTCATCGTCATCGGCTATCTGGTCGGCTCGGTCTCCATCGGGCTTCTTGGCAAACGTTTCCTCGGCGACGTCACGCAGTACCTCGTCGCTGGCCGCGAACTCGGCCTGTACGTCGGCATCGCCACGCTGGCCGCCACCGAAATCGGCACGATCACCTTTATGTACAACGGCGAGCTCGGTTATCGCTTTGGCTTCGCATCGTTCGCCGCCGCGCTGATTTCCGGCATCGTGATGATCGTCGTCGGCCGCACGGGCTTCATCATCAGCCGTTTCCGCCAGCTCAAATTGATGACCGTCCCGGAATTTTTCGAGGTTCGCTACAGCCGCGGCCTTCGTCTGGTCACCGGAATTCTGGTGGCGCTCGGCGGAATCCTGAACATGGGAGTTTTCCTGAAGATCGAAGGCGAGTTCTTGACCATCGTCAGCGGCATTCCTGCGCGCTACCTCGTTGCTGTCATGACCGCCATCCTTCTCCTCGAACTTCTCTATACGGTCATCGGTGGCATGGTCTCCGTGGTCATCACGGATTTCTTGCAGTATTCGCTGCTCTCCATCGCCACGATTTTAGTCACGATCTACGCCGTCCATTTTGCGGGCTGGCACAACATCGTTCACAAAGTCACCGTTACGATGGGAAACGCCGGCTTCAGCCCGCTCGCCAGCCCGAAATTCGGCTGGACTTTCCTCATTTGGCAAATTCTGCTGTGGCTCTCGATCGTCACGTGCTGGCAGACCACGGCCATGCGCATTTTTTCCACTCGCGATCCGCAGACCTCCAAGCGTGTCATGACCTGGACTGGTTTTATTTTTCTCGGCCGCGGCATGCTGCCCATGCTTTGGGGCATCGCGGCGCTGACGCTCTTCGGCACGGGCGTTCTCGACAAAGGCGTTCCTCTGCCGATGATTCACGGCCATGCAATGGCGCCCATCGACGCCATGCCCGCCATGCTCGCGCAAATTCTGGGTCCCGGCGTGCGTGGAATCGTCGTCGCCGGCATGCTCGCCGCGACCATGTCCGTGAACAGTTCCTATCTTCTTGGCTGGAGCGCCGTCATTTCGCAGGACGTTGTTCTACCGTTGCGGGGCATGCTCGGAAAATCGCCGCTGGGCTCGCGCGGCCAGCTCTTCGTCAATCGCGTCGCCAATCTTTTCGTCAGCCTGTTTCTCATGTTCTGGGGCCTCTATTACACGCCCCCCGGCGCTGTGTATCTCTATTTGAACATCACCGGCACGATTTTCCTCGCCGGCGGGTTTGTCTCCGTGGTTGGTGGCCTCTATTGGAAGCGCGCCAACATCCTCGCGGGCTATCTCGCCATGATTCTCGGAGCCGCCGGTGCGATTGTTCCGTTCTTCTTTCTTCATTGGAACGAAAACATCACCGGCTTCCTGTCATTTGGCCTGGCCGCGTGCGGCTTTTTTGTGGGAGCGCTGCTGGGGCGTGCTACGCCGCCATCGGCTGCAATCCTGCGGGCAGGCGAACAATGGAAGGAACTGCCGTCATGAAGCGTTCTGAGGGGGCGCGATGAAATACTGGGAACTGTTTTGGACGTTTTGCCTTGTCGTCGCCGGCGGCGCCTTTGCCTTTATCACGCTGGTCGTGATTATCAGGGGCGGCCCCGACCTTCGCGAAATGCTGCGCCAGCTTCGCCGCCAGAATCTTCAGCGTTGACCCGGCCCGCCGTGCGCGAAATCACGCTTCTCGCGTTTGGGTCTTCCAGTAGACCACGTATTTTTCGCCCGCGATTTGATGGAAGGGAATCAGCGCCGTTTCCCTGGCCTGTCCTTTCGTACGAAAACTCAGCGGCTGCCCCGGCACGCGTTCCACCCACGGTTGCGTTTTGTTCGAGCCGAGATCGATCACAGGCGCCTCGCCAGGGTGTTCATCGGGCGCCGTGTCATACCCGGAATACATCAGTTCCTTCGTTACTCCTTGCGAGCCGAGCCGGCCTCCGAGCACCAGCGGTCCGTACATCACCGCTTGGCGCGTCTCGTCGCCGGGAAGCGCCTCCGTCCGCAAGCTCATCGGCAGGCTGAGTTCCATCCGATCGCCGCTTTTCCACACTCGATTCACGCTCAGATAGCTGCTGGGATTTGAAAATACCGGCAGCGCTTCGCCATTCACTTTGATCGTTCCGCCGCTCGTGGCCCATTGCGGAATCCGAAAATTCATCGCCATCTCCACCGGCTGTTCGGCTTGGACGGTCAAGATCGTCTTTTCTTCCTCGGGGAATCTCGTTTCCTGCCGCAGCCGCACGCCCTTGTCCGGCCAGTTCAGCTCGGACGCGATCAGCAAATTGACGTAAATTCCGCGATCGCCGTGAAAATAGATTGAATCGCCGAATTTCGAAAATTCCTCCGCGCCCGTCCCCGTGCAGCACCAGAAGGAGTCGTACCGCGTGTTGTAATATTTCCAGTAGCCTGTCCCGAGCGGCACGAAATAGCTTTTCATTCCGTCCGCATCCTGCGTTCCCAGCCGGCTGTTGAAGAGAGTGCGCTCGTAATAATCCATGGCCCGCGGGTCGCCCGTCCAGCCGAAGATGTGCCGCGTGAGCTTCAGCATGTTGTAGCCGCAGCAGCACTCCTCGTCCCACTCGCTCAGCGATTTCGACAAATTCCCCGGGTCCGATTCCCAGTGCTCCCCGTCGCTTGTGCCGCCGGTGCAGAACGTCCGCCGATTCACAACCTCCTGCCAAAAATATGACGCGATGTCGTGGTCGCGCTCGTCGCCCATCAGTTCATACCGCCGCGCCACGCCGATGATCTTTGGAATATTCGTATTCGTGTGCAGCCCCTTGAGCTCGTCGCGGTATTCCGCCAGCGGATCAAAGACTTCCTTGTGATTGAACCGGCGCGCCGTGTAGAGATACTGTCCCTTGCCGGTTATCGCGTATAAGTTGCAGAGCACTTCCAGCATGCCGCCGTGCTCGACTTCCAGGATGCGCGCCATGTGTTCGTCGCTCAGCGGCTTCACCCACAGCCCGACCCAGTCGGCCATTCCTTCGGCAACCGCCAATGCCTGCTCGTTGCCGCAGTGCTGATATATGTCGAGATGCCCGGCCATGATTTTGTGGATCGTGTAGAACGGCGCCCACACTTTTTGGCCGTTGCGCAGCCGGTCGAACTCCTCCTCCGGGAAAGCGCTCAGGTAGCCCGTCTGCAGCGCCTTCTGGCAGCGAGCGAGTTGCTCGACCATGGCGTTTGCCTTCGCCTTCAGCTCATCGTCGCCCGTGCTCGCGTACATCTGCGCGCAGGCCGAAAGATAGTGGCCTCCGGCAAAATGCCCGCGCAGTTCACAATCGGGCTTTTCCCAGCCGCCCAAAGGTTCAGCCGTTGAGGGAAGGCCTGCTGTCACCAGAAACGTGTGCAGGAGCCTGTCGGACGGCACGGAGTGAAGGTAGCTGCGGTTCGTTTCCATCGCATCGCGGAACGGCCCGTCGAGCAAACGCACCTGGGCCATGTCGAACGGCTTGATTTCTCCGGGGATTCGGTCCGCAACGCCTGAACCATCCGCCGTTGAGAATGGCTGGATGAAAGTTTCATTCCGCGGCGCGCCCAGCAGTGATTTCGGAAGCAATCCCGCCCCGGCGGCGGTCATCGCTCCCGTCAGGAATTTCCTGCGTGACAAACCGCTCGGCGAAAAAATCATGATCTCACCCCAGCATTTCCTTCCGCAGGATGATAGTCGAACTGCTCTAAAAACTGAACTCCGCTTGCAGAGTGATGCTGCGGTTCGCGGACGTCGACGAAAACGCGCCGCCAGCCAGGCTGTTCGATTGCCCGAAAAACGGCGAATTGATAACCCCGATGGGCGCCGCCAGGTTCACATTATTGAAAACGTTCCGTCCGGAAACGCTGAGCGTCACGTTATAGGGTCGAGTCGTCGCATTTCCCATTCCGCCAAACATCCCACCGCTCATTCCGAATGGACGTCCTCGTCCTCCGCCTCCACGCCCCCCGCCTCCCCCGCCGGGAAACCCAGCGCCGCCCGCGCCCTCCTTGGATTTCCCAAAGCCGAAGGTCTTGCTCAGTCTTATGTTGAGCGTGAATTGGCTCGGTCCCGTTTCTGAGTTGATTGGAATGCGCGGCTGCGTGGGTCCGGGATCGATATTGAAATAGCCGAACTGTGTGTCGACCACACCCGTGCCCGGCCCTGTCGCGGGCGCAGGTCTCTGGTTGAACTGGGAGCTGCCGATCAGGTCCTGCTGGATCGTAATTGAATAGGGTATTCCCGAGCTCGCGATCATGAACGGGCTGAGCCGCAACCCCCACGGCAACCCGACCGTTCCTCCCATGAACACTCGATTTCGCACATCGAACGACGCTCGGCCATAGTCCTCCGAAATGCTGTACGGATTCGAAGGGAAGCTCCCCGTCCCGGCCGTATCGCTATTGGCGTAGTTCAACACGTAATAACCGAAAATCGACACGTTTGATCCTGCGCGAACCGTCAGATTCGTGATGAATTCGTTCTGCCGGAACACGCCTTCCGATTGATATTCATACACGTTTCCGGGAATGCCCAGCGGATACACGGGGCTGGAAGGATAGGTTCCCAAAATCGGCGTATTGATGTTGTTGGTCAGCAGCTGATCCCACCCGCGCGAGTTCAAATACGATACCGAAAGCGTCGAAACTTTTGTCAATTGCTGCTCCACCGTCACCGCGCTTTGCAGCGTTCCCGGCGCGTGAATGTTCGGCGCAATTCGATAAACCGTTGGCAATGACTGCCCGCCGGGGCACATGCTTTCGATCGATGCTAGCGTCACAGGCTGTGCGGGAGCCGTGGTGAAGTAGCACGACGGGAACGGCGCGATATACTCCTGTTGGGTCACGCCATTCAGCCGCGTTGCCTGAAGAACCTGCCCCTCCGCGAATCGGTCGTAGAAAATCCCCGTCCCCGCTCTCAATACCGTCTTGGGCGCGCCCGTTTTTCCTTTGCCGATCGCCCAGGCAACGGCGATTCGTGGCGCCCAGTCGGCATGGTCGCTGATGTTGTCCTGCGACTCCAGCCGCAGGCCCGGGCTTATCGTTATATTCGGCCGGACGCGCCAGTCGTCCTGTATATACAGCCCGGCGTCGAACATCGTTACCGACGTCGCCGGCGTTCCCAGGTTGATCGAAAACTGATTGGCTCCGCCTCCATTGGCGTTGGCTGGCTGGCTTGCCGCGATATTTTGTTCCGTCTGTTCGTATGCGGCGAGCGTCGCAAAACTAAAATTGCCTTGGAAATTGGAGTTGGCGACGCTGTCGTCCGTCACCCAACGCAGCCGCGCCCCGAATATCAAGGAATGCTTCCCATGATCGATCGAAGTGTAGTTTTGCAGCTCGTAATGATTCGTCGTATCGTTGACCAATTGCTGGTTGGCCCCTCCGCCGCTGAACGCGCCCAGAACGCTCACCGTCGGTGTCGTCGCGAACGGCGTCTGATTGTTCACGTCGTGTAGGTATTGAAACCGCGTTTCATTCACCATGTGGGTCCCGATCACTTGTGTATCGTCCAGTTGCAGGGTCTGCTCGGTTCCCAGCGTGTCGTACGACTGCGACGGCAAATCGATCGTTCCCAGTTCATTCTGCTGATTGTTTCGGAAGTATTGGTAGCGCACCGACAGCGTGTTGTTCTTGCTCACCTGCAGGTCAAGACGCGGGCTGACGTTCGTCCGCGTTCGCGGCGTCGGAATCGAAGCGTAGAATGGGCTCACGCCCGGCTGTTGTATCGAAGAGCACGCCGACGAGTTCCCGGAGCCGCTCCCGGGCGCAAAAGTCCCTCCCGGACCCTGGAACAGCGCCGGATTCGTGTCGTTCGTCAGCACGCACGCGTCGAGCACATCCACGTCGTTGATGTTCCGCCGCTGCGCGCTGAAAAAGAAGGAAGCCTTTTTCCCCAGAGGTCCGCCCACGCTGCCGTTCCACAGCGTCGAATCGTATCCCGGCTCCGACACTGCGAATGGATTCATCGAATTGAAGCTCGAATCGTTGCCGTTCAATTCGATTTGCCCGTGATACTTGTCCGTTCCGGGTTTCGTGAAAATTTCAATCCGTCCGTATCCCAGTTTGTCGTATTCGGTCGAGAACGGATTCTGATTGATGCGAATTTCGCGAATCGCGGACTTCGGCGGAAGTTGCCCCGCCGTGAACCCGTCGATGTACATCTGGCCGCCGTTCGGCCCCGCGGACGGTCCGGCGAGCGCCTGAAGATCCGACTGTAATTCGTCCGGGTCGTCCGAGAGAGCCTCCAGATCCTTGCCTTGCAGGACGATCGCTCCGGCGTTATTCGCGGGATTGATGCTCAGCGTCGGCGCTGTGCTGTTCACCGTGACTTGTTGCTGCTGTGTCTCGATCGCCAGCGCGATATCGGCTTCCTGAATCTGGTTCGCCGAAACTTGCACGTCATCCTTTTCGGACAATCCAAACCCCTTGGCCGCGGCCTCTATCTTGTACTTTCCCGGAGCCAGATTCTTGACCTCATAAAAGCCCTGGCGATTCGTCGTGACCCTCGACACCTGGCCTGTCGGCCCGGTCACAACTACCGCTGCTCCTGCAATGCTTGCTCCCGAGGGATCTTTCACCTGGCCGCGTAGCGTGCCAGTGCCCGTTTGCGCGAATAGAGGTCCCGTGAGGACAAAAGCTAGAAAAAAAATAAGTGCCTTATGAATTCGCATTCACTGCTCCCATGGGGATTTCACGATTTACAGATACAAAGTTCCACGAATGTCCTGATTTGCCCTGCGTCAATCGCTGGGGGTTTATGGATTGCCGGTGTCTCCAGCCGGTTCGCTGAGGCTCCAGGGCGACAGCGTCATTGCCTGCCCGCCCTGCGGTGCCGCCGCAAGAATCGGTTCCACTCCGCCGAGCAGCGTGATCGCCGTCACTTCGCCGGCAACCGCGCCTTGCGTCGACACGATCATCACCGCTTCGCCCTTCTGCAAATCTGCCAGCTTCGCCGGAGGCAGCCGGTTCAACATTTGCTGTAAATCCGCCCGGCCACCCGTTCGCGCGGCCCCGCCGCTCGCATTTCCGGGCGCCTGCCCTGGCGCAGATGCTCTTTCTGGCCTCGCACCCGCCGCCCCTCCTGGTCCCGTCTGGCCGCCCTGCGGTGCACGCAACCGCATCGCAATGAACTGCGCCATCTGCGGCGACAATTGCCTGAGCTCCGATTCCGTCGTGATCTTCACGAGGACAGGTTTCTTCGTGATCAAATCATTCACGCTTAGCGTATTTCCCGCCGCGTCGATCGACGTGATCGTCCCCGCAATATTTTGGAATGACCCGGAGACAATTTCTTGCGCCGCGAAATCGTTGCCATCCGCGCTTTTCGTCCCCCGGGCCCGTAGTTGGTCCCCGGGCTTGATCTCGTCGAGCGTGCTCAGCTTCGCTTTGTCGAACTCCACCGAGTCGGGCGCATACCGCCGCACGGTCGTATCTTTCGCCGTATGAATCGCCACGGTCTTGATGCCGCCCAGCGACGCCATCGTGATCGTGACCGTCCCATTGCCCGCGTCCACCGCCTTCACCAACCCGCCGACGCCTCCCTGCCATTCCGCCTGTTCCTGCTGCTGTTTCGCCGCAATGTCCGCGTGCTTGATCGCGATGATTGTCGTGGCTGCCAGCGATTTCCCGTCGTCCGACGCTTGTCCTCGGACCATAATTCGGTCCCCAACTTGCAAATCCTGCAAATGAATCACCGTCGCATTGCTCAGGTCTTTTTGTCCCGGCTCGACGCGTAGGATTCGCGTCGTATCCTGCACATTGATGCTGATCTCGGTTCCTTGATCGGTCGTTAGCGTCACGGCGTTGCCAGCGATAGCTTTGATCGTGCCGATGGGCCTCGAAGCAGCCGTCTGTTGCGCCTGTTCCGGCGTTCCGTTCGCGCGTGACGCCGCTGCGACGCTCAGGCTCGCTGCTGCGAGCGCCACAATCGCCAGCTTCCCGGTCTTACTCCTCATTGCCCGCATAAATCGCTCCATCGGCGGAAAGCGCTGGCCCTATCACCTGATGCGCCCATACCTTCGCGCTTTCTTCTGTCTCCATATTCTCTCTTTTGTTAGACGCTCGGTGGGCCAGTTTGCGTTTCCAAACCTTTCGTTCATGTATCGGGATGCGCAGATCGCACCGATACGAATGGGCATTTGCCGCCTGCGACAAACGCACCCTGGGAGGACACAGATCGCTCCGTCGCCCGAAAAGACAGTTTTTTTTAGCTCTTGTTAATTTTGCGTCGGCTTGGGTTTGCTAATCTTCTGTCCGGTCCCAACCCAGAAGAGGATGAAGTTGTTGTAGTGGTGGTAGTAATGAAGGTAGTGGTTTTTATACTGCATATAGAGGTCCACATATTCCGGCAGCCAGAGCGTAACGTTATGTTTCTTGAACGCCACCGGCGCATAATCCACGGCAATGTGCTGCCGCGTCAATTCGAGTGCCGTAACTGGCTTCACAAGGTCTGTCTCCATGTGAACAATTTCTCCCCCGTTAACGCCGATCCATGCGCGTCCCTTCAGGGGAAGCAGCTCGCTTTGCGTTTCCGTTTCAAACGCGGATAACGGGCTCGTCGGCCGATCCGTTCTCTGCGCGAACCGAACGACCCACGCTGCCTGGTCGTTCCACTCCCCTAGTCCTTCGCAGGTCCATTCGAAGGCGTCCCGGTAAGCCGGATGAAAAGCCAGCACAAGAGCGGGCGCTCCCATGTCCACTATCCCTCCCGGCATTTCACTCGCGATCAGCAATGGACGCCGCAGCTCTTCCGTCCGAATGGACTTCGGATTCGTGTCGTCGATGACTACCATATAGGTGAACGATCGTTTTTCGCGCGTTTCCAGTTGCTTGTTCCGCTTGACCTCGGTCACTTCATAGTCTTCCGTCGCCGAGAATTTTTGCAGGTCGGTTGCTAATTTCTCGACGTTTCTCGCCGCCGCATCCAGCACACTCGGCAACGTGCACGCCGCCCTCGATAGTACAAACGGCTTTTCGGAATCAATATCCTCCGGAGCCCAGTTTTCGCTTGGAGGCGGCTCGGCTGGCAGTTCCGGTGGTGGCGTGGATAATATGATCGTCGTCGGCGCGGCCAGATGTCCCGCCGCGGTGGGATTGGTTTTTGTTGATATTACGGGCGTCGCGGCTAATTGCTTCCACCAGGCCTGAATTCCCGCCACGTCGGGGTAGCGCGGATTTTCGACCAGAAACTCGTAGATAGTACTTCTTGCCCCTTCCAGGTTTCCCATTCCTGCCAGCGCTTCGGCGAGCAGCAATTTTACCTGACTTGCTCTTTCCTTCCCGGCTTCCAGCGCCGCCTCCGCATGCGTGCGCGCTTGCTGAAAGTCTTTTTCGTGGAGATATGAATTTGCCAGCAGCCAATGCGCCTTCCACGATGTCGGGTCCAACTGCACGGCTTCGTTTAGAATTCGAATCGCGCCGGCATAATCCGCTTTTTGAAACCGCAGGTTCCCCAGCGCCACAAGCGCCGCGACTTGCGTGGGGTCAACGGACACCGATTTTTCCAGATAGGGCTGAGCCTCCGGCAGCTTCTCGTTTAGGAGATAACTCATCCCCATCAGGTAATTCACATACGGATTTTCCGGCGCCAACCGCAGCGCCTTGTTCAAATGTTTTTGTCCGGGTTTGAACTTGCTCGACTGCAGGTCCTTCAAACCACTCTGTACCTCTTTCACTGCGGGAGGCGGCAGGGTAAATTGCCCGCCGGGAGCTTGAAAGGTGAGCATTTCATCTACCGGCTTCAGAAACACGATGACGCTCTGGGCCTTTAATTCCGTATTTAGTAGCTCAATTCTCTTGTGTGTCGGCTCGTAGCCCTTCGCATCCACTTCCAGATCGTACGTGTCGTTTGTATTGATGAAGTCGAAGAGCCATGCACCCTTCGCTTCTCGCGGGAAAAGAGGCAAAGGGTCTTCGAACAGGGAAATCGTCGGCCTCAATCTCATTTGCACATTGACGTTGGCCGGAAGTGTCGCCCCGGTTTCCGTGGCGACATAAACCGTTAACGAGCCCAACCCCGGACCGGTGTCAACGAGGGGCATTCCCGCTCCCGGACCTGGCGGAGGGGGGAGCGTCGCCTGTCCTGCAGCAGTTCCTGCCGCGACAAGTGCCAGCGCGCCGATGGCAGCTAGCTTGGTGAAGTGAAATTTCATGGCGACCCGGACGAATGCTTCTCTTTATTCTGCTTCTTCGCTGACCAGTCTTGTTAACTGACGGTACAACACAGCCCTGCCACTGTCAATCGAGCCACGGAACAAGAGAACATTCAGAAAAGTGGCCTATACAGGGATATTTGATGGCGCAACAGCTTCGATAGTGCCCCCCTTGCCTCCTCGAACCGCACCGTCCGCATGCTAGGGTTATTTCTGCTCTGTCGGTTGTTTCGGTTTGCTGATTTTCTCTGACGCACCAACCCAGAAGAGCTGGAAATTGCTGTAGCGGTGATAGTAATGAAGGTGGTGATTCTTATACTGTAGATAGAGATTCACATTTTCCGGCAGCCACAATGTGACCTTGTGAGTTTGGAAGGACACAGGCGCATAATCCACTACAAAGTGCTGCTTCGCCAGCCCGATCGCGGTAACTGGCTTGTCCAGATCCGTTTCCAGATGCATGATTTGCCCGCCGTTTGCCGCCACCCACGCGCGCCCCTTTAGCGGAAGCGCATACCGCTCCGACAGTGTTTCAAAAGTCGAGAGAAGGCTTGTCGGACGATCCTCTTTCTGGCTGAACCGAACGATCCATGCCGGACGATCCTTCCATTCTCCAAGCCCCTCGCAGCTCCATTGGAAAGATTGGCGGTAAGTTGGATGGAACACCAGCACGAGTCCCGGCGCACCCATGTCCGCGAGTCCTCCCGGCAAATCAGCGGGGCTCATAGGCGGCTCGCGCAGTTCCTGTATCTGAATGGCCTTCGGATCGGAGTGATCAATCCCCACCATGTACGTCGATGTATGCTTCTCGGGCGTCTCCAACGATTTGTTCCGCTTGACCTCAACGATCTCGCTGTCTTCCGTCGCCGAAAATTCTTGCAGGTTCGTGGCGAGTTTCTCGGCGTTTTTCGCCGCCATATCCAGAACCTTCGGCAACGCGCACGTCGCGCCGGAAATCACAAATGGCTCTTCGGCATCGACGTCCTTCGGCGCCCAGTCCTCCTGCGGCGGAAGTTCTACGGGAGGTGCCGGAGGCGATGCCAAATGCAACACCACAGGCGCGGCCACTTTGGGTGCGGCCGTTCGTTCCGCCACAGGTTGCGCTGTCACGGCCGGAATCTTATCGAGTGATTCCAGCCAATTTCGAATTGCCGGGGCGTTTGGATAATGAGGATTCTGTGTGAGAAAGGTCCCGACCGCGGCTTTCGCCCCTTGGTGATCTCCCAATCCAGCCAATGCTTCTCCGAGCAGCAATTCGACTTGATCAGCTTTTTCCTTTCCAGATTTCAGTGCTTCCTTTGCATGATCGCGTGCCGCCTGGAAATTCTCCTCATGCAGATAGCAATCGGCCAGCACCCAATGCGACTTCCACGAATTCGGATCCAACTGCACGGCTTGATTTAAGAGACGAATCGCGCCCGCATAGTCCCCGTGCTGGAACCGCAAATTTCCCAGCGCCACGAGCGCCGGCACTTGCCTCGAGTCGATCGATACGGACTTTTCCAGGAATGGTTGTGCCTTTGCTAGTTGTTGGTTCAGGAGATATCCGATGCCCGCCACGTAGTTCACATAGGGGTTCCCGGGGGCCAACTCGAGCGCCTTACTCAAATGTTTTTCCCCCGAAGGGAATTTGCCCGATTGGAAATCTTTCAAGCCGTTCTGCACTTCCTTTTGTGCCCGGGGCGCCAGGACGAATTGACCTCCGGGAGCGTGAAACATGAGCGTTTCATCGATCGGCTTCATATACACAATCAAGCTCTGCGAAACGCCCTGGATATCGGCAAGCGTTATGCTTTGGTGTATTGTCTGATAGCCCTTTGCCTCGATGTCCAGGTCATACGTGTCCCCTGCCGCGATATTCTCAAAAAGCCATCCGCGTGCGATTTCTCGCGGGAAAAGCGGCATCGGGTTTCCGAATAGGGTCGGCGTCAGTCTCATGTCAACCGGGACGGGAAGGGGCTGGCCCGCTTCTCCGGCAACGTATACCGTGACTGACCCTGTGTATTCGCCTGGTGAAATGAGAGGCATTTGCTGGGCGACGGCAGCCGCCGACAGCCCAAATAGGGCTACGCCGCACGCGATCAGTTTTGCAACCTTGGCTTTCATTGTGACCTAGCGAATCAACCCAACCAAAAACAGCCGCACCCGGCCGTTTCTGTCCATCAAGCTCCACTTAGTGCGGCATGCTACGCCACAGGTTGCTTTCCGTCAATCTCCTGAGCCTTCAAAATGGATCTTATGAATCGTGATCAGCGCTGGGACCACAAAGACGATAAATCAGGTGAGTCGTAGACCCGTGCGGGCTCGAACCGCCAGCCGGCCGGCTTCTCGGCTCGCTCGAAACCGCAATGAAGCGTCCTGCGGCGCTTGTGCTAAAATGCGGTGCTTGAGGATAAATAGGCCCGTAGCTCAGTTGGTTAGAGCGCTACCTTGACACGGTAGAGGTCTGCGGTTCGAGCCCGCACGGGCCTACCA
>CAVSPU010000009.1:0-106645 GCA_963729815.1 uncultured Acidobacteriota bacterium
ATCCATTCACTCAACTGAATAGAATACAGAAATAGGAAAGCTATCTAGAATTACGCACTAGACCGTTTAGGAACTACTTCTAACTCGCGCTCCACGAGTTACAGTCTCAACGCGCTTCAGCGCCTTTCCCTTGTGAATTGCAATGTGATCGGTTTTGTCACTCTTGATAATGTACTGAGGTTCGTCTTTCGAAGCATGGTGCAAATAGCCTTTGAAGCGAATGGTAGAGACAACTTTCTTCAGGATCACTCCGCGAACTCTTCCTGCTTCGGAGTTCCATTCAACATGGTCGCCGCGCTTGAACGCCTTCGACATCGGACTCGACCCATTGTGCATGAATAGACTGTGAGGAGTCG
Source organism: uncultured Acidobacteriota bacterium (assembly GCA_963729815.1). Classification (GTDB taxonomy): domain Bacteria; phylum Acidobacteriota; class Terriglobia; order Acidiferrales; family UBA7541; genus DAHUXN01. The sequence continues at coordinate 357 of CAVSPU010000009.1, forward strand.
AGGAAGTGCCGGGTCATTGAACGGAAAGAGCAGGGACCAAGAAATACTCCTACGGATTAAAGAAGACTGTTGAACAAATTGCTGGAAGGCGGAAGGCGACGAGCCGACGCAGTGATCTCTGAGGCCGACTATCGGTTCAATCCGAAGGGTCAAAGTTGGGTATCGCGCAGGTCGTCCCCTGTGCCAAAAGTATGCCAGTATCGGGATGTTTTCATGCCATTGGGGTTAGCTTTGAACGAAAAACAGATTTCCGAAATTGCTGAAAACACAGAGAAGTCAGAGTAGGTTATGGAGCTGTTGGAGTCGGATAGTGCGCGCCCAAGGCAGGCGTTCTCCGTTACTGCGGCCTCGCGGTCGTCGTCTTAACAAGACCGCCCAGCAGAAAATTTCAGTCCAACTTCGGTCCAGTTCAAGGGCGAGATAAATGGCGCGCTTCCTCGTAAGCGACACCAGCAGCGGCACTTAGAGTTTTGTATTGCATAGCTTCTAAGCAGAGGGTCGGGGGTTCGAGTCCCTCCGGGCGCGCCACCTCCTTGTTCCGTCTGCTCTCAACCAGTTCTGCCGATACTCTGCATTTTGTTTCAAACTCAAACTCCACGTTTATCCCCAATGAAACAAATCATCCTGACAGTTTTCCCGCACGCGCGTTACTCACCATCGTGGAAATGGGGATTATGTGCAAAAGAGGGCAGACGCCTGCCTTCGCTCCCCCTATGATTCCCGCACACACATCGATAGGGACGAACTTCACACCCTATGGAATTGTGCCGATCCATCCGCGCAGCCCGCAGCAAGAGAGCAATACTGGGGAAGCGAAGGATTGTCGCACAGGAGGAATCACAATGCGTGGCATCGCGGTTCGTTGTTTGCTCTTCGTATTTGTAATGCTGGCGATATCAGCGTCGTCTTTCGCGCAAGTCCGCGTATCGATCACCGTCGCTCCGCCGGCGCTGCCTGTTTATGATCAGCCCATTTGTCCCGGCGATGGTTATATTTGGACACCAGGGTATTGGGCCTGGGACGGCGATAGCAGCGGTTATTACTGGGTGCCCGGGGCGTGGGTATCAGCTCCGGAAGTTGGTCTGCTCTGGACGCCAGGCTATTGGGGGTCGGACAACGGCAGTTTTACTTTTTATGATGGCTACTGGGGTCAGGAAGTTGGTTTCTACGGCGGGATCGATTACGGTTTCGGCTACTTCGGTCACGGCTACGAAGGTGGACGTTGGGACAACGGAAGCTTTTACTACAACCGTTCGGTGAACAATGTGGACGCGACCGTCGTTCACAATGTCTACAACGAGTCGGTGGCCAACGCGACTGCCGTCAACCGCGTCAGCTACAACGGTGGCGATCGTGGGATAAATGCGCGTCCCACATCTCAAGAAGAAGCTGCGACACATGAGACGCATGTCTCGCCCGTAGCCCTTCAAGTTCAAAACGTGAGGGATGCCCGGAGTAATCCGGAACTACGTGCCTCTGCGAAAGACGGCGGCGCGCTTTCCAACTCTCCATCCAATCGTGCCGATGCAAACGCGCGTCCGGAGGCCAACGTTTCTCCGCGCACAGCGGTTCATCCCAACGATCTTCCACCTCTTGAACGTCCCGCTGCCCCAAACACGGGGGACGCGAAGCTCGATCAGAAATATTCGCGACAGCAGGAGAAACTGGTGGCGAAGCAAGGACAGGAGCGGCAGAAATTGCAGCAACAGCAGGACCGGGACCATCAGCAACTGACGCAACAAGTCAAGAACGCGAATGACGCGAAAACACAGCAGCTAGAGGAGAAGCATCAGCAGCAAACACAGCAAATGGTGCAAAAACACGCACAACAGCAGCAGGACTTGAAGAATAAACAGCAGCCAAAGCACCAGCCAGGTGCGCCGCAGCCCCGTCAGTAGGACCATCTTCCGACGGAATGGCTCTTGGTGACGCAGGAGAAGTGAATTGAGTCAGGTATCCGCCGCGCGGAGGTTCTCTCTAATTTCGCGCGGCGCGTTGCGAACGAGGGAGTGGGTCGGCCTGTACCATCCCTCGTTCGCAACCACCGTTTTAGGCCATCGAATCTCTGATGCAGTCCGACCCAGCAGAAGACTTCGAATGTTCTTTCCCGGGGCGCGCTTCTCAGTGCTGAGCCGCCGCGCCAAATTGCGCAAACGTAACGACGTGGCCACCCGGATCCTTTGCTCCCACTTCTTTCGCGCCGTAGAACGTCGTTCGCACCGGCATCACCACCTCGACACCTTTCATAGCTGCAATAATCGCAATGACGTCGTCCAGGTTTTCTACCTCCACGTAAAGAAACGTCGGCCCCTTACTGAATGACTTCAGCGCATCCGGATCTTTCTCCACGCTGGCGTAAGTCTGGTACATCATCTCGACATTTCCCTTTCGGAGTGCCACGAACGCCAACTTGTTTCCATCAGGCACTTCCGAGGTCTTCTCAAACCCCAGCTGTTCCCAGAACTCCACGCAGGGTTCCACTTCGTCCACCAACAACACGGGAGTGATTCGCTTCACCGCAATGTGATTCATTTTCTCCTCCGTCCTCGGCCGCCGGGAGAGCGCGCTGAAGAAAAATGTAAAGCTCGCGAGCGTGACACTGGCTGCGCGAATTGAAAATCCCCCTTGCTAACCTCGTTTCTATTTGCTAGTCTAAATGAGACTAGTTAAGAATATCGGATGCTACATTTCATGTCAAGGAGATTTCGGATGGCCACTCAACCGCGCCGCTTGCACGACTTGATTTCTGTCGGCCCTGCCATGCTTCGCGATTTCGACCGTCTGGGCATTCGCACCGTGGTGCAGCTCGCGCGCCGAAATCCGCAGAAGCTTTACGCCCAGCTCTGCCGTGTCACCGGAAAGCATCAGGACATTTGTTGTCTCGACGTTTTCCATGCCGCGGTCGCGCAGGCCCGCAACCCGCTTCTTCCGGCCGAAAAATGCCAATGGTGGTATTGGAGCCGGCAGAGGAAAGCGAGCCATGCCCGCCAATAAGTCGCGCGAGCTGACTACGCCCGATCTCGTGCTGCTCAGTTTGCTGGCCGAGCGCGCCATGCACGGTTACGAGGCGAATCTCGAACTCGAGCGCAGGCAAGTGCGCGACTGGGCGGGCATTTCCCGCCCGCAAATCTATTACTCGCTCGAAAAGCTTGCGCGGCTCGATTTGTTGCGTGCCGCGGAAAGCGGCGAACCCACGGCCGGTCCTGAACGCAGCGTTTTCGCCACCACGCCAAAGGGCCGCGCGTCCCTCGCGCGCTCTCTCGAACGAGAATCCTGGGCTGTGCAGCGCGAGCGGCCTCCGTTCCTCACGTGGCTCGCGCTCTCTTGGCAGGCGCGCCCGGACGTTTTTCGTCGGCAACTCGAACGCCGCCGCAAATTCCTAGCTGCGGAGCTGGCGCGGGAAGAAGAAACATTGCGATCCATCAAGAAAGAGGTCGGGCATCCTTATCATGAAGCGGTTTGGATGGTCAGCTTGATAATTCAGCAGATGAAGACCGAGTTGGAATGGCTTCGCCGAATCTCGCGAGAATTTTCAAAACGAGCCCCTGCACGCGATGCCCCGCGTACAAAAAATCGCATGGAGGCGCGAAGCAAGCTCAAAGACTTTCTCCGCGCCTCTGAATCGTAACGCTTCCGTGCCAGTGAATGCTCAGAATGGGCTCGTCGAAGGCGGCGGCAGCGGCTTTCGCGGAATCATTTCGTCGCGATTGGCCGTGAGATAAACGAACGACGCCACGATCACCGCAATTTGTTTCATGTCCGGCTCGGAGACGCGTTCGTACACGTCCATGTTCGAGTGATGCGTGCGCGTTTCGTATTCCAGCGGGTCCTGAATGAACTGGAAGCCGGGGATTCCGACAGCGTTGAACGAAAGATGGTCCGTTCCGCCGGTGTTGCGAATCGTGAGCGTGGTCATGCCGAGATTGTTGAAAGGCTTCATCCATTCTTGGAAAATCGGCGCGACCGCTTCATTGCCTTGCAAATAAACGCCGCGAATTTCGCCCGAGCCGTTGTCGATGTTGTAGTAGGCGTCGAGTTTTTGCTGCTCCGGCTTCAGCTGCATGGTCGTGGGATCGCCGAAATGATCTTTCACGTAGGCGCGCGAGCCCAGCAGGCCCTCTTCTTCGCCGGTCCACAAGCCAATGCGCACCGTGCGGCGCATTTTCAAGCCGCTTTCTTTGAGAATGCGCATCGCTTCCAGCATGACAGCAGAGCCCGCGCCGTTGTCCGTTGCGCCAGTGGCGGCGTGCCAGGAATCGAAGTGGCCGCCGATCATCACAACCTCGTCGGCTTTGTCCGTGCCCGGAATTTCGCCGATGATGTTGAAAGAATTGAGATCGTCGTCGTAAAACTTGTTGGCGATATTGATTTGCAGCGTGACGGGAATTTTCTTTTCGAGCAGTCGGTAGATGCGCCCATAGCATTCGCTGGCCATCGCGACGGTCGGCAGCGTCGGTGGCCCATTGGGATCGTAGGAACCGCCGGATTGGACGTAAACCGTGCCATCATCGCCGCGCGAAGCCTGAATCCAGCCGGCTGCGCCTTCGGCGACTAGAAATGCCTGAAGTTTGTCGCGCAAGGCGCGCAGCGCGCGAAATTGCGCGAAGCGATCCTGATTTCGCGCGCCGGGCACGGGTTCGCTGGCAAGGTCGGCAAGCTCGGCGTCTGTGTAGCGATGCGCCTGCGCGTCGAAGTGCAACGGATCGTCCGGCGGCAATTGCGTCAGGACGAATTTCCCCTTGAGTTGGCCGCGATATTTTTCGAGATCCTGCTCGGTATTGATCACCGCAAGCACGGCGGGAGCCGTGACCGGCCCGTTCGTTCCGGGCGTCCACGCGAGAGGATAGGCAATCAAGATATAAGGACGCGGCGAAATCATCATCGCGGAGAAATTGTCGTTGGACCATCCGCGCCCAAACGGCCACGCCTCGGTGTGAACATTCGCCAGTCCCCACTGCTTCATTTGGTCCTGCGTCCACTGGGCGGCGGCGCGCATGTTGGGGGAATTCGTCAGCCGCGGGCCGTAGACGTCGGTGAGGTAGCTTTCGATGTTCATCACCTGCGAATGATTCAAGCCGATATCCTTAATCGTGTAGATGGCGTTGAGATCGGCCTGCGTCGGCGCCTGCGCCGCAGCGGGCAGCGCCACGCAAACCGCCAGCAATGTGACTATCGCAATTCCAAGTTTTCGCACAATCGTCCTCCGCTGTGCCTTCCGGCGAGCCAGATTTTTACGCGCAAACCCCACAGGAACAAATCGTCACCGTCTGAGACGCAAGAATTGAGAGACGCGTTTCAGCGACCGGGTTGAATATGCCGCGAGCGAAGGGAATTCAAAATTTCAGTTTTCGGTTTATGGCCCGGCGTCAGGCCGTTTCCGCGGTGGAAGGCTCTTCGCTCGGGAGATTGTGCGCGGAAGAGCGCTGCTGCCGGGTGTAAATCCAGAAGCCGATGCGCAATGCGAGAAGAATGCCGACAATTGCCGCGTACTGCAGCGGCTTGCGTTCGTCGGATTTCACGAGCCAGTAGTAATGGATGACGCCGGCGATGGCCGCGAAATAAATCGCGCGATGGAGCAACTGCCAGCGCTTTCCGCCGAGTCGGCGAATCCAGCCCGCTGTCGACGTGATCGCCAGAGGAAGCAGCAAAACAAATCCCGTGAAGCCGACCGTGATATAGCGGCGCTTCAAAACGTCGGTCCACATTTCATGGAGATTGAAAAAGTGATCGAGCACCACCCACGCCGAAAAATGCAGGCACACGTAAAAGAACGCGAACAGGCCGAGCATGCGACGAAAACGAATCAGCAGCGGCACGTGAAGAAGTTTTCGCAGCGGCGTAATGCAAAGAGTGATGATCAAGAAACGGATCGTCCAGTCGCCGGTCCAGTGTTCGACGAATTCGATGGGATTGGCCGTGAGGTCGCCCTGAAATCCCCTCCAGATCAAAACGCCGAGGGGCACAAGGCAAAGAAGAAACACAACGACCTTAGTCCACTTGCTGGTGAGGATGGAATTCAAAGCGCGGCGCACGATTAGAAATTTTTGCGCAGGTCCATGCCCGTGTACATGCTGGCGACCTGATCGGAGTAGCCGTTGAACATCAGCGTGGGCCGGCGGAAGAAATCGCCGAGGCGCCGCTCGCTGGCCTGGCTCCAGCGCGGATGATCGACGTGTGGATTCACGTTCGCGTAAAAACCATATTCATTCGGAGCTGAAATGTTCCATGTTGTGGGCGGTTCGTTTTTGACGAAGCGGATTTTCACAAGTGACTTCACGCTTTTGAAACCGTATTTCCAGGGGATCACCATGCGGACCGGCGCTCCATCCTGATTGGGCAGCGTTTCGCCATACATTCCCACGCACAGGAGCGTGAGCGGATTCATCGCTTCATCCATGCGCAGTCCTTCGACATAGGGGAAGGGAATTCCCGCCTCCGGCCCTTCCGGCATTTGGCCCGTGTTGTAATAGCTTTCGAACGCGACATAGCGCGCCTTCGGAGTGGGCTCGGCGAGCTTGATCAAGTCGCTGAACGGGTAGCCAATCCACGGAACGACGATCGACCACGCTTCGACGCAGCGATGGCGGTAAATGCGCTCCTCGAGCGGCGCGATTTTCATGATGTCGTCCATGTGCAATTTCATGGGCTTCTTCACTTCGCCTTCGATGGACACTGTCCATGGCGAGGTGCGGAAATTCCCGGCGTTCGCGGAGGGATCTCCCTTGCCCGTGCCGAATTCGTAGAAGTTGTTGTAGGTCGTCACGTCCTTTTCCGGCGTGACGGATTCAGTCGTGTTGAATGGCCCTTTGATCACGCCATTCAGTTTTACGGGGACAGAGCCCGTACCCGGCCCGGACGCCCAGCGCGAGAACCTCTTCCATCCACCTACCGCCGCGCCGGTGGCCGCGAGCCCAAGAAGGAAATTGCGCCGGTTGGTATATGCGCTCTTTGGGGTCACCTCGGAATAGGATAACTGCGGCACGCGCTTATCCATGGTTGCCGGCCTCCATATCTAAGTACTCGCTGGAATTACCTGCTGGATGTTTCGCATACTAAGTCATTGGATGCAACGGGATTGGCGCGAGATTGTTCCAGGTCGGCGATTTTCCGTGGCCAGACCTTCAGATATTGGCCTATGCCTGAATCTCAGTTCTTCAGACGCATGGCAGGCCGCGCGTAAGGATTCTCCAGGAAGTTATAGGCATTGGACGACAGGATTTGGCACATTCGAAAAATCCGCCTGAACTCCCCCTGTACGCATAAGCGACGCGGCCTCAGAAACTTACCGCATCAACTGGACACGTCACGCTGACCAGTGCTTCGTGGTAGAATGGAGTGCAGTGGTCGGCCCCTTGTAGACTGAGGTTGGTTTGTCGATCAATGCCCCTCTCATCGACCCCAAAGATCGTGCGATTCGGCGTTTTTGAAGCGGATTTGCGTCTTGAGGAACTCCGCAAGCGCGGCGCCAAGACCAAGATTCAAGAGCTTCCATTCCGCGTATTAGCCATGCTGTTGGAAAGACCCGGCGAAATCGTCACACGCCAGGAACTCCAGAAACGAATTTGGCCCTCGGATACGTTCGTCGATTTTGAAGACGGGCTGAACACGGCGATCAAGAAGCTGCGTGAGGCGCTAGGCGATGACGCGGATAATCCGCGGTTTGTGGAAACGGTCCCGCGCCGCGGATATCGTTTCATCGCACCGGTTACGATAGAACCGGCGAGCGAATCTGCCACAAGTTCAGTCGCGTCCGCTCCAGCGCAGCAGCGAGCGGAACAGACGCCCGGTCAGGGCTCTCCCGCTCTGCGCGCAGCCGGCGGGTCCGTTCGACCCGCAAAACGCTACGGCCGAATTTTCGCGGTTCTCATTGTCGTAATTTGCGCGGGGTTGGCGGCGGGTTGGTTGTACTGGCATCGGCGCGCCGCGAAACCGGCAGTTGCGGAGCAGCGCATTCGTTCTTTGGCCGTGCTTCCGTTTGAGAATCTTTCCGGCGATCCGGGTCAGGATTATTTTGCCGACGGCATGACCGACGAACTGACGACGGACATCGCACAGCTTGGTTTCCTGCGCGTGACCTCGCGCAGCTCCGTGATGCAATACAAAGGCCAGAATAAGCCGATCGATGAAATTCGCCAGAAGCTGAATGTGGACGCCGTCGTCGAAGGCTCGGTGGCCCGTTCCGGCAATACCGTGCGCGTGAATGCGCAGCTCGTTGACACGGCTGACGACAGGCACATCTGGGCGCAGAGCTTCGAACGCGACGCGCGCGATATTGTGGCCTTGCAGGACGACGTGGCGCGAGCCGTGGCGCAGACGATTCAAACCGTCCTGCAGCCGGGCGAGCAGGCGCGGCTGGAGAATGCGCGGCCCGTGAGTGTCCAGGCTTACGAAGCCTATCTTCGCGGACTCTATTCGCAGGACCAACGGACTCAAGACGCGCTGACGAAGAGCGTCGATTATTTCAATCAAGCGACGGCGCTTGATCCCACATTCGCTCCAGCATATGCGGGGCTTGCGAACAGCTATGATCTCCTGAGCGATTACAGCGTGGTGCCCGATCGCGAAGCCGGGCCAAAAGCGAAAGCAGCGGCGCAGCGTGCGCTTGAGCTCGACAATTCCCTGGCCTCGGCGCATGCGGCGCTCGCGTTTGCCCTCTGGCATTACGATTGGGACTGGAAATCCGCCGAAGCGGAATTCCAGCGGGCCCTGGTGCTGAATCCGAATGATGCTCACGCGCACCATTGGTACGGACTGTTTCTCGCGACAAGGAGCGATTTCGCGGCCGCGTCGCAACAATTGCAAATCGCCCGGGAACTTGACCCGCTATCGTTGATTATTCAGACGAACGCGGGGTGGGTGTATTACTACCAGCATGACTTCGCGAAGTCCGAAGCAGAGTTTCTAAAGGTCTTGGGAGCGGATTCGAACTTCACACCCGCGCGCACGAAACTATGGCTCGCCTATGCCTGCGATGGCAAGCATATCCAGGCAATCCAGGAGCTTGAGGGAGACGCACGCCTCCAAGGAAACAACGCCCTCGCCGGCCGTATCGAGAGTGCAGACCGCACGGGCGGTTACGAAGCCGCCGTCCAGGCTTTCATTGATACGATGGTCAAAGAGGCCACGCCGGGAACCTTGAATCCATATCACGAGGCTATCCTTTACGCCCTGATCGGGAAGAAAGATGAAGCGCTGAGACTATTGCGAGAAGCCGACACCGATCGAAACGAGTGGATGGTTTACATCGGCACCGATCCTGCCTTCGATTCGATGCGCTCCGATCCTGAATTCCAGAAAATCATGACGGATGTCCACATCCCTCCACACCAGACCTCGCGTTGAAACTTTGATCGCTCGATATTCCCCGCGGCTTCCAGCCTCTGCAACGCTCGCCGCATATTTTTTCGTGAAAGCAGCTCTTGGAGGCTTAGAATTTCCCGGCTCGCGTGCGCATGCGCGGGCTCCGCCTGTGCTTGTGCCGTTCCCGCCCTCGGCAATCCGTTCGGCATACCTGTCTCTGGGTACAGGGATTTCCTGTCTCGCGTCATTCCGCGCCAACCTTCTTGACCCTGTTCCCCCCAAGGCCTAGCCTGAGCGCATAGGGTTTACCTCACGAATTGTTGAGATTTTCTCACCGAGGGGCTTATGCCAGTTCGGGAGTGTCCATTTTGTGGCCGGGTGATCTCTGACGCTTTCAGGGACTGCCCGCATTGTCATGAGACACTGCCAAGCGTCCCCAGGGCAGAGGCGCCGGTTTATGCGCAGAAAAAGGGCACTGTGCGCCGCGGGCTTTTGTATATGTTTGTAGTTGCCGTGATTTACTATCTTATTTCGCCGAGTGGCCCGTTGAAATACCCTGTCCCGTTTGCCCCGGTACTGACAACATATCTCCTACCCTTGTTTTTCCTCGCTGGTCTGGCACTCATGCTCTACGGGATCTTCAAGCAGGTGCGGGAGTAGGACCGGCTCGCATGATAACGGGTCAGTTTCCGCGTAACCGATAATACGGGTACAATCCATGAACGTGGCGCGCTACTGAGAACGTATCCTTTTCGTTCCTCCCGGCGCGACAAGCCGGTGACCTTCTCGTGTACGTGTAAGGGTGTTATGTAACCCCAGATCTCGAAAGCAGAAAGCGGAGCGGCGATGAGAACGGAATTGCTGCGATTCAACGGCGCTGTCGCACGGGATCCCGCCATCGATGCATGGATGAAAGGGCATGCCGGTGAATTGGGAGCCATCGCGCTTCAGTGGTTTGATGTGATGCGAAAATGCGGGGACGAAGTCCGGGAGCTCTTGCATGATGGCTGTCCAGTTGCATGTTTGGGAGATGCGCCCTTCGGCTACGTCAATGTATTCACCTCGCACGTAAACGTCGGGTTCTTTCACGGGGCAGCACTGCCGGATCCGGCCCGCTTGTTACAAGGCACCGGCAAGTCCATGCGCCATGTGAAGCTGAGACCTGGAACGGCCGCAAACGCCGCAGCGCTACGCAGTCTCATCAATGCCGCGTATTCGGATATAAAGGCGCGCGTCGAACACGGCTAGCTCAAAGAAACGCCTTGAGAAGTCAAAATGGATATGAACCGCTCTTTTTCCTCGCCAGCTTGGGCTTTGCCTCACTTTTTGGGATTCTCTTCCAGGTCTTTGTAAATGACATGCCCCTGGTCAGCGCACGCTTTCTGTTCTTCCAGTGAGAGAGGTATCACTTTTTCGTTTGGCAGCACAGAGTCGCACCGCATGTAATTCTCGAACCCGGGTGCAGAGAATACGAATACCACGCTGACGGTCTCGGTTCCCGCGTTCTTTACATCTACCCAGGTATGCGCCGGAATGAACACCGTTCCTCCCGTGTGCAGATCGCGTTCCCGGTCTCCCAGATGAACGTGAACGGTTCCTTTTGCGATATACAGAATTTCATCCTGCCCGAGGTGCCTGTGCGTTGGAAATTCGTCGCCCGGAGCCATGTCCTCGGTTCCCATAACAAGGTGTTGAGAACCATTGTTTTTTGGACTGACCTTCAGGATAAAGTCGCCAGGAGGAGGCTCTCGCCAAATCCTCCGCTCGCCCTCATTTTTCTCTAGCAGGAGTGGTTTTGGACCGACCCGGGAAGTGGTTGTGGAGTTGGATCGTGAAGCCGGAGTTTGAATGACACAAACCGAAACGAGTATCGCTGCCATCGTCGCGAACGTTGTCCTAATCGAGTTTGAATTCATGGCACAATCTCCTTTCGTGGCTAGCGCGGCCTGATAGTATCACTCCGATAGTTCACCTTCTCCTGGAGACTCACACCATTGGCGTAGTGGCGCGGGCAGGCGCGGCTTCTTGCACTGAGGAACGAAGGGCAGCGTTGCCAAGAGAATGCTTTGTGATTTCCTTCCTTTTGCGAGTTTCACCCGCGCAAGGTATTAAGCTCTGGGCTGCTGAATGAGAAACTTTTGAGCGCTCCTCGACTAGCGCCCGCGCGCTCAAATCCGCTACAATCATGTTTAGAGCGTCGCGGCCAAGATTTGCATTTTCACGGACGGCACATGGAATCAGCAATCGCACAGCGGCACAAGACAGTCGGCGTCAAAATCGGCAAAGTACAAGTCGGCGGCGGCGCGCCTGTCGTCGTGCAGTCGATGACGAACACGGACACGGCCGACGTCGAGAGCACCACACGGCAATACCTCGAGCTCGCGCAAGCCGGCTCGGAAATCGTGCGCGTCACGGTCAACGTTCCCGAAGCTGCTGCCGCCGTGCCGGAAATCAAGCGCCGCGTGCTCGAAGCGGGCTGCGACGCGCCGCTCATCGGCGATTTTCATTACAACGGTCACGTCCTGCTCACGAAATATCCCGACTGCGCCAAGGCCCTCGACAAATACCGCATCAATCCCGGCAACGTCGGCAAAGGCGTGCGCCGCGACGAGCAATTCTCCACCATCTGCAAAGTCGCCGTCGACAACGGCAAGCCCGTGCGCATCGGCGTCAACGGCGGCTCGCTCAATCAAGAGCTCGTCATGCAGAAAATGCAGGAGAACACCGACGGCAATCTCGGCCGCACGTCCGAAGACATCATCAACGAGTGCATGGTTCTTTCTGCGATTCAGTCCACGGAACTCGCTCTGGCCTCCGGCCTGCGCAAGGATCAGATCATCATTTCCTGCAAAGTCTCGCGCCCGCGCGACCTCATCAGCATCTATCGTGAACTCGCTCGCCAGACGGATCAGCCTTTGCACCTCGGTCTCACGGAAGCCGGCATGGGTGCGAAGGGTCTCGTATGGTCGGCGTCTTCGATGGCGATTTTGCTCAGTGAAGGCATCGGCGACACGATTCGCGTCTCGCTCACGCCGCGTCCCGGCGGCGATCGCCGCGAAGAAGTTTATGCCGCCTGCGAATTGCTTCAGGCTCTCGGCCTGCGCTCTTTCGCGCCCAGCGTCACTGCCTGTCCCGGCTGCGGACGCACCACCAGCTCCACGTTCCAGGAATTAGCCGAGCGCACCCAGCAATACATTCGCGACAAAATGCCGGAGTGGAAATCGCAATACGAAGGCGTCGAGGAATTGAAGCTCGCCGTAATGGGCTGCATCGTCAATGGCCCCGGCGAATCCCGCGCTGCCAATATCGGCATCAGCCTTCCCGGCACCGGCGAGGAGCCCAGTTGCCCCGTCTATATTGACGGCGAAAAATCCGTCACCCTCAAGGGCACCTACGACGAGCTCGCCGCCGCCTTCCGCAAATTGCTCGACGACTATGTCGCCGCAAAATATCCCCGCCGCGCGCCCGGCTCGATCGCGCCTGCGATTCGCATGCCTGAGCCCTCCGCGCCCGGCCTCCACGTCATCCCCAGCCGCTAACATCCAATTTCCAGAACGTTTCAAGTAAGTACAGCCGGTCGCCAATCCGTCCCCGCCACTTAGTCACTGTGGTGATGAAACTGCCTCTTCGTTAACTCATTGGTTCTTCCATGATTACGCAGACTCTTGTCTTCCGCAGGGGAATATATGATGTTTGGGTTACCTGGACATTCGTATGAATTGGCTACTCAAGAAGTTGGGCTATCACCACCGCGAGTACCGTGGAGCTGATTTCTCCGTGCGAATAGAACCAATAATGCGCGAGGCCGTCTCGATCATTCACAAACGTCAGGGAAGCACACTCAATCTGAGTGCAGAGCGAGCCGGTGGAAAGCGGGAAGGAATCGCAGTTCAGATCCCTAATCAGATCGACGCGCAGCGAGTGCGCCAAATCGTCAGCGATCTGGAAACTGCATTTCAAGTATTGGACTGCGACTATGTGATTAGTCGCTCGGTCGGAGTGGATATCGTGCCAGAGGCAGAACGGCGGACAGCAATCGCCGAGTTGGAGGATATGGGTCTCGAGACCGAAGTTTCTCCCGGCGGCTCCCAGATCCGCCTAAAGCGTAGAGAGGGCGCCTCTCACTTCGACTTCGAAACCATACGGAAACGGACTCCACGCATGATGTCACTGATGCAGGCGGTTCGCGGAAAACGGGAACGCTTCGAAATCCTGGCCAAATCGAAAGACTTGCAATCCCGCAGTTAGTTCTCTTCCGAGGAGTCTCGATGCATTTATCAGAACGACGAGGAATCTGCTTTTGCCTTGATCGCCGTGGCGTAGGCCTGCCTGCACCAGGCTGGCTCCACATAGCTACCACGCGCCACGCGTAGCATCTCGCATTACAGCCATCTGTGAAGGATTGTCATCCCGAACCCGGTCGCGCTTTCAGCGAACGGCGGTGAGGGATCTGCTTTTGTCATTCTTCCAGTTTCCAACCTCTAACCTCCAGCGTCTAGAATCGTCTCCACCAAGTATCCCCGCCGCACCCACGCCGCCGTCGCATAGTACCTCGCACTCAGGCCGGCTTCCTTGCAAACTTCTCCGTCCAGCGGATTTTCGCTGTCGCCTGCATCACGATGAACAGCGTCAGTATGGCGCCGATTGTAATGGTTAGCCCAGTGAAGCCTTGGAAAAAGAACGCGTAAGAAAATAAAATCAAATATGCAAACTGCGCGCCGCCAGCCTCCATCGCAAATCGGATTCCAACAACTAGCCTCAAATAGCTCCAAACCAAGAACAACGACACCGTTGAACAGATCACAAAGGCCCAGTGGATGGAAATGTGATCTACCAGGTAGGCAAGCAACAGATGAAACGCAAAGAATGCGCAGGCGAGAAAGAAATAATTCACTGGGTGGAATTCAATTCCACGAAGCATCGTCAAAATGAATACGGCGAAAAAGAAGAACAGAAGGGAAACGGGGGCAAAGTAACTAATTCTTCCCGCCAGCGGACCCGGCTGAACTTTTTCGGGCATGCTCATCCCGATTTGAAATCCCGACAGCAGGCTGCGGTAATCCCATTTTAACTCCCAGCCGTCCCCTGACTTCCTTTCACCGGTTGGAGATAAAGTATTTTCTGGAAAATCGAATCCTCCGAAGTGAGTCCTTATCGTCAGAGAAAAATTCTTGACCTCAGCCACCTCATCGCCGAGTTTGTACTGCCAGGTATCGAGCCCTTGGGAGCGGTAGCTAACCTGCAGCACAACTTTATCCCCGGCAGCAACGGCCGTCCTTCCGCTGAGGATGCCGTTCGTCGTCGTTAGCTGCAACGGTTGATCGTTCCCTGTCATCCTCACATCGTCGTAAATAGCCTGCTTTGCGGGGAGCGGGAAGCAAAATGAAACGTCCTGGCTTCTGTCTGTCGGATTTTGAAATGTATAGCTTCCCGAAAAACCCACTCTGTATGTGCTGTACCAGAGTAGCCCCTTTTGGCGGTAATCGACGGCGAGGTCGACGTTGACCAGGCTCGCATGGATGGGCAATTGAATGTCGGTAGGTTGTTCCCCCACACTGCCGACAGTCATGCCATCAACGGTTAATCCGGTGGCCTTCCCACCGCCCATCGTGTATGCCGCACTCGGAGGAGACTGAATCTGCGCGGTACCCCAAATCGATTGAACATGGCCGTTCAAAGCAACGCTCGCTGTATTCGTTCTCTCGGAGATCGTGCTGCCGAGGATGGTCCACGCGATTGCGGAGCAGATGAAGATAAAAATGGTCGCAACGATTCTGTTGGTCATGGACACTTCTCCATTCACAGGAATTTCGCCGCGATAGGAAGCTAGCAGGTTTACTTTGTCTTGTAAAGTACTTTGTTACATGAAGGTTCTGGCTTAGTGGCTGCTTCTCAGTGACCCGGAGCGTGCCTCGTGGTAGCAGTTTCCTTGGACATAAACTCAGAATTTCCTTCCTTTCTTCGTTAACTTATGCTATACATACCGTGTCGGTTATGGTACTTACATTTATCTCCGGCCCGCGGCCTCGCATGGGAGTATTCAGGTGGCATTTCCCCTCCGCCACCAAATCCGATCAGGATTTGGTGCCCTGAGCTCGTCGAAGGGCGCCTCTTTCTCTCCTCCCAGCCATCCCTCGTCCCAATCTATGATTTTTTTAATCGGGACAGCAACGTTCAGTCAAATTTTCTTAACTAGTCGCAAATTCAACAATTTAATTTTTTCTAATCGGGACAAATTTTCGCTCTCCAATTGCACTATCTTTGTGCAGTTTCCATTTTTTGTATTGCGGTTCCGCGCAGGATGCCGAGGGCCTTCACATCCGATAAACACACAGCCCGCTGAGCAGCTTCGGGCAAAAGTCCGTCGATTTCTGCGGCATCACGTCTCCGCCAAGCGCGATTTCCACCACCTGTTTGACGCGCACGGGATTGAGCAAAAAGGCGACTTGTGCGTCTCCGCGATCCACGGTCGCCAGCGCCGCATCCATTTCGCGCTCGTACGTGATGTTCGATTCCGACGCGACCTTCTCCGCCGTAATTCCCAGGCATTTGTGCAGCAGCAAACGGTGCAGCAGGACGACATCGAGCTGGCGCTGCGCGGGCGAAACGTCCGGAAGCAACTGCTCCAGCGCTGCTGCATTCCGCAGCACGAGCAGAAAAAACGCCTTGCCGCCGCCATAGGCGCCGATGGCGTGCCCGGCGTGGCCGCGGCGTTCGAGATCGTGCCTAAAATCGGCGTGGCTCTCGGCGCGCTCGGCCGGCGAAGCGAAGGGATACGCGTACCAGTTGAAATACTGCGACGCCGCCTTGAGGAATTTCTCCATCGAAAAGTTCGCCAGATTTCGCAGCACGCGATGCGTCGGCAGAATCGTCAACCCTTCTTGATGGATGTTGAAGCAGGTCCACATCGCTTTTTCAAACGGCGCGTCCGGATCGATGCGCCCGGCCTCCGTGCGGCACTCGTCTCGATACGCGAGCGCGGTTTCGTAGCGATGGTGCCCATCAGCAATGATGAGCTTTTGATCGGCCATCGCCGACACGATTTGCTGAATCGTCTGCGCATCGGAGATGGCCCACAAACGGTGGAGGACATTATATTCATCGTGAAGCTGCGCCGTCGCCGGCTGCTGCGCAGATCGTTCGAGCAACTTATCCACGTGCTTTGCGGGGTCGTCATAGAGCATGAAAAGCTGGCCCGTTTGCGCGCGCATGTGGCGCAGCAATTCCAGGCGGTCGGCTTTCGGAGCCGTCAGCGTGCGCTCATGGCGGAAGACGATTTTGTCTTCGTATCCGGTAAGGCGTCCGAGCGCAATGAAGCCGCGGCGCTCGAGATGCCGATTGGTTCCGGGGACGGCATAGTCCTGAGAATATGCATAAATCGAAGGCTCGCCATCCTGCGCGAGAACGCCCTGTGCGAGCCAGTCCTCGAAATTCCGCGACGCGCGGGTATAAACATTGTTCGTCGGCGAATCGCCAGGAAACGACTTTCCTTTTTCGACGGAAACAAAATTGTAAGGGCTGGCGGCGTAATAATTTTCCTGCATCGCAGGAGTGATTTTGTCGTAGGGCTGCGTCAGAACACTTTCGAGCGCACCGCGGCTGGCGTCGTACCGTACCGCGCGGAATGGAAAAATTTCGGCCATGAAATCCTCGGACGAGGAAATCGCTCGTCGCGGAAACAAGCGATTGTAACAGCGCGGCCGCCGCTCTCCAACGCCGGCAATCGCCGGCGCAAAAACCGGCAGCGGATGGCGCGCAGCTTCGCTACAATGGAAGATTCATCAGGCTGTTTCCGGGCCAATGTCGAAAATGTCCATCGCGTCCAACAACGGCAAAAAAATTCCCGGCGTGAAGGCGCTCGCGTTCGATCTCGATGGCACGCTGGTCGATTCGAAGCTCGACCTCGTGCTGTCGATGAATGCCACGCTCGTGCATCTGGGCCGTGCGCCTCTCGAACATGAGCAGATTGCCGGCTACGTTGGCGGCGGCGTTCCTTTGCTCATCAAACGCGCGCTGGGCGAAAATTCTGTCGAGAGCGAAATCGACGACGGCATCGCGTATTTCCTCGACTATTATCGCCAGCACATGCTCGACAACACCGTGCCGTTTCCCGGCGTGCGCGAAGGACTCGATGCGCTGGCGGGCCGCTCTCTGGCCGTGCTCACAAATAAGCCCGTGAAATTCAGCCAGGCCATTCTCGCGGGCCTGGATATGGACAAGTATTTTCGCTTCGTCTACGGCGGGAACAGTTTCGAAAAGAAAAAGCCCGACCCAATCGGCCTGACGACTCTGCTGCGCGACTTCGGCGCCGCGCCAGCGGAAATGATGATGGTCGGCGATTCCGACGTCGACGTCCACACGGCGCGAAACGCGGGCACCTGGGCCTGCGGCGTCACGTATGGCCTGGGCAGTGCGAAACTGCCCGAGTGTTCGCCGGATCTGCTGCTCGATAGTCTCGCTGACTTGTCCGATTACATTCCAAAATGAACGCTCGCGCGCTTCGCATTCACTTCCACCGAATCGCTGCGGCACATGCACTTCTTTTTCTCCTTCTCATCTTCGCATGTGGTTTCGTCGCGTCCGGCCTTGCATTTGCCCGCGCGCATCAGCCTGCCGATTCGCAGGCCGTTCCGCTGTTTCGCATCGGCGAACAACTTCGCTATCGCATCGACTGGCAAAAGTACGCTGGCGCGGCGTACGCCGAGCTGGACGTGATCGACCGCGGCCGTTTTTTCGGCGTCGGCGCGTGGCATTTTCGCGCTTCCGTGCATACCACTGAACCTGCACGTGCGTTCTTTCCGCTCGATGACGAAGCCGATTCTTACGCCCGCCCTGCCGGCCTCGCGAGCTTCCGGTATCAGGAACGCTTCCAGGAATCCGGCAAGCCCGAGGACACCTACGCCGAGTTCATTCCTTCGGGCGACGCATCCGGCGGCGCCTGGCCGCGCGTTGTTGTCCCGCAGGGCACGCACGATCCGGTCAGCGCGATCTATTCGCTTCGCGAAGCGGATTGGCGGCGAGTGCCGGAAGTGCGCCTTGCGGTTTACGATGGTGAGGACTTGTACGAAATCGCCGCGCGGAGCATGGGCACGGAAAAAGTATCCGTGGAGGCGGGCGAATATCTCGCGACGAGAATCGCGATTCGTTTACTGCAGAATGGCCGTGAGCTGCCCGATGAGCATTTCACGCTGTGGCTCGCAAATGACGCAACGCAAACGCCGGTCCGCCTGGATGCTCAATTGCCGTTCGGGGATTTGCATCTGGAATTGACTTCGAGCGTGCAAGCACAGAACAAGCTGGGAAACAAGCAGAGAATGGAACTGCCGGTCAATCTTCCACAACGTTCCAGTCATCCGGCGGAAAACTGATCTGCCAGAATTTCGCCGACGGTTTGGAGAATTCAATTCCCACCTGCGCCTTCCCGCCTTGCATCGTCGTGCCCACGTAAACGATCCGGCACTCCAGCGATTCCTTCGTGCCTTTGTGAGTCATCGCAACCTTCTGGTCCGCCTTCACGTCGGCGCGAAGCTGGATCAGCGCGCCGTGGGCATTGACGACCAGCGTCTTCGTTTCTTCCGTGAACTCTTTTCCATCGGGATTCTTCCCCTGCACAATCACGGTCACCGAAAGCATGACGCGCAAACTGCGGCGTCGGCCCTTGTCGGGTGTCCATTCGCCGGATTCCGGCGGATTCGGCATGCTCTTACCTTAACCGCGCGCCTGCACGGCAGCAAACTTGTCCGCGAATTACCATGCGTTTCAGTTAACAGAGGCGGGAATTCATGCCAGCGAGAAGAAATACATTCAGGAACTCGATGCGGGGAAGCACATTTCTTCGACCAGCGAGCAGACGATATGCCCCACGGTGATGTGCGCCTCCTGAATGCGCTGCGCGTTGCGCGACGGCACGTTGATGAGCAGATCCACTTTGTCGGCGAGCTGGCCGCCTGTCTCGCCGGTCATCCCCACGAGCAAAGCCCCGCGCGCCCGGCCGGCCTCAGCGCCACGAAGGATGTTGGGGCTGTTCCCACTGGTCGAAAGCGCCACAAGGACGTCGCCGCGCGAAACGAGAGATTCGATCTGCCGCGAGAAGATGTTTTCGAAGCCCAGATCGTTGGCCGCTGCCGTCAAAACCGAAGTGTTTGTCGCCAGGGAGATTGCCGCCAGTCCCGCGCGGTTTCGCTGCAGCCGAACCACCAACTCCGCCGAGATATGCTGCGCGTCCGCGGCGCTGCCGCCATTGCCGAAGAGAACCAGTTTGTGGCCGTCCTTCAGCGCCACCGCGCTGATTTCCGCGAAATGGGCAATTCTCGCCAGTAATTCAGCGGAAAACTTGCCCTTCACTTCCGCGCTTTCGCGAAGTTCGTCTCGAATTCGCTTAATGAAGTCCGGCATGTCTCCTCATCAACATACAACCTTAACGCAAAATATCTTCAGGCATCGCCGCGCGCATCGCAAGCAGCCATCGTTCTACAGGTGAACACGCACTATCCTGTCGGCTCCAAATTCTACCGCACACTCATGAAGGCGAAGCTACCGCCCCACAAAACTGAAAATCAGCACCGAAAGCACGATCAACGTCAGCACCACGTACGTCCAGTCCCGTTCCTCGATGAATGCATATACGCAAAAAGCCACGCGCGCCACCGGCGTGGCCACCAGCATCACAAGCCCAAACTGTATCCAATTTCGGCCATGCCATGAAAAAATTCCTTTCATAATTCCGCGAAATCCGCTCAAGTTCGCCGGTTCTCCTCGAAACGCCTGGTAATCCGGAGCGAGCCGCCCATACTGAAGCAAATAATAAATTCCTCCGATCAGAACCACGGCCGATGACAATAGGACGCCGGTGCGCAGAAGCACCGAAATCGTGTTGTCCATCCTCTCGTCGTTCCACTGAGGTTTCGCTTCACGCATTCATAATTTTCCTGTTAGTCCCTTCACGAGCATCTCGAATCCCAGAACCACAATAGCCGCGCTGAACAGAATGCGGAGATAGCGCGTCGTCGCTCCCGGCAGAATCCGCGCTCCAACAAACGCCCCGATCAATACGCCCAGCATGACCGGCATGGCCAAAGCCGGATCAACGTAGCCGCGGTGAAAATAGATTCCTGCGCTCGCCGCCGCCGTCACTCCGATCATGAAGTTGCTCGTCGCGGTCGAAACCTTGAACGGTGTTTCCATTGCCTGATCCATCCCCAGCACTTTCAGCGCGCCGCTCCCGATTCCCAGCAGCCCGGAAAGAATTCCCGCGCAATTGCAAATCAGAAATCCCAGCGGCACGCGGCGAACCGTGTAGGACTTGAGTCCCTCTGGGGTTGGATAATCCCCATTCAACCGTAGGCGCGCCGCGAGCGCGTCCGGCTGTCGCGCGTCATGAATGTCTGGCTGTTTTCGAAGAGACAAGTATGCGGAGAAAAGCAGTACAAGCCCGAAGATAATTGCGATCTCGGCAGGCGAAACTTTCACCACCAGGTACGCGCCAAGCAGCGCGCCGAGCGTTGTCGCCACTTCCAGAAACATCCCGATGCGCACGTTCGAATAGCCTTCTTTGACGTAGGCCGCCGCCGCGCCCGACGACGTTGCGATCACGGAAATCAGCGATGCGCCCGCGGCATAATGGATATTCACTTTGAAAACGAGCACCAGCAGCGGAACAATCACGACACCGCCGCCCAGGCCGGTCAGCGATCCCAACAAGCCCGCGGCGAGCGAACAAATCCAGATCAGCAGCGTAAACAACAGTACGTTCATCGAATGGCCTTCGGGTCCTGCGGAATTCTGTAAGAGAACAGCCCGTCAAGATAGTCCGCAATCGAAGAGACTCGCACAAGAGCCGCGGCACCGCAATTCGAATCTGTTCTGGCAGGAAATGTGCTTCTGAAGTGTCGGGGAGGCTTCGTGCCGGGAATTTATGTTGCGCCACGGCCGGCGGCGGCGCTTTTCGTCGCGGCTGGGCGGTGGAGTTCAGGGAAAGGCAGGCCGCGCGAACGGAAAAGTTTCGTATACTCATCGAGCAGCGCCATCCAGATTCGCTCGGGAGAAAACTCCTGAATCGCGCGTTCGCGTCCCGCTTCCCCCATTTTTCGCCGGAGCGCCGCATCCTCCAACAGGCCGGCGATCGCATCTCCCAGAGCACCGCGATCGCTTGGTGACACGAGGATACCGTCAACTCCGTCACGCACGGCGTCCACGGTGCCCGTCGCGCGCAACGCCACCACTGGTTTTTCAGCGGCATGAGCTTCGAGCGCGGCGTTCGGAAATCCTTCGCGCTGTGTCGGCAGCACCAGGACATCCATCGCGTGGTAATAGGGCGCCGCGTCTTCCACGAACCCGGCGCGAATGATGTTCGGGTCCGGCGCGAGATCGTGTTGCTCTCCTTGGGAGATGGGATCTCCAGCTTCGAAATCTCCGAGAACGAGAAGGCGCGCTTCGGGAAGGATTTGGCGTACTTCAACGAATGCGTCGAACAGTTCCGCGACTCCTTGGTCCCGCGTGAACCGGCCGATAAATCCGGCGACAGGCGCGTCAACGGGAATGCCGAGCTTCTCGCGAAGCGCACGTCCCGCGCGGAGCCGCGCCGGCGTGGGCGCGAATCTTTCGGCGTCCACTCCATTGCTGCTTCCCGCGCCCAGCACGATTGCTTTCTCCGGCGCGGTAAGTCTCCAATCGAGGATCCTGCGCCGCAGGCTTTCGCTGACGCAGATTACGCGGTGGGCCGTTCGGCAGGCCAGTCGGTCGGCAACGAGCAGCACCCGCTGGCGAAATCCTCGCAGAGTCTCCGCTCGCGCGCCGTAGTGCAAGTAGACCCGGCACGGGACGCGCGCGAGCCATGCCGCCATCCCTCCGAGGACGCCAGCCTTGGGTGTGCCAAGGCTGGCAACTGCGGGCTTGAGCCGTCGCATGGCGTGATAGATTCGCCACAGAGCAACAAAATCCCTGGCGGGCGAAATTTCCTGCGCCATGGGAATCGCGATCGCCCGTGCTTTTTCCTTGAGCGCCGCGCGATCGAGATATTCGCCCGGAGGCGCCACGATGGTGACGTCGAATCCAGCTTCGCGAAGAAAGCGGAATTGGCCGCGCATCAGCTTCAGGCTCACGTGCGAAGTCGTGACAACCATCAGTCCCAGCCGGTTTGCCGGGTGCAGCGGCGTGGCCGTTTTCTGCGTGCGCGCCTTCTCGATTGTTACCGGCATAGTGTTTGTTGTCGTCGGCGAGTATCAGTTTGCGGGCGAGGCTGTGGCTGCAATCCCGTGAGTCGGAACGCTGCGGTTTTCGCCGGCTAGTTTTCTAGGCTTTGGAATTCGCACTATCCGAACTGCTCCTCACTGGGTCCCGTCACAAATCGCGAATTCCTGGAATGAAACCAATCTGGCCTGTCGCCCCTACGTCCTTGCACGAGGCTGACCAATCTGGCGGAAGACACCATTCAACATTCAACGTCCATCATGGAAGCGTCTCGTTTGCACTTTCTTATCTCTTATTCGTGGGTTATCTTCGGCACTTCATGATCGACATTCACTGCCACATTCTTCCTGATCTTGATGACGGTGCGGATTCCCTGGAGACTTCCTTGAAAATGGCCGAGATGGCCATTGAGGATGGCGTAACGCACGTCGTTGCTACACCGCATGCGAATAGCGAATATGCTTTTGTTCCCAAATTGGTGTGCGCGCGCCGGGATGAACTTCAGGAGAAATTGGCTGACCGTCTTGCGATTGCAACCGGTTGCGACTTCCATCTCAGCTTCGAAAATATTGAAGCGCTACGCGCCGATCCGGAGCGTTTCACTTTGAACCAAAAAACTTACCTGCTTGTCGAGTTCGCCGATTTTTCCATTCCTCCTTCCATCGATCAGACTCTTCATGAATTGCAACTTCTCGGCCTTCATCCCATCATCACTCATCCGGAGCGCAATCCGCTGATTCGCACGCAGTGGGAGCGGCTCTGGGCCTGGCTGCGACAGGGTTGTTTTGTGCAAGTGACCGCGCAATCCATCACCGGGGGATTCGGCTCTCGAGCGCAGGCCGCGGCGGAAAAGCTGCTCGAAGCCAACGCGATTCATTTCATCGCGAGCGATGCGCATAATTTGACGAGCAGGCCGTTGCGGCTGAAGGCTGCTTTTGAGGTGATTGCTGAACGAAAAGGCGAAGAAGTGGCGCGAGCGCTGTTGGATACAAATCCACGCGCGGCGCTGGAGGGACAGCCGTTGCCATATCTGCCCGAGCCGGTGCAATTGAAAAGGGCATCCGGCGAGAGCGAAGGAAAACCGCGGAAACGCTTCTGGTTTTTTTAGCGCGGCGAGCGAAAAAACTCTGCGCATGGCAACTGCGAATGATTCGCAGCGCACCAAAAATTCGCGCGCGCGGCGAGGCGCTCATGAGAAGAGCTCCAAAATTTCCTCGTAGCGCTTGAACGGCGGAATCAAGTACGCGCCGGGCATTTCCGAGCGCGCCCAATCGAGCATGCGCCGCGCGAGAGTGAAGCCGCGATCGCGCGCCGCAGCGCCCGCGGATTCCAATTCCTTCAGCGTGGCTTCGGGAATCACGATTCCGGGAACTTCGTTGTTCAAACGCTGGGCCTGTTTGTAACTCGTCAGCGGCCACAAGCCGACGAGAACAGGCACGGGCGATTTTCCGCCGATGCGTTTCAGGAATGCGTGCCAATGTTCGGGATCGAAAATTGGTTGCGTCATGGCGAAATGCGCGCCGGCTTCGACCTTCGCGAAAAAGCGGCGAACTTCGTCGTCGATATTTTCAGCGACCGGATTCACCGCGACGCCGATGGTGAAATTCGTGGCGCCGCCGAGATTTTTTCCCGCCCAATCGGTACCTTGATTCAACCGCGCGAGCACTTTCACCAGGCCGACCGAGTCGACTTCGTAGACGCC
Source organism: uncultured Acidobacteriota bacterium (assembly GCA_963729815.1). Taxonomy (GTDB): domain Bacteria; phylum Acidobacteriota; class Terriglobia; order Acidiferrales; family UBA7541; genus DAHUXN01. Next base: position 24,547 of record CAVSPU010000009.1, read on the forward strand.
GCTCGTCTCCGGATGATCGCCGAGGGAAGGCGGATCGCCGGTGATGGCGAGCACGTTGCGCACGCCGCCGACGGACCATGCGCCCAAGAGCATGGCCTGCAAGCCGATGATATTTGCATCGCGCGTGGTCAAATGGGGAATTGTTTCGACGCCATGCGCTTCGAGCGCGCCAGCCATCACGAGCGCGTCCATGCCGACGCGGGCGAGCGTGCCGCTATTGATGTCAATCGCGTCAACCTGGCCGGAAGCCATCACGCGCTTGACTTGCTCGAGCACGCGATCAATGGATGTTCCCTTGGGCGGATCGATTTCCACGGACACCACGAACTTGCCGGATTGAATTTTTCGCCAGAGCTGGCTTTCAGGCTCGCGCGTGGCCAGGCGGCGCGTTTTTTCGCGCGGCTCGAGCGCCTCTTCCACGGCGCCGTTGACTGGCGAAACATGCGCGGCGCGCGACGGCCTATAGTTTTTCATGGTTTCGACCATGGCGCGGATGTGTTCCGGAGTGCTGCCGCAGCAGCCGCCGAGAATGCGCACGCCGAGCGACGCGGCATCGCGCGCGAACTGCGCGAAATATTCCGGCGAAGATTTCGGATAGACGATGCGGTCGCCGACGCGCTTCGGGAATCCAGCATTGGGCATGGCGCTCAGATGCAGGCCGGAATCTTTCGTTGAATTCGCCAACTCGCGAAGAATGGGAAGCAGAAGCTGCGGGCCGATGGTGCAATTCGCGCCCACAACCTGAACGTCTTTCGTTTTCAATTTCGCGACGGCATCCTCGGGCCGCGTGCCGTCGAACGTGCTGCCTTCTTCGGAGTAGGTGAGCTGTGCGATGACCGGCAAGCGCGAGAAGGAACGAATGGCGTCAATCGCGGCGAGAAGTTCGTCGAGCTGGCTGAATGTTTCGAGGATGAAGAGGTCCGCGCCGCGCTCTTCGAGCGCCACGGCCTGCTCGTGGAAAATTTCGCGAATTTCATCGGGCGGAAGCTGCTTGCCCTGGCGAAGAGTGCCAAGCGGGCCAATCGAACCGGCGATCAGCACTTCGTGGCGCGAGGCTTCGCGCGCCTCGCGAGCGATTTTCACGCCGCGATGATTCAATTCGGCGACGCGATCGGCGAGGCCGAGCGCGGCGAGCTTGTGGCGGTTCGCGCCGAACGTGTTGGTTTCGATGATTTGCGCGCCGGCGTCGAGGTAGGCCTGATGGACGCGGAAAACAGCCTCGGTCTGCGTGGAATTGAGCTCGTCGAGGCAGCGCTGCGGCCCGAGGATTTCATAGAGCATCGAGCCCATCGCGCCATCGGCGATGAGGACCGAATCACGGAGCCGCTCGTTGAAGTCTTCGATCTTCATTTCGCGCCTTGCTCCCGACAGTTAGGTTTTGCCGGGGAAAAACGAACCGGCAGTATAACACCGGCCCCGTCAGGGGCATGAATGAGGGCGCGATTGGGCGCGATGAGCCGGGGCGACTGTGTGGCTGACGGCGAGGTTAAGGAATTTGCACAGCGCGGCGATAGAGACTCTGGAAAAGCGCTCTGTGCATATCGATTAGAAAGGGGTCCGACCTTTTGTTTTGTGTGAATTACGAGGAAATTTGTTGTTTTGAGTCTATCGATTAGAAATTTTGCGAATTTGGCTTGGGCCGCCCGAAATGGGCGGCTGGAGGGGAGACTTAGGCGGAGGGAGAACCCCACCGCATTCCCCATGGGAGGGCTCGTTGCGCGCCGGAGATGAATATCAGTACCATAACCAATAGGTACTATATACCATAATCTCAACGGAAGAGCAAGTGGTTTTGCCGCGAGTCGTGGGTTAGGTTACAGTTATCGGACCTATCGAGAGTCGGCAACTTCTTGCCGCGCAAATTGGACGTGAGGGTAGGTTCCGAGTAGTCGACAATCCAGCAAGGACCGTGTTTCACTTCCCACAAAGTCGCGTCCGGCTAGGGATCGGTACTTGCTGGTGTTCGCGGCATAACTGACGCGCTAGAAATCCGAACGCTCGATGATCTGCCATGCCGCTGTGAGCACGACACACGCAAGAAGGGCAATTGTGAAAAGCGTTCTCCATGGCAGGTAGGAAAGCGCGCACGTGTCCCTTCCGCTGAAATAGGGCATCCGTTCTCCGCTCATGACATTGAACAGATCGAGAGAGGGGAATCGCTCAAAGAAGTCGAGATTGAGGACCATCAAGTAGGCAAATAGGCAAATGAGACATGCGGCGGCAGTAGGATAATCGCCGGGCACTACGCTGGATAAGAAGAATCCGACGGCAAAAAAGATAGTTCCGCAACCGATCCAAACGGCGCTGAACTGAAGAGCCTGGGTGAAGGAAGGATAGGTGTGGTGGGACAAACCTGCGAAGACGGGTAAAAAAAGGGCGGGCACTAGGGCCAAGACCGCCATCTCCGCAAGCCCGACGCCAGCTCGAGTGGCGACCAGCCTGAATCGGCTAACCGGAAGTGCCAGCGTGAAGCCGACCGTGTGGTGGAGGCGCTCCCGTAATAATCCGCCCATACCCAAAAGGAGCGTGAGAACGATGAAAATGTTGCGAACGGCGCCTCGATACGTGAAGAGATAAGTTTCCTGAATGTATGTGTATCTGTGCAGTTGGTCGCGCTGCGGCGTGATCATGGCGTAAAGTCCAAGAAAGAAAATCAGAGCAGGTACACTCAAGAGAAAACCCAGGCGGCTCTCTCGCCACGCTTTATAGCAGAGCATTACCTTTCCTCCTTCACCACTTGCAGGAAAGTCTCTCGTAAGCCAACCGGAGCCACTTCAACCGAGATTGCACCCAAGGAGCGGCCAAGTTCAACAATCGCATCCGAGTTCTGGCTCGCAAGTAGCGTAAGCTGACGACCACTGGTCCGTATGCTCTCAACGCCTTGCATTCGAAATTCGGCTTCCAGGGGTGCTGAATTGAAGCTGAACGTTATCCGGCGGTAAGCTTGTCGCATCTCGTCGAGAATAATGTCTGCGACCAGCCTGCCTTGGTCGATGATGCATGCTCTGTCAGCTATTCGTTCAACTTCGACGATCTGGTGGGACGAGAAGAACACGGTAGTGCCTTCGGCAGCAGCTTCGATCAGCGATTGGAGAAGTTCTTCGACGGCGACGGGGTCCAGACCTTCGCTTGGTTCGTCGAGAATTAGCAACTCGGGACGGCGAGCCAGAGCAACGAGAAGGGCGCATTTCGTGCGCATTCCCTTCGATAACGCCCTGATCTTACGATACCTGGGAAGCTTGTATTGGGCCAGGAGACGATGCTCGGCATCCGCGCGCCAATCCTTGTAGAAAGTCCGGGTGAAACGAATCAACTGCGCCACGGTCATGTAGTCGTACAGCGGCTTGTCCTCGCCGACGTAGGCTATCCGCTCGCGAACCACCCGATTCTCCCTCGGTTCAGCGATGGCCCTGCCGAGAACAGAACCAGTTCCAGCAGAAGGATGGACCATGCCGAGTAACATCTTGATAGTGGTGCTCTTTCCGGCTCCGTTGCGTCCCAGAAAGCCTGTGATTTGTTGTGCTTCAACTCTTAGATTGAGGCAAGACACAGCTTCCTGATCTCGGAAACGTTTGGTCAGATTCTGCGTTTCGATCACAGGTGCGGTGCTCATCGTTTTGCCTCGACGGGAGCGGAACGGAACAGTTGCGCTTCGAAAAGGCGTTGGATTTCATCGTCCGACAAGCCGTCTGCGCGGAGAGATTCAACCAAGTCCTGGACCCGCACTTCAGCAAGGCAGACCTTCGACGCTCGAACCTTTGCTCTACGCCCGGCGCAAACAAAAGCACCGGAACCATGCCGCAGTTCCAGCAGCCCGTCATGTTCGAGTTCCGAATACGCTTTCGCTACCGTGTTATGGCTGATGACGAGCTCCGCTGATAACGCGCGGATACTTGGGAGCGTGTCGCCGTCCCGCAACACACCGGTCTCAATGGCGTGCCGAACCTGCTGGATCAACTGTAGGTATAGCGGCTGACCAGCGGATAGATTGAGGCTAAAAATCACGCCGTAAGTGTACCACTGTAAGGGTACAGGCTACCACTCGAATCGACGGTCTTTGGTTTAGCTCCATGCGTCCTGGGCGTATGACGGCCAACTCGGAAGTTAACGAGGAATGCACTCCAACTTCCGGATTGCCGACGAAGCGGGAACTACCTCTGACTTACTGCGAACTACTGCGAATAACTGCGAACAACTGCGCACACTTTTGTATAGCTTGATTCTTTCAGGGATGTAAAGTTCATCGTTGAAGTCAGCGTTGAAGTCAGCGGCTCCTAAGGTTTCACGGCAAAACCTGGGCAGTTTGAACTGGCAGGTTTGCGGCTTCCCATCCCACGATGCCACCGGCAATTTCACAGACGCGGTCAAATCCGTTGCGCTCCAACAAACTCGCGGCGATGGATGACCTGTAGCCGCCCGCGCAATATACCAGCAAGGGACGGTCCCGCGGCAGCTTGTCCAGATTTTCCGTCAGGTGGTTGAGTGGCATTGCCAAACTTCCGGCGATGCGCTTCTGCTCGCGCTCGCCCGGCGCGCGGACATCGATGGCCAATGGCGGCTGAGGCGACGACAAAAGCTCCGCGGCGAAGGGCGCGCTGAGGCGGTCTGTGGTGATCATCAAATCCGGACGTGATTTCAGGCTGTGCAGCCCATCTTTCAAGTATCCGGCCACGTGATCGAAGCCGATGCGCCCGAGCCGGGTTGCAGCTTCGTTCTCACGGCCGGGATCGGCGATGATGACGATGGGATGCTCTCGATCCAGCACGGTTCCAGCCCACGTTGCGTACTGGCCGCCGAGGCCGATGTTGATGCTGCCCGCCAGATGCGCCGCCGCGAATTCGGATGCATCGCGGGTGTCGAGGATTTGCGCGCCGGCGGATTGCAATGCAAGCACGTCGTCGAGCGTCATCGGGGTCACGCGCGCCAAAGTTTCGTCAAGCGTCGGCCGCTCTTCGCTGTTCAATACGGCGTCATAGGTGAAATAAGGAGGAGCGTCCGGTTGATCGGCGGTCACCACGGAAATGAATGCTTCCTTGGTCATGGGCTGCAGGGCGTAGTTCGTGCGGCGCTGCTCGCCGAGAGTGGACACGGTTTCCTTGCTGAGCGATTTGCCGCAGAGCGAACCCGCGCCGTGCGCCGGATACACCAGGCTTTCGTCCGGCAGCCCGAGCAGCTTCGCGTGCAGAGAATCGAAGAGCATCCCGCCGAGATCATAGGCCGACCAGCCAAGCGCGGCGCGCAGGTCGGGCCGTCCCACGTCGCCGATGAACAGAGTGTCCCCTGTAAGTACGGACTGCGGCTGCGTGGCGCTTATGTTCAGATCGTAAACAAGAATGGAAATCGATTCCGGCGTGTGCCCCGGCGTTTCCAGGATTTTCAGGCGCACGCGCCCGAATTCGACAGCGTCGCCATCGCGAAGAGGAGTGAACGCGTATCCCGCTTTGGCCTTGGCGCCGAGATAGATGGTTGCGCCCACGCGATCGCGCAGCTCCAAATGCCCGGCAACAAAATCGGCGTGGAAATGCGTCAGGAAGACGTGCTTGATCTTGAACGCGTGCTCGGCGGCAAATGCAATGTATTGGTCCGTGTCCCGTTGCGGGTCAACGACAGCGGCCGTGCCAGTCTGCTCGTCTCCGATCACGTAGGAAGCGTGCGCCAGGCATGGCAGATAGAATTGCTTGAAGATCACAGAACACCTCTTCGCTCGCAGACGACTACTTCGGCTGGGAAATGGCTTCGTCGTTTATTACGCGCAACACGAACTGCCCTCCCGAGGCGGAGGTATTATACAGGCCTGCCATTATACATAGACTGGCCGCAGCCGATTTACTGCAACTGCGGTCGGCGTTGTCATTCTTGTGGTCCTCCCGTTTCGCGGCGCACCCGAAAACCGAGGCGCTGCGCGCCTGCGCTCGGCGTTCCTGCGAAGCTGTGAGCGAGTTTCCGCGAGAGCAAGAGCAGTTTTCGAATACCGACGCGCAAAACGCGCGGAGGACTATGCGGAGGATTCGAGTTTTTCGGCGAGGGCGAGGAGATTGGTGACGGTGTTCCAGTTGCGGCCGGTGAGCGGGATTTTCAACGTGCGATCGAGGATCGACCAGGAGAGTTTCGGGCGCGCAATGCCGTTGGTAAAATAGATGTAGAGCTCGCGGCCGTCGATGTGCAGCTCCTCGGGAGCGATCTTGACGGCGTGAAGTGTGTCGCTCGCTTCCGCGCCGGGAGCGCTGGCGAGAAATGCGACGAGGAGTTTGCGGGGATCGATGGCGCGGCGGTTCGCGAACGGGTTGCGCGCAATGGCGTCGCGCAATTCGGGCACGGTGCGGAGAATCAGGCCGGGACGAAAGCCGAAGCTGCGCTCGATGGCGGTTTGAATCTGGCTGGCCAGTTTGGCGAGGTTGCGCTCTTTCGCTTTGAAAATGACGTTTCCGCTCTGGATGTGAGTCTGACAGCCGGTGAATTTCAGGGATTCGTAGAGCGAGCGGAGCGCGTCCATTTTGATTTTATTATGGCCGCCGACGTTGACGCCGCGCAGCATGGAAATGATGACGGGCATGGGGACAGAGTATAACGCAGCGGCGAGACGGAGAAGCGGTGGCTAGCGCTTTTGCTCCATGAGGCCGGCGATGGTGTCCATGAGATCGAATTTGGTGAGGATTTCGAATTTGCCGTTGGACATTTCGACGAAGACGGCGGGGCCGGAATGGCTGAGGAGATGCGTGACGCGTTCGACGGGAGAATCGCTGGCGACGCGCGGGAGGGCCTCGGCCATCACTTCGCGGATGACGAGCTTGCGAAGGTCTTTGCCCTGGAGCGCGAGATTGAGGATTTGATCCTCGTAAATCGTGCCGATGGGATTTTCCTCCTCGAAAATCGGCAACTGGGAAATGTCCTGTTGCTGCATGATGTGCAGGGCGTGGAAAACGGTTTGATATGGGCGGGCAATGACGAGTTCGCGATGCTTGCCGTTTTGCAATTTCACGCGGACGACGTCGGCGGCACAGAGCGGGACTTCGGATTCGACGTAGCCGTGCTCGCGCATCCAGCCATCGTTATAGACTTTGCTGAGATAACGCATGCCGGTGTCGGGAAGAAATGCGACGACGAGGTCGCCCTTCTTGCATTCGCGGGCAAGGCGCAGCGCGGCGGAAATGCAACTGCCGCCGGAGCCGCCGGTGAAGACGCCTTCCTGTTTGGCGAGGCGGCGCGCCCAGACGAAAGATTCTTCGTCGGTGACTTGCAGCACGTCGTCAAGGACTTTGAAATTCATGGTGGACGGGAAAATATCCTCACCGATGCCTTCAACGACATAGGTTTCGGCCTTGCCGACTTTGCCGGTCTTGAAAAATTCGTAATAGAGCGAGCCTATGGGGTCGACGCCGATGATTTTGACGGCGGGATTCTTTTCCTTGAGGAAGCGGCCAACGCCGCTGATGGTCCCGCCCGTGCCCATGCCGCAGACGAAATGCGTGATTTTGCCGTCGGTGTCTTTCCAAATCTCGGGGCCGGTGGTGCGGTAATGCGCCTCGGGATTCATGGGATTTTCGTACTGATTGGGGTAGAACGAATTCGGGATTTCGCGCGCAAGTTTCTTGGCGACGGAATAATAGCTGCGCGGGTCGTCAGGTTCGACAGCCGTGGGGCAAACGATGACTTCGGCGCCGAAGCCCTTGAGCAGATCGATTTTCTCGCGCGACTGCTTGTCGGTGATGGTGAAGACGACTTTATAGCCGCGCACCGTGGCGACAAGCGCGAGGCCCATGCCGGTGTTGCCGGAAGTGCCTTCGATGATCGTGCCGCCGGGCTTGAGCAGGCCTTTGCGCTCGGCTTCGTCGATCATCCAGACGCCGATGCGGTCCTTGACCGAGCCGCCGGGGTTGAGGTAATCGGCTTTGACGTAGACCTCGGCTTGGATATCCTTTGTGAGGCGATTGAGCCGGATGAGCGGCGTCTCGCCAATGGCTTCGAGAATGTTTTTGCAACGCATGTTTGAGCGGCAGCCTCGGATTTGGACTATGAGTGCTACTGGTAAGGTTACGGACTTTGGGAGGCGAAGTCCAGCGAGGCGGCGCATCGAGTTCCTGCAGAAGAATTGCTGATAAGGGGAAAGTGAAATGAAAAGACAGAATGTTTCGAGCGGGACGCCGTGGGAGCCGATCGTCGGGTATTCGCGAGCGGTGCGCGTGGGCGCGCAGATATGGGTGGCGGGAACGACGGCGACTGATGCGAAAGGTGAAATCGTGGGCAAAGGCGACGCGTATGCGCAAGCGGTGCAGATTCTGAAAAACATCGAGGCGGCGCTCGGAAAAGCGGGAGCGAAGATGGAGCACGTGGTGCGCACGCGCGTGTTCGTCAAAAATATTTCCGAGTGGGAAAAAATTGGGCGCGCGCATGGAGAAGTGTTTCGTGACATTCGACCAGCGTCCACGATGGTGGAAGTGACGGGCTTGGTTTCGCCGGACATGCTGCTGGAAATCGAAGCGGACGCGGTGGTGCCGAACGCGGAGTGAAGCGCGCCTTGGCGGGCGGCGAAGGGAAGCGACTGATATGAGTGCGAGCAAGGCGAAATCATACGCTGATGTTGCCGTGGCGGAGCTTTACGACACGCGGCCGATTGTGCGGGACCGCGGCGACGTGAAGTTCTATTGCGCTTATGCCGCCCGTTTTCTGAAGCGCGGCGATTCGATTCTGGAATTAGGCTGCGGCACGGGGCGCGTGCTCGCGCCGCTGGCGAAGGACGGGCACAAGATTTGCGGGCTCGATCTTTCGGCGGCGATGCTGGAGCAGTGCCGGAAACGATTGGAAGCAGAATCGGCGGAAGTGAAGTCGCGCGTGCATCTCGTGGAAGCGAATATGGCCGGTTTCAATCTCGGCGAGAAATTCCGGCTGATTATCATTCCGTTTCGGCCGTTCCAGCATCTCCTGGACGTGGAAGAGCAGCTTGCGTGCCTGCGTTCGGTGCACGCGCATCTTGAGAATGGCGGACGATTGATCGTCGACTTCTTTCAGACCGACGCGCAGCGAATGCACGATGCGAAGTTTCTGGAAGAGCGGGAGACGGACAGAGATTTGCATTTGCCGGACGGACGGCGGTTGGGCGTGACGGAGAGAATCGTTGCCTACCACCGCGCGAGGCAAGTGAACGATTGCGAGCTGGCGTACTACATCACGCATCCCGACGGGCGCAACGAAAAGATCGTCCATGCGTTTCACATGCGTTATTTTTTCCGGTATGAGGTCGAGCATCTGCTGGCGCGCTGTGGCTTTCGCGTGGCGTCGCTCTATGGCAATTTCGACCGCTCGGTGCTTACGGACGATTCGCCGGAGATGCTTTTCATCGCGGAGAAGAGTGGAGATTGAACCGCCGCCGCAATCCAGCAAGCAAATTCGAAAAACTGACATAGGTTGGCGCGAAAGAGCGTGATTTTTCTTACGCAACGCGCGCGGGCGTAAGCCGCGCGGCTGCGCACGATTGCGCTACAATGAAAATGAAATGGGCGATTCGCCACAGGGAAGAGTTCTCATCGCCGGGGGAAGGGCGTTCAGCCGCATCGCGATTGTCCTGCTGGTTCTCTGCGCGATTGGGCTGGGGTCGGCCGCGGGGCTGCTGCTGGCGTATAGCAGCGACCTGCCGCAAATCCAGGAGCTGGAAAACTACCGCCCCGACGTGGTCACGGAGCTTTACGCCGACGACGGCACGCCGATCGGAAGCTTCGCGCTGCAGCGGCGCATCCTGCTGACCTACGATCAAATTCCGAAAGTCCTCCAGGACGCGGTTTTCTCGACCGAAGACCGGCATTTCATGCAGCACTGGGGCGTGGATTTTCCGCGCGTGCTCGAAGCCGCGTGGAAGAATCTGATCACACGGAGAAGAGCGGAAGGCGCGAGCACGCTGACGATGCAGCTCGCGCGCGTCCTTTTTCTGTCGCCGGAAAAGAAATTCAGCCGGAAAGTCGAAGAGACGATGCTGGCGATTCAAATCGAGCGCCATTACACGAAGCAGCAGATTTTCACGATGTACTGCAACCAGATTTATCTGGGCGCCGGGAATTACGGTTTCGAGGCGGCGTCGGAATTTTATTTTGACAAGCCGGTGGGCCAATTGACGTTGCCCGAAGCGGCGACGCTGGCGGCGATCATTCGCGGCCCGGCGTATTCGCCGGTCCTGCATCCGGAGCGCGCGCTGGCGCGGCGCAATCTGGTGCTGGATCTGATGGTCACGAACGGGAAAATCACTCGCGCGCAGGCCAAGGAAGCGCAACAGGCGCCGCTGGGCTTGCAATTATCGTATTCGCAAAACAACAATCTGGCGCCCTATTTCGTGGAGGAAATCCGCCAGCGGCTGGAACAGGAATTCGGCCCGGAAGCGGTGCACCAGGAGGGCCTGCGCGTCTACACGACGCTGAACGCCAACATGCAACGCGACGCCGTGCAAGCGGTGCGCGACGGGCTGCACGCTTACGATCGCCGGCACGGCTGGCGCGGCAAACTGCCGAATATTTTTCAGCAGCATCTTGGCACGCTGCGAAGTTATGAATCGCCGGACTGGCGCGAGCCGATCGAGGCCGGCGATTACGTCACGGGGCTAATCACGGCGGTGGACGCGAACGCGGCGGTCGCGAAAATCGGGCCGTATCGCGCGGTGATCACGGCTCCGGATTTCGCGTGGACTGAAGCGAAATCGCCCCGGGATTTGCTGCACGTGGGAGATCTGGCGAATCTCCATATCGAAAGCCTGAATGGCGCCACGGCGAAGGTGCAGCTCGAACAGGTGCCCGCCGCGCAGGCTTCGCTGCTGGCCATTGACAACGCGACTGGCGAAATCAAGGCCATGGTCGGCGGGTACAGCTTCGAGGAATCCAAATACAACCGCGCCACGCAAGCGATGCGCCAGACGGGCAGTTCGTTCAAGGTCTACGTCTACGCGACGGCGCTGGAGCAGGGCATGACGCCGTTCGACGTCGTCCTCGACGAGCCGGTGTCCTACACCAGCGGCAACGACATCTATACGCCGCGCAACTACGACGACACGTTCGAAGGCCGCATCACGCTTCGCCGGGCCTTGGCTGACTCACGGAATGTGCCGGCCGTGCGGATACTGGATCGAGTTGGAATTCAGAATGCGATCAATACGGCGCGCCGGTTCGGCATCACCAGTCCGCTGCCGCCGTACCTGCCGCTCGCGCTAGGCGCAGCGGACCTGACGCTGCTGGAGCACACGTCTGGATTCACCGTGTTTCCGGACGACGGCGTGCACATCCAGCCGCACATGATTCGCCGCGTGACGTCGTATGACGGCGCAATCCTGGAAGAAGCGCGTCCGAAGGTCACCGACGCGATTCCGCCAAGTGTTGCGCGAACGATGGTGGCGATGCTCGAAGACGTTGTGCACTTCGGCACGGGCGTGCGAGCGCAGGCATTGGGACGGCCATCGGGAGGCAAGACCGGGACGACGAACGAGTTCACAGATGCGTGGTACATCGGCTTCACGCCGCAAATCACGGCGGGCGTTTGGGTGGGCTTCGACGATCCGAAAACTTCGCTGGGCCCAAAGGAAACCGGCGCGCGCGCGGCTTTGCCGATCTGGCTGGAGTTCATGGAGCAGGCGTGCAAGGGGATGCCGGCGGAGAATTTCCCGAATGTTACTTCGCTCGAAGATCTGGCGAAGAATGCGCATGAGGATGTAGATGTGCCGGATACGGCGCCGCCAGCGGACGTGTCGGAGCAGGGGATCCCTGATGCGGGGGTACCTGCCAATGCGGGTGAGCCGATAAAGGACGTGAAATCGTCTGGCTCACAGCAATCTGGTGCGGAAGAACACCTGATTGGCGACAAGCCGGTAACCCTTAAGCCGGAGAGTAAGCCTCTTGCCGGCGATAAATCTCCAGTGGGCAAGCCAGCAGCGGTACCCAAGCCGCCGGTGAAAGCGCCGAGCAAGCCCAGCAACGCGCCTGGAGTTCGCTAAACAAATTGATTGTCAAGTGTGTATTCTTCTTCAGCGACCGCTATGCGGAGGACTGGCCGCAGTCTTCGGAGGAGGTAAAATGTGGCGAGAACGTGCGTTGAAGATTGCTTTGGTGCTGATTGGATTGCTCTTTGTGGCAGGCGCCTACCCACTGCTCTTGTTTCTTAAACACGGGGCAGCGCTAGCGATGATGCTCAGCCTTTATGTCACGCTGGGCGTCTTCTTGCTGCTCGCGGTTCGGAACCCATCAGCCAATCGCAGCTTGATTGCATTTGCGGCCTGGTCGAGCTTTGCGCATGCAGCTGTTATGGGATTCCAGGTGCTCCGAGGATTCGTTGAGCACGGAGAACTCTGGGGTGTGCTTGCTTTGATCGTCATCGGAATTGTTCTGGTAGTGCTCGCGCCAGCGAAGCAATCCGCAACGCAGCAATCCGCCGCCGTTGCGCGCAAGCCGGCGATCTGAATCAGGAGATGTTCGAACATCTGCGATGCTCAGAATGGCTGCCAGCCCTTTGGCAACAATAGAGAGCTGCAGCCGTTACGGTCAATCAACAGGAGTTGCTGTCTCCGGGTGATTTCGCCGATCTGGGTGATTTGTGAGCGGGGCGCGATGCGGCGGAGGCGTTGCGCGGATTTTGGCGGGACGGTGAAGAGGAGGCCGTAGTCGTCACCGCCGTGGAGGGCCAGGGTGAGTGGATCGATTCCGACCGCGAGCAGGGCAGGAGGGACTTTGGCGGCGGGAATTTTGTCCGCCGAGATTTGCGCGCCGACGCCGCTTGCTGTGCATAGACGGGTCAAGTCCGTGGAAAGGCCGTCGGAGATGTCCATCATGGCGGAGGGGATGCGGCGGCGCGCCAGCGATTCGCCGAGCGCCTGGGGAATCCGCGGATAAAAGTGCGGCTGGAGGTATCTCTTCAGGCTGGATTGGCGAAGCAAGCCGCGCGCAATTAAATTGAGCAATTCGAGTCCAAGCTGCGCGCCGCCAAGCTGTCCGCTGACGTAGAGGAGATCGCCCGCGCGTGCTCCGGCGCGAGTGAGCGCGTTGCCTGGAACAATTTCTCCAAGGACAGTGACGCTGATTGTCACGCTCGCGGTCTTCGAAATGTCTCCGCCAATCAGGCGAATCTGCAGTTCGCGCGCCGCGCGAGCCATGCCGTGTGCAAATTGGTCCAGCCACGCGTGGGTCTTCGCGGATGGGAGCGCGAGCGCCAGGAGAAAGTAGCGTGGATGAGCGCCCATGGCGGCGAGATCGCTTACCGCGCGAGCGAGCGATTTGTAGCCCACGGAGTCGGGCGGATGAACACCATCGCGGAAATGAACGCCTTCAAATGAGGAGTCACAGCTCAAGACCCAGTCAGTTTTCCCGGAAGGCCGAAGTAACGCGGCGTCGTCGCCGATTCCTAATTCCACGCCGGGCTGGCCCACACGGCCCGCGACGGAAGGGATGATCCGCGTAAGTCGAGCAATTAGTGTGCGTTCCCTGTCCTTCAGGCCAGTTGAAATGGGTCTCATCGGTGGTTATATAATAGTTCGAATAGGCACTATTATGCTCACCGGATTATAGAGGCGATCCGGGCAAGAAAGCGAGCCGGCTGTCCCAAAGAGAGATTTTCGGTTGACTCTCTTGGGTTACCGCACTTATATTCAGGCCGGGTTTCGAACCAAGTCTCGCGGTTCAAACGCTTTTGAGCGCGCGCAGACCGCATCAGGGGCCGGCGGTCGTATTGTCTAGCGCAAAGAGAAGCTCAGGACTTTAAAACTAGGGTCATGAGAAGAAAATATTACACATTTTTTGTTGCTTCCACGGACTCCGGAAAGATGCGGCGTCTGCATATGCCGCATTACGTCCTTCATTTCCTCGCCATTCTGGCTGCTGTAGGCGGAATTACGGTGATTGCGGCAACTGCGTCCTATTCGCGAATGCTGTGGAAGGCCGCAGCCTATAACTCATTGCGGCGCGATCAAGACAACCTGACGGCTCAGTACCACCAGTTGCAAACGCAGGTGAAGGACGCGAACCAGAGGCTGAATTCCTTGCAGTCGCTGGCGAGCCAGGTAGCGGTCGCCTACGGACTGGCGCCCGTTGCGGAGACGCAGTTCAGTTCGAGCAACACTTCGAGCCAATCCAATTACGCGTACAAAGAGACGCTGGATCAGTTCAGTTTCCTGCAGCAAAACGCGGCGGCGGTTGAGCTGGCTTCGACCGGGACGGTTCGCCTGCTGCCGGGAAACAACATTTTGAACGCGCCGTTTGTGCCTTCGCTCTGGCCCGTGATGGGAAGAATCACGAGCCGCTTCGGCGAGCGCCTGGATCCGTTCGACGGCGAGGGTGAATTCCATACGGGTCTCGACATCGCATCGCACTATGGCGATGACGTGCGCGCGGCGGCGGATGGCGTGGTGGTTTGGACGGGCGATAGAGAAGGATACGGCCGGGTCGTGATCGTCGATCACGGATTCGGCATTACCACGTGGTACGCGCATCTTTCCGGGTATGTGGCGGAGGTCGGGATGCGAGTCAAACGCGGCGACGTGATTGCTTACGAAGGCGACAGCGGCCACGCGACGGGACCGCATCTCCACTTTGAAGTTCGCATCAATAATGCGCCAGTGAATCCATGGCGCTATCTGCATCAGGCCGACGACGGCGGAGCGATTTCCGGCGGCGACTAAGCGGCGCTTCTTTGCACCTTAAGTCTTGTTTGCTCTCCAGAAAATACTCCTCGCGGCGTTTTTTTGCGGAAGGATTTCCTCAGGCTTATCTGGGCGTGTCTTATTTGGATGCTGAATCCGCGGCGGCGCGAAGCATTTGCGGCGTGATTTGGACGTGCAGGCGAACGAAATGGCTGTCGTGGGAGATATCGGCGGCCTTGAGCAAAGCATCAAGCGCAGGCCACTGCGGCCCGATTTGCTGCTGAGTTTTCGAATCAGCCAGAGCCATGCGCCCCATCAGCAGCAAGCCATTCAATGTCGTGGAGAGTTTGAACGCGTCAACAGTCGAGTCGCATTCGGCTGCCGCAGCGACTTTTAAGTCCGCGCCGGTTGGCTGGCCAGCGACCGAAAGGCTCTGGATGCTTCGCAGTATCTCAACAAGTTGAGCGTTGTGGGCGGCGTCGATGCCGAGATTCTTGGCGAGGTCTTGCGTTCGCGCGACGGCAAAAATCGGAGCGCCAGCCGTCTTCGCGATTCGCTGCGACATTTCCGAGTCGAGGCGGTTCGAATCCGCCGCGAGCATGCGCGAAAGCTGCGGACCGTCGGCAAGCACAATTTCATTGGGAGAGAGAAAAGTGAAGCGGACCGTGCGCGTGGAATTTTCCTCGCGGACCTCATAGATTTTCGAATGGCCAAGGTTCACAGCGCGGCCGTTGCGAAGCGCATAGCGCTCGATTTTTTCCACGTCGAATTTCCCCTGCGCAATGGCGACGACGCTCGTCGGAGAAGTGCTGGGCCATAGAGCCACAGCGACGCGGCCAAGGTCGCGCGAGTAATCGAATCCGGTGGCGCGAACGAATTCAGTGTATTCGGGGTCCTGTGCCGGGGAGGGCGCCAACGAGGCAAGCTCGGTGGCAAAAGGAGAATCGCGCAGCGCGCCAACATTCGCGAAGACGATTGCCTCCGCGCCCGGCGGCAACTGATGAACCAGGTCCACCGATTCGCGGACGGCAACCGCGGCGCTGCCCGTTGCGGTGGGGCTCGGAGCGGCCAGCGCAGCGTCGCTGAGCGCTTGTGCCCGCTCGATTTTTTCATGGCGAAAATAGAAATAGGCAATTCCGAGTGCGATAACAGCACACAGGGCCAGAATGATTGTGAGGGCGCGTTTCATGCGGACCAGTACGGCAACTTTTTCAGTATAAAGTCAGGACGGAATGGTGTAAAGTTGGAGTGGGTAAAGAACTTAAAACTCATCATGGCACGACTCTTGCGCGGGTGTCGGAGCCCCTTGCAATTTTATTGCCCGCGTGGTATCTTCGACGGGTTTGCTTCTGCTGGCGTAGCTCAGTTGGTAGAGCATCTGATTTGTAATCAGAGGGTCGGGGGTTCAAATCCCTCCGCCAGCTGAGTTTTGAGGGATCGGGATTTTCGGATTTTGGAATCGTCGGATTCCTCGTATTACAAACGAACGGGCTGGTGTCTCCAGACACGAGCCCTTTCTGCGTTGCGAAGTTCTCCGGTCGGGACCAACGGATTATGTGCCGGTAGTTCTCGCGGGACGGGTGGGTGAGTGGCTAAAACCAGCAGACTGTAAATCTGCCGCTCCTTGCGGGCTACGGAGGTTCGAATCCTCCCCCGTCCACCATTACGCTCGCGAGGGCGCTGAAGCGCGAAAGACTAGGAATACAGTTCGATCTCGAAAAACTTGTTGGGTGAAGTCCCAAGGAATCGTTGGCGGGAAAGGCGAAGCGCAAAACCAGCGAACAGGTGGACGCCTGGGTAGCTCAGTTGGTAGAGCGCGTCCTTGGTAAGGACGAGGTCACCGGTTCAATCCCGGTCCCAGGCTCCAGGATTGCGGTCAGGCGGCGGGGGTAACTCAGACCTGCCTGCGTAGCAGGGTTAGAGCAGCGAGGCGCGATTTTTTGAAGTCGAGGATGTCGAAGTTTGGCGGGGGTAACTCAGGGGTAGAGTCTCTGCCTTCCAAGCAGATGGTCGCGGGTTCGAATCCCGTCCCCCGCTCCATCATTGGGGATGCGTAGCAAGAGAGGCGAGCGTTCGGCGTGCAAGACTGGCAAATCAATTTGAACGGGTGGCAATGCCCCAGCTGTGAGGCGGTGCATAGTGCCTCAGTTCCTGTCTGCTTGGTTTGGAACACGACGCGAGAGCGTTACGCCGGAACTATCGATGTTAAGTGCGAGCGTTGCGGACGGACTTCCGAGTCGGTCGTGGATGTGAGCTTGGAAGCGAAGGCATCAATATACACCGTTCACCACTCCAAGAGTGTGAGCTGACTGAAGAGTGAGGTTGTAAGCGATGACTTGGGCATTTCAGTGGTTGGGTACTGCGCTGGATTCTAAACTGAATCCGAAAACTGAGCACAGACGCCTTGACAACATTCGCTGTTTCTTGAGCGGCTGCAAGCTAAGGGGCGGCGGGCGTTTTGAAGCCGCCATATTGCATCTTCCAATTGGCAACGCTTACGCATCTGGCGACCATCGCTGGGACGCCATGGAATTGTTCGCAATGCTGGAAGCGCATGAAACGGTGCTCTTGAGGAGCCGTTACGAGGACCTCATGTCCAAAGTGAGGGTCGAGTTTCCTGAACTGAAAACGCAATTTTCTGAACAATTTTCATAGCTTAGGTGGAGTGAACGATGGCGAAGGAAAAATTTGAGCGTTCGAAGCCGCACCTGAACATTGGGACGATCGGGCACATCGATCACGGCAAGACGACGTTGACGGCGGCGATCACGAAAGTGCTGTCGAAGCACAACCCGAAGGTGCAGTTCCGGGCATTCGATTCGATCGACAACGCGCCGGAAGAGCGCGAGCGGGGCATCACGATTGCAGTGTCGCACGTGGAGTACGAGACGGCGAACCGGCACTACGCGCACATCGATTGCCCGGGACACGCCGACTACGTGAAGAACATGATCACGGGCGCGGCGCAGATGGACGGAGCGATTCTGGTGGTGGCGGCGACGGACGGGCCGATGCCGCAGACGCGGGAGCACATTCTGCTGGCGCGGCAAGTGGGCGTGCCGTACATCGTGGTGTTTCTGAACAAGTGCGACGCAGTGGAAGACCCGGAGCTGCTGGATTTGGTGGAGATGGAAGTGCGCGACCTGCTGAAGACGTATCAGTATCCGGGCGACAAGGTTCCAGTGGTGCGCGGAAGTGCGCTGAAGGCTCTGGAAGGCGATCCGAAGTGGGAGAAGACGATCGATGAGCTGATGGACGCGGTGGACAAGAGCATTCCGCTGCCGCAGCGTGATGTGGATAAGCCGTTCGCCATGCCGATCGAGGATATTTTCTCGATTTCGGGAAGAGGGACAGTGGTGACGGGAAGAGTGGAGCGCGGGAAAGTGAAAGTGGGCGAGGAAGTGGAGATTGTGGGGTTCCGTCCGACGGTGAAGAAAGTGGTGACGGGCGTGGAGATGTTCCGGAAGCTGCTGGACGAAGCGCTGGCGGGAGACAACGTGGGATTGCTGCTGCGCGGGACGGAAAAAGAAGAAGTGGAGCGCGGGCAGGTGATTGCGAAGCCGGGATCGATCACGCCGCACACGAAGTTCAAGGCCGAAGCGTACGTACTGACGAAAGAAGAGGGCGGGAGGCACACGCCGTTCTTCACGGGGTACCGGCCGCAGTTTTACTTTCGGACGACGGACGTGACTGGGGATGTGAAGCTGGCGCAGGGAGTGGAGATGGTGATGCCGGGGGACAACGTGAGCGTGGAAGTGAGTTTGATCACACCGGTAGCGCTGGAGAAAGGGCTGCGGTTCGCGATTCGCGAAGGCGGCCACACCGTGGGCGCTGGTGCCGTCACCGAGATTATCGAGTAATTTATATGCAGACTCTGGAAGAGCAAATTTTTAGAACAGAATCCGCTTCAATTCTTGGTCACCTTCGAGAATTGACGACCAGAAGAGGATATAAGTTTGACTGTCCGCCGGCGGACTGGCCCCAAGGGCAGACTGCCAAATTAAGCAAGGATGGCAATTGGTTAGAGTTAACAGCTGCGTCCCCAAAGGAACTGGGTTCTATGCCGGAAATGATGAATGCCGCCGGGTTTCGCCTGACCACGAGTTGGGGTCACAAGGTCATTATGTATCGCGAATTGAAGTCATGGCGAGTTTGGAATCCGACAATGATTGCGACGGATTCAGTTGAAGTAAGTAATGTTGGTGAGTGGCTGGATGACCAAATCATGAAGGTATTGGGTTAGCTGATGCGCGAAATCATCACATTGCAGTGTGGCGAGTGCAAAAACCGAAACTACGCGACCATGAAGAACCGGAAGAAGCACCCGGAACGGCTTGAGACGTCGAAGTTTTGCAATACGTGCCGGAAGCACACGCCGCACAAAGAAGTGAAATAGGCGGCGAGTTTTCTGAGCGCCATGGATGAGCAAGAGCGCGAGTGGTCTTGCTACATGGTTCGATGCAAGGACGGATCGCTGTATGTCGGCGTCGCAACTGACGTAGAGGATCGAGCCCGGGAGCATAACCAGGGTCGCGGCGCGATGTTTACCGCGAAGCGTAGGCCAGTTGAGCTGATTTGGAGTGAAAGACATCCAAATCAACACTCAGCCCGGCAACGCGAAGCTGAGTTGAAGGGCTGGCGACGAGAAAAGAAACTTGGATTGCTGGCGGGCAATTCAACGGGAGGCTCGCCGGCAAGCCCTGAGGCGCTGGGTTTAGCGCCGAAGGGTCGACGAGACCGGGCGGAGATTGAGAACAACCCTTCGGGCCAAAAGACGGCCCTCAGGGTGAATTCCGAACCAGGGGTTCGGAATTCAGGGGAGTAGGTTCAACGGTAGACCGCCGGTCTCCAAAACCGGATGTGGGGGTTCGAATCCCTCCTCCCCTGCCAGTTTTGGAGCAGAGGTAAGCGGGAAAAAGCAAGGCAGGATTTGAGGCGGGCGAAGCAGAGGCCATGACAGAAGCTATCAAGGTGAAAGACGACAGCATTCACGGCGGCAGCGGAGGGAACGGAGAGGGCGCCGTTGCTTCTTCCCTTGGCCGCCTGGCGTCGACTCCGCGCCGCTGGAAGCAGTTTATTCACGACGTGCGCTCGGAAATGGCCAAGGTGGTCTGGCCGACGCGGCAGGATGTGATTTCTTTGACAGGCGTGGTTATCGTCACGGTGGCTTTTTTCGGTCTGTTTTTCTTATTGACCGACAGTGTCTTCAGCCGCCTAGAAACGCTGGTACTCAACTATTTTAAACACTGAGCAAGGAAGCAGCATGGCGAAGCAGTGGTACATCGTCCACACCTATTCTGGCTTTGAGAAGAAGGTGAAGGAAAGCCTGGAAGGGCGCGTGGCGGCGTTCGGGCTGCAGGACAAGATTGGCCGGATGATTATCCCGACCGAATCCGTGGTCGAGGTGCGCGGCGGCAAGAAAGTGGTTTCGGCGCGGATGTGCTATCCGGGCTACCTGCTGGTCGAGATGGATATGGACGACTACACGTGGCACGTGGTGCGCTCGACGCCGCGCGTCACGGGATTCGTCGGGTCGGGGCAGACGCCAACGCCGCTGAGCGAAGAGGAAGTCGAGAACATTTTGAATCGGGCGACCACCACGGCGGAAAAGCCGCGGCCGCGCCTTACGTTTGACCGCAACGAATCGGTGCGCATCGTGGATGGGCCGTTTGCGAATTTTACGGGCGTGGTCGAGGAAGTGAATTCCGACCGCAGCACGCTGAAAGTCAGCGTGACGATTTTCGGGCGCTCGACACCGGTGGAGCTGGATTTCGCGCAAGTGGAGAAGGTCGCCTAGCGGAGCGCTACGGCGTTTTTGGATTTATCGCAAGGGAGTCAAGATGGCAAAGAAAGTCCAGGCAATGGTGAAATTGCAGTTGCCGGCCGCCAAGGCGACGCCGGCGCCGCCCGTGGGCACGGCGTTGGGCCCGCAGGGCGTGAACATCATGGATTTTTGCAAACAGTTCAACGCCAAGACCAATAAGGAGCCGGAAGGGATGATCATTCCGGTTCTCATTACGATTTTCACCGACCGGAGCTTCACGTTCATCACCAAAACGCCGCCGGCGTCGGAATTGCTGAAGCGCGCGGCGGGCATCGTGAAGGGCTCGCCGGAGCCGAATCGCAATAAAGTCGCCAAGATCACGCGCAAGCAGGTGGAAGAAATCGCGAAGGTGAAATTGGTGGACTTGAACACGATGAGCCTGGAATCGGCGGTACGCACCGTGATGGGCACGGCGCGCAACATGGGAATCGAAGTGGAAGGGTAGGAGACTGCGATGAGCAAGGCGGGCGGAAAGAAAATCCAGAATGCGCGCAAGTTGGTCGAGGCGCGCGCCTATAAGCTCGGCGAAGCCGCCGAGCTGCTGAAGAAGGCGCATTTCGTGAAATTCGACGAGACGGTCGAACTGTCCATTAATCTGGGCGTCGACCCGAAACAATCGGACCAGATGGTGCGCGGCACCGTCGTGCTGCCGAATGGCCTGGGGAAATCGAAGCGCGTGCTCGTGATCGCCACGGGCGAAAAAGTACGCGAAGCGGAAGAGGCGGGCGCGGATTTCATTGGCGGCGAAGACATGGTCACGAAAATCGCGGGCGGCTGGACGGATTACGACGCCGTCATCGCCACGCCCGACATGATGAAGTCCGCCGGGCGCCTCGGCAAAGTGCTCGGGCCGCGCGGCCTGATGCCGAACCCCAAGACGGGCACGGTAACATTCGAAATTGCCCGCGCCGTGAAGGAGATCAAGGCCGGCAAAGTGGAGTTCCGGCTGGACAAGACGGGAATTATCCATTCGCCGATCGGCAAAATCAGTTTTGGCGCGCAGCAACTTGCGGAGAACGCCTCTGCGCTGCTGGGCGCGGTGGGCAAAGCAAAGCCCGCTTCCGCCAAGGGCAAGTACATCCAGCGCGTCACGCTTACCTCCACGATGGGGCCCGGAATTTTGATTGACCATGCCGAGGTCGACGCGGCCATGGCAACCGCTGCGTAACGGAGTTTGAAGGAGCCGTGCATGGGAATGAAGAAGGCTGAAAAGAAGGAAAAGGCAAATTCGCTTCGCGCGGAGCTCACGAACGTCGCGAGCGTGATTCTCTCGACATTTCAGGGCATCACTGTCGAGCAGGACACGCAGCTTCGGCGCGCTGTCGAGAAGGCGGGCGGGCATTACGAGGTCGTGAAGAACACTTTGATTGAGCGCGCCGGCACGGGCACGCCGGTCGAGCCGCTGCTGAAGAATCTGTCGGGCACGAATTCGATTGCCTACACCATGGCGGATCCAGTCGCGCTGGCGAAAGTTCTGACGAAAGTCGCGAAGGACGTTCCTGCGTTTCAGTTCCGCGCGGGCTGGGTCGAAGGGCGCGTCATTTCGATTCAGGAGATTCAGCAGCTCGCGCAATTGCCGAGCAAGGAAGAGCTGATCAGCAAGGTCATGTTCCTGTTGAATGCACCGGCGCAGAGGCTGGCCTCGGTGATGGCGGCGGTGCCGCGCAATCTCGCGGTGGTGACGAGCGAGGCAGTGAAGGCCAATAAGTTCGGCTCGGGCGGCGCAGAACCTGCCCCGGCGGCGAAACCGGAATAACGAGTTTAACTTTTAGGAGGATAGGAAAACGCGATGGCGAGCAAAGTGGAGACAATTCTGGATGAGATCAAGGGCCTGACGCTTCTCGAAGCGTCGGACTTGGTCAAGAAAATGGAAGAGACGTTCGGCGTTTCCGCGGCTGCGGCTGCCCCGGTGATGATGGCGGGCGGCGGCGCGGCGGGAGCGGCTCCGGCCGAGGAGAAGACGGAATTCAGCGTCATCCTCACGGAAGTCGGCGCGAACAAGATCAACGTGATTAAGGCGGTTCGCGAAGTCACCAGCCTGGGCCTGAAGGAAGCGAAGGACCTGGTGGATGGCGCGCCCAAGCCGGTGAAAGAGGGCATCAACAAGGACGAAGCCGCCACGATCAAGAAGAAGTTCGAAGACGCGGGAGCCAAGGTCGAGATCAAGTAGTGCCGTCGCCGCGGAAAATTCGCCCGGCGACCAAGGAATCCGTCTACGCGCGTGCCTTTTCGAGATGCTCCATCTCGTCACGCGTCCTGCCCGGACTCGATGCTGTGGTGTCGCCACGGCGCGTATCCGGTTTAGCCCCGGAAGGGATGAGGTAAGCCAGCATGCGCAACGGTAATCGTGCAACGAGGGAACGGGAACGCCTGGACTTTGCCCGCATTCGTGCGGCTGTGCAGATCCCGAACCTGATCGACGTTCAGAAAAAGTCCTATGAGCGCTTTCTGCAGATGGACAAGCTGCCGAGCGAGCGCGAGGACACGGGCTTGCAGTCCGTGTTCACGTCCGTGTTTCCCATCCAGGATTTTCGCGGGCTGTCGCAGCTCGATTTCGTGGACTACGCGATCGGCGACTGGGAATGCAAGTGCGGCCATCTGCGCGGATTGCATCACTTGCGCGCGACGTGCCGGAATTGCGGCGCATCCGTGGTCACGAATCCGTACAAGACCGGCGACGTGGTCTGCTCGAAGTGCGGCGCGTTCAACCGCAACACGCCGACGTTCTGCAACAAGTGCGGCGATCCGGTCACGCTGCAACTGAAGTACGACGTCAACGAATGCCAGGAGCGCGGCATGACGTACTCCGCGCCGCTCAAGGTCACGATTCGCCTCACGATCTATGACAAGGATCCGGATACAGGGGCGAAGTCGATTCGAGACATCAAGGAACAGGAAGTTTTTTATGGCGACATTCCGCTGATGACGGAGAACGGCACGTTCATCATCAACGGGACCGAGCGCGTCATTGTCAGCCAGTTGCACCGCTCGCCGGGCGTGTTTTACGAGACGGCCAACAATCGCAGCTACTTCCTCGGCAAGATTATTCCCTATCGCGGCTCGTGGGTGGAATTCGAGTACGACACGAAGAACATTTTGTATGTTCGCATCGACCGCAAGCGCAAGTTCCTGGGCTCGATTTTCCTGCGCGCGCTGGGCATGAAGTCGAATGAGGAGATTCTGCGCAGGTTCTATCACGTGGAACGCATTTCCTTGCGCGATCGCCAACTCTTCTGGAGCGTTTCCGAGAGCCTGATCGATCGAAAGCTTTCAAAAGAGGTCAAGCATCCGCATTCCGGCGATGTGATTGTTGGCGCGCACAAACGCATCACCGAGCCGCTATACAAAGAGCTCATCAAGGCCAAGATCAACCAGGTGGAAGTTCCCGCGGCGGACCTCGAGGGCGCAATCACCGTCGGTGAATTGGTCAATCGCCAGACCGGCGAAGTACTGCTGGAAGCCAATAAGCCGCTGAATCCGGAAACATGGGCTTCGCTCGCCGAAGCGGGGATCACCGAAGTCGATGTGTGCTTCCCGGAGCGCGATGACGTGGGCGTGATCATCAGCCGCACGCTCGAAAAGGACGCCATCCGCAATTCGCGCGAGGCGTTGATCGAAATCTACCGCAAGCTGCGTCCGGGCGATCCGCCGACGCTCGAAACGGCCACGGCGCTTTTCAACGGCATGTTCTTCGACCCGCGGAAGTACGATTTTAGCCGCGTGGGCCGGTTGAAATTCAATATCAAGCTGGGCCTGGAGACGCCGCTCGATAAGCGCACGCTCGATCCGGGCGATTTCGTCGCCGCGATCAATTATCTGCTCAAGCTGCGCAAGAACATCGGCACGGTCGACGACATCGACCATCTGGGCAATCGCCGCGTCCGCGCGGTGGGCGAGTTGCTCGAGAATCAGTTCCGCATCGGCCTGGTTCGCATGGAGCGCGCGATCAAGGAAAAGATGTCGGTTTATCAGGAAATGTCGACGGCGATGCCGCACGATCTCGTGAATGCGAAGCCGGTGATGGCCGCGATTCGCGAGTTCTTCGGCAGCTCGCAGTTGAGCCAGTTCATGGATCAGACGAACCCGCTGAGCGAAATCACGCACAAGCGCCGCCTTTCGGCCCTGGGCCCGGGTGGACTTTCGCGCGAGCGCGCGGGATTCGAAGTACGCGACGTGCACCCGACGCACTACGGCCGCATTTGCCCGATTGAAACGCCGGAAGGCCCGAACATCGGCTTGATCAGCTCGCTTTCCTGCTACGCGAGGATCAACGAGTTCGGGTTCATCGAATCGCCGTACCGCAAGGTGAAAAACGGCCGCGTGATCGACTACGTTCAAATCGTCAACGCGGGCGGAAGCGAATTCAAGCCCGGCGAAATCGCGGAGAAAGAAAAAGTCGACTCCGCCAATGACGAACTCAGCCGCGGCAAAGTCACCGCCGACGCGTATTGCTTCTATCTCTCGGCGTGGGAAGAGGACCGCTACGTGGTCGCGCAGGCCAACGCGTCGCTCGACGAACGCGGCCGCATCACCACGGACCTTGTCAACTGCCGCCAGGCCGGCAACTTCGTTTTGAAGTCGCGCGAAGAAGTGGATTACATCGACGTTTCACCGAAGCAGCTCGTCTCCGTCGCGGCCAGCTTGATCCCGTTCCTCGAGAACGACGACGCGAACCGCGCGCTGATGGGCTCCAACATGCAGCGCCAGGCCGTGCCGCTGATCAAGGGCGAAGCGCCGCTTGTCGGGACAGGAATGGAGCGCGTCACGGCGCACGACTCCGGCGCGGTCGTAAGCTGTCGCCGCGACGGCATCGTCGATCAGGTCGACTCGGAACGCATTATCGTGCGCGTCGAATCCGACCAATCCGGCGTGCTCAGCCGCGAAGTCGGTTCCGACATTTACCTGCTCACGAAGTTCAAGCGCTCGAACCAGAACACGTGCATCAGCCAGAAGCCGCTGGTTCGCGTCGGAGACCGTGTCCGCCAGGGCCAGGTCCTGGCCGACGGCCCGTGCACCGATCGCGGCGAATTGGCGCTCGGCCGCAACGTTCTCGTCGCGTTCCTCCCGTGGCGCGGTTACAACTTCGAGGATGCCATCCTGGTGAGCGAAAAGCTCGTCCAGGAGGACTACTACACTTCGATTCACATCGAGGAATACGAAATCGAGGCCCGCGACACGAAGCTCGGCCCCGAGGAAATCACGCGCGACATACCCAACATCAACGAGGGCTTTCTGCGCAATCTGGACGAAAGCGGCGTGATTCGCATCGGAGCCACGGTGAAGCCGGGCGACATCCTCGTCGGCAAAGTTACGCCCAAGGGTGAAACCACGCTGACGCCGGAAGAGAAGCTGTTGCGCGCGATATTCGGAGAAAAGGCCGGCGATGTCCGCGACGCTTCGCTCTATTGTCCTCCGGGCATCGAGGGCACCATTGTCGACGTCAAAATCTTCTGCCGCAAGGGAGCGGAAAAAGACGAGCGCCACAAAGCCATCGAAGCGGCGCAAATCTTCAAGCTCGAGAAGAACCTCGCCGATGAGATCCGCATTCTCACCGACGAGCGCCTGAAGCGCCTCACCGCGCTGCTCGGCGGCCAGTCGCTTGTCGCCGACTTGCACGATGAGCGCACCAACAAGCGCTTGCTCACCAAGGGTGCGGAACTCACGCGCGAAATCCTGGAAAAGATTTCCACGCGCAACCTCAA
Organism: uncultured Acidobacteriota bacterium; assembly: GCA_963729815.1. GTDB lineage: Bacteria > Acidobacteriota > Terriglobia > Acidiferrales > UBA7541 > DAHUXN01. The sequence continues at coordinate 50,669 of CAVSPU010000009.1, forward strand.
GCGCCTGCGATTGTCGGACAAGGACCCGCTGCTCATCGAGAAGATCGATGAAATCGAGGAGATGACTTCGCGGCAAATCGATGTGCTCCGCAAGATCACCGAGGAGCGCAAGGAAAAGCTCAAGAAGGGCGACGAGCTGCCGCCGGGCGTCATCAAGCTCGTGAAGACCTACATCGCCATGAAGCGCAAGCTGTCGGTCGGCGACAAGATGGCCGGCCGCCACGGGAACAAGGGCGTCATCGCGCGCATCGTGCCGGCTGAGGACATGCCGTACCTTCCCGACGGCACGCCGGTGGAGATTGTTCTCAACCCGCTCGGTGTTCCTTCGCGTATGAACGTGGGACAGATTCTCGAGACGCACCTCGGCTGGGCGGCCAAGGATCTTGGCCAGCAGGTTTCCAAGCTGCTCGACACCGAAGCGCGCGCCGATACCGTTCGCAAATGGTTCAAGGAAGTCTTCGGCGCGACATCCGTGTGGGAGTCGCTCAAGGAGCTCGACGACGAGGATATTCTGGACATCGCTCGCAACTACGGAGAGGGCATTCCGATGGCGACGCCCGTTTTCGACGGCGCTCGCGAAAAGGACATTCGCCATCTCCTCGTGGCCGCGGGCCTGCCGGAAAACGGCAAGATCACGCTCTTCGACGGCATGACCGGCGACCAGTTCGCGCAATCGGTCACCGTCGGCTATATCTACATGCTCAAGCTGTCGCACCTGGTCGACGACAAAATTCACGCACGCTCCATCGGCCCGTATTCGCTCATCACGCAGCAGCCGCTTGGCGGCAAGGCGCAGTTCGGCGGACAACGCTTTGGAGAAATGGAGGTGTGGGCGCTCGAAGCTTACGGCGCGGCGCACATTCTCCAGGAATTGCTCACGGCGAAATCCGACGACGTCTACGGCCGCGCCAAGATTTACGAGGCCATCGTCAAAGGCGAAGCCGGAATCGAGCCCGGCGTCCCCGAATCGTTCAACGTGCTTGTCCGCGAGTTGCAGTCGCTTTGCCTGGACGTTGAATTGATGAAGCGCCAGAAGCCGCAAACGGAACCGGCCGCGGCCGATTAATCGCCCCCGGGATTTTTCCCGGGAGCATGACAACGATTTTTTTGTCCCGGTTCGGCCGGGACGGGAGGTCAGCCATTGTATCGTTCTAGCCCGTATGATCGCGCCAGTCAGATTGCTGATTTCGATTCCATCCGCATCAGTTTGGCGAGCCCGGAAAAGATCCGGTCTTGGTCGCATGGCGAAGTAACCAAGCCGGAAACGATCAATTACCGCACGTTCAAGCCGGAGCGTGACGGTTTGTTCTGCGCCAAAATCTTCGGTCCGGTGACGGACTGGGAGTGCTTGTGCGGCAAATACAAGCGCATGAAGCACCGCGGCGTCATCTGCGATAAGTGCGGCGTCGAAGTCACGCTCAGCAAAGTCCGCCGCGAACGCCTGGGCCACATTGAGCTCGCTTCGCCCTGCTCGCACGTATGGTTTTTCAAGGGCTTGCCGAGCCGCATCGGCTACTTGCTCGATATTTCCATGCGCGACCTCGAGCGCGTCCTTTATTTCGAGGCTTTTGTGGTCGTCGACGCCGGAGAGACGCCGGGGATTAAGGAAAAAGAGCTGCTGCTCGACGATAAGTACCGCGAGCTGCAGAAAGAATACGCCGGCAAATTCCGCGCCATCATGGGCGCCGAGGCGATCAAGGAACTGCTTCGCCGTGTCGACATCGAAAAACTTTCCGAAGAGCTGCGCGAGAAGATGAAGGTCGATCCCAGCCTCCAGAAGCGCATCAAGTTCGCCAAGCGGCTCAAGGTGGTCGAATCGTTCCGCAAGAGCGGCAATCGCCCGGAGTGGATGATTCTCGACGTGATTCCGGTTCTTCCGCCGGAGCTTCGCCCGCTTGTGCCTCTCGATGGCGGCCGCTTCGCCACTTCCGATTTGAACGATCTCTATCGGCGCGTCATCAACCGCAACAACCGGCTGAAGAAGCTCATGGAGCTTCACGCGCCGGACGTTATCGTGCGCAACGAAAAGCGCATGCTCCAGGAAGCGGTTGACGCGCTCTTCGACAATGGACGCCGCGGACGCGTCCTGCGCGGCACGAACAATCGGCCGCTCAAGTCGCTCTCCGACACGCTCAAAGGCAAGCAAGGGCGCTTCCGCCAGAACCTGCTCGGCAAGCGCGTCGACTATTCGGGCCGTTCGGTCATCGTTGTGGGCCCGGAACTCAAACTGCACCAGTGCGGTCTCCCGAAGAAGATGGCGCTCGAGCTTTTCAAGCCCTTCATCTATCACCGCCTCGAAGCGGCCGGGCACTGCACCACGATCAAGCAGGCCAAGGAATTGGTCGAGCAGCAGGAATCGATTGTCTGGGACATCCTTGAAGAGGTGATCCGCGAGCATCCGGTCCTTTTGAACCGCGCTCCGACGCTGCACCGTCTTGGCATCCAGGCGTTCGAGCCCGTGCTCGTCGAAGGCAAGGCCATACGCATTCACCCGCTCGTTTGCACGGCGTTCAACGCCGACTTCGACGGCGACCAAATGGCGGTTCACATTCCGCTGTCGCCGGAAGCGCAGGTGGAAGCGTCTGTGCTGATGCTCAGCTCGCACAACATTCTCTCGCCGGCGAACGGCGGACCTCTCGCCGTCCCGACCCAGGACATGGTTCTCGGAATTTATTACGTGACCAAGTCCAAGCCCGGCGCGAAGGGCGAAGGCCGCGCGTTCGGTTCCATCGACGAAGTCTTGCTGGCGCTGGAGGCGGGTGAAGTCGAGCTGCTCACGCCGATTCGCCTGCGCTACACAGGCGAAATGATCGACATGTCCACGGCCTACGACGACCAGGACGTCACGCACACGCCGTCGGTGAACTTGAACAAGCAATTCCTGCAGACCACCGTTGGCCGCGTGATCTTCAACGATTCGCTACCCTCGGACATGCCGTTCATCAACGGCCTGCTCAAGAAGAAGGGCACGCAGCAGCTTTGCCAATATTGCTACCTGCGCTTCGGCCTTGAGCGCACCGTGCAGATGCTCGACAAGCTGAAAGAGCTTGGATTCTTCTATGCCACCAAGGCCGGCCTTTCTATCGGCATCAGCGACATGGTCATCCCGGGCGACAAGGCGAAGCTCGTGGACACTGCCGAACGCGAAGTCGTCAAGGTCCAGCAGCAATACCTCGACGGCGCGATCACCAACGGCGAGCGCTACAACAAAGTCATCGCCATCTGGAGCGACGTCACCGAAAAGGTCGCGGACGAGTTGTTCAAGACGCTCGAAGAGCAGGACAAAGAAGGCACGATGAACCCGATTTACGTCATGGCCGACTCGGGCGCTCGCGGATCGAAGCAGCAAATCCGCCAGCTCTCCGGCATGCGCGGCCTGATGGCCAAGCCGTCGGGCGAAGTCATCGAGTCGCCGATCACCTCGAACTTCCGCGAAGGCCTCGACGTGCTGCAGTACTTCATTTCCACGCACGGCGCCCGCAAGGGTTTGGCCGATACGGCGCTCAAGACTGCCGACTCGGGCTACCTGACGCGCCGCCTGGTGGACGTGGCGCAGGACGTCATCATCAATGAATTCGATTGCGGCACGGCCGACGGAATTTACGTCGAGCCCATTCTCGAAGCCGGCGTCGAAGTCGAGCCGTTGCGCGACCGCGTCATTGGCCGCGTTTCGCTCGAAAAGATCAAGGACTACGAAGGCAACGTGATCGTCGAAGTAAATCAGGAAGTCACCGAAGAGCTGGCCAACGCGATTCAAGCGGCCGGCATCGAGCGCGTGAAGATTCGCTCCGTGCTGACCTGCGAATCCCGCCGTGGCGTCTGCGCGCGCTGTTATGGCCGCAACCTGGCCACTGGGCGCTTTGTCGAGATGGGCGAAGCGGTGGGCGTGATCGCCGCGCAGTCCATCGGCGAACCAGGCACGCAGCTCACGATGCGCACCTTCCACATCGGCGGCACGGCCACGCGCGTCACGGAACAGTCCAAGGTCGAAGCGAAGAACAACGGCTTCGTGAAGTTCATCGACCTCAAGGTCGTCGAGGGGCGCGGCAAGACGTTCATCTCCATGAATCGCTCCGGCCTCATCGCCGTTGTCGACGATAAGGGCCGCGAGAAAGAGCGCTACCACGTCGTTTACGGCGCCCGCCTCAAGGTGGACGACGGCCAGCCAGTCACCGTCGGCCAGATCATGGTCGAGTGGGATCCGTATACGTTCTCGATTCTTACCGAGACGGGCGGCTCCATCCAGTTCAAGGACTTGCAGTCCGGCCTCACCATCGAAGAGCAGGTGGACGAAGTCACGGGCCTTTCGCAGCTCGTGGTCACGTTGCCGCCGGGCGACGAAAAGCATCAGCCGATGATCCTGGTTCGCGACTCGCAAGGCCGCGTCCGCAAAAAGTATCTTATGCCCTCGCGCGCCCACTTGATGGTCGCGGATGGCGACGAGGTGCATCCGGGCGATGTTCTCGCGAAGATCCCGCGCGAAACCACGAAGACGAAGGACATCACCGGCGGTCTGCCGCGCGTCGTGGAATTGTTCGAGACGCGCAAGCCGCGTGATCCCGCGGTCATCAGCGAAATCGACGGCGTGGTCAAGTACGGCGAAATCGTCAAGGGCATGCGCCGTATTTACGTCGAGAGCGAAGACAGCAAGACCGTCAAGGAGTACTCGATTCCGCGCGGCGTGCACATCAACGTGCAGGAAGGTGAACATGTGCGTGCCGGCGAGCCGCTCATCGATGGCCCGCTGAACCCGCATGACTTGCTCGCGGTCTTGGGCGAAAAGTTTACCCAGGCTTACCTCGTGAACTCGGTTCAGGAGGTTTACCGCCTGCAGGGCGTCAATATCAACGACAAGCACATCGAGACCATCGTTCGCCAAATGATGCGCTGGGTGAAGGTGGAAGACGTGGGCGACACGCCATTCCTTCTCGAGGAGCAGATCGACAAGTTCCGCTTCCGCGAGGAAAACGACCACGTGATCCGCGATGGAAATCGTCCGGCGACGGGGCGTCCGCTGTTGCTCGGCATCACCAAGGCGTCGCTCTCGACGGATTCATTCATCTCCGCGGCCAGCTTCCAGGAGACAACCCGCGTTCTCACCGAAGCGGCCATCTCCGGCAAGGTCGATTATCTGCGCGGCCTGAAAGAGAATGTCATCATGGGTCGGCTGATTCCCGCCGGCACTGGCCTGGAGCGCTATCGCTCGGTTCGTTTGCTCACCGAGGTGCCCAAGGAAGAGCCGGAAGCGGAAGAGCCAGAGCTCACGCCGGAGGAAGCCGCTGCGCTGGACTTCCTGCGGAAAGATACGGATACCATCGCCGAGGGCTAAGGAAAACCTTAGTCTCGGGTCATTCGGGCGGCGTACCAGTCAGGTGCGCCGCCTTTTCGTTTTATCCGCTGTGAATTTGCACGCCGAAACGAACTCTGCCACCGATTGAGCCTGTGGAAACTCCCCGCTCTTTAGCGTTTATCCCGGCGAATGGCGTGCCTACAATTGATTGGTGTGCTGTCCTTGTCGCGGTGCTCTGCCGCCGCTCCTCGGACCGATCTTTGTTCCTTTCTCTTTCTATTGGTGGGCCCGCTTATGCCAAACAGGAAAAAAAAGGCGGCTGACGGTGCGCTAACTGGAGGCGAACACGAAAAGCTGCTCTCCGTGGTCTCCAAGTCCCGCCAGGGTTTTTGCGAGCTGATTGATAGCTTCGACCGCCTCGCTTTCAACGTCTCCCTGGACGGCCGGCTCCGCGTCATCAACCGCAAATTTGCCTCGGTTCTCGGCCTCCCGTTTTCTTCCATCGTCGATCATCCGCTGGAAGAATTTCTGGCCGAGCCGGCGCACGAGGAAATCGAACGCGCCTTGGCTTACTTCGTCGAGAAACGCTTTTGGAGCGGCGTGCTCCGGGTTCGGTGGAAACACTCGCAAGAAGAGCGCTTCTACGATTGCACCTTCTATGCGGTCGTCAAGGAAGGACAGGTTGTCGGCGCAAGCGGCCTCGCGCGCGATATTTCCACCCAGCATGAAACGGAATCTCGCTTCACCGATCTTTTTGAAACTCTTCACGAGGGCGTGTATTTCAGCGATCCGGATGGGACGTTGCTCGGCGTGAATCCGGCTATGGTCCGCATGCTCGGATATGAGACGAAGGAAGAGCTGCTCGCGAAAAATCTGGGCGATCACCTTGCTGATTTGTCTCCGCGCGGCCCATTGCTTGCCGAACTCCAGGAAACCGGCGTCCTGCGCGACCGGCAAATTGTTCTCCGCCGCAAAGATGGCTCGCTGATTCGCGTGCTCAATTCGTCCGTCGCCATCCGAGATGTTTCCGGCCGGTTCATTCGATTTCAAGGCTCCCTGGTTGACATCTCGGAGCGCCTCGAGATCGAGCGGCGTCTGCGGGAAGAGCAGGAATTCGTCCGCCGGCTCATTGCCTGTTTTCCGGACATCATCGTCGTCCTCGACACGCATGGCCGCTATACCTTCGCCAGTCCGCGCGTGCAGGAATTTCTGGGCTATGGCTCGGAAGAGTATATCGGCGAGAATCTTGAAGCTCGTCCACACCCCGAAGATCGCGAGACTGTCATCCAATTTTTTCGCAGCCTGATCAGCGGCAAGAGAGCCTTTGGAAGCGTCGAATACCGCACGCGGCATAAGGACGGGCGCTGGCGCACCTTTCGCGCCAACGCAAGCCCGCTCACCGACGCGGAAGGAAAGGTCATCGGCGTCGTTGCCTCGGCCCGTGACGTCACGGAATCGAAGCGTCTCGAGCAGCAGTTGCTTCAATCGGAAAAGCTCGCCGCGATCGGCCAAATGGTCTCCGGTGTCGCGCATGAACTCAACAATCCGCTTACGGCGATTCTCGGCGTGAGCGATCTGCTTCATGAGCATGCCACCGACGACACTTCCCGCCGCCATATTGCCCTGGTTCAGAAGCAGGCCCGCAAGGCTGCCGAGCTGGTTCAAGGATTGTTGACTTTTTCCCAGCCCTCGCGTCTTAAGAGCCAGCAAGTGCGCCTGGAAGACATGATCGCTCGAGCGCTTGAACTGCAACGTGACTCGCTGGCCGCGCGGAATATCACCGTGGATTTTCAGATGGAAGATGGCTTGCCGCTCATTGCCGCTGACCCGAACCACATGGTGCAGGTTTTTGTGAATCTGTTCACCAACGCGGAACAGGCGATTGCCTCCGCGCGCGATCATGGCCGGATGGTCATTCGCGTTCGTGAATCGGAGCAGAAATTGCAAGTCGTCATCGACGATGATGGTCCAGGCATCACGCCGGATATTCGCTCCAAGGTTTTCGATCCCTTTTTTACCACGCATCGCGCCAGCGGCGGCGCTGGACTGGGGTTGACCATCTGCCTGGTGATCGTCAAAGACCACGGCGGCACGATCGAAGCGCTGCCTTCGCCGGAAGGCGGCGCTCGTTTTCGCATTCTTCTCCCAGCATCAGAACCGGCAGTGTCTTCGCCAAAATCTCCCCGCGCGGTTCGAGGCAATGGATTGAAGGATTGTTCGATACTTGTCGTGGATGACGAAGAGGCAATTCGGGAATTGATCAAAGAGGGGCTCGGTGCCCGCGCCGCCTTGATTGATGCTGTTTCCACGGCTGAAGAGGCATGGAATCGTTTGTCTTCGCGCGCATACGACGTCGTCCTCTGCGACTTCAACCTCGGCGACATGAGCGGGACCGAACTCTTTGAACGTGTAGGCAGCCGCGCAGGTCAAAAGAATCCGCGGTTTCTTTTTATGACTGGCGAGCTGCTCGATTCAGCGCAAATTGCAGCTCTCGAAAAAAAAGATTCCGGCGCCCTGCAAAAGCCGTTTCAATTGGCGGAACTCGTCGCAGCCCTGGAAAAATTCATCAGCGTCCCTTCGGCCGCGCAGGAATAATCAAACGCTAAGCACGGTTCACTTTTTCTTTTTTGAACTTTTGTGCGGCGGAGCATCGACTCCGAAATCCCACAGAAGCAGACTGGCTCCTTCCGTCGACGAAATTTCCGTCACCGCGTATTCACCCGGATCGAGCGACTGACTCAGCGTGAAGCGGTAAACCCCCTTCGCCACTTCCCATTCCTGCATGGAAACATTATTCGCCCGCTCTTGTTGCTGGCCGAAAAGCGTGTCGATGTTTTCCACTTGCCGCCTGCCATCCTTCACCTTAGCGTGAAGAAGCTCCACCTCTGGCTCGCCGGAATCGCCCGTCCGAAAATAGAATTCCGGCGTCGAACTCTTGATTCGAATGTCCGCGCGCGTGCCACTCAATTCGATCGAGTGCCGGATCGGGATCACGGGAATAGGTATGAGGACTCGCTCTACCATGTGCCCTTTGTTCAGTTTGCTCGTCGCCTCGTTCTGCTTCAACGTGAGTATCGCATTGCCATCCAGCGCGAACAAACCCTCCCCCGGCGGAAGGAGAACGCCCGGGAGAATTTCGAGGCTGGCATCGACGTCGAGGGGCATTGTCTTGGCTGCCGCCGCATCTGCCTTGATTTTTTCGGTGAGCGCGTTTTCTTGCGCGGCCTCCACAGCCTCGGCCTTCTTCGTCGCATCCCAATCCACCAACGCTGCCGGAATCTCCTCCCATTCCGCGCGCTCGATGCTGAAATAGCGCACGCGATCGCCTTGCACCTGGTAGCTGCGGACGATTTGGAACGTTCCATCTTTCATCATCAGCTTCTTGCCGTGCGGCAAATTCGAGTCGGGTTCTTGTTGCTGTGCTGCGGCTGTTGCGGCTTGCGCCTTCTGCTCTTGCGCAAGAACGGAAGGCGCCAACATGCCCAGAAGGGCGAGAATTGGCAGGCAACAGACATTTCGCATTTTGTGTGGGATTCGTGTCATTTTCTAGCGCCCGGTATGCGGCTGCTTGCCCTCTAGGATGCGGGTTCAAGACCTCGTGTTTACTCGAACGAGTCTAATCCCGCGCAGAAGTTCGGGCAAATCTTACAAAAGTCGAATGAAAATGTGCCGAGATTGAATGCAGGAAAAATACGCAATCGAGATCGCGCTGGCGCGCTCAGGCGCTCTCATTGGCGCGGCCTAGTGATCGCAGCGCGGGCAAAGCACATTCAGAATCATGAGCTCCGAATTCGTGAACAGCCATTTCCCCGCTTCAGCTCCTGCGGCTCCGGCGGCGCGTATCAAAGAGCCCAGGTGCTTGGCCTGGGCAAGGCTGCGCAGATGTTCCAGGCAAATCCCGGTAAGGCGGGAAACTTCGTCTTCGGTGAAGAGCTTTTGAGTGGATGGGATGGTTACCAAAGTTCTTTGTCCTCCCGATCGCCGAATTTCAATGGCGATCGGCATTCCATACTGGAACCTTCAGCAAGTCGGCTTCCATAATTTAGATGCGCCGGCTATTCAGATGGAAGCTTCTGTAACTCCATGGTGCCATGGTGTTTCGGGGAAATTCGCACGGCGGCGGGAGTCTTCTGACGATGGCAATCAACTGAGGCAGAGTGGAACTTCTTTACCCATCTTCCGGATACGTCTACAGTTTTTGGTAGGAATACCGTTTTCGCGCAGGCAGTAGACAATTGCAATTCTCGGGGCCAGCTAGATCGCAGAGCCACCCGCCCGTTCAAATGCGTGGGCGAGCTGAAGAACGCGCGATTCACCAAACCGCGGTCCGCAAATCTGCAGGCCGACCGGGAGGCCCTCTGAAGTTCTCCCGCAGGGCACAGAGATCCCGGGAATGCCCGCCAATGCTCCCGTAACTGTATAAATATCAGCAAGATACATCTGGAGCGGGTCGATTGTGCGCTCCCCGAGCCGGAAGGCCGGCGAAGGGGAGGTTGGCGTCACAATCGTGTCCACCTTCTCGAAAGCGCGCGTGAAGTCCTGAGCGATCAACGCACGCACCTTCTGCGCCCTCAGGTAATACGCGTCATAGTAGCCGGAGGAAAGCGCGTACGTTCCCAGCATAATCCGCCGCTTCACTTCTGGGCCAAAGCCCCGCCCGCGAGTCTTCTTGTACATGTCGCGCAGCGTTTCGCCCTTCACGCGGAGACCATAGCGCACGCCATCGAAGCGCGCCAGGTTCGAACTCGCCTCCGCCGTGGCCACGATATAGTAAGTAGCAATCGCGTAATCCGTGTGCGGCATGCGCAGCTCGACTGGCACGCATCCGAGCGTTTTCAGCAGCTCGATCCCCGCTTCCACCTTTTTCCGTACCTGCGGATCCATTCCTTCGCCGAAGTACTCCGCGGGAATTCCCATGCGCATCCCGCGGATCGGCTTTTCCATTTCTTCGAAATAATCGGAACCGGGCACATCCGCTGAAGTCGAGTCGTTTTCGTCGCGGCCGGCGATTGCGCTCAACAAAGCCGCCGTATCGCTCACGGTCGCGGCGAACGGCCCAATCCGGTCCAGAGACGAAGCGAAGGCAATCAGCCCATAGCGCGAGACGCGCCCGTAGGTCGGCATCAGCCCCGGAATTCCGCATAATGCCGCGGGTTGCCGGATGGATCCGCCGGTTTCGGTTCCCAGCGCTCCCACCGCCAGCCCGGCCGCAACCGCCGCTGCCGAACCACCGCTCGATCCGCCCGGCACTCGATCCAGCGCCACAGGATTTCGCACCGGTCCGTATGCCGAATTCTCATTTGAGCTGCCCATCGCAAATTCATCGCAATTCGTTTTTCCGAGGATCACGGCGCCGGCGCGTTCCAGCCGTTCCACTGCCGTCGCATCGTACGGCGGCACGTAATTTTCCAGGATGCGCGAGCCGCACGTCGTGCGCACGCCGCGCGTGCTGATCACGTCCTTGATCGCCACCGGCACGCCCGCGAGGGCAGGCATTTTTTCGCCGCGCATTCTCATTGCGTCGACGCGGTCGGCTTGCGCGTACGCACGTTCGGGCGAAAGCGCCAGGAAGGCATTCAGTTCGGGATTTTTCTTCTCGATGCGCGAGTAAAACTCCGCCGTCAGTTCGCGCGCCGAGATCTGCTTCGCAGCGAGCGCCCCCCGAATCGCGGGGATCGTCCAATGATTTTCGGGGCTCACCGGCGAATCACCTTTCGATCATCTTTCAATTACTTTGGGCACGCGGAAGTAGGGCTTTTTCGCATCCGGCGCTTGCTCGAGAATCGCATCCGCGACGTTGCATTCGCGCACGGTGTCTTCGCGCAACTCCGCGCCGGGCTTCGCGGCGCCATGCAGCACTTGCGCCATCGGCTCGACTGAAGACACGTCGAGCTGCTTCAATTTGTCGATGTACGTGAGTATCGCGTCGAGTTGCCGCCGGAAAGTTTCCACCTCGGTTTCGCTCAGTTCGAGGTGCGCCAGCTCGGCGACGTACAGCACATCTTCACGGCTGATCTTCATGGCTTGTGGTGGGAAGAGGCCCCGCGGATGAATGGGATGTGATCATTATCGATTTCGTGCGCCAGGCGCGCTCCATTCCGCGGCGCGGATTCGACGTGGATTTCACGAATCAGCGCACCGCCCCAGGAGCGGTTCACGCGCTCGCAAATCTCTTTGTGCATCGATTCCACTTGGTTTCGCCACTCGCGTGAATCCGCCTCCACGCGCAGCACTCCGTTCGCGCAAGCCGATGGCCGAATGTGCGCCGCCATCGCTTTGCCAACGAGCGACGCCCACGTGGAATTCAGCCACGTTCGCGCCGCTTTGGGATCGTCCATGCGCCGCAGCGCACGGCTCAAAATGTCGGAAGCTTTCTCCATGAATTTGCGATTCTAACACAGCGCCGCGCGCCAAACTCGGATTCCAGCGTGGCGGAGAAAGAATCTAGGCGAGTCCCAGCGATTCGGCGGCGCCGCGCATCGCCTCGATGCAGAAGCCGATGTGCTCGTCGATGGGAATTCCAAGCTCCTCCGCGCCCTGGCGAACGTCGTCGCGGTTCACGCCGCGCGCAAAAGCCTTGTCCTTCAGCTTCTTTTTCACGGACGCGGCCTCCACATCCGCGATTTTCTTGCTCGGCTTGATCAGCGCGCAGGCTGTCAGAAACCCGGAGAGTTCGTCGCACGCAAAAAGCGTGTGATCGAGCGCGGATTCTCGCTTCACTCCTGTGTAATCGGCGTGCGCGAGTATGGCGTGAATCATCTCCTCCGGGTAGCCGCGCTCGCGCAAAATCTTCGCGCCCTCGAACGGGTGCTCCTTGTCCGCGTGATGCTCGGCGTTTGGCCAGCGCTCGTAATCGAAATCGTGGAGCAAGGCCGCCCGTCCCCACAATTCCTCATCCGCGCCCTGCTTCCTCGCGTATGCCCGAACGCACGCTTCGACGGCCAGCGCGTGCTTGCGCAGATTTTCGCTTTGCGTGTATTCGCACAGCAACTTCCACCCCTCTTCGCGGCTCGGCAGGTTCCCCACGATCATCCCTCCCGGATAGAAAGCTCCCTAGACTATCAAAAAACCGGCATCTTCGGCGATTCACGTGCTCAAATACAGCCGATGATTGCTTTCGAGGTATGATGGGACTAAAATTCTGTGTATTGGTAGGGAATAGACGAAAAAAGACTTGACTCAGGATGGGTCGATGGAGAGAATGTCGCTCGCGCCGGTTTCTGCCTTCCCTCTGTGAAACGTTCCTCCCATTCGCACCGCCGGAAAAGTCTGTGAGGAAGACCGGTGGCAGAAAAGAAAGCTGAGGAAGTCAACTCGGACATGGACCGAGAAGTCGTCCGCTGTGGTGTCTGCGGACTCGTTCAATATCGTACCCGTACTGACAATTGTCGCCGCTGCGTGCGCCTGTTGCCTCCGAAGGTGACTTTCGTGATTCCCACTCCTTCGCCTCAGGATGTTCCGGGCGATGAGCGGCAGTCACTCGGCGATTGGCCGAATCGCGAGACGGTCGAGAACATCGGCCAGCGCATTCGCCAATTGCGTGAGTCGCGGGGTATGACGCAGAGCCAGCTTCAGGCTCGCTCCCGCGTTTCGCGTTCCTATCTTTCGCGGATCGAGAGTGGGCAGATGACGCCCAGCCTCGGCACGCTCGAGAAGATCGCCGAAGCGCTCGGCGTTGGGCTCAATCGTTTCTTTGTGCCCGAGTCCACGGGGCAAACGCTTCTCGAGGATCCCTTCATTCAGGGATTGCGGCCATTCCTGCGTCAGTTGGATTGGACGCAGTGGCAATCCATCCTCAAGCGTTTGCAGGCCATCAGCGATCACGTCAGCAACAGCGCGGTGATGCGGGCGCCGGTACAAGCTATCCCGCAGTCGAAAATGCCACAGTTGCCGCGCCGGCATTCGCCATCCATGGCGTCTGCGCATCGCTGAACGTTTTTGAAATTCTGAAATGGCTCGGCGGCGCCGGATGGCGCCGTCGAGTGCTGCAATGCCTATTCCGACCTACCGACAGGCAGACAAATCTGACATATCCGCGATGGCGCGAATCCGCGCGGCTGAGTGGGAGAGCGAAGAGTACTGGAGGAATCGCATCACGGCGTACTTGGCTTGTCAGCTTCACCCTCAGCACGCACTGAAGCCGCGCATCAGCTACGTTTCGTACGAAGGTGACTCGCTTGTGGGTTTTATCGCGGGACACCTCACGCACCGCTTTTCCTGCGACGGGGAGCTGGAATGGATCAACGTCATTCCAGAGCGCAGGGGAAGCGGAATCGCCTCGGAATTGTTTCGGTTACTGGCAGCCTGGTTCGTTGCGCAGAAAGCCCCACGAATCTGTGTGGATGTTCAGCCATCCAACACCGCCGCTCGCCGGTTTTACAAGCGCCAGGGAGCAGAGGATCTAAACCCGCACTGGCTGGTTTGGAACGACATCGCCGCCGTCCTCGGCGGGCATGGCCGCTAGGGGGCATCAGGTTTCAGAGAGGGTTTGTTTCAATGAGAGCGTCGGACCGCGGCGACTGGCGCTTATTTTGGCTTGCCTCCAGCGTGCCCGTTCGGCTGGATCAGGAGGCCCTCCGGCCCTTGCTTGACAGCCGATCCATTTGAATGTACAGTGTACATAGACAATGTACAAGAATCGCAAAACCCTCCTGCGTATCGACCTTTCCTCTCGCGTTCCAGCGTACGAGCAGATCGTTTCTGAACTTCGCGCGGTCCTTGTAACCGGCGAGCTCGAGCCGGGAGATGCCCTTCCCACCGTCCGGCAGCTCGCAGCGGATCTCGGCGTTCACCACAACACAGTGGCTCAGGCTTATCGGATTCTGGCGGAGGAGGAATGGCTTGATTTGCGCCGGGGCCGCGGCGCGCGTGTCGTTTCGCGTTCCCCTCGCGCGCGCCCGACGCCCAAGATGCATCGCGCGTTCGTTCTGCAATTGAAGCGCCTCTTAGCGAATGCTGCCGCGGAAGGAATTTCCAGAAAATCAATCGCGCGCGAGCTCAGCTTCCATGCGCGCAACCTTGAAAATTGGCATCTTGCGGAGGACGGATCATGACTCTCATGCGCAAAGTGATGTTGTTGCTGGTGGCGTTCATCGCTTCGTTCGCATCAACTGTATCCGCGCAAGCGCCGGCGGAAAGCGCTGAAGCGCATGCGCGCGAAGTGCTGAATCAGATCGTCACCGGTAAGTTCGCGGCCGTTGAGGCCCAATACGACGCGCAGATGAAGGCGGCATTGCCGGCCGGGAAGCTGGGCGAAGGCTGGAGCTCTTTGGTCAGCCAGGTTGGCAATTTCAAGAGCGTGACAGATGCAAAATCGCAACAGGCCGGGGGCTACGACGTTGTCACTCTGGCTTGCTCGTTTGACCGCGCCGTTCTGGATACGATCATAACTTTTTCCTCCGACGGCCAACTCGCCGGCATCCGCTTCGTTCCTCACCAAGACGAGGCGGAATGGAGCGCGCCTCCGTACGCAAACGCATCTTCCTTTGCCGAGCAACCCATCACCGTGCAGTTTCAGCATTGGACGCTTCCCGGAACGCTGACTCTGCCCAAAGGCAAAGGTCCCTTTCCTCTCGTGGTCCTCGTGCAAGGATCGGGTCCGCAGGACGAGGATGAGACAATCGGTCCGAACAAGCCGTTCAAGGACCTCGCATGGGGCTTGGCCAGCGAGGGCGTGGCCGTCGTGCGATATACGAAGCGAACGAAGCAATACGGGAGCAAGTCCTCTGACGATCCTGCGGCCATTACCGTAAACGACGAAACAGTCAATGACGCGCGCGCCGCCGTCGCTCTTGCCGCGAAACAGCCGATGATCGATCCCAAGCGAATCTTCGTGCTCGGTCACAGCCTGGGCGGCTATCTTGCCCCGCGCATCGCTCAAAATGATCCGCAGGTTGCCGGACTCATTCTCCTGGCCGGAAGCTGCCGGCCACTCGAACAAATTGTCATAGAGCAGATCCGTTACCTCGTGGGTGTTTCCGGATTGCCCGCCGATCAAGCGCAAGAACGCATCGCGCAAGCGGATCAGGACGCAAAAGAAATAGAAAGTCCCGACTTGAAGAAGAGTGACTCAGTGCAACTCGCCGGCGTCCCAGTTCCCGCATCGTATTTCCTCGATTTGCGCGGGTATCATCCTGGCGAAGTGGCCGCTTCGCTTTCAATTCCGATTCTCGTTCTTCGCGGCGCACGCGATTATCAAGTCACTGCCGCCGATTTCGACGCCTGGAAGAGCGCGCTCGATGGCCATGCAAACGCCGCTTTCAAGCTCTATCCCGGCCTCACGCATCTGTTCATGCCGAGTTCGACTGCCGGCGACGGCCTCGGTACGCCCCAGGATTACGAGCATCCTGGGCACGTCGATCCGCAAGTTGTCCACGACATTGCCGCCTGGGTGCTGGCCGACGGACGCCGGACTCAATGACGCCCCAATCTCTATTTCAACTCGCCAGTTGGTTTCCCGCCGCGGATATTCTGTTGATCGCAGCTTTCTTCTATGTGCTTCCCGTCCTGACGCGCCGCGATATTTTCTTTGCTGTCACCGTTGACCCGGCCTATCGCAAGACGGATGAGGCTCGACGGTCGCTCCAGGAGTTTCGTATTGCAGTCTGGATTCATTCGCTTGTGGGACTCATCGTGGTGTTCGCCGGAATCGCCACGCGAAGCATACTTCTTCCGTTAGTTGGAGTGTTTTGGCTGACGGCCGGCGCGTTTTGGGCATTTCGGAATGCCCGGAAAGAA
The DNA here is from genome assembly GCA_963729815.1 of uncultured Acidobacteriota bacterium. GTDB lineage: Bacteria > Acidobacteriota > Terriglobia > Acidiferrales > UBA7541 > DAHUXN01. The sequence continues at coordinate 66,696 of CAVSPU010000009.1, forward strand.
ACGATGCCGCACGCCGCGCTGCCGTCGCCGCGCCGCGAGGCGGCGATTGCGTCCCGCCCCACCGCAGGAATTCACGTATATCGTCTTCTGCAAATCGGGCCGTTCGCGATACTCACGGCTGTTGCTTTGTATCTGAGGGCAAACTGGTACCGCATCCCGGACCGGTTCCCGATACATTGGGGAATGTCGGGGCAGCCAAATGGTTGGGCAACTCGGTCTTTCCTTGGTGTTTTCGGGCCGTTGCTGATCGCTTTCACTGTTTGCACGGGAATGGCGCTTTTCGCATACGCCACTGTGCATTGGTCGCGGCAGATTCGCGCGAGTGGCCAGGGTGCCGAAAACGAACATCGTTTTCGCCAAACGCAGCTCGGAATCATGCTCGCCGTCGAGTATTTTATCGCGCTGGTGTTTGCTGGTGTCGGCTTCATGCCGCTGCGTGCGCAACCCCGCGAGTTGCCGGCGGCAGCTTCTTATACGTTGCTTGGATCGCTGGCTTTCGTTCTTGTTATCCTCGCCATTGCCGCCTACACCGGACAGGGAGGGGAGAATCTGATGAAGGCGGGCCAGAGTTCCGATATTGCTATTCCCGATGGTTTTCCAATCGGCGACCGCACGCCAGATACGTGCTGGAAGGGCGGAGTTTTCTACGTGAACCGGAACGATCCTGCCATTATGGTTGAATCACGCTTCGGTGTTGGTTACACCATGAATTTCGCGCATCCCGCTTCTTGGCTAATTTTGAGTGTGATCGCGGGCGTGCCGCTAATCGTCGCTCTGGTCGTCGCCTTCCGGCACTAACCAGCTGGGCATTCCATTCTTTACTGCACTTGCCTCGGCCCAATCCGCAATAAGTCAATTTCCGTTTTGCCGAAGAGGTTTTTCAACGCCACGAGGCGGACGGCGTCCCGGCTATCGTTCAGGAATGCGACGTCGGTCTGCCCAAATTCAATCGGATATTTGCGCCCATTCCATTCCACGCTGTCTTCCGAACCGGGCTCTTGCTGGCGAAAGTCGGCGCCCAGGTGGCTGCGATACCATTCCCGCACCTTATCGACAGAATCGGGCGTGATGTATTTCTCCGTGGCAAAACTGAAACTTGCATCATCGCCAGCGGAGAACTGCACGCTTCCTCCTCGCGTGTAAGGCGACAAAGAAGCTCCAGGATATGCGGGAAGGCCGGTCGAGTGGGTTCCATTCTTCTCCACATCCACTTTCCCGAGCGGCGTCGAGATTTCCATCTGTTCTGCATTCTCTCTGACGTGAGTCATCCGCACGAGGTATGCGCCGAGGACAATTCCGCCCATGACCAGGATGACGAGCAATCCACCGAGAATGCCAAGAACCCACCAGATCGCGTTGTTTTTCACCGGGGGCTGAGGGATCGGTGCTTGTGGTTGGGGCCCTGAAGACATAAGTCCCCCTTCGGTTCACCTGCCAAATTTCCATACGCATGGCCAGCCTAGGATGTTCCCGCAGCCACGCGTAGAGCCTGTCTGAATCGAGATCTTACGCCAAAGCTCTCGCGGCGGTTTTTTCGCCTACGCGCGGAGCATCGTGAAGATCCACACCACGAAGGCAGCGGCGAGCACTACCCCCAGGATGATCAAACGCTTGTTGCGCCGTGCATCGCTCTTCTGATCTGAGGGTCGCGGAGTCGCAGACATGATTCTTGCTCCCTTAAGTTACGCGATTCAGGATGAGCCCCCGTGCAAGTGGGGCTAGTGTAGCGCGACTCCCCTAGAAAAAACGAACCTTCGCATCGGGCCTCTTGTTCAGATGTACACTATCGATAAAACGCACTTGGCGGTCGTCATAGGTGAGAACCAGCGAATGGGTGCGCACGCCTTCGCCGAAGAACCGCACACCCCGCAGGATATTGCCTTCCGTAACGCCGGTGCACGCAAAAATGATTTTCTTTCCGGGAGCGAGCTCATCGGTCTTATAAATTTTCTTCGCATCCGTGACGCCCATTTTCGCCAGCCGCTCGTGTTGCTCGGGCTTCGAGACGACGAGCCTCGCCGTTATTTCGCCATTCAGGCACTTCAACGCCGCCGCCGTGAGGACACCTTCCGGCGCGCCGCCCGTGCCCATTACGGCGTGGACGCCCGAACCGAGAACCGCCGCTGCGATTCCAGCGGAAAGATCGCCGTCGCTGATCAGACGGATGCGCGCACCGGCGCTTCGAATGTCGTTGATGAGCTTTTCATGCCGCGGCCGATCCAACACGATGACGACGAGATCTTCCACCAGCCGGTCGAGACGCCGTGCAATGGCCTTCAAATTATCCTTCACCGGGGCGTCGAGCTCGACCGCGCCACGGCATGTGGGCCCGACGACGATTTTTTCCATGTAGAGATCGGGAGCGTGAAGTAATCCTCCGGCTTCGCTTGCTGCGAGCACGGTGATGGCGTTTGGTTCGCCGGTGGCGCACAGATTGGTTCCTTCCAGCGGGTCCACGGCAATATCGACGGCGGGATAGCTGTCCTTGTGCTTCGAGGCCAGGCCAACTTTCTCACCGATGAAAAGCATGGGCGCTTCGTCGCGCTCGCCTTCGCCGATAACGATCGTGCCGTCCATGCCGACCCTGTCCATTTCGCGCCGCATGGCTTCGACCGCCATCTGATCGGCTTTATGCCGGTCGCCCAGGCCCATGGTGTGGGCCGAGGCGATCGCGGCCTGTTCGACGACGCGCAAAAATTCGAGGCTGAGTTTATCTTCCATACTGGCTCCATCTGGTTTCTAAGAACCTGTGAATGCTTTGAGATTCGTCCCCGTCGTCCCCGCGATGCTCGCAGGGCGCAAATGATAAATCAGCTCGGCGCGTGTGCCGCATGGCGCAAATCACCGCACTGCCTGGATGGTAGCGTTTACCATTAATGGGTCCTGGAATTCGGTTTGCTCTCCGGCTTTCTTGCCCGCGACGGGCAGCAATCGCGCGGAGAGCGGCTTGTGCCATTTGTACGCCAGGCTCGCGACATCCTTCAAGATCGGTTCAATCCGCGCTTCGGTCGTATCGCCCGGCATGGGGATCACGTCGAGTCCCGTGCCGCACACTGAGGAAAAAAGGAGCAAGGAATCGAGCGACAGACGCCCTTCGCTCCAGCGCCGCGCAATGACGGAATCCTCGAGGACGGGAAGCATCAGACCGGAGTAGCCGGTGCGCGTGACGGGGATGTTCTTTAGCGCGCGTGTGATGATGGCGACAGCGGCGAGAGTTCCGCTCGAACCCATCGGCTCACCTGTGAAGTTCTCGATGGCCGCGCCGATGGAAATATCCTTCAGCGGCGCGGGAGAGAGGTCGATGCCCGCATATTTCCAGCCCGTTTCTTCACCAGCGTGCTTGCCGATGGCTTCAATTTCGCGCGCCCATCTGCCGAGAGAATTCTCAATCGCCAATTGCGCCTTTTGAGGATCGCGCGTGGAGGCAAGAGCGGCCGCGACGACATTGGCGGACTCCAAGCCGATGGCGAAGGTATGGTTGCCGTTCATTTGATAGGAGGCGGGATAAAAGGGCGTGTTGGCCGGGACCATGGCGATGGCCGCGAAGCGGAAATTGCCGAGACCGTTCGCGCTACTTGCGCCGAGAAAGTGAATCACGCTCGCGGCGGCGGGAATCGCGTCCCAATGAATGCCGTCATCGGAAGCAATGACGATGCTGCCTTCGAGAATTTTCGTGGAGGCGATGATCTGGCCAAGCAGGCGAGCCTCGCGGGGATTGTCGCCTTTATGGAGCATGGCGGGACCAATGGCGGCGTCGAAGCCATCTTTCGCGGCGAGATCGTCATACTTCTTGAAAAAATCGAGCGCCTGCGAATCGGAGAGATTGCGCGTGTATTCGGGAAAGGGCTGCGTGGTGATGCGCATCGTTTGCACTTCGAAGCCGGCTTTTTCATAGGCGGCCTTGATTTTTTTCAGGGCAGCCAGCGTTTCGGCGATCTGGGTTTCGTAATGCGCCGGCTCGAGTGAGATGAATGCAGTGATAGCGCGAACTTTGGGACGGTTATCGGCTGGAGAAGCGGCGCGGGAAGTTGCGCCCAAGAATATCGAAAACACAAACGCGAGTGTGGCTGCGATTCCGCAAGCCGAGGTGCAGCGCCTGGCGCGACTTTTGATAGAAGCGAGGTGGATCATTCGAACGCCGCGATTCCGGTGATGCGCTCACCGATGATTAATTTGTGAATGTCGTTGGTGCCTTCGTAGGTGTAGACGGATTCGAGGTTGGTCATGTGGCGCATGATGCAGTAGTCGTCGACGATGCCGTTAGCGCCGAGAATTTCGCGGGCCTTGCGGGCAGTCTCCAGTGCGATGGAGACATTGTTCATCTTCATCATGGAAATGTGCGAGGGATGCACGCGGCCCTGATCTTTCAAGCGGCCGACTTGCAGGGCGAGAAACTGCGCCTTGGTGATTTCGGTGATCATCCAAACGAGTTTTTCCTGCACAAGCTGATGCGAAGCGATGGGCTTGTTGCCAAACTGTTTGCGCTCCTTCGCGTAGTGCAATGCGGTGTCGTAGCAGGCCATGGCCGCGCCGATGCCGCCCCAACCGATTCCGTAGCGGGCCTGATTGAGGCAGGAGAGCGGGCCGCGCAAGCCTTCGACGGCCGGCAGGACGTTTTCCGCGGGGATTTTGCAATCGGACATCGAGAGACCCGAAGTGGTGGAGGCGCGGAGCGACCATTTGCCGTGGACATCCCAGGACTTGAATCCCGGCGTGTCTTTTTCCACGAGAAAGCCGCGAATTTTTTCGTCTTCGCATTTCGCCCAGATGACGGCGACGGCGGAAAGCGAACCATTGGTGATCCACATTTTCTCGCCGTTGAGGATGTAGCTGTCGCCTTTGCGAACGGCGCGCGTGAGCATCCCGCCGGGATTGGAGCCAAACTGCGGCTCGGTGAGGCCGAAGCAGCCGATGGCTTTGCCGGAGGCCAATTGCGGGAGCCATTTGTCTTTTTGAGCGTCGGAGCCAAAGGCGTAGATGGGATACATGACGAGCGAAGATTGCACGGAAGCGAAACTGCGCAGGCCGGAATCGCCGCGCTCGAGCTCCTGCATGACGAGGCCGTATTCGACATTGGACATTCCCGCGCAGCCGTAGCCTTTGAGATTCGCGCCGAAAAAGCCGAGTTCCGCAATGGTGGGAACAAGCTGCATGGGGAATTTGGCGTCGCGGTTGTACTGCTCGATGATGGGAAGCACTTCGTCGTCGACGAATTTGCGCGCGGTCTGGCGGGCGAGTTTTTCCTCGTCGGTGAGGAGGGAATCGAAGTCGAGAAAATCGACTCCGGAAAATGCGGGCATACGACTTCTCCTTTGGCTTGGAAACGAGCGGACAAGCATAGCATCCCCGGCGGCTGCGGGGAATGGCGGGCGAGGCGCGGCATCGAGTTTCTGAGCTGGAGAGACGGGTGTCCGATTTCGCAAAGTTTTCCGAAAAACCGAAAGAATAAGCGATTAGAAAAGGGTCCGAGTGTTTGTTTTGTGCGAGTTAGGGTCAGTTCTAATTCTTCATAGGATAAGCGATTAGAATCGCGATTTTGAGGGCAAATTCCGCAATCGGACAGTGAAGAGAGGACTAGGCGGCGAAAGGCCACCGGGAGCCTCGGGGATCGGGTTGAGCGGCGAAAGTGAAGGAGCTAACCATACGTGGGATCTATAACACATGTTAACCGAGTTGTCAACAGTAATTTACGGGAATTCTATGTTTAACTCCCTGTAGGCGTGGACACACTTTGCGAGACGTGGAAACATGGCGCTACTGACTTGACGCAGCCTACCAATGGCAGTAATATCAACTTATTGTTGTTGTCAAGTACAAGAAGTACGTCTGACGGACTGACAGAATGGCCCACACCGCCGATCTACCGAGAGACAAACAAAAGTTGCAAGCGCCCGCTGACAGGCTCCTTGCTATCTTCGAGCGGGACATGGCTAAGTATCCCGCCGACGAACAGGCCCGAAAATGGGACGCTCTTGAGCAATACGTCAGCCACGCCGCGACTGAAATTCCCTCCAAGCGGAGAGGGCTGCTAGCCACTCTACGGAACCTTCTGCGATCCCTTGCAAGCGCAACGCGCCGATAAATAATTCTTGCGTCGGCAAGTTCAACAAACCACGCATCAGTTTCTCTTTGCGCCTTTGCTCCTCAATCGCGGCTGTTTTAGCGGGCGGACGCCATCCCAATTCGTCTGTCATGGGGCTGAGAGATTACCATACCAGTACGTCCCTTGTCATAAAACGCAGCGCATGCAAAGAGCGCGGCGACTGCCGCGATTTCCAGGTTTGAATTCTGCCGCGCTAGATTGCGGCATTCAGCGTCCTTCGAATCCACTCGGAAACGGTCTGCTTTTTGGCTTTGGCGTGCGCTTCTATGGCTCGCAGCTCCTCGCCAGTAACACGGACGCGCAGCATGCCCGCTTTGGCATGTCCCTTTGGCAGCGGGGGCCTTCCGGCCTTACGCTTCTGCTTCATTGACCTGCTTGTCTGTGCTGGGTAGGTTCGGCATAGCTGTTCTCCCTGTGCCAATTACTGTACCCCAATAATTAGTGCTTGTCAAGAGATATTCTTGTGGTACAGTATTAATACTATGAGAGCAAGTACCATCGGGTTCATTTGGATTGTTTTGATTGCAGGCTATCATGGCAATCAGAAAAGCTCCGAGGCCAGCACAATTCAGGCCGCAAGCCAGCACGCCCCACCAGAAACCGCAAAAGGCCCTGCGAAAGCTAACGCGGCCTCCAAAAAACAAGAGAACGCAGCCTATGAAGAGACACGCGATTACCTGAAGAGGGGTTTCGGGCCAGAATACTTCGCCGCTTGGGTTTTGGTTATTGCAGCCGGGATTGGATTATACGTCACTTGGCGTACCGCTAAGGCCGCTCTCTTGAACGCCCAAGCGGTAATCAATAGCGAGCGAGCTTGGATTGAAATTGATTTGGGGGAGCCAGGGCCGGAAGAGTTGGATGGAAACGGAGACGATTACGCTCGGTATTCGATACAAATTGAAAATAGAGGAAGAACCGTCGCCCGTATTGAAAGCTGCCAAATTGGATCGAAGAGTTTCGGCGGTGAGATTAGTCTTGAGAAGATAGGCTATAGACCATTGCGTGTCTTTTCGCTGCTCGGTAGTAATCAGCGTCGCTCCGTTGGAAACATTACATTTTGTGATGAATTCTCCGACGATGATTGGGACGCCATCCAAAGCGGAATCAAAAGCGCGGTTGTACGCGTGATCGTGAGATATCGGGACGCTGTTGACATTTCCAAGACACGAGAAACTTCCGTTCTGTTTACTTGGGATCCTCGGAACGAGCACCCGGAACGAATGCCCGCTTTCGACGAATACAAATAAGCCTAACAGCACCGAAAAAAGCAAATTAGGACACTACCCGGATTTGAGGGGCGGTTGACGAGGCAGAGGAGGGATGCGATAATTGCTGGCTCTGTGGTGAGTGAAACGTGTGTCTGATGGCGGCGACGAGCTGCCGATTGCAGAGAAAATCCAGGGAGGCGATGCGGCGTTCGCGATAGTGTGCGATGCAGATCCTGAAACAGCTCGAAGCGCTGTTCCTCAAGTCGATCCCGACGATTATTTTGTTTCTTCTTTTCTATTGGTTCCTGCGCGCGAATTTCTTCAGGCCCCTGGAGCGGACGTTAGCGGAACGCAACGCGCGGATCAGCCAGGCGCGCAAGGACGCCGAAGCCGTTCAGGCAGCGGCAAAAGACAAGACGCAAGCTTACGAAGAGGCGCTGCGAAAAGCGCGGGCCGGCGTGTTTGCCGAGCAGGAAGCGGTGCGCCAGGCGGCGCTGGAGGAGCGCGCGAAAGTGCTGCGGGCGGCACGGAGCGTGGCGCAGGAGGCCGTGCGCAAAGAGAAAGAGCGCATTGCGCGGGAGTTCGAGGCCGCACGGAAGCAGCTCGAAAGCGAAAGCGGCGTGATGGCGGGGCAAATCGCGAAGGCGATTCTCGAGCGGCGCCCGCCGATGAGAGACGCGCGATGATGCGGCGAATGGGACGCTTTGCGGCGTCGGTGGGCGCGACGGCGTTTGCGGCGATGCTGTTTGCGGCGCCCGTATTGGCGCAGACGAACCCGGCGGAAGAGGCCGACACGACGACGGGCTGGGTCTACCGCTGGATCAATTTTGGGATTTTCGCCGCACTGCTTGTTTGGGCGTTTGCGAAGAAGACGCCGCCTATGTTCCGGCGCCGGCGGGAGGCGATCGGAGCGGCGATCGCGGAGAGTACGCGGGCACGCGAAGAGGCCGAACGGCAACAGCACGAAGCCGACGCGAAGATGGCGACGCTGGACAAGCAAGTCGAGGAGCTTCGCGGGCGGGCGAAGAAAGAGAGCGCGGCGGAAGTGGAGCGCATTCGCGTGCTGGCTCAGGAAGAAGCGAAGCGCATCGACCTGGCGGAGCAAATGGAAATTCGCGCGGCTGAACGCGCCGCACAGCTTGAATTGAAGACGATTGCGGCGCGCATGGCGGTGGAACGCGCGGAAACGCTCTTGCGGCAGCAGATGACGCCGCAAACCGAAGCGGGGCTGTTCAGCGGCTTTGTCGCCGACTTGCAGGGGAGCGCGAATTGAGCGCCATCGCGCAACGGTACGCCGCGGCGCTGGCCGACGCGGCTTTCGAGAATAATAAGGATGCGGACAAAATCCGGCAGGGGCTGGCGGATTTCGCGGAGATGCTGGAGCAATCGGCCGATTTGCGCAATTTGCTGGCGACTCCTGCGATCGGGCCGGACAAGAAAAAGGCCGTGATTGCGGAACTGGCCGGGAAAATGGGCACGCAAGCGGAAGTAAAGAATTTCCTCTTTGTGCTGATCGACCACGGGCGCGCGGGGATTATCGGCGAGATCCGGCAATCGTTCGAAGCGGAGATGAACAGCCGGATGGGAATCGCGGACGCGGCGGTTGCGTCGGCGCACGAGCTTTCGGCGGAAGAGAAATCGCAACTGACGCAGGCGCTGGGACGCGTCACGGAAAAGAAAATTCAGGCGCAGTACAAGCTGGATGCGGCGCTCATCGGCGGGACGACGGTGCGAATTGGCTCGACAATTTATGACGGATCAGTGCGCGAACGGCTCAACCGGCTGCGCACGCGGTTGAAATCGCAATAGGAGCAAGGATGGCGACAATCAAGGCTGACGAGATCACAAAGATCATTCGCGAGCAGATCGAAAACTACCAGCAGGCGATGGCGGTCGAGGAAGTGGGGTCGGTGATCTCGGTCGGCGACGGCATTGCGCGCATCCACGGCCTGGACAAGGCGATGGCCGGCGAAATGCTCGCGTTTCCGCACGACGTGACGGGCATCGCGCTGAACCTGGAAGAAGATCAGGTGGGCGCGGTGCTGCTGGGCGACTACACGCAGATCCGGGAAGGCGATACGGTCCGGCGGACGAAGAACATTATGTCCGTGCCCGTGGGCGAAGCGCTGGTGGGCCGGGTGGTGAATCCGCTGGGCGAGCCGCTCGACGACAAGGGGCCGATTGCGACGAAGCAGCGAAGCGCGATCGAACGCCTGGCGCCGGGCGTCATTGACAGGCAGCCGGTGCGCGAGCCGCTGCAAACGGGAATCAAAGCGATCGACGCGATGATTCCGATTGGCCGGGGACAACGCGAACTGATCATCGGCGACCGCCAGACAGGCAAGACGGCGATCATTCTGGACACGATCATCAACCAGCGCGGCGGCGACATGATTTGCATTTACTGCGCGATTGGACAGAAGCGGTCAACCGTGGCGCAGGTGGTGAAAACGCTCACGGATGCGGGGGCGATGGAGCACAGCATCGTGGTGGCCGCGACGGCGTCGGAACCGGCGACCATGCAATACATCGCGCCGTTCGCGGCGTGCGCCATCGGGGAATTCTTCCGCGACAATGGGAAGCACGCGGTGTGCTTCTACGACGATCTTTCGAAGCACGCGCAGGCGTACCGCGAAATCTCGCTGTTGTTGCGGCGGCCACCGGGACGCGAAGCGTATCCGGGCGACGTTTTCTTCCTGCACTCGCGCTTGCTGGAACGGGCCGCGAAGATGAGCAAGGAACTGGGCGGCGGATCGCTTTCGGCGTTGCCGGTGATTGAAACGCAGGCGGGCGACGTCTCGGCGTACATTCCGACGAACGTGATTTCCATCACCGACGGGCAGATTTATCTGGAATCGGATTTGTTCAACATCGGGATTCGCCCAGCGATCAACGCGGGCATTTCAGTGAGCCGCGTCGGCGGGAACGCGCAGATCAAGGCCATGAAACAGGTGGCGGGCACGCTGCGGCTGGACATGGCGCAGTTCCGCGAGCTTGCGGCGTTCGCGCAATTTGGCTCCGAGCTGGACAAGGCGACACAAGCGCAACTGGGCCGCGGCCAGCGGCTGACGGAACTCCTGAAACAGGATCAGTACCAGCCGCTGCCGGTGGAAAAGCAGGTGCTGATCATTTTCGCGGGCACGAACCGTTACGTGGACGACCTGCCGGTGGAGGAAGTGCGGCGGTTCGAAAAGGAGATGTACAGTTTCTTTGAAACGAATTTCAGCGGCATTCTGAAGACGCTCAGGGAAAAGAAGGCATTCGACGACGCGCTGCGCGGCGAAGTATCCAAGGCGCTGGATCAATTCAAAGAGCAATTTGTCGCAAGCCGCAAGACCGCGGAGGTTGCCGCCGCGAAATAAGCGGCGCCGAGGCTTCGCATGCCCACACTGCTCGATTATCGCCGGCGGATACGGTCCGTGAAGAACACGCAGCAGATCACGCGGGCGATGAAGTTCGTTTCCGCGGCGAAGCTGCGGCGCGCGCAAGAGGGCGTTTTCCGCGCGCGGCCCTACGCGAAGGAAATCCGCCGCGTGCTGCGATCGGCCATGCAGCGTATTTCAGAGCCACAGCACGCGCTGCTGGAACGGCGCGCGGAACAGCGAATTCTGGTGCTGGTATTGACGTCGGATAAGGGGCTCTGCGGCGCGTTCAGCACGAATGTCCTGCGCAAGACATACGAATATCTGCGGGAGCAAAAAGGCAAGGATGTGCAGGTGATGGCCGTGGGCCGGCGCGGCGTGGAAAATCTGAAACGGCGCAGAGGGAAACTCACGGGCGAGTGGCTAAACGTGTCGATGCACGTGGAATTCCGCCATGCAGAAGAAATTTCCAAGCGCATATCCGAAATTTACGCGTCGCGGGAAGTCGACGCGGTTTACGCGATCTACAACGAATTCAAGAGCGTGGTCGTGCAGCGATTGGTGGTGGAGAAGCTGCTGCCGCTCGATCCCGAGCAGTTCTTGCATGAGCGCGCCGGGGAACACGCCAAGACAGAAACCGCGGAGCATGCGGCCGAGAGCGCAAAGGTGGCGGAGACGGTCGATTACATTTACGAAGAACCACCCGAGGAGATTTTTTCGCATCTTGTGCCGCGATATCTGGATACGGAGATTTTCCGCATCCTGCTGGAATCGGCGGCGGCGGAGCATGCCGCGCGCATGACGGCGATGGATGCGGCGACGACGAACGCCGGCGAGTTGATCACGGAATTGACGCTGGACATGAATCGAATTCGCCAGGCGAGCATCACGAAGGAAATCATTGAAATCGTAAGCGGCGCCGCTTTCGCGGCGTCGTCATAGGCGAGGGAGTTTTCGATGGCTGAGAATCAAGCCGGGCAGAAGAAGGAAATGAAGACTGGCCGCGTGGTGCAAGTGATCGGGCCGGTGATCGACGTGCAGTTCGAAGAAGGGCATCTGCCGTTGATTTACAACGCGGTGCGGATCACGAACGAAGGATTCGACGCGACGGATCCGATTGACATTGTCACGGAAGTGCAGCAGCACCTGGGAGAGGGACGAGTGCGATGCGTGGCGTTGAAGCCGACCGAAGGCGTGGTCCGCGGAATGAAGGCGTTCGATCTGGGCGAGGGAATTTCGGTTCCCGTGGGCCGCGGGACGCTGGGGCGCGTGCTGAATGTGCTGGGCGAACCGGTGGACAAACTGGGCCCGGTGGAGGCGAAGGAGCGCTGGCCGATTCATCGTCCTGCGCCGGCGCTGGACCAGCAGTCGACGACGCTCGAAATGTTCGAGACGGGAATCAAGGTCGTGGACCTGATCGAGCCGTACCTGAAAGGCGGGAAGATCGGATTGTTCGGCGGCGCGGGCGTGGGCAAGACCGTGCTGATCATGGAGCTGATCCACAACGTCGCGATGAAGCACGGCGGCGTGTCGGTGTTCGCGGGAGTGGGAGAGCGCACGCGCGAAGGCAACGACCTGTGGCTGGAAATGACCGAGGGCGGCGTTATTGTGCCGGGAAATTCGGAGAAATCGCGCGCGGCGCTGATTTACGGCCAGATGACGGAGCCGCCCGGAGCGCGTCTGCGCGTCGGATTGACGGGGCTGACCGTGGCCGAATATTTCCGCGACGCGGAAGGGCTCGATGTGCTGCTCTTCATCGACAATATTTTCCGATTCGTGCAGGCAGGCTCGGAAGTCTCGGCGCTGCTGGGCCGCATGCCATCGGCGGTGGGCTACCAGCCGAACCTCAATACGGAAATCGGCGAACTGCAGGAGCGCATTACTTCGACAAAGAAAGGATCGATCACTTCGGTGCAGGCGATTTACGTGCCGGCCGATGATTATACCGATCCGGCGCCAGCCGCGACATTCTCGCACCTGGACGCAACGACAAATCTGAGCCGCCAGGTTTCCGAGCTGGGCATTTATCCCGCCGTGGACCCGCTGGCCAGCTTCTCGCGCATTCTCGATGCACGCATTGTCGGCGCGGAGCACTACAACGTGGCGCGGTCTGTGAAGTTGACCTTGCAGCGCTACAAGGACCTGCAGGACATCATCGCGATTCTGGGCATCGAGGAATTGCCCGAGGAAGACAAACTGATCGTGGCGCGCGCGCGAAAAATTCAGAAGTTCATGTCGCAACCGATGTTCGTGGCCGCGCAGTTCACGGGCCTGGAAGGAAAGTACGTCAAGGTGGAGGACACGATTCGCGGGTTCAAGGAGATCGTGGAAGGGAAGCACGACGAACTGCCGGAGCAGGCATTTTACATGGTGGGCACAATCGAGGAAGCGCAGGAAAAGGCCGAGAAGATGGCGGCAACGGCGTAAAGCGGGAAGGGAACAAGCAGGAAACCAAAGATGCTACCGGACCATATAGAGCTGGAAATTGTCACGCCGGAACGGCATGTGCAGACCGCGAGGGTGGTTTCCGTTGAGTTCCCGGGCAAGGAAGGCTACATGGGAGTCCTGCCGGGGCACGCGCCGCTGCTGACGGAACTCGGCATCGGCACGCTCGTGTATCGCGAAGGCGCGGAGCTTCACTACGCAGCGGTGATCAATGGCTATGCGGAAGTGTTGCCAGGAAGGGTGATCGTGCTCGCGGATGTGTGCGAGCGCGCGGAAGAAGTCGATGTGGAACGCGCCCGCGCCGCATTGGAACGCGCGAAAGGCGTTCTGGGCAAGAAGCCATCGCCCGATGATTGGGATCGGGCTAATTTCGCGCTGAACCGCGCGCTGACGCGGCTCTATACCGCCTCCAAAGGCGGCGCCTCTTCCGCCAGCGATGCGAGCCACTGAGCTCGCTGCCCTTGCCATTTCCGCGACAGCGCGATTGGAATGGTTGAATCGCCGCTCCTTCTGCCGCATCCTTATATTTGAGTGGAACTAATTGATGGGAATGATGGAGCAAGGAATGTCGTCAGCGATCACGATGTACACAACTTACTGGTGCGGGGATTGCCGGCGCACCAAGCTCTTTTTGAAAGAGCGCGGAATTGCGTTTCGCGAAGTGGACATCGACAATTCGCCGGAAGCGGAAGAGCTCGTCCTGCGCGTGAATGACGGCCGGCGCAGAGTGCCCACGCTGGAAATCGACGGGCGATATTTTGCGAACAGTCCGTTCGACCCCTACAAACTCGCCGAAGAGCTGAAAATCCCCCTGAATTCGTAATTGGACAGGCTGAGCGTTCAGGAAAGCGCGACACCACGAGTGTAGACGTTCGCGATTTTCAATTCCGGCGTGAGAAGAACAAAGTCGGCATCAGCTCCGGGGGCGAGGACGCCCTTGCGCGATTCGAGGCCAACGCGGCGGGCCGGGTTGAACGTGGCCATGCGGATTGCTTCGATCACAGGGACGCCGAGGCGAACCATGTGCTGGATGGCGCGATCGAGCGTGAGCGTACTTCCGGCGAGCTTGCCCTCGCGATTGCGGCAAATGCCGCCCGAGACGGTGACGTCGAATGTGCCCAAGCGATAGGTGCCATCGCGCATGCCGGTGGCGGAGATCCCGTCGCTGACGAGGATGACGAGATTGGTCCCTTTGGCGGCAAGCAGCAGGCGAATCGCGGGATCGTCGACGTGGACGCCGTCGGCAATGATTTCCGCGGTGACGGAATCGTCGGTGAGCACGGCGCCGAGCACGCCCGTTTCACGATGCGAGAAGTTACGCATGGCGTTGAAAACGTGGACAGCGTGGCGCGCGCCGCGAAAGATCGCCGTGTGCGCCTGTTCGTAGGTTGCGTCCGTATGGCCCAGGGCGACGACGAGGCCCTTTGCGTAACCGCGCTCGACGAGATCAAGCGCGCCCGGAATTTCCGGCGCGAGGGTGAGAATTTTCGCGGTGCCGTCGGCGGCTTCGAAGTAACGATCGAAAAGCGCGATGGAGGGCTTGGCGATGGCGCCCGGGGGATGCACGCCACGCTTCGTCGCGCTGATGAACGGGCCCTCGAGATGGATGCCGACGATTTCGGCGGTGGGAAGCGCCGGCGCAGTCGTATTTACGGGGCTTTTTATGAAGCGCGCGATTTCTTCGAGGCAGCGGCGCGTTTCATCGGGCGGAGCGGTAACCGTGGTGGCGACAAGAGCGGTGGTACCGTGCGCGGCGACGGTCCGGGCGACGGCGCCGAGAGCTTCCTCGGTCGAGGACATTACGTCATGGCCGCCCGCGCCATGAATGTGAATGTCGACGAAGCCCGGAGCGAGAATCATGTCGCGCGCAAGGATTTCCTTCGCGCCCGCGGGTGCATGGATGGCGTCGCGGCGGCCAACGGCGGCGATTTTGCCGTCTTCGATGACAATGGTGGCGTCGGGAATTTCCTCATGCGGCGTGAAAGCGCGTCCGGCGCGGATGATCAGAGAGGGCATAGCGCAACAATCTTAGACGAAGTCGAAAACTTACGCGGAAAAAGGTGGCGCGGGGTTGCAAGAATATCACGCTCGGCTACAATCGATAGGCTCACCAATTGGACCGGAGGACATGCATGGCAAATGACAAGCGGTTTATGGCCTGGAAGCGCCACCATCGGAAGCGGAAGTCATCGAAGGCCAAAATGAAGCTGTACGAGCAAGGCAAGCTGCCGCACGATAAGCTCCCCGCGCTGGCCAAGACGTTTCTGCGGCGGAAAATGCGATCGCTGGCGAAAGCAGAATAGGTCCGCACAAAAGAAAAGGGAGGCGCCCTCAGAACGCCTCCCTTTTCGGCTCGCCGCCCCTCGCCGATTTTCCGACGCGAGGCGTTATTCAGGGGTAAATCGAATCTACTGGCCGGTGCCGCTGGCCGACGCTTGCGCTGAAGGCGCTGCGTTCTTGGGCACGCTCAAATAGCCGGTGACCTTGTTCTTGCCCACCTGGTTCACGACCATCTCGAGCGGTACCTGGTACGCGTGCGTGTAGAAGTAAATGGGTTCGTCGGCGGAGCGGTTCCTCTTCTCGAACTGCTTGTCGTCGACCAGGATACTCACGGTGAACATCTGCTTTTTGACGTTTGTGCTGCGAAGCTCAACCGTCAAATCGCCGACGTGCTTTTTCTCGCCCTTCTTGTCGACCGTGAATTCATAGATGTTGCGCTCGCCCATCTGCCGCAGCTCTTCGATCTGATCATGGTTGCGCGCGATGAGATTGCCAAACTGATCCTTGGCCATCTGGAGGCTTTGATTCGTGCTGTCGAGAGCAGTCTTCACGCCGTTGACATCCGTGCCGAGCTTATTGACATCGTCCGAGCTCGCCTTAGTGGCCAATTGCGTATTGAGTTGCTGCTCCTGTTGCTGCACGGCGGCAAACTGCTTTTCACTGTCCGCCATGATGTGCTTCGACTGGCTCCGCGCATTGGCCAACTCACCCTGAGTCAGCTTGAGGCGGTTCGTAATGACGTTCAGCTCGCCCTGCACTTGAGCGTTGGCCTCTTCGGACTGCTGGAGCCGCTGCTCGAGAACTGACTGCGACTGCTTGTCGGTCTGCACCTGCGCGGCCAGCGTCTTATCGGTATTCTTCGCGGCGCTCTCGGCATTCCAGCCGATTCCCAGGGCAACCAGGGAAACAATGCCCAGCAATGCGACGACGATTCCAACCCATCGGGGAGTGGCTGTCTCTTCCGGCACAACCACTGTTTTTTCGTTTTCTAGCATTTAGTCTCTCCTTGGACTTCTAGCCCCCTGCCTGTATGAACAAATAGCACGGCCATAGCCAAACTCCCAAGCAACGGCAATCCCTACGTATCTAATTGATAATACAGATGTTAGTGTTGGCTGTACGAATGGACAGGGTTCGGCCAACTGAGCATGACTCGGAAATCTTTACCTGCTCCCTGTGGATTATTCTCTGACAGGGAGGATCGAGGGAAAAGGGGATCTCACAGGCGGAAACGCCGGTTATGGAGCCTAGCGTGTGATCTGCATGTGCTTGAGAATCTCAATACGGTCGTCGAGCGGCGGATGGGTGCTGAAGAGGTTGGCGAACATTTGGCGGGCTTGCAGGGGAGCAACGATGCAAAGCGCAGCAGTCGACTGGGAAATCTGCATGGGGATTTTCTTGTTGTAACCCTCGAGTTTTTGCAGGGCACTGATGAGGCCATAGGGATGCCCGACCATTTTGACGCCAGAGGCGTCGGCCTGATATTCGCGCTGGCGGGAAATGCCAAGCTGGAGCAAAAGCGCGGCCAGCGGCGCCAGGAAGAGCATCAATATCACGGTGATGGCGTTGCCTTCGCCTTCATTGTCGCGCGAGCCGCCGCCGAAACCGCCAAAAATCATGCCCCAGCGGCCCATCTCAGCGATCCAGGTGATGGCGCCGGCCAGAGTGGCGGCAATCGAAGAAGTGAGGATGTCGTAGTTGCGCACATGGGAAAGCTCGTGTGCGATGACGCCTTCGAGCTCGTCGTCGTTCATGATTTGCATCAGGCCGGCGGTGACGCAGACGGCAGCGTGATGCGGATTTCGACCCGTGGCGAAGGCATTGGGAGCGGGTTGCGGGCTGACATAAAGTTTGGGCATGGGCAGGCCCGCTTTGCCGGCGAGCCGCTCCATCACGGCATAGAGGCGCGGAGCCTGTTCGTGCGTGACCGGCTGGGCGCCGCTGGAGCGCAGGGCGATTTTGTCGGAGAAGAAATACGAAACGCCGTTCATGACGACGGCAATAACCAAGCCAATGGTCATGCCGCGCGTGCCGGCGATGGCTTTGCCGCCCAAAATTAGAAGCAACGTCAGAGCAGTCAGCAGAAGCGTGGTTTTAATGGCCTTCATGAGTTCTCCGAAAGTCTCACAAGCAGTCTAGAGTGCCTATCGCTCATCGTCAACTCGTCTGGAGCCGCATTATGAGGCGGCGCCGGCTTTTGTTTTGCCGCGTGTGAATTTCATTTCGCCAGTCTTTGAGTCCGCTTCGACAAGGACTTCATCGCCCGGCAGCACTCTCCCGTCGAGAATTTCGAGCGCCAGCGGATCCTGGACGAAGCGCTGGATGGCGCGCCGCAGCGGCCGCGCGCCATACGCTGGATCGTAGCCCTCGCGGAGCAGCAGTTCGCGCGCCGAGGGCGCCAGACGGAGCGCGACGTGCTTGGCTTCGAGCAGCTTTGAGACCTGCGCGAGCTGGAGGTCCACGATGTGCTCAAGCTGCTCTTTACCGAGCGGCTGAAAGAGCACGATGTCGTCGACACGGTTCAGGAATTCCGGCCGGAAAATCTGGCGGAGGGCTTCCATGGCTTCGGCCCGAGCGCGCTTCGGATCGCTGGCTGCCAGCTCGAAAATCGCAGACGAGCCGACGTTGGACGTCATCACGATGACCGTGTTGCGAAAATCGACGGTGCGGCCCTTGCCGTCGGTGAGGCGTCCATCTTCGAGAATCTGCAGCAGAACGTTGAAGACGTCGGGATGCGCCTTCTCGATTTCGTCGAGCAAAATGACGGAGTAGGGATGGCGGCGCACCTGCTCGGTGAGCTGGCCGCCCTCTTCATAGCCGACATATCCCGGAGGCGCGCCAATCATGCGCGCGACGGAATGCTTTTCCATGTACTCGGACATGTCGAGGCGGACCATGGCGTGCTCGTCGTCGAAAAGAAACTCGGCGAGGGCGCGGGCGAGCTCCGTCTTGCCGACGCCGGTCGGGCCAAGAAATAGGAATGAGCCAATCGGACGGCGCGGATCGGAAAGGCCGGAACGGCTGCGACGCACAGCGTTCGCGACGCGCGCAAGAGCGTCATCCTGGCCGACGACGCGCTGGCGAAGCCGCTCCTCCATGTGGACGAGCTTCTGGACTTCTCCTTCGAGCAGACGGCCGACGGGAATGCCGGTCCATTTGGCCACAATGCGAGCGATGTCCTCTTCGCCGACTTCTTCTTTGAGCATGGCGCGGCCCTTTTGGCGCTTGGTCAAATCGTCCTGGGCTTTTTGCAATTCGCGCTCGGCGGCGGCGAGTTTGCCATAGCGGATTTCAGCGACTTTCGCGAGTTCGCCGGCGCGTTCGAGGCGCTGCTCTTCGGTCTTCAGTTGGTCGATTTCGCCTTTAATCTTGCGAATGCGCGCTATGGCATCTTTCTCGATCTGCCATTGGGCCTTCAGCGCATTCGATTTTTCGCGCAGCGCGGAGAGTTCTTTCTGGATTTCGGCGAGGCGCTCGCGCGAATGCGCGTCGGATTCTTTCGAGAGCGCCTGACGCTCGATTTCGATGTGGAGAATTTTCCGCTCGACTTCGTCGATTTCGGCGGGCATGGAATCAAGTTCCATGCGCAGGCCAGCGGCGGCTTCATCGATCAAGTCGATGGCCTTATCGGGGAGAAAGCGATCTGAGATATAGCGCTGCGAAAGCATCGCCGCCGCGACAATGGCGGCGTCCTGAATGCGCACGCCGTGGTGCACTTCGTAGCGTTCTTTCAAACCGCGCAGGATGGCGATGGTGTCTTCGACGGAAGGTTCGGGAACGATCACGGGCTGAAAACGGCGCTCGAGCGCAGGGTCTTTTTCGATGTACTTGCGGTATTCGTTGAGCGTGGTGGCGCCGATGGCGCGGAGTTCGCCTCGCGCGAGCGCGGGCTTCAGCATGTTGGAAGCGTCCATCGAGCCTTCCGCAGCGCCAGCGCCGACGAGAGTGTGGAGTTCGTCGATGAAAAGAATAATCTGGCCTTCGGATTCGGTGACTTCCTTGAGAACGGCTTTCAAGCGATCCTCGAACTCGCCGCGGTATTTCGCGCCGGCGACCAGAGACGCCAAATCGAGAGCCACGATGCGCTTGGGCTTCAGGACTTCAGGCACGTCTCCAGCGACGATGCGTTGCGCGAGGCCTTCCACGATGGCTGTTTTGCCCACGCCGGGCTCGCCAATTAATACAGGATTGTTCTTCGTGCGGCGGGCAAGAATCTGCATGACGCGGCGTATTTCTTCGTCGCGGCCAATGACGGGATCGACTTTGCCGCGCCGTGCAAGCTCGGTGAGATCACGAGCATATTGTTCGAGGGCGCGATACGTTGTTTCGGGATTCTGGCTCGTGACGCGATGGCTGCCGCGGACGCTGACAAGCGCCTGAAGAATGGCATCGTGACTCGCGCCGTTGCGGGCGAGCAATTGGCCGGCGGGCTCGCGATCGAGTTGCGCGATAGCGAGAAGAATGTGTTCGGTGGAAACGTATTCGTCCTTGAATTTGCCAGCTTCATCAAACGCGCGGCTCAGCACATCGTTCGACGCCGGGCTCAGATATTGTTGTCCGGCGCCAGAGACTTTCGGCAGGCGATCGATTTCGCGGCGGACCTCCGCGCTGAGCGCATCGGGTTGAGCTCCGAGCTTGGCCAGCAGCGGCGTGACGACGCCATCGCCCTGGGCGAGCAGCGCCGCAAGCAAATGCACAGGTTCGATTTGTTGCTGGCCGGCGGAGGCTGCGAGCTCCTGCGCGGATTGCAGCGCCTCCTGGGCCTTGACTGTCAATTTATCCATACGCAGCATGTAACGTGCTCCCGATCCCAATTCTAATCCTAATTCAATGACCGCAACGTACGACGGGGACCGAAATCATGCGATTCCGGCCCCCGCAAAACAGAAGGAACTTCAGTTTCGATTAGTTCTTTCCATTCGTGACGTTGATCTTCACTTGCTTCGGTTTCAATTCGGCGCGCTTCGGCAAGGTGAGAGTCAAAACGCCTTCCTTGTACTCAGCCTTGACCGCTTCCGTATTGACCGTGTTCGGCAGCGAGAAGCTGCGGCTGAACGAGCCATAGGCGCGTTCCATGCGCAGATAATTCTCTTCCTTCACTTTCTGTTCGAACCTGCGCTCACCACGGATGGTCAGCATGTTGTTTTCGACGCGGACATCCAATTCCTTCTCGGAAATTTCCGGCAAGTCCGCTTTGATAACGAGTTCGTTCTCGGTCTCATAAACGTCTACTGCCGGCGCCCAAGCCGTCAAAGTCTGTTCCTCAGCACAACTGGCGAATCTGTTCTCAAAGAGCCGATTTACCTGCTCTTGGAGAGATGAGATGCCCCGAAATGGCTCCCAACGAGAAAGCGTGTTCATTGCTAACCTCCCATTAAAATATTCTTATAACGAAGCATTTATATAATATGAGCGCAATATTGTCAAGATATTTCTGAAAATGCCTTGGACTGCGGATGGCGATGCCAGATTTTCTATAATATTCGCAGAATGAAGCACTTAAGGTAATGCGTCTCAGGCATTGTCAGGAGAATGGCGTGATCGCGAGCCTGGGTTCGCCGCTCGACGATTTGCAGCGATTTTCGGGCATCGGTGGCAGCTCCTGCGATGACTTGTAGGAAGAGCGGCTCGGGGATGTGGTAGGAGCAAGAGCAGGTGATGAGGTAGCCGCCGGGCTTGAGGATCTTCATTGCGCGCAGATTGATCTCTTTGTAGCCGCGCACGGCGGAGTGCACGCTGTCGCGGTTCTTCGCGAATGCGGGAGGATCAAGGATGATCAGGTCGAATTTCCGTCCGTCGTCGTCGTAGGACTTGAGCACGTCGAAGGAGTTTGCCTCGCGAAAGGCAACGTTCGAGATCTGATTCAGGTCTTGATTGCGGCGTGCAATCTCGATGGCTGCGCTGGACAAATCGATCCCTTCCACGTGCGCGGCGTGCGAAGCAAGAGTCAGCGCGAATCCGCCGTGGTAGGTGAAGCAGTCGAGGACTTCGCCAGAGGCGTAAGCGACGGATGCACTGTGGTTTTCGCGCTGGTCGAGAAAGCCTCCGGTCTTCTGGCCTTTGTAGAGATCGTGGACGAAGCGGATCGCGTTGCGCGAAACGATGACCTCCTCGGGCACTTCGCCAAAGAGGAGCGAGACGCGGCGGTCGAGTCCTTCGAGTTCGCGCACGCGGGGGTCATTTCTTTCAAGGATGCCGCGCGGAGAGAAAAGCTCGGCGAGAATCGAAACGAATTCGTCTTTGCGGCGCTCGGTTCCCTGGCTTAGGGTTTGGATGACGAGAAAATCGCCGTAGCGATCGACAATGAGCGACGGGAGCAAGTCCGCTTCGCTATAAATAAGCCGGTATGCCTCGGTGTCCTTGACGATGCGCTTGCGAAATTCGGCAGCGGCCTGGATGCGCGCGCCAAAAAATGCGCGGTCGACGGGGACGTCTTCGCGCGTGAGCAAACGGACTGCAATTTGCGAGCGCGTGCTGTAAAAGGCGTGGCCAACGAAGTTCCCGCGGTCGTCCTGGATACGAACGATGTCGCCGCTATCGGCTTCGGCGGCGCGCACATCGCTGCGATATACCCACAGATGGCCTGTGCGGATGCGGTCGGCGCCGCGCTGGCTGATAGTTACTTGGCCCTGGGCCATGATGCCTCGGTCGAGCGTTGAATCGGGAGCTTCGCTACAATAGTAATCCGCGGGCCGCGCACGGACGCAACCGAAAGAGAAGATTTCAGGAGCGACCGGGTTTTCTTATCTGATGTCATAGCATAATTCGGGCGCGCGCGCCAATCTACAGCGGTGTGGGGATAGACCGAGCGGACACGACATGAATCTCAGTGATTTCGACTACAACTTGCCGCCAGAACGGATTGCGCAATGGCCGCTCGAAGAACGAGATGCTTCGCGGATGCTGCTTCTCGATCGCCACTCAGGCGTATACGAGGACCGTACATTTCGTGAGTTTCCAGACCTTCTTCGCGGAGATGAACTGGTGGTCATCAACAATGCTCGCGTGCTTCCGGCGCGCCTTTGGGGACATCGCAAGGGAATCCACGCGCAGCCTTTGGGAAGAAACAGCCCGATCCGAGACGAGAATTTGAGTTCGAAGATCGAGATTCTGCTGCTCAAGGCGTGCGGGCCGGATGAATGGGAGGCGCTTGTACGGCCCGGGCGCAAGATTCCGGTTGGCGAGATGATCTATTTCGGCGAGGGCGAGCTGCAAGCTCAGGTGGTGAGCCGGGCTGATTTCGGGGTGAGGCGACTGAAGTTCAGCGGCACGGAGCAATTGACGGCGGCAATCGAGAAGCTAGGGCATATTCCGCTGCCGCCGTATATCAAGCGTGAAGATTCGCCAATCGATCGCGAGCGCTATCAGACGATGTTTGCGCGGCAAGGCACGGCGGTCGCAGCGCCCACGGCGGGCCTGCATTTCACGCCGGCAATTATCTCGCGGCTGCGCCAGCGCGGCATCGAAATCGCGGAGATTACGTTAAACGTTGGCCTTGGGACATTCGAGCCAATTCGCACGGAGCGGCTCGAAGATCATCGGATCCACACCGAATCCTACGAGATTTGCGAGGCCGCGGCAGCCGCGATTGATAGGGCGCGCGCAGAACGGCGGCCAGTGCTGGCAATCGGCACAACCGTGGTTCGTTGTCTGGAGGACGCCGCGGAGAAACAGGCCGCTCACGGACCGGCGGATGGCAATCTCGTGATTAAGGCCGGGCGGGCCGAGGCGGAGATTTTTCTCTTGCCGGGCAAGCCATTTCGCGTTGTTAATCAACTGCTGACGAATTTTCATCTGCCGCGATCGAGCTTGCTAGCGCTGGTGGCTACCTTCGCCGGCCGCGAAAATATTCTGAGCGCGTATCAGCATGCGGTTGAGTCGGAGTATCGTTTTTATAGCTATGGCGACTGCATGTGGATCCGCTGACTCAAATGGCGAATGTCTCGCGTCGGAGTTGTTGCCATCGTGCAAGCGGGGGTGGCATCGTTTATAATCCGCTTCCTATGCAGGAGAGAGCGCGCCGATGAGATTTCTGATTTTGAGCGACATCCACGCTAATCTGACTGCGCTGGAAACCTCGCTCGAGGAATCGCGAGGAAAGTGGGAGAAGGCCGTGTGCCTTGGCGACGTGGTCGGTTATGGGCCAGACCCAAACGAGGTGATCGACCGGATTCGAGGGCTGGGGGCGGTCACGATTCGCGGCAATCACGACAAAGTGGGTTGCGGGCTGACAAGCGCCGACGATTTCAATCCCGTCGCGCGCGCGGCGGTGATGTGGACGCGGGAGCAGCTTCGCCCGGAGAACCGGGAATATCTGGAAAAGCTGCCGACCGGCCCGGTTTCGGTTGACGGTTTTTCGCTGGTGCACGGCGCGATACCGGACGAGGACGAATACGTTGTCGCACCCGCGCAAGCGCTCGATTCGTTGCTCGAAGCTCCCTCGCCGCTCACGTTTTTCGGCCACACGCATTTGCAAGGCGGATTTTCACTGGGTGCGGACAACAAAGTGCAGACGCTGCGCTTTCGGCCGCCCGAGGGCGAAAAGTTCGCGACGCTCGGGCTCGAGAAAGGAACCAGCTATTTGCTGAATCCGGGCTCGATCGGGCAGCCGCGGGACGGAGACCCGCGCGCGGCCTTTGCGATTGCGGATACGGATCGCCGCGAAGTGGAATTCTGGCGCGTGCCGTATGAAGTTGAATCCGTGCAGCAACGCATGGAGAAGGCGGGTCTGCCGGAGCCGCTGATCTTGAGGCTTTCGTTTGGCCGGTAGAGAGCGAGCGGCGCAACGTTGTTGGGAAAGATGAAGAGATGAAGGCAAGAAGATGATTTCCGAGGAGTACGAGGAGAAGAGCCGGCTCGGCGTGTCCTTTCTCGTGGGGCTCGTGATAGTGCTGCTGATTTTCGGCGGGTTCTATCTGGCCATGCGGTCGTCGCCGAACAACGCGCCCCCGGAAAAGCAGAAGCCACTTGCTTTTGGCGCCGCGGAACAGGCCTATGTCGGGAGCCTCATCTTCGACAATCTGAATATGTCCGCGTTCGAGAACATGTTCCACCAGAAGGTGACCTTCCTGAATGGTGACATTTCGAACAAGGGCGCGCGCACAGTGCGCGCGGCTGAGGTTACGGTGGAATTCTACGACGGTGCTCACAAGATCGTGCTCAGCGAGAAGCGGCGCATCGTGGGCGACGGAACGAGGCCGCTGGAAAGCGGGGAGAGCCGGGACTTTCAGATCGGCTTCGAGACAATTCCCGATACCTGGAATCATCAATTTCCGGCGATTCACATAACAGGGATGGATCTCGAATAGAATTTCCCGGCGCGTCTCGCGCAGTTTAGGTGCAGCAGCGTTTCCATGGACGATTGGAGCAATCTCGAGCAGGCTCTCGAGCAGCTCACTGCTTCGGGCGCCGTTGAAGTCCACGAGGACGGCGAATGGCTCGCGGCGCTCGATGGTTTCCGAAGTGAAGTCCGCCCCCAGGGAAAACAGGCGCTGATTCATCTGTGGTCGTCCGAAAGCAATCTCGTGCGACGAATTGTGCGAATTGCCGCGTGCAAGCCCTCTCACATTCAACTCGAAGTGCAACGGTTTGGGCGCGCGAAGCCGAGCCGTCTGGAGTTTCTTGGCTTGGAGGGGAAGTGTCCAGCAGCGCGAATCACGCGCGAACAATTTCGCGTGCGGTTCAACAGAATGCTGACGGAGCAATTTCCCGATGCCCGCGTGGAATCGCTGACCACGGCGGCGGACTTGAAACGGTCATTTTCGGCGCTGTACGCGCGCGGAGTGATGTCGGAGGGCCGGTCGTCCTGGGCGGTGATGGGCGCGGCATCATCGGAAAGCGCCGCAGCGTTCGAGGGGATTCTGGGGTTTGGCCTGCTTTGGCTCGATTGGACGCGCAGCCATGCCGAGCGCCGTGCAATCGAAGGCTTGCGGCTATTCCTGCCGGAGGGCCAGGGGCGCATCACGCTCGAACGGTCGCATGCGTTGCGGACAACCGTTGGCCTGGAAGTATTCGAATACAGCGAGCGTGATGGGCGCGTTCTTAAAATGGAGGCATCGAGTCACGGGAACGTCGAAAGCTGGCTCACTCCGCGGCGGGTAATTGAGATGACGGTGGCCGCGGCTCGCGACGCCATCGATCGGATCCGCGCGCTTCTGCCAGAAGAGCCGGATTCAATCGAAGTGTCCGTGCCGCTCGCGACGCGCGAAGTTTCCTTCCGTTTTCGCGGCCTGGAATTCGCGCGCTGGGATCAGGGACAAATTTTCTTCGGTATCGGCGATGAGCGCCGGCCACTCGAGAATAGGGAAATTGCGAAGCTGAAGACTCTGCTTCGGGAACTTGCATTGAAACGCAGCCCATTGGCTACGAATACGAATGATCCGCTTTATCGCGCCGCTCCGGAGCACTGGCTCGAAGCGGTCGTGCGCGCGGATCCTTCGCGGCTGGATGCCCAGCTCGATGCGCGGCATTTTTATTCCCAAGTGCCAGCGCTCGCGGCGGGCGACAGAGGCGTGATTGACCTGCTCGGCGTCACGCGGCACGGGCGGCTGGTGGTGATTGAATTAAAAGCGTCAGAAGATCTACAGCTTCCCCTTCAGGCCGTGGATTATTGGTTGCGCGTCAGGCGGCATCTCGTCGAAGGCGACTTCCAGCGCTACGGATATTTTTCAGGCGTCGAATTCAAGCAGGACGCGCCGCTGGTCTGGCTCGTAGCTCCGAGCCTGCGATTTCATCCCGCAAATGAGGTCATATCACGCCATCTCTCACCGGAAATGCAGGTCACACGCATCGGGTTGAACGAGAACTGGCGCCGGGGCGTGAGAGTGGTTTTTCGTCAGTAGATAGCGATTGGACTGCGGATGACAGGGGCCAGAAAAGAAGAAGGGAAGTAGCCTCAGGTTGCCCTGCGCTTGCTTCCCGGGGTGTGTCCTAGAAGTGATTTAATTAAATAGATGCGCGTAATTCTCAAAGGTTGCCAAAGAATGCGAGAAAACAGCTCAAGCGGCTCGAGACAAAGGGTTTGCAGCGGTGTCCGCGATTTTCAGTAGAACAAATACTTCCGCCACTTCTCGTCTTTGTGTCCAATCAATCGCATCAGTTGTCGCGACGTATGGAGCGTAAAGGGCCGAGGCCGGCGGGCCAATTTCAAACCGGCTTCTTCCGGCGTGCGGTCACCTTTGCGGTTATTGCACTGATAACAGCAGGCGACCAAATTTTCCCAGGATGAGCGGCCGCCGCGCGAGCGGGGCAGGACGTGATCCAGGGTAAGCTCGGAAGTGGAAAATGCCAAGCCGCAGAACTGGCATGTATTGCGGTCACGCAATAGGATGTTCTTTCGCGAAAGCGCCCGGCTCTGCTGCGGAATGTGGCGATAACTGAGCAGCCGGATTACCGACGGCACAGGGACGGCTCTCGTCGTGGAATGAACTTCACCGGCTTGGGTCTCTTCCGCCTGCGCCACGCCCTTGAGCATCAGCACCAACGCGCGTCGCACCGCCGTCACGTTGATCGGCTCAAACGTTGCGTTCAAGACCAGAACTGGAGCCTGCATCAACGATGCGCGCCGGGGCGGGGGAATTTGCTCAGCGCGAGCTGTGTTCGCGCCAGAGAAACTCCCGGCAATCGAAATCTTCGGCCGTGGACGGAGGACGTTCGCCGGTTTGTGGCGGTGATCCATGTTGAGCTCGAATTCGTTCGCTTCTCGAGAAGTACCTGAGAAGCGCTGACTCACAATCCTAGCACAAACTATTTGGATGCAGCGCGAACCCCTGTGGTTGGGATCTGTTGGCCCATCCTGCCGGAAAATGCGCTCCCGCTTGAAACCACTCTGGCCACCGTCAACCCGGTTACGGTCTTGGCTCCGGCGGCCTTCAAAGCGCGGGCACAGGCATCAAGTGTCGCGCCCGTCGTAAATACATCATCTACCAGCAAGACACGAAGGTTGTCAACACGTGCCCCTTTGCGGATTTCGTAAGCGCCACGGACAGTAAGCCAGCGCTCCCTGCGCGACAACAAGAGGCGCGCCTGCCGAGGCCTGGTTCGCACGAGGAGGTAAGAGCCAAGCGGAAGTTTCAGCTTGCGAGCGAGCGGGCGGGCAATCAGTTCGGCCTGGTTGTAGCCGCGCTCGCGGAGGCGCGCCGGATGCAATGGAACCGGCACGGCGACATCCGCGGAGAAGATTTCAGGTTCGGATCGAATGCGTT
The DNA here is from genome assembly GCA_963729815.1 of uncultured Acidobacteriota bacterium. Classification (GTDB taxonomy): domain Bacteria; phylum Acidobacteriota; class Terriglobia; order Acidiferrales; family UBA7541; genus DAHUXN01. The sequence goes on from CAVSPU010000009.1 coordinate 94,297, forward strand.
CTTCCAGGCGCGCCGCGAACCACCCGCCGAGGCGAGTAAGTTTTTCGTACTTGAGCAGGCTGATGGCACGCGCCATTGGATCGTTGTATTCGCCATAGCTGCGCGCGCGCTCAAATGCGTAGACCCCGCGCCGACATGCAAAACACAGTGGTTCCGCCGCCTCGAGAGCGACCTCAGAAACAAATGGCCGGCCGCACGACGCGCAGCAAGGACCGCGAAACGGCTTGAGCGAGGAGAGGCATTGGTCACAAATGGGCAGCAGACTTGCCGTGGTCAGGATTTCATCGCAAATCTGGCACGGCGCCGGAAACAACACCGACGAGAGGCCATCGATGGCGTCGCGAAATATCACGGAGGCACTTATTTACCGATACGGGAAGGCTAAAATCTATACCATTTTACAGCGACTGAACAGAGGAATGTCGGCGGGATGGCCTGGGGAACTCGGCAACTATGCGCTGGGTAGAATCGAATTGAAGATCACACGTCGACCCTGATCAAGAGTTCATGGCGGGTAAATCAGACAACTTGAGCTAGGTCAGCAGGCCTTGTTCCTGCTTTTCCTGGCAGGTGATGCAGTAGCGAGTCCACGGCACAGCTTCCAGGCGCTTCTGCTGGAGTTCCTGTTGGCACTGGATGCACAGTCCAAAGTTTCCCTCGCGAATGCGCGTAAGGGCTTCATCGACCATGGCGAGGAGGGCACGGTCGTTATGCGTTTGGCCGAAGAGGAATTCCTTTGTGTAGGAGTTCGCCGCCTTGTCGGCGAGATCCACGGTAGGATCCTCGTCGGCTTCGCGGCCTTCCTGGCCCGTGCGCGCGATTGCTTTCACGAGTTCTTCGCGGCGCGTCTGAAGCTTCTTTTTGTAGTAGTCCAGTCTCTTCTTATCCACAGTTCAGGCCCTCAGAGGGTTTTCCCCCTCAAGTAAATCGAGTGATTGTACAAGCGAGCTTTAGCGGTGTCAATTCAGTAAGCCGTCTCAGCTCAAGCGTTCGTTAGATGATGAAATCTCCGAATCGGTTACTTGATGAGATTTTTATGCGCGTGATGAATCGGCCTGGCGCGCCGGATAAGCGAAATGGAAGACGATGAACAGCAAGACGAGAACGATGAAACACGCTACGCTGGCCTCGGGTCCAACGGTTCCACCCGTGAGCCACCGCGGGCCGTGAAATGTCGAGTTCAGCAACTGTCCCGGCGCGACCAGGCCGCTGTTGGGCACGCCGTACACAAAGGTTTCGCCATAATCCCACGCCGCGTGCAGGCCCACGGCGAACCAGATGGTTCCAGTGCGCCGGAGCGTGAAGCAGAAAAAGAAGCCGATCAAGGCCGCGGACAATCCGCCGAATCCAACCTCACCTGGGTTGAACAAGTGAAGCAAGCCGAAGAGTAGCGAGAGGAAGATGGCGGCGGGCCAGAAACGCATTCCCTGCGTAAGAGTGAATTGACCGTAGCCGCGGAAAAGAAACTCTTCCGAGAAGCCGGTCAAAAGAAAGGCAAGCCCCCAGAGTACGGCGTAGCTGACCAAGGAGGCGCCCGAAAGTGCAAACCTCCCGAACGAGAATCCGTGCAAAGCGGCAATCATCAGCATGACAGCACTAATGGCGATGAAGCCCCAAACGACGCCTTCCCAAAAACGCCGCCCGAACGCTTCGCGCAGCGGCAACCCATATTGCCCAAGAGGGCGGCCCTCGATTTTCGACATCACCAGAGCCGCCACAAATAGACCGATTACCGACGCTGCTTCCTCCGCCAAAACATATGGAGCCGTGAATGGAAGGTTTGTCGGGACCACGCTGGGGTTATGTTTCATGTAGAAAACCAATATGGGGACAACGGCAATGGTCATCGCGACTAAGAATATGGCGACGAAGATCAACCATCGCCAGCCGGCGCGGATCCCGTCATGAGAAACAAAAATCTTGGCGATCCGATCTTCGATTCCGTGCGGTTCATTTCGGGGCGGGGTGGGGGGCGTGCTATCAGGGGACATTCCCATCAGTTGCTCCTTTTGATGTGCTCATTCAGCAGCTGCCAGCGCACTCTCTGGGTCTCAAACTGTCCGCGGCTGGGCATCATACGCGAGCATTGCCGCGCAAGCCAGCGGAGAGCGGTGCGTTTGTGCGGTTGCGGCACTCCTGCGCGGCTGATAGAATTCCATGTTTGCGCGGGTCGAAGTTGGTGCGCTGTGTCCCGCAGCGATGAATCCCCTTCAGCATAACAGCGCGAGCGGGCCAAATGCCCGCCACGGAGGAAGAGTTTGGCCAAATACGATCTTGCAATCATTGGAAGCGGACCCGGAGGCTACGTCGCGGCAATTCGCGCCGGGCAGTGGGGCTTGAAGACAGTCGTCATCGAGAAGGATCCGTTCCTTGGAGGCACGTGCCTTCACGTCGGCTGCATCCCGACGAAAGTTCTGCTTCACCACGCCGACCTTTATGAAGACTTCCAACGCGCGTCTGAATTCGGATTCGAAGTCAAAGAAGTAAAGGTGAACTGGCCGGCGATGATCGCGCGCAAGACGAAGATTGTGAACAAGCACGCGAAAGGCATCGAATTCCTGTTCAAGAAAAATAAGGTCGAGTCGATGCAGGGTTGGGGCCGTATCGTGGGCCCGGGCCGCGTTTCCGTGGAGAAGGATGGCAAGAAAACGGAAATTGAAGCCACGAATATCATGCTTGCGTCGGGCTCTGATTCACGCTCGCTTCCCGGCATCACCATCGACAACAAAGACATCATGGACAATCGCGGCATGCTCGACATGCCGTCGATACCGAAGTCGCTGGTGATCGTGGGCGCGGGGGCCGTGGGTGTTGAGTTCGCGTCGATTTACAAAACATTTGGCAGCGACGTCACGATCCTCGAGAAGCTGCCGCGCATGGTGCCGCTCGAGGATGAAGAAATCTCCGCGGAACTGGGAAAAGCATTTCGCAAACGCGGAATCCGGTTCGAGCTGGAAGCCAGTGTTGAATCGGTGAAAAAGGACGCGAAGGGCCTGACGGTTACGTTCAAAGACAAGGCGGGCAAGCCGCAGACGATTTCCGCGGAAAAAGTATTGATTGCCGTGGGCCGCCGGCCGATGACGGAGAACGTGGGACTGGAAAAAACCGCCGCGAAAGTGGAGCGCGGGTTTGTTCACACCACGGCCTACATGGAAACCGCCGAGCCGCATTTGTACGCCATCGGCGACATCGTCGCCGGGCAGCCGCAACTCGCGCACGCGGCGTCAATGGAGGGCATCATCGCGGTTGGGCGCATGGCCGGAAAACCGGTGCAGCCGTTCGATCGCCTGCGCTGCCCGAACTGCACGTTTTGCGAGCCACAGATTGCCTCGGTCGGCTTGACCGAAAAGCAGGCGCGCGATGCGGGCCACAAAGTGAAGACAGGGAAGTTCCCGTTCGCCGGCAACAGCAAATCTTCAATTCTGGGGCGTCACGAAGGATTCATCAAAGTCGTGGCCGACGAGAAGTACAATGAGATTCTGGGAGTGCATTCGATCGGATCGCTCTCGACGGAAATTATCGCCGAGGCGACGACTGCGCTGCAGCTCGAAGGAACGGTCGACGACATGATGGCCATGATTCACGCGCATCCGACGGTTTGGGAAGCGATGGGCGACGCGTTCAATTCCGTGATGGGCCTGACGATCAACGCGTAGCCGGTTTTCACGGCCGCGGCGCGCCGAAAGAAGAAAGAAGCGCATTGAGTGTGAACGGCAAAAAGTGCTGGGTGGTTGATCTCGGGCTCATCTCGTATGGGCCGGCCCTCGATCTGCAGCGGCGCCTTGTGGCCGCGCGAAAGGTTGGCGCCGCGCCGGATGTTTTGCTCCTCTGCGAGCACCCGCACGTCATCACGCTCGGCCGCAACGGGCATCAGGAGAATCTGCTCGCGTCGTCGCACTTGCTGCGGCAGATGGGAGTTGAATTTCAGCCGACGGATCGCGGCGGCGACATCACGTATCACGGCCCGGGACAAATCGTTGGCTATCCAATCCTGGATCTCGCCGCAATCCGGCGTGACGTCGCGTGGTATGTACGGCAACTGGAAGAGGCGATGATTCGCGCCACGGGCGAATTCGGAATCGAGGCCGGGCGCAAAGCCGGGATGACCGGCGTTTGGGTTGATTTTTCTTCCGATGCTGCGAATGGCGCGGCGCCGGAAAAACTGGCGGCCATTGGCGTGCATTTGAGCCGCTGGGTCACTTCGCACGGATTCGCTTACAATGTCTCGACGGATTTGCGCTACTTCGATTTGATCGTTCCGTGCGGGATTCGGGATAAGCGCGCGACGTCGCTTGAGCGTTTGCTGGGCCGCGCCATTTCGCGTGAAGAAATCGCGCCGCGCATCGTCGCGCGCCTGGGAGAAGTCCTAGGCCGGGAGATGCAGCCCGTTTCGCGCGAAATGCTGGAAGAAGCCTTGCAAGAACACGAAACCCCAGCGGCGCATGCGAGCGTCTGATTCCGGGGCGGGAGAGGGAATGCAAACTCGCGGGTATCGCGGATCGATGCGCCGTAGGATAATGGGAAGCCGCGCAGGGAGCAGAAAAATATGAGCTATCCGCTCACAAGGGATCAGCACCTCGACCTTTATTACTACATGAAATTGAACCGCATGCTGGATGAACAGCTTGTGCGGCTGTTCCGCCAGAACAAGGTGGTCGGCGGCCTCTATTCCAACCTCGGGCAAGAAGGAACTTCTGTGGGCACGGCGTACGCTCTCGAAAAGCGCGACTGGATCGCGCCCATGATTCGCAATGTGGGCGGCTTGCTCGTGAAAGGCTACAAGCCAGCCGACATTCTGATGCAGTACATGGCGCGCTACGATTCGCCGACGAAGGGTAAGGACGGAACGAGCCACTTCGGAGATCTCAAAGGACGGCACGTTGTCTCGCCGATTTCGATGCTCGGCGACCTCGTGCCGGTGATGGCGGGCGTGGCCATCGCGGGACGCTATCTCGGCCAGAACATCGTGGCCATGACGTGGGTCGGCGACGGCGCCACTTCGACGGGCGCGTTTCATGAAGGGTTGAATTTCGCGGCGACGCAGCACGCTCCGCTGGTGCTCGTTGTCGAGAACAATCAGTGGGCCTATTCAACGCCCGTGGCGAAGCAAGTTCCAATTCACGATTTGGCCGACCGCGCCAAGGCTTACGGCATCGCAAGTTCGATTGTGGACGGCAATGATGTAGTTGCCGTTTACCAGACCGCGAAAGAAGCGGTGGAACGTTGCCGTGCGGGCAAAGGGCCCGTGCTGATCGAATCGAAGACCATGCGCATGAAGGGACACGCGCAGCACGATCCGGCGGAGTATGTGCCGAAGAAGATGTTCGAATACTGGGAAGCGCGTGATCCGATCTCGCGTTATGAGAAATATCTCACCGAAAACAAAATCTGGGATGAGAAGACGAAGGTCGGCTTCGCCGCGCGCATCGACAAAGAATTGAATGAAGCGCTCGAGATTGCCGAGAAGTCGCCATTCCCGCCCGCGGAGCTTGCCGAGCAGGGCGTTTACTGCGACGGCTGCCATACGGTTGAAGCCGAATGGAAACGGCCGAAGAAGGAAGTGACGCCGCCACAATCGAGCGTGAAGCCGGAATGGGAAGTCACGGATTTCGGTGGCTTCGACCTGGCGTCGACCATGGCGAAACAATCGGCCGCGGCAGGCGCGAATGGCGGTAACGGCGCGAAGTCCGCAAAGATCGGCGCCGCGCACAAGCCGTCAGGGAAATCGAACGGCCAGCCTGAGAAACAGCCCGACAAAGCGAAAGTTGCTGCGCGCATCCTCTTTGGCCGAGGGCCGAAAGGCAAAGAGGGGAGAAAGTAATGGCGCCGGTCACGATGCTCGAGGCGATTCGCCAGGCGATTTTCGAAGAGATGGAGCGCGACCCGGCGGTCGTGGCGATTGGAGAAGACATCGGAGTTTATGGCGGCGCGTTCAAGGTCACGGCGGGATTGCTCGAACGCTTCGGCTGGGAGCGCGTCATCGACACACCGATCAGCGAAACCGCGATCATTGGCGCGGCCGTGGGCATGAGCTATCAGGGCTTGCGCCCCATCGCCGAGTTGCAGTTCATCGATTTCATCGCCTGCTGCTTCAACCAGATCACGAACTTCGTGGCCAAATCGCATTACCGCTGGGGCGCGCCCGTGCCGATGGTGATGCGCGGGCCCTCAGGCGGAGGCGTGCATGGCGGGCCGTTTCACTCGGCGAATCCGGAAATGTATTTCGTGCACACGCCGGGGCTGAAGGTGATTTATCCCTCGACCGCGTATGATGCGAAGGGTTTGCTCAAGTCCGCGATCCGCGACAACAACCCCGTGCTGTTTTTCGAGCACAAATTCTTGTACCGCCGGATCAAGGAAGAACTGCCAGAAGGCGATTACACGGTGCCGATCGGCAAGGCCATCGTGCGGCGCGAAGGCCGCGACCTGACCATCGTGACGTATGCCGCGATGATGCACACATCACTCGAAGCAGCCGACACGCTGGCCAAAGAGGGAATCGACGTGGAAGTCGTCGACCTGCGCACGCTGCTGCCGCTCGACAAAGAAACGATTCTTCAATCCGTGAAGAAGACGAACAAGTTGCTGATCGTTCACGAGGACACACGAACGGGCGGCATTGCCGGCGAAATCGCGGCGATCGCGTGCGAAGGCGCGTTCGAGGATTTGGACGGGCCGATTCTCCGCGTGACGGCGAAGGACTCGCCCGTGCCGTTTTCACCGCCGCTCGAAGAGCGATTTCTGCCCAACGTGAACGATATCATTTCGACGGCGCGCGAGCTGGCCGCGTATTGAGTTTCGGTTTTTGACTCGAAGGAGAGACTGATGGCGACTGATGTGATTATGCCCCAGATGGGGGAAAGCATTTTCGAAGGCACGGTGACGAAGTGGCTGAAGAAGCCCGGCGAAAAGGTCGAGCGCGACGAGCCGCTGTTCGAGATTTCCACCGACAAGGTGGACGCCGAGATTCCGTCACCCGCGGCCGGTGTGCTGAAGGAGATTAAAGTCTCCGAAGGACAGACGGTGCCGATACAAACTGTTGTCGGCGTGATTGACGCCGATGGCGCTGGCGCCGTGGCTGCCCCTGCTCCCGCTCCGGCAAAGCCGCAAGCGGCAGCTCAGCAGGGAAGGCAGCAGGGCGATGACGAAAAGGCTTCGCCTGCTTCCGCGCCAACCAAAGCGGAAGCGGCGCGAGCGGATTCAGTGAGCCCTGCCCCAGCGCCGAGACCCGCTCCGGCGGCAGCAGCAGGCACGGCGGCTCCGCCGCAACGGCCCGGCACGGAAAAGATTCGTAGCTCCCCGCTGGTTCGCCGGCTTGCCAAAGAGAACAACGTCGATTTGACGCGCGTACCCGGCACAGGGGCGGGCGGGCGCGTCAGCAAGCGCGACATTCTGTCGGCCATGGAAGGCGGCGCGCGGGGCCAGCAAGCGGCCGCGCCGGCGTATGCTCCGCCGGCTCCGGCGCAACGCCCGGCTGCTGTTCCGCCTCCGCCACCACCGGCGGCAGGAGGGGCGCAGGCGCGCGCAGCTTTCGAATCGGCCGTGCCGCGCGAGAGGATGTACTTCGGAAATTATTCCGTCGAGCCCATGTCCGTGATGCGGCAGAAGATCGCGGAACACATGGTGCTTTCGAAGCGCGTTTCGCCGCACGTGTATTCGATCGACGAAGCGGACGTCACCGGATTGGTCAAGCTGCGCAATCAGAAGAAGGAAGAGTTCGAGCGCACCACCGGCTCGAAGCTGACGTTCATGCCGTTCTTCATTCGCGCCGCGGTCGAAGGGCTGCGCGCGTTCCCCACGGTAAATTCGTCGGTGGACGGCACCAACATCGTTTTCCACCGCGAATGCAACATCGGCATCGCCGTGGCGCTCGACTGGGGCTTGATCGTTCCGGTGGTGAAAAACGCCGAGGAGAAGAATTTCCTCGGCTTGCAGCGCGCCATCAACGACCTGGCCGAGCGCGCCCGCTCGAAGCGCCTGAAACCCGAGGAAGTTCAGGAAGGGACTTTCTCGATCACGAATCCGGGCGTTTTCGGCGGCTTGATGGGCTTGCCGGTGATCAGCCAGCCGAACGTCGCCATTTTGGGCCTCGGGACGATTGAAAAGCGGCCCGTGGTTATCGACGACGCGATTGCCATCCGCTCGATGGTTTACCTGACGCTGAGCTACGATCATCGCGTGGTTGACGGCGCCGTTGCGCACCAGTTCATGGGGAAGGTCAAGCACTTCCTCGAAAATTGGAGCGAGAGCGTCCTGTAGAGCTTCCCAGCCAGTCTCTCCAGCGGGGCGGGATTCGCGTTCTCGCCCCGCTTTTCTATTCCACGGAGCAATTCGATCTGGCTGCGGGCGCTATTGAAGCCGGGGCCGCAAACGCTCGGCGAACATCTCCACCTGCTGCAGCGGAACAATCGTGATTTTCTGCTCGTCGAAGAGCCGCGCAATAAATTGGTGGCGCGGGTTTTCGCGTTCTGGCGCGGCTTCCGTGATGGCCGTGAATTCCGAGTGGGCCTGCCGCGCGCGAATGCATCCGGCCGTGTAGGCGAGAACTTTCGCCTGCGCCGGGTCGCGGCCGAGCGATAGCGCCTGCAGATATCCGCGCGTGCCGTTGTAGCGATAGGCGTAATCGATGCGCATGGGGTCGCCCGGCTGCGTGAATTGCTCGACGCGCACCCCCTTTTCCATTTTCGCGAGAATCCGGTGGCGCCGGAAGACGTCGTTGAGCCGCGTGCGGATCCACGCTCGCGTGCTTTCCAGAATGGCGGCGCCGCGCCCCTGCCGCGCCGGCACGGCGACGTGGTCGCGATAGAGCCGGTCGAGCTCGGTGTCGAAATCCTCGGCCAGCACCGCCTTTTGCGGACTGAACTGCAGCGTGGTCGAGAGCGTCTGCTCCATTTTTTCGATCCACGCCGTGCTCGCGCCGGTCGAGGCGAGCTGAGTTTCGAACTCCGCAGGCAACGCGCGCAGCAGGGCCTCATCGGCGTTCGGGTGCAGCCTGCGGACGCGCGCCAGCTCGGACGTTTCCTCGATCAGCCGCGCGCGGGCGCGCTGCTTCTGCGGGTCTTCCAGCAGAACGCCGACGTTGACCCACTCGTCGCGAACGAGGTTCGGCGTGTAGCGCAAGACTCGATACGTCAGCGTGCTTCGTTCAGGCATGGCTCACGTCCAGTTGGGAAAAGGCAAACGCGAAGAATTCTTCGCGCTCAGAATCAATTCCCGCACCAGCTTTCGCCGGCGCAAAAGTTGCTCCATCATGCGGTAGAGGGTTTCCTGGTCGAAATTGTACCACTCGGGCGGAATCTCCCGAGCGATCTCGTCGAGCACGTCTTCGGTGACGCGCTGCTCGATACGCGCAAGCCAAGGCTCGAAGGCTTCCCAGCCGCGCACGCCCTCGTAGACCCGCGCGCGCGCATAAATTCCCCGCAGGGGCGCATCCGGGAAATTCCATTCCCCGGCGTTGAAGCAGAATCCGTGGTCGATCATCACCGCGCGGTAACGCCCGGCGCCCGCCGCGCGCAGAAAAATCGCCTGGCGTCCGTTCGTGTTGCATGTCCATTTGTCGAAAGCGAGCATCCCGGCAAAATCGGCCAGGTTTTCAGCTTCCCGCAATTGCTCGTCAGGCAGAAAGTCGTAAACGGGCATCGCCGCCGGATCGCCCGGGTATTGCGAGCCGAATTCGAGGCCCGGCGCGCACGGCACCCGCCCCCGGCCGAGCTGGACGACCAAATCTTCGGTCAGCGCCACCATTTCCGGGCGAACTTCGACCACGGCCGCTGCCGCCACGGGCAGCCCAATCCTCGCCGCCAATCGAGTTCCGAGCAATTCATTCGCCAGAATTCGCGTCCCTTGTGGGTTGTTTTGAAACTTGACCACGTAATAGTTCTCGTCCGCGCACCGCATCAGATGCGACTGCGCGCCGCCGCGCATTCGCCGTATGTGTTCGATCGCCAGCGGCATCGAGCTGCTATGCTAGCTAGAGATTTACTTAGCAGCAAGGGAATCATTCGAATCCGGAGACCCCGGCTTGCTTCGTCAGAAGCGTCACCCAAGAAGTGGAATTCTACTGAGTATTGAGGTCCGCCGGAAAACTGCTGGCCACGACTCATACTTTCAGCCCGATCCAGCGCATCAATTCCAGGGCGTTGCTTTTCGGCACGACGCCGTCGCGCAATTTGTAATCGAAACTCATCTCGCCATTTGCAATCTGATCCTCGAAATGGGCATTGCGGATGGCGCCGTCGAGCGTCGCTGTAATTTCCGTCAAGGCCAGATCATGCGTAGTCACGAGTCCAACCGCATGCCTCTCCACCAATTGGCGCAGCAGGCCCTCGGCGCCCATGCAGCGGTCGTGCGAGTTGGTTCCTTCGAGCAACTCGTCGAGGAGGAACAACAGCGGGGTCTCGCCTTCCGTGAGGGCGAAGATCTGACGGACTCGCAGAATCTCGGTATAGAAATTCGACCGCCCCTCCTGCAGCGAATCGCTGCTCCGCAGCCGCGTTCCGAGCCGCAGCGGCGAGACGCGCAACGATTTCCCGCGAATCGGCGCGCCCGCCATGGCCAGTACGGCGTTGATTCCCACCGTGCGCAGCAGCGTGCTCTTTCCGGACATGTTCGATCCGCTCACCAGCAGCACGCGCGTCCCGTCGCCGAGCCGCACCGTGTTGCGGACACATCGCGCCACAGGAATCAGCGGATGCCCGAGCTCCTCGCCCGCGAAATACGCATCCTTTTTTCCGCCTTCGACGAATTCCGGAAACGGATCATCCGCATGCTCGTAGGAATAGGCCGCGAGCGACAGCAGCGCCTCGATCTCGCCCACGACGTCGATCCAACCTCGCACGCGCTGGCCCCATCGCTGTCGCCATGCCTCTGATGCGTACCCGAGTTGCACCGAATAGAGCAGCGGCACCTTCATTAGTTTCATGCCATAGCTGTCGACTGCGTCGATCCAGTAGATGAGCCGCGCCAGGCGCGCAATGGCATACGACGCCGGCTTCTGCTCACTCTTCAGTTGCGCCTGCAGACGCAGCAACCGTTCCGACGTGAAGGTCTCGCGCTCAATCCGCGCCAGAATCTGCGAAAACAGGGCCACGCCCTCCGCATTGCAGTCCATCCCGCTGACCGCCGCTTCAGCGCGTTTCCTCAGCCATCCATAAATCGCGCCGTTTATGAGAAGCATTACGAGAAGCGGCCAGAAGTCGCCGTTGATGAACCACAAAATAATTGCCAGAACGGCGAGAATCGCCAGCCCGATGGCAAGTGCACGCACGCCGGATTTCGGCAGTACGGCATCCTTTTCGGCCCATGGCGCCAATTTTTCAGGCTCCAGCCGCGGCCTCATGTCTTCGCCGATCAGCGCCAGATCCTCGCGCAAATCCACTTTTTCGCGCAGCTCTCGAATCAACGCATGCCGCTCGCGGAGCGTTGCCACGGGCGACGGCTCGGCGAGCCAGCGCGCCAGGCAACTCTCGCCCATCGGCGTCCGCGCGCCGGAAAGCAGTTGAAACAGCCCGCCGTTCCCGAAGATATCGATATCCTCGACATAGACGTGCTTCGGGTCGCGGAAACGTTCACCCGTCTCTCCCGTCCCGCTCCAGCGGTCTTCGATCCGCGCCAGTCCTCGTTCGTAAAACGCCGCGGCAATTTCCGCGTGCCTCCGCGCTCGAATTGCAAACTCATGCCAAACCGCCAGCGCCGCGTACGCGACGACCGGGACGATCAGCCAATAGCCGGAGATCGCTTGCTTCCAGAATGCGAGGCCCGCCACCGTGAAGAACGCCACGATGACCACCAGTTTGTAATTCCCAATCCGGATATGAACGCGCTCGCGTTCGGCGCGCGTCCGGAGCCGCGCTTCCTGGCGTTGCTTGTATTCAACCGACGGCGAATTCACTCGATTCAGCCTTTCCATTCACCTCGGCGGACGCGCGCCTGCTTTCTGGCGAATGGTGGATTCACGACTAGCGTTTCAAGCATTACGAGTCTACATCGAGTTATGAGCTGGCACACGCGGGCAGAATGGTGCCGTTGCGGATTTCAAATGTGCCGGATTCCGGCAGAGGCGGAAGACTCTCGATGGTGTTATACTCTCGCTTCAGCCGATTTTACCGACCGCGGAGAGGTGGCCGAGAGGCTGAAGGCGGCGGTTTGCTAACGCTAAATCGCAACTTCTCTAACTGAAACAAAATTCAACTAAATCCCTTTGCCAGCCGTCAGGCACGGCGAATTTCAATTTGCCGGATTTTTCTGATTTTTGCCTGTTTTATGCGGTCTACTGTGACAATTCTGTGACAGTCGGCTGATTTCGGCCCCTCGCGCACTTGACCGTCACACACTCAAATTTGGAAACGAG